>NZ_OZ034910.1:0-1550695 GCF_964030625.1 Wolbachia endosymbiont (group B) of Melanargia galathea | reverse complement strand
AAAATGCGAGTTTCCAATTTTTCTTTTCTCTCACTATTATTCATAAAAACCTCCAAGGTCAACATTATATACAAATTCAGCGCCAGCTTTCTGACGCAATAGTTCTCGAGGAATAACCCTTTTGAACTCTAAATTTGCAATGTTGTCCTTGTTGCTTTTACAACAGATTTACTACAATCCGAACTCCTCATTGATTTTATCGACTATCGTCTGTGGTGGATCATCTCCCCATCCTGAATATAAAATCTCTCCATAATCTGCAACATCTATAGAGCCAGTTCTACTTTTTGCCAGAAACATTTCTCTTTTATCTTTATCAACTAATACATAGTGCCAAGCTGATCTTCCTCGATCTTTACCACGAACTAGATATATGAGATCTGATCTACTTCTTCTTGTTGCATCAGCAAAGGATCTTTCATTGATAGTTCTGCTTTTACTCTTTATGCCGCCACTTTCAGAAAAAGCTTCCTTGGCTTCAGCTTTTTTGTTTGCCAATTCAGAAATTTTTCCTTTTGCTCCTAGTGCATGTTCTTTGGTATTTTGAGATGAATACTTACTGGAAAAACCTCCTCTTGTCTCATTAGAAGTCCTATTTGTAAAACGCTTAGTAAACGAGTTATCGTTATCATTTTCTGCCATAAAAGTCTCCAAATTTTAGATTGTAGAATCCAAATTTTTACTACACCCTATCATAGGTTAGTTAAATTAATATAAATGAAAGATAATATAGTAATTATTACAGGAATTACAGCCTCAGGTAAATCAGAATTATGCGATAACTTGATAAAAAAGTATAAAAACATTAGCATAATAAACTGTGACTCAAAGCAGTTATACAAAGAGATTCCCGTAATTACTGCTCAACCACCAAAGCAGAAAGAATTTTATAGGCTATACGGTTATGTTTCAGCAAGAGAAAATTATTCCGTAGGTTTATGGCTAGAGGATTTAAAGAGGGAAGTTAACAACGCGCTGAAAAATTCACGAATACCCATCATCACTGGAGGAAGTGGGCTTTACATTAGCAGCTTAATCAAGGGATTATCATCGATTCCACAAATAAGCCAGGAAGTGAGAGAAAACGTAAATGAACTTAGGAAAAATTTAAGTAAAGAGGAATTCTACAAATTAGTGCTAAGCAAAGATCCAAGGATTCAAGGTAAAATATTTATTAATGACTCACATCGCCTCTCAAGAGCACTTGAAGTTATCACTGAAACTGGCAAGACAATCTTTGTATGGCAAGAAAATAGACAGCCTCCTTTGTTCAATAATTTTAAGGTATATACAATTCTACCTAAACGTGAAGATATATACCGAAAAATAAATTCTCGTTTTATTGAAATGGTTGAAAATGGAGCAATTGATGAAGTAAAAAACCTACTTAGCATGAACCCATCTCCACATTTGCCAGCTATGAAAGCACATGGAGTACCAGAAATTATAAGATACTTAAAAGGGGAGATTACTTTAGACGAAGCAATACAGATTGCTCAAACAAACACAAGGCATTATGCAAAACGCCAGTACACTTGGTTTAAAAATCAATTTCCGAATTCTCAAGTGATTGACTGTGCAAATAAATTGACAGAATTTGGAATATTTTGATTATTATGTATTATATTGCTATGCCTATGCAAACTTTTCTTGATAGTATTAAACTTTTTTCTTAAAGAACTTTCATCATTGCCTAAATTGTGATTATTAAATTCTTTGTAAAAATATTCTTACTTATGAAGCGCTACTATACCTGTAAGAGCCTTTATCACTAAATGAACTATATCACGCAATATTTCATCCTAAATTTTTCTATATTCTCTCACTAATCTTGTAACCACAATCTCCACTTTCATATCCTTGTATAGCTCTTCTCATAATAGTAGGAACAAGATAAGATAGTGATTTAGTGTAACAAGAAGGTAAAAATGCCAGCAGCGTACAGTTATGACTTAAGGAAAAAAGCCATTCAGGCGTTGGATGAAGGAGAGAGCAAAACAGCAGTAGCAAATTTTTGGCCCTCTCTAATAACTTCAACATCACTAAATTCAAGGGATTGGCCTTCTATTATTTGGAATCTTTCATGTCCTTTTCCTGCAACTAGCAGAATCATATTTTCATCATGTGCTATATTTATACCTTTCTCTATAGCTTTTTTTCTATCTCCTATCTCCAGTGCATCAGGGCAATGTAACAAAATATCGTGACGAATTTTCCCCGGATCTTCATCGCGCGGATTGTCATCTGTGACTATAACTTTACCTGCAAGCATTTGTGCTATTTTACCCATCTCTGCACGTTTTGTTTGATCACGATTCCCGCCACAACCGAACACTAGAACTATCTTTTTATTGAAGTGCCATTTTAAAGACAACAGAGCTTGTTTGAGTGCACTTGGAGTATGAGCGTAATCGACAAATGCAAAAGTGTTCACTTTTTCCATTCTTCCAGATGGAGAAGCGAGTTTATCTATACACATTCTTTGATAGTCCATACCAGATGAAATAACTATACCGATTGCACACAACAAATTATATGCTTGAAATTGCCCAAAAATCGGAAAAAATGCGTTATAAATTTCATCACCGATTTGAATTGTCAGGTATTGACCATTGGCAGTGGGTATCTGCTTTAATAAAGTAATGTCAGAGTTTTTTTTTCCATAGGTTATAACTTTGTTGCCACGCTTTTCAGCTATGTTGAGCAACTCTCCATATTCGCCTATATCTGCATTTAAAATCGCTGTTTTTTCTTTTGGCAATACCTCATCAAACAACCTTTTCTTGGCCTCAAAATACTCATCGATACTTTTGTGATAGTCCAAATGATCTTGAGAGAAATTAGTAAAAGCTGCAGCATTGAGCCTGAGTCCATGGATTCTGTATTGATCGATTCCATGGCTTGAAGCTTCTAATGCTAAGTGTTCTACGTTCTTATTATTTATGTCACGCAATGTGGAATAAAGATCATCTGCACTTGGCGTTGTAAGGCTATTATCTTTTCTATTATTATTGACACATGTTCCCAGTGTTCCTATAGACGCTACATTATCTTGCCAAATCTGGCGACAAAATTCCACCACTGAAGTTTTACCATTCGTACCAGTTACAGCAGCAACATATTTAGGTTGTTTGAATTGATAAAACCTGCTGACTATTTCACTGTATATTCCTTGAGGGTCCGAGTGGTAAAGCACTGCAAAACTTGGAGTACTTGTCATTCGAGTAGCGGACACTGGAATCCAGTTTTCATTATACAATTGTCTAGTATGCTTGTTTACAATTAAATTTTCTGGATCCCAGTGTCTGAGCACTGGGATGACATCTTTCTTGGCCCCTTGTATTACAACGTCTACACAGTTGTGTACACATCCATTAGGAAGACATGTTACGTGTTCTTTACTCCTTTCTGACACACAAACAAAAAGGTAACCTTCTTTAACTCTCTTAGGATTACATGTGACGCCTTTGATTTCAATATCAAAGTCAGCATTTACAATGTTATGCAGTAGCTCTTTCAGTCTCACAATCATCTTTAACACTTGAACATGGCAGTCTTATTAATGCAGTATTCAAGTCAAAAATCAAATCTTCAGGATCTTCTAGTCCGCAAAATATTCGCACAAAACTTCCACCATAATCTGAATTCATTACAGATCTTGACATAGATCTATGTTCTATTGGTAATATCAAACTGTCACATCCTCCCCAAGAAGCACCGATGCCAAAAATTTTCATGTGATCAACCATGCAGCTTAGTTCCTCACATGAATATTCTCTATCGAGTACTATACTAAATACGCTACTTGCCCCTTTGAAATAACTTTTCCATAAATCATGCTGAGAATAGGAAAAAAGTGCGGGGTATAAGACTTTTTTGATTTTTGGATGTTTTTCCAGCCACTTTGCTACTTGCATTGCTGTACTTTGATGCTTCCTCATGCGTGTTTGCAGTGTTCTAAGTCCCCTGTGTGCAAGGTAACAGTCATGCGATTGAATGGTGACTCCATAATTTTTATAGCTCTCATAAAGCAATTTAAAAATTTTACCTTCAGCAACCATAGCTCCCATCACTAAATCTGAGTGACCGGCTAGATACTTTGTCACCGCATATAGTGCAATATCAATTCCATAATCAAGCGGCTTAAACAACAAAGGAGTGGCCCATGAATTGTCACAAACGGTTACAATTCCACGTTCTTTAGCAACTTTTACTATATGCTCTACATTCGAAATCTCAAACGTTATAGAACCAGGCGTCTCAATCATGATGAGTGAAGTGTTACTCTGAACTAAATCAGTTATATCCTGTGTCGGATCATAAAAAGTTACTTCTACTCCTCTTTTTGGTAGTTCATTTTCGGCAAATCTCTTTAGCCTATAATAACTATTATCTTGTATCAGAACATGCGAACCTGCTGTAGTGAAAGTCAAAATAGCAAAAGTAAGTGCAAATAATCCAGAAGGGTAGATGAGTGCTTGTCCCCTACCCTCAATTTCAGCCAGTGCATTTGAAAAATAATGAACAGTAGGCGTACCAACATTACTATAGCTGTAATCCCTTGCAACACCATCATTGATCACATCATATATACTCTCCCCATTCGCTGCACTTAAGTAATCCTTGTAAGTAGGAAATAATATGGTAGAAGAATGATAAACTGGTGGGTTCATCGATCCTTTATAATCATTAAATTTTCTTCCTGCTTTAACTAATAAAGACTCTTCTCTCACGTTTCTACTATTTATTTTTTAGATTGTATTCGCTTTGCATATACAAGTGAAGAGAAATCGCATGTAATCGCTCTATTTCACTCTTTAATAATTCATAGATCAATTTATGCCTCTTTAAAGAGCTCATTCCAGAAAAGTCGTTAGATATTAATACTAATTTGATATGTGAAGGTAGTGTCGAAGAAGAAACAAAATAATGATCTACATGCTTTGCTGATTCATCGATAATATTAATATCAATTACACCTATTGAATCGCGTAATTTTTCTTCTATTGTCTTAATAATATCCACAATAGTTCCTTTAAGCAACAATACGCTCCTCTTGTCATCCCACAGTATCTGGGCACTGGGATGACAATCGAATTACTTATTCTCTTCTTTATTATCCATGTCTTGATAATCAGAATCTACTACTTTTTCTTCCTCATTATTTGTTGTGGATGAGCTTTCTCCACCTTGTTGTTGTTGAGATTCCTTATACATAGCTTCTCCAAGCTTCATAGAAAGTTGAGAAAGATTAGTAACCTTCTGTTGTATTGAATCAGCATCATCAATATTATCAGACTTACTAACTTCCTTTAATTCATTAACTGCATTCTCAATAGCAGATTTATCTTCTGGAGAAATTTTATCACCATATTCTGTCAAAGATTTTTCTGTAGAATGAACTAAACTATCCGCTTGATTCTTCACTTCAATAAATTTCTTACGCTTTTCATCTTCTTGTGCTTTTTCCTCAGCTTCTCTCACCATCCGATTTATTTCATCCTCCGATAAACCACCTGAAGACTGAATACGTATTTTTTGCTCTTTTCCAGTAGCTTTATCCTTTGCAGAAACATGCGCTATTCCATTTGCATCTATATCAAATGTCACCTCAATTTGAGGAACCCCGCGAGGAGCAGGTGGTATTCCTTCTAAACTAAACTGACCAAGCAGCTTATTATCAATCGCCAATTTTCTTTCACCTTGATGTACCTTAATTGTAACGGCTGTTTGGTTATCTTCTGCAGTTGAAAACACCTGAGATTTTTTTGTGGGAATAGTAGTATTACGTTCAATAAGTGGAGTGAATACTCCACCTAGAGTTTCAATACCAAGAGAAAGTGGAGTTACGTCAAGTAGTAATACATCTCTTACATCACCTTGAATGATTCCCGCCTGTATTGCAGCTCCAATTGCTACAACTTCATCAGGGTTAACCCCTCTGTGTGGATCTTTGCCAAAGAATTCTTTAACTTTCTCTATGACTTTTGGCATACGAGTCATGCCACCAACAAGAACTACTTCACCAATTTGACTAGCAGACAAACCAGCATCTTCAAGAGCTTTTTTGCAAGGAATTATAGTCCTTTCAATTAAATCATTCACTAAACTTTCAAGCTTTGCTCTTGTTAGCTTCATATTTAAGTGTTTTGGGCCACTTGCATCAGCTGTAACAAACGGTAGATTTACTTCTGTTTCCATTGCACTTGACAATTCTACCTTTGCTTTTTCTGCAGCTTCTTTGATTCTTTGCATAGCCATTGGATCGTTTTTCAAATCAATGCCATTACTTTTCTTGAATTCACCCAGTAAATAATTTACTACTGCATTATCGAAGTCTTCCCCTCCAAGGTGAGTATCACCATTTGTAGCCTTTACTTCAAAAACTCCGTCACCTATTTCAAGAACTGAAACATCAAATGTACCACCACCAAGATCATACACTACTATTGTGTGTCCGTGCTTTTTATCAAGACCATAAGCAAGTGCTGCAGCAGTTGGTTCGTTAATTATTCTGAGGACATTTAATCCAGCAATTTTTCCTGCATCTTTTGTTGCTTGACGTTGAGAATCATTGAAGTACGCCGGCACTGTTATCACAGCATCCTTTACTTCTTCCCCAAGATAAGCCTCAGCTGCTTCTTTCAGGTTTTGTAGTATAAATGCACCAATTTGACTAGGAGAGTATTCTTTACCATCAGTTGTTTTAACCCATGCATCACCATTTTTTGCTGCAAATACCTTATACGGTACACCTAGATTCTTCATTTCAGGATCGCTATATTGGCGACCTATCAATCTCTTAGTTGCAAAAAAAGTATTATTTGCATTGGTAGTTGCTTGCCTTTTTGCTGGAGCGCCAATCAACCTTTCTCCAGATGAAGTAAATGCAACTATAGATGGAGTAGTTCTTGCTCCTTCTTTATTCTCAATTACTTTTGTATCCTTGCCTTGCATTATTGCAACACAAGAATTTGTTGTTCCAAGATCTATACCTATTGCTCTTCCCATAATGAATACTCCCTTTTAAATATTATCTGATGTAAAATATATAAGTATAAAACTCGTTAATTACAAGTCCCGTTTAGTTGTTAGAGCCCAAAAGGCGCGAAAGCCATTTAGTTAACCAAAAGTTGCCCGGTAGTTTACCAGCTTCTTTATCCCTGCTATTCACAATTTGACATCCAGAATTCTGCAATGGCTTATAATCATTAAAATTAATATGGTCTCCTTGCTTTAAAATAAATGTATCTGCATCTAAACTATTATCAATACTAACATTTAATGTAATATTGAACTCTTTTTCGATTGTAGAAACCATATCACGCTTATTATTAAAAATGTGCGCTATAACTGCACTGCGTGCTATTAAATCAAAGGACTTATTTTGATTTTTATTAGCAATATGTTGCAAATCCCTTAGTATCGATGCAACAACCACTTCGTTTGATTTCACTCTTCCAATACCTTTACAGCGTAAGCACTCTGTAGTATTAATTTCCTGTATATTTGGTTTAATTCTTTGTCTTGAAAAGACCATTAAACCAAAGTCATTGATAAAGCTAAATTGAACTTTAGCTTTATCATCTTTAAACGCCTGCTTGATAGCAAATTCAACATTTTTGCAATACTCAAGTTTCAACATGTCAATAAAATCAACAACTATTAACCCTGATAAGCCCCTGAGATTCGCTTGCCTTGATATTTCAGATAATGCCTCCATATTAGTTCTATAAGCTGTTTCTTCTATGTTATCTTCTCCTGTCATTTTCCCTGAATTTACGTCTATTGAAACAAATGCCTCAGTTAAGGTTATCACCAAAGACCCACCAGATGGCAATTCTACTCTATTGCTATATAATTCAGAAATTTGATCTTCGACTCGATAGTAAGTAAAGATTGGAACAGAACCTCTATATAATCTAGGACGCAATTTTCCTTGTAACACATTTTTAGTGTATTTTCTTACCGCTTCACAAACTTCTCTATCAGATACTATAATTTCTGTATCATTACTACAAAAGTCACGTACAGATCTCATAACTACATCTGCTTCGTTGTAAATTAATGATGGAACATTTAAAGAAGAGAAGTTTTGCTGGATATTTTGCCATAATAAGGTCAAATTATTGTAATCTTGCTCAATTTCTTTCTTACTTTTTCCTGCACCAACAGTTCTTACTATTAAACCTGAGCCTTTTGGTAAATTTATTGAATTTAATATATCCTTTAACTGTTTTCTAACGTTGGTATCTTCAATTCTGCGAGATACTCCACCCCTACTTATGGAATTGGGCATGAAAACACAGTATCTACCGACCAAAGTTACGTATGTTGTAAATGAAGCTCCTTTATTTCCTCGTTCTTCTTTAGTTAATTGAACCAATAACTTTTGATTTACTGAAATCACATCTTGTAACTTATATTTTCTATGTAAAGGTACCTCCCTCACAAAACCACTGCTGGATTCATTACTAGCTGTAGAATCTAGGCCTTCTTCTGTGCAATTATCATTTGAACAGTCCACACCGCTCGAATAGTCTTCATCAGGGAAAATTTCCTTCTCTTTTTCTGGAATATTAAAATAATTTAGAGATATCTCAGAAAAAGACAAAAAACCTTGCTTATTTTTTCCATACTCAATGAACACGGCCTGCAAAGCAGGCTCTATACGCTTTACATAAGCAACGTATATATTA
Source organism: Wolbachia endosymbiont (group B) of Melanargia galathea (assembly GCF_964030625.1). Classification (NCBI taxonomy): domain Bacteria; kingdom Pseudomonadati; phylum Pseudomonadota; class Alphaproteobacteria; order Rickettsiales; family Anaplasmataceae; genus Wolbachia; species Wolbachia endosymbiont (group B) of Melanargia galathea. Next base: position 1,541,996 of record NZ_OZ034910.1, on the reverse strand, counting down.
CCTCTTAATTGTTTTTTTTCCTTGAATTCTTGTTCAAACTCTACAACCCTACCATTAACTAGTAGGGCAACCCTTACCTCGTTAGAACAGGTAGTACTTTCTATCAACAATAACCTTTTGCCATCACTCACCACTTATTTACCGTCTACTTTTCATTCTGAAATGTTCTTATACTACTTAATATATTATTGATTGTCAAGAATTTTGCGATCTGCATTATTGGGTTGACTTTCAGTGTTTTGCGTAATAAACTTGCATAGAGTTTATTATGTCACTAACAATTATGGCGAAAAAAAATGCTTCTTTGCTTGTCAAGCTAGTTAGCACTGCAACTAAAACAACAAAAACTGGAGAAGAGAAACTAACAGGCTATTTTTGTGTAAAAAAACGTAATCCTAAGAACCTTCCCAAGAAGCTCGAGTTTAGGAAGTATGACCCAGTGGTCAGAAGACACGTATTATTTAAAGAAGAAAAATTAAAGTAAGTATATTATCATGCAAAGCTTACAGCTAAAAGGAGTGTAGCTTATTGCTCACTAGTTATACTGTTTTGCATTAGAGAAAGTCTGTTTGAGGTTTTGAAAGATTACGGTAACTTATATAAGTTACGGGAAATTGAGCCACCTGAATAAGGGCTGAAAATGGTAGCGTTTTTGTCCTGATCTGGTCTTTTTATTGCTTAAATGGGACTTGATCTGACACTTTAAATGATCCAGATAGTCTATATACCATCACACTCTGGGACCATACACTTAGAGGTTGTTCACAAACTTTTGAATTCTTTTGTTAAACTTTTACAGAAAAAAATTGCTTGCGCATATTTTAAATCTGACTATAATCATAGTAAAAGATATTTTAAGAGCTCAAAATTTATCTTTATCTGCAGACTTTTTTCATTAAATTCATTAAAAAATGTGGCGTATCTTCTTCAGCGTACGTAGGTGCACACACATACTTAATCTCTGTCGTATGTGCGCCGCACTTTTTTTCTAATCTTTTTTACACAGGAGGATTTTATGTCCAGAATTCCAGATACTTGATCTTTACTTTAGCTAAAAACCAATAGGCGCCTATGGTTTTTATAAAGAAAGTTTAGAAAATAACCAAAAACCACTTGCCATAAAAAGTAACTATATTAGTATAATATTCACATTTATATGTTAATATAGATATAATAAGATTAAGGATTATATTATGGTAAAATTTACACAAGATTCTGCTTCATTGACATTGCATGGTGTTGATTTACTTAATTTGTGCCACAGACAGTGTGAAAATAAATACGAGGGTAATGATTTATTGACAAAAATTAATAGATCTTGGTGTAAGGCTGACTGTAATAGAAATATTAAAGCTCCTGAACACCATTCACCAGAAAAAGTAACACTTAGTGAACAGTTAACAGATATTGCAAGTAATCTCCGTTTTGAGAGCATAAAATTATCGCTTATATCAGATGAAATAGACAATTACAATTCAATGTCTTTTTAATTAGAGTAAAAGAAGATATTGGTTATCTTCTTTTTTTTGTTTCTATGATTAACTACTTGAATTTAAGTTCGTTCAGGCAAGATAATTATGAGTAAAAATAGCAGATGCAAGTAGCTGGCACACAGCTGTACGAGCATTCATTTTTGAGGGCATAGCAAATGGTGTCATTCAAGTAGCTGACATTGGCTTGCCCTAATCTCATCAAGAACGTTGTGCTTTAACATAATATTTTTATGCTTACCAACTTAACTGAATCCCAGACTGGGATGATATACTTCTGGTAGATAATGTCGGTATAGTTGTGATTGGAATAGAAAGCACTAAGTTTGCAATGCTATCTGAATAGATAAAAGAACTCATTACTCAGTGAAACAAGACTTGAAATTTTGTGCAATGCTGCTGATTATATCTAGATATGCATCCTTTCCAGGCTCTACATCTGATCCAATAGGATCAAGAATCACCATTTTTACGTCACTAGAAAAGACATTAGGCTTTATGCTATCCTCTCGTGAATGAGAAACAATACATTTAACGTTTTCCTCTTTCATTACCTTTTTTAATTTCATTAAACTCTTCATACCTATGTAAGAATCTTCTTCTATAGAAAGAATGGCGCTTGGGTAACTTAAATCAAAATATTTTTCGAAATATTGATAAGCATCGTGAGTAACTATGTATTTTTGATTTTTTAACTCATCCAATTCTTTCGTAATTTTTTCTACTTCTTGGTCTATCTTTCTTATAGCCTCCTCTGCGTTAGTATTGTATCGATAGGCATTTTCTTTATCTATATTAGATAATGTTGCACTGATAGAAAGTATCATACTTTTTGCATTTTCAGGATTCAGCCAAATATGCAAATCTTTTTCATCTTGAATGTGACTAGAAAATGAATGTGTTCGAGCAGGAAGTAGATCGATTGCACTTGATAGCGGTATTAACTTCTTATTTTCTTTAGCGAAAGTTTTAATGAATGTTTCCAAAGAATCATCGATATAAAATATAATATTGCTAGATTCTAATTTACTTGCGTCTGAAGGCCTGAGCATGTAGTTATGTTCAGACACTACTTCGTACATTAGTAGTTCTGGCTTTGAAATTCCATCTGTAACAGAAGCTACAAGTGAGTGTATAGGTTTGATTGTAGCTACAATTTTTAAATTGGATGAAAAGGCACTATTGTAGTATAATGTAAATGAAAGTAATAGAAAAAAAAACAGTAAATGTCTCATATAAATGTTGAGAAGAAGTCAATTTTTGCCAAAAAATTAAGTAGTGTCAATAACTGCATTCTAAAAATAGAAAACCTTACTCTTTCATACGGTAACAAAAAAGTTCTTGATAATATCAACATATCAGTACAAAGAGGAGATATAGTTACAATACTTGGTCCAAATGGCGGAGGTAAAACCTCTTTAGTGAAAGCAGTTGCTGGTATAAATAAAGGTTTTATTGGCAGTATTGTATTCGCTGACAATATAAAAATTAGCTATATGCCACAAAATTTTAGTATTGGTAATTTGATGCCAATAACAGTTGAGTCTTTCCTTTTCAATAGCTCCTCGAAGAAATTGAAGAAAAATCAACCCATTGTTACAGAAGCAATAGAATTGGTTGGTATCGGTAACATCCTAAAAAATCAAGTATTAGAAATCTCTGCAGGACAAACACAATTACTGCTGCTTGCACGCTGTTTAATTTCAGAATCTGATTTGATCATTTTAGATGAGCCAGTCAGTGCAATGGATATTAACGCACGATCTAAATTTTATGATATTATAAATAAAATCGCAAAAGAACGATCAGTGTCGATTCTCATGACTTCTCATGACCTTAACTCTGCTCTACCATCCTCAGATTACATAATTTGCATAAATAATACTATCTATTATCAAGGTAAACCTGATGAAATTATGGAGATAAATGAAATATTTGGCAGTTACGCAGCGAAATGATTCAAAATATTCTACGTCTTCTGCAAATAACTACAGTGCTAACACGCTACAATGTGTTACCTTATTTACTTCCACCATCAAAAAAATCAATAAATAAAATACAAGGTCATAAACTAAAGCGTGCTCTTGAAAGATTAGGTCCGGTGTTCATTAAATTTGGGCAATCCATTTCATCACGCACTGATATTTTAAATGAGGACATAACAAATAACTTGCTATTGATATGTGATAGATTGCCATCATTTTCGTATAAAATAGCAGTTAAAACTATAGAAAGTGAGTTTAATTGTAAATTAAGCGATATTTTTTCAAGTTTTTCTGAAAAGCCAATTGCAGCAGCATCAATTTCTCAGGTGCATAGAGCAGTTACAATTGAGGGTAAGGAAGTTGCTGTAAAGGTTTTGAGGCCAAATATTGAGAAAACATTCTCAAGGGATATAAAAATGCTTTCTTGGCTTGCAGAAATTGCAGAAAAATTTAGTGAACAATCAAAAAGGCTGAAGCCAGTTGAATTAGTCAAAACTTTTGCTGAAATTTGCCGATTAGAGTTAGATCTACGCTTTGAGGCTGCCCACTCTTCGGAACTGAAGGAAAATACTAAACATGACAGAGGTTTCTACGTACCTGAAATAGATTGGAGTAGAACTTCAAAAAAGGTTTTAACATTAGAATGGATGGAAGCTATACCAATATACGAAGTTGAAAAGCTGAATAACCGAAAGCAAATAGCTATCAATCTTATAGAATCTTTTTGTAATCAGGTATATAGGGATTGTTTTTTTCATGCTGATATGCATCCTGGAAATTTAATGATCGATAGTAATAACAATATTATTGCCCTGGATTGTGGAATCATGGGTAGAATAGATCGTGAGACATGCTATTACGTTATAGAGATACTCAAAGGCTTTTTAAATAGGGATTATGATCACGTTGCAAAAATGCACTTTAGAGCCGGTTATGTTCCATCACAGCATAGAAATTTTGTTACAGCTTGCAGAGCAATAGGTGAACCCATTGTTGGACAGCCTATACAGAAGATTTCATTTGCTCGATTACTTACTCAGCTACTAAAAATAACTGGTGATTTTGATATGAAAGTTCAAACACAATTGTTATTGCTGCAGAAAACTATGATTTTATTAGAAGGAACATGTAGGAAAGTCTATCCAGAAATCAATATGTGGAAAGTAGTTGAAACATGGATAAACAATCAACATGAAAGTAAAATAGGGTATAGGGAAAAAATTAAAAGCTCTTATCCCATAAAAGCAATTCAGGGAATATTTAGCCTTATAGAAAAATTAAACCTAATAGCTGACAAAAAATTACAGGTGAAAAATAAATCAAATGGAAAAGCCTACTTTTTACTTTGGTCTGTAATTATAATTCTCATCGTTAAACTTTTAATTTCTTGAACTAAAAGATAATAGAAGCAAGTTTACAACAACTATTTCAGTCTTGAAACCACTCAGGTTTACATTCACTCGAATTATCAAGGTATTTTCAGGATGTACAAAAATTTTCAGAAGAGTTTAGACAAGAAGTAAAAACCTTAACTCTATCTTAAACTGATAACATTACCAAATTCAGTGCTTATCACATCACTCAGTACTGTACTTGCTTTATATGAACAGTAGCATCCAATTGTAAGGAAGACAAATGCAGCTACAGCAAGTGAAATACATATTTCTAAATTCGATATTGTTAAACATGCACCAATAGCAAACGCTCCAGATAACACAAAAGAGGCAGAGGCATAGTTACTTTGCCTTCTATTATAAATGCTTGCTTCTGAAAGTTTTCTGTTTTTGTTATTTAAGTCTTGATTTTGAGTTTGAAGTTCTGATCTCTGTTGACTAAAATCCCTTTTTAACTGTGAAATTTTGTTAGTGTCTCTTTCACTTACAACCCTATCCAACTCTTGCTCTTTTTTTCTAAGTTGAGTTTTTGTTCTTTCAAGCTCATCTCTAAGGTTTTTAAGTTGACTTTTTTCTCTAGTAAGTCGAGCTACTTGATCAGTGAGAGTGTGAATTCTTTCCTGATTACCCTGCCTTACTTGTCTCAACTCCTTTTCTAACTGTGAAATTTTGTCAGTGTCTCTTGTTCTTTCATCTACGGTCCTATTCAACTCTTGCTCTTTTTCTGCAAGTTGAGCCTTTGTTCTTTCAAGTTCACCTTCCAGGTTTTCAAGTCGCTGCAATTCTTGAGCAATAAACTCATCGTTTATTTCTGATTGAACATTATGTGTATTTGCTACAGGTTGCTCTGCACTTGCAGGAAATTTCTCATTGAGATAATTTTTAATAGATTCACTTGGATTATTAACATTCCCCAACACAGCGTTGACAATTGCACGATTTATGAAGCAGTGATCTTCTACTAATTCTTTTACATCACCCAAATCTTTTCTATTAATAGCATCAGTTAATCGCTCTTTCATAGCTTGTTCAATGATTTGCTTCAATCTTGAATTTTGCTCTATAGCTGGTATTGGTTTTATTTGACTAAAATCTAGCTCTTTATGTTTTAAAAGTTTAGTCAATACTTCCTCGTTATCTTCTGTTATTCCTTGTAAACATGATTTGATAATCAGGCTAAGTGGTGTTTCTATTTCTTCATTTGAATTTCTTTTCCAACAATTAGGGTTGAGTTCTTGATTTAATAGTCTTTTTGCTCGGTCAATATTTCTGTTAGAAAGAACATCTAATAATTCTTTTCCTGTTTGTGCTTTTTGTATTTCTATCGTAAGGTGCGAAAAATTTTTATCCTGTACATACTGTAATTGCTATTGAATGATGGAGAGACATACTCCATTATTTTAGCACGAAGTAACAAATTCAATGAATTAGTTCTTCAAGAATAATTTAAACTTTTACAGTAGGAGTAGTCTCATGAAACATTATAGCGGGTTAGATGTCTCACTCAAAGAAACTTTTATTAGTATCATTGATGAGAAAGGAAAAATTGTTAAAGAAGGGGTTGTTGCAAGTGAAAGCAGTGCAATAGCTGAGTTTCTGCTTGGTCAAAACAAAAAATACGAGTCCATAGGAATAGAAAGCGGGCAATTATCAATATCGATGTGCAAAGAGTTGAGGAATCTTGGATTACCAGTAACTTGTGTAGATGCAAGGCATATGGCAGCAGCATTATCTGCGAGAATCAATAAGAATGATAAAAATGATGCAAGAGGCATAGCACAAATGATGAGAGTTGGGCTATTTAAGGAGGTATTAGTAAAATCAGACGAAGCTTGTCAGGTTAAAATAATACTTGGAAGCAGAAGACAATTAATACGTTGCAGAGAGCAAATTGCGGGAACAATAAGGGGATTACTGAAAATATACGGGATAAAAGTTAATCAACGTCTTAGTTCTGCAAACTTTGCTTTAAAAGTGCAAGAAATGGTTAATAATCTAGATGAAATTAGCCAAACCTCAATTGAATCATTAGTACATAGTTTAGAAATAATAGAAGAATCAATAAGAAAACTTGATAAAATGCTCTCAGAACAAAGCAAAAAAGATGAGGATTGTAAATTATTAACTACTGTTCCAGGAGTTGGTATTATAGTAGCAATGACATATAAAGCTGCAATAGATGATCTGCATAGGTTTGAAACATCTTATACAGTTGGAGCCTATATGGGATTAAGTCCAAGACAGTACGCTTCTGGTGAGATTGATCGACACGGAAGTATATCAAAAATGGGACCAGTGGACTGTAGGAATATGTTATATGAAGCCGCGCAGGTCTTACTGGTAAAATGTAAAAGGATATTTAAATTAAGAAGCTGGGGATTGAAGCTTAAAAAGAAAAAGGGCATGAAAAAAGCAATTGTTGCAGTAGCAAGAAAATTAGCCGTGATTATGCATAAGATGCTAATCGATAGAAAAGAGTTTTGCTATCAATAAACACTAAAGAAGTATAAAACAATAATTTTACTGAAAGTAAAGATAGCAATGCCGATGGAAGGGATAAGCAAGAGGATAAGTTGAAGCATAGACTTCGTGGCGTACATGTTGCCGTCCACTTCCGCCTAACAAGTATAGTGCGGCTTGGCTACAATATGAATTAGCCATATTAGACCGCGGAGAGAACAATGGAAGCATGCTACTTTTAACTTATGTAAAATCATTAAGACTATAGAGGAAAAGAATGATACCTTAGTTTTTATAAGCTTAATGAATATGTGGATAAATACTTTAAGTTTGTGTGGACGTATTTATCCACATATTCATTGGCTACATAGTTTAAAAGAGATTAATTGGAAATTAGTGTTGATGTTTTTATTGCCAATAAAACCTCTTTTGATTGAATAAGATAATACAATAATAAATAAAAGGTTGTATTAGAGCTGAATTTTACATCAAAAAATATTTTTCATGATACAAAAAATTATTGTTGACTTTTATGCAATTAGAGAACTTGTCCAATTTTTCTAATATATTCTTCAGGAGTATGAGAGAAATTACCTTGAAAATCTATACGATGAATATTTTTAATATTCACATTCAAACCAGTATGTCTAAGTAAAATCTGTACAAAATTTCTATTTTCCATGCGCAAGGCTAGATGTAGAGCTGTATTGTTTTCTTTAGTTTCTTGAGCATTAATCTTTAAACTTTGATGTTGCAAAAGCAACGTCATCATTTTCAAGTGTGTAGGACTATCATCACCATTCATGATAATAGTCATTAATGGTGTATATCCCTTATCAAACGCATTAACATTCGCACCTTCTGCTAGAGCTCGCTCAAAATCTCCTAGATTTTCATCATCAATAGCTTCAAATAATTTTGTTGTTGATTGTCCTGAAGTTGTTTGGTTTTGAGCTCGTCCATTAACAAACCTTCTTTCAAAAGTTACATTACTTCCCGAAAGCATACTAAATTCTCCAATTTATTGACATAATTATAAAAAAAACAAAGAAAATTGCAAGTAGTTTAGTTAAAAATTTTAGAATTAATTATGATTCCAAAAACTTTTCCGCATCAAGTGCAGCCATGCACCCTGTTCCTGCAGCAACTACTGCCTGGCGATATACCTTATCTTGAACATCACCAGCAGCAAATACCCCTGCCCTACTGGTTAGAGTTGTTCCAGGTTTCGTAATTATATAACCTTGCTGATCCATTTCAACAAAGCCCTTAAAAATACCTGTATTTGGTGCATGCCCAATTGCAATGAACACTCCATCTACTTTCAATTCCTGGGTTTTATTGATGTCTGTCGATTTAATTGTAATGCCAGTAACTTTTTTAGGATTTTCTTCTCCAAGAATCTGCTCTACGGTATGATTCCATATTACCTTTATCTTATCATTTTTAAAGAGCCTGTCTTGCATTACTTTCTCTGCTCTTAACTTATCACGCCTGTGTATCAGTATAACTTCCTTAGCAAATCGAGTTAAAAATATTGCTTCTTCAACAGCAGTATTTCCACCACCAACCACAGCTACAACTTTATTTCTAAAAAATGCACCATCACAAGTTGCGCATGCCGAAACTCCGTAACCTTGAAATTTCTTTTCACTCTCCAGGCCAAGCCACTTCGCTTGCGCACCAGCTGCGATTATAATTGCATTCGAATAGTAGTCACTAGCATTACCACAAGATCTAAATCTATACTCATTAGAATCCTCAAGTTGTTCTACACTTTTTATCTCATCGTCTATTATTCTTGCTCCCGCCTTCTCTGCATGCAACCTCTTTTGTTCCATGAGTTCTGGACCTTGTATAGAAATAAAACCTGGATAGTTTTCAACATCCGTAGTAATTGTAAGCTGACCACCAGGTTGCATTCCTGTTACTACAATTGGCTCTAAATTTGCACGTGCTGCATATATAGCAGCAGCATAACCCGCTGCTCCAGATCCAATAATAAGAACTTTTGTACTCAATTTATAATTCTGCACTGTGTGAGTTTAGATAATCAGCCACTCCTTCATCGCTTGCCTGCATCGCAGGCTTGCCTTTTTTCCACCCTGCTGGACATACTTCACCATGCTCTTCATTATGTTTTATTGCATCAATGATTCTAATGAATTCATCGATATTACGCCCTAAAGGAAAATCATTTATCGATTGATGACGTACAACAAATTTATCATCAATAACAAAAGTTGCTCTTAGTGCAATTGAGTCATCATATAAGACCCCATAGTCTCTTGATATAGACTTTTTGATATCAGACACTAAATTGTAGCTAACCTCTCCAATACCACCATCATTAACTGGAGTGTTTCGCCATTTATAGTGTGAAAATTTTGAATCTATACTTATTCCTATCACTTCAACATCACGTTTTGAAAAATCTTCTATTTTGTTGCTAAATGATATCAACTCAGTTGGACAGACAAAAGTAAAATCAAGTGGATAGAAAAAAAGGACAGCATACTTATCCTTTATATGTTTACTTAAACAGAAATCATCAACTATTTTTCCACTAGCAAGAACAGCCGAAGCAGTAAAATCGATAGCGGATTTTGTTACAAGATTCATAACTAACCTATTCATTCTTAATATTTATAATTTTATACCTTGATACATTTACATGCAAGTTTTCTTTAGCCCCAATCTTATAAAAACTTCCTCTTATGGCTGTGAAAATGTTATGATAAGAGCTAATTTTCATGAGTAGGGAAATACCCAAATATTACTATCTTTCACCTTTTCTCCCTTCAAATTTTTTAACCATTTCTTTTACACTTACATTCGTGGAAGGTAAATTTTTGCTGGCAAGATGGTTGATCGAAGATTTTTTATTCCCTACTGGAAATGAACGAGATTGTTTTCTCTTCACACTGATATCCGTTTGTGTTACTGAAGCAGTTTTGTTTTCAGCAGGCAACACGTTCTTTACTTGATTTCGCTCAAATCTTTCTTTTAATGCCTTTACTTTACTACTCTCGCGAGTCACTTCTTTTTTCATAGCAACTACTAGTACTTTTGGTCCATCAGCTTTTTTTGCTGATTCTTTACCATCTTGATTTTCAGATTTTAGTGGTAGTGTAGGGTTACTCTCAGCTGATTTTTCCACTACTATTTTTTGCTCTGTGCTTACTTTTTCGCCTAAATCTTTAGGCTTTGGTGGTACTGCAGGTTTATCTTTTTTCGGTTCTTGTCTAATTTTTTGATTGATAGTAAACATTTTCTCTGGTACTGGTGGTACTCTTGGTGGTTTTGGTGGTGCAAGAGATTGAAGTTGTTGTTTCTTCCTATTTTCTCTTTTTGCTTCTATATGTTCTTTAGGAATTGTTGCATAAATCGGCTCCTCTTTAATTGATTGTAGATTACGCAAATCTTTTGTTAAAGATTTGCTCTTTTCCTCTTGATAATTTGATATTTCTTCATACTCAGGATCTTCGTTTAATGAACCTCCATAACCTGAATCTTCTCGCTCATATAAGAGATTTTTCTTTTGCTGTCTATTTTCTAAATTTATTCCATATGACCTATATTTATCTTGACTTCTTTCTATTCGCTCTAAATCTGAAATTTTTTGAATAACATCTGTATATTCGATTGCTGTTCTAGCAGTTGAAGGAGGCAATTTATCTTTTATAAAATTACTTATATTCCTAATCGAAACATCTCTTCCTAATATTCTATTGAATATCCTAAGAATTAATGGCTTTTTATTTGCCTTCTTTACACAATTATTCAAGTCATCACGTATAACAAGTTTAGCTACATCTTCTGCCTTATCTGTAAAACCCTCTAAAGCATGAGATAAATCTGTTACTGTTTTACCATATTGTTTCTCTGAATTCCCTAGCTTTATAGCTTTGATCAGAGAATCGAGATTTTTTTTATAATCCTCACTTTTAAATGGATCATTCATACTAATTGTAATATTTTATTGAAATATAGATCTAAAATATTAAGATCTAGTGAATATTACTTTTTTAGTTCATATATAGCTATAGTTATACGGCGATAATGCGTAGCAGAATAACGATTTCGTCATTCTAGTATCTGCTTTTACCCCTTATCTAGGTGTGTAAAAGTGAAATCTAGTTTCGCTATATAACACAGTCTCATACAAGTAGCTTCTCGATTGAGAGTTGTCTTCTGCATTGAGCTCAACATTATTTACTACTTTTTCAGTAATAATTTCGGCAAACTCAGGAGAAAGTTCTTTTGCAGAAAATGCAGCATGTACATCATTTTTAACAAAGAAACACGTAGCAAGTGCAAATACTGCTGTTGGTACATAGCACCAATATACTAAAAAAAGTTGTAGAAGCTACTAAAGTAAATATTGCTTGAAGCATAATATACTGTTTATCAATGCCAACATATTCAGCCATCAATTTTCTAACTTTGTTATTGCTGCCATATGGCAAAAAATATCTTAATAAAAGCTGTTACACTATTACTAGCAAGATATCAATCACGCTCTATTGGATCTACATTTTGATTTAAAATCGCCTATTTTCTTGCACCTTTTTGCCATTCATAGAATGTTAACTTTAAACCTCTTGGCTACAAATGCTCTACTTTCCCCTACATCCAATGCTTTTTTCCTTAAATCATAACTATATGCTGCTGGCATTCACATCTCCTCACTACTTTACCTATTCCATCATGTTCCGACTATTAGGAAAAGAGCTATAATTTTCAACACTAACAAAACTACTTCCTAATCTTTTACACAGCAACCTATAAAACTTAATGCTGTGAATATATGATCAACAAAAAAAACTTTGAGAAAAGGAAGAATAGACTTCTTCCTTTTACTTAACTACGCTGTTATACTTGACCCTATACTAACTCCTTGCTCTACATTAGCTCCATCTAGATTCTTACTAGAATTTGACATTACATATGTAATACCACCAGCAACAAGTCCAGTGAGTACAGCAGCAGCCATAGCTATGCCAATCATAGTCAATACCGGTAATGCAGCACCAAAATACAATCCTAACCCAACTGCCAATGCAGCTATGGCACCACAAACACTACCAATGATTATTGGTTTATTAGTAGTTTTTACTGTATCTTTAGTTATATTTCCTTCAGTTTTAGGAACGATGCTTTCAGCCATTGAAGACTGTTCATTATTTTCACAATCGGACATAATACTTATTTCAGATGTACTACTTTCATCAGTTATATTTCCTTCAGTTTTAGGAACGATGCTTTCAGCCATTGAAGACTGTTCACTACTTTCACAATCGGGCATAATACTTTTAAACATTATACTTTTTAACATTTGTACCACATCATCATCGTGCTGTGGATTTTTTGATATTGAGTATAAAATCGCTCCAATTATGCTGTTACTATCTTTACTTTCCCAATTAGGTACGACCCTTTTAAGTGTTGTTAGAACATCATCACTAGAACTTATGCTCTTTTTAAGTATATCTAGCCAACCACTAATTTTAGTTTTTTCCTTTTCATCTTGTTCTTGATTTTTTAATATTTCTAAAATCTTACTGGTTTCGTTAAGATAATCTTTTCTTACACTAGCGAAAACTTTTTCTAACATATTATTCTTTTCAGCTACATCTAGAATATTTTTAATAGCTTCCTGATTACAAAGAATTGTAGCATGGGCAAGCAGTGTTATATCATGTTCCGCACCGTTTTTGAACTTCAAACTTATATTCGCAGTAGTAAGAACTTCTTCTAATATCGCTTTATCTTTAATTACATCTAAAATATTTTTAATAACTTCCTGGTTACTAAAACCCATAGCATAGGCAAGCGGTGTTAGAGTATGTTCTTCACCATCCTCGAACTCTATACATCTCACAGTAGTAAAAATTTCCAGCAAATCCTCTTTTGACGATCTTGGAAGATCAATAATATTATCAAATTATTATATATTTAAGCAAACAAGTCAATAAATTAATAAAATGCTGTGGTGCCAAAAACACTCAAACAAGAAAAAGTGCTCTGGTGCTCATTCTTTGTTTATAAATAATATTCTTGATTCAATCCTTTGCTTTCTTCTCAATATATCTACATATCAGAATAGACAGCTCATATAATACCAACATTGGAATTGCAAGCCCTACTTGGCTTAGTACATCAGGTGGAGTTAAGATTGCAGCAATAATGAAAATTACCACTATCGCAATTCTCCGTTTATTTGACAAACTTTGTGCAGTGATTAGCCCTACTCTCACCATTAAGGTTAGTATGACTGGAATTTGAAATGCAGTACCAAAAGCGAACGCGAATTGAAGAACAAGGTCTAAATATTCACTAACTGATGGCATAAACTCTATTGGTATACCGAAAGATTTACCGCTATGTTCAAAAGCAATAAAAAATTTCCAGGCTAAGGGAAATATGTAGTAGTAAACTACAGCGGCTCCCGTTACAAACAAAACCGGTGTTGCAATTAAGTATGGCAATAACACCGCCCTTTCTCTTTTATATAAGCCAGGTGCTAGAAACATATAGAATTGCCATGCAAACACAGGAAAAGAAAACAACAGTGCACTCATTATTGCAACCCTGAGATATACAAAAAACGCTTCTGTTAAGTCTGTATAGATTAGAGAAAAATCATTGCTATCTTTTGTAACTTCTATTAAAGGTGCAAGTAAAAAGCGGTATATATTTTCTTTAAAGTAGTAACAAAACCCGAAGGTAACACAAAAAAATAGAAAGCAAAAAATAACCCTTTTTCTAAGTTCCGCAAAGTGCTCATAAAATGAAGCATATTTTTGTGAGTTTTCGTTCATACTTTACAATAAAGCTATATCTAACATTCTCAGTGAAAAAGCCCATTCATTATCGTACCACGCTGCAACTCTACAGATATCACCTGTGACATATGTACCAGCTAAATCCACAATTGCACTATAAGGGTTATGGACAAAGTCTATTGAAACTAAAGGCTCGTTACATACGGAAAGCACATGATTTGCTGAATTCTTAAACATTTCATTTATTTCTCCAGCTGTTACCTTCTTATCAGTCGTAAATTTAAAATCAACCATAGAAACGTTGCTAACCGGAACTCTAATAGCAGTACCATCTAGCTTACCCTTTAACTGAGGAATGACAGAACCAATTGTTTTTGCTGCTCCAGTTGTAGTTGGCACCATAGAAAGGCCACAAGCTCTTGCCCTACGTAAGTCTCTATGGTTGCCATCAAGAATATTTTGATCATTCGTATAGGCATGTATAGTGGTCATAAAACCGCTTTTTATACCTAAATTGGAGTGTAAAACGTGTACAATCGGAGCCAGACAGTTTGTAGTACAAGAACCTGCTGAGATCACTTTATGCTCCTTTTTTAGCATATCGTTATTTACGCCGTAAACTACAGTTACATCAGCATCTGAAACTGGAGCAGAGACAATTACTCTCTCTGCATTATGCTTTGCTGCTTCCGCACGCTTGTTGAATGCACCAGTGCATTCAAGCACTACATCAACATTCCAAGGAATATTTTCAGGGCTACGTTCTCTATATAAAGAAAATTTCCTGCCATTTATAGATAGCCAATTTTCAGACTCGTTAAAATCAATATCGCCGTTAAATTTGCCATGAACAGAGTCATATTTAATCAAATGTGCATGCTGCTCAGCACTGAGCGACCCATTTACCGCCACAACTTCTATTTGCTCGCTATAGTTTTCTACTTCAAAAATAGCACGCAATACACTTCTGCCTATTCTACCAAGACCATTAATTCCTACACGAATTGTCATTTTTCCATCTTAAAAGTTTAATTATACGGAATATTGCCTGATATTTCATTCTATTCTTTTAGTTGTTAATCCTAATGTTATAATATATTGATTGACTAAAGAAACTGTATCACTTAATTAATAATGTCTA
The DNA here is from genome assembly GCF_964030625.1 of Wolbachia endosymbiont (group B) of Melanargia galathea. Taxonomy (NCBI): domain Bacteria; kingdom Pseudomonadati; phylum Pseudomonadota; class Alphaproteobacteria; order Rickettsiales; family Anaplasmataceae; genus Wolbachia; species Wolbachia endosymbiont (group B) of Melanargia galathea. The sequence goes on along the minus strand of NZ_OZ034910.1, from coordinate 1,526,738 downwards.
AATTTTAACTTGGAGTAGGTTATGCATGGATTACCAATGACAAATTCAGATAATCAGTATCAGCAAAGAAAAATAGAAGCATTGCAAAAAGAAAATAAAGGACTGTCAGAAAAAGTGAAAACACTACAGAAAATGTCAGTGCTGCAAAATGAAATGCTAGTAATGCTACAGTGGAAATCAATAACAGAGAAACTGCGCACAGAAATATTAAAAAAACTGCTAGAAGCACCTCAAGAAGCAGCAGCATTTCAATTAGAAGAAAGAGATGAAGATCAGCAAGTAATAGAAGACATACTGGATATGCAAGAAGAATTTGAATCTTTACAAAATTTGGAAAGTACTACTATTGAACAAACAAATATTCAAGGACAGAGCATATAAACTTGTAATAGTTTTAAACTATTACATATAACTTTCTCTACTTCCTTCTTTATCGTTATCCAGTGTTGTGGCACTGGGTGCTCCGCTCTTTTTGTATTTTACGACTAAGGATATCATTTTTTAGTGCTTATTTCTTAATATATTAATATAAATCTTAATTAAGTAATTATAGTACTATATTATTTAACTCAATATTAATGATAATTATTATGGATTTAAAAAACTTACAACTAGAGTTGCTTAGAATAATTTTTCTCATACTTGCACCAGCTAGTGCAGAAGAAGAAAGAGATATGAAGGAGCGAGCATTAGAGATTATAAGTATATTAAAAGATCATATTAATGATGATATAGAAATGAATAATCTGAGAATGACAATTTTAGACTACATTGTCTTTTGTGATAGTCAAGATAACGTAAGGTTAAATAACAGATCGTTATTAGACTTAGAAGATGCCGTCAAAAGTATTGGAGGGAAAACTTCACAAGAGTTAGGGCGAGTAAATCAGATTCCACAGCAACCAAATAGTATTGGGTTAGCGGTAGCAGAAGCTACAATACAATATGAGGCGCATGTGAGAGAAATGGAAGAGAGAAATGTAAGGATTATCACCTCAATTGGAGTATTAGGTATAACAGCCTTAGGAGTTAATCTAGGAGTTAATCTTGGAAAATCAAAAGTGAGTGAAATTATTGGTGCAACACTTGGAGGACTATTATCCATGCCAATAATGGTCATGTTACCAGCATCAATAGCAGTAGCGTTAAAAAACAGTAATTCAGAGCTTAGAGAAGTAGTACAATATTCTCTTGATGCAACAAGTAAACCGTCAAGGATTGGGTTAGTAGCAGCTTTAGGAGCAGGCGCGATGATGTTAATTAACAATATAACTAGCAGCAGCACTGAAACAAATATGGAATTATTAGGCCCTGGTTTTATAGCTGCAACTGGAGCTGGAATTGGTGCTGCATTGTCAACGGCTTTAGCGAGAAGGATGTTTGCTACTATCTCCACAAATTTGGAAAGTACTACTATTGAACAAACAAATATTCAAGGACAGAGCATATAAACTTGTAATAGCTTCAAACTATTATAAATAACTTTCCCTACTTCCTTCTTTATCGTTACCCCGGGTGTTGTAAAACTGGGGTAATACCTTCCGCTACGCAAATCACCTACAAAACACAATCTTTTTATTCCCCCAAATAATTAGTTGTGAATTTAAGCAATCATATTAATATAGTAAATATTTACTTAATATACTAGTATTTACCTTGACTAAACAATTATAGTGCTGTATAATTTGTACTTAAGCTTTAATAGTGAGGTGTTGATGGACGCACAAGAATTAGAAAACTTACAGAAAAGTTCATCAACAAAATCCCAAGATGCTGGGGAGAAAACATCAGAAGAGTTGGGAAGAAATTTAAACCCGAATGAAGCCAATAATGATATATTCTAAAATCTATCAAGAATACGAGGGAGAAACATGGACAGAGTCATTAATGAATGGTTTTATAGCCGCTGTTTCATTGGGATTTGGCTTCCTTCTAGGAAAAGCTACAAACGAAGCTGTTTCTACAAATCTGGAAAACGCTGCTGTTGAACAACCCAATGTGCAACAAACCCTACCCTTATGTATATAAAATGACAAATTTTATAACTAAAAAAGTACTTCCACATTTTCAAAGCACTGCATACAATAGAATTATATTGTAGTGCCTTATACTCATCCTGAGATATAGGAAAACAATCTATACAACATTTTAAGCTGGCTCAGAGCGCTGGCAAACCCAATACCATAATTTACAAGGAGGACTTATGAATAAGAAATTTCTCTATTCACCATTATCAATAAAAAGCATAGAAGAAAACGGAGTATTTTCTGGCTATGCGAGCGTTTTTAATATAGTTGATAAGCAAAATGATCTGATATTACCAGGAGCATTTAAGAATAACTTAAATAAAAGTCAGATAAAACTTCTTTGGCAGCACAATCCGAGCGAGCCTATAGGTAATATTACGGATATTTGCGAAAATGATATTGGCCTATATATAACTGCACATTTGCTTTTTGGTATTCAAAAAGCAGAGGAAGCATATTTAATGCTCAAAACTGGAACTATTAACGGGCTTTCGATTGGCTATATACCAATAGAGTATGATGTTGATCATGAAAGCGGAGCTCGAGTGTTAAAACAAGTGGAGCTATGGGAAGTTAGTTTGGTCACTTTCCCTGCAAATTTGGCAGCTCAGGTAATCAACGTGAAAAATCAGCACAATGAACAAGAAATGTTAGCAAGAGCAATAGAAAAAGCAAATTCTGTGCTTACGAACATGTGTATTTCTACTTAAAATCTATAAAAATTTTCACACAATTTAACATTTATATTATTATTTATTTAATAATTATATTAATATATATAACTTCAATACTTTAAAAATTAGGTAATTTTATGCTAAATGCTAACAATAAGGTTAATTACGAACCTAAACAAAAGGAAAAAAAATATAGCTTATCCACTGTGCTTGCTTGGCTATATCTAAAAACAATTGGACGAATGTTGCCAGAAAAGTGGAATCAATGGGCAAAGAGTATCCTACATTACAATATTGCAGATAATGTGGTTCAGACTGATGATCTTTTAAATTCTAACAGAGAAAAGGAATTGAAGGATGAAAATGAGAGATTAAAAGAAAAGTTGAAAGAAGGTAGTAAGAAGGAGGAAAATCAGTCAAATTTAAATCAGGAATTAACTAAAAAAGAGAAAGAAATTACTAAACTTAAAGAACAAGTAAAATCATTAGGAGAGGAAAAAGAAATATTTGCTAAATTTTTTGCAGCACAAGCACAGCAGATTGAAGACTTAGAATTAGAAAATGAAGAGTTAAAGTCTAAACTTGCAGGACTTAAAAAGAACTATAGTGAATTGGTAAAAATTGCACAAAAAAGAGGAGAAGAATTTTTAGCACAGTTCAAGGAAAAGTCTGAGGAGATATTACATTTGCAGAAAGAATTAATTGAGTGCAGCAAAGAATTTGCAAATAAAATAGAAATGCTCTCAGTAAGGATAGAAGAAAAAGATGGGGAAATAGGTAGTTTAACGGAATTAAATAAAACATTAGAACAAGAGAAAAAGGAAATGGAGAATAAAAATAATGCACAACAGCAAACTATATTTACAAAAGACCAAAAAATAAAAGAGCAAGACGATTTGATAAATTCATTTCGTGAAAATAAAGATATAAATCAAACTGTGAAGAAAGAGAATAAAAGCCTAAGAGCGCAAAACACAGAACTTAAGAGTAAATTTAGTAAGTTAAACAACGAGTCTGATACTAAAATAAAGGAATTAAAAAATCAACTTGAGGAGAAACAAGCAGAATTAGAACAAGCTAAGAAAAAAAATACTGAATTAGAGGATCTTAAACAACAATTAGAGCAAAACAAAAGTGATTCAAGTAATAAACTAAGTGCTGCTGAAATAAAGAAAAAAGACTTAGAAAGTGAAGTTACTAAGTTACAAGAACAAGCTAAGGAAAAAGGTGCTGAATTACAGAGTCTTAAACAACAATTAGAGAAAGAAAAGACTAATCTAAATACCATTGAAAAAGAGAAAAAAGAATTAGAAAGTGAAGTTGACAAATTGCAGGAAAAATCACAGAAATTAGAAAAAAGTAACGTTGAAATAAAGAAACAAAAGGCAGATTTGGAGGGAAAATTAAAATCTTCACAAGAAGAGAATAAAAAGTTACAAGAACAAGTTGAACATCTGAGTCAAGAACGAGAAAAAGCAACAAGTATCGCAATATCTTCTGTTGAAAATAATGTAGAAACACTTAGTGAAACATTAAAAAATCAACAGATTGAAAGTTCAATAGCTGAAGGTGGACAACAAAAGTTAAAAAATGAGCTAAAAGATGCTGGTAAAAAGTCAGAAGGTATGAATAAAAAAACTAAAGCAGATACAAAGAGTATTTTTTCTACTTCTGGTTCTGTGAAGTCAAAATTTTCAAATACTTTATCTAAGCTTCGCGGGAATGACAGTCTCGATAAATTTTTATCTGATCAAAATACAAAGTTGAAAAAAAGTTTTCCTGAATTTAAAGGAGAACACTTTTGCCATAACGTGCTTAAGGAAACTATACAATCTCTAGTATATCAAAATGGTTATAAATTTAAAAGTGATAAGTTACTTGCACTGTTGAAAGAGAATTTGGTTCAATCTGGAAGAGCGATCATAGAAACTAATGTTAACAAAGTTGTTACAGAAGTTGGTAAAAAACATTCCATTAAAAATGGAGATTTTGTTAAAAATTGTGTAAACAAGTTGTATTTCAATGAAAAAGATAGTGAAGCAATAATAAGTTCTTTCACAAAATTTTTGGCTCAGGGAAATGATAGCAATAATGATTCAGTCAAAAAATTTGTTGTGCAGAAGTTAACGGAAGCTCAAATAAAATGTTTTTCAGATAAGGTTCAACAACTGGCATCAAGTATAAGAGATAAATTTTTATCCCCAGATCAGGGAATGTGTAATCAGACTCAAGGAGGAGTAAACGAGTATCAATTAACAGATAAAGCTAAAAAAGAATACAAATTAACACTTAATTCTTCCATGAGTCACACTACTACATCAAACATTCAGGAATTAGTTAGATAACTAGAGTAGGCTCTTAGCATAAAGTATCAGCTCCTCTTTTGTTAAACTGTAGGAGCTGTCTTCCCAGTGTTGTCGTAGCAATTCTAAGTTTCTACCTAAACTTTTTCCTGGTTGGTGACCTATGATTATTAAATCATCCCCAGATAAAGGAAATTTTGGAACATTGAATATATTGGCAAATAAAATATACTCATCAACATTTGTTCCAGACTCAATACCACAAATCTTCATTAAGTCACAATATAATTCCTTACCAAATAAAGATATGTATTTCTTTTGCTCTTTTTCTGAAAGCTCTGTTTTAATATTGTTTGATAATAAAAATAATAGCTTTTTCTTTTGCTTATTTGAAAGACGTAAAAACTTGCTCACTTCTTCTCCAAGACTAACTCTATCTTCGGCAGTCCTAAGAAGCAAAGCTAATTTTGTTAGTGCATCGATTGTGGGATCTAGGAAAGGCGTATGGACATACGCTGAGGGTTTTATAGGAGGTTTAGTGTTGATAAGAAGTGGTGAAGATAAAATTTCGCATTTTACTTCTTTTGGAATAATTTTTTGTAAAACATCAGATTTTTGCATGCTCTTAAGTGTTGGAGCAGGATCATTGCATTCCAAGAGTTTAAATATTTCTTCTCTTATTCTCTCTCCAGAGAGGTTTTGAATCATGTGCGAATGCTTTTTGCACACATCCAATATTTCATCACTTAAATCTCCTATGCATATTTTAGCGTGAAAACGAAACGCTCTTAAAATACGTAGATAGTCTTCCTTAATCCTATCTTCAGCGTTACCTATAAAGTTTAACTTTCGTGTTTTTAAGTCCTGAATGCCACCAAAGTAGTCGTATATATGGCCATGCTTGTCCGCATAAAGAGCATTAAACGTAAAGTCGCGCCTTGAAGCATCAGCTTGCCAATCATTAGTAAATTCTACCTTCGCATGTCTACCGTCACACTTTACATCATGCCTTAGCGTTGTAATCTCAAAGGATCTTTTATTTAAAATCGCAGTAATAGTTCCATGTTTTAAGCCAGTTGGAATAGTTTTTATATTACGGAGTTTTAACGCTTTAACTGCTTGATTAGGCAGCAGATTAGTAGCAAGATCAATGTCGTGAATTTCACGCTGCAAAATTGAATCTCTAACACATCCACCAACAAGTCTTGCCTCACCACCAAATTTCTCTATGGCCTCAATAATTACACTAGTTTCGTGATCAATTTGCATTTAGGTTACACATACTGAAAATCATGTTACAAAAAATGCGAAACTTTTGCAAAAATCCTCATATAAAAATATATAGGCAGGAGAGTGGTAAAATAAGAGGGTAAAGTGATAGAGTAAGTCTACAACAAATCCAGTGCCTAGAAACTTATAAGTATAAAAGTAATGTTAAAATACAATGTTTTCGATGATTATAAAAAAGCTGGATGAGCCACTTGCATGACACCTTTGTAGCCTTCTCTTGTCATCCCAATACCTGCTCAAGTAACTGACACTGGTTCCCTTTATGATGGTGTTATCCGAGTAGCTCATCCAGATTTTTATCAGGAACGTTGATTACTCTTTATTCTTCGCCCTTCCTGCACGTTTACGTTCATTTGGATCGAGGAACTTCTTACGCAAACGTATAGATTTTGGAGTTACTTCTACCAATTCATCATCGTCTATATATGCTATCATATCCTCCAGTGTCATTATTTTTGGTGGAGTAAGCTTTATAGCTTCATCGCTACCTGAAGCTCTTACGTTTGTTAATTGCTTACCTTTAAGTACATTTATTTCTAAATCATTGTCACGACTATGCTGACCGACAATCATACCACAATATACCTTATCTTGTGGCTTAACAAACATAATTCCCCTATCTTGCAGATTGAAAATTGCATACGCTACTGCTTCGCCTTTGTCTGTTGAAATTAAAACCCCATTACGCCTTCCGGAAATTGAACCTTTATGTGGAGCATAACTGTGAAATAAACGGTTGATTATACCAGTGCCGCGAGAATCAGTTAAAAATTCTCCTTGATAGCCAATTAATCCCCTTGATGGCACTAAAAATGTCAACCTAGTTCTGCCACTACCAGAAGGTCTCATGTCAGTTACTTCACCTTTTCGAAAGCTAAGTTTTTCCATGATGATTCCACTATACTCATCATCTACATCAATTACTACTTCCTCTATAGGTTCAAGTTTTTTGCCATCTTCTTCTTTAAACAGCACTCGAGGCCGTGAAACTGAAAGTTCAAAACCTTCCCTTCTCATATTTTCAATCAGTACCCCAAGCTGCAACTCACCACGTCCACCTACTTCAAATGCTTCACCACTTGGAGCCAAAGTTACAGTAATTGCAACGTTTGTTTCTGCTTCTGCATATAAACGATCTTTTATAACAGTTGAGGTAAGTTTTGTTCCCTCTTGCCCAGCAAAAGGTGAGTCATTCACGCTTATAGTAATCGCCATTGTTGGCGGGTCAACTGGAGTTGAGCTGATCGCAGTTGTAACTTCTGGTGCTGCTATAGTGTCTGAAACTGAAGCTTTCTCAAGTCCTGCAATGGCAATGATATCACCAGCTACAGCTTGCTCTACTGGAACGCGTTTTAAGCCAGAAAATGAGAGTAACTTAGTTAATCTCCCTCGCTCAACCACTTGACCATCAAGATCAATTACCTTAAGATCTGAGTTAACTTGCGCGATTCCTTGGTAAATCTTTCCTGTCAATATTCTGCCAAGAAATTTATCAGATTCAAGTAAAGTAACTAGCATAGCAAAAGGTGCATTTTGATCATAAACGGAAGGTTTTATGTAATCTATCACCGTTGAAAATAATGGGCTTAAATCTTTTCTCTCATCAGATAGCTCCTTAGCACACCAACCATTTCTACCTGAAGCATAGAGTACTGGAAAATCTAGTTGCTCGTTGGTTGCATCAAGGTTAAAAAATAACTCATATATTTCATTTAGTACTTCATCAATTCTGCTGTCTGGTCGATCAACCTTATTGATTATCACAATCGGTTTTAAATTTGCCTTTAGTGCTTTTGACAACACAAACTTAGTCTGTGGCATTGGACCTTCTGCAGCATCAACCAGTAGTAATACACCATCTGCCATGCAGAGCACCCTTTCCACTTCTCCACCAAAATCCGCATGTCCTGGTGTATCAATGATATTGATTTTCTCATCACCCCACATTATTGACGTACATTTTGCAAGTATTGTAATCCCACGTTCACGTTCTTGATCACCACTATCCATCACTCGTTCTTGAACTTCTTGATTCTCACGAAACGTGCCACTTTGTTTTAACATGTTATCAAGTAAAGTAGTTTTTCCGTGGTCAACGTGTGCAATTATTGCAATATTGCGGATTGATTTAAATTCACTCATTTCTTATCATTTCAAATTTAATTTAATAACAAGTATACGTATAATATATTTAGAGTAAATAACTAAAGCCGTGCTTTCAGAGTATTTTAGGCAGATCATGGAACTCTAACAAAAAGGTTTCATGTTCGCTGTACTTTGTAGCAACTAACACCAAGACAAAGAAGAATCTTGCTTTAGCAGTACATTTATATAAAATTAAAATAAACTAAAGTAATCATTTAAATGCTAACAAGATTCGCTCCAAGCCCAACTGGCTACCTACATGTAGGAAACATACGCACTGCACTCATTTGTTGGATGTACACACGTAATCAAAATGGAAAATTTTTACTACGTTTTGATGATACTGATCTTGAGCGTTCAGATATCAAATATGTAGATAATATCATAGAAGACCTAAAATGGATTGGCATAAATTGGAATTCAAGTTTTAAGCAATCAGAGCGTTTTGAGCGCTATAACGAGGTGTTCTTACAGTTAATGAAAGAAGGTCATATTTATGCATGTTATGAAACAAGAGAAGAATTAGACACTAAACGAAAATTGCAATTAAAACAAGGTCTTCCCCCTGTTTACGATAAAGGTGCGTTGCTTTTAACTGAGCAAGAGAAAATTCGTTATGAGCAAGAAGGACGAAAACCACATTTCAGATTTAAATTGGATAGAAATAAAACTGTAAAATGGAATGATGAAGTTAAAGGCGAAATAAATATTGCAACAATTCATATCAGCGATCCTGTAGTAAAAAGAGAAGATGGAATTTATACGTACATGCTACCTTCTGTTATTGATGACATTGACTTTAATGTAACCCATGTTGTACGTGGGGAAGATCATGTAACTAATACCGCAGTTCAGATTCAAATGATTCAAGCATTAAAAGCGAAAATTCCTATCTTTGCCCACCTTCCCTTACTACACTTTGATGATAGCAAAATATCGAAACGGAAAGGCGGGCTGGATATTAAGTCCATAAGAGAAGATGAGATTGAATCAATGGCGCTAACTAGCTATTTAGCAAAGCTTGGAACATCTGATCCGATAGAAGCTTATATTGATATGCAGTCTTTAATTGACTCATTTGATATCAAAAAATTTAGTTCAGCATCTTTACAATTCAGCTTGAGTGAAATGTATAAGCTAAATAGCAAAGTGCTACAACAAATGCCATTTGAAATGGTGCAAGATCGTTTAAGTCAAATTGGCTCAGAGTTTTGGTATTTTATAAGGAGTAATATAGAAAAGTTTTCTGAAGTGGCCAAATGGTGGAAAATATGCAAATTTGGTATAGAACCTGTGGTTCTTAATAAAGAGTTTATAAAAATAGCGCTAAGCACATTACCTCAAGGTGATTGTAATGAAAACACATTATCAGAGTGGGTTAAAAATATTCGACAGACAATTGATATAAAGGCAAAAGATCTATTTATGCAGTTGCGCCTCGCTTTAACAGGAACAGAAACAGGTCCAGAACTCGCTAAATTATTAATTTTTATCGGTAGAGAGAGCATTATTGCAAGGTTAGAAGAAAGCCAAAGAATTATACAAAAGGTTTAAATGCACCGAATGTATTTTGAATGACACCAATAAGCATTGTTCAGGAAATGTGAAAATATTAGATTTCTTGTCATTCCAGTTTCTGCTCCTGTCATTCAAGTAGCTAACACTGGAATCCATAATCTCGCCAAAACGTTGTATTTTAAAATAACTTCTATACATATCCCATATTTCTGGATCCCAGTGGGCTTTGTTGCATAACACTTCATGTAGTGGTGATTTACGACAAATTCATGTAACTATTTCAAATTTAGCCATACCAAAATCAGTAAATTTGTTAAGCAAATAACACTTGAGTAGCAGTTCCTTTTCACGATTAACCTCAGATTTGTTACGAAAATTAAATCCGAATATTTGTTTCAGTCGCGAGAAAAAACTTTCTATATAAGATCTTTTTCCGTAGTTTATTTGCCTTTTCCACATCTTTATATTATCTTTATCATATGACTTTATTAGTCTAATTGCAGCATTTCTCTCTGCCATATAGTCTAACTTTGGATGCTCTACTGCATTATTTTGCAGAGGAATTTTTGTCTTTATCCCAAGTTCATTGCACAATTTATATAATTTCTTTCGGTTATATGCCCTATCTCCATACAGTGTGCTTATATTGAGCTTCAACTCTTTCAATAAGATCACAGGTTCCGTAATGATCAGAATAAACTCCTCTACTATATTTTGCAGCTATGACTTTTTTGCTACCTATCTCCAGCATTACATGCAGCTTTCTTACCTGTTTATAACTGCGATACTTCGCTATTTTCCTTACTGTGACCAGGGGTATTATCTGATACTTGTACTATCTATGGCAATTTCAATACCTTCCGTATCATTTTTGTTAACTCTACAGTCACTGATCTTAATATTGAGTTTTCTAAACCTCCTTGAAGCTTGTGAATAGCTGATAATCTGCAAATTTTTTCCTATTTGCTGCAAATACCCTTCTATAAACCCTACCGTTTGTCTTAAGCCAATTCTAAAGAGATTAGCGACTATATGCACTAAAATCACAACTTTATCGCTATAAATATAGTTGCCACCAGCCATTTTTGGACCTTTTTCGTACCAATTCTCAATTGCTTCATTAATAAAATGAAAAATATTTCCCCTCTCTTGGAGAAATTTGTTATATTCATGGCAGTTACTGACTCTCATTTTTTGTGACATATTTTTCTTTCGTAGGTTAAATGCTTGTCTTATAGTGAATTTTGTCAGTAACTGCTAGCTCTTTTTACTTGAGTGATGCAACAAAGCCATCCCAGTGTCAGCTACTTTCATGACAACATTTAGTTGTTTTTTCTCGTCTACCTTATTTTACTACTCTGCTGAACGAATAACACCAATAGTTAATCTCATGCTGAAAGATCATTTTATGGTCCAAGTCAGTTCTTTTACAAGTCACTTCCAAGCTCATCAAATTTTCTAAGATCTTCTTAAGTTCTGAAAGTTGCAAACTTTTCAAATGAGATTTAAAACTCTGCAATTGTTTGAAGAACAATGGAGGACTCAGCTGGTCAATTGCAGCTTGTTCATTCATTCCATTTTGTATTAACAGCAAAACGCTTTCTAGCCGTAGAAAATAATTTGATATAATACGGATTAATGCTATCGGTGAAAAATTCTCTTGTAATATCAATACATCGGAAATTTTGATGAATTGTCCCATGTCTTTACTCACTATTGCAGAGCACAGATTATCAAGTGTAACATAATCATTGCCGGAGGTTGAAAAGCATAGATCTATATCAGCAAGTTTAAGATCTTTTCTTTTTCCTAGATATAAAACTAATTTTTCAAGCTCTGAATATATAGGCAGTTTGCTATGATTAAAATAAGACTGCAAGTGGTAGATTATCTCACTTGTGCACTCTATATCATTTTGTTTCAAGTAACTTGATATAATATCACAAAGATTACTACCGCTGTCCTTATAGCAGGTAATGACACCGAAAATTTTTGAGCTTTCCATATAACTTTTAGTTGTAGAACTATATGGAAGATCATTTGCTATCATTACTATATAATGATCGCCTATATTATGATCCAATATGTTTCTTAACTCTTTAGATATACTTCCACTGACATTTATCAGCTTAACTAACCTTTTTTTAGTAAACATCGAAATGTTTGCCAACTCGGAAAATAACAAGCCAGGCGACTTATTCACTACTGCAAAATCCATCACCTGAACTGAATACTCATTCAAGTTGGCAATTATTTCCTGTACAAAAATATCGACCTTACTATTGTCACTCCCATGAATTAATACACCACTTAAAGTATCGGGTTTCTCAAGGAATTTTTTAACTTTAGATGGCGTGATTCTCATGCCATCTATATTATATTATCACTATTTGGTGGTACATCATTTGATTGCACATCAGTTTCCAACAATTCTGAGCTTTCTTGATTTGCTGTATTCTGCATATCATCAGACACTTCTTTCTTTCCCGTAACATAATTATAAAAATTTTTTATAGGCTGTCCTATATATCTAGAAAAAAATCCTTCGGCCATATCTTTCACTCCACAAATTAACAATTAGCACATAAAAACAACGTAGCAAAAACTACTTTACGCTCAGATAGTTACACTCATTTGTTAATGAATTATGAACTTCCGAGACCAAAATTAAGTCAATCTACTTAACACCAATCTTATAAAATAAGCAATGATTAAATACACAGCTGCGATAAGTATAATTGCAGGTCCAGTTAATAAGTCAAAACTTGCAGATAATATCAAACCTGATACTCCAGAAATCACAGAAAAAACTGTTGCAACAATAATCATTTGCATTGGAGTTTTTGAAATGAGTCTTGCTGATGCAGCAGGTATTAACAAAAATGCAGCAATGAGTAATATTCCTATTAATTGAGCAGAAATTGCAATAAAGATAGCGAGTATAATCAAAAATTCTAGCCTAACAAAATTAACATTTACTTTCTCAACTGTTGCCAAATCTTGATTAATCGAAATCATCAGCCAATAGCGCCATCTAAATATTAATATCAAAGTAACTATTACGGAGGTTAGAAAAATTGATATTATATTACTTTGGTCAATCATTAATATGTCACCAAAAAGTGAGCTAATAATACTATTATTACCTGATGGAAGAAAAGACATAAGTATTAAACTCGATGATAAAACTACATTGGTAACTATGTTCAATATCGTATCAGCAGAGTATAATTTATTAAAATTAAGAGAAAGTAGTATAGCAAACATAATTGCAATGAGCATTATACTTACCGATGGGCTGATATTAAAGATCAAAGCAAGTGCAATACCAAGCAATGAAGAATGGGACAAACTATCACCCAAATACGATAACCTTTGCCATATCATAAATGACCCTAGAGCTCCTGTGACTAGGCTAATCATAATTACCGCAATTAGACTGTTTATAAAAAAACTCTGTGTAAATATCTCTAACATGCTATCAGATAACTGACAACAAATCTATCTTCAGATATTAAAACGTTATGGGTTCTGCATGCAGAACCCGTCGTCATAAATTCAAAATTTAAATTCTTTTGCTCCATAAGATAAGACTTCATTGAACAATCGCGTATCTTACCAGTACCTATTATCAAAATCTCTATTTCCTCTGTTAAAAAAGATTTAAAATACTCCTTGTTATTTATATCACTTTCTTTCAATTCAATCACCTTTTCAGGAAAAATTATAATTGAGCCATGATATTCTTGATTATTTACCCAAAATCTTTCTTCCCTGTAACCATCTATAAGATTTTTCTTCTTGGAAATTAAGGGCATAAATCAAACCATTAATTCCGTGTCGCACACCCACCATTCTGGATATTCCTTTTTGATATTTGCCGCTGCAGCTTTTGCACTTTCTTCACTATCAAACATTCCAAAACACCCTACACCACTACCTGACATACGAGAAAGTATAGAGCCTTCTTGTGACTCTAGTGTTGATATTACATTCTGAATTTCAGGTACAAGACTTATTGCTGCTTCTTGCAGGTCATTTTTTGTCTCTTTAAGAAGCTCTAACAAATTCTCCTCAGTGTTATCACTCCACTTAATTGGCTGAGAGAAATCCTCTTTATACTTGGAAAATACTTCTGATGTATTCAAAAACTTTTTTTTCGGTTTCACAAGTACCAGACTTGTGGGTAAAGAGCATTGTTTAATGGGGCATAATTCCTCACCAACACCTCTGACAAAAACTGGCTTACTATCTATACTTGCAGGTACATCAGCACCAACGCTTAAAGCTATATCATTTAAAAATTGCCTATCAATGTTCCAAAGCTCTCCCAGCATGCGTATCACAGCTCCAGCATCTGAGGAACCACTACCAAATCCCGCAGCAATTGGTACATTTTTTACAACCTTCACAGTGACTTTAGTGCGTACAGGAGCATGCCTAAGCAGTAGACTCACTGCTCTCGTTATAGTATTATATCGATAATTTATTCTAAACTCAGAATTTACAAATTCAACTGTAGAGTTATCATATCTAAAGTTTTTTTCTCCTACTTTTATCTCTAAAAAATTAGAAAGTTTAGCAAAGACAACCAAACTTTCAATTAAATGATACCCTCTTTCTTCTCTATTTATAATATGTAAAAAAAGATTGATCTTTGCAGGAGCCTTTACACAAAAACTTTCCATCTGTATATCTTCACTAACACTATCTTATTTACTATACTTGAAATGCCACTTCAGTCAAACTTTATACACTCCTAATGAGATCAAATGCCATAAATCCTAACTTCTCTGTATGGGTAAGTGCATCAGCTGGTACAGGTAAAACAAAGATCTTAATAGACAGAGTATTAAGACTTCTATTAGAGAATAAGAGAAATATTCTCTGCTTAACATTCACCAATGCTGCAGCAAATGAAATGGAGGATCGCATTTACAGTACACTTAGTAAGTGGGCAATATATCCAGAGGGTATATTGGTCGCAGATTTAGAACAATTAGCCCAGTGTGTAACCAGAGAAAATAAAGATTATTTAACAAGAGCAAGAAGGCTTTTTTCTGAACTGGAAAATCTTGGTCTTAATATTCAAACTATACACGCCTTTTGTTACAAATTAATCTCCAGCTTTCCTACAGAAGCTGGTATCGCTCCAAATTGTACGTTGAGCGAATGTAAAGAATTGCATTCCATCATATTTGAAAAAACGCTTCATAATGAAACTGTGCAGGACGATATAAATATCATTGCAGCTGAATTTGATGAAAACAAGCTGAGTGATTTGCTCTATACCTTATGTATAAAGAGATCAGCTCTAGAAAATAATTTAGGGTATATCAAAGATAAACTAAGTGCCCCAGATAAGATTCACGATTTACAGAGTGAAACGATTGAGCAGATAAAAAGATTAGCTAAAATATTAAGTGAGGGCAGCAAAAGAGATCAGAGTTACAGTGCGATACTTTATGATTGGTGTAATAGCAGAAAATCGTCCGTACCAAATGTTGTCATCCAAGTAGCTGACACTGGGATCCAGAAAAAAAGAAATATGGATCCCAGTGTCAGCTACTTGGATGACAACAAGATAGAGAACTTAGCTAAAGTATTTCTCAAATCAGAATCGTACGAAAAAAAGAGCATATCATCCATTATAACAAAGGGTGCTTTGGAAAAATTTGAAGACGTAGAGCAAATGATAGAAAGCATTCAAAATGCATTGTTTACCCATGTAAAGGACATAAATTCTTATCAAATATTCGCAAGAACCAGTAGTTTACTTAGTATATTTAAAGTATATGTTGATCTATATAATAGTGAAAAATCAAAGAATGCACTGCTTGATTATGATGATATCATCAATTTAGCAACAAATCTCCTTAGCAATCCAGGCTATAAAGATTGGATATTGTTTAATCTAGATCAAAAAATAGACCACATTCTTGTTGATGAGGCGCAAGACAATAGTATCAGTCAATGGAAAATTATAACAAATCTCTGCAATGAATTTTTTACCGGTGGTGACGAAAAGAGAACTTTATTCGTTGTTGGGGATGTAAAACAATCCATTTACAGATTTCAAGGAGCAAATCCCCATCTATTTAATTACATGCAGCAATATTTTCACACGAAAACCGGTGGCAGAGATTGGGTATCATGTCAACTTGAAAAGTCATTTCGCTCAACTCCAGAAGTTTTGATGCTTGTAGACAGAATATTTAACAATTTTCGTGAAGAAATATCTTTCAATGATAACAAGATAAAACATATTCCATATAGAGAAAACGATCAAGGATACATTGAAATTTGGCCGTTACTGCCAGGATATGAAGAGGAAGAGCAGCAAGCCTTACAAATTCATTTAACACAGAGGAAAGATTATGTAGTAAAGGATCGATTACTTGCTCAGGCAATAGCCCAAAGAATTCACAATTGGTTAAACGAAGGGCGGATTTTAGTCGCCAAAGATCGTCATATAGAACCAAGGGATATTATGATTTTGGTACGGCAGCGAAATGTGTTAGTTGATTACATAATAAGTGAACTAAAAAAAGTAAATGTACCAGTTATAGGCCGAGATTATTTTAGAATTATGGATTACATAGCTGTGCAGGACTTAATAGCTTTAGCTGAATTTTTGCTCCTCCAGGCAAATGATCTTGCTCTTGCAAATGTTTTAAAATCACCGCTATTTAACTTCACTGAGGATGATTTATTCAATATTGCATACGATCGTAAAGAACAGTCGTTGTGGGAAAAACTTCAAGATTATCAGGAGATTATCTCTAATGAATTAAACTATCTAATTAATTTATCTCAGACAAAATCCCCCCTTACACTATTCACTCATATATTGCGCACAGGCAGGAAGAAATTTGCTGCAAGGCTAGGTCTTGAGTGCTTCGAGATTCTAGACGAATTTATGAACCTCGTATTGCAATTTGAGCACCCATCTCTTCAAGCATTTGTTCAGTGGATCAAAGAAAATAATCCTGAGATTAAAAACGATATGCAATCAAAACTCAATGCTGTACGAATAATGACAATTCATAAATCAAAAGGTCTACAAGCTCCAATAGTGTTTTTAGTTGACACAAATACGGTACCAAGAAACAGCGAAAATATTTTGTTTGATGCAACGGAAGCACCATTTTGGTGTGGCAAAAATAGTAATGCTTATTGTAATCAAGTAAAAAGAGAGAAAAAACTAGAGGATTATAACGAATATTTGCGTTTGCTGTACGTGGCACTTACGCGTGCTGAAGATGAGTTATACATTTTAGGCAAAGAGCCAGTGCAAAAGGGCTCTTGGTATGATCTAGTTATTCAATATGGAGCATTATATGAGAGGAAAAAACTATACTTACAGCCGATATTTAAAGAAAAAGTTGAAGTGCTATGCATGAATGCAAACTACCCTTCTATTTATAAAAAACGTGATTATTTTGATGTTCCAGTGATTTCACCTCCATCAAACCTATCAATGTCATTGCAGCACGTAACGCTGGAACCTGGAGAAAAAAAGCCAGTGTCAAGCACTGGGATAACAGATGAGAATGCTGGAATGACAAAAAGGAGCATTGGGACGACAGACAGCTATGCAAGAGGCTTAATAATTCACAGTATATTGCAATATATGCCCAAGATAGAGAAAGACAGGAGAAAAAATTGGGTTAGGAAATATCTTGATAGCATAAACACTAGTGAAGATAAGGATGAAATTTACAGCAAAATATTAACCTTTAATGAAAAATATGATTACCTGTTCGACTTGGAGGGCAAATCAGAAATTCCACTTAGTGGAACAATTGACGGAAAACCAGTATTAGTGCGGCTAGACAGACTGTGCATAACAGAAGACAAAGCAATCATAATTGACTATAAATCACACCATAACGTTTCTATTTCCTCATCAAATGAAATAAAAAAGCAAATGTTGATCTATAAAACCTTAGTGCAAGAAGTCTACCCAGATAAGCAGGTAGAGTGCGTGGTTATTTGGATGGAAGATTTAACCTTACAATCTTTGATCTAAACTCAAATGTTCGTATAGTAGCTACTTGCATTTGTTGTAAACTCACTTTTACTCTATAGTTATCTTTTTACTACTTTATCTATTTTCTGAACTGATTTTCGTACTAGAAAACATCCAATAAGAAGAATTATAAAAGGAGTAAACCATAAAATGTAGGTACTAGATTTTACAGGTGGTACAATGATAATTGAATCTCCATAAGAATTTTTTAACTCTGAAACTATTTGCTCGTTAGTATATCCATCACTGATCTTCTTGCGAATTGTCTTACGCACACCATATGCAACTTGAGACTCAGATTCGGATAATAATTCACCAGAGCATACTGGACACTTTATTACTGCAAATAAGCTACTTGCTCGCTCTTCCATGCTTTCGTCTCTTAGTTTATCATCCAAAGTAAAAGCATTTATGCTTAAATGGAATATCAATGTAAAAAGTAAGCTAATTACTATTCTCATTCTTGGTGAATTGAGTGATAAAATCAGTAGTGGATAATTTTCCAATAAAGCCTGAACCTACATTATTGTCGTACTTTATTGAAAATTGAATGTCGTTATTAGTGATTTTTTCTGATAAGGAAGATATTGATTTTTCCAATTTATCTGCAGTCTTTGAATCATTAGTCACAAACGAAATTAATTCTTTATAATTTGATATGGCTACATTGATTTTATCTTCAAATGAAGATGTAACTAAATTGTAATTACTTACTCCACCATTCGCAGCAATAGAAAAGTTATTACTCTCAATCAAAAATTTTTCTATGTTGAAATTAATCTTAGAAGCTGAAATATGGTTTACAAATTCATAATCTAATTTAGCGTCGACACTAAGGTAATTTTCAGGACTTGCAGTATGTTTATAACGGTAAGTATAAAAATCAAATTCTAGTTTAGTATTTTCATTCAGTTCTTTATCAAAGTGAAATTGAATGTAATTACTTTTATCATTCACTTCAGTTATAACACTTTGCTGATTTTCTAAAACATCACATTTTAATCCATAATCTTCGTAACGAAATGTATCTATATAGTCTATTACAGTGCTATTTCTGTTGAATTTTAATGAAGATAGTAAATCATTTAGTTTAACAACAAAGTGGCTACTCACGTGTGTGTGACACTTTATATTCTTTTTCTCATCACTACGGACAGCAATGTTTACTTTATTGCTTGGTATATAGATATATACTGACTTATCAAATAATCTGTTTTTTATCATTAAAGCTTCAGATGAAACAGTTAATTGCTCATTAGAAAATTTTGGATTCGTTACACGAAAAACTAGGTTAAAAGGAAACCCCTTAAAATCATGTGAAATATCAACTTTTTCGTCATTAATGTAATCAGTTAAAAGACTTTTTACCTTAAATGCAGAAAAATACCAAAAACCACTATAAGCTAGAGGAATAAACAAAGGTAAGGAGATAAGAATATAGATAAAAATTTTACGCATTATCCTCTTATTTATCTAATGATATATTTCTTGTACCTCTGGGCACGGTTACGCACAAACCGTCAATATCTTTTGTGATTTTTATTTGGCATCCAAGCCTCGATGTCTCTGTTAAACCGAAAGCTAGGTCCAGCATATCATTTTCCTCATCAGATATAGGGTTATGTGTTTCTACAACATCATAAAATTTTGAATCAACAATCACATGGCATGTAGAACAAGCAAGAGAGCCTTCACATGCACCTTCAAGCAGATCTGGATCACTTCTGTGGGCTAAATTAAGCAGAGTTTCTCCTTCTGCAGCTTCATAGCTTTTCTTACTTCCATCAGGTAAAATAAAAGTAACGGATGGCATACTATTAAAATCTCTATTAACTTTTCTATATTCTACAAATAATAACTATTATTTGCAAACTCTTTGAAATTCCATCGCCTATCTCTTGTAATCTGTATTCCTATCAAGAAAGTAAGATAGATACCACCAGCATCTCACAGAGTTGCAAGTATAGAATTTTCTTAGTTTTAGATTTTACTAAATATATTACTGAATTAACATTATTAAACTTGATCTGCCATTTCTTCTGATCTTAAGTTATAATTTTACTAATGCCATTTGATTAATTGCAACTTCAGCATTGCTATCTTTCAATAAATTTGCAGGACTATTACAATGGTATGTGATTGCAGCAACAACAAGACAACAAACTCCAATTCCTATCCCTAACGCTAACATTCCTGAGTAGACTGCAATAGCTACTTCTAAAGCAACTCCTACTACTGCTAACGTAGAAGCAACTATGATAGAAGTATTACGACACTTAATACGAAGCTCATTTAGTTTATCTAATGCAGGAGTACCATCTTTATATTTTAGCTCTCTTAGTACATCTTTATTTTCACATTTGTTAAACAACTTCCAAGCATAACTTAACCTTGACGCTTGACCATAAAACCCCTTCTCAACATATTCAACCAAGAGATCAAACGGAGTTTCACCTTGGTCATTGTTAACATCAAATCTCGCACCTGCACTCACAAGTGATTCAACTTTGCGAAGCATTGACGTATAGGGCTGTAAGTTTCTTAAAGCATGATGTAGAGGTGTATTCCCATTTTCATCCTGAAAATTATATTTCTTTCTATGTAAAAAGCAATCAAAAATCTCTTTTTTCCAATTGTGTTTAACAATACCTTCTAAAATAGTACTTGAAATCTTTATGTTATTTTCAACTAGAAGATCTAGAGCTTTTTTATGCTTATATCTAACAATAGTATCTACTAGTTCATTCAACGCAGAAGTACCTTCTAGCTTCTTTAGCTCATCGGTTTTACAACCACTAAGCACCACCGAAAGATTATTTAATTTTTCTACTACTTTTTCCTTACGAGAGAAGTATGTAGCATAATTGACCAAGAGATCAAATGGAGTTTCATCTTTGCTATTTTTAACATCAAGCCTTGCACCTTTACTAAGAAGTGACTTGACAAAACCTTGGTATTTCGATTTACCCAAATCCAACCATTTTAATGTATGATGTAAAGCTGTATTTCCTTCTTTATCTCTATAGTTGATATCTAATTTATCTAAGTACTTATTAAAAAAATAATCCAAAAACTCTTCAGATTGGTATTCATAAGCATAGCTTAAGATTTCATTTCGTGATATTTCTATCCTTCCTTCAAAGAGCTTGAAAAATGCCACACGATCGTACATAATAGCAATTTGCACTAGAAATGTAATGTCACCAGCATCAATTGTAACTTTCTTTATTATATCATCACACTCTTCATACTTATTTGACTGGATATGTAACAACAATCCCAGAATAGTTCTTACATATTCGGATTCAGTTGGTTCTTCAGTCTCTTTAGCTTTGCCCATCTTGCCTATTTCTTTTAAACTCTTCTTTAGCCTTTCTATTTTCTCTTCGATTAATTTTTGACTTTTCGAACAATACATAATATATATTTCATTAAAAAATTTTTCTCTTTTCTCTTCTTGTTTAAGTTTACTCATCTCTTCCCGCAACAACTCCAGTTCATCACTACAATCCCCATACTCATACTTTCCTCTATCGTACTGGCTTTTTTTTGTTGGGTCAGATAACACTTTGCGTGCTACTGATATTTCCTTGAACTTTGTCAATTTCTCTTCAAGTTGAGCCCGTTGATCTTCTTCCGACTGTGATAGTAGCCTTCCGTCCTTCTTCTTTCCTTCTAGCCTATCTAGCTCTTTCACTTCCTCAAGCAATTTATCTGGATGAAGCTTCAATGCTAATTTGCGATATGCTTTTTTTATCTCACCATGAGTAGCATCTCTTTTTACTCCTAATATTTCATAATAATCAGGCATTTTTTTCTCCACTATTTTGATACATTTTTTATAACATTAGTAATACTATGTCTTTAAAAGAATTGGTACTATATAAGTATTTTAGCAAAGATTATAATATTTGTTAATTTATCAACAAATTGAGTGAAAATTTAAAGAGTTGTTTATGGTAATTGAGGAGCTACAACCGCATGACGTCTGCCATTAATCACTATTTCACTTATTGCAACTGCTGCAAAAACAAAACAATAATATACTTTTGTTAGTACGATGATAGGTGACAGAGAGGCAATGCTGCTTGCTAGTAATACGTGAGAACCATAAGGTAAGATACTTTTTGTGATAGAAGTAAATATTTCTAATAAATACGCACTACGGTGTGGTGCAATGTTATATCTTTGTGCAAGTCTTTTCGCAATATTACTAGTTAATAAAATAGCAACAACATTGCTGGAAACTAAAATAGTAAACAGAGATGATATTCCCGCAATCATAAATTCAGCTTGAGTTTTTGTCATATTCACCTTATCGGTGAATATATCTATCTTTTTCTGACTGTATTCGTACATTAAGTGGCTTAATCCACTACTGAAGAGAATAAATATCATTACTTCATTCATCTTATAAAAACCCCTATATATGTCACGAGAATATTCAATAAGAGAATAATCAAAAAAAGCTATTCCTAATATCCCAGCAATAACCATATTAATAGCTAATGTTACTAGAGTGTTTATTTCAAATAAACCCATAATTATTAAAGATATATAAGGGATAATTTTGACTATGGATAAATAATTCAGACTTGAGATAGAAACAACTTCTGTACTATTTGAAATTATTACTAGATAAATAAGTATTATAAGACCTGTAACAGATCCTGTCTTGAAAGTGAGTTTTATTTTATCCTTTACTGAAGCTCCTTGTGAAGAAGTAGCAGCAATAGTAGTGTCAGATATCATTGAAAGGTTGCTGCCAAACATAGACCCACCTATCACAGCTCCAACACCCACTGCACAATCAAAAGCTCCATTTTGTGCTAAATTAACAGCTATTGGTGTTATAAGTGCAATAACTCCGATTGATGTGCCGATTGCACTTGAAATAAAAGTAGAAAGTAAAAACATTCCAGGAAGTAATAATCTTGCTGGAAGAAATCGAATAGTTAAGTTAGTAATAACATTTATACTACCAAGCGATTCAGTAACAGTAGAAAATGCTCCAGCAAATAGAAAAATCAAACATACGGTAAGAGTAGTTTTATTACCCATACCTTTTATAAGAGTATCAATACTATGTTGAATTTTGTTTTTATTGAATAGAACAGCAAAAAATAATGCTGGTAATAAGCAAACTAACGGTGAAATTTGATGAAGAGGATTACCAAGTCCGATAAAAGAAAAATAAATACCACTTCCAAGGTATAAGGCTAGAAAGATAATAAGAGGAAGAAATGAAAACACTTATCGTAGTTGAACAAACCAGAAATATACTAGAATAAGCTATTTTAAGCAAATACTAATACAGTGTTTTTCTAATAATTTTGAACATCTTAAGCCATCTACTTTTGAATAAATTCCATTTGCATTTCTTGTATACTATCCTCTATTTGCTTTATTTGTTCTATTAGCCTTTCCTCTAAGTCAAAATTACCGCCCAGCCTTGCTTTAATTTTTTCTTCTTGTAATACATTTAATTCTTTCCGTAATACTATGTTATTCCAGACAGTTTCTGCCGATCTCTTCTCACTTAATTGACTATTTAGTACGCTAGTTTTTTCAAATATAAACTTTATAACACTAGACTCCTGTAGCAGAATTTCTTTATTAAAGTTGCTCTCATTAGTTACCATATTAATTACGCACTGTTGTAATTTTTTCATCTCATTAGTAAATTCGAAATGAGAAAATTGCTCAAAAAATATAGGACGGTTCAAGATTTCAGGAAATTCTACGGCTATACGCAAAATTATGGCCTGATTTTGCTCTGCTTCAATTAGCTCTGGAGATTTATTGTAAAGATACTCACCTTTTGTTGCTTTGCTATTAAAAATCAGCTTTTTAAAGTTTCTTCTTAATTCACTGACCTTATTGTAAAAATAATCTCTATAATACCTTCTAATACTGCTGTTACCGATAGCATTGACATATTTCATGAACTTGTGCTCAAGAATTGAATATTTTTCCGGAGCAAATTTTTCATAATTTTGCAAATTGCTACCAATTATGTGATGCCATAAATATTCAGAGTGCAGTTCTGTTGAGTGGTTAAAAGCAGAGAGTACGTCTTCTGTCTTATATTCTAGCTCATTGCATATATCGTATGGGTCCTTATTGTTTGGCAAAGTTACGAACTTCAATGTGTATCCAGGCTCCAGTATCGGTAGAACAAGTTCTGCAATTCGAATAGCAGCATGACGTCCGGCACTATCGCCATCCATACAGATGGAAATTTCTTTAGCAAATTTCCATAGATTTTTTATCTGCTCTGCAGAAATTGCGGTACCAAGCGGAGCAACTGTATTGCTAATTCCCGCTTGATGTAGTGCTATTACATCCATATATCCTTCAACAACAAATAGATGCTGTTTTTTGCGTATTTCACTCAAAGCAAAGTTTAATCCATATAAATTTTCTCTTTTCTTAAAGAGCTGACTCTCTGGGCTGTTTAGATACTTCGGCTGTTGCTCAGAGTTCAGCGCACGTCCGCCAAAACCAATAACTTTGCCCGTGATGTTGTGTATAGGAAATATCAGCCGATCATAGAAATAATCACGAGAATTCTTATTTATTAACCCAACATCGATCAAAATCTCGTCTTTAATACCAGAGGAGTTCAAATATTCCTTCAAGCCAGAACTTGGTGCATAACCTATTCTAAATTTATCTATGATTTTGAGTGAGATCTTGCGCTGCCTTAAATAAGCCATAACACCTCGATTTTTCTGCGCGAACCAACTTGCAGCTAAATTCAGTGCTGAAAACAGTTTGTCATTTTCTTTAGCAAAGCTGAGGTTTTTGGGTAACTCAACACCTGCAACAGATGCCAAATTTTCCAACGCTTCCTTAAAACTTAAGCCCTCAGTTTGTGAAATAAATTCAAACGCATCACCATGAGCTGAGCAACCGAAACAGTAATATAAGCCCTTAACATTGCTGACCGAAAAAGATGGAGTTTTTTCGTTATGAAATGGGCAGAGTCCAACAAAACTATCTCCTCTTTTTATTAACCTAACTTTTTTTCCTACTATGTCGGACAACAATAATTTTGACTTTATAATATCTATATGATCCATTTTACCGAATGAGTAGTGGTAGGATAAAAATTATATAGAATTTATGCATATCTGACTCGAAATTTATTCAGAAAGATCAGGAGAGCTTGACAAAAAGCTCAAAATAAATTACCCATATAAATACCCTTAAGTTGCAATTTCTTATATGTCAGATGTGATATCAGTTGCTTCAGACCACGCAGGTTATGAACTAAAATCAGAAATAAAGGCTTACTTGGAAACTTTAGATTATACAGTGATAGACCGTGGCTGCACTGCTGAACAAAAGAGTGTAGACTACCCTGACTATGCTGCTGAAGTTGTAGAAGATATAACAAACAAAAAAGCAAATTATGGAATATTAATTTGCGGTACAGGTTTGGGCATGAGTACTGTGGCAAATCGTTTTGAAGGAATCTACGCTGCTTTATGTAATAGTGTTGAGATCGCAAAATTAGCTCGCGAGCATGGCAACGCGAATATACTTTGTCTTGGTGCAGGGTTTACTGCGAGTGGATTAGCAAAAGACATAGTCAAACAATTCCTCGAAACAGAATTTTCAAAAGAAAGTAGACATAAAGAACGCCTTGATAAACTTAGCAATATTAGCAAGAAAAAAACCACAAAAACTTATAACGAAGATGAAATATCAAAATTCGCTAAAATAGCAGGTGAATGGTGGAATGAGAATGGCAAATTCAAGCCATTGCACATGATGAATCCTGTGAGAGTATCATACATCGTTGAGAAAATAAAAGAATTAAAAAAATGCGATTTAAAAGAACTATCATTGCTCGATGTTGGTTGTGGTGGTGGCATTTTGTCAGAGTCAATGGCGCGTATTGGTATTAGCGTTGCAGGAATAGATGTATGTGAGGAAAACATAAAAGTGGCACAGTTGCATGCGAAGAAAGTAGGGTTAAATATAGAATACACACACACTAGCATTGAAGAGCTAAGCAATGACAAGAAGTATGACGTGGTTTTGTTGATGGAAGTGGTTGAACATGTCGATAATTTAGAGTTTTTCATGAAAAAAGCAATAGAGCTGTTGAAGCCAGAAGGGCTAATTTTTATATCGACGATAAATAGAACTATTAAATCCTTCTGTCTTGCAATAGTCGGCGCAGAGTACATATTAAACTGGCTGCCAAAAGGCACACATAATTGGAATAAATTTCTCAAGCCATCAGAAATTGCAAATCATCTAAGAGAGAACAATGTAACACTACAAGATATGACTGGTATGGAATATAATGTAATAAAGCGTGAATGGAACTTGACCAAAGGTGTGGATGTTAATTATATACTTTGTGGAAACGTTGTAATTTGAAATCTCATTCAAGTACTAGAAGGTAATGCAAATATTCTAGGCAGTTTTACTTTACTTAGCAGCTAATTTATCATATGTATTTCCATAGGGTATCGCTATATTAGAATATGTTACAATTACTAACCTTACTTGCTGTTATCACTTCGGTTGTATTCTTTGGTCATCTAGTTCCAATGGAAGTGAAAACCTTCTTGTATTCAATAAGCCTTAGTATAAAAGAGATCTTACTATTTATAATGCCTTTTATTGTTTTTGCATTAATCTTTAGTAGTGTTAACAATCTTAAGCAGTCGGCTATAAAGTTTATATTGTTACTTATTATAACGATTTTCTTGTCGAATCTAGCTTCAAGTTTAATAGCTTATTCTGTTGGGCATTTCATCACACAAAACACTTATTCAATACAAGATATAACATATGAAGAAACAATTGTTCCTTTATGGTCATTTAGGATACCTGCATTGCTTTCTAATTTTTATGCCCTTGCTTGTGGATTTGTGTTAAGCATATTAGTGTCCACAATATTACCAAAAAAAAGCAAAGAGCTCTCGAACAAAATGTTAGATTTAACTCTCTTTATTTTGAAGACATTTTTGACGCCAATTATTCCAATGTTTGTACTTGGTCTTGCTTTAAAAATGGAACATGATCAGGTTTTACCCATAATATTTAAGGATTACTCAATAATTTTTATTATTATATCATCTGCAACCTACCTTTATGTTTTTCTCTTATATGGAGCAGCAAATTCGTTCAAGATCACAAGCTGGATAGCTAGTATAGGTAATATGATACCAGCATTTATTACTGCAATGAGCACAATGTCTAGTAATGCAGCTATGCCGCTTACTCTTGAAGGAAGCAAAAAAAATGTAAAGCAGCATGATATAGCATCGTCTGTTGTGCCAATAACCGCTAGCTTTCATTTAGTAGGTGATTGCTTTTTTATTATAATACTATCAATGATAATGACTTTTGGTGGTGCATTGTCTGCAACAGACTATGTGACTTTCCTTCTCTACTTTCTGTTATTTAAATTTGCTATTGTTGCAGTTCCAGCGGGAGGGATTATGGTAATGTTGCCCGTTCTTGAGAAGTATCTTAAATTCTCCCCAGAGATGCTTTCATTAATTACAGCATTGTATATAGTGTTTGACCCAATAATAACTTCAGCAAATGTTATGGGTAACGGTGCGTTCACTATGATGTTTACAAAGCTCTATGATAAGCTTAAGTGATGTCCATTCTAGCAATTAATACTGTAGGTGCTGGTAGTTCAATAGCAGTAATTGATTACGATGGTAATTGTTTTGTAGAACGCAATTCTGCAAACAATAGTCATGCAGAATCATTTTTTCAAATACTGAATACTTTGTTTGATAAGCATAATTACAGCTACGATAAAATAGACCATTTAGCAGTGATAGTTGGACCAGGAAGTTTTACTGGAATCAGAGTTGGTATATCAACTGCACAAGGTATAAATCTTGCTACAAATAAGCCGTTATATGGGGTTAGTGCCCTGGAAGCTCAAGCATATGCAATATCGCTACTTTGTACAAATAGCAAAAAAAATATTAAAGCTATAATCGAAGATGATCAAAAGTTTTATACGCAGTTATTTGATTTCAATTTGTTACCGCTATCAAATCCTGCTGTAGTAAGTGAACTCCAGCCTGAAACGCACTGCATTACATATATGGATTGCAGTTTACCAAAGTTGGATGCTAGCCATGCAGGGCTATTAGTCCGTTATAGACTAAAAAATAAACAAAAATTAAATGGAGTTGAGGCTCTATATTTAAATGAGCCTCAGTATATGAAATCGTTGCCTATTGCGTAAACACTATTAATTTGGCCAAGTTTGTACATCTGACTTACTATTTCTTCTGCTACTTCTTTTATACTCATATTTGAATTTTCTACCTCTATAGCATTTTGTGGTACAAATAAATCTTCCTCCCTAAATTTAATACTATTTATATTAGTAACCTTCCTATTTTTTCTTTGCTTTTTTGATATAGTACGCTCTTGTAATATCAATGGATTGGTGCGACCTGAAAGTCTTCGGTCATATTGTTTAAAAGGAGAGGAATTCATTCAGAAAGAAACTGAAAGGATTCTAAAACTTATTAAACCAGATGTTTTGCCGTCTGAGTCTACGCATCAGTGCGAATCGGGCAACCGGTTGGTGCCAAGCGATGCGGACAATGAACCTCCTCTTGAAAAAGAAGATGCTCAATCGTGAGAGGGGCATAAACTGCAAGCATCATGTGGTTGGAGGGCTAGGCTAGTGGTATGGTGAACGTAAGTGAAGCTTTATAAGTACCGATACGATGAAAGAGCTAAAGATGCTGATAAGCTCTGACCAAAAGGTAATGTGGATAAGTTACATTTTTCATTTCTAGATGTACGCAAATAATAACTCCACCGGTATAGAGAAGCCACCTAACCCACTGTTGTATGACTGGAGAAACAGGGTAAGCCTGTATTTTCGCCTACATGGCAAGCAAACCGCAAGGAATGCTGATGGAAGTGCAGGTAAAGGAGAATGGAGAAAGCGAATGCCATTTTGTAACGAAATGGATAGAATTTGTAACATTAATTCGCGTGAAAACGAGCAGACTTCCATTTGGTCCCTCGTGACAAGAAACTTTGTTAACCACTTAAGGTAGGAAAGCAGATGATTACAAGTAAACCTGTAAGTGCATCTACCGAAAGCTTTGAAGCATGGAAGCAATTGCCATGGAAGAAATGCCAGAAAGTTATTGTGAGGCTACAAAGACGTATTGTTAAGGCTGTCCAAGAAGGAAGATGGGGTAAGGTAAAAGCTTTACAACATCTTCTCACACGCTCTTTTAGCGGAAAAGCTTTGGCTGTTAAGAGAGTAACTGAAAACCAAGGAAAAACCACAGCAGGTGTAGATCGTCAACTATGGTCAACTTGCAATGCTAAATTTCAAGGAATAAAGCTGTTAAAACAAAGAGGATATAAACCTTCTCCGCTCAAACGAATTTATATCAGTAAATCTAATGGCAAAAGAAGGCCTCTCGGTATACCCACGATAAAAGATAGAGCGATGCAAGCATTATATCTGTTTGCTCTGGAACCGATAGCTGAAACGATCAGTGATCGTCACTCCTATGGCTTTAGACCTAAAAGATCCTGCGCGGATGCTATTGCTGCTTGTCACTTATTACTGGCAAGACGCAATCGACCACAATGGATACTAGAAGGTGATATCAAAGGGTGCTTTGACAACATTAACCATGAATGGCTTATGAAGCATATTCCTATGGAAAAGAAAATTCTTCATAGATGGTTAAAAGCTGGTTTCCTAGAATCGAAAACTCTGTATCCCACAACTGCTGGCACTCCGCAAGGAAGTATAATTTCTCCAATACTAGCTAACTTTACCTTAGATGGTCTTGAACAGTTATTAGAAAGTCGCTTTGGTAAATTAGGTAGCAAAAGAAGAGGAAAAATCAGAAGTGGAGTGAATGTAATCAGGTACGCAGACGACTTTATTATTTCAGGTTTCACACATGAAGTACTGGAAAAGGAAGTTAAGCCTTTAGTATCATCTTTTCTTCATGAGCGAGGTTTAATTCTGTCAGAAGAGAAGACAAAGATTACATCTATTACAACAGGGTTTGACTTTCTTGGTTGTAATGTACGTAGATATAATAAGAAGTTAATTATTAAACCTTCGAAAGAAAGTATTAAAAGACTTCTTAATAAAGCACGTACATTGATAAAAGCAAATATAGCGAACACTCAGGCTATAGTAATTAAGTCACTCAACTCTCTACTGAGAGGATGGGGAAATTACTATCACCATGTGTGTGCTAAAAAAGCGTTTAGAAAGATCGACAATGAAATTTGGCATAGTTTATGGAAATGGGCAAAGAAAAGACATCCTCGTAAAGGATTACGTTGGATAAAGAATCGTTACTTCAAAGTAATGGGTCAACGCCAATGGGTTTTTGCTGCACCCATATGCAAGAACAAACCAAAAGAGATACGATATTTAAGACTGCTTAAGCTGATTGATATACCTATCAGACGACATGTTAAAATCAGAGCGGATGCAAATCCCCTTGACTTAAAATGGAAAAAGTATTTTGATGAGAGAGTGAAACGAACAAGAATGTTAGCAAGCTCCTTTTCAAGAGAAGGTTCTCTACTGTTGGTGTCACCATTAAGAATGATGTTTCCTGAGGAATCATGAAGGACAAGCCGGTTCTAGAAAAGAAGAACTTAGATAAGGGGCTCAAGCGTAGTGTGGGGAAACCTGCATGCTGCGTTTCTAAGGGAGGGGGTAGTAGTAATACTGCTTCCTTACCTGACCACCTAAGTACTATAGGGAGGATTTTTGTGCTCATTTTTTTACTAAGTTCTACTACTGAGTTATATATTCTTATGTTGTAATCATTATTTTTAATTAATTCATCAACAAATATATAATTTTTTGAGTCAATAGGATAGGCTTCTATTGCCTGAAACATAACATGTGTAGTGTTATATATTCTATCTCGAGCTTCTTTGGAAGTTTGATTATATTCAAGTCCACTTACAATTACTGCATTTATCATACTAGATAATACTATTGCTGTAGAAAGTTTACCACTTCCTGGAAGACCAGTGATATATATGAAAAATTTTGTTAGCTGTTTTTTTATCTCAACGTTTATCATATTATTTTTAATATTAAAACCTACAATTATAATAACATAAAAACAAGGCTTTAAAACATATGAAACATTACATAAAAAGTCGCTTTTATAGTTAAAATACTATGTAATCTAGAAATGTAAACTCTAATCACCTAAGGCAAGTAAAAGTGCTTAGTATTTTAACGTAGGTTCACCTTTTAGTTTGTAATAAACTTTTTTTTACGTATAAATCTTTAGAAAATTTTAGTCAAGAGCTATGTTATTAACAAATAGTGAGTTGAAAAGAGACCTAGTTAACGCCTATCAAATTTTATCTTATCTTAAATTAGATGATCATACGTATACTCATCTCTCTGTACGTTCTGAAGATAAAAAGTCATTTTATGTTTATCCGTTTGGTATACGTTTTTATGAAGTAGATGAAAGTTCATTGATGAAAGTATCGTTTGATGGGAATATAATTGAAGGCAAAGAATATCAATATAATAAAACTGGCTATGTAATCCATGGCTTCATTTATCAAGCAAGGAAAGATATTCAAGCAATTTTTCATCTACATACACCTTCTATTGTAGCAGTTTCTTCTCTCAAGGATGGATTACTCCCAATAAGTCAGTGGGCGCTGCACTTTTATAATAAGGTATCTTACCATGATTATAATTCCCTGGCACTTGATGATACAGAAGGAAAAAGATTAATAGCTGATTTGAAAGAAAATTTTGTGATGTTAATGCGCAATCATGGATCTATAACATGTGGTCAGACTATACAAGAAGCAATGTTTTATACGTATCACTTAGAACAAGCTTGTAAAACTCAATGCCTGATGCTAGCAATGAATAGGGAGTTGTCAATTCCAAGTGAAGAAATTTGCTCAAAAGCCGTAAAGGATCTTCTGTCTTTCGAAAGCAATCTTGGTGAGAGAGATTGGCACGCATGGGTTAGGTTGATTAAAGGTAAGTTATAAAAGTTTCTGACTCTTCGATAGATATTAGATTTCTTGCATAACCAGCCAGTCTGAAATCCAATAATGGTTTCACACGCTGTAATTCATGCAAGAAGTCTAATGTCTCCATCTCTACTTAAGTTAACACCCTTAACTAAGCAGATACAAGTAAATATAGCCCTTCCCATAATAGTCCAAAAAGGTCATAAGAAAGAAGAATCGACAGCATGACGAAAAGATTTGAATAAAGGAATGTTTTTTCTGGTTCTGTTTTTTATAGCAAACCAATAATGCTCAATTTTGTTGAAATCTGGAGAATATGGAGGAAGATATAAAATTTCTGCACCAACTCCTTTAGCAAATCTTATTAGACTTATGAAAAGTAGCATTATCAAGGATAACAGTTTGTCCAGGTTCCAAAATCGGTGTCAGAAACTGCTCAAACCATTTATTAAAGATATCCATATTGCAGTGGCCTTTAAAGGTTAACGGAGCAATTATTTTTCTTCCACTTAAGGCTGCAACCATGCTAATTCGTTGAGTTTTCTTTCCAGATTTTAGGGCATAAAACCGCTGTCCTTTCTGGCAATACCCATAGGTTCAGTGTTATCAATGCCAGACTCATCTATATACACTAATTCTTTAGGTTCTTTTGTTGCTATAACCTTTGAAAATTGAGCTCGCTTTTCTTCATTTCTTTCTTTATATCCGTAGGTCTTTTTTTTCTTGTGAATCCTATATTTTTAAGTGCTCGATGAATTGTTTGTCTACTAATATTGCCCCAGCATCTCTGACTGAGTTTTGCCACCTTGCTCATTTGCAAATTCGGCAAATGCATTCCAGTCGGTAATTTTATGCCACGCTTCCAAGCTTTTTTGATTGAAAATCTCCCGTTTTCTCACGTCTTTTCTTCCACTCATATAAAGTTGTTTTTCCGATCTTAAATCTCTTGGCAACAGTTTCTCCACTCTCTCCTTCATCCAATGCTTCCATTACCTTTTTTCTTAAGTCATCACTATTTGCTACTGGCATCCTTACCTTCCACTACTATCAATCCATATCTTACTCTTTTTGGACTATTATGAGAAGGGCTATAACTAGTAAGTTTTTTCAATCCTGCTCCACAGCAAATTTTAATGCTATGTGAGTAGTTATAGTGCTGTTAACAATTAAAATGACAAAAACTAAGATGGTGATTAGTAGTGTATAAATATTCAAGGATAAATTTTCAAATTGAGTTAGCAATTTGAAATATACAAAAGTTGGCATTATCATTGGCAAAACAAGAATTTGCGACACTCCTGATGCTAAGTTATTTCGACCAATCATCAATGCATTTCCAGTAGCTGAAATATTAATGATTATCAGCGTATTAAATAATAAAGACACTCCAACTGCTATTGAATGTTCAATATTATTGCCTAGAATTGCAAAGCTGAACATGAAAGAAATCACTGAAATCGGTAACCCAAATAACAACCAGTGAGCGAAGATTTTATAAGCAACTATCAGCCTAGAAGAGAGTGGCTGTAAAAAGATTTGCTCTAATATTCCATCATGATAATCAGATGTAAATAAATTATTTGTAGAGATCTGCAAAACAAATGTAGCACATATCCATGTTAATGTTAATATGACTTCTTGTTTACTGTTGTTTTCAAGTGTATATGAAGATAAACTTAACATTATAATAAAAATACATACTATATAAGTAAGATTATTATCATTTATTACTAATTTTTTTACCAAACTAATCATACCAGGATTTTAAATGTTTATTATAAATTATAGTGTTTACTTTGAGGGTAGTATAATTTTTTGTGTTTACAAGTTATATAAGTTTTAATATATTTTATTGATAATGCTATGGAAAAATTAATAAAAATAAAGTTACCGGAAGATTACGTTCCTTCAGAAAATGAAGAATATATGAACGTAAAACAACTGGAATACTTTAGCTTAAAGTTACAATCAATACTCTCTGAACTGGAGAAACAAGATCTAGAAGATAGTAGTATTTATTCTGATAGTGAAAATGGAGAATTAATTAAGCGCCGAAAAGATAGAAAAGAAAAAATTAAGGAGGCGTTGGAAAAAATAAAATTAGGCATTTATGGTTACTGCGATGGAACGGGAGAAGAAATAGGAGTCGAAAGACTTAAAGCTAATCCGCTTGCTATGTATTGTATTGAAGAACAAGAGAGAATAGAAAAAGAAAAGAACGTGTATAACATTAATGATTAGAACTTGTTCGCGAATTCAAGCATATTTCTCTCCTTAACATAACTCTACTCATAGCCAGATATATGAAATTTTCAGTGAGTAAATCTTATTCTTTCGATAGTCTTCTATTCCTAAAGCAAAAGTCCTTTCTACAACCCACCTTCTTGGCTGTACTTTAAACCCCTCATTGGTAGTAGCTAAGGCGGTGTGTCTTTGTTGACTTAGAACCTACATGAAGGCCTTTTGACAATCTCAATATCCATACCATATTCTTCCTTTATATGATTTTTAAATTTTCTCCTTGGTATCCCATCACATTTTTTTAACTATAGTATATTTTTTTCTTACTTTCCTGTATGATACTCTGGAATAGCTTTCTATTCTTGTCCATTCCCTTTGACTTAGGTCTGCTGGGTGCTTTTTTCTCGTCTTTACCCAGTACTAAAACTTTAGATATTATAGCCTCTTTTACTAATCTCTGGACAAGCTCTAGCTTCGGTAAACTCAGTAGAAGGTTCTTTTGCAAAAAATGCAGCATGTACAGCATTTTTAATAAAAAAACATGCAGCAAGTGCAAATATTGCTGTCGGTACATAGCGCACAGGAGAAGCTATACTAAAAAAAGTAGCAGAAGCGACTATTAAGCAACAACAAGTCAGTATCGTTTGATCACGTAGATAACGTCTATCAACTCCACCGTACTCAGCCATCAACCTTTTAACTTTATCATTGTTACCGTATGGCAGAGTAAGCGTTTTAATCAAATTCATTACACCATTATTAGTGAAATATGGAGCACACTCTATAACTCTGGAGCCATTAACCTTCTGATTAGGATCAGCACCATACTTTAGAAGCAACTCTACATATTTTTCGCGTTTATCGTTGTCACAATTGATTGCTTGATATAATGGAACTCGACCATTTTTATCTAACATATTAGGATTAGCACCATATTTCAAAAGTATTTCCATAGTATGATCATCATCACACAAAAACGCTTTAAACAACGGATTTTTACCATTTTTATCTAACATATTAGGATCAGCACCATATTGTAACAATAACTCTACAATTCTGCTGTCATCGATAACCCTACAATAGTATAACGAAGCTTCATTATGTAATAGCTTTATATTAGGATCAGCACCATTTTCTAAAAGAAGTTTCAAAATACTATAATTTCTTGAATCTTTAGCTTGCATTAAAGCAATAGATAATGGAAAGTAAATATAAATAAGTTTTTCATTGATGTAATCACCAAATCTTCCATCTTTACTGCTTTTGAATTTGGAAAAAAGCTTTTCAAGAAACTTTATATCCTGATTATATAGAGCCCTACTTAAGTAAAACCTCAAATCTCCAGGCGAATTAATTTCATTTAAATTTTCGTCAGTTAGATTTGTAACCTCTTCTATGCTTTCCTTAGTAAGAAATTCATATGCAGAACCTAGCTGCTTAAATTTTTCTTCATTTTGTTTCTTCACAACCTCATTTTTACCTGAATGTTTATCAGGATGATATTTCAAGGCTAATTTTCTATACGCTGATTTAATTTCTTGTTCACTGGGCGCATCGCTTGATTGAAAACCTAATATTTTTAAAGCTTCCTTTCTACCTACAATAAATTCCCCACTGAAATATGTTAAATTAAACGTAACCCAAAATTTCAAAAAGTAAAGCTTTTTATGTCAAATTACGTCTATTTCATAACTGTACAAATATTGTAGATCAGGAAACTTCAGTCCTTGATACTGGAATAACATCTCTATACTACTTAGAGTCAATCTCAATATTAAAAAATTTCTCAAATAGAAAAAAGGCAAAAGGAACCCTGTCAGATACTATCTAGTTTTTAAATTGGCGTTCTTTATTGTCTAATTTGACATCCACTCAATAGATACCATTTTTGCATTTAATTTACAGAATGTAGTCTAAGTACAAACTTGTGAAAGGCTTATGTGTAATGCTTCTCCACATAATCACTAATAATTTCCTTAAATTCTTCAAAAATATTATCACCTTGTAAAGTTTTGAAATATTTGCCGTCTTTGTAGACTGCTGAAACAGGTTTTTCTCCATACCCAGGCAGGCTGATCCCCAGATTTGCATGTTTGCTCTCTCCAGGACCATTTACTATGCATCCCATAACAGCAACGTTCATATACTCTACACCAGGATTCTTTTTCTTCCATACCGGCATATGAGTTTTTATGTAGCCATTTACTTCCTCAGTTAATATACGAAAACGATCGCTACTTGTGCGTCCACAACCAGGACATGAACTCACCTGAGGGTTAAAGTAGCGCAAACCTATAGACTGCAGTATTTCCTGACATACTACCACCTCATTAGTGCGTGATTCACCAGGGCGCTGAGTTAAAGAAGCCCGGATAGTGTCTCCAATACCATTTTGCAATAAATAAGTAAGCCCTGCTGTGGTATTTACTACGCCTTTGTTACCCATACCAGCTTCGGTTAAACCCAAATGCAGCGCATAATTGGAAGATTGTGCAAGTGCCGTATAAACTAAAATTAAATCTTGCACTCTACTGACTTTACATGAAATGATTATTTTCTCTGCATTAAGGCCAATCTTTTCAGCTTTTTTTGCACTACCAAGAGCAGACATTACAAGCGTCTTACGTAATATAACATCAGAAGTTTTTGGATTACTAGATAAGGAGTTTTCATCCATTAATTTTTGTGAAAGGTACTTATCAAGACTACCCCAATTTACTCCAATTCTGACAGGAAGATCATGCGTTATTGCATACTCTATAATTTTTTCGAATTTTTCATCACGTTTATCACCAAAGCCTATATTACCTGGATTTATCCTAATTTTACCCAGAATTTTAATGTTGTCTGGATAATCCTGAATCAGCCTGTAGAGCTCATATTGTCCACAGCCTACTAATATCTTACCATCAAAGCCTTCTTTATTTATTTCCTCTACTATATAAGGTATTGCTTTTGCTACTTCCTCTGAGTTCAAAGCAATTCGCACCAATTCTGAACCTGCATGCGCTAGTTCTATTACTTCTTTTGCATATTTCTGAGCACTGCTTTTTATGTTGTCAGAATCTATATGTGCACCAAGTGCCATGGATTGAACAACTATAGGATTATTTCCACCTATCTTCACTTGTCCAACTTTTACAGTATGAGTTTTATGCCTGGAAACCGGCGATGACTCATATGCATCATCACTCAATGTCAGGTCTCTATCTAGCATATTATTAATCGTGACACTATTTTACTGTGTCAACTACACTGCCAAATGAACTTGAACCATTTAAACTATGCTGTGGTGTTCTATTTAGATCAGTAATAGAATCATGAGAGCACGTTCTTCTTGATGGAGTTTCTTTTATAGTAACATTTATAGGGGAAACTTTTTTTTCTCGTGTTGAAGTAACTTTTTTCCCTTTTTGTTGTTCACTTTTTTTATGCTGCTTACTTTCATACTGAGAAACTGGCTCTTGATCTATAAATACAGCACCCTTTAAACGTGCAAGATTAATACCATGCTGATTGATCATAGCATCCTCCCCATCTTCAACTATGCAAGCTCCCACGTTGTTTGGCTCGTTATCAAGGCTAGCAATTTTTTTTTCTTTTAATTTTTTGATTAGATCTTCTTTATTCATAGCTAGATCTTGTAACTTTTTTTTCTTGAGGAGCTCCCTACGCTTCTCATACAGTTTATATGACTCAGCAAAATCCTCGTCTGCATGAAAGTTTGCACCACCAGGGTTACCAGGAGGTATGTACCTCTTACTGAACTTTACCTTAGACTTCGCTTCAACATTATGTACAGTAAAGAAACTAGAAACCAAAAGTATTAATATAAATAAAACTTTAGAAAAGATCTTAAGCATACTATAGTGAATATTGTGCTTTAAAAGATACCAATTAACAAACTTCAAGTAAATCAGAATCTCTACCAACTTTATAATACAAACATCTTTCTAAAAAATTTACTACCAAAACCTACATAATCTAAAGGAAATTTAAGGTGTTACAAATTTTACGTAACACCCTTTCAAGAAGAGCATTACACTCTTCCTTGCTGTAAGTTATTCTTCAGTTTTTCGGTATCATTCACATTATTAAACTTTCCGCTTGGCATATCTTGAGACAAGTCGTTTTTCTTCTCTTTATCAAGCTTAACTCCCTGATAGATACAGAATGCAACAAAACTAGTTACAGCTATTGCAGCAACAGCACTGACTATGGCACAAGTTAGTATTGCTTGTTCTTGTCCCCCTACCATGTCTGCAAATGTTTCTACTTTTTCTTCTAAGCCTGTAAATTTTTCTTGCAAGCCGCTTAAGTGCTCTTGCATAGCTTGAAACTGCTCAGTACCAATCTTGTCTTCTAATGCACCAAAAACTTTTTCAAACTGCTCAACATCTATCTTTTGAGCTTCTTGCCACTCTTTTAATGCACTAAATACCTCTTCAAACTGTTTAGCATCTATCTTTTGAGCTTCTTGCCATTCTTTTAATGCGCTAAATACTTCTTGAAACTTTTTAGCATCAATATTTTGACTTTCCTGCAATGCTGTTACATCCGATTTATCAAAACCGAATACAAATTTGGTTATACCCATTTTTAACCCCCTAGCTAATTAATATATTACTATTGTACGTTTTTAGTAGTTAATTTAGTATTAAACACTATACAACTGGGATCCAATAAGAAATATCTGGTCATGCGCTGGAACTTTTGAATTCCAGTTATGCAAGAGATCTATTGATCTTAAAATAACTTTCTTTGGTTTAAGTTAAGGGTTATTCTACCAATATCTCTCTCTTTCCTGAGTAACTCGGAGCACTGACAATACCTTCTTTCTCCATTCTTTCAACAATATTTGCAGCTCTGTTATAGCCTATTCTAAGTTGCCTTTGAATGTAACTAGTTGAAACCTTTTGATCTCTCTGAATGATGGCCACTGCTTGCTTGTATAGATCGTTCTCTTCATCTTCTGTTTCACCTTCTGATTCCGCGAAAGAATTTTCATCTTCTTGAGTGATTTCCTCCATGTAGTTTGGCTCACCTTGCGTTTTCAGATGATCAACTATATTTTGCACCTCATCATCACTTACAAATGGACCGTGCACTCGAATAATCTTACCACCAGAGGCCATATAAAGCATATCACCCATACCGAGTAACTGTTCGGCCCCTTGTTCACCAAGTATTGTACGGCTATCTATCTTAGAAGTAACAGCAAAACTAATTCTCGTTGGAAAGTTTGCTTTTATCACACCTGTTATCACATCTACAGATGGGCGTTGTGTTGCCATTATGATGTGTATTCCTGCAGCACGAGCCATCTGAGCTAAACGTTGAATAGAGCATTCTATATCTTTGCCAGCAACAAGCATTAAATCTGCCATTTCATCTACGATCACCACAATATACGGAAATGTCTCCATTTTAAGTGGTATTTTTTCAAATAAAGGTTTACCCGTTGTTGAGTTAAAGCCAATCTGTACAACGCGCTCCAACTCTATTCCGCTATTCATCGCTTCTGTAATTTTTTGATTATAGTTTATTACATTGCGCACATTTAAATATGACATCATGCGATAGCGATTTTCCATCTCTTTCACTATCCACTTAAGAGCAATAACAGCTTTTTTTGGCTCTGTTACCACTGGCGTTATTAGATGCGGTATTGCATCATATATTGAAAGCTCGAGCATTTTGGGGTCGATCATTATCATCTTGCATTCATCAGGACTTAGTCGATAAACAAGCGACAGAATCATCGTGTTAATTGCAACCGACTTACCTGACCCTGTAGTTCCGGCAACAAGCAAGTGGGGCATTTTAGTCAGATCTGCAATAACTGGTTTTCCGCTTATTTCCTTGCCAAGCGCAATTGGAAGATTTAAGTTTGCATTTTGGTATTCTGGCGATTCAAGTAAATCACGCAGCATTACAATCTCTCGCTCCTTGTTTGGCAATTCTATTCCCATGGCATTTTGTCCACGAATTATTGAAATACGTGCAGAAAGTGCACTCATTGAACGTGCAATATCATCTGCAAGACCAATCACTCTTGCAGATTTTGTACCTGCTTGTGGTTCAAGTTTGTATAAAGTCACAACCGGTCCATAACATACACTTATAATTTTTCCTTGCACGCCAAAATCACTCAGAACCTGTTCGAGCAGAGATAAATTCTTATTGCTCTCTAATGCATTCAACTGTTTTCTCTGCAAAGATTCTTCTGCTTTGGAAAGTAAGTGAATGCTTGGAAACTCAAACTCGCTAGAAGGTGGTTTAACAATTTCTTCGGCAGCTTTTTTCTTTCTTTCTTTCGGTTGTTGTTTAGTGGTTATATATTTTTCCTCTACTACTAATGGTGCTATTGAATAATCAGTAGTTTTACGTAACCTGAAAAACAGAACCTTTGTAAAAAGGGAAAATATTTTTTTACATAGGAAAAGCAAAGAATAAACCGTTCTCTTCCAACCAATCAATCCTACAATACCTATTGATGCTACTACTGTGAATATGTAAAACGGGCAGTGGTCAATTAGAGCATTACCGACTATTCCACCGTGCATGTATCTAGCAGTAATGCCAAGCGAAAGTTGCGACAATATAGCATATATTGCTACATTGATTAACGTTAGGTAGATAATTTTCAGCAATGATGCTCTGAAAATTAAAAAGTAAACTATGGTTGTAGCTATTGTAATACTAGCGAGTCCAAGAAATTGAACCAATATATCAGCTAAATATGAACCTACTACTCCGCCCAAATTTGTTACTTCCTGATTTGTAGCTGTATTTAAGGATGGATCTTTATAATTATAGCTAAAAACCGATATATATATATACATTAATAGTGACAAGTATATCGCTGATTTTAGCTGTTTTTTTAACATCTACTTAAAGTAATAAGTAATTGTATATTTTACAAAGTGAATTGCTATTATCAATATCATCACGGATAAATCTAATCCATTGAATGGTTGTATATACCTTCTGATAACCTTTAGTGGAGGATAAGTGAGTCTGTTTAAAGTTTGCATTATGCTGCTTACAATCTCATTATACATGTTAACTACATTCAATTTAATCAACAAATCGAGAGCAATTGAGCATATTAGAACGAAGCTGTAAAGATCAAGTAACAGGTTAAGTAAGTATATGATTGGATGCATATTACTAATTTACACTAAAACCTATTATGTGTAGTGATATGTATAAAATCAAGCCCCACAATAATTTTTATGCTGAAATAGGTGTAAACAATAAGCTATAAGATATTATACCCTTTGATTCCACGTGGATAAAAAACTTATTGATAAATTAACGGAGAGATGTGTACTGTATGAATAGCTTTTTGATCATGTTTATTACATGCAGGATAAGTGTTCAGGTACGTATGAAACCAGCGCTTCTTTTCTTGTCACCTCTTGTTACCTAAATAGCCTCTGTTCAAGTAGCCCCTTTGTTGTCATCCCAGTGCCCAGACACTGGGATCCAGATTGGCACTAAGTTGGTAAACATGAAAGCGCTTTATAACGTTTTTTATGTGAAAGCTAATGTCAGCTACTCAAATGATACCATTTGTTATAAACTCACTTTTACTCTATGGTCTTGTCGATATCCTGAACAGATACAATATTTTTTATTTATAAAATTAAGCAACTACTTATCGTAAAGTTGATCTATAGATATAATACTACCATTTGATGATTTTTCAGCACATTTTTCACTTTCGTATTCTTTATCAGAATCAACGCTAAATACTAAAATATCTCCTGAAATTTTATCATGAAACTCACTAATAGCAAAAAACGGTACAGTGACTTGTTCTTGTTTTCCACGAAAGCTCAAACTGACGCTAAACTTATCTTCAAGAACTTTTAGACCAAAAAATTGATGCTGTAATATAATAAGCATTTGAGTAGGGTATGATTCTTTCAAGTAGTCTGGTATGACAACACCATTAAAGCGCGTAAAAAATACTATTTCTAAGTGAGGAGTAAAAACATTATCTAATATAGTATTCAAAGCCTTTTTGATAACTTGAAATTTAGCATAACTAAGCGACTTCTGATAATCTGTTTTATCCATATAACCCTTACATGTTTGGGGGAACTTCTGTTACCCGGCGTTCCCTAAACCGTGCTTATAGCAATGAAGTTATAGTGCCTAAATTAAGCAGCTAATGCAACATTGTCTTCGGCAGCAAAGTTATCGTTTGCATCTAAATTATGAACTCTTAGCGGTGGTATCTAACCGAGCAAAGGTACCATCTTTACTATGCATGTCGATCCTTATTCGCCCCCGTATCAAAAATATGGTGGAGGCGCCGAGTACTGCCCTCGGGTCCAATACACCTATTACAAGGTAATTTTATTGCCATAGTGTATAAAAAATACACATGTTTATTATACAGTAGTATTGAATAAATGTCAAGTTATTGAACTCCAAATTGATTGGCAACTAAAAAACTAATATAAAAATTACTTCGCCTATTTATCTAATCTTAGTATAATCAAAGTAGAGGTATTTTTAGAGCTCAAAATCTATCTTCGTCTGCAGACTTTTCTATCAAATAATCAAACTAAGTAAAGAATGTAGCGTATCTTCTTCAGCGCAAATGGGTGCACACATATGCTTAATCTCTGTCGCATGTGCGTTACATTTTTTCTGTTCTTTATTAATAAATATGGGGGATTCTATGCCTAATTCTTAACAAAAAACTACTCAAATGCTTTTGTAGCTATTGAATTTCTGAGTTCAAGAAAGCAAGAGACAGTGTGAGAAATGGCACAAGCCGAAAAAAAGATAAGTTGTGGAACAAAAAATGCAGACAAATGTGGAAAATTACCCACTGGAATCCAGACTTTGATTGTCAAATAAAAAATTCACATCTTAAAAGGATCATATACATTAATTTCCTTAATTTTCACTTTTTCATTTAATAATCTTAAGATGGGCTGTAAATCATCGTCGATTGATAAGCACAGTACTTCTCTATCAAGATAATTGGCTAAATGATTCTTCTTCTCAAGAATTTCTGTTTCTTCCAATAAGTCACATTTATTTAACACTACAATTTCCTCTTTTTCAACAAGATCGCTATTGTAAAGCTTCAGTTCATTATGCGTACAATTATAAGCTGAAATAATGTCATCGTGAGTTACATCAATTAAATGCAGTAAAATTTTGCACCTTTCTATGTGCTTTAAAAATTTGTGTCCGAGCCCAACTCCAAGATGAGCATCAGAGATTATTCCAGGAATATCTGCTATTACAATTTCGCTATAATCCACTTTTGCTACACCTAAATGTGGTCTTATAGTAGTAAATTCATAATCGCCTACTTTCGTATCAGAAT
This sequence comes from Wolbachia endosymbiont (group B) of Melanargia galathea, assembly GCF_964030625.1. NCBI lineage: Bacteria > Pseudomonadati > Pseudomonadota > Alphaproteobacteria > Rickettsiales > Anaplasmataceae > Wolbachia > Wolbachia endosymbiont (group B) of Melanargia galathea. The sequence goes on along the minus strand of NZ_OZ034910.1, from coordinate 1,483,128 downwards.
TCGAGCAGCGGGTTAAAAATTTAGATTTACCTACATTTGGCATACCAATAATGCCAACATCAGATAAAACTTTTAGCTTCAATACTATGTTTCTTTCCTCACCAGGCTGACCATGAGTAAAATGCCTTGGTGCCCTATTGGTGGAAGATTTAAAGTTAGTATTTCCAAGTCCACCTTTTCCACCTTGTACTACTTGAAATTCCATGTCGGGTTTATCAAGATCTACTATCACTTCCTCACTTTCTTCATCGATTATTTGTGTACCAACTGGAACTTTAAGTATAATATCTTTTCCTGCCGTGCCAGATCTATCTCTACTCGTACCACTTTTTCCACTACTTGCTTTAATATGTCTTCGACAACGAAAATTAAGCAAAGTGTTGAGATTTGCATCACTGATGAAAATTATGTCTCCTCCCTTGCCCCCATTACCACCGTTTGGGCCACCAAATTCAACGAATTTTTCTCGACGAAAACTTGCGCAGCCATCGCCACCATCACCTGCTTTTAAATATAATTTAACTTCGTCTATGAAGTCCATGCTAACCCACAATAATATTTAGCATTTTCTCCTAATGAACTTTCTATTCTCATTAATTCATTATACTTTGCAAGCCTATCAGAACGCGACAGCGAGCCAGTCTTGATTTGTCCACAATTCGATGCAACCGCTATGTGGGATATCGTTGTATCTTCTGTTTCACCTGAGCGATGCGAAATAATAGCCCTGTAGCCATTTAATTTTGCCATTTCAATAGCAGCAAAAGTTTCCGTAAGTGTTCCTATCTGATTTGGCTTGATTAGTACAGCATTTGCCATTTTCTCCTCTATTCCTTTACTTATTAGTTTACAATTTGTAACAAATAAATCATCTCCAACCAATTGAACTTTATTCCCAAGTTTTACAGTAAGTAATTTCCAACCTTCATAGTCGTCTTCATTCATTGCATCTTCTATAGAAATTATTGGATATTTGCCTACAAGGTCAAAATAATACTGAACCAATTCCTCTGAAGTGAGTTCTCTGTTTTCAAATTTATAAACTCCATCTTCATAAAAAGTAGATGCAGCAACATCAAGACCCAGTGCAAAGTGATTTTTCATCGAATAACCGGCAGATTCAACAGCCTGAATTATCAAATTAAGAGCTTCTTCAGTGCTTCCAATGTTTGGTGCAAAACCACCTTCATCTCCTACGTTTGTACTATAACCTTTTTTCTTAAGAATGCTGCGCAAGTTATGAAATACCTCTGCAGATATTCTTATTGCTTCACTGAAAGTTTCAGCACCAACAGGAAGAATCATAAATTCTTGAAAATCGAGTTTATTATCCGCATGTACTCCACCATTAATGACGTTAATTAGCGGAACTGGCATCTGCTTCTCCCCTACGCCCAAATATTTATATAACGGTGTTTTGAAACTGTTTGCTGCTGCTTTTGCAACAGCAAGAGACACACCCAAAGTTGCATTTGCTCCAAGTTTAGATTTATTTTTTGTTCCATCTAGTTCAATTAAAACTTTATCAATTGCACTCTGGTTTGCTGCATCCATGCCAATGATTTTATTTGCTATCACTTCACTCACAGATTGAACAGCTTTCAGCACTCCTTTACCACAATACCTTTTTTCATCTTGATCTCTCAGCTCCAATGCTTCTAGTTTACCGGTCGAAGCCCCAGAAGGGACAGCCGCTCTACCTGTTGCTCCATCACATAGTTCTATTTCTACCTCAATTGTTGGGTAACCCCTGCTATCTAAAATTTCTCTTGCAAATACACTGCTGATCGTCTTTTTCATCATGCTAAACCTCCACTAGATTCACAATTGTGTTCACGTTCGGGAAATGTCACCCCAGCGCTGTAACATTTCAGTGTACGAACATTGTAACCTACAGATAAACAGATAATTTGAGTAGCAGATGGTGTCATTCCAGTGCTTGACACTGGAATCCAGTTTTTATTATACAGCCACTTATTTAAAGTTAAGTCTTCTGGATCCCAGTGTCTGGGCACTGGGATGACACCATTCTTAATGGAAGCTATCCCCATATCGCAATGTCTGTACAGTTGTTTGCCTAGACACTGGGATCCAGTTTTACTACACAATTTTATCATATAAATCACCAATGCTTAAGTTTATTTTACTAGCAGCAGCTTTGCAGTTTCTTTCGCTAGTTTAGCTATATTACTACCAGCACCAATAAATAATACTACATCTCCTGAACTTGTCGAATTACTAATAAAATGTGAAATGAGTAAAGCATCATTCATAATCTTCACATCATTAAACCCATTACTGATCAAGGCTTTTTGTATATCATCAATTCCACAGCCAGAAATAGGCCTATCTTCTGGAGGATGGACAGGAGTGAGAATTACATAATCAAACATCATGAAAATTCGTACGAACTCATCAAAAAAATTACGAATACGAGCAAAACGAAGCGGCTCGATAATTCCTGTTACCTTTCCTTTAGTGGTCAAACGTGCTGCTGCCAGGGTTGCTTGTATTTCATTTGGATGATGAGCATAGTCCTCAATTAACTTAACACCTTTAATATCGGCAATTAAAGAAAATCTCCTTGCTACTCCTTTAAATTCCAAAAGACCTTTTTTAATCTCTTCATCACTAATTCCAAGTTTCACTGCAACTGATATTGCAGCCAGGGCATTGCTAACTTTATGCATTCCTATTGCATTTGATAGCACTACATTCTTTATAATTCTGGTACAAGGTTGAATATCTTCTTTTTGTCTTTCGAGAGCGAGTTCTTTTAATCGAAACACTATATGTACATTATCATCATCAATTTCAATGCGTTGAACTAATTTTCTAATTATATTAAGTTTAGTCTCCCAATCTGCCTCTGATAAATCACACTTTTCCTTCGTTATGTGCTCTCTTACCATCTTAACTTCTTCCCATACTACCTCTTCTAGTATATCCGCGCGTATTGATTTGCTGTTACATTCACCAAAACGTTTTCCAGGACAACGATAGTAACTTCTTCCTCCCTTAGCATTACTCATTCCATAATAAACGGATTTGCAACACTGACATATCACTAACCCTTGTAATAAGTATTTTCTTCCACTTTGTTGCATTTTTTCTATTTGTAGCTTTTCTTTTTCCACACTGTATCTCTACGACTTATATATATTTTGCCTATAGTAAAATACGCACATAATGAGCCAAATCAAGGAAAGTGCAAACCAAGTAATTGCGTATTCAAGATGCTTTATTGGCTGTATAGTCAATTTGCCACCAAAATTATCTTGCCACAATATACATTTCTCTAGCTTAATACCTAGATCATTGGAGATTTCTTCTGTACTTAAGGTAAACCATGTATTTGAAGCAATATCATTTTTGATAAACCAATTTTTGCTACCATCACAATACAAAACGCCATCAGCAGCTACTTTTTCAATTTTTGCTTTTTCTTCTTTTTTTTCTCTGACTATTCCTTTATTTATTAACATGTAATGTCCATTGATAAGCAACATAGGAGACAGCACATGATAGCCACGTTGACCTGCGAAAACATATAGTTCTATATCACTTAAAATTCCGTCGATTTTAACGTTTCTGTAGTTAAACTTTGAAAGATTATCACTAGGCAGTAGATGAATAACTGGAAGATCCATATTTTTGATAATATTATTCTTCCAGCTCAATCTAAATAACTGCCATAACCCGAGTGAAAAAAGAAGTAAAAAAGGTATAATGAAAATAAATACTGTTTTTCTTAACACTCTATATTTGTGTTCTCAAGTAATTTTCAATACCCATAAGCTCAATAAGGTCAATCTGTTCTTTGATCCAATGTAAGTGCTCTTCCTCATTTTTCAGTAGTCCTTCTAATAACATTACACTCACGAAATCCTTTTCTTTTTCAGCAACGGAAATTGCCTCTTTGATGCCCTTAATACCTTCTTCTTCTAAGTTAGAATTATCTTCTAAGATTTTCTGCATTGTATCTTTTGTGAACTTTCCTTCATACTTTGAGATTTTATTTGTATCTTGAAAATTTGGCATGCCCTTAAGCAGTAAAATTCTTTCTGCTAGCCTATTTGCATGCTCAAGTTCTTCATTAAGCTCGTTTTTCATCTTTTCTGCAAGTTTATTAATTCCGCTATCTTTAAGAATCGCAAAATGCAAAAGATACTGGCGTACAGAAGTCAGCTCATTTGTAAGTAATTTATTTAAATGTTCTACTATTTCTTTATTCATAACCTTTCTTTAGCTAATATACCAATGTAATCTACATAACAATCAAGGTCACATCAATTTATTTTTCTCACAACAATCGTATCAAATAGCACATCATGAAATGCCTGTTTCCTCTGAGAGAAGCAAGCAACTAAATACCAACTGAAGGTAAGCATCACTATAATCACTTCTAGTGTACTTAAAGCATTTACTGATGTTTGAAAAAGTTTGATAAAGGTGATAATTGAATTATTTAGCATAGGAAGAAAAAACTGAGAGATAGTGCGATCAAATGCTAAGCTCAAACCTATTTTAGAACTATCTAAAGTGATAGTATATATATTCATTAACTGTTGACCAGGAGTTGCTTGAGCTGTTGAAGATATAAAATATGTAAAGTAGCCACAATTTATACACATGTATGACAGGTGTAAAATTAATGGAAAATCCCCTAATGACAACACAATTAGTAAGGTTGGAATTAATAAAATTGCTACATCTATTAAATATGCGCAAAAGCGCCTGTGTACACTAGCGATCTCTGTCATTACCACCTATCTTTCAAATACTTTACTATGAATTCTGTAAGTTTATTAAAATGTTGAAAATATAACAAATCTTCATAACCTCTTATTGATTGTCCGTATACAATAGGTAAGCAATTTGCATTTTGTGCACATAGAATGTCTGTGATGCTGTCACCAACAAAAAACACATTTTCTCTATTTACAGGTAGCGTACTCTCCTCTAGTGCAAATAGCAGTGGAGTTGCAGATGGTTTATCTTCTGCAGTATCACATGATCCAACTATTCTTTCAAAGTAAGAATCTAGTTTAAAGTAGGCAACTTCTTGACGTAAATTAGTATTTTTCTTATTGCTAACTATCGCTAGGTAAATATTGTGGCTTTTCAGCGTCTGGAGCATTCCCTCTACTCCCTCGTTCAGAGTAATATTTTGTAACAGTGCACTATCTAGGTATTTTTGATATATCTGGTTCGCTTTTTTCCACTGATCACCAAACAAATTGACCATGTAGCTCTTTCTTGATTCATGAGAATTTCTATCAACAACTTTACTGCCAGATCCCATCAAATCTAAAGTATGCTTAATAGCATTAGAAATATTATCTTGAGTGTCAACTAAGGTATTATCCCAATCGAATACTACTGCTAACGGGCTATTTTTCATTTTTATATTGTGACGTATTTTAAGTTAATAAGTAAATGATATTTTGATGAAAAAAGCATAAATGAGGTGCTCCTTGTGTCTTAACCATTTTTACATAATTAACTAATATACTGATTTTAGTATAAGCTTTTATTTAGTTGGGTATGACACAGCTTAAAGATACACAAGATATTGAGAAGAAATTCAAGGATGTCTTTGCTGGTGCTTTTCCAGAAGGTACGTCGCTGGAAGATAAAGTGAAGATTATCAATGATTTCCGCCAGGAACTTAAAGCTTACAAAAGGCAAGTAACCAAAGAAAATCCCGGGAAAAGGTTAAAAGATATTTCTGCAGCAGATAATTCTTCACTGGGAGATAAAATCAAGACTATTGCAAAATTAAATCGTAGTCTTAGAGATCGAATGAACCGTGCAGCTAAAAAAGTAGCTAAAGATTTTGAAAAGATCGTCGAATTGAATCGGGAACTTAAAGATGTTTTTCCAGAAAATTCTTCATTGGAAGATAAAGTAAAAATTATTGTTGAATTGCACCGGGAGCTTAAAGCTCAAAAAGGGCGTAAAGATGAAGTGAAGATTATTAAAAAATTGATTCATAATCTTGAAGGTCGAATGGATCGTGCAGCCAAAAAAATAGCTGAAGATTTTAAAAAGATTGCTGGATTTAAACAAAAATTCGAAGGAAAAGACGTTTTTACAAGTAAAAAAGTTGCAGAGTTTGAAAGTAATAAAAAATCTCAAACTACATTAGAAGGCAAAATTTCTGATCAAAATAAACAAGAAAAGATTTCTGTGCAAACAGACAAAATTCGTGACTCAGTTAGCGAAATAAATACTTCTGGAAGATCTGTTTCAGAAGATAGAAACTTTCAACAAGAAAAGATTTCTGTTCAAACAGATACAGTAACTAAGTTACAACCTTCAGTAAGCAAAGATCCTATAAAAGATAAACCGAGCGATAAAAAGCCTAAAATTTCGTTAAAACAAGTCTCAGTGGATAGGAATGCTACAGAAAAAAAATCTAATAATAAAAAATCTCAGTTGAGTGAAAAGAAAAATATAGCTCAACCGAAAGAAAATCAAAAAGAAGAAGGCTTTTTGGTACGTTTTCTGAAGAAAATATTCAAAAAACTTTTTGGTGAAGATAAAAAGAGTGTAGAGGATATAAAAGGAACTACTCAAAAAAGCACTTCAAATGATGAAGGGCAACAACAAAATAAGCTCCTTTCAAATCAAGACCAAAGCGCAAGTGAAGGTTTAAAGCAAATTGATAATCCATTGGTAACTCCTGTCACGAAAGTAGAACAAACAAAGACAGACCATGAAAGATAATTCGCCTTAGATTTCTTGCATAGTCTGGGGTCTAATTTGTCATCCTATGGCTTGACCATAGCTAAAAATCTGGATTCCAGTGGGCTTTGTTGCACAGCTCTTCGGATAGTGGGTAATGTATAATAAATTCATGAAGCTATATCAAACTTAGCCATGCCTATTTCAGTAAATTTGTTAAGCAAATAACACTTGAGTAGCAGTTCCTTCTCACGATTAATCTCAGATTTATTCCTAAAACTAAATCCAAATATTTGCTTCAGTCGCGAGAAAAAACTTTCTATATAAGATCTCTTCCAATAATTTATCTCTTTTTTCCACCTCTTCATACCATCTTCATCATATGACTTTATGAGCTTGATTGTAGAATTTCTCTCATTCATATAATCCAACTTTGGATGCTCTACTGCATTATTTTGCGGAGGAATCCTTGTCTTTATGTCAAGCTCATCGCACAGTTTGTATAACTTCTTTCGATTATATGCCCTATCTGCATATATCGTGCTTATGTTATACTTGGTATCCACTCTTTCAATAAGATCACAGGCTCCATAGTGGTCGGAATAAACTCCACTACTGTATTTTGCAGCTATAACTTTTTTACTACCTATCTCTAGCATTACATGTAGCTTTCTTGTTTGCTCATAGCGGCGATACTTTCTATCTGTACCATTTGCCTTACTATGGCCTGGAATATTATTGTAGATGCTGATACCTGTACTATCTATAGCAATTTCAATATCTTCCATATCGTTCTTATCAACTCTGCAGTCGTTGATTTTGATATTAAGCTTTTTAAACCTTCTTGAAGCCTGCGAATAGCTGATAATTTGCAAAATTTTCCCTATTTGCTCAAGATATTTCTCTATAAATCCCACTGTTTGCCTAAGACCAATCCTGAATAGATAGGTTATTATGTGAATTAGAATCACTACTTTGTCGCTGTAGACATTGTTGCCACCTGCTACTTTTGGACTATTTTCGTACCAATTTTCAATGGCATCGTTGATATAATGAAAAACATTTCCCCTTTCTTGAAGAAATTTGTTATATTCATTGCAGTTACTGACTTTCATTCTTATTGGCATATTTTTCCTTTGTCGGCTAAATATCTATTTTATAACAAATTCCATCAGTAACTGCCTGTTCTTTCCTTGAGTGGTGCAACAAAGCCATTCCAGCTTCACGCGCTAACTTAAATTATTTATAAAATTTGTTCCGGTAAACCTAATTTGGGTTAGCTATAGAAAGCAAAACAGACACAAATCAGGAAAAAAATTAATAGAATTCCTGTTTTTATAATAAAAATAATTAATTTTTAAAAATTTTATATTGATTTTATCATTAAATCTCATATAATATTAATATATTAACTTTGATGGTGGTAAAGAAATGCATGGTAGTATAAGCAACGAAGTGGTGAAAAATTTAAACAAGTTAATTAACTCTCACCAAACAAATAAACTTAGAAAGGCATTTAATAACCTTAGCACTAACCATAAAATGAATATATAGAGCATGTTAAAGCAAAGCCTCAAGGCTCTAAAGCTATGTCCGGCATACTAAATGCACTAGACAAGGAAGAAGCACCTTCTATCTTTAATCAGTTACCTCAAGAGTTTGCTTTCAATACACTCGATTGTATTAATCCCACATCGACTTTATTTAAAATTCTATTTAATCAACTGAATCCCCAACAAAAAGAAGATTATAAAGTAAATTTAGAGACAAAATCAACTGTCAAAGCTAAGCTTGTCCTAAAGAATTTTTACTTAAGCAATAAAGAGAGTTCAAGCAACTTAAGTACTGAAAACTCCAATGAACCGTTAGTACAAAACAGAGATGATTTGCCAGCAGCACATTTCTCTCTTATATCTCCTGCGTTCGAGGAAACAGTTGTTGAACATACATTTGATACTAGACTAGAACTTTCTTCTGACAAAGAGAATCAATCATGTAGCCAAACAGTAATTCCATTTCTGGGTTTTGCTGAATTCGATAATCAATTCTGCAATACTGTAACAGAAAATTCGACAGTTAGTAGTAGTTTAACGTCGAATGAGCATATATCAGATAGCCTAGAAGGTGAGCAATTATCCCCAGAGTATTATAACTATTTGATAAATGGAGTAACTAGTCTGCAATCCTCAAATGTGAATCCATTGCCAGAGTTCAGTTTCTCTCTAAGCTCTGTTACGCTAGATGAGATGGTTAAGAGATATGGCTTTAATCACAATGACCACGCTCTAAGTGATTTAGAAGAGGTATATGTAGAGCAACCAGCAAAGTTCCATACATATTACCACAATTAACTAGGGACAAAAAAAGGTGGTAGTTTAACCTACCATCTCCTCTGGTTTCACTATCCTTTCAAACTCCTCCTCAGTGAGCAGTTGAAGTTTTGCTGCTGCTTCCTTTAGAGTGATATTTTCTTTATAAGCAAGCTTCGCTATTTTTGCTGCATTGTCATATCCTATATGCGTATTTAATATAGTAACTAGCATTAACGACTGATTTAGTAAATCCTTTATTCTTTCTTCGTTTGCTTTAATATCAACTACGCATTTCTCTGCAAAATTTAAACTTGTATCAGCTAAAAGTCTTATAGACTGCAAAACATTGTAAATTATCACCGGCTTAAACACGTTCAATTCAAAGTGACCATTTGAGCCACCAATTGTCACGGCAACATGATTTCCCATAACTTGAGCACATACCATAGTCACTGCTTCGCATTGAGTTGGATTCACCTTACCCGGCATGATTGAAGAGCCAGGCTCATTTTCTGGTAACATTATTTCTCCAATCCCGCATCTTGGACCAGAACCAAGTAGCCTTATATCATTTGCAATTTTCATCAAGCTTACTGCTACTGTATTGAGTGCTCCACTGAGCTCAACTAAAGCATCATTTGCTGCTAGTGCTTCAAACTTATTTTTTGCTGAAATAAATGGAAAATTAGTGATTTTTGCCACTTCTTTAGCAAAATCCTCAGCAAAACCCTTTTTAGTATTGATTCCCGTGCCAACCGCGGTACCACCTTGTGCAAGTTCATATACATTGCTTAGAGTTGACTTTACTCTCTCTATTCCCTTTTTAATCTGAACTGCATAGCCAGAAAATTCCTGCCCAAGTGTTAGAGGAGTTGCATCTTGCAGATGAGTACGCCCTACTTTTATTATATCTTTAAATTCATGAACCTTATTATTTAGCGCTTTATATAATTCTTCAAGATTGGGAATAAGCAAGCGGTTTATTTGCTCTGCTACTGCTATATGCATTGCTGTTGGAAAAGTGTCATTTGATGACTGACCACAGTTTACATGATCATTTGGATGCACTGGAGACTTACTACCTAAATCACCGCCCAAAATTTCTATTGCACGATTGCTGATCACTTCATTCACATTCATATTGGTCTGCGTTCCAGAACCGGTTTGCCAAACAACAAGCGGAAATTGATTATTAAATTTACCGTCTATTACCTCCTGTGCCGCTGTGCAGATTGCATCCCCTACTCTATTATCTATGCTACCCTGTTTCATGTTAACACGTGCTGCTGCAAGTTTTACTATTGCTAGCGCTTTAATCAGGGGCTCTGGCATTTTCTCTGTACCAATTTTGAAATTTTCCAAAGAACGCTGAGTCTGAGCTCCCCAGTAACGTTCACTTGGTACTTTTACTTCTCCTAAGCTATCTGATTCTATCCTAATTTTTTTATCCATATTTCCTCCTTCTAGTGCTTGACGTTACCTACATATATGAATTAATTAAATCAAATTGTATTTCAGTGTCAAGTTGAGACATTTTTAGTGAAGACCTTAGAAAATTTTCAAGCCATATCTTTTGCTTCTATTATTTTTTTATTGTTATTAAGGCAATCATGCAACCTTAAGCATTCAACCACTATGGATTAAAATCCAAAGATTGAGAGAGAGCATAGAATGCTAACTTTCGACTTGAAAGTCACCAAATTTATCTTCTTTTTTAGAGTGATTTTCAATATAATTTTTTATCATTTCGTCAGTTACATTTCCGCTAGTCCTGACAAAGTAGCCTACTGCCCACAACCCAATATCTCTTTTTTAGCTCTGGAAAGTTTTGCTGGATTTTTCTGGAACTTTTTCCTTTTATTAACTGCACTAACTTACTAATACTTAAGTATGGGGGTACAGAAACGTATACGTGTACATGACTTGACGCAACTCTACCTCTGATAATTTCTACTTGATTATTTGCACATACTTCTTGTACAACTTCTTTAGCTTTCTTTCCAATATCTCCAACTAGTACTGGATATCGATATTTTGTTATCCACACTATGTGATATATATACAGAGTGACTGCTTTTTCTATAATATTCCACATTCTTTCAGATTTTTCACCTTAAAATTATATTCTTAAAAAGATGGACTTCAAGTCCAGGGTTTTTCTCCCAAATTTGGGACAATAAACCTACTTTCACTCTCTATAAGGCTATTCTACTTAGAGCTTGAATAGTGAAAACATCTTTAAGCGCAGAAGCTATACCTTTGTTTGCTTTCTCTTTTTTTACTTCTACAATCATATAACCCAACATTGCACCTAACGCTAGACTAACGGTCGCTGATGCTGCACAAACTGTAATCACTGCTCCCGCAGAACATGATATTGTCATACCTGCAACATAACCTACTATACCACTAACACCAATGCAGACGTATTTCTTCCGTAGCTCTTTTTGTATATGACTTTTCAGATATTCTTTTACATCTAAATGCCCGTTTCTAGTAGCATAATTCAGAGCAGTGTTTTCATAGCCATCTTTCACATTAACATTTGCTTTTGCTGTTTCTATCAGGTACTTTACTACCTCTAAATAGCCACTTCCAGCAGCCCACATTAGAGCAGTTCTTCCATAGTGATCTGTTGAATTAATATCTTCTTTCTGTTTTTCTATCAGGTATCTTACTGTTTCTAATTGACCATTTTTGGCAGCTGAAAATAATCCTGCATGATTGTTAATCATTTGTGCAAATGATAATGTTTTTAGTTTAGGGGGTTGTAACTCTTGAGTATTAAAGTTTAATTGTGCTGGAACAATTTCTACTTCAAGCTCTACATGTTCTCTTGTGAAACGATCAAGTAGCCTTTTTACCTGATCAATTGTTTGAATTCTTACCTTATAATACCACGATAAAGAATTGATTATTTCCCTGTTGTTAAGAAAAAATATCACTAATTCTATTTTACCTGTTAAATCTTTAGCATAGATTGAGTATTCTATATTTAATCTATCTTGTGCAATATTTCGTATTGTCTCACTCTCTGTCCAAATTCTTACCTGTTCATTAATTCTCTTACTTACAAGAAAATTATATAATTCACTATCTTCTTCCTTCATTTTATTGAGCTTATCCTTACAGTCATACCAATAAGATGATAACTCTGGTATACAAGTAGGAAGAGGCAAGCGAGGTATTGACATATCAAGATTAGCTATTAAATGATATCTAGTTAGAAGCTTTGCTATCTCCGTATGGCCATTTACAATAGCATATGTTAGGGCAGAGAATTGACCTTTACGTTTCACATTTAAATCAGCTCCATTTGCTATTAGAAGTTGTACTACCTCAAGATGACCATGGGCAGCAGCATGAATTAGAGCAGTTATGTTTCCCGGAGATTCTGCATTAACATTTGCTCCCTCTTCTATCAAGTATTGTAATATCTCTAGTTGACCATTGTCAGCAGCCCATATTAAAGCAGTTCTCCCATAATCATCATCTATTGTATTAATAATTGCTCCACCCTGTATAGCTTGCTGAACAAAATCTAGCTGTCCTTTTTTAGCAGCATCAATTAGCTGCGCATTTAGCTGTTTTTGTGATGGCATATACCCCTCTAAAAAAATATACAATTTAAAGCTATTTTAGCCACTATTCAAGTTTTAATGGCTAAAATTGATTGAATCACTTTTTAGTGTTTTTTTATGGTTGTTTGAGTCTAGCAAAGATGAGTCTATATCACAATCTAGTAATTCTCCTACTGCACTTAGTAAACCATCTGTACAACCAGCTATTTTGATCTGGATGAGAGGAGATATAATTTATAACCACTCCCCTATCCTTTCTAGTTGTTTGTAGATGTTAAATCTCAGGAATTTATCAAAATAAGGAGAGGCAATGAAGGGAGTAGTATCTCTTAAATAATTAGATAAGAAATCTGGTAGAATATTCTGAAATTCATGCATTTTTTGTCTATAATCTTTCAAAGCAATAACCTTTATTTTATCATAATCAAGTTTCCAATAAGCAAGCTCCGAGACTTCTTTTTTTGTTGTGTATTCCACTGCTAAAGCTTGTAAAATTAATTGCGGGAAAAATCCTGACATAACTTCCTCATTGGAAGGTGGTGAACCAAGTTTATAGTCTATAATTGCTACTTGCCCACCTGGTAGATACTCAACTCTATCACATCTTGCTGTCAATAAAATTTCCTCTGTCATTCGAGTATCTGACCAGCTCTTATTACACAATTGTCTGGTGTGTTCATTTGCAATCAAATTTTCTGGATCCAAGTAGTCAAGCACTGGGATGACACCCTTATTCTTAGTGGAAGTTGTACAGCATCCGCGCAGTTGTGTGTCACGCGCTGGAATATGAAATATCGGATAGGAAAAGCTCTTCTCCAACTCAACTTGATTGTTTCCAGTCCTATCAAACTCAACAAAAGATTGAATTATCCTCTGCAACCTTACCCACCACATATTTGAAAAGTGGAATCGATTAGACGAGAATATTTCTCGTGCAATACTCATCAGCGACTTTTCGTTGCGTAAATATCTTGCAAGAATATTGTGTACCATAGTGCCAAACTCCAATATCGATGGCTTAAAATTTAAGTCTTTCAACTGTCTAAGGTTCAGTATGTATTCAACATAAAATGAATAAGGGTTACGAATCAGTTTTTCTACCGCACTGCAAGACATCACTTGCATTTTTTCTTCTCTGACTTTGGCTTGAGGTTTTGGCATAGGCTGAGTACATGAAACAATGCACTCAGGTGTATTTAATATTCTTAGCCAATTGCGATAAGGATATTTTGGTTCTTGTAACAGAACTTCCAAACGGCGCAATAGAATTGATTTTCTATCACTCACTAGCCTCGTAATATAAACCTTGCCGGCACCAAATAAATTGCGCAAAGTATACAAAAAGTACCCTTGCTCTTCTTGCACAGAAGGAAGGTTAAATTTTTCCCTATTCAGTGCACTCAAAAACGGATTCTGAAAATTTGGTATATCATTAAATCCAGCAAGTATTACAACTTTATTTTGATATAAGCTAAATTTATCAAAGTTATTTTCTGGAGAAAAAAACTTCCTTTTTAAAAATAATATCAGGATTTGGCTATATAACTCTAAGGAGCATTTTATTGCTACATCTTCACATGCATTTAAGAAATCACGAGTAAAATTACCTATTTCACCATTTAGCTCTAAAAAATTGATATTAGAAAGGACATTAACACACTGCAAATGAGCTGATGCCACATCAAAAATGGGATAATTTACAAGATACAGTAAAGGATTAAATATAATCTTTAACTTACTGATAATAATTAATATATCTTCTTTATGTCTTAGCTTTTTACAAGTATTAATAGCGTTAATAATATCCTTAAGACCATTTGTATTAAAGCTACGCAATACTTCTATCTCAAACTCAGATAAAATACGAGTGTACTCTTCTTGAGCGTAACCAAAAGTCACTAGCCTATGTTTAAGAAGAGAAAGCAATGCCACACCGTTCCATTTTGAGTTCAAAATCTCAATACTATAAAGCAGAAGCGTCACATAAGAATAGTTTTCCGATATGGTACACGCCATACGATCTGCAAGTAATTTATCAAAGACAAACAAAGAAGCGTTTTCATAACCTTCATTCTTTATAATTAGTGACGTCACTTGTGCTTCTTCCTCCCTTGAATCACAAGTGATGACTTCAATATTTTCAATTGATCCGCCACCAACTTCACTTAGATCAGCAGTTGTATCGAAGATATAATCAAGATATTCCTCAGGACTTCCTGTTATCCCAGCCCTTTCTTCTGTCATCCCAGTGCTTGACACTGGGATGACACCAGAACACGCTTCTGACAGAAAACTAACATCCCTTCTATCCACTTTTAAATAATCGAGTAAATCTTTCAGGCAATGTTGATAGTGTTTTTTATCAAGTGATTTCCAATCTTTTTCGTTCATTTTCAAATTCAGGTTAGGTAGAATTATCTTTCCAAATGGCAGGTCATATATAGCCTTAATCAATAACTTGTAGATTTCACCCTTTCCAATTCCAATAAAGATCATATGCTGATCTTTCTGCAGGAAGTTTATCATATTGTTTATGTAGTCATTCTTATGCTTTAGTATATCTATTACTCCCAAACCTTTTAAAGTTTTACTCCAAGTTTTGATAAGTAAATTTATGAAATTCCCTACTTTTTTTGAGTGCTCATCAAGTTGATAATCACCCTCTATTTGGGTATATTGAAGCAATGACGGCAAACTGTAAACCAGATCGATTGGAAAATTATCATTGTTTTTTTTATTCCACTCCAATATAAATTGAATGAGTAGCAGTGTTCTTTTTGTTGGGTTGATAACTTTAACTCTATCAAGATTTAATATTAAATCTTCTTCATCAATGTTTTCTAGTGAAACTATCTCTGGCAAAATTATAGTTCTGTAATTCTTGAATGCACTCAGCAATGCTATAACATCCCTCTTGCAGGGAAGTATGATCTTTATCTCGGGAATTTTTTCTCTTTCATATTCAGAAAATATGTGCTGAACCAGCACATCAAAAAGGGACTCATTCACATTAACAGTAAAAACTCTTCCCACTAACAGTAACAATTAATACAACACTTTTATTGTATAGAAATTATTTAAAATATAAATGTGCTCGCAGTTTCTTATGCTATGATATATTAAAGTCTTTCACAATATTACATGGCAAACATCAGAATAGAAGTTTTTAATAAATGTGAACAAGTTAGCCGCAGAAGGGTAGTTAATGTTTACTTGATTTACATAAGCAAAGAATTACCATCAAAATTACATGAAGAAATTTGTGGGCTATTTTATAATAAAGCCATACAAAACTGCCGTTATTATTCCTACAATGAAAACCTTGAAGAAGTTCAATATAACTTCATAGAATCACAAGCAAAGTGGGGCTTGGAGATAAGCTTTTTACCTGGCATGACCGATAACGTAGGAAACACGGCAAAACAAATTGTTAGAGAATATCTAATGAGCAAACGCCACATTGATGAAAGTGTTTCTATCAAGGCAAGAAGTTCAAAATTGATTCTAAGTCAAGGAGGTTTTCCAACCGAAGATGACATAAAACAGGAATTCAATCCTATTACTGAATATTGCACACTTTTCCATAAAGAAAACGGCAATTGCCATTGGAAGTATTACAGTAAACAAAATACCCCAGTTGGTGTCATTACAGCGCGTGACCAGGAAAAAAAAGAATGGATTCCAGTGTCAAGCACTGGGATGACACCAGGTAATAATGGAGCAAAATCTGTCAAACTCAATGTAAGTGACCAAGAGCTTGAAAAAATCAGCAGAGATGGAATCGATGGTAATGGCACTTTAGGGCTCTCGCTGGCAGCAATGAAAGCTATAAAGGATTACTTTAAAAAACTCGGTAGAAATCCATATGATATTGAACTTGAGTCTCTGGCACAGACTTGGTCTGAACATTGTAAACACAATATTTTTTGCTCCCCTATTGATGAAATAAAAGATGGTCTATATGCTCATTATATTAAGCGTGCAACGCGTGAGATAAATTCTAACATATGCGTGTCAGTTTTCTCCGACAACGCAGGAGGAATAATTTTTGATGACGATTACTTGATTGTAGATAAAGTTGAAACTCACAATAGTCCTTCAGCTCTCGATCCGTTCGGTGGAGCAATGACTGGAGTGCTTGGAGTTAATCGAGATATAGTCGGTTTTGGCAAAGGTGCAGAACCTATCATGAATACTTATTACTTTTGCTTTGCCAAAGAATCAAAAGGCAAACTTTATAGAGATAAAGAGCGTACTGATGAGATCTTACCACCAAAATATATAATGAAAGAAGTGATTCACGGTGTTAATGTTGCTGGTAATTGCTCCGGTATTCCAACGCAACTTGGATCGGTATACTTTGACGATAGATTCTGTGGAAAGCCATTAGTTTTTGTTGGAAGCATCGGAATTATTCCACGGAATATAAATAATGCACCTTCACACATAAAAGAACCCAAAAACGGTGATAAAATCGTAATTATTGGTGGAAGAGTTGGAAGGGACGGAATTCACGGTGCAACTTTTTCTTCAGAGGCATTGTCGGGAAACAGCCCTTCAACAATTGTGCAAATTGGTGATCCTATAACACAAAAAAAATTATCCAACGCCGTCGTAAAAGCAAGAGATCTTGGTCTTTATAATGCAATAACGGATAATGGAGCAGGCGGTCTATCATCGTCCATTGGTGAAATGGGAAAAGACGGATTTGAAGTTGATTTGAGCAAGGTTCTCCTTAAAAACGATGGTATGGCTCCGTGGGAAATATGGATATCAGAATCACAAGAGAGAATGACCTTAGCAGTGCCAGAAGAAAATCTTCCTGCGTTTAAGCAAATCATGAAAACACATGATGTGGAGGTCTGTGTAATTGGAGAATTCAACAAAAGTGGCAAAGCCGTTGTTAAATGTCCCCCAGGAGAAGTAATAATGGACATCGAAACTGAATTTCTGCATGACGGTAATCCCAAAGTGCATTTACAGACGAAACCGTGGTCTAAGGAGTCTGCTGTATCCTTTCCTGTCATCCCAGTGCTTGACACTGGGATCCAGCAGGTAAAGCCTGCAAACATTTTACGCCAAAACCCATACGATGGTAGAGCTGAGCGTGAAATGGATTCCAGTCTCAGCTACTTGCATGACACCTTTGAACTAAAAGAAATGCTAAGCAGACCAAACATACGCAGCAAAGAGTTTATAGTGGTGCAATATGACCATGAGGTTCAAGGATCGTCAATACTGAAACCACTGCAAGGCAAGGGAAGAGTGTGCAGCGAAGCTGTTGTCTCGAGGCCAGTCCTTTCTTCAAACAAAGGTGTTGTAAAATCGCAGGGATTTGGCTCAAGTTATGGAGAAATTGACACTTATCACATGGCAGCATGTGCGATTGACACTGCCATACGCAACTACGTAGCTGCAGGAGGAAATATAAATCATCTAGCGTTGCTCGATAATTTTTGCTGGTGTGATGCTTATAATCCAGAAAGATTGTGGCAACTAAAGAGAGCTGCAGAGGCTTGTTACGACTTTGCAACTGCATTTAAAACACCATTCATATCCGGAAAAGACAGTATGTTCAATGACTTCAAGGGATATGATGAAAATGGCGAGAAAGTGATGATATCTGCACCACCTTCACTACTCATTTCAGCAATTGGAATTATAGACAATATTGAAAATGCGGTATCGCTTGATGTGAAAATGCCAGGGGACTTGATATATGTGCTTGGTACAACCCACGATGAGCTTGGTAGATCTGAATATCAGTTATATAGTGGAATAGATAATAACAACGTGCCAAAAGTTAATGCAAAGAGCGCTAGGAAGTTGTATGAACGTTACAACCAGGCAATAAAAGATGGCATAATTGTCTCTGCAATTGCACCAAACTTAGGCGGCTTAATTATTGCTTTGGCAAAATCGCTAATTGCAGGAGACCTTGGTGCTGAAATTGATCTTTCACTAGTACCAATAGGAAAAACACAAAATACAGACATAATAAACAAGATAATAATGTTTTCTGAATCGCAAAGTAGAATATTAGTAACCATTGCCCCGCAAAATCAGCGGAAGTTTGAAGAATTGTTTAAAGGTATAGTTTTTTCATGTATTGGAAAAGTGACAGAGGAGAAAGCTCTCAATATAAAGGATATTATAAGAATAGATTTGAAAGACTTAGGTACTAGTTTAAATAACTTTTGATTACGCTAGACAAATTTTTCATTATGTGTAATGTCTGATTAAAATAAATGCATATTATTAAATTTGGGTAGGTGATTATGTCCATTTTATCAATACTCTTGCTTATCAGTCTTTCTTTACTTAACACTTCAAATAAATTAATGATATGTGCTGCCTTATTTGTGGGAGCTACTTTAGTTGTAAACTCAATGGTTGAGTTTTATGGTAGAAGCAAAGCTACTTACAGCTTAATAGTGTGTACAGTGATATGCTGTCTTTTTAAATTGCAAAATTTTAGTTTTATGATACTGGTTCTATATACTCCAATTTTAATCTCTCTTCTCTCAAGCATAGTTGTTTTTGAAGAATTAAAGTCGAAATTGAATTTTCATATGGCAAATTTCATCACTTTAATTATAGCATCGGTCATTGATAGTACGATTATTTGTGTTGGACTACTATACAAAATTTCTGCAGGTAAATGCTTATCAATATATATTAAAGATTTAATTTTCAAGTTTTCCTATGCATCGATATTGAGTATCTGCTTGTTTGTAGGAATGTATTTATTCTCCTTGGCAAGCAAGAAGTATTTTAAGGTTTCTGCATAACCCGTCTTCTGATATAGCCAAAATAGTTTAGATTTAACTATAACCGTCATTCCGCTATTTGTTAGCAGCTTGGCAGTATAATGTGAAAAGCTCTTATTCGGATAGCGGTTCTAAAATCAAAGTAATTGGAAACTGTTAACTTAAGTTATCCTTTAAGAGAGCTAGTACAATTTTTTACAGGTTTCATACATGATAAGAGTTTTATTTTTAGCTAAACCAATTGAAATAAGCTATAAAATCTGTTAAAGTCAGCTTTGTGCAAGCACCCTTAGCTCAGTTGGATTAGAGCATTTGACTACGGATCAAAAGGTCGGGCGTTCAAGTCGCTCAGGGTGCACCATATTTTATAGGAAATAGAGGTCATACTTGAAATTCATATATGTAATACCTATCTTTAAAGGTAAAATACTGAGCTATTATATATGAACAAAAAAGACTACTATGATCTGCTAGAAGTGAGCAGAAATGCTAGTACTGACGAGATAAAAAAAGCATATAAAAAACTAGCATTAAAATATCATCCTGACAGAAATCCTGGTAATAAGGAAGCAGAGGAAAAATTTAAAGAAGTAACAGCTGCATATGAAGTTCTATCTGACTCTGAAAAAAGAGCAGGTTATGATCGTTATGGTCACGATGGTGCTTCCGGTGGATTTGATTTCAGCCAAGCTGGAGGGGATTTTAGTGATATATTTAACGATTTTTTTGGTGGAGGATTCGGCGGCAGTACAAGTAGGTCAAGAACAAAAAGAAATACAACAGGAGTATCTGGAGCAGATCTGCGCTACGACCTTAAAATTACCTTGGAAGATGCATTTAAAGGAATACAAGCACCTATACATTATGTGACAAATATAAAATGTAATACATGCCAAGGCACAGGTAGCGAAGGAGCAATCAAACCAGTTCAGTGCAACACATGCCAGGGAAGCGGTAGAATTAGAACTCAACAGGGCTTTTTTACCATTGAAAGAACGTGTACTACATGCTATGGGGAAGGAGAAATAATACAAAATAAATGTAAGAAATGCGGTGGAAGTGGACGTAAAAGAGATGAAGTAAATATCTCCGTTTCAATTCCAAAAGGCATAGAAGAAGGAGCTAAGGTAAGGGTCAGTGGTAAAGGAGAAGCTGGAGCAAGAGGTGGAAAAAGCGGAGATTTATACGTATGTGTGAAAATAGCTACTCATCAGATCTTCACTCGCAATAGAGCAGATTTACACTGTAAAGTGCCTATAAGAATGACACTAGCAGTACTTGGTGGTGAAATCGATATTCAATCAATTGATGGAGCTAAAATAAAAGTAAAGGTCCCTGAAGGCACTCAAACTGGTACCAAACTACGTTGTAGGGAAAAGGGTATGCCATATATGAACTCACATGCTCGTGGTGATTTATACGTACAGGTAATAGTTGAGACTTTAAATCCAAAGAATTTAACCCAAAAGCAGATTGAGCTATTAAAAGCGCTTGAGGAAGAGGAACATGAAAGTGTAGAGCAGAAATCTGAAGGATTCTTTGGAAAAGTAAAAAAAAAGTGAGAAATTTGCTAAGTGATATAAAGAGGTAGCTGTCTACATTTAATTCTTTTTACCAATTTGAAAGCCTTCTCTTTTAGTGAAAAGATTTTTTAAGTTATGCAAAAGTGATAAATTCCTTTATTTAAGGTCGAAGTTTTGCTATTCTCACATTTTAATAATTTAAAATTAATGAACATAAACAAAAATGAGTTTTTATTTCTTCCTCTTGGAGGAGTAGGAAGAATTGGGATGAACGTTAGCCTATATCATTATCAAGGTAAGTGGATTATGATCGACCTTGGTATCGGTTTTGCAGATGAAACTATGCCAGGTGTTGAGCTGCTCATTGCTGATGTAGATTTTATTGCTCAAAGAAAAAAAGATTTGCTTGGAATAATAATTACACATGCACATGAAGACCACTGCGGTGCAGTGCCTCATCTGTGGGAAGAATTAGAATGTCCCATATATACAACAAAGTTTACGGTTAATTTTCTCAAAGAAAAATTGAAGGAATTTCGATTAGAAGGTATAGTACCTGTGAAAGAGGTTGACATAAATGGCAGTATAAATTTGGGTCCTTTTACCGTTGAGTTTATAAATGTAACTCACTCAATTCCTGAAGCAAATTCAATATTAATTAGCACTGAAGTAGGTAGTGCACTTCATACTGGAGACTGGAAATTTGATCCAAAACCTGTTGTTGGATTAATTTCTAATATAGAGCGTTTAAAAGAAATTGGCGATAAAGGTGATCTACTTGCAGCAATTTGCGATTCAACTAATATATTAAGCAAGCATCACCCTGAGTCAGAAAGTGCAATTTATAATAATATTTACAATATAATAAAGCGGTCTAAAAAATTGGTTGCTGTCTCGCTATTTGCCTCGAATGTGGCGCGAATTGAAACAATAAGCCAAGCTGCAAAAGCACTAAATAGAAAAGTGGTTTTACTTGGCAGATCTTTATGGAGAATAGTGAAAGTTGCTCAGGATAGTGGTTATTTAACTGATTCTCCTGAGTTTCTAGAAGCAAAGGAGGCAGTAAATTTTCCAAGGGAAAAGCTGGTGCTACTTTGCACAGGTTGTCAAGGTGAGCCACTGGCAGCTACCGCAAGACTTGCCGCTAAGAGTCATCAAGCATTTAAAATGCAGCAAGGTGATACCATGATCTTTTCATCAAAAATCATTCCTGGCAATGAAACTCGTGCACATAACATGCTCAATGCCTTTATTGAGATGGGAGTGGAAGTTATTACTGAAAAAACAGAGAATGTTCATGCTTCCGGTCATCCAGTAAAAGCAGAGCTAAGGGAAATGTATTCTTTGATAAAACCTAAGATGTCTATTCCGGTTCATGGTGAGTATATTCATACGGATGCACATGTAAAGTTTGCTAAAGAGTGCGGTGTGAAAAAAGCAATAATGATTGCACCAGGTGATATTGTTAATTTGGAAAATGGGGAAAAAGTTAGCTCCATTGATGTCGACTACTTTGGTATTGATGGTATGTTACTCCGTCATCCAGAATGCAGCGTTATAAAAATGCGTGAGAGAATGAGAGATGCCGGAGCTATCGTAGTGACAGCAATTGTAAACAAGAAAAATAAACTGCTTGCTAAGCCAAAAGTATTTGCACCTGGTGTTTTCGAAGCGCAAAAAGATGCAGCCATTATGCAAAAGATCATAGAGAAGGTTGAGTCAGCATTTAGTCCACAACCGATAAAAAAAATAAGAAATAAGATTGAAAGTTCAATATTTAGTATCTTAAAGGAATATTTACTAAAAAGACCTATAATTGAAGTCCAAATAGAACAGGTATAGAAATATACCTCTTTTTATTAACCATTATTTGAGTAAGAAGTTAACAATGTATTCTTTGATGTTATTTCAGCATGCAATACTGGAATCCGTAAAAAAAAATCAGTGTCAGATCACACAACTATACAAACATTGTGATTTGAATCTACCAGAAGGGTGCCATCTCAACGCCCAGGCAAACATTGTAGTTTTAGAGCAATCTCCACCAGTAGAGTGTCATCCCAGTGCTCTGACACTGGAATCCAGTTTTTCATGCAACCTTGTCAAAGACGTTTATTTTAGAATAAAACAGCTACTTTTATGCTTGCCACCTCAGTGCACTTACTTGCAGTCAAATTTCTGGATTCCAGTGTCAAGTACTGCAGAAATTGATTTACTCTACTGTCATGCAGTTTAACTTCAAAAGTAAGCTATTTGCTGAGATGAAAGGAGGTAATGCAAGAAATCTAATGAAGCTATTCGTTCAACTGGTGTTATTTATTTCGTTATTTATTCCTTATTCCACAAAAGCTGTTTTATATGTTGATATAAAAAAAAGCAATATTGGTAATATTGATCTTGTTGTATCTAAATGTGCATGCAAGACAGAAGTGGAAAATGAGCTAAGTGAAAGCATCACAAAAGTAATTGAAACAAATCTATCTAATTGTGGCTTATTTAATGTGAAACGTGACGCGAAAGTTGAGTCTTGGAAAAGCGATACTGTAGTCACAATAAGTTTAAGTGAAGTATCAAACAGAAATTTAGAGCTATCTTTTCGTTTATCTGACAGCTTTACAAACAGAGAATTACTTACTCAGTCGGTTGTTTTTCTAGCAAAAGACTGGAGGAAAATTAGTCATCTTGTTTCAGATGTGATACATGATAGATTGATTGGTGAGAAAGGGCATTTCAATACAAAAATTACATATATCGCTGAAGAAAAAGATAGCAATTACAAATCCGTCCGTAAAATTGCTGTGATGAATCAAGATGGAAGTAATATAAAGTACTTAACAAATGGTGAGAAATTTGTGTCAACACCAAGATTTTCACCAAATGGAAAGGGTATTGTTTATATCTCATACACAAATGGTAAAAGTTATATAATATTAAAAAATTTAAAAGATAACACTGAATCAATAATCAGCGCATTTGAAGGAGTTATTTCTGCACCAAGATTTTCTCCTGATGGTAAATCTCTTTTTATTTCCCACTCATTGAGTGGTGAAACAAATATATTATCTCTAGACTTAAGCAGTAAACGAACAAAAAAAATTACTAAAGGTTCAGCTATAAGTACTTCTCCCTCTTTGTCTCCAGATCAAAAGTACATGGTTTTTAGTTCTGATATAAGTGGAAGTCAGCAACTATATATCATAGATTTCACTAAAAAAAGCAAAAAACCCAAGAGAATTAGTTTTGGAAATGGAAGATATGCTACACCTGTTTGGTCGCCAAAAGGAGATCTGATAGCTTTTACAAAAATTCAGTCAGGAAAATTTTACATAGGAGTTATGAAGCCAGATGGCAAAGAAGAGCGCTTGCTTTCAGAGGGACATAAAATTGAATCTCCGGCATGGCTACCAAATGGCAGAGAAATTATCTTTACTAACGCAGAATCACCAAGCAACTCTAAATTATATTTAGTAGATTTAGTAAAGAAAAATCAAAAAATGGTTTTTACTCCAACGAATGCTTCTTTACCAGATTGGTCTTATTTCTGAAAGTAGATCTATAAAATCGTTATAAATCTTGCTTTATCTTAATCGTTTATAACCTTCGGTACTACGAAATACCCATGCTCTGATTTTGTATTGGATAATATTTCTTCTTTAATGTTTTGAGAATTTATAATATCATCGCGTACATGGACATCCTTATCTATAGTTCCATAACGCATAGGAGAAACACCTTCAGTATTAACTTTCAACAAAGTATCATGTATCCAATCCAGCATTGTCAGTTCTTTTGAGTAGTATTTAATCTCATCATCGGATAACTTAATCCTCACAAGCTGTGCAGTTTTAAGCATTTCTTCCTTAGTAATTGTTATTTTTCTCTTATTTGCAAATTCTATTAACGAAGTGATAACATCTTCTGTTGATCTAGCTGGCACTTTTACCTCCTTGCATAAAGCAAATTAAAATATTTGCAATTGAAACAACCTCTATCTTATCATTTTTTTCAAATTTGTGAAATACGGTGTCCGTAATTACTAATTTATCCAGAGAAGAGGAAGAGATTTTCTCAACTGCATTTCCTGAAAGTATTCCATGTGTAATGCACGAAACTACAGACTTTGCTCCTCGGTTTTTTAAAGCAAGAGCTGCATTACATAATGTTCCGCCAGAGTCAACTATATCATCAACAATGACGCAATTTTTGTTTGCAACTTCTCCGATTACATTCATTACCTCAGATGTACCTGCTTTTTCTCTATATTTATCTACTACAACAATATCATTATCCAACTTGTGTTTTTCCTCTAAAATCTTTGCAAAAGCACGAGCTCTGCCAATTGCTCCAACATCAGGCGCAACTATTGCCAAATTCTCCTTGTATATAGAGTTAACAAATACTTTAAAACAGTTTAAATTAGTAACTGGTATATCAAAAAAACCTTCAATTTGACTTGAATGCAAATCAATAGCAGCAACGCTATTTGCACCAGCTGTTTGAATAAGATTTGCAGTTAATTTAGCACTTAAAGCAGATTGCATATTATTGTTTTTAATAACCCTATCCTGCCTACTGTATCCGTAATAAGGAATAATAGCTGTTATTCTCTTGGCTCCAGATCTCTTTGCTGCATCAATTGTAAGCAGAAGCTCCATAAGGTTATCATTTACAGGGGAAGAAAGAGATTGTACTATATATACTTCTTGATTACGTAGATCATTTGCTACTTCTACATTTACCTCACCATCGGCAAATCTTGACACCTGATTGGGGAATAGCTGAGCATTTAGCCCACTTGCTATTGAATCTCCTAATCGTTTACTAGCGCTACCTATTATTACCTTCATATATACCAATTAAGTTTTGAAAATTATACAGAAACCATGGAATGATTAAAACTTTATTCTTGCCGTCAAGTAGCTCATAGAAAAGAAAAAGTTATTCGAAACATTTCACTAGCTTTCTTATCATAATAACGGTACTGGCTGAGTTCATTAAGTAATTTTATGCGCAGCGTAATGACAAAAAGTGTTATTCACAAACACATTTTACTACATAATCAGCGCTAATATTAAAATGCTTATAAAGAGCTTCATAAGGTGCTGATTCTCCAAAATTTTTCATGCCAATAAATATACCGTTTGAGCCTACATATTTATGCCAACCCATTTCACTTCCAGCCTCAATTGCAACTTTAATGCTGTCATTATTTAATATTGCCCCTTTATATTCATCACTTTGCTCGTCAAAAAGCCTCCAACACGGCATAGAAATGACCCTTGTACCTACACCTTTTTCCTGTAATTTTTCTCTTGCCTCAACTGCAATTTCAACTTCAGATCCGGTAGCAAATATCGTCACTTCTAGCTTCCCTGAATATTCGCATAGTATATATGCACCAAATTTTGATAGGTTGGCCAATTGGTCAGTATAAGAGTGCATGTAATTAATATTTTGCCTTGAAAGTGCAAATAACGATGGAGATTCTTTTTTTTCCAATGCAATGCTAATGCACTCCAAAGTTTCAATTGCATCTGCTGGCCTAAAAACATACAGATTTGGTATAGCTCTCAGAGAAGCTAAATGCTCTATTGGCTGGTGAGTTGGACCATCCTCCCCTACTCCAATTGAGTCATGAGTCATTACATATATAACCTGCTGTTTCATCAAAGCTGAAAGACGTATAGCAGGGCGGCAGTAATCGGAAAATACTAAAAAAGTTCCACCATAAGGAATAATTCCACCATGAAGAGCCATACCATTCATACAAGCTGCCATAGCGTGCTCTCTCACTCCATAGTGTACATAAGAGCCACTATAATTATTACTATCTATTGCCTGCATGTGCTTATATTTAGTACAATTTGAACCGGTAAGATCAGCAGAGCCACCAATTAGTTCTGGCATAGACTTAGTCAATAGTTCCATTACTCTGCCGAAAGAAGACCTAGTCGCTTCTTTTGGCATTAGCTCACATATTTGTTTCTTCAGGTTAGCTAAGTCATTTTCGATATTGTCTGGCAAACGTTTCTCAAGTCTTCTTTGTAGTTCTTCATTGATCAAGGATGTATAGTTTTGCTTTGCCCTCTTAACTGTTTCTATCCAAGCGTTTCTCACATCTTCTGGTACATGAAATGGTTCATAGTCCCAATTTAATTTTTCTCTCATCTGTTTTACATCTTCCTCTGTAAAGGTACCACTATGAGCAGAAGATGTGCCAGCACGGCTCGAAAATTTTCCGATAATAGTTTTGCAACAGATTAGTGTAGGTTTATCAGACTTTTGTGCCTGTTCTATTGCAAGGGATATGGAATCAAAATCATGCCCATCGATTTTGTCAACATTCCATCCATACGCTGAAAAACGCTTTTCTACATCATCAGAACAAGAGAGGCTAGTAGAGCCGTCTATAGAGATGTCATTGTCGTCAAAAAGTGCTATCAGCTTATTTAATTTAAGATGCCCAGCAAGGGACGCTGCTTCATGGCTTATACCTTCCATAAGACAGCCATCTCCTAGCATTACATAAGTGTAGTGACTGATTTCAAACTGCTTTTCAAGAATCGATTCAGCAAGTGCCATGCCAACAGCAGTGGCAAATCCTTGACCAAGCGGGCCTGTTGTTGCTTCTATACCAGAAGTTAAGCCAAATTCTGGGTGACCTGGAGTTTTTGATGTAAGTTGCCTGAAGTTTTTTAGTTCATCTATACTAATGTAGCCTGTCAGATATAATATAGAGTATTGCAACATTGAACCGTGACCATTTGATAGGACGAAACGATCTCTACTGATCCATTGAGAATCATCAGGGTTATGGTTTAGGTATTTAGCAAATAATACAGTGGCAACATCTGCCATGCCAAGTGGCATACCTGGATGTCCAGAATTTGCTTTTTGTACTGCATCAATTGATAAAAAGCGGACAGCATTTGCCATGGATTTTAGTAGTAGATGATTCATGTATTAATAGGAAAACTTAAAAGTGAAGTATACTATATCATAGTGGCAAAAACAAGTTGACACTTAATGTTAAAATCATTAATAATTTATAGTTAGATTGTGAGAATTTTTGTATGACAACTGTTATCAATAGAAAGTATAGAATCAGTCGCAGGCTTGGTGTAAACTTATGGGGTAGAGCAAAAGATTCGGTCAATAAAAGAAAATACCCTCCAGGTCAGCATGGTATTCTTGGATTTAAGAAGTTATCTGATTTTGGTAAGCAGTTTGCTGCACATAAAAAATTTAAGTTCTACTATGCAATTTCAAGTAAGCAGCTTAGACGTACATTTTTAGATGCCTACAAAAGAAAGGGTTATACGGCTGATAATTTTATTGGTGCCTTAGAATCAAGGTTAAGCTCTGTTTTATATCACTCTGGTTTTGTGCCAACAATTTACTCGGCAAAACAGCTTATATCTCATAAACATGTTACAGTTAATGATAAGGTGGTTAACATATCAAGTTATAGAGTGAAGCCTGGTGATATAGTAAAAATAAGGGAAAGAGCAGCAAAAATTCCTATATTAATAGAGGCTGAACAAAAACAAGAACGTAAGGCTCCAGATTATTTAGAGGCAGATAGCAAAGCACTTTCAGTGAAGTATTTGAGAGCGCCTCAATATTCCGAAGTCCCCTATTCAGCAGACATGGAAGTCAATTTAGTAGTAGAATTTTACTCTAGATAAACAACATAAGGCCCGTGTGGCGGAATCGGTAGACGCAGCGGACTTAAAATCCGTGGGTTTTGCGACCTTGGGAGTTCAAGTCTCCCCATGGGCACCAGTTTAATTTATCAAAAAAGTATGAAATGGCTTGATATAGAAGATATTGCAGAAGCTCTAGAAGAGAAGTTTCCCAATAAGGATATAATTAGTATTAGATTCACTGAACTTAAGAAAAAGATCTTGGGTTTGAAGGAGTTTGATGATGATGAAAAGTATTGTAATGAAAAAATATTAGAGGCCATTCAAGCAGCTTGGATTGCAGAAAGATCTTAAAAAACAGATAGCTATAAGAAAATTACTGCATACAGTAAAAAGATAATTTTCTTGGAAATACTATACTTTACCCGAATTTTAATTAGCTTCATAATAATTTAACAAATTAAAATTAAAAATGATTACAAGGTAGGAAACACAAAATTCTGGCAAATGCTAGATATACAAATACTGCTTTTTATGTGTGAGGCCGAGGATCATGAAAACAATAAGTTAGTTTTTTGTATAAGAAAGTTGTAATATAATTTAATTTTAAGCACTGGAAAGATGTTTAAATATAGCGGGCCAAAGAAATTAAAATCTATAATAGAAAACTATGCATTAAAATGCATGAAAAATAAGATCAGCAAAAATGAAATACGTCTTATTTTAAACTGGAAAAGTATAGTTGGAGAGGAATTAGCAGAATGTACAAAACCACAAAAGATCTCATACGCACAAAACGTAAATTCTGGTGTTCTGCATCTGTTAGTAACAAATGGCAGTAAAGCATTAGAAATGCAGCATATGGTTTCTCTTGTAATAGAAAAAATTACAGTGTTTTTTGGCTATAAAGCAGTATACGGTATAAAAATCAAGCAAGGGAGTTGACTATTTAACTATATCAGGTTAACCTGGTTGAATAGGATAAATTGGTATATTGAAGTGAGTAGAATTTGTGAATTAACAAATAGAAAAAAGTCTTTTGGTAATAAGGTATCGCATTCAAATCGTAAAACAAAGCGTACCTTTCTCTTAAATTTACATAAAGTTACATTGACGAGTAATATATTAGAAAAAAAGTTTAGCTTTCGTATAGCAACAAGAACTTTAAGAACTATAGACTATAAAGGTGATCTTGATGCTTTCTTGCTCAATACAAAAACAATTAAACTAAGCAAAGAAGCGCAAAAGATAAAAAGAAGATTAAAGAAAGTTTTAGCAAAACAAGAGGTAGAGCTAGCTGTTTCAAATGCATAGTAAGCCTACATGGCTCAGAGCAAAAGCTCCAGCTGGTAAAGTATTCAATGAAACCTTAAATACTGTTAAGCTACATAACTTACATACAGTATGCGAAGAAGCTGCGTGTCCAAATATTGGTGAATGTTGGAATAAACGTCATGCTACTGTGATGATTCTCGGTTCTGTTTGTACTCGTGCTTGTGCGTTTTGCAACGTTGCAACTGGCATTCCTGATAAGCTCGATCCTCATGAACCAGAAAATTTAGCAAAAGCAATAAAAAAGTTAAATTTAAAGCACGTTGTCATTACCTCTGTTGACCGTGACGATTTACCAGATGGTGGTGCAAATCAGTTTATAAGGTGTATAGAAGAAATTAGAAAGATAACTTCGGAAACAACAATAGAGATCCTCACTCCTGATTTTTTAAATAAGAAAGGAGCGTTTGAAGCAATAGCTATTGCATCACCTGATGTTTATAACCACAACATCGAAACAGTGCCAAGGCTGTATGCAAAAATAAGACCAAGAGCTCGTTATTTTCATTCACTATATTTGCTAAAGATGGTGAAACAGATTAATTCTAAACTTTTCACGAAGTCAGGGCTTATGGTTGGTCTTGGAGAAACAAAAGAAGAAATCTTTCAGGTTATGGATGATTTACGTAGCGCCGAAGTTGACTTCATTACAATTGGTCAATATTTGCAACCAACTCCAAAGCATGCAAAAATTGATAGATATGTTACTCCAGAAGAGTTTGAGCATTATAAATATATTGCTTATTCTAAAGGCTTCTTGGTAGTTGCATCAAGTCCATTAACCCGTTCATCATATCACGCTGAAGAAGATTTTAACAGGCTCAAGTCCTGTAATTGACATCTCGATTTTATTGTCCCAAATTTGGGACAATAAATCAGAAAAGCTTAGTGAGTTGCCCTAGGCTTGACTTTTTACTTAGCTGATCACAAAAAGTATGAATTTTACAGCACCTAAACCAGCTGTTTAAGATCTTATATAAGCAATTGACAGCTACTGAGATGCCAGTTAAAATATTTACATAGTATATTAACAGAGGGTAAGGTGGGTTTTAGTGGATATGTACATGATAAAGCTTTAACAATATCAGATGTAAGTGCTAAAATTGATATAAGAGAGCTAGCAAACTTTCTACAGAGTAAAAAAGGCATTAACGAGCTTAATTTAATAAATGTAGAGATTGATAGTAAAGATGTAAAAGAGTTAAGTAAACTTACACATCTTACTTCGCTCACTCTAAGGAACAATAAACTCGGTTTTGAAAGTGCAGGATATATAGGTCAAGGCAATCTAAAAAACCTTACTTTACTTGAAATAAGTAATAACAATATTGGAGACAGAGGTTTTGCATTTTTGATTGGCAGCAAACGTCTCCCAAATCTTACTTTATTAAATGTAGAAAACAACAACATTGTTGGAGTGTGGCGCCACCACTATGGAGGAGATATAGCACTCAAAAATCTCACCTCACTTTATGTAGAAGGTAACGGTAAAAAATTCTTAAATGATAAAGAAGTTATCCTTGATAGTATAAAAAAAAGCTCAATAACCGAAGCGCCTGGACACTCTAGAGTAAAAGATGGTGAAGGTGCTACAAAAAAATTAGTAGCTAAAAGAAAAAA
The DNA here is from genome assembly GCF_964030625.1 of Wolbachia endosymbiont (group B) of Melanargia galathea. Taxonomy (NCBI): domain Bacteria; kingdom Pseudomonadati; phylum Pseudomonadota; class Alphaproteobacteria; order Rickettsiales; family Anaplasmataceae; genus Wolbachia; species Wolbachia endosymbiont (group B) of Melanargia galathea. The sequence goes on along the minus strand of NZ_OZ034910.1, from coordinate 1,451,654 downwards.
AACGATACAAGCTGCCAATAGTCAGTCAGATCCTAGTAGTAGGTTAAGTATAGAACTTTCCAAACAAGATGGGCTGCGTGAAATAGTACTTTACACTGAAACTACAGGTCTTGATGTCAATAGCCATCGAATTATCGAAATAGGGTGTGTAGAACTAATTAATCATATTCCAACAGGCAAAGTATTCCATCGATACATCAACCCAGAAAGGAGCATAGACAAAGGTGCATTTAAAGTTCACGGTATCAGCGAAGAATTTCTAAAGGATAAGCCATTATTTTCAGAGATTGCATCTGAATTTCTTAATTTTATATCTAGCGATACTTTGGTAATTCACAATGCTGGATTTGACATTAAATTTTTGAACATGGAACTTGGTAAACTGAATGCCAAATTAATCTCTTCAGACAGAGTGTTAGATACATTACCGCTTGCAAGAAAGAAATTTGGACCACCGGCTTCTTTAAGTGCATTGTGTGAGCGTTTTGGTATATCACTAGAGAGTAGGGAGTTACATGGAGCGCTAATTGACGCTGAGTTGCTAGCAAAAGTATATGTTGAGCGATTACAAACTCCTTTGGATCGATGTCAGCATGCAGTACGTAACTTATCTCTTAGAGGACACTTGCCAAGTAATGAAGAAGTTAGTGAGCAGTTAGATGAGATTAACGTATCTGTTCATGAGGGAGTAGTAGATAGAAGATTATAAAAACGCCTTTTGCTTTCAGTAGCGAAATTATTCTCTCAATGAATGTGTTTTCTAGCTTTAAAAATGCGAATCTCAATATCTTATCTTGAATTACTTAACTGTTGGTTCAAGTTTAAGTTCTTATCATGGTATGTATTTACATCTTTTAACACTTTAAGTGGTTCACCTAGACTATGTTCCACTTTTGTCTCAAATTTAAATCCCAAATTTCCAAAAAATTCTTGAAAATACTCAATAGTAATGTCACACAAACTTCTACCACTTGCTTTATAATTTTTCAGCTCTTTCGGAATAATAAGAGACACTTTACCATCTTCATATGTTACATTTCTACCCTTACAGTTCAGTTTAAATTCTACTGAACTGTAAAAACCTGGTGTTTTGATATCACTAGCAAGATCACTGCTAAGTACCCTTATACATTCCATGCTAAAACTGAGTTTTAGACAATTGGAACTATGGCAATCCATACTATAAGTTATTATTATATCAGAATCTAACACAAGCAAGCCAAGTGGAAAAAGAGCCTTTAATAAATGCAGAAACAAAAAATGATTATATCCTTCTTGATGATAACTAGTTATCAATTCTTCTATAATAGAGTCATTTGGAACTGTTGCACCAACACGTATAAACATTTCCATAAAGACTACTTTAAGAAACAAACAATAGTTTCTTTTCCCTTTTTCATTCCCTAAAATGAGATCTTTATGTTTTGAATATAGCTCCTCGATAAGCTCATTGGTTATTTTTTGTTTGTTGATAGTAAGGTTGTGTGATCTATCAAGGTCAATATATGTGTTGTAACCAGAGTTTATGCTACTCCAACCACCTGATTTCATTGGTATAGATTTTAAATCAGAATACTTGAGCTTTTTTACTTCAGATTTCAATGCGTTAACTATTTTTTTTGACATATCACAATCTTATATTATATACGTATTACGTACTTTTCATCATAAGTAAAGGTTTTCTGTAAAACTTGATTTACTTTTTATTATACTCACCTTATTAAAAAAAGCGGAGATTTCAATATCTTATTTTAAATTCTTCAAGTTTAGATTCTTGTCTTTGGTTGTATTTATATCACTTAATACTCCAAGTGGCTTATCCAGATTATACTCAAAATTTTCCTCAAAAAAGTGAAATCCAAATTTTTCGCAAAATTTCTGAAAATACTCAATAATAACGTCAAACAAATTCTTATCATTTGCTTTGTAATTTTTCAGCTCCTTAGGAATAGTGAGAGAAACCTTACCTTCTTCATATATCACATTTTCACCTTCACATTTTAGTTTAAACTCCACTGAGTTTTGTAAATCACATACTAAAATTTTATTACCGTTATATATACCATCATTTACGCTAAAACTGAACTTCAGATAATTTGGATCTTCACAACTTATATAGGTCCTTTCTCTGTAAGAAGGAATTAAATAGTGGAATGAATACATGCACAATCCAAAAGAACGAAGTGCTTGACTTTGAGAAGAAAAGAATTGCTTGTACCCAGACCTGTTATAATAAGTTATCAATTCTTCCATAATAGAGTCATTTGGAACTGCTGTACCGGCGTGTACAAATATTTCCGTGAAGATTTGCTTAAGAAACAGACGATAACTCCCTTTTTTGTCCTTATCTTCTGTAATGAGATTTTCATGTTTTAAATATAAATTTTTAATGAGATCATTAGTTATTGCCTTCCCATTAATAACAAGGTCACAAACAAATTCATATTCACTATTGAAGTCCATATCTAAATCCTTATATGTTCTATAATCAGAACTTTCTGTAGACTTCAAATCAGCATATCTCCTCTCCCTCGCCTTATCTTTCAACTCATTAATCATTTTTTTTGACATATATACTATTAATAGCTCTTATACTATAATATATATATAACTATTAACCTTTTAATAATATAGACTATCAACTGTAACCTGAGTTACTTTCCGGTTTACACTTGATTACTCTAACGATAGATTTTCCAATTCCATCTGATCTACTTGTACTTTTTCTAACTCACTTTTTACCTGTTTATGGTATAAGTTTGCTCCTCTAGCCCAAGATAGGTCACCATTTATTGTACAAACGTAATTGCCATTGTCCTCTTCGAAGCAAAACAGCTTCAGTTTACTTTCGTCTTGACCAATTAATTCACTACGAATTACTTCTACAGTATAAAATTGACCCAAATTCATACTTACTTCAGGATGTTGCATATACCTTAACACCCGTGGCTCATATAATTTTCTTATCTCACCATTTTTGAGATCACCTATTGTACACTCTATCTTCTTTAATCCGTATTTAATAACTCTCACTAATCTCTTCGTCTCATAATCCCACAGCTGTTCTTCTTCCAATCTTTTACATGCGGTAAAAAATTGTGATTCTTCTCTTTGCATAAACCGAGATAAACGTTCTGCCAACTCATAGCACATTTTTTCTTGACTCAGTATTTCTCTTTTATATTGAGCTAAAATATTAATCGCTATACTTGGACAACTTACTGCAATCAAGTCATTATTTAAATCCGTTTTAATAATTTTGCCGCTCTCTTGATTAACATGTACAGTAACTTGCCCTAACAAAATTCCCTTAGAAATCGTTATGTCTTTTCCTATATGAGTGTCAATGGCTTTTAAAGAATCAAAGTCTATATATATTGCACCTTTCTCTCCTGTCATTTTTTCTGAAAGAGCAAGAGCAATCAATCTAAAGGTATCTATTTCAACAGCAAAATACATCCTTTGCTCCTCTGACATATTATACATATTCTTAAAGAAATCCTTTATGCTAATGTCTTCACCATCTACCTTCCATCCTGTATCTATTTCGCTCCAGTCGTATTGGTGTAAATCTACAACATGCACTCCTTCCATTCCTTTCAGTTCACGCTTTAAATCATCTATTTGATTTTCTTCAAATCCAGGACCGTTGATAATCAAATATATATCCCTCTCTTCTTTATTTATTAATTTATGATTTTTTATTATATCTAAGTAATTAAAGTCACTGTTTTTACCATCAGGTAAAGATGCACCATATACTCTTGGTACCCATTGTTAGTATTATTGGCGCTTCATTTGATAATTTTTTTACATTACCGATCATTATTTTACCTCAACACATTAACATACTCATATTATAATGAAATTTTAGCGGCGTACAAATAAAATCTCCTAGGGGCTTAAACATTCTCGTTTCTATATGTAGGTGACTGTTTCGAAGAAAATTATTTTTCAGCTAATATTTTAACTACTTTACTGAATTTTCTAGCACCGAATCGACGATACTAGAAAGTTCTTTAATCAATGCTATATAAGTGATAGCTCTCCCATTGCTACCCTGTCTACTTCTGCTCCTTCCAGCTTATTATCTACTCGTTCACGGTATAGATCTTTTCCTTTCATCCAGGATACATCACTATTTACTAGACCCATAGAATAGTTACCATTGTTCTCTCCAAAAGCAAATGACTTCCATTTGCTTTCTTCTTGACCAATTAATTTATCATGCACTATCCTCACAACATTTCGTTGACCTAAATTTTCTCCAAATTGGGTAAGGAAGGGAAAAAAAGCTTGTTCATATAACGTCGCTATTCTACCATTGCTTAAATCTTCTACACACCTTTCTGCATACTCTTTCTGATTCTTCACTTCTTTGATAATCCTTTTTATTTCATCTTTCTCTTCTTCCTTTTTCATCTCTTCCTCTTTTTCAAGCATACTGATGCAATCACCTAGTTTAATTATAGCTGAAGGTAAATACTCTACTAATTTACCGCACATTTCTTTTTGACTTAGTATTTCACTTTTATACTTAGATAAGATATCAACTGCTATGCTTAAATCATTTATCGCAATTAAGTCATTATTTAACTGTGTATAAACGATTTTTCCACTATCGTTAATACCTACAACAATCGGTCCCAACAATATTCCCTCAGGGATTGTTATATCCTTCCCTATATGAGTGTCAATGGCTTTTAAAGAATCAAAGTCTATATATATTCCACCTTCATGTTCCGTAAACTGCTTTAAGAGTGCCAGAGCAACTAATCTAAAAGTATCTATTTCAACAGCAAAGTATGTTCTTTGTTCACCTGTCATGTTATACATATCTCTAAAGAAATCTTTGATACTAGTATCTTTACCATCTATCTTCCATCCTTGATCTATTTCGCTCCAGTCATACTGATGCAAGTCTATAACATGTACTCCTTCAATTCCTTTCAGTTCACATTTTAAATCATCTATTTGATTTTCTTTGAATCCAGGACCGTTGATAATCAAATATATATCCCTCTCTTCTTTATTTATTAATTTATGATTTTTTATTATATCTAAGTAATTAAGGTCACTGTTTTTACCATCAGGTAAAGATGCACCATGTACTCTTGGCACCCATGTTAGTATTATTGGCGCTTCATTTGATAATTTTTTTACATTACCGATCATTATTTTACCTTACTATATTGCTATATTTATAATATAGTGGATTTTTTAATAAAATGCAAGTAGACATTAAGATTTCACTTACGCTCTCTCAGTTTACAATTTTTGTTTCCGTATTATCTAATGAATCACCGTAAGTGACTGCCTTAAGATAAAACTTTCTCCCTTTTTGCACTTCAAAAGAAATTATTGAATCATCAAGTAGAATAAATTTTTCACCTGCAGTGTGTTCATATTTCTTAGTCCCTTCTTGACCTCTAATTAGGTTGCTAAGCTTATATTTATTTTTATCTATAAGCTTGGCATCTTGGAATTTTATTACCTCTTTTCCAACCAGCGCTAACACAGTTGGATTCATGACGTCTAGCTTACCAAAACGTAGCACTACTGTAATTCCCTCATCGGTAGATTCGATTACATATCCGTAAGTAGATTGTATATTTGCGCTCGCGATGGGCTTATAATTTTTATCATCATACGAAATAAAAAGTGTTGCTCCTTTCCAACCTTCCTCTTCACTAATTAAAGTAAAACTTGCGATATTACCTTTAATATGCGGTAAATCTATCATTTCTACGATAGATTTACTGATGTGAGAAGGAGGGTATTCTTTAAGCATAAGTGATCTTGTTGAAGGAAAGGAGAGCTTGTATATAGAGGGATCATAACCAACTCCCATTACTTGAATGGACATGCTTTCAAACTTTGTTTTTATAATTCTCATCGTATGTCTTTTCTCGCCATCTGAAATTGCTATGACATCACTTGGTAAAAGCCATGCATATTTTATCGGGAGCTTAAAGTTGTATACATTTCTCTCTTGCCACGAAGAATAAAGTAAAACTTCAGCTATATTTTGCGCCTCCCCTTCCTCCATAATGAGAGGTATTTCAACTGTTGCAGCATTGCCCTGCTTTGGCAGTTCAGCATATTTCACATCAATTGGATAGCCAAAATTGCGGTTAAAATAAACGATGTTAATCCTATTGTTTAAATCTAATTGACTAAGCTGTATCAGCTTGGGATTGTGATTGAAAACAGTTTCGTCAACTGGTATACCAGTTGTCACTCCCCTGCCCTTTTGAATAAATTTCAGTTTTGAGTTCTGTTCAACCACATCAAAAAAATAGCACCTTCGCAGCATTTTAATAATTGAGCGTACGGGTTGCTGATCATTTATTACATACCCAGATAGTAATCCTTTAACATCACTTGTATCAAACTGATCGCCTTTGAGACCTACCTTTTGCAACAGATCAGACAAAACATCGGAAACATTAAGTTGTGAAATTTTTCCCTGAATCCAGTGCCCGGTCTGCCAGTTATGGCAGTCAGCCCACATGTCACATAAATTGGGGAAATAAGGAAATGGCCTTGCATCCCACGCCCAGAGGAACATTTTCTCCACCATTTCTGAGCTTTGCCACTTTTTTAATGTTCCTTCGATTGCAGTTTTCTGCAAAAGAAAGCTCACCTCTCCGTTTGAGTATCGTGGATATTTACTCTCTATACTACCTTTATCAACAAACACATTGGGCTCATTAGTGCAGCCGTTCATACTGGGAAATCCATATTCGGTAAACCATATTTTCTTCATTTTTGGTTGCCATTTTGTTTTACTACCACCTGGATTTACATGAACTTCACTCCACCATTTCTCGATATTTTTCCACGCATATTCGCTGTCATTATACTTTATTTTCTCAGGATCACTTTTTGAGTAATCGTAAAAATAATCATACCCTACCCCACTGCTCCAACCACCCGTTACATCTTTCGCGGAATAGCCAAAAGGAGGTTCTGGGCCATCGGTGAGTGGAAAGTAAGCATCTATGCCAACAACATCGATAAACTCTGAAGACCATAGTTCATCCATATTATACCAACCATCATATGAATGATACTCACTCCAATCGGCAGCGTAAGTTACGTTTACTTCTTTTCCAAGCTGAAATTTTACTTGCTTTGCAACTTTAACTAGCTCTGCTACTGCAGGATAATTGCCTTTCGCATCTTTTACTCTGGTAAGCTGAGCAAACTCAGAACCAATAATAAACCCTTCCACTTTAGTTTGTTTGGCAATGCTTGTGTAATGCTCTATGAATTTGCTATACTGATTCTCAAAAAAATCACTTATATCCTGAGGAGTACCGCTCAATTTTCCTCGCCACTCTTTGTTTTTTGTGTCAAGCAAGAGCATTGGATAGAGCATCACCTTATAACCTCTGCTATGCAGCTCTTCTATATATCTTATTAGTGCTGCATCGCTAACTGTACCACCATATCTTGGATTGCCATGATTATCTTTTGAAATGAGCTGGGCATTATCCCTGGTTATATTTCCCACTTGCCAATCATCAGGCACTATAGCAGAATCGTCTTGAAATTCAACTGCAGGATATATTTTACAATCTTTGATATTCAAACTGCTTGCAAACCAATTAACCACTACCGATGCCCATTCAACATTTGGTAAACTTTCCTTCAATTGGTCCAAAGAAAGCATAGCATCGCTCTTTTTTGTGTGATTATTGTGATTTACTCTTTGTACCGGTCCATAGGGAATATATTGACTACTGCTTATTTTTTCTCGTGCAATTTTCTTCTGTATTTTCGTATCATACACAAACTCCCCTGAACCTGGTATGATATTGATATTTTTAATGTTTTCTGCTACTGAGAATCCATTGAGCTTCAGTGCAGTTTGCACTTCAAATGTAAACACCGGAACACGATTACTATAGTCTGCCAAAGGGAAATTTTTGATGACTATGTAAGATATTCCTCTATAAGCTGGTACATTCTTCTCACCTTCGATTGATAACATAAACGGATCAGGGTTTTGGTCTTCTCTGCCGTGGTAAAAAGTATAATCTATTTCATCAAAACTAAGCGATTTTATATCCGCCCAGATTCTATTTAATTTTTCTACTTTCCCCTTGCAAATTGCAATTGCGAGTGTTGCATAGTAGTTATATGTAATATTTATACCTCTTCCTGTTTTATTTTGAGTGGTTATCGCCTCCTCTTTTATTGGCTGTGACCAAATAATGTTTCCAGCAATGCGAGCAGTGCCATAGATAATTGGAATTGCTTTGCCATAAGTTGAGGTTTGAACTTGCAGATTTTTCAGCCTCGCCCCATGCGTTATCTTTTGGTCGGCATCAAGACCAAATATTGCATTATCAAGCTGTGCACCAAGCAGAGCACCGAGTTCTGAGCCAACAATCTGGCCAATTGGCCCAAAAATACTGCCCGCTTTACTTAAAATTGATGATAAAATTATTGTAGACATAATATTCTCCTTTTTAATAGATTGTTTTGAATTTTTGAAAGAAGATCCCAGACTGGGATAAAATTGGGACCTACTATATAGTAGTGTCATGCGACTGGTATCCAGGAAAAAAAGGATGTAATCCGAGTAGCCCTTTTCCTGTCATCCGAGTAGCTGACACTGGGATCCATTGTTCTTTATTTCTGAATTCCAGCGGGCTTTGTTGCACCACTCAAGGAAAGAACAGGCAGTTACTGATGGAATTTGTTATAAAATAGATATTTAGCCGACAAAGGAAAAATATGCCAATAAGAATGAAAGTCAGTAACTGCAATGAATATAACAAATTTCTTCAAGAAAGGGGAAATGTTTTTCATTATATCAACGATGCCATTGAAAATTGGTACGAAAATAGTCCAAAAGTAGCAGGTGGCAACAATGTCTACAGCGACAAAGTAGTGATTCTAATTCACATAATAACCTATCTATTCAGGATTGGTCTTAGGCAAACAGTGGGATTTATAGAGAAATATCTTGAGCAAATAGGGAAAATTTTGCAAATTATCAGCTATTCGCAGGCTTCAAGAAGGTTTAAAAAGCTTAATATCAAAATCAACGACTGCAGAGTTGATAAGAACGATATGGAAGATATTGAAATTGCTATAGATAGTACAGGTATCAGCATCTACAATAATATTCCAGGCCATAGTAAGGCAAATGGTACAGATAGAAAGTATCGCCGCTATGAGCAAACAAGAAAGCTACATGTAATGCTAGAGATAGGTAGTAAAAAAGTTATAGCTGCAAAATACAGTAGTGGAGTTTATTCCGACCACTATGGAGCCTGTGATCTTATTGAAAGAGTGGATACCAAGTATAACATAAGCACGATATATGCAGATAGGGCATATAATCGAAAGAAGTTATACAAACTGTGCGATGAGCTTGACATAAAGACAAGGATTCCTCCGCAAAATAATGCAGTAGAGCATCCAAAGTTGGATTATATGAATGAGAGAAATTCTACAATCAAGCTCATAAAGTCATATGATGAAGATGGTATGAAGAGGTGGAAAAAAGAGATAAATTATTGGAAGAGATCTTATATAGAAAGTTTTTTCTCGCGACTGAAGCAAATATTTGGATTTAGTTTTAGGAATAAATCTGAGATTAATCGTGAGAAGGAACTGCTACTCAAGTGTTATTTGCTTAACAAATTTACTGAAATAGGCATGGCTAAGTTTGATATAGCTTCATGAATTTATTATACATTACCCACTATCCGAAGAGCTGTGCAACAAAGCCATTCCAGCGTCACGCGCTGGAATGACATTAAATGATTTTTCTTTGAATTTGAGTTATGCAAGCAAGCCCCTTTGTTGTCATGCAAGTAGCCCCTTCGATGTCACCCGAGTAGCCCTCTTCCTGTCATCCCAGTACTGGGATCCAGCCTTTCTTACCAACAAAAAACTTGGCATAACTTGCGTGCTCAAAAAATTCCTGGATTTCAGTACTGGAATGACACCCTTTTAGAAGTTCCTTCTGGATAAAAACTATTGTCAAGCAATGGAATGACATGATTCGACTTGCATGACCAGACTGTGTAGTAATTCTCTTTATTCCTCGATTTGCCACTTACTTCCTCGAGAAGATACATCACTCAATGAAGAGCTTACTGATGAACTTCTAGATAAGCTTCCAGATGATAGCCTTGTATCCTTGTTTTTAGTTTTTCCGTTACTATGTTTCTCATTCTTCTTATCTTCAATGTTATGTTCCTTCTTAAATCTTTCACATAAAGTGAAAATAGGAGTGCTTTTGCCTTTACTTTTCTCCTCTCGTATATACTTGGCTAAACCAATCAGATTTGCTGGTGAAAAACCATTAGTACTCTTTACAATAGTTTCAATATTTAGAGGGCTTAATTCTTTGAGATATTCTTTTAGTATTCCCCTACGCGTACTTTCTTTATCCAGCCCAGGAACCTCAATACACTCCAAACGACCACCCCTAGTAAACGCAGGATCTAAATGATCCTTATGATTAGTTGCAGCAATCACCATTATATTTTTTGAGGATAAAAACTCTTTATCCAATTTAGTGAGTAAATAAGTTAAAGGCCCTGCATCCTCATTAACAGTTCGCTTTTTACCAACTCCGTCAATCTCATCTATAAAAATCATACAAGGACTGTTTGTCTCTGCTTTCTCAAAAACTTGATCTATATTCCTTTGACTAGACAAGCAAGACGCAGAAACAGACATAAACGCAAACAGAGATTTAGTTTGATTTGCAATTGCCTTACTAATACTAGTCTTACCAGTTCCTGGTGGACCGTACAAGAGATATCCTCCGCTTTTTGACTCACAAATTCCTCTCAACTTTTCTTTTATGTCATTTGGTAATATAATATCACTAAATGTTGTATTCCACCCTTGTATCTTGTAAAAAGCATCTAATGTTTTAAGCTTAAGCATTAGGTGGAGGAGGGAAGAACTCTGTTTCCCCTCTTAGATATAAAATCTGTAAGAAAGATAAGAGTTCCCTCCTCAAAAGTATAGGCTGGACGGTATCGTAGAAAGACCTAAATGGCTCTAATTCTGTATCCACAAGGTTAGCCTTACTTTTCGTTTTAAATGGTAACGTATGGGGTTATATATGATCAACAACTTTCTTGGAATTGATGTATCAAAAGATCGCTTTGATGTTTTTCTTTCATTCATAAGTAAAAAAGAAAAGCGTGAAACTAGGAAAAGAAGCTTTAAGAACGATGATCTTGGGTTTCAAGGTCTGCTGAGTTTTCTACAAAAGCATAATGTGGAAGAAGTAAAGTCATGCATGGAGGCTACTGGTTGTTATAGCGAAGCTTTGGCTGAATTTCTGCACAATGCTGGACATTTTGTTAGTGTTGTAAATCCTTATTGTATTAAATCTTATACAAGGAGTAAACTCGTAAGACAAAAGAATGATCAGACTGATGCAGAAATTATTGCTGATTATTGCCAAAGACAGGAACCAACTCGTTGGACACCACCTTCTTCTGAAATGAAAAAATTAAAACATCTTTATCGTTGCTCAGTTGCGTTAAAAGATGAATTAGCATTAGTAAATAACCACCTAGAAAAAAAAGAGAGACTGCCTAAAGAAGTTGCAAATGCTTGGGAAGACCTTGCAATGAATATAGCTCAAAAAATAGAAACAATAAAAAACTCCGTACGTGAACTATTAAAGCAACACAAAGAGTTGTTGGAAAATTTTCAACTTCTACTGACTATTCCAGGCATAGGAGAGGAATCAGCAGTAGCTATTTTAGCTGAAATCCCTGACATAAAAGCTTTTAGAGATGCCAGGCAATTGGCAGCATATACAGGAGTTATACCGAAAAATATAACATCAGGTTCATCTGTACATTCTAAACCAAGATTAAGTAAATCAGGTTCACAAACATTACGTAAGGCCCTTTTCTTTCCTGCCATAGTAGCCAAGAATCACAATCCTATCATTGTGAGTTTTTGCCAAAGACTAAAGAAGAAGGGTAAGCATAATATGGCAATTGTGGGAGCTGCAATGCGTAAGCTACTCCATATCATTTTCGGTATCCTGACATCCAAAAGTGCTTTTGATCCAAATCATATCAAGAATTACAGAACTAGGATGTTGACTGTAGTTTAAAATCAAAAAATGCTTCCAATCCATTCAACATATTCACTAACTGTAATCTGTGTACTGTTACACAATCAGAAGTATTTTTTGATTTTATGATACAGCTTGAGTAATTTTTTTGTTGACTAGCAAGACAGTATCTTTCTTCATCTTTTGCGTAAAATTCCATATTCAGCTTTGCTTCTACTTCATTTTTTGTTGCAGGACTATTAATTAACCTTGCAGAAAGATCACTAACCTCTTTTTTTAACCCATTCACTTCATCTTTCGTTACAAAATTCTCTAAAATTCTATGAACTTTTTCTTCTAGACCACTAAACCCGTATTTATTTTCTTTATCCTTTCCATCTTCTAATTCTTCTTTAATTGGAGTTAGCTTATTTTCTTCTTTCCTTAACCCTTTATTCGGCTCTTCGACTTCAGCTTTCGAGTTTTCTTGAGATTTTTTATTTTGTTTAATCATTTTATATGAAAACACAATTACTACTGCAGAAAGCGCAAATAAAATAAAAATAACAGGGGGAGCTATATTTAAAGCTGCAACTGAAGATAAAAATGCAACGTAAGGAGCTACAGCAAAAACTCCAGATGTAATTAATGTAAGGGAAGCAATAGCACCAGCTATAAAAAAAGTTATATTAGCTCTATTAGACATATTTTAGCTTATAAACAGTTAATTTATAAATAATACATTTAAAGAGTACAAGCTTTTCATAGTAAAGCAAGACTAATTAAAGAGATAACTCAAGGTGTCCTTAATCAATCTATGATCGAGGTATTATGCAGTATTAAGATATAAGATGGTATGTTGTATTTTTAATTCAGTGTTCTTTTTCTGTCATTCCAGGGTACTGGAATGACAGATGCTATGATAAGAAATTCAATAACTTAAAGTAGGTAATTAAAGCCTCTAATTAAAATATGAATCTATAGTTATCATAAGCAACACTAAAGAAGTGCGGAAGTAAAAATTTACGAAAGAGCATTATGTATACGTATGCTTTGTAGATCTACACTTTGCCACCCTTCTGTTAAGCTTTGCCTCCCTTCCATTACGTTTTGTCGCTCTTTTATTTCTTTTATTTCGTTATCGAATTTTGACATTAGATATTTAACATAACCAGATGTTAATGCTGTTGATGCAGATACAGCTATTGCTGCCGTAACAGATGTTAATGTAATTTCCATTGTCTCGGTTATAAAAAGCGTCGATGTTACAAAATTCCCTAACATGGCAACTAAGCCACCAACAACTACACTACCTTGAACTACTTTATTTTTTAAAAACCCTTTTATACTCTCTACCGTATCTTCTTGGTGATTTATAATGGCATAATACAAAGGAGTTTTCTGCAAACTATCTTTTTTATAAACATCTGCACCTCTGTCTAGTAGAGCATCTACTATCTCTAAATAGCCATTTTTAGCAGCATAATGCAAAGGAGTACTACCATTTCTATCTTTTACATGAACACTTGCGCCTTCAGCTAACAGAGCATCTACTACCTCTACATGGTTACTTAAAGTAGCATAATGCAAAGGAGCACTACCATTTTCATCTTTTACATTAATATCTGCACCTGTTTTTAGTAGAACATTTACTACATCTATGAATTTATATATAGTAGCATAATGTAAAGGAGTACGACCATTTCCATCTTTTATATTAACACCTGCACCTCTCTTTAGTAGAGCATTTACTACATCTATGAGTTCATATATAGTAGCATAATGCAAAGGAGTACTACCACTTCTGTCTTTTACATTAACATCAGCACCTTTTTTTAGTAGAGCATTTACTACACCTACACATCTACTATAAACGGCATGATGCAAAGCAGTCTCTCTATTTTCATCTTCTACATGAACATCCGCATGCCTATCTAATAAAACATTCACTAAATCCTTACAGCTAGATGCTGCAGCTGCAATTAATAATGTAAATTCGGCATCAGGATCACTTTGGATGAATGTATGATTTATACTAAAATTTTTATTTTCCCACTCTTGATACGCTATTGTATCTTCCCTTCGCAATACCTCTTTTATTTTATTAATTACGTTATCTTTATTTACACTTGCATCTTTATCAATTGCACTTAATATCTTTTTCAGATTTTCAAAATTCATCTTTACCTCCTATAACTTTACGTTGCAGTTACTACACAATTACAAACAAAAGTAAACACATTTTTGTAAATTATTTAGAAAAAGAATCCATTAAAAAAGTCAGTGATTTGCAATAAATAACTGATCCATTTAATTGAAAGAAATATGTGATGTAACTATAGTCATTATAAACAACAATAGAAAAAACACGGAAGTAAAAAATTTATACTGATCTTATCATATTTATTATTAGCATAATTATAAACATGGGAAAGCAAATACAAGTCAACTTATCTAAAAAAATAGTGAGAGGGTCTTATCTGGCGCAAAATGGATGGCCAACCTTAGTGAAAATTATTTTGCATCATTGAATAATAACAGCATTAAACCAGCCAGCTCTATAAGAAAACTAATAGAGGCTTTTTTACTTGTTCCAATTATTACATCCAGTGCTATTACACTAGCATGTACCTATTTTTTTCTGAATGCAGTGAGTATTCAAAAATATGATTGCAGCTTTGAATAAGGGAAAAATTATGGCGCCTATGATTTTTGAAGGCTATTGCGATACAGACGTTTTTAATAGCTAGTTCAAGCTTTTTGCTGGGTGATTTTGGATAATGCAACTTTTCATAGAAAATAAGTGACTTTGTTAAAAGTGTCGGTGCTGAAGTTATATATCTGCCTCCATATTCTCCTGATTTTAATCAAACCATTGGTTTGTTATAAAAAATTTAGCCAGAAAGAATATTCAGCTATTCGAACTATTAGAAAAAGAGCTATAATTATAGACTCCGTATACACTATAACTAGACTTTTTTTTAAGAGGAATGATACACAAGTTAGTACTAAGACACTAAACAGTTTTCAAAAATGAAAATTATACCTTAAAGCTGATTTTCATACAGTTCTTGCAAGCGATAGCACTCTCACTTCTCTGGCACCAGAGTTTAAAATTTCCTGAGAGCAAGACCTTGCGGTTGCGCCAGTTGTTACTACATCATCAACCAATATCACGATTTTGTTTTTGATAATTTCGCTGTTACTTACTTTAAAAGTATTTTTCAAATTTTTTTCACGCTGTTTAAGTGAAAGACCAGCTTGAGGTTTGGTGTGACGAATACGTTTTATTGCAAATGGTGTATAAGATAAATTAGATAACTTACTTAATTCCTTCGCGAGCAATGCTGCTTGATTATATTTACGTTTAAATAAGCGTATTTTATGTAGCGGTATAGGAACTATGACCTCTGCATTTTGAAACATGTCTTTGTTAGCTTTGTACATCCACTTTGCATAGACTTTCACATAATTTAAATTATCAAAAAATTTAAAATTTATAATCATATTTTTGCTATGTTCATCATAAGCAAAAACTGATCTTAATACTTTAAATGGTGAAGGGTTACTGATGCATTTACCACATGTATCAATGTTATCTGGAATTACTACACCACAAACATTACAGTAATGCTTAGTTAAAAAATTGATTTTTTTATTGCATTCACTACATAAATCATAACTTTTATCAATTATACGTTCACAACTTACGCATACGTTTGGAAATATGAGATCTGTAGCTTTTTTTAATAAGAGAAGATTCATGAATTAAATATGTTAGGTATACCTTTTAAAATGCTCCTCATAACCTAATTATTAAGAAATAGTCGATACTTGATCCAATAAATATGTTTTAAGATACTTGCCTGTAACGCTTTTTGGAGTCTGTGCAACTTTTTCTGGAGTTCCTACAGCAACCACTTCGCCACCTTTTACTCCACCCTCTGGACCAATATCTATTATGTAATCAGCAGTTTTTATAACATGTAAATTGTGCTCAATAACTATAACAGTATTTCCTAAATCAACTAGCCTATGGAGTATTTTCAGTAAATTATTTACATCTTCAAAATGTAACCCAGTTGTTGGCTCATCGAGAATATACAATGTTTTCCCGGTAAATCGCTTTGATAGTTCCTTAGACAGCTTTATTCGTTGTGCTTCACCCCCGGACAACGTTGTTGACGACTGTCCAAGCGTTATATAGCCAAGCCCTACTTCCTGTAAAGAAATCAACTTTTCCTTTATCATTGGAAGATTTTCAAAAAAGTCACATGCTTGATCTATTGTCATATCAAGCACATCAGAAATTGATTTTCCCTTGTAAGTAACTTCCAATGTTTCTCGGTTATACCTCTGTCCTCTACATTGCTCACATTTCACATAAACATCCGGTAGGAAATGCATCTCGATCTTTAAATGCCCATCACCTTTACAAGCTTCACATCTTCCTCCCCTGGTATTAAATGAAAATCGGCCTATATTGTAACCTCGTGCCTTCGACTCTGGGAGACCTGCAAACCAATTTCTGATGTGAGTAAACATACCAACATATGTTGCTGGATTTGATGCTGGGGTCCTACCAATTGGCGATTGATCAACTTCTATAATTTTATCTATATACTCAAGGCCTTCTATTTTGTCGCATTGACCATGCCTTGCAGATGAATGATTTATCTTGTGTGCTGAGTATTTATATAATGTTTCTATCACTAAACTTGATTTCCCTCCTCCTGATATTCCAGTAACACAAATAAAATTCCCTATAGGAAATTCAACATTTATATTTTTTAAGTTGTTCTCACAAGCATTAACTACCTTTATGAACTGAGTTGTTTGCTTTCTTCTTTTTGAAATTGAAATTTCCTTCTTTCCACTTAAATACTGTCCTGTTATGCTCTCTGAATTTTTTTGTAACTGATCTGGTGTTCCTTCTGCAACAACTTTTCCTCCGTTTACACCAGCTCCAGGACCAATATCAATCACATAATCAGCAGCCATTATTGTGTCTTCATCATGTTCAACAACAATCACAGTATTACCCATGTCTCTCAGATTTTTAAGTGTGGCAATTAATCGATCATTATCACATTGATGAAGGCCAATTGAGGGTTCGTCAAGCACGTATAGCACTCCTGTTAAACCAGAGCCAATTTGCGAAGCAAGCCTGATCCTCTGGCTTTCACCACCAGAGAGAGTGCTAGATTCACGGTCAAGTGTAAGGTAATTTAGCCCTACATTCTTTAAAAATGTCAGCCTTTTGATTATTTCGTTTAATATTTTATTTGAAATTTGCTTATGTTGTTCTGTGAGCTTGTCTGGCAAATTTTCAAACCAATCAAGGGATTCATCGACGCTGAGCCCTGATATTTCACCTATGTGTTTTTCATCAATTTTCACTGTAAGTGCTTCTTTTCTCAATCTATAGCCAGCACATTCTTTGCAGTCAGTAACAGAACAATACCTATCAATAAGTGATGCATCGTAATCCATCTGGCGTTCTAGGATACTGACCAAACCTTGAAATTTCATTTCTCTAGAGCCAAAAAGTATTAAATCCTTCACTTTTTGGTCTATATTCTTCCACGGAACATCAAGACTAAATTTGCAATTTTCAGCCAGTGACAGAATTGCATTTTTTAGCAATCCATAGTTTGTATGCACTTGACGGAATATTGATCCAATTGGCTTTAAAGCACCTTCAGATATCGAGAGCGTTTCATCTGGCACTATTAGCTTTGCATCAACACTTAGCTTTTTACCGAGCCCATTGCATGAACTGCATGCACCGTAGGGGCTGTTAAAAGAAAACAATCTTGGCTCTATTTCTTCAAGAGTAAAGCCAGACTCAGGACATGCAAAATTCTCTGAGAAAGTTAAAGTTTGACCATTTTTATACTCGGAATTGTGGTTATCAGGTAAGTTAACTATTTCTGCATACATTAAGCCATGGGCAAGTCTCAATGCTGATTCTATACTGCTTGGTAGTCGATTTCCTATATCATCTGATATGGACACTCTATCTGCAATCACAAAAATATCATGTTTCTTGTTTTTATCGAGCTTAGGCAAGTCATCTATATCACATATTTCACCGTTTATTTTTAGTCTTACGTAACCCTGCTTTTTAATTTCCAGTATCTCTTTTAGATGCTCTCCCTTTCTACCACGTACAATAGGAGCAATTATATATACTTTAGTTTCTAAAGGTAATGCTGTAATAGTATCTACAATTTGAGATACAGTCTGTTTCGTTATTGGCAATCCAGTTGCGGGTGAGTAAGGAATGCCTATTCGCGCATATATTAAGCGTAGATAGTCATAAATTTCAGTAACGGTTCCAACAGTTGATCTTGGATTTTTTGAGATCGATTTTTGGTTAATTGATATTGCAGGAGAGAGGCCTGTGATCGATTCAACGTCAGGTTTATCTTGAATATTAAGAAATTGACGTGCATAAGCCGATAGACTTTCGACGTATCGGCGTTGGCCTTCTGCATAAATCGTATCGAATGCGAGGCTAGACTTACCAGAACCACTTAGTCCAGTTATAACAACTAACTTATTTTTTGGTATATTGACATCAATACCCTGCAAATTATGCTCTCTTGCACCTTTAACTCTGATCATACTTCATGTACCTTTGACCATTACAGCCTCAAAATACATAAACTTACAACAACTTTCTACTAATTTTTTCAACTATTACGGAAAACGAAGTAGCACAACTAGTGCAAAACATTTTGCCATACAACTATATAAACATCTGTTTTCGCCAAGTTAGTTCGTACAACAAATGGTGTCATAAAAGTATGTTTTCTACAATCTCATCAAAAACATGCTTACCAATTTTTGGAAACAGGAAATTTTATTTTATATAAAATATAGAATTTTGATAAATTTAACTTTTTTGTGAGATTATGCAGCGATAAAAATAAATTTAGAGGGAAAGGTTATGGTAATAGAGAAGGAGAAGTTTTTTGAAATAATAAATGAGGTAAGTGAAAGTAGCGATTTGGATGAAGATAATTTACTTGAAAAAATAAAGAATGAGTTAAAAGGAAAAGATGCAGGAGAGTACAACAAGTTTAGTAAAAATTTTAGTAAAGAACATCAATTTAGTATAAAAATTTCAGAAGAAGCTGCAGAAGATTGGACGTTGTTACATCTTGCTACAGCATGCAACAATATGTTAATAGTGGAACTTTTACTAAAAAAGAAAGCAAGTGTTAACGCTCGAGTAAAAGATGGTTCTAAAAATGATGGGCCAACTGCTTTGCATATTGCTACTTCTTGTAGACATGAAAGCATGGTAAAACAACTACTAAGTGATGATCGAGTGAATCCTTCATTAAAAAGCAAAAATAAGACTCCAAGAGAGGTGGTAGGCAATACAGAAAATAAGGAAGCAATATTACAAATGTTAGAGGAAGCAGAAGAAAATTTTTATGCAAAGCATAAGAAAAAAACTGATATATCAGCAGATGTTATAAATTCTGTGAAACAATATAATACCATACGTAGTGGTGAACAGGCTCCTGTTACGTGCGAAAGTAGTGACAGTATAGTAAGTGAGCAATACTTACATGCTGGTGTTAAGAATATGGTAGAAAAATTTGAGTCACCGCAAAGAGGAAGTGTTACATGTAGTGGTAAACAGACTCCTATTGGTGAAAGCGTTAGTAGTGACGACAGCGGTCTAGAGTCTGAGGCTACATTTGATACTTCTTTCTGCTCCGAAATAAATCACGACGGGACAGCTAATGAAGTTGATGACCAAATTTTAGAAAGTCTGCAACCTCAAATTCAGCTGCAAGATAGACAAATTCGGAAGTTAGAAAAGCCAGGTAAAGAATTAAAACATGTTGAGAAAGAACTAGAAAAGTTAAAGAGTGACTTAGCTGGACATGAGACTCGGTTAGAAATAGTTGATAAGCTCAGTAAAGAGAATCAATCACTAAAGCAAAAAATAAAAGATCTGGAAAACGAGAATACAACACTTAATAGTGAATTAAGCAAAACCAAAGCAAATAAAGTATTACTAGAAAAAACAGAAAAAAGACAACTGTCTTTCTTAAAAATTGCTTCTGTAAACTTTACAATCATGTTGACAGTAGGTGTTGCCTTTAGTATAGCCTTCCAATTACCAATTCTATTGATGATTGCAACTTCTGTGATGTCTTCATTGATAGTCGGTGGAGTTACATACGCACTATCACCGCAACCTACTGAATTAAAAGAAGTAAGTATTCAATGCTCAGTGCAACATGATGCTTGTAAAACTTAACTTGTGCGCTTCCTGGTAATTTTGATATAGTTATTTCAGTTGAAATCTACAGGTTTACAAATGGCAATCTTAAGTGTAAGAGAAGCTTTATGCACAGCGATCAGAGAAGAAATGCAAAATGACCCTGATATATTTATCATGGGTGAAGAAGTTGCAGAGTATGATGGTGCTTATAAAGTAACGAAAGGATTACTGAAAGAGTTTGGAGAAAATAGGGTAGTTGATATACCCATTACTGAACATGGATTTGCTGGTCTTGCTGTTGGAGCAGCATTTGCTGGACTGAGGCCAATAGTCGAGTTTATGACTTTTAATTTTTCTATGCAGGCTATCGACCAAATTGTGAATTCCGCAGCAAAAACAAATTATATGTCGGGTGGACAACTTGGATGCCCTATAGTATTTCGTGGACCAAATGGAGCTGCAGCAAGAGTTGCCGCACAACATTCTCAGTGCTTTGCATCTTGGTATTCGCATGTTCCAGGTTTGAAAGTAATAGCACCTTACTTTGCCTCCGATTGCAGAGGTCTGCTTAAAGCTGCAATTCGTGACCCTAATCCGGTAATATTTCTAGAAAACGAGATCGCTTATGGACATGAGCATGAAGTTCCTGACTCTGAGCTATCAAATAAAGATTATCTACTTGAGATAGGCAAAGCTGCTGTTATACGGGAAGGAAAGGATGTAACTATCACTGCTTTTTCATTGAAACTAATGGATGCGTTAAATGCGGCAGATTTACTCTCTAGTGAAGGAATAGAAGCTGAAGTTATCGACCTCAGAACCTTAAGACCACTTGACACTGAAACAGTTATTAACTCTATTAAGAAGACCAATAGATTAGTAAGCATAGAAGAAGGTTGGCCATTTGCAGGAATAGGAGCAGAACTCTCAGCCATGATTATGGAACAAGGATTTGACTACCTTGACGCTCCGGTTGTACGGGTAACCGGCAAGGATGTCCCCTTACCTTATGCTGCAAACCTAGAAAAGAAAGCATTACCACAAGTGGAAGATATAGTTGAAGCTGTGCACCAAGTCTGCTTTAGAAAGAAATAGTCCTATTGACTCTTTTTTTTATCTCCCGTTCCACATTCTTCCATAAAAGAGGCATTTGTAGAGTTTATACCACCCATTACTTTTATGACAATAGTTTTAGCGCCAAAAAACACAGCGCAAAATACACCGAGGGCGAAAAGAGCAGGCCACGGCATTCTACCAAATATTGCAAGTAAAGCTGCTCCTATTATCACTACGGTCATAAGCGGTCCACCTATTCCCCAAACGTAGCCAATAATATTACATATTACTTGAGCAGTTGTATCGTCATTAGAGTTAGCAGCACTTCCAACATGAGAAAAAGAAATAAATAATACTATAAGTAGAATACAAAAAACCTTTCTAATTGTAGGGTTCATCCCTATACCTTAAGTTTAAATACTATAATTATATCTAAAATAGTATAATTTTTAGTAAAACTAGCATTGTGATTTATACAATATTGCATAGCAAATGATGTCTATTGGTTATCAATCACTGTCAATTACTTGAGAGCTTATTTCGACTTTCGAAAAAGAGCAATAACACCCATGAGTAAAATTTCACATTACCACTTTTATGTGTTATGATAAGCTTAAATTTATAAAGAAAATAAAATTGAAAGAATTGAGAGAGAACCGGATAGCAAGAACGAGAAAGTTTTTATCTTCACTGTTTTTTTTGCTACTAATTGCGCTATCAATACGTAGTTTTTTATTTGAGCCATTTCATATTCCTTCTGGTTCAATGAAAAGCACTCTACTTGAGGGAGATTATATTTTTACTAGTAAATATTCATATGGTTATAGTAAACACTCTTTTCCATTTTCTCCAAACATCTTTAGCGGTAGAATCTTTTATACCCCTCCGGAGCGTGGTGATATAATAGTTTTCAAGCCTACAAGAAATGACAGCATTAGATTTGTTAAGCGGGTAATAGGAATACCGGGCGATAAAGTGCAAATGATAGAGGGGGAGTTATATTTAAATGATCAGAAAGTAAAACGAAGACAAATTGAAAATTTTTTTGATTATGAGTCAAAGCGTAATATAGCAAGATACATCGAAACACTCCCGAGCGGCAAGGAGCATGAAATTCTAATAGATAATCTTTCTAATAAGTTATCATACAATACTCCAGTTTATTATGTGCCTGATGATCAATTTTTTGTTATGGGAGACAATAGAAATAATTCTTTTGATAGCAGGTTTTCTGAAATTGGGTTAATACCAACTGAAAATATAGTTGGACGCGTAAGCATGGTTGGTTTATCGTTTAAATTAGGCAAAGTTGATTGGTTGCCGTTTGATTTTAGGTTACCTATTGCTCTGAGATTTGACAGGGTACTTCACAAAGTTGTATGAACTCTATCTGTCTGCTGATTCGCATAATTCTAAAGCAGAGTTTTCTAACTCAGAGATAGCATTATTAATGTTGTCTAAGTCATTTTCCTGTAAAGCGTCTTTTGCGTTCTGTAGTAAAATTTTTAACTTTTGCTCAGTGGAAACATTTTCAACTAGATGTATGAGCTTGTTACCGTTAATTTTAGCCTCTGCAAGGGAACGAGCCTTCATGTCTTCATCAAAGTTACTTACTGACTGATTGACCATATCTTGAATATCTTCTTCATTTAAGCCAGAGCTTGAATTTATTTTAACTGTCTGTTCGACTCCAGTAGTTTTTTCTCTTGCAGTGACAGTCAATATTCCATCAATGCTAACTGTAAATCCTATTTCAACTTTTGCAGAACCTGCAGGCAATTGTGGTATACCTTTGAGTTCAAATCGTGCTAGAGATTTATTATCTTTTATCATTTCACGTTCTCCTTGACAAACGTGAATTTTCATTGCTGTTTGCCCGTTAGCGTAAGTTGTAAACTCTTTTATTTCTGAAACTGGTAGTGGTGTATTTCTTGGTATAATTTTTTCAACTATTCCCCCCATAGTTTCTATGCCAAGTGATAAAGGCAGCACATCAAGGAGAATATTCCTATCTTTTGAGTTTGAAGTTAAATAATGAGCCTGCAAAGCTGCCCCATTGGCAACTGCTTTGTCCGGATCCACATCATTCAGCACTTTATTGCCAAAGAGTTTGATTAGTGAATTTTGCACTAATGGCACTCTAGTTGCGCCACCAACTAAAATTACCCCTTTTATATCATCGATTTTAAGATCTATGTTGCTTATAGTACGAGTAACTATATTTATAGTCTTATTAACCAAAGGACTGATTGCTTGCTCGAATTCTTCTTTGGTAATTTTGCACTTAAATAATTCACCATTGATGCTGAATTCAAAAGTGCCAGAGGTATCTTCACTTAGGTACTCTTTTATAGCACGTATATTGCAGATACCAGTTTTAGTGTATGAATGTTGTAATTTGTAGGTAGTTGTATCAGATGGTGCAGTGCTTGACACTGGAATCCAGTTCTTATTATATAACTTTCTGGTGTGTTCACTTGCAATCAAACTTTCTGGATCCCAGTGTCGGAGCACTGGGATGACACTAGAGCATTTTTTATTTAAACCTACCTGTTCTCTATACTTTTCAAGCACGATTAAACTAAGTAGATGATCAAAATCATCACCACCAAGTTTAGTATCACCACCAACTGCAAGAACTTGAAACACTCCTTGATGTAATTTTAATATTGAAATGTCAAATGTTCCACCACCGAGGTCATAAACTGCATATATGCCACTGTTATTGTTCTTTTCAATGGAGTAAGAAAGTGCTGCAGCGGTTGGTTCATTAATGAGGCGAAGAACATCTATGCCAGCTAATTTTGCTGCATATTTGGTTGCGTTACGTGCTGAATCATCAAAATAAGCTGGTACAGTAATCACTGCTTTGTTAACTTTCATCCCTGTGAATTTTTTTACCCTCTTGCATAGAGTTTTTAGTATCTCAGCAGAGATCTCAATAGGAGTGAGATACTTTTCTTCTGAGCATTTTACCCTAATAACTTTTTCACTTTCGTTATCTATTTCACAATTGATACCTTCTTTATGCAAGTCTTTAACACTTTTACCCATTAAGCGTTTTATAGAGCAGATAGCGTTTTCGCCAACATCGTAGCCTACTTTTAGTACATCCTTTTCATATGAAATGACAGAAGGTAATAGTTCACGACCTTGCTCATCTTTAAATATTTCTACATTGCCAGCTTTATTTACCATGGCAATTAAAGAGTTAGTAGTTCCAAGATCTATACCAAAAACTACCTCATTTAAACTTGGTTCAGAAATTTGAACTGGCCGCATTTTCCTTTATCTCCTCAAATGACTTATATAAATATCTCAATCTAAAAACTTGCGTAGCAGCTTCATCAAAATTTTTTGTAGCAAAAGCATTAATTAGGTTTTTAGTACAATCTTTTACCTTTTCATCAATCATCCTACTTGCAAATTGTAAATCATCGCAGTCTAGAAAGTATTCTCTTATTTCCATTGATTCATTTAATATTTCAGGATCAAGATGCTCTTTTTTGCTTTTTACGTCAAAAAGATCCAACAAATGTTCGGCACGCTTTAGCGGTGACTTCAGTACCTGATAAGCTTTGTTGATATTTTCCATACTTTTGGACTCTCTTTCATTTATATCAGTTTTGCTTAGCTCAATATATTTTTTCTCCAGCTCATCAAAGCTGATGTTAAAAGCCGGTTCAATTCCAAATAATGTGAAATGGTTGCTAGACATGAAAACTCTCTCCACAACCACATTTTCCTTTCTCATTAGGATTTTTGAAAATAAAACCTGATGAGAATTTTTCCTCTACATAATCCATTTCAGAGCCAAGGATAAACATGATAGATTTTGGATCGATCAGCACCTTGACTTTTTGATCATCACTGCAGCTTTCTTCAATTACCGACTCCAAAGGACGAACATCATATGCATACTCAATATCATATTTTAAACCAGAGCATCCTTTTTGCTTAATTAGAACTCTTATTCCTATTGCTTCTTCAAGGTTAGCATGCTTCTTTTTGTCCAATAAAAACCTTACCCTCTCTACTGCATTTGCAGTTAGAGTGATAGGTTTTTTAACAGAATTTACTCCTTGAAATTCACTCATATTCCTCAATGTTTTTGTTTATTTTGATAATCATGAATAGCAGCTTTTATAGCATCCTCAGCAAGTACTGAACAGTGTATCTTTACTGGCGGCAAAGACAATTCTTCCACTATTTGAGTATTCTTTATCTTTGTTACATTCTCAATAGTTTTTCCTTTGATCATTTCTGTAAGCAAAGAACTTGAAGCTATAGCAGAACCACAACCAAAAGTTTTAAATTTTGCGTCTTCAATAACACCTTTATCGTTGACCTTTATTTGCAGTTTCATTACATCTCCGCATGATGGTGCACCAACTAAACCAGTACCAACATTTGGATCATTTTTATCCAGAGAACCAACATTCCTTGGATTTTCGTAATGATCTAAAATTTTCTCATTATAACTCATAGATTACCCGTAAACCATTACTTACATTATAACATATTTAGGTTAAAAACTAAAGTAAAATACACTAGCAAGCAGTACATTTTACTCACAAAATATATAGGTTACGAGTGTATTTACTTTACAAATACATATAGTGCATGTCATTCTTTATATGGTAATTTTGAAAGGAGTATTTCTTGAGTTTATTCAGTAATCTTTATCAAGGACTATTAAAAACCTCCTCCCGTTTTAGTGATGGAGTAAAAAATATTTTTTCTGGCAAAAAAAAATTAGATCAGTCGCTTTTAGATGATCTGGAAGAGCTGCTGATTAGCATGGATATAGGTCATAAAACTTCTAGATTGCTTATTGATAAGCTCGCAAGTATCAAATTTGAATCAGAAGTTGAACATAACATTATCACACAGCAGTTAATGAGCGAAATAGAAACAATATTAAACCCTGTTGTGCAGCCGCTCATTTTGAATAAAAAACCACACATAATAATGGTGTGCGGAGTGAATGGTAATGGAAAAACTACAACTATAGGTAAACTTGCCTATAAATATAAGGAAAAAGGAAAATCCGTTATGCTTGTTGCGTGCGACACATTCAGAGCTGCTGCGAGTGAGCAATTAAATATTTGGGCAGAACGTTCTGATTGCTCTATTGTTACTGGAGAACACGGTAGCGATTCTGCAAGTGTGGCATATAGAGCTGTAAATCAAGCGATAAAAGATAGCGTTGATGTTGTTTTAATTGATACAGCAGGAAGGCTACAAAACAATGTAAATCTCATGCAAGAGCTGTCAAAAATACATAGAACGATAAAGAAATTGGATGATACTGCTCCTCATGATGTTATTTTGGTTCTTGATGCAACTACTGGCCAAAATGCTTATAGCCAATTAGAGGCCTTTAGTAAAATGGTTGGTGTTACCGGGTTAATTGTAACAAAGCTAGATGGTACTGCCAAAGGTGGAGTAGTGATTGGGCTTGCAGAAGCTTATAAGGTGAAATTACACGCTATAGGAATTGGTGAAAGTATAGAAGACCTGAGGGAATTTACTGGCAAAGAGTTTGCTGAAGCGCTGTTTAAATGTGATTGAAGATCTCTTTAATTTTCTCATATGACCAAGCTTAATTATCATGAGAAGCCGTTTTTAGATGGTCTCATTCCAGCATGTGACGCTGGTTGCAAGTGATTATTGGGTTGGGTGAGCCGTTAACGTATAAAAATTACTTCCGCATATTTTCAATCTCATTATAATTACAAATAGAGATATTTTAAGAGCTCAAAATCTATCTTTAGTCTGCAGACTTTTTAATCAAACTTATTAAAAAATGTATTCTTCAGTGTATATCTGTCGTATGTGCACTGCATTTTTTTTCTAACTCTTTTTTACACAGGAGGATTTTATGTCCAGAATTCCAGATACTTGACCTTTACTTTAGCTAATAATGGGCGCCTATGGTTTTAGAAAGTGTAGGAAATAGAAACGTTTCTGTTTTTTGAGTAATTAAAAACCACTTCAGCTTGTCACTCATGCCTAAAAAGCAATTATATTAATGTAATATTGATACTTGTATACCAACATAAATATATTTTAAAAATTTAAGGAGTATATTATGACAATGTCTACCACAAATTAGTGAGAAATTAGCAGCTAGCGCAAAAAGTCTCTTTGATGAGAGCGAAAAATTATTGCTTATAGCAGAGGAAATATATAATCAAGATCCAATGAATTTTTAATTACAGTAAAAACAGTAAAAAAAGAAGCCAGTGTCACCTACTCAGATGACATTATGGAAGCTGGGATGACACCCTTCCCACAAGCAAAATGTTCATGCAGATAATATTTAATTGTGATTGAAGACCTCTTTTAACTCTTTTATATGACCAAGCTTAATTATCTCAATATCATGAGAAGAATAATTGCCATTTTTAGGCATAATCGCTTTTTTAAATCCTAACTTTTGTGCTTCCCTTAGTCTGAGATCAGCATGCGAAACATTTCTAATTTCTCCTGAAAGTGCAACTTCACCGCAGATTATTGAAGAAGTTAGTAGCGGTAAATTTACTAAACTTGAAATAAGGGAAGCAGCAACAGCAAGATCAGCTGATGGTTCCTGTATTTTGAGTCCTCCCGCAATGTTTAGGTATACTTCTTTATCATGCAAAAACATTTTACAACGAGCACTTAGAACCGCGATTATCATAGCTAATCTATTAATATCCCAACCAACTACTGCTCTTCTTGGAGTTGCCATATTAGTCCTTGCTATTAATGCTTGCACTTCCATTAAGATTGGTCTTGAGCCTTCAACTCCTGCAAATACGGCGCTGCCAACTACTTCTCTATCATGTACGGTCAAGAATAATGATGATGGATTATCAACAGGCATGAGTCCTGCTTCAGACATCTCAAAAACACCAATTTCATTTGCAGGGCCAAATCTATTTTTAATAGTGCGTAAAATGCGATATTGATTACTATTTTCACCCTCAAAATATAGTACTGTATCTACCATATGCTCCAGGGTTTTAGGTCCTGCTATTTGTCCATCTTTCGTTATATGGCCAACTATTAAGAGAGAAACACTATATTGCTTTGCAAGAACAGTCAATTCATGAGCGCAGGTACGGACTTGAGTTACAGTTCCTGGTGCTGATGTGACTTTGCTATCATACATAGTTTGTATAGAATCAATTATCAAGAACTTAATACTTTTATTTTTCCTTATTGTTGCTACTACATCAGTTAAAGATACTGTAGATAAAAGCTTAATTTTAGGTTCATTTATCTTAAGACGCTTTGCTCTGAGGCTCACTTGCTCTAAAGATTCCTCGCCAGATACATAAAGACATTCAAAAGAGGAAAGTTGTACAACATTAGCTGCAATCCTAAGCAAAAGAGTAGATTTGCCAATTCCAGGTTCACCACCAATTAAAATGCTAGCACCTTGAACGATACCTCCACCAAAAACTCTATCTAACTCTTCTATTCCTGTTAAAAAACGATCGGGGGTAATAATTTCACTATCTGATAACGCTTTTATTGAAATTGGTGCAGATGTACTTCTCGTTTCTGTTTTTAGTACTATTTCTTCGACAACCGTATCCCAACTGTCACATGCAATACACCTTCCTACCCACCTTCCAGTGCTATGACCGCAGAATTGACATACGTATGCAGTTTTCATAAAAGCCAAAATTATAATTCTAATAAAAATTAGCTAAATAAGTGAAATAAATTTAAATAGAGAAAATTACCAATCACACTTTTTATCTTGTGGTTTTATTTGCAATATTGCTACTAAGCTGACTAATAAGCAAAAAATTACATAAAGCCCAGCAGCAAAGTCTATTTTAGGAAACATTATAGTAAACCCAGTGCATATCATAGGAGTAAATCCACCATGCAGGGCATAAGAAATGTTACGTGATAAACTCACACCACTAAATCTAACATTAGTAGGAAAAAGCTCAGCAGTAACTATCCCTATAGGATTAATACCCCTCTCGATTATAGAAAGAGCCATAACACTCAACATGATTATAAGATAGCTTTTATAGTAATATGCAATAGATAACATAGGACAACATAATACCATTGTTATCACTATAAATAAGATTGCAGTGCGTTCTCTTCCTGTTTTATCAGCTAAAATTCCAAGCATTATTGAAGATATCGGCATTAATATACTGGTTATAATGAGTACAACTTCGTTGACATACGTTGTTACATAAGTTTCAACAGACACTATTTCTTTTGCAATTGTTCTAAGAAATATGGTAAATCCAACAGCAACATTAACAGGTACAGATATTAAAATGGCAAGTATCAGGGCTCTTTTATAGCGTTTTGTAAGCTCTATTATTGGTAAATTAGGTAAATTTCTTTGTTCTCGATTTTTTTCATACACTGGAGTTTCTCCTAGTGTATATATACTATATGCGCTTATTAATCCTAAAATGGCTGAAAAAATAAACGGCAGCCTCCAACCCCAAGCGTTAAAATCAGTGGTTTTTTTACAGATGATCACTGCAACCACAGAGAGCAATATGCCAATAGAGCGACCAAAACTTATTATTCCAAAAAACATTCCTAGTTTTTTCTTATTAGGTAAATGCTCTATGAGATAAACAGAGCTACCTCCTTGCTCAGCGCCAAGTGCAACCCCTTGTATCAGATGGATTGTAAGAAGCAACATAGTAGAGGTTATTCCTATTTTACTATAACTTGGAATAAACGCAACGAGACTAGAAGGAATCGATATTAGCAAGATAGCAATCGTTAACGCCATTCTCCTTCCATACCTATCACCAATGTGACCAAATACAGATGCACCAAGTGGTCTTACCATTGCACCCAGTCCTGCAATTCCAAACAATTGCAATATGCTGTAGTAGATATCTTTTGCATAACAAAATTCTCTACTAATTATATTAACCAGATCAATAAAGAGCATATGGTCATACCATATTGCGATTCTACAGAGTATTGTTGCAATCAATACTCTTGTTTGTTGATTGTACACTTAGTTTAATTTGTAAATGTCTACTTATTTTTATTTTGGCTGCTTTTTAGAACTTTGCAACTCAAGCGTATGGCTTATATGTAAATATTATTAAAATTGGAACTTGCATAACCAGCCAGTCTGGGATCAAATAAAAAAATCTGGTCATCCGCTGGAATGACATGGTGGAATGTGTCATTCCAGTACTCCTTTTCTTGTCATCCCAGTGCTCCGACACTGGGATGACACCTCTCTTAAATTACTTTAGCTACAAATATCAAGAAATTTACCAAGTAGAAAAAAGACAAAAGAAACCCCCTATTAGCTAGCTCTAATCCTGAAAATTGGCCTGTCTTAAACAGCCCGTTTCAGCTTATATGGTTAAAAAACTGGAAGTTTTGTAAAGAAATAAGATGCACATAGTGCAAAAAATTAAAAATAAGACGACAACTGCGTTATGCTTTTGTCGTTTAATCTGCACAGACGAAGATAAATAGTATAGCGTTATCCTTATGGTAAGGGAGTTGAAAAAATTTATAAAGCAGGTTCTTTCATTAGTTTTTTTGCGAACATCAAACAATTACTTAGAAAAATTGGAAAGACCATTAAAATATTTTTTTACTTTTTATTCTATATATTTCAACATATTACCTTTAA
The DNA here is from genome assembly GCF_964030625.1 of Wolbachia endosymbiont (group B) of Melanargia galathea. Lineage (NCBI taxonomy): Bacteria > Pseudomonadati > Pseudomonadota > Alphaproteobacteria > Rickettsiales > Anaplasmataceae > Wolbachia > Wolbachia endosymbiont (group B) of Melanargia galathea. Next base: position 1,420,646 of record NZ_OZ034910.1, on the reverse strand, counting down.
GTACTAATAATTATGGCATTATTAATAGTTGAGTCGCCAGCAAAGGCAAAGACGATAGGTAAATATTTGAGTAAAGAATTCAAAGTAGCTGCATCTTTTGGCCACGTCAGAGATCTGCCAGCGAAGAATGGTTCTGTTGATCCTGATAATGACTTTGCCATGAAGTATGAGATTATTGAAAAAGCAGAAAAGTATGTAAAAGAGTTAGTCAAGGAAGCTAGTAAAACATCAGATATATACCTTGCAACAGATCCAGACAGAGAAGGGGAAGCAATAGCTTGGAATGTGATAGAGGCACTAAAGGAAAGAAAAGCAATCAATGATGAAAGTAACATTCATAGAGTAGTCTTTAACGAAATAACAAAAAGAGCAGTGCAAGAAGCTATAAAAAATCCACGTGAAATTAATATGGACTTAGTGCGTGCACAGCAAGCACGCAGAGCTTTGGATTATCTAGTTGGATTTAGCTTGTCACCGCTGCTGTGGACAAAATTGTCGGGAAGCAAATCTGCAGGGCGAGTGCAGTCTGTTGCATTAAAGCTTATATGCGAACGAGAAGATGAAATTAGTAAATTTATAACACAGGAGTATTGGAGCATAAAGGCAGAAATGCAAAATAGCAAAGATGAGGCTTTTTTTGCTATGCTAAGCCACTATGACAATAAAAAGCTAGAAAAATTTGATATTAAGAATGAAGAAGAGGCAAAGAACTTAGTCAGGGAGATCGAGTCAAGGCAGTATGCTGTAAGCACAGTAGAACGCAAGCAAGTTAAGAGAAACCCGCTTCCTCCATTTATCACCTCAAGTCTTCAGCAAGATGCAGTGAATAAACTGTATTTTAATGTGAAAAATGTTATGCGAGTAGCGCAAAATTTATATGAAGGTATCAATATTGGTGGTGAAACCGTAGGGTTGATAACTTACATGCGTACAGATGGGTTTCATATTGCAGATGAGGCTATAAACTCAATCAGGGGATCAATTAAGTCATTATATGGTGATAAATATTTACCGCATTCTCCTCGTAAATATGTAAAAAAGGTCAAAAATGCTCAAGAAGCACATGAAGCAATCCGGCCAACTGATATTAATAGAACACCGGGTAGTATTAAGGATTACTTAACGCCAGAGCAATTTAAATTATACGATTTAATCTGGAAAAGAACCATCGCAAGTCAAATGGAATCGGCGATTCTTGATCAAGTGGTAGTTGAAATTAGTTCTATTGACCAGAAAGTGATTCTGCGAGCAAGTGGATCAAGTATATTCTTTGATGGTTTTTATAAAGTTTATCAAGATAACATAGAAGCCGAAAATGAAGGCCTGCTACCTGCCATGAAGGAAGAGGAAGCGTGCAAGTTGATTTCTGTTGATCCGAAACAGCATTTTACTCAACCGCCACCTCGTTATAGTGAAGCGAGTATAGTAAAAAAAATGGAAGAAGTCGGTATAGGTCGCCCATCAACTTATGCAACAATTATTTCGGTATTACAAGATCGTGAATATGTTTCATTGGATAACAAAAGATTTATTCCAAGCAGCCGCGGTAAGATCGTGACTATATTTTTGGAAACTTTTTTTCAGCGTTGTGTAGAGTATGACTTTACAGCACAAATGGAAGAAAGGCTTGATTCAATCTCAAATGGACATGGAGATTGGAAAAAAGAACTAGGCTATTTTTGGGTGCCATTTTTTAATCATGTAAATTCTGTTAAGCAAATGACACATGATGAGATTTTTAGTGGTATTCATGATTTGGTAGTCAATTGGTTTTGCTCAGAGGAAGGAAAGGAAGAAATAGGTAAAAAATGTCCTAATTGCTCTGGTGGTATATTGAAATTAAATTTTGGAAAAGCCGGTGTGTTTCTTGGATGTTCTAACTATCCTGCATGCAATCATACAAAAGAAATTACGGGCAGTAATGACAATTCAGAATATCCAAAAAGTTTGGGTATAGATGATGTGACAGGCCAAGAGATAATGATCAAAAAAGGTCCTTTTGGACTTTATCTGGAGTTTAATAGTGAGTCAGAAAAGAAAAAAAAGATTTCTGTACCAAAAGATATAAATGTTAATGATATTGATCTAAATACCGCCACTCGATTACTTTCCCTGCCGAAAATAATCGGAGAACACCCAGAAACTGGAAAGGAAGTAAAAATAGGTCTTGGACGATTTGGGTACTATATTCTCTATGATGGTCGATACTTTTCTCTTAAAAAAAGCTCTAAGGAGGTATTAGACACACAATTAAACGAAGCTATACAAATTATTGAGAGCAGCCCACGCAAAGAGCTAAAATCTCTTGGTTTTAATGAAAAGGGAAAAGAAGTTTTTATCTGCAACGGTAGGTACGGATTCTATATAAAATGCGGTAAAACAAACGTTGCTTTGGGCAAGAATGCAGATATTGAAAGTATAGATCTGAAGAAGGCTTTAGAGTTAATTAAGAATAAAAAGTAGACTTCTTGCATAACCATTCTTTATATGTTCTTTATTGTTGTTCCAGCCCTACACGCTGGAACTGAGAAAAAAAGAGACTGAATGACAGGAAAGAAGTTACTGCGGCCGCTACTAAGTCAGCAGCTGCAGTAGTGTGACGCAGACGTGCTACCAGGAAAATAGTCTCTATCAGAGTTAAGCTTTGCTTGCAAAATGAAAAGTAAGACCAGCTTCTATACCGTGTGTGTGAAACACTTGATTGCCTATACTGATACTTTCTTTGTGTAACTTCTGGTCCGATGGTTTTTGACTTTTATTCAATTCTAATATCTTTTTTCCATCTGGGTTTACCGGTTGCTTTGCTTTCATTTCTCCTAACACCTCTGCTTCAAAATCAACATTACTACCAAGAACACCAAAACCTCTATATCCGATGTGCATATTTACATCTTCGTTTATACGATAATCAAAGCCAGCTTTCAATTGACCTGCAGGTCTTATTGACGATTTTTCAAACATTGTCATTCTTGTTGCACCGACTCCAACCCCAACATAAGGAGAAAAAGATAAACTATCACTTTTCCAATAATGATAAACATTTGCCATTACAGATGCGTTTTCTACTTGGTCATGATTAATTACAGTTTTATACATATAAGTTTTTTTATTAGCACTCTCACTAACGTCTTTTAGATACGAAACAGTTACTTGATTACTTGATAAACCAATATTATCTACTTTTACAGAAGAGTACATCCCTTCCAATTCAGCTCTATAGCTATTATTGCCTAGTTCTCCTGTGTAACCAAACGTTACATTTGCAGCAAAAGGTGGGTTATAATCTCCTTTATACTTACTTATTAACTGACCTTCTGTTCTCTGAGCGTCTATGTCATTTATAGATACACGGTTATCATCTTTAGCATCTTTGCCTCCAATTTTTGCTTTCAACTTACCCAAGTTCAAATATTGACCGTAATATCCACCACCAAAGTAAAATCCTTCTGTTTCACTTGCAAAAGATTGTTGTGACAACAATAAAGCAAGTGCTGTAACTGCTAATGTTTTTTTACTCATCATGACTATTCCTCTAGTTAAAATAGCTAATCTAGTACTAATTAATTAAAAATGATTTAATATGAAAAAACTAATTATTTTCTAAGCTAAAAATAGGTAAAATTAACCTCTATCCTCGATTTTATTGCCGTCTAGTTTGTCCTCATCTTCAAATTCATCATCATCGTCAAATTCATCCTTACTGTCTTCATCATCAAACCCATCATCGTCTTCCTCATCATCAAACCCATTACCACCTTCAAACTTATCATCAATATCCTCGTCTTCAAATCCATCTTCAATCTCTGGCTCATCGTATATTGCATCTTCAGTTTTAGCTTCAACAGGATAATCAGCAGCTTCAATAGCATTACTCTCTTCTTCATTACTAATCTTATCTTTGTTAGCAGCAGAAAAGACCTTGTTTGGATCATATGGCTCTTGTGTAGGCACACGTGTTGGTTTAATCAGCCTTCTTGTGAATGTGCTATCACTATAGTACAAAATTTTCTTTGACTTAATTGGATAAGTCGATTCTATCAAAATTATCTGATCATCACGTGGCAGCATAATAATTTCTTGAGGTAAGAGCAATGCTCTCTGTGTTTCAGAGATATGCAATGATCTTGATGCAGGATTCAAGTCTAAAAATTTAGGTTTGTTTAATGATTCTTGTTGTACAGTTTTGTTTCCTATAAGCTGAGATATCAAATTAGCCGTTTCAATATTATTGGCTGCAAAAGTTATTCTATAGGTTGAGTTTGATAAAAAGGAGTTCATTCCTGCTTCTTCATATATTCCTTTAAGCTGTTCAGTATCTTGAACAATTAAAAATAACCTTACTCGATAGCCACGAAAGTATGCGATGCCCGTTTGAAATTGCTCCATTTTTCCAAGTGTTGGAAACTCATCCATTAAAAATAATACGCCGTAAGGCTCGTCATCCGATGGCAATTTTCTACATAAAAACTCAGTTGCCTGTTGGTAAAACACCTGCATTAAAGGCCTGAGCCTAGTTAAGTTATCAGGAGTTAAACCAACATAAACTGTAGTTTTCTTCTTTTTAAAATCCAAAATATTAAAATCACTTGATGCAGTTGCAGTATCGATCAATGGGTTTGCCCACAATTCAAGCGACGAGTTCATAGTTGACACAACACCTGATCTTTCTTTGTCAGCCTTTTGCAAAAAAGCTGCAATGTTCATATACGCTACCGGATGTATTATTTTACCCATTGTGTCCAAAACTACAGCAAGATTGTAAACTACGTCATCGCTACGCATCGTACGCACAACCTCACCAAAAGATTTAACTTTCTCTGGTGCAGCAAGTAAATATAGTACCACCCCAACAAATAAGCTTCTTGCTTCGTTTTGCCAAAAATCTTGTTCAGGCATGATTAGGTTAGCTATTTTTTGCACATCGTCAACCATCTGTCCAGGTTTTTCACTAATCCATTCCAGTGGATTATAACAATGGCTTACCCCATCTGGCTGAGCTGGGTTCCATACATATACTTTTTGTCCTTGTCGCTCTCGCCAACCACTTGTTATTTCATAGTTTTCTAATTTTATATCATGCACAATTACCGAATCATTCCAAAATAACAAATTAGGAATTACAAAACCAACACCTTTACCAGAGCCTGTAGGTGCAAAGAGCAATGCATGCTGAAACCCATCAGCAATAAAATATCCTCTCTTATCTTTACCAAGCAATAGACCTTTTTTGCTTCTTAATCCCGCTTTTCGTATGTCTTTCTCTGATGCCCACTGTGAATCTCCATGAAGTGATTCTTTCTTTTTAAATGGCCGCCACTCAATTAGTCTTTCTCTCACATTCCACAAAATAATCATCAAAACAATTTTAGGCAGTACAGAAGATACAACTAATTTAATTTTGAGCTCAAAGCTATATAGCTCTGGATGATGCCAACAATATTGTATATGATCAAAAATTGTCGGCCAGAGAGCTTGAGGAAAAGGTGTCAAGCTAGGATTAATTGCTCTAAAATCTACACCATCTGGACCGTCAACAAACAGGTAGAATAATATACCAGACAAATAGAAGCAAAATTCAAGTATGCTAAAAGATACTACACCTCCTATGAGAATATTGCGTAGGTGATTTCCATTACTCATAAACTACTTTTTCTTAACTTACGTATAAATTTAAGTATTTTCATTTGAAGATCTAGTAAATAATATTTCAGAAATGCTTCTTTTTCCACCACTGGTCCTTTTGAGTTGAATAACAATGTCAATTACATTTCTAATGTATGGTATGATCTGATCTGGGGGAATTCCAAGATTTGCTTGCATAACCATAAGTTTTATTTGCTCAAGAGCCATTGCCGGACTATCCGCATGAAGAGTTGATATTGACCCTGGGTGGCCAGTGTTTATTGCTCTAAGAAAACTAAAAGCTTCTGCTCCACGCAGCTCACCAACTATTATTCTATCTGGTCTTAAACGTAAACATGCCTCTATCAAATCTTGAGTGGTCACTTTTGCCCTACCCTGACCTCCTTTAGAAGCAATAAGATGTACTCTATTCGGATGATCATTCAAAACTATCTCTCTTGCATCTTCAACAGTAATAATTCTTTCTTCAGATGGAATAGCACGCAAAGTAGCATTAGTAAAAGTGGTTTTACCAGTGGAAGTTCCACCACTAATTATGATATTTTTCTTACTTATTACAGCATATTCTAAAAACTCTTTTATTTTTTTTTGTTTCAGTAGCAAATCTAGGTGACGATCTACTGAATTATCGGTCACTCCTATAACAGTTTCAGAAAAAGCCCCCATTTTTTCATAATCATCCAATGCCAATTGCATAGAAGAAGGTTTACGAATTGAAATGACTACTTTATCAGGCTCACATGCTGGAGGAAACACTATCTGTATACGATAACCATTTGGTAATGTAGCTGAAAGCAGCGGTGTCTCTTCGCTCAGTTTTTGTTCTGTAGCTTGAGCAATCAACCTGCTAAGAGATTTTAAATGATTAAGATCAAATATTTCTAACTTTTCGCATCTTATTTCACCGCGATTTTCAATCCATACTTCCTTCGGTTTATTTATTGATATTTCATTTACACCTTCCTCTTGAAATATCCCTTGTAATGGCTCCAAGTATGTATCAAGTGCAGCATAGTTCATTTCAGTTATTTAATATTGACTGTGGAGGAAATACTATATCTTGGTTAACAAATACTTTCAATGCAGTTCCTTGATTAACATAAATAGTTGGTTTTTTATCTACACTCCTATCAACTATATCTCGCATGTCTTTGGAAAAATCATTGATTGACTTCCCGATTGCTTCATCATAAACAGATTTGCTTCTTTTCTGAGTTTGCCTCAACAGTTGACGTACATCGTCTAAAGTTATACCGATATTGTCACTAGTAATTGTATCAACTCCACTAGCTCCAGAACTTTTTATCACACTTACTATTTCTTCCTTTATTATTCTCAGCAAATCCTGATCACTTTTAGCATTTCGAATTTTTTCAATAGCCCTAATACCCAATTTCCATTTTTCGTCTCCTACCTTCCCAACTTCAGTTTTTATAGAATTCTCCAATCTCTCAACAATAGCCCCTTTGAGAGAAGAAATATCTATTTCAGTTGCAGTAATAGACTTCACTGCATCCATGGCAGTTAGCGCATCGATAAGATTAGAGGCTTTTTGTCCTACAACAGCTGAACCAATCGAAACACCAGCAAGTGCCACTGAAGAGAATAATGCACTTGCTATTTTATTATCAACTATTCCAGCTATCCCTGCCCTTCCAAGCTCATCGGTACCAGATGATGCAATAGCAACATCTATACCATGAGGAAGAATGATCCTATTCCAATTTATGTTCACGCGGGCTTTTGCAACATTTGAGTCGAATGAATAACCACCTATTAACCTTGAACCTTTTGGTATTAAAATTGTATCACCAGTTTCTGCATAAACGTCTCTACTAACAACAGCACGGAGCATTCCTTTTAAGTCAGAACTTATTGCAGTTTCAAGAATAGCGTCAATAACTTTACCTTGAATAATCATTAAACCAAGCTTTCCAGCTTTGGTAGCTTTGCTCGACTGTGCTGAGGTATTGGATAAAACAGCATCTGTAGCTTTACCTTCCCCACTACTACCTGAAATTGCTAACATTTGTGCACTACGTCTGTCTCTAGGATAACCGCCACCCCCTATTGTAGGAAATGAAGTAGGCAAATTGCTAATAACATTACCAGAAGGAAAATTTTGCTTTGGTAAAACAGGTATATTTGACAAGGGAATTTCTTTTAGTTGCTCTTCTTTTTTTGTCACTTCCTCTTTTTTGATTTGTTTTACTTCTGGTATGACTTGTGGGATAGGAAGAGGAGGTAAGGGTGGCAAGAGATCAGTTGCTATCCTCTCGGAAACTACTACATTATCTGGAACTTGTTCTAACTTTCCTTTCAATTCTTGAATGTTTTGCTTTGTTTCCTCTTTTTTAACAATCTCTGGACCCTCTTTATTAGAAGGACTAAAATAAAGATAGTACACTCCACCAACTAAGAGCGCTACCATAACTATCATCAATGCCTTATAACCTTGATTAGAGCCAACTGTTACTACCTTGCTTTCTATCTCTGATTCATCTTCTACACTATTATGCCTTTCTTTACTCATATTATATGTACCAGAACTAAAGTGACCTATTTATAACTTCAACTTCACTACCTTCATAACGCATTAATAGCTTTTTATGTACTCCTTTTATTACAACATAATCATCAAATAACAGCCTTTTACAGGATTCGCCTTCTATAAAAATCTGAGGAATTTTATTACTATTTCTAAACTTTAAATAGGTTAAATAACCATCATCGAATAACTCAATTGGAACTATATCTATGTTACCACCTTCATCAATATATGTATAGTTGTACCTCGTATTATTTTCTTGTATTATTTTTTCTGGCTTTTCTGTAATGTATTGCATTTGAGTAGGTAAAGAAACCTCATCTAAATCAACATCAAATTCATCTTCTTCTTGAGGATAATAAAAACGTATTACGTAAGATATATCCTTTTCAACGGAATAATCATGATCCACTTTTTTAGCATCAGTATCTGGGTATTTATCGTAATTTGGTCTTGAAATTAGATCAAAAATGTAATTTCTCTTTTTAGTTGTCGTAATAATCATGTTAGTGCGACTACTGACTTCAAATGGCATGACAAGCAGTTTATTATCATAAGGATTAATTTTCCAACTTGATGCATCACCAACAGCAATATTTTTGACTTTTTCCCCTTCTGCAAACTCAATATAAGAATAGTAACCTTGACTAAAAATTACTGTAAACACCTCATTAGGGCTATATACAAAAGTCTTTATTCTACTATCTACAGAAATAGGTTTATTATTAATAGATGCATTTAAGTTGCCACTTATTAGTAAAGCTAAAACTAACAATATCCTACACATATTCATCATCTACTCTATATGAAATAACTTGAAACCCTAACGGGTTAATATATCTTTGCTGATCATTCATTTCAAGCGATGCATATTTATACGACATCACAACTATCTTATTTTTCCTTGAGGAATTTCCATCTTTTCGTGTAAATTCTATAGAAAATCTCACTTGAAGAGCATCATTACCTAATTTTTGAATTGAACGAATTTTCAACTCACCTTTAGCATCTGAATATAAATTAAAAAGGTCATTCATATTCTGCGATTTTATATAATTGCTAAATTCACTATATACACTAGGCGAAGAAAACAACCTTACTTTTGTATAATAATTATAATTATAATTATATGGGTCAAAAACCTCCCTTGCTTTTATATACTCTGAAATAAAATAATCGTTCAGCGTTTCATTTGCAGAATATTGTTTTACTGTAACAGGATCAACCAATTGCACTATTCCTGACTTTTTATCAATTTCTATAACGAATGGCTCAATAGTGCTACTTGTGCTAATTTTAAATATAGCTAATATGCTTATAGAAATTGCAACTAGTAATATTAATGTAAATAAAAGTAAAGTATTTCTCTGAGCAACAACTGTGCTATAGCGACTTGAATTCCAATTTATATCCTTATCCAATGACTCATTACTTTTTTCTTGTTTTAAAAATTTCAGCATCTCAATATTCTTAAAAATCTTAACTTATATTAATTAACATAGCAAGCTAACAAAGTAGTTATAACAAAAAAGCTAATAAACCCTTAATCCATGGCCTAACTTGCCAAATTTTGTTTCCATATATGAATCATTATATTCATTGCGTTCCATAATAAGTGGTATACACTTTGTAACTTCTATACCGTTATTTTTCAACTCTGATAACTTTCTACCATTGTTTGTAAGTAATTGTATTTTGTTAATGTTCAATTTCTTAAGTATTTTAGCTGCAACAGCAAAGCTCCTTTCATCATCTTCAAAACCCAATACTCTATTTGCATCAACAGTATCAAGATTATATTTTCTTTGCATACTGTATGCTCTTAACTTATTAGTTAAACCAATGCCTCTCCCATCTTGCATCAAGTATAATATAATGCCATTCCCAAAGTCGGTCATTATTTGAATCGCTTGATGTAACTGGCTTCTGCAATCACATGATAAGCTGTCTAATAAGTCTCCTGTATAGCATGAAGAATGAATTCTCACTAATGGCTCATTATCTTCATCTGGATTGCCAATGATAATTGCATAATGTTCTCTTCCGCCACTTTTGGTTCTATAAGATATGATATCTACTTCTTGAGTCTGTTTTAAAAATAATGATGTTTTGCACACTTCATACACACTATGATTTTGTTGAAAATCATTCACAAGTAACGTATTTAGTGCAATAATGTCATTTTCTTCACACCAATTTCGCATTTCATGTTTATTCTCAAAAGTCATATCAGCCACTAACGCGTATGGCAATAATTCTGAGAACTTAAGCAAGGCAACAGCATACGCATCTATTGTCTTTGAGCATTGCAACTCTTTTATCCAATCTTCCTTTGAACAGTTTATTAAATGGAGCAGTTCATCAAAATTGCTTATCAACAGACGTTTGCTACTATGTTCTTTACTCTGACATATGTATTTTACCTTACTTGCAGTCAAAGTAACATACACATTACCTGATATAAGCTTATATTGACTAAATAAATTTTTTTCTAAAGTTTCAGCAGCAGCAAGCAATAGATAGTTATTTTCATCATCATATATTAAAATTGGAAGACCACGCCTGACTTCACTGATGGCCCTTTCTACTTTATTTCTACTTTGATTTCCTATAAACATTTCACCTACACCAAACAACTTGGTGCGGTCGAGAAGACTTGAACTTCCAAGGCTTTGTGAGCCACAGCGACCTCAACGCTGCGTGTCTACCAATTCCACCACGACCGCACTTTATTCTAGTTTCTATATAATTACTTTAAATTACTTAATCATTTTAGGGTTTTTCATCTAAAGTGTCAATCTGATACTAGGATAATTTAGGAAATGCCTGTATAATTTAGCTATGAATTTTATGGTTACAAACTTTAATCATTTAAGATAATCTTAATACTAATTCTTAATTTAGGTCTTTATACAAATGAAAGTAGCTAATATCTTCATTTTTTTAATTCTATCTCTTACAATTAGCTTTCACTCCACTCATGCACAAATATTGTACACATGGTCTCAAATCATTCCAGAAAATAAATTAAGCATACGTGCGATTATAGACAATAACATGTGTCCCATTGCTTACGTCGATAATAAGGAAGTAGAAATGCTAAGTCGCAGCTCAATTAACAATACCGAAACAGTTTGTGAACTGATAGTAGAAACAAATGCTCAAAACATTAGTATTGACAATATAAAAGTTCCCGTATTAGCGGAAAAGATCAGCAAAATTGCCTTCATTGGCGATACAGGATGTAGAATAAATATGTTATTTCAGCAAGAATGTAATTCTGTAGATAGCTGGCCTTTGAAAAAAAATTTAGATTCAATCGCTTTTCATAAACCAGATTTAATTATCCATGTTGGTGATTATCATTATAGACAAACAAAATGTAGAAACACAAAAAAGTGCGGCGATATTTATGGATATAGCAAAGAAGCTTGGTACGCTGATTGGTTTGAGCCTGCAAAAGATATTTTAACACAATCTCCTTTTCTTTTTGTTCGTGGAAATCATGAGAGTTGTAATAGAGCTTATGAAGGATGGTTCAGATATTTAGATTCATACCCCTTTTCCCCTCAAAAATGTGAAGATCTTATTTCCAGTTGGTTCTTAGATGCTGGGCCGATGAAGTTTTTTATCTTCGACTCTTCATCCGGTGAGGAAATTTTTACAACCCAAAGCACAGTTGATGCTTTTGAGAGGCAGTTTGATAAATTGATACAAGATAAGCCCACGTGGTTTTTGACTCATAAACCACTTTGGAGATCTCCAAAAAAAGAATTTTTGACATTAAAAAGCCATGGTAATCTTACACAAATTGAAGCTTTTGGAGATAAATTTCCAAGCAATGTTACTACCATAGTTTCTGGCCACATTCATATAGCCCAGATTTTATTAATGGATAATGTTCCAGATCAGATTATAGTTGGAAACGGCGGTGCATTATTACACGCTCAAGATCAAGAACCTGTTTATCAAAACGTAGAATTTAACTATCCAAATAGTAGAAATTACTTAGCACACGAAGTTAGAAACTTTTTCGGCTTTGGCTTTGCAATATTAGGTTTAGACGATCACAAATTTACTTTCTATAACCAAGATAATAAGGAAATGTATTCTGCAAACCTAACGAAAGACTTTAAACTTAAAACAAATTAAAATTAGGACTATTTGTTGTTATCGATTACTGACCTTACCGAGAAAAAGTAGAGAAGTAGAAATGTGAGTTGACAAAATAAGAGAAATATAGTATATTAATGGTAGTAAGAGTATTTAAAATTAATTATGCCAGTAGCAGTAAATACACCAGATAACATACAAAGAATGTCGAAATTTAAAAAGGCAAGAGATATTTTACTAGCCCCTGTGAGATGGCTAGTCATTGGTTTAGCTGTAGTATTACTCATAGCATTTATTGTTTTTGTCATAGCGTTAATTCTAGTTGCTCAAGCATTGGGTAAGCTATATCTTCTTGCAGGAAGCAAATTACCAGAATGGTTAGAGCAAAGAACTGAAGCATTTATGGAGGCAGTGCGTGTCCCACAAACAACGCATGATACTAATGTAAATGATGCAATTAATATTAACGTTCAAAAGCTAAAAGAAAACTATGGCGAGCCTGATGTTGATGATAAGTTTATAGAGGAAATAGAAGGATTTATTGATCAGTTAGAGTGTATAGCAAATGGTACACAAAAAGCTGTGGATAAAGATCAACTCACAGAAGATGAGAAAAAACATGCACTTAAGTGCTTGGAGCGTATAAAAAACAACCCTGATACACATAGTGGAAGCGGATTAACATTGAAGCAAGTTTTTAATTTGGTTTGGAAAGCTTGTAAAGATGAAAATAAAAAAAGTGCTGATGATAATATAGATATTAATACCCGCATATCACAGAGAAAATATCAACTGGTTAAACATTTAGTAGAATCGCAAACAGAATATGGAGTACTTGTTGGCAGTGCATGTTTTACTGGTACCTTTAACAGTATTGTCTCTTCCTTGTACACTTTTGAAGAATTTTTCTTCTTGCAAAGAGCGGATAAGGCTACTGTAAAACAAGAGTTTGAAAATGATCTACAAAAAAAAGGTGAAGAATTATTTAATCGGCTTTCCAATGATAAAGAAAAAAAAGAAGTTGCAGAAGCTTTAAGTAATCCTTCTACAAATTTCTTTATTAGATTTATAGAATCATTTAAAAATCACTCTGCACGTGCAGTTTTAGGCGATAAAAGATGTGATGAACTAATAAAAGAGCATTTTGGTAATCTTCAATATAAACCAACAATATCTTGCTTTATAAAGTAATCACTTAACTAACGGCAAAGTGATACCATGTTGATTCATATATTTTCCTTTCATATCATCATATGACTTCTCACACTCACTTTCGCCGCTTAAAAACACAAATTGGCATGCTCCTTCATTAGCGTAAATTTTTGCAGGAAGTGGAGTAGTGTTAGAGAATTCAAGTGTGACGTGACCTTCCCATCCAGGTTCTAAAGGTGTGACGTTCACTATGATACCACATCTTGCATAAGTTGATTTGCCAACACAAATTACTAGTACATTCCTTGGTATACGAAAATACTCCACTGTGCTGGCAAGCACAAAACTATTTGGTGGAATTATACATACATCTGTTTCCTTATCTATGAAACTATTCTCAGAAAAATTCTTTGGGTCTACAATAGCTGAATTAACATTAGTAAAAATCTTAAACTTATTACTAACTCTTGCATCATAGCCATAAGATGATAATCCGAAAGATACAACACCCTTACTGCTTTTATGATTCACAAAAGGCTCTATCATTCTAGAGTTTTCAGCCTTTTCCCTTATCCATTTATCTGGCATAACTGCCATAATTGTCCTTTAAAGTTTTGTAATACTTATAATAATATGTAATAGAATTTAAATGTAAACCTGAATTAGCGTTACACTCTGGAATGGCAAAGTTTCCAGTATAAACTACCTATACAAAAATAAATTGGCAATATTTCAAGCCTGCCAAGCAGCATCAAAAACGATAGAAATAGCTTTACTCCACCACTAAAGGAGGAATAATTACCTGAAGGACCTATTAGGTTACTAAATCCTGGGCCAGAATTTGTAAGCATTGCAGAAACAGAGCTGATGCTAGTTATAAAGTCCGCATTGCTCAAGTAAGACATCACTATTGATGATATAGTGAACGTTAACATGTAAATCGCAAAAAACGTAAAGACGGATTGAACTTCATCATTTTCCAGTATTTTACCATTGAGTTTTACTCTATCGCTTTCACTTGGATTTAATAAAGAGCTAAAGTAATTCCTTATAGATTTTAGAAAAATGACTAAACGGAAGATTTTGATTCCACCACTAGCAGAACCACCACATCCACCAATAAAGGCTAAAAAGAAAGCTAAGACTGAAATAAAGCTCCAATTCAAGTAGTTGCACATTATATAGCCAGTTGATGTGATAAAGGAGGTAATGGTGAATGTGCTGTACCTAAATAATAAAAATACTCCTAAGTCAAAATTTTTATATAACCAAAAACAAGCAAGCAAAGATGAAATAACAACTATCTTAATAAAGTAAGAGACCTGTTCATCATAACAAACGTCTAATCGTCTTACAATTTTTAAATAGCTCAGAAAAGGTAAAGAGCCTAAAATCATAAAGATAATTGTTATTACCTCCAATATAGGGTTATTGTAGTAGCCTATAGAATCGTTATAGTTAGCAAATCCACCAGTTGATACAGCGGACATTCCGTGACATACTGCGTCAAATAATGGCATGCCAGCTAGATAGTAGGAAAATATGCACAATAAAATTAGGCAGTAATATATTTCTGCAATATGTATTACTACGCTTCGCGTATGTGGTAACTTTCTTTTAAGAGCATCTGAGTACTCAGAATAGAGTAAATTATTTAAGCTCAAAACCTTAAATATGGGAAAAATTGCAATTCCTACTGTAATTACTCCAAAACCACCTATACCGTGCAGCATTGCTCTCCACAGTAGCATCCCCGGAGATTGTTGCTCGATGTAACTTAGAACAGTTGCTCCTGTGGTTGTAATCCCAGATACTGCTTCAAACAGTGCATCAATGTAGCTTAAACTATCAAGATAAAATGGAATAGCTGCAAATAGAGATAATGCAATCCAGGTACAACTGGTAATCGCAAAAATTGCCGGCATTCCATGTACCCTATTTAGTTTACCCAGTAGAATAAAAATCGCACTAAATGTGCAGGTAACTATAAATCCAACCAGAAAATTTTTCCATTCGTAACCTAGATAATTATTAGTAATAGCAGGAATAAGCATTGCTACGCCAAACAACAATAGAAAAATTCCCACAATAAACGCAATTGAACGTAAAACTTGCAGACTTTCCATAGACAGTACTGTGAAAGCTATATGTTATTAAAACTTCAACCGCTTTGCTAATTTTTTCTCTTGACTTGATTATAAATACGTATAATTATAGCGCTAAATTTGCCATAAGAGATAGAGGTAAGGTATGTTATTAACTGACAGACAAAAAAACATTCGAGATTCATTAATTAGTGAAGCTATACAAGGCAACTTTGAGAATATAAAAAATAATTACGATAGCGATATACAAGAAGTTTTGAAAAGCGAATTACCTAGTAATATACAAAAAGAGTTTAAAGACGATCTACCTAACCCTTGTACCACTTCACAGTTGATTATATTCAAAAAAAATCAAAAGGAAATTAATCAATGTATACAGAAAATGGAGCAAAAAATTGAGAGTATTTCGTGTGATATAGCTATGCAAGAAGCGAAAGGAAATGATGATTCGCATATGCAAAAAGTGAAAAACTTAAAGAGAACAAGTGATCTTCACCACAAATTACGTCAAGCAATAGATTATTTAGATGTTAAAAAAGTTAAAGCAGTATTAGAAGATTGTGATACAAATCTAGCAATGATTTTAAATAGACCTATACATTCACAGAGCAAAACTACCCTTTTACTTTATCCTCTGCAAGTTGGTCTTAATAAACGATATATAGGTGATGGTAAAAGATTGAAACAAGAAGATCTGAGAAATATAAAAGAAATTACTAAACTTCTTTGGGATAAAGCTTCTCCTGATATTCGCAATTTCTGGTTTAAATTCCATCAAGATCAACAAGAAGAAAGTACAAAAGACACAAAAGCAACCTTTGAAGCTCATTTGAAAAAAGCTCCTCCTGATATTCGTGACTTGTGGCTTAAATATCAAAGAGTGCCTGAAAATCAAGATGCAGCTGTAATAAAACTTCTTAAAGGTGAGCAACAACGACATGCCAAGATAGGTAGTGAGAAGTGGCTTGAAGATTTCATTCAAGAAGTTAAAGATTACAGAGAACAAAAAACCATAGAAGAAAACCTTGAAATAGCTACAGAGAAACCTACAACAAAATCTGTTCTACAAGACGCACAACTTTCTCAAATAAATAGAACTTGTTGTATTTTGTAGTAAATAAGTTCTTAGGAAATCTAAGTATGATAACAATAAAAACAAGAAATTTAAACGTTCTATTTTTAACCTAGTATCCAGAATAAAAAAATATCAAAGTCATCATATTATATCACGAACCTTTTCCAAGACTTTTTTTATATTTTCGCTTGAAAGTGGAATTAAGCCAAGCCTAGATAAATATCCACCTTCAGTACTAATAGAGTCTACAACTTCTCTAATGAATTCCCTTAATCCATCAACAGTATCTAAGTGTTCTTTCTTTATATAAAGATATAAAGGCCTTGCTAACATATACTCCCCCGATGATATATTTTTATAAGTTGGCTCAATTCCTGCGATTGTGCTTCCTTGAATCTCATCTTGGTTTTTCGCTAAAAAGCTGAAGCTAAATATTCCTAAAGCATTTTTATTGCTCTTCAATTTTTGTATTATTATGTTTTCATTAATTCCAACTTCTATATATCTTCCATCATCTCTGATATTACTACATGCTTTCTTTCTTTTTTCTTGGTCTTGATAATTCTCTTTGAAAATCCTTGAGTTCATACATGAATATTGATCAAGCATAATAAAATTAATCAAAGTTTCATGTGTACCTGTATTTTGATGTGGGCCATAGATTTTAATTTCTGTTTTTGGTAGAGCTTGATTTACATCAGACCAAAATTTCTTGTTATTCTTTACTAATCTATCATTGTCTTCAGAATATGAAGATAAAGTTTCAAACAGGTCATTTTTTGTAAAATCAAATCTATGGCTTTGATTTGAATTTGCAATAACAATTCCATCATAGCCAATTATTATCTCTATTACTTCATTCACTTTATTTCTTTTACATAATTCTCTCTCTACTTCCTTCATAGGGCGAGATGAAGTAGTGATATCTGGTGTGCCTTCCCCTATTCCTGAACAAAACATTTTGAACCCTGATCCACTTCCTATCGATTCTACAACTGGAGTTTTAAAGGAAAATATACGGCTGAATTCTTCAGATATAAATGAGATAAAAGGAAAAACAGTTGAAGATCCAACAATTCTGATATATCTTCTGGCATCAACATTTGACAGTGGGATGAGTAATACAAATGCAAAAATAAGGAAAAGGCGTTTCAGCATCGTTTTCGCTCAAGAGTGTAAACTTAATTATCGTAATAAAAAATCAAACTGAAAAGCTTTTTTTCTAGATTTCAAAAGGTATAACGATCAAATGTGTGCGTAATGATGAGATCTGAATCACAGCATTCATACAACTGTATCTATATCGAATCCTCTTATGTTTTTCAATACTGAAAAATTCTTTCATATTAACTTAATGATGCAATATATCCTTTTCTTTAATAGATAAGTCATCATCGACTTTTTTTACATTATCATCAGTAATGTTTTGTATTTCCTTTTTGGCAACATGAAAATCATCTTCTGAGATTTCCTTATTTTTCTTCATTTCCTCTATTTCTTCCATAACATCTCTGCGTATATTTCTAATTGCAACTCGTGCATTTTCAGAAAATTGATGCAATAGTTTCACTAATTTTTCACGAGTTTCTTGTGTTAAGTCTGGAAGAACTATACGTATAGTATTTCCTTCAACAACAGGATTTAAATTTAGGTTAGCATTGATTATCGCATTTTTCACTTCACCGACAACAGTAGCATCCCAAACTTTAACTGATAGAGTTTTGTTATCTATAGCTGAAACGCCTGCAACTTGGTTCAGTTTTTGATGTCCACCATAGATATTTACAACTATACCATCAAGTAATGATGAGTTAGCTCTACCAGTACGTACACCTTTCATATCATCATGAAAAGACTGAATAGTTTTTAGCATTCTTTCTTTTGTTTTAGCTTTTATTTCGTTTAACATAAATTACCTAATGTTTATAATCTGAGACTATAGTATAAGTACCTTGACCTTTAATAATATTGACCATTTTTTCACTTTTCAAAGAAAAAACTACAATTGGAATAGAATTTTCACGAGCAAGTGAAATTGCTGACGCATCCATAACCTTCAAATCACGAGTTAACAAATCTGTGTAAGAAAGCCTATCGTACATTACAGCATTCTCATTTTTTTTTGGATCAGCAGAATACACGCCACTTACTTGCGTACCTTTTAAAATAACATTACAATTCATTTCAACAGCGCGTAAAGCTGCAGCTGTATCCGTAGTAAAAAATGGATTACCCGTTCCTGCTGCAAAAATTATCACCCTGCCCTCTTCTAAATGATGAATAGCCTTCCTTCTTATATAAGGTTCACATATAGTAGTCATAGGTATAGCAGACAACACCCTAGAGACTATAGAGCTTTTTTCTAAAAAATTTTGCAAAATTAAAGCATTAATAACAGTACCAAGCATTCCAATATAATCACTGCTTGCTCTTTCACAGCCACTTAAAGATGCTGATGCACCACGAAAAATATTCCCACCACCAACAACAATACAAACTTGAACTCCGAGATTACAAACTTCAACTATGTCTTTGGATAGTTTATCTATAACTTCCATATCATGGCCAAATAGCTTTGATCCCATCAAAGCCTCCCCAGAGATTTTGAATAACACTCTGGGGTACTTTACTTCTGAAGTTTTGTTACTTATTTGCACCATCCAAAGTAAGTAACTTATAATTAGCTAATTTAACAGCACTTGATTCTATAAAATCAGCAATCTTCATTTTATCATCTTTTATAAACTTCTGCTCTAGTAGAACAACTTCTTCATAGTATTTAGCCATTCGTCCATCTACTATTTTTTTCGCTACCTCTTCAGGTTTATTTAAGCTCTTTACTTGCTCCTCAATTATAGAACGCTCATTGTTTAATTTTTCTTGATCTAAATCATCTATAGATAAAGCTTCAGGTTTCATAGCAACTACATGCATAGCTATTTGCTTTCCAATCTCTTGTTTATCACCAGATGATTGCAATGCTACTAAAGCACCAATCTTACCTAAGCCATGCATATCACCATGTACATAGCCAGCAATAATCCCATCCTTAGTCTCTAGGTAGCAAAGATTGCTTAACTCTAACTTCTCACCAAGAACCGATGTACCACTCATAATAGCTTCCTGTACTGTACCAACATCTTCATATTTGGCATTTTTTAACTCATCAAGACTAGTACAACGTTCTTGACAAGCAATTGATGCTAAATTTGAAACTAATGCTATGAACTTCTCATTTCTAGCAACAAAATCAGTTTCACAATTGACTTTAACCAATACACCATAATTTTTAGCCAAGCACATAGCAATAAGCCCATCTGAAGCTACTCTATCAGACTTTTTGTCAGCTTTAGCAAATCCTATTGTACGTAACCTATCAACGGCTTTCTTAATATCACCATCACACTCTTCTAACGCTTTCTTACAATCGCTTAAGCCAAGCCCTGTTCTATCGCGTAATTCCCTTATACTACTTGAATCCATCTTCATTTACTTACTATTACCTCCCTTTCTGTTTCATCCTTCATACGCTTCTTTTTAGTTTGCACAATACCCCCTTCTTTTTCTTGAATAAGCTCATCATCCTTAACTCTAGACCTTGTCAAACTAGACTCTATTCCAGCTAATATAGAATCAGCAGCTAATTTACAGTAGAGCTCTATTGATTTTCTTGAATCATCATTTCCTGATATAGGATAGGCAATATCATCTGGGTCAGAATTGGTATCAAGTACTCCAACTACAGGAATACCCAGTTTTTTAGCCTCTTTAACCGCTATATGCTCTTTGTTAGTATCAATAATGAATAAAATATCAGGAACTGCTCCCATTTCTCTAATGCCACCCAATTCTTTATCAAGCTTTTTTCTTTTCTTTTCAATATTTCCTAATTCTTTTTTTGTTAAGATACTATCTTCATCATTTAATATTTTCTCATATTGTATCAAAGTTTTTATCGAAGAAGAAACAGTGTTCCAATTAGTAAGCATACCACCAAGCCATCGATCATTTACATAATATTGACCACAACGAACCGCTTCACTTGCAACAATATCTAAAGCTTGAAATTTCGTACCAACAAATAAAATGCGACCATCTTGAGATGCAACATCGTATAAAGCTTTCATTGCCGCCTCTAACAATGGTAATGTTTTTCGTAAGTCTATTATGTGTATACGATTCTGTTGATGTACACCATATATATATGGGGCCATTTTCGCATTCCAGCGACTAACTTTATGGCCAAAATGCACACCAGATTCAGCTAAATCACGTATAGTGACTTTAGGCAAATTTGTCATATTTACTCCTCCAAATAGTTTATCCTCCATGGCATAACCCTAACGGGACTACTTGCATAAGCCATGTGTGAAATTAAGTTATTTACATAGTAATAAAAAAGACAAAAAAGCGCAAACAAAAAATATTGACAAGTAGCAACACGTTGATTAGCTTTAAGATTGCAAACGTTAAAAAGCAATGGGGGGTGTAGCTCAGTTGGTTAGAGCGCATGCCTGTCACGCATGAGGTCGTGAGTTCAAGTCTCATCACTCCCGCCATTACAGCAGAAACACCTTAAAATTCCTTAAGTTTCTTATTAATTTGAATTAATTTCTTTCAGAGACTTGACATGATATTGTAATTGCTGCTTAATCTATTTAACTTTATCGTTAATAATTGGGATTAAATATGTTCATTTCTGAGGTTTTTGCGGCAGATGCGACTAACAATGTATCAGCATCTGTTGCTAGCTTTATTCCACTCATTTTAATATTTGTAGTATTTTATTTTCTCATTATTCGTCCCAATCACAAAAAACTAAAAGAACATAGAAGGATGATAGATCAAATAAAACGTGGTGATACGGTTATTACTTCTAGTGGAATAATAGGTGAAGTAAACAAAGTTGACGAAGTAAATGCACAACTAATACTAGAAATAGCACCAAAAATTGAAATAAAAATCCTAAAGTCTGCTATATCTGAAATCTTAAATAAAGAAATTCAAAAGCCAGTAGCTAAATCTATTGAAAAAAGCAAAGTTGAAAAGAATGGCAAGAAAAATAAACTAGAGGAAAGTAAAAAAGACAAAAATGCTTCATAATTTAAGAAGTGTGTGGAATATTAGGTATAGTAAGTAGCGGTGATTCAGTAATACCAACTTTACTAACCGCGTTGCAAAAATTGGAATACAGAGGTTATGACTCTTCAGGTATAGCAATTATAAATAATAGAGGTAAGATAGAAGTAAAAAAATCAGAAGGTAAAGTTGAAAGATTGTGTGAAGTTGTTCATGAGAGCAAGATATCTAGTAGCAAAGTTGGTATAGCACATACTCGTTGGGCTACACATGGAGCTCCAAATCTTAAAAATGCTCATCCCATTTATATAAATAATGTTGTTGTTGCTCATAATGGCATAATTGAAAATTACAATATATTAAAAAAGGATCTGGAAGAAAAGGGAGTATCTTTCCACACCGATACTGATACAGAAGTGATACCAAACATATTAACTTCATATCTTGATGAAGGGTTATCACCAATTGATTCTATATTACAGTGTCTAAACAATTTACAAGGTTCACTTGCTTTGGCTTTATTATTTGCAGAATATCCAGATACTTTATTTGTTGCAAAAAGAAATTTGCCTTTAGCAATAGGATATAACTGTAATAAAGTGTTTGCTGCTTCTGATACTAATACTTTGAATTCATTTGTAGAAAAAATATTGCATTTAGAAGATAATGATATTGCAGTAATAAAATCTAACGAATTCAGTATATATAATAATGGTATACAAGTTAAACGCAGAACAGAAAATAGCAGTCCAAGAAATTTTCTAATTAGTAAAAATGGTTACCCTAGCTTTATGCTAAAAGAAATTTTTGAGCAACCGTATGCATTAAACAAAACAATAAATCAATTTTATAAACAATATAAAGAAATCAACAAAGAATTATTTTCTGAACTAGGTTACATTACTATAGTTGGATGCGGTTCATCCTATTTTGCTGGACTAATAGCAAAGTGTTGGCTGGAAAGTATTGCTCAAATTCGGGTATATCTAGAAATCTCGTCAGAATTTAGGTATAGCAGCGTCAAGCTCGAAGAAGGTAGTATTGGCTTATTCATTTCTCAATCTGGTGAAACTGCAGATACTATGGAAGCACTACGTTATGCGAGATTGCAGAAACAAATGATCATTAGCATAATTAATACATTTAATAGCAGCATAGAAAAAGCCTCAGATATTGTATTGCATACTCTTGCTGGACCTGAGATTGGTGTTGCTTCGACAAAAACCTTTTCTACGCAGCTTGCAATTTTAGCATGCTTTGCTGTAGAGCTTGGAAAAATAAAAGGTATACTGGGTAGAGAGAGGATAAAGGAACTAAGCGGTGCTATTAATTCCATTCCCGAACATGTAGAGCATGTTTTGAATGTGATGGAAATACAACATATATCAGGCAGTATATTAGAGCACAATAATATAATTATAATTGGGAGAGGAAGCTCATATGGAGTTGCAATGGAAGGTGCATTGAAGATAAAAGAGCTTTCATATATCAACACAATTGGTATTGCAGCGGGAGAAATGAAGCACGGTTCTATCGCCTTGATAGACTCTACTGTACTTGTTATCGCAATTATTCCTTACGATAATTTATTCTTTAAAACGCTATCCAATATACAAGAGATTATTGCAAGAAAAGGTAAAGTAATTGCCTTTAGTGATAAGCAAGGAGCACCGCTCTTAAAGGGAATTTGCATAGATGTGGTGCAACTTCCAGAAGTTGACAATTTTGTTTCTCCAATTATCTACAGTGTTGCTATGCAATTTCTTGCTTATTCTATTGCAGAAAAAAAAGGGTTAGATGTAGATTGTCCGAGAAATTTAGCTAAATCTGTCACAGTTGAGTAACTTATTTAAAGTGAGTTGCTAATTAACAGCTCTAATTGTCAGTTATAAATTACTGAATTTTACTAATAAATTCATTGCTATCATTAGCCCTCTGCGAAAGAATATGTAACTAATGTAAGGATGAGAGAGGCTAAAATCCACGCCTCAAATTAACAAGATTTGCCATTATGGTTACCAGACACAACTTAACCTAGCAAGCAAGAATTAACTAACAGAAAAATTGAAAACTAATATCAGTCTCTTATGTAATGCTACTAATATTTTTCTAATATGTTTTCTATTCAGGAAAGTCTACATCGCCATAACAATATTTACTAGAATGAGGTCTTGTCTCATTGTAAAAACACAACCAATGATCAACGTCTATCTGAAGATCTTCTAATGAATTGTAGATTGTTTTACAAAAAAAGAGGAGTAAATGAGAGTTCAGTAACTTGATTATAGAGTTGTACTGCCTTTCCATATTTGAAGCAAGTTGTTATTCTATCTCAAACCGTAGCACAAAGTAAATATGGCAATTTACACTAAAATTTTCTGTTTATGATTTATATTATGTAAAGATACTATTTGACCTTGAGCTTTAAAGATATTATGTAATAGCATTATTTAATATGCGAGGTTTATTATGGCTAAAGTAAGTGCTGGTGAAAACTCAAAAAAGCTTAAAGATGGTAAAAATCAGCCCATATCACCAAAAAAGTTCAAAGGCAGTCAGTCTATGTCACCAAAACGGAGTCAGAATTCTGGTGAAAAGCTATGGAATGCATTAGAATCATTAGAAGAAGCAAAATCAGAGTTGAAAAAAAGAAAATTTGAAATAGAACTAAAAAAAGACACTGAAATATCAGACGAAGGAATAGAAAAAGTAGTGGAATTGGAAAGGAAAACAGAAAAAGAGATAGAAGAAATAGCAATGCCAATATCAACGTTACTACTTAAGGAAACAATAATAAAATTACAAGGAACAAAAATAATAAATTTTTTAAAAAAATTAGAAAAACAAGTAAAAGAAATGCAAGAATTATGTAAGAAACTAGAATTAAATGCTAAAATAGAAGAAGAAGATCTAAATAAGCTCGAGGATATAAAGAAAGAATCAGAAAAGTGTTGCAGAGAGTTAGTGAGCTATATGCCTAATTCAAATAATCCTAGAATGTTGTACACTGCTGTTATTGGTGTTGGTCTTGCTGTTGGGCTGGTAGCAAGTACTATACTTGAACATACAACTAGACTAAGTATATTAGCAATAATTGGCATAGCTACAGCATCTGCACTCGTAGCTGGTGGTGCTACATATGAAGCACTAAGACCTAATACTAAAATAGATGAATCAAAAGAAGTCCAAATAAAGAGTTCTCATCACTCACTTTCCTAATCACACTTTAATTCAAACTTTATCAGTTTTATTCAAGTTGCTTCTAAAAGGAGAATATCAATGGTGTTCTCCTTACTGATTTGGTTAAAATGCAGAAAACGCCTATGTCAAAATTTACACAGATGTTAAGTGCTGCCACTAATTCCCAGTTAGTACAATTTGTGTATCTTATTGACATATTTAATTTATTCTGTTACAATTTTTAGTAATTAGGTTGGGGTAAAACAATGAAGAGTTTTAAATGGCTACTTAATCAAGTCAGACTTTCATGGATTAGCTTAATATCAAAAGTAAAGAGCTTTTTTCAAACTAACGATACACATCATCAAACAACTGCTAGCAATGGAAATGATCATACAAGAAAAATAAGTGTAGAAAATACAATAGAGGAGAAAGTTAATGAAGAGGATGTATGGTATGATTCTCTGAAAGAACAAGAGCCAGGTGAAAAAGAAAGAGATCTGGATGAAGAAGAATTTTTTGATGCTATTGAAAATTTGGATGAAGAGGAAGTGAGTGCTAACATAGAAGGAAAAGAGTATGAAAAAAATAAGTACTATAGTCTACAAGATGGTCTACAAGAAAAAAATGAACTTGATCACACAACGCACACTCTTACACTTGCTTTTGAAATTGAAAAGCCATTTCCAGACTCTGACCTTAGTAAATTTAAGTTATGCGAACTTAAGCAAAATGGTGATAAATATACGTTTATCTTAGAAAATGATCAGAAAAGTCGAATAGAATTACACTCTGAATATCTCAATATTTATTTTCCTAAGTATTTTGAGAAACACAGTAAAAAAGGAGCTTACACCGAACTTTTTTCTCAAGAAGAAAATAGAATTAGCAATGATATTATAATACCGCTACAAGTTCCAAAAGAAGCAAGCATATTTACCAAAGAGTGCAATTGGTTAATAAGAAAGGTTGTAGGTGAAATACCAGATTATCCAGTGGGCAAATCGCTTGAATACTGCAGGAGTCGTGTAAATTTCTTTCTTAACTCAAACAATACTATATCTCTTTTTCTAACGTCAGCATGGACAAAATGTGCAGCTAAATCATCAGGTACTCAGATAGAAACAAACTGGCCAGTAAAGGATATTCTAGTCAGAGGTAGTTTTATTAATCAGCATATTCCTAGAGTTGAAGAAGCTTATATTGATAAGCATTATATAGTTGAAGAAACTTTTGAAGTAGTTAACGTAGAATGTGCATCAGAGCTGAAGATTTCTCAACCTAGCATATAGCCTTATATTCTTTCATCAGCATGATATAATTTTGTGCAGATTGTGTAATATGTTTTATTTCCTCATCTGACATTTTTTTGAAGAATTGTGCTGGCCTGCCAGCCCATACTTCACCACTTTTTATCACTTTTCCATGTGTCACCAGTGAGCCAGCAGCTACCATAGCTCCAGACTCGACAATCGCATGATCCATTATAACAGAGCCCATACCAATAAATGCTTTATCATGTATCGTGCATGCATGTAACACACAAAAATGTCCAACCGTCACTATACTACCAATAATCGTGTCACCGCCTGGATTTCTATCTACATGAATTACGGTGCCATCTTGAATATTCGTTTCATCACCTATTTTGATTGATCCAACATCTCCTCTGATCACACAATTAAACCAGATACTCGCATTCCTTCCTATTTCAACGTTACCTATGATACGCACACCATCTGCGATAAAAGAACTTTCATCCATTTTTGGTTCATAATCTTTGTATTTTAAAATTTGATAGCTCATAATTTAAATAAGGTTTAATACATACTTGGGTTCCAGTAGTCAAGTTACTCGGGTAAAGATATTCTTGACTTATGATCCTTATGCTCCTAAAATCTTTATTTTTAGCTCTATTCATAATGTCAGTAACAGTACTTAGTGTACTTCAAATAATATTAGTTGTTGTATTGGTAATTTTAGTACTCCTGCAGCCACCTGGAAGTAGTTCATTAAGTGGCTTTAGTAATTCACAACAGCAAATGAATTCAATAATTCCGGTAAAGTCTTCTGAAAATCCACTCAGTAGAATAACTTCTATAGTTGCTGGATTGTTCATTATAAATACACTGTTACTATCAGGATTATGTTCAAAAGATGTACATAAAAAATCAATTGCAGAGAAGATTATATCAGAAAAGAAGCAAGAAGGCCAATCAACTTCTGTTCCATTTGAAAATTAATGAAAGAAACCAAGTTTATCTTTGTTACAGGTGGAGTTGTTTCATCACTTGGTAAGGGTTTAGTTGCTTCAAGTGTGGGAGCACTTCTTCAAGCTCATGGATTCAATGTTCGCATCAGAAAGCTTGACCCATATCTCAACATTGATCCTGGAACAATGAGCCCAGCTCAGCACGGGGAAGTATTTGTTACTGAGGATGGTGCTGAAACTGATTTAGACCTTGGACATTACGAGCGTTTTACTAAAATTAAAGCAACCAAGGACGACAATATAACAACTGGTAAAGTATATAATAAATTATTAAAGAAGGAAAGGTGTGGTGATTATCTAGGCAAAACTGTGCAAATCATTCCTCATGTGACAGATTTAATCAAATCTTTCATTTTTAATGGTACAGAAGATTTAGATTTTGTAATATGCGAAATAGGCGGAACCGTAGGTGATATTGAAAGCCAACCGTTTTTGGAAGCTATACGCCAAGTTAATTATAAACTAGGAAAGCAAAAAGTTATCCTTATTCACTTAACTTTAATACCATATCTCACTGCAGCACAAGAATTAAAGACAAAACCGACACAGCATTCAGTTCGAGAGTTAAACTCTGCGGGGTTACAACCAGATATTATATTATGTCGCAGTGAAAAAGAAATTTCCGATAATCAAAAAGAAAAGATAGCCAATCTTTGCAATGTTTCTTTATCTAACGTAATACCTGCTCCTGATGTAAACCATATATACGAGTTACCGTCCTTGTATAATCAATGTGGGCTCGGGGCACAAATTTTGGATCACTTTCACTTAAGTAAGCCAAAACCAAGCTTACCTGAATGGGACCAAATAGTACACTCTATGAAACATCCAACACAAGAAGTTATCGTTTCCATAGTAGGAAAATATACTGAATTTCCTGACGCATATAAATCACTGATTGAAGCATTAAACCATGGTGCAATTAGTAATAAAGCTAGAGTGAAGATAAATTGGGTCAACTCAAGAGAAGAGAATGGAAAATCTATAGATGCAAAGTTTATCAGAGAAAAATTACAAAGCTCTAATTCAGTCCTTGTTCCAGGAGGATTTGGTGATAATGGAATAGAAGGTAAAATATTAGCAATAAACTATGCCCGTGTAAATAACATTCCTTTTTTAGGAATATGTCTTGGTATGCAGCTTGCAGTGATTGAATTTGCTCGTAACGTTATTAAGCTTGAAGATGTACACTCTGAAGAATTTTATACTTGCAAACACCCAATCATCAAGCTCGCTGATGGTAAGAACGTTGATCTTGGTGGAACCATGAGACTTGGAACATACAAGTGTAATGTAAATCCAAATTCAAAAATGGCAAATGTGTATAGTAGTGTCACTATTTCAGAAAGACACAGACACAGATATATAGTTAATTTAGATTATAAAAATAACTTAGAAGAGAATGGAATGATATGCAGTGGTATATCAGAAGATAAAACATGCATAGAGGCAGTGGAGCTAAAAAATCACTCATGGTTTATTGGTGTGCAATTTCATCCAGAATTTCAATCAAGACCATTTTCTCCTCATCCTCTCTTTACATCATTTATTAAGGCAACTATTGACAATAGAGTTTAATAGAACTTAATAAACTCTATTCTAATAGAGAGGTAAAAATGTTACTAAGAAATAGTAAAGATAGCATTACATATGGATCTGCGACCTTCGAGGAATTGAATAGGCATGTAGAACAAATAATATATAAATTAGAGGAGGATCAAATTATAGAGGATATAATGGAAGAAGTAGTTGTAGCTATAAACGAACTAAAATCGGTAGAAGAAATAAAAAAATATTTAAAGCGAGAAATAGATAGCCTTGTAAAAAGGACAATAGTCCTTAGTGAATTCTATAACCTAGAAAAAATAGAAAAGCCAAGAAAAGAAAATTATATTTACCCAAGCACCTAATGTTTAAGTACCAATACATGGAACTTGCCATAGAGCAAGCAAAACTTGCTCAGAAAGATGGCGAAGTGCCAATAGGCGCTGTAATAGTTAATGGAAACAATATCATCTCCTCTGCACACAATATATCTAATGATCCAACTGCACATGCAGAAATGTTAACAATTAGACAAGCATTTTCAACTTCCACGCTTTATGAAGCTGAAATGTACGTAACGTTAGAGCCGTGCCCGATGTGCGCTCAAGCTATCTCTTTTGCAAAAATTAAACGTCTGTACTTCGGGGCTTACAATCCCAAAGGTGGAGGAGTTGAAAACGGCACTAGAATATTTCAATTCTGTAACCACATACCTGAAGTTTATGGTGGAATATTAGAAACAAAATGTTCTCTTTTATTAAAAGATTTCTTTGAGAAATTGAGAACTTAGTTTAAGATGTGTGAGATTGTTTCAATATTTTTTGAGTAAAATCTGTATTATAACTCTTTCGTATATTTGACCAATCTGCTCATGCAACGTACATAAGGGATGTTATTACGATAACTCCGTTGCAGAAAAGTTTACTCAAAAGGGAGCTTCTTATTGATACTTCTCAACGTTCTGTTCAGCAAACTAGAACTTCCATATTTGAATACGTAGAAATTAGATTTCTTGCACTACTGGAATTTAAAGAGTTTCAGCGCGTAACGCTGGAATCTAGATTTTCTTGCTAAATCCCAGACTGGCTGGTTATGCAAAAAATCTATTTTTTATCATAAATAACTTAAATATTATATTATAAACTCTGCTAAATTTATTCTCACAACAAAAACTTCTTCTCTACTTTTTTTTGAGTAAGGTCACCAACTCTATTTTTCTACAAAAGTGTTCTCTGAACTAAAAAATCCAGAGAACATTCTCTCTTATATCAACTCATTATCAATGGGAAAAGAACCAACCTCATTATCATAAGAGTAAGGAGTTGTTCTTTGCACATTATTAAAGACAGCTTTTAATAGTACTTCCTTATCACTATCCCATGCAACTTTCTCCATAATTGCATTATAATCTTTACACTTTTGATCATTTCCACAGTCCCTGATTTTACCATTAAGCTTTAGATAAGGCTTTAATGAATTATAGTGTACTTGAGTATTATTGCCCTCTTTATCTATCATATTCCCTGCGTTATTAACAATTATCAATGGTGCAACTTGTTTCGCTTTCACAATACTTGCTCCACCGGGGTCTTTGATGAGATCAGGACATGATTCTCTAGAAAAAAAATTCTTGTTTAATTCTTTATTAGCATAATCATTGCCAGATTGGCAGAAACTCTTAACCTTCTCGTCCTGACAAGCTAACTCTCGTGGACTATCAATACATTTAAGACATTTCGTATTACCAAAGTTGGCTGCTGAACTAATAGTATCAGTAAAGGCAAATTTAAAATTTACTACACTATAAATACCCTCTGATCCCTTTTCTATATATGGCAAAATTTTAGAATTACTATACATCTCAGGATAGAGTTCTTTTAATAAATCAGATGTATTAAAACCTTGACAACCTATCTTATTATTCGATTTATACAAAGTAGCCTTAGGCCCACAAATTCCTGGCAGGCTAAGATCTGGTGTTATTTCTCGAGATGTAATTTCTCCACTTTCATTCCCTACTTCATTGGTAACATGTTTGCCTCTATCATTTTCATTCCCTACTTCATTGGTAACATGTTTGCCTCTATCATTTTCATTCCCTACTTCATTGGTAACATGTTTGCCTCTATCATTTTCATTCCCTACTTCATTGGTAACATGTTTGCCTCTATCATTTTCATTCCCTACCTTAATACTAGGTTTATCTGTACCGATTCTTTTCTCATTTTTACATTCTTCAGCTGCTTTTTTATACCACTCAGTCTCTGCTTTTGCCATGTTAATTTTACACTTTAAAAGTTCTTCTTTTACTCCTTCAATCTTACTCTGCATCACTTCTTCTTTCTCCTGTTCAATTTTGTACCTCAAAACTTCCTCTTTTGCTGCCTCAGCTTCATTCTTAGTTTGTTCTACCTTCTCTCTTTCTTCTTGAACCTGTAATTTTAACTCATCAACTTCTGCTTTTGCTGCCTCAGCTTCATTCTTAGTTTGTTCTACCTTCTCTCTTTCTTCTTGAACCTGTAATTTTAACTTATCAACTTCTGCTTTTGCTTCATTCTTAGTTTGTTCTACCTTCTCTCTTTCTTCTTGAACCTGTAATTTTAACTTATCAACTTCTGCTTTTGCTTCATTCTTAGTTTGTTCTACCTTCTCTCTTTCTTCTTGAACCTGTAATTTTAACTCATCAACTTCTGCTTTTGCTGCCTCAGCTTCATTCTTAGTTTGTTCTACCTTCCCTTTCTCTTCTTGAATCTGTAATTTTAACTTATCAACTTCTGCTTTTGCTTCATTCTTAGTTTGTTCTACCTTCCCTTTCTCTTCTTGAATCTGTAATTTTAACTCATCAACTTCTGCTTTTGCTGCCTCAGCTTCATTCTTAGTTTGTTCTACCTTCCCTTTCTCTTCTTGAATCTGTAATTTTAACTCATCAACTTCTGCTTTTGCTTCATTCTTAGTTTGTTCTACCTTCTCTCTTTCTTCTTGAACCTGTAATTTTAACTCATCAACTTCTGCTTTTGCTGCCTCAGCTTCATTCTTAGTTTGTTCTACCTTCCCTTTCTCTTCTTGAATCTGTAATTTTAACTCATCAACTTCTGCTTTTGCTTCATTCTTAGTTTGTTCTACCTTCCCTTTCTCTTCTTGAACCTGTAATTTTAACTTATCAACTTTTGCCTCAGCTTCATTCTTAGTTTGTTCTACCTTCTCTCTTTCTTCTTGAACCTGTGACTTTAATTCACTAGCTTCTGCTTCTAATTTTGTAATTTCTCTTTGTGATTCCACAGCATCTTTTTTACACTGTATTAACTTATCTTTTGCCTTCTTAGTTTCATCTCTACAGTCACGAAGTAAATCTTCTTCTGATTTATCATCCTCTTTTTCCGCAACCTGATCTCCTAGATTTTCGACTTGCTCACCCTCTTCACCATAAAAAAGTTTGTTGGCA
This sequence comes from Wolbachia endosymbiont (group B) of Melanargia galathea, assembly GCF_964030625.1. Lineage (NCBI taxonomy): Bacteria > Pseudomonadati > Pseudomonadota > Alphaproteobacteria > Rickettsiales > Anaplasmataceae > Wolbachia > Wolbachia endosymbiont (group B) of Melanargia galathea. Next base: position 1,388,492 of record NZ_OZ034910.1, on the reverse strand, counting down.
TATAAATTACTATTATTAACTTGATCGCTATAGATATTGTTTGACATTGTGACCTCCTATATAGTCAAAACTGGAATTAAATTAGAGTATAAAAGCTAGGAATTCAACATGGGTAAAAGAAACCACAGCTCAGGAAATCTAAGGTTAACTCAGAAATTATTATAAGCCAAAATGATTAAAAATTTTATAACTTATATTGTAGATCTAGCATGATAACCAACAATTATTCAATTTCCACCTTACTCACCAGCTTGACACAGTCCATCTTTATTCATTAGAGAGCCGTGATTCCTCTACTCTCCAATGATTAATCACTTGTCAGTTTTGAGTGTAGTAGTTGATAGCCTGTACGTAAATACGTTGCTTTTGTCCTTTAGAAATTTTTAGTCTACTATCTTTATCCAGAAAAAAATTGTAAAATTTCTATAGTTATGGTATAATTGTAAATACCGCTTGCCAATAAGCTGAGTATAAAAATGCCGTTCGGACAAATCATTACATATAGCACGATATTACTTGCTATAATTGCAGTATCTCTCTTTTTGAGAAAAATATACAAAAATCATATTAGGAAAATTATATTTCCTCTAAAAGTTCTCAAAGAAGAGTGGGAAGAAAATAGAAGATTTAATGAATTGTATCAAAAAAATAAGCAAAAAGAGTTGATGAAACAACAGGAAATGCTAAGGGAGAAACAAAAGAATATGCAAGTTTACAAAGAAGATCTAGAAATAGTTGATATAGCAAAACCGTTAGGTAAATGGACAAAGATGGTTATGATGGGTAATAGTTTAATGAAACATTTTGCACAATTGATACACAGAGAAGGTGATAAGAAAGGATTTTGGGAGCTATTTATAAAAGCTCAGTCTTCAACTAAGGGTAAATATAAAGGAAAAGGCAGATAATCCATGCTTGAATGTAAAAATCTATCCTGTGCTCGTAATAACAAAGTATTATTTAAAAACCTCAATTTTAAAGCTGAGCCAAAATCAAAAATCTTAATCACTGGTCCAAATGGTAGCGGCAAAACCAGCTTAATCAGAAGTTTATCTGGACTCTTACCGCCAGTATCAGGCAATATAAGATACTACGGAAAAGACATATATGATGATCCAAAATCCTTTATATCTTCCATGGTTTACGTAGGACATAAAAACGCCTGTAAAGATAGCTTAACAATTGGTGAAAACATAGAATTCTGGGCAAGAATACGGAACACTAGAGAATCAGTTATGGCAGCTGCTTATTGTTTAGAGTTGCAACCTGTATTTAACATTAGATATGGTGAACTTTCTGCAGGCTGGAAAAGAAGAGTTGCGCTTGCCCGCCTTTTAATTTCTAATGCAAATATCTGGCTGATAGATGAACCTTTCTGTAATCTTGATAGCACAACATGTGAATTAGTATTGAACCTAATCTCAATACGCTCTGAGCAGAACGGTACAGTAATTATTACAGGACATAGCTCTACAGAACAATTGTGTGACTTCAAGACAATCGACATACGTGATTTTAACAGACCTCTTGTATAATTTTTGGCCTTATTGTACTTACATCAATAATTTATTATCACATTTAATATTACGCATTAAAATTAACTCATCTCTTTCAAAGGCTCTATATTAAAAATCGAAAGTCCAGAAGCAATGACGTGTGCTAAGGCTTGGACGAGAAACATTCTTGCAGCGGTGAGATTTAAGTTATTCTCCAGTATAAACCTCATATTTAAATCACTTTTGCCATATCCCCATAAAACGTGAAACGCTTCTGCAACTTCAAGTAAGTAGAAAGTAATTCTATGTGGCTCACAAAGCCTTGCCGCTATTTCTACCACATCTGGCCACTTTGCTAAGATTTTTATGAGGAAGAGCTCCCCATCGGTCTTTAAAAGTGAAGGATCTGCTGTTGGGAGCTCTTTTGGAGCATTACGCATTAACGAATGAGCACGGGCGTGCGCATATTGCACATAAAAAATAGGGTTGTCTTTTGATTGTTCTTTAACTTTAGCAAAATCAAAGTCCAAGACCATATCATTCTTGCGTGTCAGCATTATAAAACGAGTGATATCCCTGCCAACTTCCTCCACTACATCTCTTGCTGTTAGGAAGTTTCCTGATCTTTTGGACATCTTAACAGGTTTTTCATTCTCGAAAAAATTCACAATATTATGCAGTTTTACCTCTATTTTTGCTTGATCATCACTGAGCGCAGAGACGACTGCTTTTAGCCTTTTGACATAACCACCGTGGTCACTACCAAGCTCTACGATCATATTGTTAAAACCACGCGATATCTTATCAAAATGGTAAGCGATATCTGAGGCAAAATAAGTCCAACTGCCGTCCTCTTTCTTCAATGCGCGGTCAACATCATCGCCAAATTTTGTAGAGCGAAATAACATTTCTTTTCTGGAAGTCCAATTTTCACTTTCTTTGCCTTTTGGTTTCTCCAGGTACCCTTCATACACTAGACCCTTGTCAGATAATATCTTTATACTCTCTTCGATTTTGCCACGTAGCTCATACTCTGAAGTAAAGACATCATGATTTACTCCAAGCAAGCTCATGTCCTCCTTTATGAGTTCTAAAATAGAACTTAAAGTATATTCTCTAATTATCTGGTTATCTTCCTCTGCTCTAAGCTCCTTGCCATATTTTTTAGCTAATCCCTCTCCTATTGGCTTTAAATATTCACCTGGGTATAAACCCTTTTCAATGCTAATTTTTTCTCCCAGAGCTTCCTTATACCGCAAATATACTGACCGAATTAGCGTATCTATCTGTGCTCCAGCATCATTGATATAGTACTCCTTAGTAACATTATAGCCAACTTTCTTTAGTAAATTTGCCAGAACATCACCAAACACTGCTCCTCTTGCATGACCAATATGCAGAGGGCCTGTTGGATTTGCCGATACAAATTCAACATTGACAGCTTGATTATTTCCAATATTTAGAGTGCCAAACTCTGTTTTTAGCTCATTTATTTGTTTCAAAATCCCATGCCACACTTCTATTTTTAAGTGCATATTGATAAAACCGGGGCTTGCTATTTCCACTTCTGCAACTTCATCAAAAGGTTTAAATTCTCTTGCTAAGATCCCTGCAATCTCAATTGGATTCTTTTTTTCATGCTTTGCAAGCACCATAGCAACATTTGTGTAAATATCACCATGTGCTCTATTGCTTGGAGGTTCCACAATAAAATTTTCTGCACTTGTATTTATGACACCCCTTTGTTTCAACTCATTTAATTTGCTGGAAATTAGAGAGGAAATCTGCTTGAAAATGTTCATTCACTATACTGCTATAAAATCTATAGCAGTATAGCAAATAAGTGGGGCTAGTTGAAGTTATGATTTTCTCTCTACTCTTTGTTTGGTGTAAGGCAACCTTTTCTGGGTCTTTTGAAACCCAGAAAAATTATAGTTTACATTAAGTCGTTGCTGTCACTATAGTGACGGAAAGCCATACTTTCGCTTTCACTAAAATAAGCATTCCCTGTACCTTCATTCCCTGTACCTCCATTTTTCTCTTTCTCCAGTTCATTCTTAATACTTTCTTTTAGCTCATTCTTAGTCTTACCACTAATCTCAAACTTAAGACCTTTTTCTAGTTCATTCTTAATATTTTCTATCAGTTCATTTTTAGTCTTATCATCAATCTCAAACTTAAGACTTTTCTCTAGTTCATTCTTAATACTTTCTTTTAGATCATTCTTAGTCTTATCACTAATCTCAAACTTAATACTTTTCTCTAGTTCATTCTTAATATTTTCTTTCAGTTCATTTTTAGTCTTATCATCAATCTCAAACTTAAAACATTTTTTCAGTTCATTCATAGTCCTGTCATTAATCTTACACTTAAGATCTTTACCACATTTATCATGAATCAACTTACTCTTATTGACTTTACAATCATCCAACTTTGTAAACAAATTAACTCTTACCATATCATTTACAAAACATGTATTAGTTGGCATTGGATGAGCATAGGCGCTTTTAAACATAAAATAACTCCATCAATAAATAAATTTATCAAACAATTAAACATAGAATAATGTGTGTACTAACAATACACACATTATATTACTTTTATAGAAAATAAATATTCGAGTCTGCCGCTTGTGTATTGTGATCAGTAGCAAGAACCATGATTATGCTAGAGTTCAATGCATCCACACATTTATCACATTCAGTATTGTCGTAACATTTACCCACAATTTTGCCATCTGAAATCCTAAGGTCATTTCTAGTACTCGCAATAATTTCCCCACATTCCTTAGAACTCATACCTGTTTCATCAGAGGTTTTCAAATTGAGAATCTTATCCGTTCCTGGCAAGGTTGATATTGCAAGCTTTTTTATGTCAAATGGTATCGATTTATCATCATCTTTAGATTCAGGCTTAGGTTCAGGCTTAAGTTCCGGACAAGGTGGACAAGCAGGAGCAGGTGGACAATATGATATTATTATAAGTTAAAATAATTAAAGATTTAATAGTTTTAGTTATCAATCTAGCATAACAACCAACAAGTATGACTCAAATTTTCTTTCAACTTCTACTATATCTTCACCAATTTTGCATACAGCCCATCTTTACTCATTAGAGAGTCATGAGTTCCTACTTCCTCTACTCTTCCATGATTGATCACTATAATCTTGTCAGTTTTGAGTGCGGTTGATAGTCTGTGTGTGATTATAATTGTTGTTCTGTTTTGCATCAACTTGCTAAGTGCTTTTTGCACTAGGCTTTCACTTTTATAGTCGAGGGCGGAAGTTGCTTCATCCAGTATTAAAACCTGAGGATTTTTCAGTATTGCTCTTGCTATTATAATACGTTGTTTTTGTCCTTCAGAAAGTTTCAGTCCTCTTTTTCCTACAAATGTATCAAATTTATCCGGTAGCTTATCAATAAATTCCATCGCATAAGCGCTGATAGCAGCTCGCCTGACTTCCTCATATTCAGCACCCGGTTTGCCGTATAGTATATTTTCCATTATTGAGCAAGAAAATATCATGTGATCTTGTGGTACTAAGCCAAACAGCGATCTTAGATCATTTAGCGCAATTGTCTTAATATTCTGTCCATCGATAGTAATACTGCCTTCACTTGGATCGTGAAAACGGAGCAAAAGCTTTAAAATGGTGCTCTTGCCACTGCCAGATGGTCCAACAATTGATACTGATTGGCCTGCCTCTATAGAAAATGATACGTTATTTAATGCTGGCTTATCAGCATAAAAAAATGTTACATCGTTAAACGAAATTCCTTTTTGAACACTATTGATCCTTATAGGATTATCATTATCTAATATAGAGCTTTTCATGTTCATAAATTCAAATAAACGCTCTACAATTCCAAGACCTCGTTGCAAATCACTGATGTTATCGCTTAGATTGTTTACAGCCCCTGCAGCAAGTGCTGAATAAAACACAAATGAGGAGAGTTCTCCAATGGTCATATTATTACTTAAGACTTCTTTTATTCCCAAAAAAAGCAAAACAACTAGCGAACCTATCACACACGTGATAACTAGAGTTACTAAAATAGCACGCAAGAGTACTAATTTTACGTATGATTTTGATACTGAGTTTAGATGTTTCTGAAAATGGATTTTTTCATTTTCTTCGAGTACAAACGATTTGATAGTTACTATAGATCTAAAATTTTCCTCACTAAATGATGCAAGCTCACTTAATTTATCCTGAGCAAAGCGTGCATAATTGCGTACTTTTTTCCCAAGTGAAGTCATGACAATGAGCAGTATAGGTATTATTGCAGCTGCATATGCGGTTAAATGTAGATTTGTGTATAACAGCATTGCAACACTACCAGTTAGTACCACTGCATTCCTCAATATTGTCAATAAGCTGCTGTTTATTATCGATTGCAATGCAGAGGTATCAGTAATGAGTGCTGAGATAACATCTTGCACACCTGTATTCTCAAAGAAACTTGGTTGTAAATCAGTAATACTGCTATATAAGTCATATCTGATTCTTGCGATAACTTTTTCGCTTCCAATGCCAATGAAATATAACCGAATAAATGCAGTGAGAGAGATGCCTAAAACTATCAGTATTGCAACTAATAGATTAGTAGTAAAATTATGCTCTGCGCCAGAATCAATTATGTTGCTTAAGCCCCTACCAAAAAGAAGAATCGTTAAAGCTGAAAATAGAACTGCAATAAACGCTACGGTAAAATAATGTAAACTAGGTTTTATATAGTAAAATAACTGCTTAATGTTAGATTGCATTTTATTTTAAAGTTAAGTATTTAGCTTCAGGAAAAAGTTACAGCATTAGTCTACAGTGTACTTCCTTAGAACAATACGTTCAAGAAACTTTAGCTTCTGAAGGAAAAACGCTGCGAAATTACAGAAAGTTAGCAAAAAAACTACTGAATAGACCAGAGTTTATTTTGTTCCAATATGTAATGCTACTATTCCATAACTCATATTGTGGAACTCAACATTCTTAAAGCCTACCTCTTCAATTTCCATTTTAAAGTTAGTCTGAGTTGGAAATTCTCTTATGCTTTTTACTAGATATTCATAAGAACCCTTATCTTTAGCAACTATGCTGCCAATTTTAGGAATTACTTTAAATGAGTATAAGTCATAAAATTTGGTGAATATCTCATTTTGATAATGCATAGGGGCAAATTCCAAGCAGACAAATTGTCCATTTTGCTTCAATACCCTATATGCTTCACTTAAAGCCTTTTTACGGTCAGAAAAGTTTCGAATACCAAAAGCTACTGTATAATAATCAAATTCAGAATCTTCAAATGGTAAGCTCTCTGCATTTGCACATACCCAATTGAAATTTAGCTGATTTGAATTTATTGCTTTATCACGCCCTTTGTCCAGCATGTTTTGATTTATATCACATACTGTAACTTGAGCACTTGGTTCACCTCTTGCTATTCTTATAGCTATATCTCCGGTTCCTCCAGCAATATCCAAAACCTTGGAGTTCTTTTTAAAATGCACACTACTTACCATCTTCTCTTTCCATAGCCTGTGCATTCCAAGACTCATTATATCATTCATGATGTCGTAGCAATTTGCTACAGAATCGAAAACCTCTTTAACTAGTTGTGATTTATCCATATTTTATATAGAGATTGCTTACATAATTATTTTAAACTTTAGCAGTTAAATTAATATACTAATGAGAAAAATATACTACAATTAAACATATTTAATCCAGTAAATCATTAGTGTCGACAGCTTTTTCACAAAATATCATCTCTCTTATTATGATATTATCTGTAGCAGTTGTTGATATGGCAACAGACTTATACTCAGTTGCATTGCCAAGTATTGCCAACTATTTTAAGGTGAAAGGTAATATAGCGCAGCTTACGATCAGTTTAAATTTATTAGGAATTGCAATATCTGGATTAATTTATGGCCCATTGTCAGACTATTATGGTAGGCGCCTAATAATGCTTATTGGTATGACAATTTTTACTTTGGCAAGTATTGTATGTTGCATAGCTGATAATATTATACTTTTAATATTAATCCGTTTTATACAAGGAGCTGGAGCTGGTGTTGCAGGCGTTGTCGGATATGCAGCAATCAGGGATATGTACTCAGGTAGTGAATACTCAAGAGTAATCTCAAAGTTAAATATGGTAGTAGCGCTTTCACCTGGAATAGCTCCAGTGGTAGGCAGTTATATAATTTCACATGGTTATAGTTGGAAATTTTTGTTTTTTATCATATCACTTGCTGCAATTATTATGCTCATTTTTATTTACTCGAAACTACAAGAAACGGTGACCGTAAATAAAAGTAAAGCCAGCATTAATATCTTCAAGCAGTATATATTAATATTTAAGAATTATCGTTTTCTTGGGTTTTCAGCCATTCATGGATTAACTTTCATGTGGCTTTGGGCATACATTGCTAACTATCCGTTCATATTTGAATCAATGGGTATTGAAGTACAATATTTTGGCTATCTCATATCAATCATAGTCATATTTTACGTAATCGGCACTTTAATTAACAGAAGGTACGTACCAAAAATAGGAGTGAGCAAGATGCTAATCATAGGTTTGGTATTACCAATAATATCTGATGGTTTATTGGTATATTTTTATTTCATGAACAAATTGAACGTACTTATTCTTCAAGTTCTTTGGATTCCAAGCAATATAGGACTTGCACTCGTAATCAGCAATAACGTAACTTCTGCTTTAGAAACGGTCAAAAGTATAGGGCTTGGTAGTGCAGTTCTCTCATTTTGCAATATGATGTTTGGGGCTGTTGGAATATACATAGTAGGAAAATTCTTTTCTTATGGCATTTTACCAAATTTACTATTAACAGTTGTATGTTCTATAATTGCAATTCTTATATATAGTTTACTTAAATATACTGAAAAACACGAAGGATAATCATTATTTCTACAACCCAGATTTCATGAATTATTAATTACCTTACTATAGTAATGCAATTTTATAGAGAAGTGTTAAATGAATTATTCAATCAGAAATATAGATGCTGCTTTACTTGATGCTGCTAAAAGAGGTGATCTTAATGAAGCAAAGCGCCTAATAATTGAAGAAGCTGATGTTAATGCATATGATGGATCTCAAGGTAATTCTCTATATTGGGCTGTTAAAAATAATCATTCTTATATAGCAAAAGTTCTATTAGATAATGGAGCAGATTTTATTGCTTATGACTCTTCTCGAGAACGCCACGTGTTAAATAAATACGAAGAAGTAAAAGCTGAGCATTGTAAGGTTTCTCTACATCTGGCTGCCAGACTTGGCGACTTGAAAGCAGTAGAAGACCTATTAAAGAAAGAAGCAAATGTTAATACAAAAAATGATAAAGGACAGACTCCTTTAGATTTAGCTAAGACAGAAGAAATAAAAAATCTATTACAAAGCATAAAAGATGCCAATGACAAATTGCTTGAAGCTGCTAAAAGCGGTAATATTGATGATGTAGAAAATCTGTTAAATAGAGAAGAAAAAGTACAGGTTAACGCAGAAAATGAATTTGAAGAGACCCCTCTACACTTATCTGCTCAAAATGGACATAAAGACGTAGTGGAATTTCTACTCAGCAAAGGAGCAAAAATTGATGCAAAAAATGAATTTGAAGAGACTCCTCTACATTTGGCTGCTCAAAATGGACATAAAGGTGTAGTAGAATTTCTATTCAGTAAAGGAGCAAAGGTTGATGCACAAAGTGATGATCTAAGCACCCCTTTACATTTTGCTGCTAAATATGGACATAAAGACGTAGTAGAATTTCTACTCAGCAAAGGAGCAAAGGTTGATGCACAAAGTGATGATCTAAGTACCCCTTTACATTTTGCTGCTAAAAGTAGATATAAAGATACAGAAAAGATAGTAAAATTTCTACTTGATAAAGGAGCAGACGTTAATGCACAAAATAATGCAGGAGAAACCCCTTTACATTTAATTCTTCAAAAAATAGACCTAGATATAGATACAGATAAATTCTATACTCTACTGAACAAAAAAGGCATCAATGTTAATCTAACAGATAAAAATAAAGAGACTCCTTTGCATTTTTTTTTAAAAAAGAAAGCGATGGAGATACCTGAATTGGACGATCTACTGAAAGTAGAAAGTATCAATGTTAATTTACAAAATATAGATGGAAAGACTCCTTTACACCTGGTAATTGAAAAAAACAACTGGAATACATTGCCTAATGTATCGTGGAGCCGTGAAAAGATGGTCGATATTCTAATAGGAATGAAGGCAAATGTTAATGCAGTAGATAAGGATGAGAGGACTCCTTTACATTGGGCTGCAGGATATGGTAGAAAAGAGATAGTAAAAGCTCTAATAAACGCAGAAGTAAATGTTAACGCAGTAGATAAGGATGAGAGGACTCCTTTACATTGGGCTGCAAACTATGATAGAAAAGAGATAGTAGAAGCTCTAATAAACGCAGAAGCAAATGTTAATGCACAAGATAAATATGGAAAGACTCCTTTAGATTTAGCTAGCACAGAAGAAATAAAAACTCTATTACTAAAACCCCCCAAAAAAATTGATGACAGTATAGCATCAAAAGATAATGAAGTAGGTCAAGAGGAAGATGCTGAGCAAGAAGGTAATGCCCAACTAAGTTTACAAGAACAAGAGGAAGAATCACAGGAGATCAGTGCAGAAGAAGAAAGTGATGTAAAAATTGAAGCTGCTGATAATGGACATCTTCCTTATGCAGAACCTACACAAAATAGAGTATCGACAAATGAAGAGCAACCGAGCTCTTTTTTCGATAATTTGCTTAATATAATTATGAAGCCCTTTTCTTTAATTGCATCATTTTTTGGTGGCTTTTTTTCATGGTTGTTTGGATCTGATGAACCATCAACTGAATATGATCAAATAATTGCACCAAGTAACTCAGGAGGAGAGGAGCTAACAAACTATCAAGAGGGTGACAATAATATTATATAATAGATTTCTTGCATAACTGGCATTCAAAGGAAAATCAGTTGATGTCATGAAAGTAGCTGACACTGGCACCCAGTTAAATTTACGGAGTATAATGGATTCCAGTGTCAAGCACTGGAATGACAAGAAAGGGAGCACTGACTTGAACATTCCCCTGAACAGATACCTTGATACATTAAAGTTTCTAGGTTTGAGTAGTGAAATCCGATTCAGTGTGAAAATTAGCAAACTCCTTTTTAAGCTGTAGAATAAAATTTTTTATTTTAATGAAAAAATTGCTTCCGCATACTCAAGATGCCATTATAATGATGGTAGAGATATTTAGAGAGCTCAAAATTTATCTTGGTCTGCAGACCTTTTAACCAATTTTTCAATAAAAATTCAGCTACATCTGTTGTGTGTACATTCTGAATCTTTTTTATACAGGAGGATTTTATGTCCAGAATTCCAGATATTTGACCTTTACTTTAGCTAACAACAGGCGCCTGTAGTTTTTAGAATTAGTGTTAACACGGTTTTTCTACTTTTTTTTTCTTAATGTTTTAACTCAATACACACCATCATCATTTACTGCTTCTAAATATATCATTGCTAAACACACGCCGCTGTGTATTTCTATAGATAACTCATTGCCTAGACTTCGATTAAAGCAAGAATTCTTTCCTGGAAAAGCAAGGTTACTATGGCATAGTTCCCATTGTAATCCTTTAGTTGATATTTGAGCTTTCGGTATACCAAGTAAGGATATTTTAGTATTTTTTAGCAAAGAGGAAAAATAGCTAATACCTTTTTGTAAGGCGTACCCCACCATGGAAGGCGAAGGCATATAAAAGATACTATCTGTACTTGAAAAAATGTTGATATTTTGTAGTATATGATCAATTGCTCCTCCAGTAATACCCGTTACTATTGATGGCAATAACTTTACTGTTTTTAAGTGAGCCATTGCTTTAGAAAAGTCGCAATAATCTTGATCAGGTAGATATACTGTATTTAAGTTAGCACGTAAATTCGGATTTATACTATCCAAATCTCCTATTACAAGATCAGGTTTTACGCCAATTGATAGAAGCTTATTTGCTCCTCCATCTACAGCAATAACAGGTATATCTTGTTTAAAAAACGATGAATCAGGTATTTCTCCATTTAGTACTACAATAGAACGATATTCTTGCTCCACGCTACAATGTAGCATATGGTTATAAAACGCTTCGTGCAGTTTTTGCATCGTAGTAACATTTTTGAACAATTGATATTATACTGATCACTAATCCAGCAATATTACTGAGTATCATAAAAGTTAAACCCTGACAAATACCGTAAATAAGCCAAGATGATGAAAAAATAAGATAATTCACCAACATTAGCATCGATACGTCACGAGTAAGTTTTGTGATATATGCTCTATATACTTGAGGCAATAACCCAATGAGAGATGTAATGAACGCGATGAAGCCAAAGCATTCTTCAATATTTATATACATACATTTTCCTACGTTTGTTTTAACAAGATCAGGTTCAAAGGGTTGTACTTTATGTACTCTCAGCTTTTTTAGAGCACCCCTAATGCGTGTAATTTATAACATCATTTAGTCTATTAATCAAGAAATTAACAGTGACTTGCATTCATGAAACCCAATCGGCTTCTATGCTAATTATTATCCAAACTAATAGTCGGCTGTGCATCCTGCTCAGAGATCAGAGCAACTAGCAAATTGTTTATCAATTGAACCTTTTGTTTTCCATCCAATTGTAAGCTTTTATTTTTTTCAAAATGGGCTATTACTTCTTCGATAATTCCTATTGCATTTTGCACTATATGCTTTCTTGCAGAGGTGATGGCATGTGCTTGTTGACGCCTCAGCATTGCTTGTGCAATCTCAGATGAATAGGCCAAATGCGATATTCTTGCTTCTGCAATTTCAATTCCAGCAATATTCAATCTTTGTTGTAGCATTGACCGCAATTCATTTGAAATTTTGTCAGAGTTTTTACGCAAAGATTCTTCATCGTTTTCGCTATCATACGGATAATTACTTGCCAGTTCTCTAATTACCGAGTCACTTTGCACAAAAACAAAATCATGATAATTATTAACATTATAATATGCCTTCGCAGGACTGCTCACTCTCCAAACAATTACTACTGAAATCTCTATCGGACTTCCATTAGCATCATTAACTTTAATTTTTTCTGTATTGATATTCTGAAATTTCAAAGAAACTCTATATTTACTCGAAAACGGAAGCGTTACGCATATTCCAGACTTAAAATAAGTTCCAATATAATGACCAAAAAACTCTATCACTCTTGCTTCATTAGGATCATTAACGAAAAATCCTTGAGAAAAAGTCAATATTGAAACAGCAGCAACTCCAAGTGCAATTGTGCTGTCATACACAAAAAGTACCAATAAAATTAACCCTAGCGCTATTAGTACAGGAAAAGCCCGAATTTTACTTAGATTTCTATCATTTATTGTATTTTTATCTGTACTGTCTTCATCAGATTGCTTTTTCACTTGCACCCTCTCTGCTGATTATTTCATCTACCTTACTTACAAATAATTTAAACTCTCTTAATTCACAATCAGGCAACTTTATCTCATTGCCATGAGCTATCGTAAGCGGATCAATATGTTTACCATTATATATAACTTCATAATGTAAATGAGGTCCTGTTGCAACACCAGTGCTGCCAACATAAGCAATGATTTGTCCCTGCTTTACTTTAGAGCCTAACTTTACATCGCTACTAAATTTGCTTATATGTGCGTAACAAGTTGAATATTTATTGTTGTGCTTTATTTTGATGTAATTCCCATAGCCACCATTCTTTCCTATATATTCTATTACACCTTCTGCAGTGGCGTGTATAGGAGTGCCAAGTTTAGCTGCATAATCTACTCCTTTATGAAAAGCAATTTTACCATGAATGGGATGCTTTCTATTACCAAAATTCGAGGATATACGAAAATCTCCGTTTAAAGGACTTACGAAACTCTTTAAGCTTATCCCCTCTTTATTAAAATACTCTTCTTTGCCGTTTTGTGACTCATAATAATATAAACTTATAGCTTTATTGCTTGTTGTTAGTGAAGTATATAAAATTTTTTCTTCAGCCTTCTGATCACTCTCACACAGAACTTCCAACTTGCTTTTGGGCACAATGTCTTTTTTAAAATCTACACCATAACCTTTATATATGTCGATTAATCTCATTACTGTATTTGGCGCCAAACCTTCTGCGTCAAAAAAAGAGGATTTTATGTCACTGGATATGAATAACAACTTTCTATCACTTTCTGTCACCAAAGCAGCTTTTTTTTTTCTGATCCCGTGCTGAAGTAACGCTGGAAAGTGGTTTAGGTTGCTTTCTGTTATTCCAGTGCTTGAACAGTTTTTTAATCGAAAATGTTGTATAGCGTGCTGTTTACAATCAATTTCCAGTGTCTGGGCACTGGAATGACAATAGTATTTCTGCGCAAATGTTTCAGTTGCATATGCTGGTAAAATACAAAGCAGTGGAAGTATTACCAGCCTCATAGTTTATCAGCAAAAATAAAATTACCTTCAACATACTGCACATCATCATTATCTTCTAGCTCTTCAACTAATATAGATAATTTATCAATTAATTCTTTGTCGCTAACTTCAATCAGGTCCTTTGGTTGCCATGAAAGACGAGCAAGTTCTGGTTCTCCAAATTTTGTATAGAAAGCATCACGCACTCTACCAAAATCTTTCACTTCACAAGTTATAACATATAATTCTTCCTTGTTATTTTCCTCAACATTCAATACTTCTAATTCAATTCCATAGTTAAATAAATCTTCAAAATTTATACCCTCTGCTTTATAGACAATTAAGCCTACATGATCGAAAAGGTAACTCACACATCCTGTTTCTCCCAAATTACCGCCTTTGCGAGAAAAGATATAACGTATCTCAGAAGCAGTTCGGTTGCGATTATTTGTCAGAGCATGGACAATAAGTGCAGCACCAGAAGGTCCGCAGCCTTCATATTGTATTTCTTCATAACTTTCTCCAGCAACGTTACCAGCTGCATTTTTTATTGCTGTTTCTATTTTATCTTTTGGTAGATTTTCCTTTCGCGCAGAAAAGATAGCAGAGCGAAGACGTGGATTAAGCTCGGGATCAGTTAGCCCTTGTTTTGCAGCAACTGTTATTTCCCTAATGAGCTTCGTAAATTTTTGCGAGCGCTTTGCATCCTGAGCACCTTTTCGATGTTTTATATTTGAAAACTGTGAATGACCAGCCATAAGAAAACTAATTCACCCCTTCTACTAACATATTTTCATACTGCTCAGCTTCTAAGTCAAGGCCAAGAGCTAAGTGAGCTGTTATTAAATAACTAATAACTCTAGAAGAATATTTAGAATCTTTATTGCTTATCATATCTTGAAAACGCTTAATTGCTGCTAAATATTCACCACGCTTTAGGTAAAATTCACCAATAGAATACTCTTTTTTTGATATATGTTCTGTGATTAATTTTTCTTTTTCTTTGATCTCTTCTATATATTCGCTATTCGGAAAAAGATTAATATATTCAGTAGCTAGCTCTAAAGTTTTATATGCAATTTGTTGCCCAAGCTGCACTTTATTAATTTGCATGTAATAAGATAATACTCTTAAGTAATATACATATGGCAAATCTTCACCATTTGGATAAACGTATATATAATCATCTATATCACTTGCAGCACTGCTGTAGTTACCCATATTATAGTAAGAAACTCCAGATAATAATTTTGCTTTCATTGCCCAATAAGATAAAGGATACAAATCCTCTATCTTTTGAAATGCTCTAATAGCTTGCTTATATTTTTTCTGATCATAAAGCTTAACTGCCTCCTCATATAGTTCAGTTTCAGTGTGTTCAAGATCATTCGCATATAACTGCGTGAAGGGGCAAGTCAGAAGAAAAAAGCATATGATTAAAGTCTTATACATAAGATTTTTTTTGATCAAAATAAAGTATAGACTAAATATTACCTAAATAAACAAATTTTTGGCATTATCATCGAACGAAAAGCGTCTCTTGGCCACCATTACCTATATTGCTCGCACCACCACCTATTGCAACACCCTTTCCACTCACTTCTACGTTCTCTAGCTTTCTACTATAAGAATGTGTGATCAATCCACTTCCTACCATCAAAAGAGCAATACCTACCAGACCTAAAGCAGGCCCAACAGCAGATGATGCTAATGCTACTCCAGAAATCAATATTATTTTCCTGATTAGTAATAAAGAAGAACCAGCGAGCATTAACTTAGCTGAAGACATATTGCTTGTCTTTTTTTCAAACTTCTCATCAAAGTCTTGCTCTTTTTCTACTTCATATTTTTTACTTTTCTTGTACTCGCGATAGCAGAAAGTAGCACTCGCTACAAAGTAAAATAGACTAGAAATTGAAAAAGCTACGTCTCCTATTATTCCTTGCTCCAATGCTTCACCTACTATGCTAGCCACAATAACTAATGTAACTAAAGCAGCATCAGCATAGTTAAAGTAATCATCAACGGTACAAGGAAGGTCTCTCTTTTCTTTTTCTACTGTTTTCCCACTTTCAATATTCTCCAATTCTCGTTCTTTTTGTGCTATTTTTCTATTATTATAAATTAAATATAGCGTGCAAATAAGGGATAAGACTGTGAAAGGTAATATAGTATGGCCTAATGAGCTGCTTATAAGGCCAAGTAATACCTGATCGCTACATGTTTTTTCGAGCTCAATTGCCATCAATAATGCAAATGGAACCATTGTTACCAATGATACACATTTCCTATGTAGCTCTCTTTTTTTTAGTGTTAATAGTTCTTGTTCGAGCTTTTTGCTTTTTTCTTCCTCTCTTGTATCTTGTAAAAAGCATCTAATGTTTTAAGCTTAAGCATTAGGTGGAGGAGGGAAGAACTCTGTTTCCCCTCTTAGATATAAAATCTGTAAGAAAGATAAGAGTTCCCTCCTCAAAAGTATAGGCTGGACGGTATCGTAGAAAGACCTAAATGGCTCTAATTCTGTATCCACAAGGTTAGCCTTACTTTTCGTTTTAAATGGTAACGTATGGGGTTATATATGATCAACAACTTTCTTGGAATTGATGTATCAAAAGATCGCTTTGATGTTTTTCTTTCATTCATAAGTAAAAAAGAAAAGCGTGAAACTAGGAAAAGAAGCTTTAAGAACGATGATCTTGGGTTTCAAGGTCTGCTGAGTTTTCTACAAAAGCATAATGTGGAAGAAGTAAAGTCATGCATGGAGGCTACTGGTTGTTATAGCGAAGCTTTGGCTGAATTTCTGCACAATGCTGGACATTTTGTTAGTGTTGTAAATCCTTATTGTATTAAATCTTATACAAGGAGTAAACTCGTAAGACAAAAGAATGATCAGACTGATGCAGAAATTATTGCTGATTATTGCCAAAGACAGGAACCAACTCGTTGGACACCACCTTCTTCTGAAATGAAAAAATTAAAACATCTTTATCGTTGCTCAGTTGCGTTAAAAGATGAATTAGCATTAGTAAATAACCACCTAGAAAAAAAAGAGAGACTGCCTAAAGAAGTTGCAAATGCTTGGGAAGACCTTGCAATGAATATAGCTCAAAAAATAGAAACAATAAAAAACTCCGTACGTGAACTATTAAAGCAACACAAAGAGTTGTTGGAAAATTTTCAACTTCTACTGACTATTCCAGGCATAGGAGAGGAATCAGCAGTAGCTATTTTAGCTGAAATCCCTGACATAAAAGCTTTTAGAGATGCCAGGCAATTGGCAGCATATACAGGAGTTATACCGAAAAATATAACATCAGGTTCATCTGTACATTCTAAACCAAGATTAAGTAAATCAGGTTCACAAACATTACGTAAGGCCCTTTTCTTTCCTGCCATAGTAGCCAAGAATCACAATCCTATCATTGTGAGTTTTTGCCAAAGACTAAAGAAGAAGGGTAAGCATAATATGGCAATTGTGGGAGCTGCAATGCGTAAGCTACTCCATATCATTTTCGGTATCCTGACATCCAAAAGTGCTTTTGATCCAAATCATATCAAGAATTACAGAACTAGGATGTTGACTGTAGTTTAAAATCAAAAAATGCTTCCAATCCATTCAACATATTCACTAACTGTAATCTGTGTACTGTTACACAATCAGAAGTATTTTTTGATTTTATGATACAGCTTGAGTAATTTTTTTGTTGACTAGCAAGACAGTATCTTTCTTTTCTGACTTCTTCATCAACTGTTGGCCAAAAATCCCAGAAAAAATCTTCCATTTTAGCACCTTTTTTACCTTTGGATCTTTTTAAAAAAAACTTAGTGCCTGTAATACTAGTCATATGAACAGACCAACTTATGAACTAATACATTATATAGGATTTTAATTACTAAGTCAATGTTATGAAATTATTAACTTTCTTTGTATACTCTTAAGCAATTTAGTCAATCTGTTTGATGCCAGCTAGAACGTAATTATAGCCTGACCACATAGTCATAACAGCCGCAGCCCATAAGCAAACCACACCTATATATTTAGTTGCTTCATAATCACTCATTATTAACGCTACTATAGCAACCATCTGCAAAAATGTTTTAATTTTCCCAGCCTTACTCACAGGTAAACTAACGTTTGTAGCTATCAAGAACTCCCGCAAGCCTGAAACTAATATCTCCCTACAAACAATTATAACTGACGGTATAATTGTAATATCATCTATCTTATGCTTATAAACTAGCATGATTATTGTTGAAGCTACTACTAACTTGTCGGCAATTGGATCAAATAATTTGCCAAAATTCGATTGGACTTTCCATGCACGCGCTAAATAACCATCAAAAAAATCTGTAATGCACGCAAACATAAAGATCAATATTGTTATTAGACTTGCATACTTACTCTCTATATAAAAGCTTGATATTATTGCCGGTATTGCGAGCGCACGAGAAATTGTTAGCAAATTAGGCACGTTTTTCTTAAGCATGTCACATCACCCTACGTAGTAGATAAATTTATACAGAAGTACAATAGAGTTCACAAGCTAATAGTTGAACATTCATAAAAACCCCATATACTTAGGAAATTACTAACAATAAGCTCAAAGCATGAATAATGATTTAGATAACACCACAAAACAAGAAGCACTTAAGTACCATAATAAAAGTGGTAAACCTGGTAAGGTATCAGTTATACCAACAAAACCCTTATCCACACAGCATGACCTATCACTTGCTTATTCCCCTGGTGTTGCAGCCCCATGCCTTGCAATAGCTAAAAATCCTAAAGCTGTTTATGATTACACGGCAAAAAGCAATTATGTGGCTGTCATTTCAAATGGCACCGCAGTGCTGGGACTTGGCAATATCGGTCCTCTTGCTTCAAAACCCGTCATGGAAGGCAAAGCTGTTTTATTTAAGCGTTTTGCTGACATTGATGCAATTGATATAGAAGTTGACACAGAAAACATAGAAGATTTCATCAATGCAGTAAGGTATCTTGGTCCAAGTTGGGGGGGAATAAATCTAGAAGATATAAGATCTCCTGATTGTTTTATAATAGAGAAACGTCTAAATGAGTTGATGGATATTCCGGTGTTCCACGATGATCAACATGGCACTGCAGTAGTTGTTGCAGCTGGTATAGAAAATGCCCTCGATATTGCTGAAAAGAAATTAGAGAATGTCAAGATCATCATGAATGGTGCTGGAGCAGCTGGTATTGCGTGTTTGGAAATACTAAAGTCCATGGGCGCTAAGAACATAGTGCTATGTGACAAACAAGGAGTAATACACAAAGACAGAAAAGAGGACATGAATAAGTGGAAGGAAAAATATGCAATTGACACTAAAGAACGTTCTCTACTTGATGCCATAAAAGGCGCTGATGTATTCATCGGACTCTCTGCAAAGGATGTGCTCAGCGAAGAGATGTTAAAAAGCATGGGTAAAGACCCGATCATTTTTGCTCTTGCTAATCCTGATCCAGAAATAAGGCCTGAGTTTGCAAAGTCTGTAAGGCCAGATGCAATAATTGCAACTGGTAGGTCAGACTATAACAACCAAGTCAATAACGTAATGGGGTTTCCTTATATATTCAGAGGAGCACTTGATGTACATGCAACGACAATAAATGAAGAAATGAAAATTGCAGCTGCAGATGCAATAGCGAAGCTTGCCCGTGAGCCAGTGCCAAATGAGATATCTGCAGCCTATGGCGGTCGTAAAATGAGCTATGGACGTGAATATATAATACCTACTCCATTTGATCCAAGATTAATTTCTATGGTATCTCCTGCTGTTGCAAAAGCTGCCGTTACCTCAGGTGTGGCAAGAAAGGAAATAGAGGACTGGAATGAGTATGCAAGTCAATTAAAATCTCGCCTCGCTAAGGCTCTCAGCACGCTCAATTTATTGTCTTCACATACGTAATTGGATAAATTTAAAAGCGATAAACCAATCCAAACTCTAAGCCATATATGCCAAACCTATTGGTAATTGTTGTAGTTGTTGATTGCATACGTGCAGTTTCATCAACTTCATTGCTTTTACCAGCAGGAATATATTTTTCGCCAGCTAGTATCTTTGCTACTGGCAGAATACCTTTAAATTCGTTACCAAGAATACCAAAATAGCGTAAACCAGCAAACGCTTGAGTGTTTGTTGTAAGTGGATAATTAACACCAAGCTTTGCTTGGTAAGCCAAAGCATATCTGGTTTTTCCTAAAAATTTAACCTTAGTTACACCTGCACCAACTCCAAAATATGGAATGCAGAGCATTTCTCCGACGTTAAAATCATTATACACATTGATCATTCCAGCCAAATTATTAAAACCTTCATTTTTCATCTTAAATGCAGCTTTGAACTTTACTTGAACATTAGGCGGCTTTTCTTGAATTTCAATATCAACTTTTCCACTTCTCCAAGGTGATTTACGTTCTGTTCCAACAGAAACATCATCATTACGACGAAGTTCAATATATCTTGCTTTTCCTTTATCTGAGTAATCTTCATCATCTAAGTTAGTCTGAGAATATAGAACTTCAAGATCAACTCTCATATTTTTGAATACATATCCTATTGAAGCACCACCTGCAAGTCCTGGAACGTATTTAGGACTATATCCAGCCTCAATCCTCTCCTCCTCATTAAAGCTAAAAACACCTTCCGTTACATTTTCACCTGCATCTTCTTTTCCTTTTAGAGAACCTATTGCATTGAAAAATGCTCCAAAATAGTTAGCTTGAATATAAAAATTCTTTAAATTATTTATTTCACTATCATAAGATAAGCACCTAAATGAAAAAGTGAGCAAAGTTAGTAGGTATGTAAATTTAAATCTTTTATTCGCCATATAAACCTCACATAATTTCACTTTTATGCTAACATACTTCTATTTTTTATGTAGCAATTTTTTATTGCGCTCAGTTGTTTTAGATTTAGAATAAGAGTATTGTAATTTAAAGTGAATCAATGGTTGTTGCAGTTCATGAATTAGAGAAAATTATCAAACAGTCATTCCCTGGTGCCGATATAAAGATTAAGGATCTTGCTGGAGATGATGATCACTACCATTTAAAAATAACTTCCCAGTGTTTTTCTGGAAGGACAAAAATAGAACAACATAGAATGGTATATAAGGCTCTTGAAGGTCAATCTATACATGCATTGCAACTAGAAACTGGAGCTTAAAATTAAGGTGATATTTATGAACAACTTTGAACAAATAAAAAAAGACATAGCAGAAAACGATGTAGTGCTGTATATGAAAGGCACCTCTGACTTTCCTCAATGCGGATTCTCTGGGCTCGTCGTATCAATTCTCAAAAATTTGAATGTAAAGTTTAAATGCATCAACGTACTTGAGAATGATGAAATACGTCAGTCCATAAAAAGTTTTTCTGATTGGCCAACAATTCCACAAATATATATAAAGGGAGAGTTTATTGGTGGCTGTGACATAATCCGCGAGATGTATGAAAAAGGTGAATTACAGAGTTTATTGAAAGAAAAACAGATTGTTTAGTAAGGAAATAAGCAAGAAAAAAATAGGCGTGCCTCACACCTAGCCTGATTAAAAACTTTAGTTTTTTGACTTTTGTACACTATTTGTACATAAGACATTCTCTTTAAGAAATGTACCAGGCCAAGTAATATTTGCCTGTACATCACTAATAGCGCGTGCCATATTTACATTTTGTTTAGCCTTTTTTATTAGAGAACTTAATGACGTACTGATTTTATCAATAATGCGCAGATCAGCTTTAGGAACACTTGCTTCAATTGCTTTCAGACCACTTTGCACTTTATCAAGACTATCACTTCTTATGGCAGCAGCAATATCTATAAACAATCGCTTTAGCTCTCGAGGTTGATCTTTTATAGTAAAAAGATAGTCTGGAACGATTTCGTAATCACCATTATCATTTTTTGTGCAATATTCTTCAATAGCCTCTTTTGCATCGTAGTAATCTTGTGGATTATCAGAACAAGAATATGCTGCACAAGATTCATTTCTATAATAAGGGCTCCCATTACTCTCAATGTTTTCTATTCTCTTCTTTACACTAGAAACTAAACCTTTTCCAGATACGATAGTATCGTCTCTGTCTGATTTTGAAACAGCCTCTAATAGAGTAGGTATTGCGTCTTGTCTGTAACTAAAGATAAATTCTATGTATGGAATATTACCCAAACTATTTCTAGGGCCTTCTCCACACAAAAATTTACTTGGAACATGTTGTATAAAAAAGTTAACTACATCACTTGAACTACTGTCTCCTAGCATAAGTAAAAATTTGGGAAAGCTAGGATATTTATTCAAAAATAATGCACCATATATTTCATCGTCAATTGACTCCAATTCATTGTCAAAAATAATACTCCTTATCTTATTATAATCTAGCTCATTTATAGCTTCTTTTAACTTTTTATTTAAGTCAAGGTTATTCAACTCACGATAACGCTTATACTTTTCTTCACTAATACGTGGCATATAATACACTCTTTTTTTATAAAACATTTATACAACTAGCTTTCTTGTTAATAATTGTCAATACTTAGATAAGTATATTAGTAAGTATTTTTATAATTATTGCTAACACGGAATTTTATCTGATTTTTACTAAAAGTGTATATACAAGCTAAACCTTATCACCAGGCTTAACAAATAGATGACCCAATGTTATTAACTTTATAGGCTTACTTTCATTATTTGCGACTACCCAAACTCCATCGTCTTCATAATCAACAATTTCTATTGCTGTAAATACTACATAATTATTATCATCAACAATCTTTATTCCAAGAATACCATCGTCATTTAAGCTTAAGGCCGAAGAAGGAATTTTATATGCAAATCTTTCACCTGAAGGGAGGCTTACACTAGCAGTCAGTCCTTGCAAAGATATAATCTCATTATCAGTTACCTTTACCTCCACTCTATAAGATCCAGTTTTAGGCTCAGCAATTTTACTAATAAAACTCACTTCACCTACTAATTCCCTTCCGTCTAGCAAATTAATTTGCGCTGTGCTACCTAGCTTTATTTTATTTACTTCATTTTCTGAAACATATAACACCACAAGAACCTGATCAAAATTAACTATGTCAGTTATCTTATGTCCAAGATTAACAAAATCCCCTTCATTTACGTTGATCTTATCTACATAACCATCAATAGGGGATTTAATCGCAGTATTTTCTAAATCCAACTCTAGCCTTTTTAGGTCAGCTTTTGCACTCTGCAATGCAGTAAAAGCTGATTCCACTCTTATCTGTGCTCCATACCCTTTTGTATTCAATTTTCGAGAGGAATCATACTCAATTTCACGCTGATTTAATAAAGCTTTGGCTTTTTCAACTTGCTCAACTCTGTCATAATCTTCTATCTTTAAAATTACATCGCCTCTTTTTACTTTTTCACCATCAGACAAATAAATAGCAATAACTTGACCACTTGTTCTTGAGACAAGGCTGACCCTATGCAAGGGATTTACCGTACCAGAAAAATTTAAATATACAGTGCGATTTTGTGGAGTATAATCCTGAGTTTTTAATGAAAAACTACTAATTGGATTATCACTATGAACCGCCTGATCTTTTTTTAAAAATGTACTGTTGA
This sequence comes from Wolbachia endosymbiont (group B) of Melanargia galathea, assembly GCF_964030625.1. Lineage (NCBI taxonomy): Bacteria > Pseudomonadati > Pseudomonadota > Alphaproteobacteria > Rickettsiales > Anaplasmataceae > Wolbachia > Wolbachia endosymbiont (group B) of Melanargia galathea. The sequence continues at coordinate 1,364,871 of NZ_OZ034910.1, read as the reverse complement.
TAAAAAACAGTAGAATAAGAGCAATACCGGAAACGATGATTACTTTGTTTCTCATCCTTAAACAGTAAAATTTATTGACCAATCTTGTTAGAAATAACTGCATAAATTTTCGAATCAGAAGTGTAAGTATAACACAGCTATTGTCACTCTATAAATAGTTTTATATGAGCAAGTTTTCTTACAATAAATAAGTTTTTATTGCAAAAATGCAATTTTTAATCAAATAAAAAAGTTGTGCATAAAATTTCCATCATATTATATGATGAAAATAAGAATATTGTAACAAAACTAAATATATATTTAAACAGAGCTTTAGCCCATCACTAAACCAACACCCAATTGCTCAACACTATCAATTTTAATTTGTAAAGTGCCCTTTATAAATTTATTAGCCTGGTCTGTACTCATAAAAACTGCATGTTTATTGGGCATTAATTTTTCCATATCTGCTCTATTTTTTTTATCTTGCAAATGAGGTTCGCAAATATAGCTATACTTTTTAAAATCTAGAAGTTTAGCAAAGCCATCACGATCATTCTCATGGTGAAAAGCAACATTTATACCTACTATTTCGTCCGTTTCTTGCAGCTTTCCATCTTTATCTATTACCTGTGCCTTAGCAAGCGCAACTGTAGGCTTATGGCCATAATTTGCTCCAATAACCCTTCTTATTGAATGTTCTATTGCTATTTTTTGCACTTCAGGACTTTCATCAAACTCTTTCAAAAAATTAAGGTGTAAGTTAATATATTCAGAGTATTTCAATCTGTGTTTTTTATGTATAGTTGGTTTGTAGGACAGTTCATTTGTAGGTGACTTATAGTTTGCAAGAAGGAATTTTTGTTCATATTGCTCATTAAATTTCTTTATCTTTTCAAAATGTCTTTTATATTGAGTCAATCCATCTTTCCCTTTTTTCTCCATCCTTTTCAAGAATTCCTCTACTGGCTCTCGTTTGGCTAGATTAATTTTGCGTATAAGCGGAATTTGTTTTTTCAAGCTAATCCAATATGGTAAGCAAACAACTTTCGCATCTTTCGAAAATAGACCTTCTAACTTTTTCACTGCATTGTATAAGTTTGCTGATTCTGGTTTATAATGCCCGCTATTATTGTCTATATAAGTTATTTTACCATTTACCACTTTCATTAAACCAGAACATAAAATCGGCTTACCGCCTGCAAGAGTTGAATGACGATAAGCCCATTCGCTTTTGTTAACATTAATATGTTCATGAGTTACTAATTTTCCATCAAGCGTGATAACATAAGCTACACAACCTTTTTTACCCTTACTAATTTTATCAGTTGTATCATATAATTTGCCCTCTAAGTTGTATAACTTAAGTTCCCCATCTTGCTCGCCAATAAATTTTCTTTGATCAAATTGTTCATCAGAGTTAAAATACTTAACCCTTGTATTAGTTCCAGGAATTTTTCTTCCTTCAACTCCAACTTCTGGAAACAAATTATATCGTGGAAAAAAATAAGTAAAATTATTCTCTATCCAATACAGAATCTTATTTATGATACCAAAAACTTTTCTATTACCTAAATCAATAGAGAGTTGCTGTTCCTTTGGTACTGCTAGATGATTGGACTTTGTACCAGACTTGCCAAATTCTTTGGCAGCATATTTAAACTTTTCTAGTAAATATTCCTTACGTTCTTTTGATATTGACATTTTTACCTCACTCACTATTATTTTATCCTATATTTATTATTTTAGACAAAAAGTCAATCTTTCTTAAGATATTAAGAAAAGAAAAAGCAGCAGCAAAATAGCTAAACTGACTTAGATTTATCGACAATTTGAAAAATCATCATTCCGCTACTTGTTAGCCGAATCTATGTTCGCACAGTTAGTTATCGCTATTTACCCAACAAACTTATGCTAAGCTGTGCTGCCACTAATTTTGCAACCAGTACTCTATAAGGCGAGCATGACACATAATCAACCCCTGATTTGATGAAAAACTCTATGGACTGTGGATTCGCTCCATGCTCTCCACATATACCAAGTTTAATTTCTTTTCTGGTTTTTTTGCCCCTTTCGATAGCTATTCTGATTAATTCCCCTACCCCTTCGACATCTAGCACCTCAAAGGGATCGTTTTTGAATATGTTGTTTTCCTTATAAGAATCGAGGAAATTAACTGAATCATCTCGTGAAAGTCCCATAGTTGTTTGTGTTAAATCATTAGTGCCAAAACTAAAAAATTCTGCGTGTTTTGCGAGTTTGTCAGCAATAAGTGCTGCTCTTGGCAGTTCTATCATCGTTCCAATTGAATAGTTCACATCGAAATTTTCGGCTTCTTTCTTTATTAACTCGCATATCAGAATAAACTCTTTCTCACTCATGATAAAAGGAATCATGATTTCAGGTTTCACTTCTATCTTCTTTTCTTTCCTTAATTCACTTGCAGCACTGAGTATTGCCCTAATTTGCATGCCATATATTTCAGGATGAGAAATAGCAAGTCTACAACCTCGATGGCCAAGCATTGGATTTTTTTCTGATAACTGTGCTATTTTATTTTTTACTGATTCAACTGACTTATTCAGTGATTTGGCAATTTTCTCTATAATAGATTGATTGTGGGGCAAAAACTCATGTAGAGGTGGATCAAGTAAACGTATAGTAACCTCCCTGCCCTCCATAATAGAAAATATTTCTTTGAAATCAGACTTTTGCATTTCTTCGAGTTTATTTAATGCATTTGTCCTTTCATTTTCATCATCAGCTATTATCAACTTTTGAATGAATTCGATTCTATCACTAGCAAAAAACATATGTTCTGTGCGACATAATCCTATACCTTCTGAACCGAATTCTTTTGCAATTTTTGCATCTTTTGGAGTATCAGCATTCGCTCTCACCTTCACTGTTTTGATTTCATCTACCCAGTTAATTATCGTTTTGAATTCTTGAGATAATTCAGGCAAAATTGTAGGAAGAATACCAAGCATAACCTCTCCTGTTCCTCCATTGATGGTGATTGATTCACCTTTATTTACTTTTATATCCCCCATAGAAAGAAATTTTTCATCTTTATCAATATAAAGTCCATTTAGACTACAAATGCATGGTTTACCCATTCCACGAGTTACAACAGCGGCATGCGAGGTCATACCTCCTCGCGCTGTTACTATTCCACTTGCAGCATTCATTCCATTAATATCTTCAGGGCTCGTCTCTGATCTTACCAAAATTACTTTTTTACCCTGCTCTGCAGCTTTTTCAGCATCACTTGCACTGAATACTACATATCCAGAAGCAACACCTGGAGAAGCTGGCAGTCCTTTGCCTATTACTTCTTGATCGATTTTAACATCAAGAACTGGATGCAATAAATTGTCAAAAGTTTTTGGATCAATTCTCAATATTCCTTCCTCTTTTGTAATCACTCCTTCGTTTACCATATCAACTATTATGCGAATAGCAGCTTCGGCTGTGCGCTTGCCAGACCTAGTCTGCAAAATCCATAACTTACCGTCCTGTACAGTAAATTCGATATCCTGCATGTCCTTATTATGCCTTTCAAGTTTTTCACATACCGCGCATAATTCTCGGTAGACACTTGGTAGCAACTTCTCCATGGTACTTTCTTGCTCCCCGTCAATTGGCATAGGAGTATAAACACCAGAAACCACATCCTCACCCTGAGCATTAACTAAAAACTCACCGAAAAGCTTTTTTTCTCCAGTTGAAGGATTACGTGTAAATATCACGCCGGTTGCAGAATTATCATTTAAATTACCAAAAACCATTGCTTGCACGTTGACCGCTGTTCCAAGGTTTTCAGGAATATTATGTATTCTTCTATAGGAAACAGCCCTATCATTTTTCCAAGAGGCAAATACTGCATTAACTGAGTTTAACAATTGCTCTTCAACGTTCTGCGGGAAATTTTTTCCTACTTTCTCACATACTATCTCTTTAAAATCATTAACAATTTTCTTTAAAACATTAATATCAAGATCAGCTAAGCTTTTTGCTCCACTCTTTTGCTGCTCATTATCAATAACATCTTGAAATAGGTGATGATCAAGCTGTAGTACAACATTGGAGTACATCATGATGAAACGGCAGTAGCTATCGTAAGCAAAACGTTCGCCACTTTTTTTTGCAAGACCAACAACGGTTTCATCATTGAGACCAACATTTAAAATAGTATCAAGCATGCCCGGCATTGAACTAACACTACCAGAGCGTATGGAAACTAATAAGGGATTATTTAAATCCCCAAATTTACAACCGATGTCATTTTCGAGCATCGTCATGTAGTTTTTTATCTCGTTACGTAGATCACAAGACAATTCATTATCCTGACAATAGGCCTGACAAACAGCAGTGGAAATTGTAAAACCAGGTGGAACAGGAATGCCAATGTTACACATCTCTGCCAGATTTGCTCCCTTCCCTCCTAGTAGATTTCTCATTGCTGCATTACCTTCACAGTTGCTTTGGCTAAAGTAATATATTAACTTTTCTTGCATTTTTTTCGGATTTTCACTAATAAACATACTATACATACTATTCTAATAAATTTGTCAGGCAGGAGTAATAAATTTTGTAAAATTCAGCACAATTAAATAGCCTCTTTTCCTTTCATTCCAGTACTCTTTTCTGTCATCTCAATGACCTCTATGATGTCATTCCAGCGCATGACGCTGGAATCCAGTTCGTCCATAATCTCAACAAAAACGTTGTGTTTTAGCATAATTTTGTGCTCAATATGCTTATTTATAGTAAAGACTTCTGGATTCCAGCAGGCTTTGTTGCACAGCTCTTCGGATAGTGGGTAATGTATAATAAATTCATGAAGCTATATCAAACTTAGCCATGCCTATTTCAGTAAATTTGTTAAGCAAATAACACTTGAGTAGCAGTTCCTTCTCACGATTAATCTCAGATTTATTCCTAAAACTAAATCCAAATATTTGCTTCAGTCGCGAGAAAAAACTTTCTATATAAGATCTCTTCCAATAATTTATCTCTTTTTTCCACCTCTTCATACCATCTTCATCATATGACTTTATGAGCTTGATTGTAGAATTTCTCTCATTCATATAATCCAACTTTGGATGCTCTACTGCATTATTTTGCGGAGGAATCCTTGTCTTTATGTCAAGCTCATCGCACAGTTTGTATAACTTCTTTCGATTATATGCCCTATCTGCATATATCGTGCTTATGTTATACTTGGTATCCACTCTTTCAATAAGATCACAGGCTCCATAGTGGTCGGAATAAACTCCACTACTGTATTTTGCAGCTATAACTTTTTTACTACCTATCTCTAGCATTACATGTAGCTTTCTTGTTTGCTCATAGCGGCGATACTTTCTATCTGTACCATTTGCCTTACTATGGCCTGGAATATTATTGTAGATGCTGATACCTGTACTATCTATAGCAATTTCAATATCTTCCATATCGTTCTTATCAACTCTGCAGTCGTTGATTTTGATATTAAGCTTTTTAAACCTTCTTGAAGCCTGCGAATAGCTGATAATTTGCAAAATTTTCCCTATTTGCTCAAGATATTTCTCTATAAATCCCACTGTTTGCCTAAGACCAATCCTGAATAGATAGGTTATTATGTGAATTAGAATCACTACTTTGTCGCTGTAGACATTGTTGCCACCTGCTACTTTTGGACTATTTTCGTACCAATTTTCAATGGCATCGTTGATATAATGAAAAACATTTCCCCTTTCTTGAAGAAATTTGTTATATTCATTGCAGTTACTGACTTTCATTCTTATTGGCATATTTTTCCTTTGTCGGCTAAATATCTATTTTATAACAAATTCCATCAGTAACTGCCTGTTCTTTCCTTGAGTGGTGCAACAAAGCCCACTGGGATCCAGAAAAATTTACAAGTAATAAGAACTAGTCACGCGCTGGCTCTCTTAAATTACTTTAGCTATAAGTGTTAAGAAATTTACCAATCAAAAAAAGGCAAAAGAATCCACATGGTGCTGATTTTATTACTGTAATTGATAATGTGCTAACGCTTAAACGAAGCGTGTTTAGGCTGAATAGAAAAAAATAAAAAAAGGCATGCAGCCGCCATAATTTCGCCAATAAACACAAGATTTATCAAGAAGCTTCTATTAAATGAAAGTTATGCAAAAAATCTATTGCAAGTCTTTTAATATTCTGTTAAGAGCTGGAACAAATAAAAATTATTATGTTTGGATTAGAGAATAAGAAATTTCTGATTACTGGTGCATCAGGCGGAATAGGCCAGGCAATTGTAGAAATTATGTATAAGGCCAGAGCAACTTTATGTATTTCTAGTACAAAAAAAGAAGTACTCGAAGAAGTTGCTAAAAAATATGAAAAAAACATTCACGTACTTCCTTGCGACTTATCAAATTCTGAAGAGGTAAATCAACTAATAAATAAAGCAAGTGAGTTGATGAAAGGCTTTGATGGACTCATATGCAATGCAGGCATTACACAAGACAGTTTGGCGTTGAGAATGACAGATGAAGAATGGCAAAAGGTGATTGATATTAATTTGACCTCCACATTTAAGCTAAATAGAGAAGCATGCAAGAAATTAATTAAAAATAATTGGGGAAGAATCATAAATATTTCTTCAATAGTAGGATTGACAGGAAATGCCGGGCAAGTAAATTATGCAGCATCAAAAGCTGGAATAATAGCTATGAGCAAATCTATAGCAAAAGAAGTTGCAAGTCGCGGTGTAACAGTAAATTGCATTGCTCCTGGATTTATAGATACTAAAATGACTGAAGTTTTAAATGAAGGACAAAAGGAAAAAATATTAGATCACATCCCAATGAAAAGAATGGGAACAGGAAAAGAAATAGCAGCAGGAGTATTGTTTTTAGCAAGCGATGAGGCAAAATATATAACGGGACATGTGCTTAACATCAATGGTGGGCTATTTATGTAGCAACACTTATTTATGGACAAATTATAAGTTTTACTTTACAATAAGTATATATATAAATTTATTTTCGCGTTAGTTTATTACTTGGAGGCAAAAGAATGAGCTATATAATAAAAAAATTTTTTAATGCTTTGTGTATAGTGCTGTTTCTCTCTTTTTCAGATTACGCAAATGCTGCTACTGATATAGATGATACAACTGCCCAAGTAATATGCAATATTATTGGTTATATTTGGGGAATAGGTGGGCCACTTATGACTGTAGTCATAATAGGTGCAGCTTTGCTTGCAATATTTGGTAGAATGCCATGGCCAGCTCTCTTTGCCCTAGGTATGTTTTGTGGTGTATTTTTTGGTGCCAAAGCGATTATAATGAAAATTATACCCGATAGCATTAAACAAGATAGTATGTTGAGCAAGTGTGGGGAAAAATAACTTAAAAATCAGGATGTTTTTGTGTGTATTGTTCCTTCATGTCTTCAATCTGTAACAAATAATGACTGTCTTTCGGTAAAGTTTTAATAGCTAACTCAGCGTACTTCATAAATTTGTCTAAATTACCTTCAATACAAGCCTTTTTCGTCAAAGCAAAATAATACATTGCCATATCAGCGCTACGTTTATATGCAATACTTAAATACTTCCAGACAAAGGCGTTATTTGTTTCTACGTTTGCAACCTGCTCTAGGTAAAAAATTGCCTTCTCTATTTCACCGTGTAATAATAAAGTATGAGATAACGCAAGTTTCACTAAATAGTTATTCTTCTCAGATAAATATCTAAGTGATTCTTCATACATTTTTATTGCTTCACTTAAATTTCCAGCTTTGTATAACATCTCCGCTTTTAATTCATATAAATAAGGATCATTGCGTGACTCTTGAATCAATGAATTAACTTTAGTAATAGCCTCTTCTATCTTTCCTTGCCTATAGTGAATTACAGCATTTACATACTTAGAACTACCTTCATATTTATTAGATAACACATGAATAGGAGCAAAAAAAGAGTCTAGCTTTGCAACCATACGCTCAAACTTCAGCAATTTATCTGCAAGGATTGGTTTTATATTGTTTTTAACCTTATAATTCTGTACAGCAAATATACGCTTATCACTAAGTGGGTGAGTGCGGAAATACTCTTCAGTGTTTTCATGCTCAATACTCTTAAAATAGTCAAAAATCTCTTTCATACCCAAATTATCATAGCCAGATTCATCTAGGTATCTTAAAGCATAGCTATCTGCTACACTCTCTTGCTCTTGAGAATAGTTAAAAAACAACCTTGAACTAAGCGTTACACCACTAAGCAAGATTGCACTCGCAACCTGAGGGTTAATGACAATACTAGAAACTAATCCTACCATATAACTAATCATTGCTATTGATTGAAAATAACCTACAGCACTACTCATTTGTAATACATGACCAGCAGATATATGAGCAATTTCATGTGCTAATATACCAAGTAAGACATAAGGTTCAGTCGAATATTGTAAAAGCCCTAAATGAATGAAAATGCTATTATTGTTAATTACAAAAGCATTAATCGATCTATCATCAACTATAAAAACTTTTATTTTATCATTATCAATATCCGCAGCAGAAAATAAAGGTTGCGCTAGATCCTTAACTACCGCTTCCACTTCACTATCTCTAATAATACTAACAGAGTAAGCGCTATTACAGTATACGAAAAAAAATAGTAAAACAAAAAGCTTAGACATGGAAATTCCTTGTTTGTATAACTTTGAGGAATTTTGTATTTTAACACTTAAACTATACGAATCTATAAACGCTAGTTTAAATTTTGAACGTAACTGATAAGTTTATCAATGGTAGTTAACTTAATATTATGTTGTTCAGCAAATTCAAGCAACTGGGGTAAGCGCATCATAGAGCCATCATCATTCACTAATTCACAAATAACTGCAGAATGATTACATCCCACTAACTTAGCTATCTCAACACTTGCTTCAGTATGACCAGCACGTTGCTCTACTCCACCCTCATGTGCAATCACAGGAAAAATATGACCGGGAGTTATAATGTCATCCTGAGTTCTATTTTTATCAATAGCAACATGTATAGTTTTTGTTCTATCCTCAGCTGAAACACCCGTAGTAATACCATAACGTGCATCAATTGATGTAGTAAAAGCAGTATGATTTTCACCAACATTTTTTTTTTCCATGAAACTAAGGCCTAACCTTTTCATGTGAACTTTAGTCATTGCTAAACAAACAATCCCTGTACCGTATCTAACCATAAAAGCCACATGTTCTGGCTCTAATTTCTCAGCTAATACAATCAGATCACCTTCATTCTCTCTGTTTTCATCGTCAACTAAAATGAATAATTTACCAGAACTAGCATCCCTCAATACATCTTCCACAGAAGAAATACCGGGTAGACTAATTGAAGGATAAGTTACTTGTACCATGATTTACTTAAACTCAATCTTAACTATTTTATACAATTTCTCTCCATTTGGCACTATCACTTCCACATACTCACCAACTTTTTTGCCAATTAAAGCACTACCGAGTGGTGAATCCGTAGAGATCAATTGCTTTGAAGCATCAGCTTCATATCCACCTACAATCTTATAAACATATTCAATTTCACTGTTATCATCACCGAGCATGCTTACCGTAACAGTTGCACCAAACATTACTGTATCACCAGACAAATTTTTTACTTCTATCACTTCTGCATGTGAAAGTTTACTTTCTACCTCAATTATACGGCCTTCAATAAAACTTAATCTCTCCCGTGCTGCATGATATTCTGCATTTTCTGATAAATCGCCTTGATCACGAGCATCAGAAATAGCCTGTATGATAGAAGGTTTTTCTTCCTTTAATTTCTCAAGTTCGACTTGCATACTCTCAAAACCTTCCCTTGTAATAGGAAACTTGTTAACAATGGATGAAGTCATAATCACCGCCTAAACGCAATTAAATTGAGTGACAAAATCACTCACAATACCAAGAATATCATCTTTTATATCATCATTCATGTCACCTGACAACTTTTTTAAAACTCCAGGGTGAACAGTTTGAAAATAATTGATAAGATCACACTCGAACCTATTGATGTTGCTCACCTGTACCTTATTTAATTGACCATACAGATTAGAAAAGATATACATAAGCAATACTTGCTCTTCTATTTGCATAGGTGAATACTGTTTTTGCTTTAATAATTCAATAAGGTATTTACCTTTGTTTAAGGACAATTGAACAGTAGCATCAAGATCAGAACCAAATTTAGCAAAGTCTTCCAGTTCTCTATATTGGGCCAAACTCAGCTTTATAGAACCAGCAACTTTTTTCACAGATTTCAATTGTGCAGCAGAGCCAACCCGAGAAACCGATAAACCTATATTCACTGCAGGGCGAAATCCTTTGTGAAACAATTCAGACTCAAGAAAAATTTGTCCATCGGTAATTGAAATCACATTAGTTGGAACATATGCAGATACATCGCCAGCCTGAGTCTCAATAATCGGCAAAGCAGTCAAAGATCCCTGTCCTTTTTCATCAGACATTTTGGCAGCTCTTTCAAGCAAGCGAGAGTGTACATAGAATATATCTCCAGGATAAGCTTCACGACCAGGAGGACGTCTAAGCAATAAGGACATCTGCCTATATGCCACAGCATGCTTAGATAAATCATCATATACCACCAAGCAATGCATTCCATTATCACGGAAAAATTCTCCAATAGTGCAACCGGTATAAGGTGCTAAAAATTGCATAGGCGCGCAGTCAGATGCGCTAGCCACAACTACGGTTGTATACTCTAATGCTCCACTTTCTTTTAGCTTATTCACCACTTTTGCTACTGTCGAAATTTTTTGTCCAATAGCAACATAAACACAGTAAATTTTTTGATTTTCGTTTACCTCATCATTAATCTTCTTCTGATTGATAATAGTATCAATCGCAATAGTGGTTTTACCAATTTGTCTATCGCCAATAATTAATTCACGTTGCCCTCTACCTATAGGAATCAACAAATCTATAATTTTAATTCCTGTCTGCAGAGGTTCATGCACAGATTTACGGTCAATAATACCTGGCGCTTTAGATTCTATATACATTTTGTTCTTGGCTCTAATTTCTCCGCCATCGTCTATAGGATCGCCTAATGCATTTACAACTCTCCCTAATAATTCATGACCTACAGGCACCTGTACAACATCACCACTACATTTTACAACGTCCCCTTCTTTTACATCACGGTCATTGCCAAGCACAACTATTCCAGCTGTATCATGATCTAAATCAAGAACTATTCCTTCTACACCGCTTGCAAAAGATACCTTTTCACCAAACTTTGCTTTTTCCAGCCCATAGACCAATGTGATACCATCCGTTACTGAAATTACTTCACCTATATTTTCTCGTTTTATAGGATTATCAAATGTCTCAACCTTCTCTTTTATTATGTTTACTACTTCAGAGGCATTTATGCTATTCTTCATATACAATTCCTTATTTTCAACATTTCCATTTTACTCAAATCAACCAATCTATCCAAATAACTCTTAAGCGAAGCATCAATCACGTTAAAACCATACCTAACTACAAAGCCACCTAGTATAGAAGGATCAACCACATGACTGACTTTTATTATTTTACCAAGAAAGTTCAAAGATTCAGTAATTATTTTTATATCAGGTTTCTTTAAAATCTCTGCTGATTTTATAGTAATTTCCAATTCATTTTCACTTTCCCTTACAAGATTTAAGAATTTTTCTAATATAAGGATTAATAAACGGGAGCGCTTGTTTGCAAGTGTAACCATAATAAATTTGACTAAGTTTTCACTCAAGTTCTCCTTTATAGAAAGTATCGCTTCTTTTTTGTGCAAAAGAGAAACCATAGGATGAGATAGATACACAAAAACATCTTGATCTTTAAAAAAAGCTAACAAAAATTCTACTTCTTTTCTTATAATACCTAATCTGCTTCCTGAGACATGAAACAGTGCTCTAGCATAAGATGAAACTAAATTATTGTTTTTCATATTCAATTACCTGTTCTAGTAAATCTAAATTATTTTAGCTACCATTGTTCAATCCAAGCATTTTTTATATAAATAGGTCTTCTCCTTAAGGAAAGAAAACATAAATCATATCTGACTGAATAATCTAAAAAATCAAGATTTTTACTTAAGAAATATTTAGAAGAATTTATAATAGACTGACACTGAAAATGAGATATCGGTACTTCTTTTCCAAATAAACTTGTTTTAACTTCTATAAAAATCAGCTCCCTTTTTTTAGATACAATTAAGTCAATTTCACCCAACTTACAACGGAAGCGACGTTTTATAACATTATAGAATTTCAGCTTTAAATATATCGAAACTAACAATTCTCCAAAGTAACCTACAAAATAGCGTAACCTACTTACCATAAAAAGAATAATTAGCTTTGTGTAACTACTTTGCTTCCTTTTTTATTTTTACTATAAATCTCACCTTTTGCTGAAATATCTCTATCAACTAGCTCTATCACTGCCATTGGAGCGCAATCACCCTTTCGAGTACCAAATTTTATTATTCTAGAATATCCACCTTTACGGTCTTGATAACGATTAGCTAGAACGCTTAATAATTTATCAACTACTAACTTACTATTATGAAGACGTGAAAGCAAAAGCCTTCTACCATGTAAAGAATCGTTATTCTTAGCAATTGTAATAAACTTTTCCACATATGGACGAAGTGCTTTAGCCTTTGGTAAAGTAGTTACAATCTGCTCATGATTAATTAACGAGATAGATAGATTCTTTAACATTGATAACCTATGCTCGGTACAACGAGACAGTTTATTTTTCTTTATTCCATGTTTCATATACTACCTAATCCTCATCAGTATGTTGTTTAGCCAGTTCATCTATATCCTTAGGCGGCCAATTTGGTATATTCATACCCAAAGACAAACCTGAATTATTTAAAATTGCCTTGATTTCATTCAAAGACTTTCGGCCAAAATTAGCAGTTCTTAACATTTCAACTTCCGTCTTTTGCACAAGATCACCTATATAAGTGATATTTTCATTTTTCAGACAGTTATGAGATCTAACAGATAATTCCATTTCATCTACTTTACGCAATAGAACAGGATCATAGCCCAAATCTTTAGCACCACTAGACAAAGAAACTTGCGATTTTTTATAACTCATATCAGAACTAATAAAAGGCTGAAATTGCTCCTGTAATATTCTTGCAGCATAGTCAACAGCTTGACTTGGAGAGATTGTACCATCAGTTTCAATTGACAATATCAGCTTATCTTTATCAGTAACTTGACCAACACGACTATTCTCTACTCTATACGAAACCCTCTCAACAGGACTATATAAAGCATTAACTGGAATAAAACCAATTAAATCTTGTTCATTCATAGACTTTAAAAATTCATTTTCTTTATATTTATTTACAGAAAGATAACCTTTTCCACTAGCAATATATATAGTAATGTTAAGCTCCACATCTTGACCTAGTGTACATATCACCAAATCTTTATTAACAATAGAGCATTGGTCATCAGTTTCTATCATTCCAGCTAATACTTGACAAGGCCCTTTAGCGCTCAAATTTAAGCACTTATTAGACGTGTTATTTAACTTACATCTCAACATGCCCATATTTAATGCTATATCAGTTATGTCTTCCCTAACTCCTTGGATCGAAGTAAATTCATGATTCACGCCTTCAATTTTTATTCCATAAACAGCACTACCGCGAAGAGAAGACAACATTACACGCCTTAATGCATGACCCAACGTTAAAGCAAAACCACTTTCCAAAGGTTCTAGAACTATATCACTTTTTTTACTTGAATCACCTGATATTACCTTAATCGCATTAGGCTTAGTTAATCTATCTAAATTTCCACAGAAAGAGACATTATCACTATAATACATACAAAAACCTTCCAAATATCCTATACTCTTCTTTTTTTCCTTAGTCTACACCCATTATGAGGTATCGCCGTTTTATCTGCAATTGAAGTGACAGTCAATCCACAATTCCGAAGTGCTTTAACTGCAGCTTCTGCACCAAAACCAGGACCACGAATTATTACAGAAACAACCTTCATACCAAATCTCTCTATTACTTTCTTCGCAGCAGAATCGGCAACCTTACCTGCAGCATAAGGTGTGGATTTTCTCGAACCAGAAAAACCACATGCACCAACAGAAGTCTGGTAAAGCGTATTACCACAAACATCAGTCACATTTACAAAAGTATTATTAAAAGTTGCACGAATATGGACAATACCAGTAATAAACCTTTTTGTATTCTTACCAACCGTTTTAACTTTTTTCATAAAAACTCACGATAATAACAAATTTTATTTTTTTCCAGCAATAGGCAATTTAGATCTGCCTTTACGAGTTTTAGCATTAGTATGGGTTCTTTGTCCCCTCACAGGCAAACCTTTTCTATGCCTTAATCCTCTATAGCAACCGATTTCCATTAAAGATTTTATATCCATAGCTACTTTTTTTCTGAGCTCACCCTCTATGACATATTTTTGCCTAATAAAACTACTAATTTTCTCTATATCTTCATCTTGTAATTCTAAAACACGCTTACGCTCATCAATTTTACAGCTACGACAAATTATATTCGCAGTAGTAATACCTATACCATGTATATAAGTTAATGCAAAAGGAACACACTTCTTCACTGGAACATTTATGCCTGCAATACGTGCCACTGATACCTCGATACTTTATTAATAATAACTCTTAATTTATACCATAAAACAACTTATAGTCAAATCAAATTACAAGAAATTTTACTTTCAATCTCTTGCATTACTCTATCAACACTCAAATTAGCGTTAATTGTTAACAACTTGTCCTTATAATACTCGCGCAAACCCTCTATCTGAGAATGATATTCTCTTATCCTCTTATTAATTGCAAGCATATTAGCATCATCAATTCTCTTCTCCAATCTCGTACTTTTACATTTAGCACAAGTAGTATTCTTAAAAGAAGATATACTATATATACTTTTACAATCCAAACAAGTAAGACGATCTTTTAATCTATCAATTGCAATATTATCGTCAAGCTGCAACTCAATTACAAGATCAACATCCCTATTGCATCTTTTTTGCAAAACTTGAGTTAAAAAATGAGCTTGATTTAAATTTCTTGGAAAACCATCTAACAAAAAATCACCATCTATTAATGCAAGCTGGTCACACAATAATTTACATATAACTTCATCTTGAATTAAATTACCAGATTCAACAGTATCCTTTATTCCTTTACCTAATTTACTCCCACTAGATATAATATTCCTTAATAAGTCTCCTACTGAAACTAATTTAAAATTATACTTTGCTATTAACAAACTGGACTGAGTACCCTTACCAGAGCCAGGAGGACCAAAAATTGTAATAATCACTTTAGCTTCCTTGTTTTAGACTCATATTTCTTTATCCAACTATCGTACCTATTTGAAAAAACATAAGATTGTACTTGCATAATAGTATCAGTAATAACGTTAACTATAATCAGCAAGCTCGTCCCACCAAAAATAAATGGTATATCATAATGATACCTCATAATTTCAGGTATAGTACATATTACCACCAAATACGCAGACCCAATAAATGTTAATTTAAAAACTATATCTTGAAGATAATCAGAAGTATGTTTTCCAGGCCCTCTACCAGGAATAAAACCACCATTTTTCCTAAGAAAATCAGCATTTTCCTCTGGATTAAATATAAAATTGGTATAGAAAAAATTAAAAAGTACTATGAGTATTAAGTAAGTTATAATGTACATCACTTTATTTTCCATAAAGCAGTTTAAAATAAAATCAGCAATGGCATGACCCTTATAGAAATTTGCAATTGAAATAGGCGTTAATAAAATTGCGTTAGCAAAAATAGTTGGTATTACACCAGATAAATTGATCTTCAATGGAATGTAAGTAAAATCATCATTATGTAATTTTTTAAACTGTTTTTTGGGATATTGAACAATTACCTTTCTATAAGAAGATTCTGTAAAAATGACTAAAAGGAGCAGTAAAAAAAACAATGCTATAACAAAAAGGGTAATGAAAAACGACATACTACCATTTTTATTTAATGTTAGCAGAGATGATAAAGCATTATGTAATTCAGATGTTATGCCAGTAAAAATGATTAATGAGATACCATTGCCTATACCGCTCACACTGATCCGCTCACCAAGCCATATTAAAAATATAGTTCCACCTAAAAGGCTAAAGACACCTATAGTACGAAACATAATACCAGGTTGAACTACAACTAATACCCCTTCTATATTCATTCTTTCTAACCCTATTAAGATCGTAATTGATTGAAAGATACAAAACACTATAGTCATATAGCGTATATAAGAGTTCATCTTTCGACGTCCCAACTCTCCGTCATTTTTAATTTCATTGATTCCTTTAACGGCAGAAGATAATAATTGCATAACTATGGATGCAACTATGTATGGCATAACGTTTAACGCCAAGATCGTCATTCTAGCTAAAGCGCCACCAGAAAATAAATTAAATACTCCAAAAACACCAGAACTCTCTTTTGGAAATATATCATTGATTATATCAAGATTAATTCCAGGAATAGGAACATAAGTGCCTAAACGATAACAAACTAAAGCCATTAGAGTAAAAAATATACGCTTTAGTAAATCACTTTTATATAACAGCGTAGAATCCAAACTATTAAATGCAAATTTACTGTTCATGATTTACGATAGTATTTCTACACTACCACCAACTGAAGCTACAGATCTTTTTGCAGCTTCTGATGCAAAATCAACATGAAACACAAATTTTTCGCTTAATTTACCCTTATTAAGAAGTTTGATTTTACTTTTAACAGATCTGATAAAACCTAACTTATGCAGTAGCTCCTTATCTATGATAGAATCCTTGACTATTTTTTTAGCTTCCATTAAGCACTGTACATCCCCAACATTAAATATAGAGTATAAGTTTTTGCGTATAGGCTTAAAACCTCTTTTAGGTAAACGAGTATATATAGACTGCTGTCCACCTTCAAAACCATTTATAGAAACGCCACTTCTCGCTTTCTGCCCTTTATGCCCCCTACCGGATGTTTTACCTTTACCACAACCAATACCTCTACCTAATAATTTAGGCTTCTTTTTCTTAGATAATTTGGTAAATATAGAATTTAATTTTACAGCATCATTCATAGTTTACCTATTTCCAACTATCTCACTAATCTTTTTACCCCTCTTACCTGCCACTTGGCGAGGAGATAACATAACATCAAAAGCCTTAAATACTGCACATATAATATTATGAGGATCATTTGATCTAGTAGACTTAGCTACCACATCCTTTATACCTAATACCTCAAAAACCGACCTCATTGCTCCACCAGCAATAATACCTGTTCCAGCTCTTGCAGCTCTTAAAACTATCTCACCAGAACAGAATTTAGCTTTAATATCATGATGTAAAGTTCTACCTTCACGTAAGTACACCCTAATCATCGACTTCTTTGCAGCATTTAAAGCTTTCACTCTTGCTTCAGCAACCTCTGCGTGTTTACCTATTCCACATCCTACCCTACCCTTACCATCACCAACAACAACCAAAGTTGAAAATGAAAATCTTCTACCACCTTTAGTAACCGTTGTTACCCTTCGGACTGAAACCAAAAGTTCTGATAAATCATTATTATTTTGTAAATTCTTTACAGCCATACTTCAAACCTTCTAAAATTCAAATCCAGAGCTTCTTAAAGCTTCAGCAAATTGAGAAATCAATCCTGTATACTTATATGCCCCCCGATCAAAGACGAACCGCTGCTGCAATTTTGTACTAGGGAGACGCTCAATCAATAAAGAAGAAACCTGTTTTATAGTTTCAGCATTAACCCTACCTTTACATACATTCCTAATTTTATCATCCAAAGTAGAAGCAGAAGCTAGGGTTGTTCCTTTTGCATCGTTAATCAACTGAACATAGAAATGTTTATTAGACTTAAATATGGATATACGTAAACGCCCAGCGCTCTTATCGAGCTTCGCTCTATTACGAAGTTTCCTTTTTTCATAGCTACTTAAAAAATTATACAATCTTTTCATTTTAATTACTTCTTTTTATTTACAACCTTACGCAGCATAAATTTGCCTTTTATTACAATACCCTTACCTTTATAAGGATCATATTTTCTAATTTTGCATATATCAGAAGCCACCATATAGACTTTTTGCTTATCCATACCGCGAATCACTAAATGAGTTGGCTTTATACACTTAATCTCAACGTCTTTAGGCACTTTATACTTAATATTATGACTATAACCAAGATATAAAGTCAAATACTTATCATCACATTCTGCTTTATACCCCACACCATTGATCTCAAGATCAACAGAAAAATCATTAACCATACCGTTAATCATGTTATTAATATTACTTCTATAAGTGCCCCATATAGATTTTATTTTATCATAATCATCCCTGCCTTGATCAACAGAAAGTAACAATTGATTATCAACTATCTGACACAGAATGCCACTACACAAGTTCAGCTCTTTTTCTGCCCTAACACTTCTTATTAATACCCTACCATTATTATATTCAACTGAAAGATCAGCAGGAATATTGATAGGTGCGGCACCTATACGAGACATACATTTCTCCTATCATTTAAAATACACGACACAAAACTTCTCCACCAACTTTTAATCTACGTGCATTATAATCGGTCATCACTCCTTTCGGTGTAGATATAATAAAAATTCCAAGACCATTATACGCTTTAGAAATGTCCTTACACTTAGAATAATAACGACAACCGGGCTTTGATACCCTAGCTATATCATTAATCACAGGTGATTTATCATAATACTTCAACTGCACAACAAGGGAAGGGATACTATCACTCTCTTGCTTTTCATAATTAAGAATATACCCTTCCTCTTTTAAGATCTTCAATATAGAAGAATTCACTTTAGAGAATAGGACTCTTGTTTCCCTATGCATTGCCAATTGAGCATTACGTATTCTTGTTAAAAAATCACCAATACCATCAGATAACGACACTATTACACTCCTTATATCACATTTACCAACTAGATTTTGTAACCCCTGGAACTTGTCCAAAAGAACACAAATCACGTAAAACAATCCTACATAAACCAAATTTTCTATATACTCCTCTCGGCCTACCAGTTAAAGCGCATCTATTCCTAATTCTGATTTTAGAAGAATCTCTAGGCAATTTTTTAATCAGCTTACTTTGAGCTGCAAACCTTTTTGCAATAGATAAATCCTTATTATTCATTATAGATTTTAATTCTTCCCTTCTCTCCCTATATTGATCGCATAACTTTATTCTACGAAGATTCTTCTGTATCATGGATTTTTTTGCCATATATATTTTCTCTCAATTATCAAAAAAAGGGAATTTAAGAGCCAGTAATAATTCCTTTGCTTCCTTATCACTAACTGCACTTGTTATAATATTAATATCCATACCTCTAATTTTACTTATTTTATCATAGTCTATTTCTAAAAATGATATATGCTCCTTGATACCAAAGGAAAAATTACCATGACCATCAAATTGCTTCACACTAAACCCTCTAAAATCTTTTTCCCTTGGCAAAGCAATATATATTAATCTTTCTAAGAATTCATACATTTTATTTCTACGCAAAGTCACTTTACAACCTACAGTTGCACCTTTTCTAATTTTGAAACCAGAAATAGATTTTTTTGCAAAGGTTAACACAGGCTTTTGCCCAGCAATCAAATGTAGATTATCAAATGGCTCATTTATCGCTTTATTGTCCGTAGCAGCATCTCCAACGCCCATATTGATACACACCTTGACAAGTTTAGGCACTTGCATTACATTGCTGTAATTAAACTTATCCTTTAAGGATTTTACTATATTATCTTTATACAACTGTTTAAACATATCAACCTAATCTATCACTTCTCCAGAAACTTTTGCAAAACGCACTTTTCTACCATCTATAATCTTAAATCCTACTTTAGTTGGAGTTTTACACTTAGGATCCAATATTGCAACATTGGATACATCAATAGCTAACTCTTTATTCAATATACCACCACCACTACCAGCTCTTGGTTTAGTATGTCTCTTACACACATTTACGCCAGAAACAACTACTTTCTTTTTAGCATCACGTATTATAACTTTGATTACCTTACCAATTTTTCTCTTATCTTTACCAGTTAAAACTATAATATCATCACCACTTTTTATTTTAGCACTCATTATAAAACCTCATCAGCTAATGACATTATTTTCATAAAAGAACCAGATAACAACTTTTTTACTGGACCAAACACCCGAGTGCCAAGTGGTTCACCTTGATCATTAATTAAAACCACAGCATTGCTAGAAAAACGAATTACAGAACCATCAGATTTCTTAACACTATTTTTTACTCTAACAACAACTGCTTTATATACTTTTCCTTTTTCAACTTTACCTTTTGGATTAATAGACTTAGTAGATATAATAATCGTATCACCTACAGATGCAGATTTCCTACCACCTAACAAGCCAATACAAAGCACTGCACGCGCACCAGAATTATCAGCTACTTCTAACAATGTATTTTTTTGAATCATATAAATACCTATTCCTTTTTAGCTATTGATAACAACCCATTTTTTAGTAACAGAAATAGGCTTATGTTCCTGTATTAAAACCCTATCTCCCTTTTTGCAACTATTATTCTCATCATGTGCTGTATACTTCTTGTATTTTTTAATAACTTTTTTATACAGCCTATCCTTATACACTTGTAACACCGAAACCTTTACAGTCTTATCAGACTCAGCATTAGTTACGACACCACAAAAAACCTTCTTAGGCATTTTTTCCCTCTCTCTTTCTTCTATTTAATACAGTTAGACTACGAGCTATGCTCTTTCTTATTAAGCTAAAACGCGAAAAATTGTTGCACTGGCCCAGCTTTTTTTGAAAAGCCAAATTAACAAATTCTTTCCTCAAACTCACAAGAAGTTCATGTAATCCTTGTGAAGATTCTGATTCAAATTTAACTATATCCATTGCAACTCCATTCAATTATGATTAGATATAAATTTACACTTCATAGGAAGCTTAGCAGTCGCTTTTTCAAGCGCCAATCTTGCTAAATGCATGGGAACATCACTACTAATTTCAAACAAAATCCTACCGGGCTTAGCTTTAAATACCCAAAATTCAACACTACCTTTCCCTTTACCCATACGTACATCTGCTGGCTTTTTACTAACCGGAGTATCAGGAAAAATTCTTATCCATACTTTACCAGAGCGTTTTAACGTTCTAGATATTACGCGCCTTGCAGTTTCAATATGCTTGGACTGAACCTTACCTACTTCCATAGCTTTTAATCCATAATCTCCAAAAGACAGCGTGCTACCACCCTTAGCATTACCCTTTATTCTCCCCTTAAATACCTTTTTATATTTACTCTTTTTGGGAACAAACATCTCAATATACCTTAACTACCAACATAAACCCAAACTTTAACTCCTATAATACCACATATAGTCTTCGCTTCACAAAAAGCATAATCTATATTAGCACGCAAAGTGTGTAAAGGCAAACGACCTTCTTTGTACCATTCAGTACGAGCTATTTCAGCTCCGCCAAGACGCCCAGAGCAACTTACTTTAATACCCTCAGCACCCATCTTCAAACAATTTTGAATAGCTTTTTTCATCGCTCTTCTACATGAAATCCTTTTTTCTAGCTGATGTGTAATATTCCTTGATATTAAAACTGCATCTATTTCAGACTTTTTAACTCCTACTACATTCACTTCGACACTACTTTCTACTTTTTTAGCTATTTTTTGCTTTATCTTCTCAACATCCAAACCTTTCTTACCTATTATAACTCCAGGCTTAGAAGAATGTATTATTACAGACACTAAAGTAACTGTACGCTCTACAGTTACTTTAGAAATACCAGCATGCTTAAAGGATTCATTTATATAACTGCGAATAAATAGATCTTGATGCAATTTCTGTTTATAATCGTCCGTAGCACACCAAACAGAATCCCAGGTATTACTATTTATTTGCAATCTAAATACTTTAGGATTAACCTTCTGTCCCATATTTTTACACTTTCCTTATTAATTTTCCATTTCTATAAATCATACAATTTCTTTCAATTTTATAGTTATATTACTATAAAATTTGCTCATTCTATTAGCCCTACCCATAGCTTTTGGATATACTCTACGCAAAGTAAGTGACTTACCTATTAAAATTTCCTTTATATATAAATTATCAACGTTCAATCCATAATTATTTTGAGCATTAGCAATTGCAGAATTCAACACCTTCATTATAAAACCGGCAGCCTTTTTTTCACAAAATCTTAATTGTACATTAGCAAAAGAAACTTTTTTATTACGCACTAAATCAGCAACCAAATTTAATTTGCGAGGAGTTGATCTTAAAACCTTAGAACCAGCCTCAACTATTATATCCCTATTTTTCATATCAATTGCCTACCTTCTTGTTGCCTTTTTATCACCACCATGCCCAGTAAATTTACGAGTAGGTGAAAATTCACCGAATTTATGACCTATCATATTCTGATTATCAACACTAACAGGAATGTAATCTTTACCATTATAAACAGCAAATTTTAAACCCAAACAATTAGGAAGAATTACAGAAGCCCTGGAATGAATTTTTATCACCTTATTAATAGAACCCTCTTTTAAAGCCCTCTGAACTAATCTTAGTACAGATGGATGTAAAAAAGGTGGTTTCCATACAGATCTACTCATAAATTAACCTTTCAATTTTTTTATATACTTATCACTAGATTTATTTTTTTTCCTAGTTTTCTTTCCTTTTGTTGCAACACCCCAAGGAGTAACAGGATGACGACCGCCAGAAGTTTTTCCCTCTCCACCTCCATGAGGGTGATCAATCGGATTCATTGCAACTCCACGCACAGCAGGTCTAATTCCAAGCCACCTACTTCTCCCAGCCTTACCCAGCTTTCTATTTTTATGATCAAGATTAGACACTACACCAATAGTAGCTTTACAAGAAGATAAAATCAACCTAACTTGACCAGATCTAAGCCGCAATAAAACATATTGACCATCACGACCAACAATTTGCGCACAACAACCCGCAGCTCTAGCAATTACAGCACCACCACCTGGCTTCAATTCAACATTATGAACAAAAGAACCAACAGGTATATATTTCAACAACAAACAATTACCTGGCAGAATATCAGCATCATCTCCAGCTGTCACAACATCACCAGGCTTCATACCCTGAGGAGCTAATATATAAGATTTAGTATCATCTTCCTTATATGATATTAATGCTAAGAACCCACTTCTATTTGGATCATACTCTATTTTCTCAACCATACCCTGATCACTTCTATTACGTTTAAAATCTATAACTCTATACTTCTTCTTGTGACCACCACCCCTGTGACGAGTTGTAATTCTACCATGATTATTTCTTCCACCACTGGATTTCTTACCAAATACAAGAGACTTCTCCGGCTTATCTTTTGATAAACCAATTTTACTTATTAATATAGTCCCACGAGAAGACGGAGTAACAGGATTAAAAAATTTCATACCCATATTAAACGCTCATTATATCTAATTTTTGACCATCTATCAAAGAAAAATAGACCTTTTTTCTCTGTTTTTTACAACCAACCACACCCCTGAAACGTCTATATTTAGGTTTAACTCTAATAACATTTATAGAAGAAATTCTGACATTAAATAAAGACTCTATTGCCGATTTTATTTGACGCTTATTTACATTTACAAAAACATACAAAGAGTATTTATTAAACTTCTCTCTTAAAAGAGAAGCCTTTTCTGTGATTACAGGAGATTTTATTATATTATTATATTTAATCATAACAATCTACCTTCAAGATGCTTTAAAGTGTCTTTTGTTAACATCACGCATTCATGATTCAATATATCAAAAACATTTAACCCAATAGGTTTGATTAAATCTACATAATGCAAATTTTTAGCAGCACGTAACAAATCATCTCCATAATCACCAACTATTAAAAAAGAAGAAAATTTAAAATTTTTAATATATTCACACATTTTAGATGTTTTCTTCACATCAACATTTAAACTATCAAGAACAACAACTTGATTATTTAAATATTTTAGAGATAAAGCAATTTTCAAACCAAATTTACGTACTTTTTTATTAAGAGAATAAGCATGACTCCTCACAACAGGACCAAAAATAATTCCACCACCTCTAAACTGAGGAGATCGCAAGCTCCCCTGTCTCGCCCTACCGGTACGTTTTTGACCATACGGCTTAGCTGTTGTACCAGAAACATCACTGATACCCTTTGTTTTATGAGCACCAACTCTTCTCTTTGCTAATTGCCATCTCACTATATCATGCAAAATACTCAATTTTTGCTTGGCAGAAAATATCAAGGGATTAAGCTCAACACTACCTACATTATTATTAGATAGATCAACTAATTCACATTCCATAACTAACTCACCAAATTATTAGCATCATCACTCATATTCAACAGCAGACCTGCTGGAAAAGGAACATCTTTATGTAAAGGCTTTTTAACTGCATCTCTCACAAAAACATAAGAGTTTTTAAACCCAGGAACATTATTACCCTTTACAGCAATTATGCTATTTTCATAATCAATGGATAATATTTTCATATTCTGTACAGTCACTCTGCTATTACCTAAATGACCAGCCATTTTCTTCCCCTTGAATACTCTACCAGGATCTTGACATTGACCAGTAGAACCTTGTGATCTATGAGCAATAGAAACGCCATGAGATGCCCTAAGCCCACTGAAGTTATGCCGCTTCATCACACCAGCAAACCCTTTGCCTAAAGAATAACCCGTAATGTCAAGATATTGACCAACTACAAAATGATTAACCCCCACCTTTTTACCACATTCTATTCCGAATAGATCAGTTAATCTACTTTCGTATAATTTACATTTACTATTTATACCCTTTTTCTTTAAATATTCCAACTGAGGTTTTGCTATTTTTTTTAAATCCCCTGTGCCTAAAATGACTGAATTGTAGCCACATTTATCTTGTCCTTTTATATCGATAATATAAGTTTCGCTGAGATGCAATAAGGTTACAGCCATGCGACTATTATCAAAATACATAGCAGTATGGCCAACATTGGTCATTAACAAACCAATTCTCCTAAGCGAATTTATTCTCTTCATTTCCTTTTCCTAAATATTGACTTCCTTAACCTTTAAATCCACTTCTACACCAGCAGAAAAAGATAAATCTGCAAGCATCTTCATCATAGTAGAAGTAGGATTATGTACAATAATTAACCGCTTAGAAATTCTCATTTCAAATTGCTCACGAGATTTTTTATCAACATGAGGAGACCTATTAACAGTAAATTTAGAATCTTTTCTTGGCAACGCAATCGGACCAGATAAATCTGCATTAAACTGCTTTAATTGATCAATAAACTCGCGAATACACTTTTCCAACAAAGAACAATCGAAAGCTTTGATTCTAATATATATATCTTGCTTCATCTTAGTTATTATACTCATTCTAAAATTTCCGAAACAACGCCAGAACCAACAGTTCTACCACCTTCTCTTATCGCAAAACGTAATCCTTTATCCATTGCTATTGGTACTTGCAACTCCACTTCTATACTTACATTGTCCCCTGGCATTACCATCTCCTTTCCATCTAGCAATTTTATGCTCCCAGTTACATCCGTTGTCCTTAAATAAAACTGTGGCTGATAATTTCCAAAAAATGGTGTATGCCTTCCTCCTTCTTCTTTCTTCAATATATACACCTCCGCATTAAATTTCTTATGCGGGGTTATTGTCCCTGGTTTTGCCAATACTTGCCCTCTCTCCACTTCTTCTCTCTTTGTTCCTCTTAGTAGTATTCCTACATTGAGTCCTGCACTTCCCTTATCTAGCAACTTCTTAAACATCTCAACACCAGTACATATCGTCTTTTGCGTCGCTTTCAGACCTATTATCTCTATCTCATCCCCTGTCTTTATCTCCCCCTTCTCTATTCTTCCTGTTACTACCGTCCCTCGGCCCGATATTGAAAATACATCTTCTATTGGCAACAAAAACGGCAAATCTATAGGCCTTGGAGGTACTGCCACATACTCATCTAACTTCTCCATCAATTTATCTATTGATTTCTTTCCATACTCACTACTATCATCCTCTAATGCTTTTAACGCAGACCCAACTATCATAGGCACTTCATCACCTGGAAATCCATACTTACTCAGCAACTCTCTCACTTCCATCTCTACCAAATCTATCATATCAGCATCAGCAACATCAGCTTTATTTATATATACCACGATATATCCAACACCCACCTGTTTTGCCAGCAATATATGCTCTCTCGTTTGTGGCATCGGCCCATCAACCCCTGACACTACCAATATCGCTGCATCCATCTGTGCTGCACCTACTATCATATTCTTTACATAATCAGCATGTCCAGGGCAATCAACGTGTGCATAGTGTCTCTTTTCTGTTTGATATTCAACATGCGCTGTTGCTATTGTTATCCCTCTCTTTCTTTCTTCTGGCGCTTTATCTATTTGATCATATGCTACAAAATTACCATAATGCTTTGTTATCGCCGCTGTTAACGTTGTCTTCCCATGATCCACATGTCCTATCGTTCCCACGTTTACATGCGGCTTTCCAAATGCTTCTACTATCGCTGTCATAATTTTAACTCTTCTACCTAAAATATAAATACATCAACAAATAATATGTTGATTTTATATAAATACAACAAAAAAAAGAGCGGATAGTGGGAATCGAACCCACGTCACTAGCTTGGAAGGCTAGAGCTCTACCATTGAGCTATACCCGCACAATGGAGGAGGTAGGATTCGAACCTACGTACGCAATGCGGACAGATTTACAGTCTGTTACCTTTAACCACTCGGTCACTCCTCCACAAAAATCTGTTAAGAGAACACTACCTTAACTTAAGTTTTATTATTCCTAATATTAAACATCCAAATCCAAAAGATCAAGTAATAAAAGCTAATCTAACTGATTTCAGTTAGATTTTACTTTTATATAACAAAATATTGTCAATAAAACGCCCAAATAAGTAATGTGAATCATGTGTACCTGGCGCTTCTTCTGGATGGTATTGAGTAGAAAAGACTGGGTAATCCTTCATCATTATCCCCTCTACACTATTATCAAATAGAGAAATATGAGTAACTTCAACGTTACTTGGAAGAGAAGCTGAATCAACAACAAAACCATGATTTTGGCTAGTTATCTCAACTTTTTTACTCTCCAGATCATAAACTGGATGATTACTCCCTCGATGACCAATATCCATCTTGACAGTCTTTGCTCCCAAAGTAACTGCAAGTAATTGATGGCCCAGGCATATGCCAAAAACTGGTATTTTAGATTTCACAATAATTTCTATTTCTGAAGTTACACTCTCTCCTATCTCTTGTGGATCACCAGGGCCATTTGAAAGCACTATACCATCTGGATTCATGCTTAATATTTTGTGAGCAAAACCTGTATCTGGTTTGACTAATTCAACCGTACAATCAAGTTCTACTAAGCGTGAGATTATACTATTTTTTACACCGAAATCAACAATTACAACCCTATATTTTGCATTAAGAACGCTTTGAAAGTTATTACTTAAACTGACTTTCTTAGTTATTTCTATTCCATTTACAGATTTGTATTTCTTCAATTCATCTAATATATGTACCTCACTTGACGGACATATCATTCCATTTTGAGATCCATGTTTTCTCAAATATCTCGTCAAAGCTCTAGTATCAATTCCCGATATCCCAACTACATTATTTTTCTCCAACCAATCATTTAAACTAATATATGAAGAAGAGTGAGACATAGGAGAAAGTTCACGCATAACCACACCACTTGCAAAAACTTTTTCTCCTTCATTATCTTTGTGATTTATTCCAACATTACCAATATGAGGAAAAGTGAACGCTATTATTTGATCAGCAAAAGAAGGATCTGTTATAGTATGCTGATAACCTGTCATACCAGTGGTAAAACAAACTTCACCTATACATTTGCCTCTTTTACCTACCGATTTTCCCAAAAAGTACTTGCCATCTTGTAAAACTAAAGCTGCATCCTGCATTTAATTCTCTCAACTCATTTAAAATATTATATAAGAATTTTAAATTACAAGTAAGCAAATACTAAATTTCCCTTTAAGTTTATATAAAATTCAAAATTATAAGTAGCTTTCTTTTTTTATTATTTAGGAAAATTATAGCAAACTTAACTTGTGTGAATAGGCAATAGTCATTACATTCATACTTCATGTTATATAAATTCACATGGATAGAAAAACTTGTCTCATTACAGGAGCATCATCTGGCATTGGAGAAAGTCTAGCACGGTTGCTCATTAAAGATCGATGGTTTGTGGTTGGCATTGCAAGGCGCACTGAAAAACTGGAAAAATTAAAAGAAGAATTAGGTAGTAATTTTTTACCTATAACATGTGATGTAAGCAAAAGTGAAAATATTAAAAACTCGTCTGATTTTTTAAAAAAGCAAAATATTATACCAAATCTCTTTTTTCTTAATGCAGGATGTGGCGAAATAGAAGATAAGTTTCATACCAACATTCATAGAAAAACATTTGAAACCAATTATTTTGGCGTTATCAACTGGATTGAAGAATGGATTCATCATAATTCCTTGGCAACTTTTGCGGTTATATCTTCTCTTGTTGCTATGCATGCAACACCACATGCTTCTGCATACTGTGCCAGCAAAGCAGCACTAAAAAGTTGTTTTCAATCACTAAAAATCCAATATTCTAACAGTAGCACAAAGTTTATCACCATAATGCCAGGGCCAGTAAAAACAGATATGTTTAAGTCTAATAAACCACTTCCCTTCATATGGGAGCCAGAAAAAGCTGCAGCATATATTTTAAAAAGTATATTTAAAGGAAAGAAAGTTATAGCGTTTCCAATTTTCTGGCGGTTATTTTTTCATATTTTACAAATTCTTCCCACTAAAATGACTGCAAGAATCTTACGATAATCACCAAATCTACCATCTTGTAAAGCTAAAGCTCTTCAAAACTCAATCGCAAGCTTCTCCACACAAAAACATCTTGACTATCGCATGTTTCATATTATATGAATAAACTGTTAATGAAAGTGGAGGGTTGCAATGCCTAATAATACAGATCAGTCTAAAAAAATAAATGAGAAATGGTTATTTATAGGAGGTGCTTCACTGTTTCTTGTAATAATGCTACCATCAATTTTTCTCTTAGCAAAAATAGCTATGATGTTTGTTATAATCTCAACTACAGCAATAGCAATAAAAATTGCCTCAAAAGCAATATCAAACGTTTTAGAGGATAAAGAGAATCAATCAACACAAAATAAAATTATAAACCTAGCTATTGGAGCAGTGTCCATACTTGCAGGTGGGCTATCATTACTTATTACAGCAAAAGTTGGTTTCATCGCAATATGTTCAACTATAGCTATTTTAGCTCTGTATGAATATATTAAAGATGAAAAAATAGGTAAGGATATAAATGATAAATTCGATGAAATAGCTAATAATACAACTGAGTTTTGCGTCAACAGCATTGAAAAACTTATTCCATCACAAAGTTGTGAAGTGTAATCTTTTGTTTATAAATTTTTAGATGCATGGCTAACGTATAAACACTGAAATCAGCACTTCCTTTCTTGTTATACTAGTAATGGCTTCCATCATCAAAAATGTTGTATTACTTTTATACTCGCAAATCTAACTGGATTCCAATGCTGGAATAACATTACCTTGAATGGAAATCGGTGCGTGATGTACATCTGTATAGAGATTAAATATGTCATTCAGTTTGTTATCATTCTAGTACTGCCATTCTATAGGTAACAGCTGTACCTGGAGCTCCTCTCTTGTCATTCCAGCACTGGAATCCAGAAAACTTAATTTCAAACCAGTACTTTCCCTCTTTTCATCCCAATTTCCAAAATGTTACTCCAGTACTGAAATCCAGCTTTTTTATAACTATCGAAAACACTGTATTACTTTACAAATTTAACTAAATATAATTACTGGCATGGCACGTTCGTAAAATTACGATAAAAAATTACTTGACAAACTCTAATAGTTTTGTTACCATGCACGGTGAAGGTGTTCTAGAGCTCGGAATCTATCTTCGTCTGCAGACTTTTCAATTCAATTAATCTATAATCTTCAGTTAAAATATATTTTAGCTATACTTCGGTCGTAGCTGTATACATTTTTCTCAATCTTTTTTATTAGTGGAGGACTATCATGTTTAAAACACTGAATTACGCATATCATTGACCTACATGTCTTTAAAGGACAGATGGTACCTATGTCCTTTTTATATAAATTATTGTGTTTTTATGTCTTTTTTAGCAATGTCATTTATTGTTTTACGCCCCAGTCTTTTTCAAATATTGCGAGCCCTTGATCAGTAAGTGGATGATTAATTAACTGTCTAAGTATTTTTGCTGGCACAGTAATTGAATGAGCACCAAGCCGTGCAGCTTCTATTACATGTGCTGGACTTCTTACTGATGCAACAAGAACTTTTGTCTTAAAATTATAATTAGAATATATAGTGCATATATCTTCTATTAGCGATAAGCCATCATAGCTTATATCATCAAGGCGACCAACAAAGGGAGAAATAAAACAAGCACCGGCCTTAGCGGCAAACAGTGCTTGTCCAGGAGAAAAACATAATGTAATGTTAGCAGGTATTTTATGTTCTGTCCACAACTTTTTACAAGAAATTAATCCTTCATGTGTAAGAGGTAACTTTACTACGATATTACTAGCGATTTTCGCTAACTTAAGGCCTTCCTTAACCATATCTTCATGGCTATCTGCAACAACTTCAACACTAACAGGTCCTTTTATAATAGAACATATTTCGCTTACTAAATCTTCGTACTTATCTTTATGTCCAGATTTTGCTATTAAAGAAGGATTAGTTGTTATACCATCAATGAACTCTTTTAGCTCCTTAATTTCATTCAAATCAACACTATCAAGAAAAATTTCCATATTATTGTCCTATTAAAAACCTATTTTTACAAAATATTGTCATCTTTGAAAAGTATTAAATAAAATCGGATTTTTAACTCAACTCAATTTTCAGTCCGTTAGGAAAGAAAATATTGCACTGAGACACAGTATAGCGCTTTCCTTAATTGGTTGCATTTTATTAACAAAATTAGCATAACCAATTTCTGAAGTTTACTAGCTTTACGTTCAATAGAAATTCTTGCATAGCCTAAAACTTAGTGCTACTATTAGTATAGTAACACAAATAGATAGTGGGGAACAATAAACAAAATGACTAAGATCTAGTTTAACGCTCGCAATTAAATTCAACTAAAAAGGTTAATACAAAAGGAGTTAATCACTCCCAAAGTAAATATATTATCAAAACAATAGTAATAGGGGGTATACTATGTCAACAAATTTCCTGACATTGAAAAACATATTAGCAGAACTGAAAAGAAAAAATAGCATTACTGTTTTAGAAGAATACTATCAGGACAAATGGGAGATTTATGACTTGCTCATGGATTTGACAAATGATGAAAATTTTAAGCAAGCATATATAGATCTATCTTTCAACAAGAGCTTTAAAAAAAACTTTATAGAATTAGCAAATCAGGCAAAAAAAGCTGTAAGTAAGTATTTTAGAGACAAAGACATAGACCTTCAAGCTTTTTATGTAGAAACTAACAATTCTGATAAAGTGTTAAACATTAATCTTATTAATTACAATAGAAGTGAGCCAATAAGAATTAGTGATATCTTACAGCAAGAAAGGGATATTAGCACATTGAATATTTATTGCAATAAAAAGCATGACATATACGCTTACCGAAAAGGTAAGGAAAGACATTATGAATTTAAAGAGGGTGCATATTATGAAATGACAAGCACTTGGCCTGTGCAGGACAAGGATGGGAAAACTTTTACCTGTACTATGGTTATGAATGTAAGTAATTCTGGTATAACTAAAGTACTACAGTTTAATGGTAAAGATTTTGAATCGCCACCTGAGGAGTTTTGGGAATTAATAAGACAAAATGAGGAATTATATATTCAAGACCTCTCTCTACATGATGCTGTAAAAGCATTATTGAAAAAGAACAAAAATGCTAACATTGCACCGGCTGTTAGTAATCTGCAAAATAACGAACATATCGTAATCAATCAAGACGAAAAGATGAAAGATCTTGAAAATGATGCTAAAAGCAATCCTATTCTTTCTTTCACTAGCAACAATGTATCAGAGGTTAATCCACAGCAGATTGCAACTCAGGCAATTGCAACTCAAACAGAAGTTAATTCACAGCACACTGAAACTCAAACAGAGGTCTCTGTGCAACACGTTAAGACTCAAACAGAAATTGGCTCTCAACAGACTGAAACTCAGACAAAAGTTGATTTACAAGAGGTTGCAATTCAAACAGGAATTAGTTTACAGCACACTGAAACTCAAACGAAAATTGGCTCTCAACAGGCTGAAATTCAAAGTTTACAAGAAGTTGCAACTCAAACAGAAGTTAATTTACAGCACACTGAAACTCAAACAGAGGTCTCTGTGCAACACGTTAAGACTCAAACAGGAATTGGCTCTCAAGAAACTGAAACTCAGACAGAAGTTAATTTGCAAGAAGCTGCAGCGCAAACAGAAGTTAACTCACAACAACTAGATCAAAAGCTTACAAAAGCTGAACAAGAAATTAGAGAATTAAATGAGCAGAGGAACGAATTACGATATAGGTTCGACAAGGCTGAACAAGAACTTGAAGAGTTAGAAAAGCACAATAGTGACTTACAGAATGAACTTGGAGAAGAAAAGCAAGAAATTAGAGAATTAAACGAGCAAAAGAATAAATTACAATATAGGCTCGATGAGGCTGAGCAAGAAATTAGAGAGTTAAATCAGCAGAGAAACAACTTACAATGTAGACTCGAAGATGCTGAGCAAAAATTTGAAGAGTTAAAAAAGCATAATAGTGATTTACAGAATAAACTTGGAGAAGAAAAGCAAAAAAATGCAAAATTACAAACTGAACTGACACAAAAAGATGAAAAACTAGCAAATATGTCAACAGAGCTGCAAGAAAGAGCGCAAGAACTTGAAGGTGCATATGAAGAAAAGAAAGACCTGAAGAAAAAGCTGGAAGTTGCCAATGTAAAAAATAAGAAACTGGAAGATACATTGCAGATAGAGAGCGAGCAAGCAGAACGTATAATGATCGAAGAGAATGAGCGCTTAACGAATTTAAAATATAGGCTCGACAAGGCTGAGCAAGAATTTGAAAAGCATAATAGTGATTTACAGAATGAACTTGGAGAGGAAAAGCAAAAAAATGCAAAATTGCAAGCTGAACTGACACAAAAAAATGAAAAGCTAGCAAATATGTCAACAGAGCTGGAAGAAAGAGCGCAAAAACTTGAGAGTGTGTATGAAGAAGAAAAAGAAGATCTAAAGAAGAGGCTGGAAGTTGCTAATGCAGAAAAAGAAGAGTTGACAAGTGAGGTAAGAAAATTGCAAGAGGAATTAGACCAGCTGTTAAGTAATTGCATAATAAAGCAAAAAAAATCAGAACAGGAACTCATGGAGGCTAAGCAAGAAATTGAAGAATTAGAGAAGTGCAATAGTGATTTACAGAATAAACTTGAAGAAGAAAAGCAAAAAAACGTAAAATTGCAAATTGGACTAACACAAAAAGATGAGAAGCTAGAAAATATATCAACAGAGCTGCAAGAGAAAATACAAGAACTTGAAAGTGCACATGAAGGAAAGAAAGATCTAGAGAAAAAGTTAACAATTGCTAATGCAAAAAATGAAAAACTGGAAGATAAATTGAAACAGTTTAAAAAAGCGGAAGAGGAAGCAGGAGATATATTAGATGAAAATTGGAAAGATATACAGAATTTAAAATCTACAATTCAATGCTTAGATTATAAGTACAACACAAATCTGGAATCTTATAAACAAGAGGTAGATCAGCTAAAGTGGAAATATGAAGAGTTAAAGAACGAGGTAGAGCTTAAAAATAAGCAGATTAAGAGTCAAGAAGAACAGTTACGGCAGGATGAACGTTTAACGAATTTAAAACCTCAAATGCAAAATTTGCAAAGTGAGCATAACGCACATTTAGAATCTGATGAACAAGAGGTAAGTGAGCTAGAGTGGGATGAAAAGTGGGATTTTAAATCGTCAGAGGGAGAGCTAGAGACTAAAGATGAGCAAATTGAGAGGCAAAGAGAACAGTTACGGCAGGAGATGGAAGAAGAAATAATGGATCAATACCGTTCATTTATAGAACCAAAGTTTGAAGAGTATGAGAATGAGATTGAAATATTGAAAGAAAAGATTAAAGATATGGAAATTGAAAGAATAACGGGAGAAAGAGAAGAGCTAAACGGTAAAGAGCAACATCTAAATAACCAAGTAGAAATGTTAAGTACAGAGATTTCTCAACAGGAACCTTTGAACAATCGTGCAAAAATATCTGATCAGCTTGTAGGGGAAGTTGATAATGCAGAAAGAAAATCTAGATCTTCAAGCTCTGATAGTGCATTTTATAGTGATGATGATTGTTGTAATTCACTTCTAGACTTCATCAGCAGTCCCTCAAAGGTGTGTAGCCAAAGTCAGCACGGAAGTGTTTAATAAACATACTTATTTAGATGCATGTAAAATCAGTGCTTTTTTTCCTGTCATTCAACTCTTGTCATTCCAGTGCGTGACACTGGATAAAAACATTTGTGAATTACGCAATGGACAACAAATTCTAGGAACATATGTTAAAATAATATCCACGATTAAAATAAGATAGATCCCGTGTCACGCACTGGGATGACACTATTTTTTGTACTTTTACCTTCAAAGCTGCAACTTTTGCACAATTGTAGTCTTGACCATACGATCCTAGTTGTAAAAATTTCTAGATTTCAGTGTCTGAGCACTGGGATGATATCCTTCTAATGTTCGTACAGTTGTGTGTCAGCTACTTGAACGACAAACATTGAGATGACAAGAGTAAACCCATTTCTTGAACAAAAAAAGAGCCCCTAAAGAGATTTGACATCAAGATAACTTAAATATATACCAACTCTCTTATTTTTTAATGATTCCTCATCATGAGTCAAATGATCAAAAACCTGAATTTGATTTGTTACAATGTTACAATTATTATTTGCAACCTCCAATATACCATTATCAATTACAATTTTTTCCTTTGTCTGGTTACTCATTTGAGCAGTAATTATACCAGGCAATAAATAAATTAAATAAGGGGAATGGTAGGCTAAAATCATCAATTCCCCTTTAAGCCCGTTCACTGAAAGAGAAACTACTTCATCGAATGAAATTCGATTATCAGGAGAAAAAAATTGCACCTTAAAAGTGTTCATAATCTTTAATGTCCGGCTCCAACTTCAGCTTTTATTGATTCAGCCTTTTCTATTGCTTCACTTATACTTCCCACCATATAAAAAGCAGCTTCTGGCAGATGATCATATTTACCTTCAATAATTCCTTTAAAACTAGAAATAGTATCAGAAAGTGAAACAAATTTGCCAGACATGCCAGTAAATACCTCCGCAACATGAAAAGGTTGAGAAAGAAACTTCTGAATTTTACGAGCTCTATCAACAATAATTTTATCTTCATCAGATAGTTCATCCATACCAAGTATTGCGATAATATCTTGCAGCGACTTATAAGTTTGCAATATACGTTTCACCTCAGAAGCCACATTATAATGTTCTTCACCAATGATTTCAGCAGATAAAGACTGAGAAGTTGAGTCAAGTGGATCAACAGCAGGATATATACCCATTTCAGCTATCTGCCTTGACAACACTGTGGTTGCATCAAGATGAGAGAATGTCGTTGCTGGAGCTGGATCGGTCAAATCGTCTGCAGGAACATATATAGCCTGTACAGAAGTAATAGAACCAGCAGTAGTTGAGGCTATTCTCTCTTGCATAGCGCCCATATCAGTCGCAAGAGTTGGCTGATAACCAACAGCCGACGGTATTCTTCCAAGCAAAGCAGAAATTTCAGAGCCAGCTTGAGTAAAACGGAAGATATTATCTACAAAAAATAGAACATCTTGATTTTCATGATCACGAAAATACTCCGCCATAGTTAGTGCTGTTAAAGCAACCCTAGCCCTTGCTCCAGGAGGTTCATTCATTTGACCATAAACCAAAACGGCTTGAGATTTTTCGTGCTCACTTATATCTATTACATTCGAAGTAATCATCTCGTTATAAAGATCATTACCTTCACGCGTTCTCTCTCCTACTCCAGCAAACACAGAAAATCCTTTATGAGCTTTTGCTATGTTGTTAATCAGCTCCATTATCAGAACTGTTTTACCAACACCAGCTCCACCAAATAAGCCAATTTTTCCTCCTTTAAGATAAGGAGCAAGAAGATCTATAACCTTTATTCCTGTAACTAAAACTTCTTCCTGTATCTTCTGCTCAGTAAAGCTTGGAGGTGATCTATGTATAGGTTCTAAATCATACTTTCCTTTTAGCGGACCACACTCATCTATAAGCTCCCCTACAACATTAAAAATCCTTCCTAAAGTTGAGCGTCCAACCGGAACTGATATTGGTGCACCTGTATCAACAAACTCATCACCTCTTGACATACCATCTGTGCTATCCATAGCAATGCAACGAACTATATTGTCACCTATATGCTGTGAAACCTCTAAAACTAGCTCCTTGCCCTTATATTTTAGTTTGCTTTTTAAAGCATTAAATATCTTAGGCAACCCGTCTTCAAATTTTAAATCAACAACTGCTTGAGTTATTTTAACTACTTTACCTGTACTCATCTCTTTCATCACCTAACACTACAATTCTATAAAAGAACTTCTAAAGAAAATAAATCTTATATTATTAACAGAAATTTTGCAATATTAAAACACTTACTAGTTACGTTTCATTATAAACAATGCAAATGCATTCAATAGCCAAGTAATAACAAACAGCACCAAACTAAGCGCATAAGCAGCAAGAGTTTGCACACTATTGAAATCCTGATCTCCGGTAAGTAATGTAGCAATTTGTACAGTGATAGTAGTAACTGAATTGAGAGGATTAAAGGTCAAATTTGCATTGATTCCCACAGCCATTAGTACAATCATTGTTTCACCTATTACTCTTGAAATTGATAATAAAATTGCACTTAAAATTGTAGGCATTGCATAAGGTATTGTTATATGCCATATAGTTTCCGCTGGTGTTGCGCCAAGCGCCATAAAACCATAACGTAAACTTTTTGGAACAGATCTTATAGCATCTTCAAGCAAAGAAATAATAAAAGGAAGAATCATTACCCCGATCGATAAACCAGCAATCAAAGCACTTTCTGAGTGTATACTTAAATTAAAAAAATTTGCTACCTGCTTTATAAAAAAAGACAAAAATATAACTGAGAAGTATCCATATACAACAGTAGGAATAGCAGACAAAACCTGTAAGGCTGTATTAATAACATAACGCACTTTTTCACTCGCATACTCACTAATATATATTGCAGAAAATAAACCAAGCGGCACCGCAACTAACATTGCTACAATAGTTATAAGTAATGTCCCCACTAAAAGTGGCGCTATACCAAAACACCCCACCTCTCCTTCACCAATAATAGCTACATTATGCTTCCATTTTAAGCAAAATAAGAATTCTGAAATAGCTACTTTATTAAAAAAAGAAATGGACTGAACAAAAATAGATAGCATTATAAATAAAGTGATAAAAAGTGATATTGCTAAAGCCATAAATAACAAAAATTTTACCATCTTATTTCTTTTACCTTTAAGGATAAAAATCAGCATAAAAAAAAGTAACGCTATAGAAATAGAAGTTATAAAATAACCATCATAGAATGCTAACAAACAAGGTAGCATCCACATACAACTCAAATATATATAAGACTTAACTTTACTTACTGCTTGAAACTTACTCAAACAAAATAAAAGGACTAGTAAAACAAGTACGCCTATAATTAAATTCATTTTTCCATATATCAAATTTTATTCAACAAGAATGCCACAGAAGTTGACCATTATTTGACAATAGAGCAAAATAGTTTAAAATAAATAGTCATATTAATATAAAAACAATGAAAAGAACATTTCAACCAAAAAATTTTAAAAAAAAGCACAAACATGGATTTCGTTCACGTATGTCAACAAAAGCTGGAAGAAAAATTCTTAATAAGCGTCGCTCATTAGGGTGTAATAAATTATGCGCATAGTAAGCATAAAAAAAAAGAGTTTTCCTTTGCTTTTAAAAACAGATTAGCATCTTACAGTCTTTTTTATCGAGGGGTATATATATCACTATATGCTATAAAAGAAAGAGAACCTGAAAAGTATATTCATGTTATTAGAGTAGGTCTGGCTATCAGTAAAAAAGTCGGAAAAGCAGCAAAAAGAAATAAAATAAAAAGGCAATTACGAATGCTAGCTAAAGTTAGCATTTCTAATATAAGTAATGTAGGATACTATTACATAATACTAACCCATCAAAACATTATGCAAGCAGGCTATAAAAATTTACAAAAAGACCTCAATATTTGCTTAAAGAAAGATAAAATAAGAAGGAATTTTCACTAAAGTATTTACAGCTATATTTTTTATGATAAGATAAGTGAGGTTTTTAAAATAAATTAATAGATGTGGGTGCTTGAGGTAGAAAGTATAAAAAAACAAGATAAAAAGCTCGATACAAATAATGCTGAAGAGAGTTTTTATGAATATAGAAAGTCTAGCTATCGTACACAATGGGGAATGGCATTTGAACAAAGCCAATATTTAGAACAAAATAAAGATAATCCTAGAGGGAAATTGCTAAATTTTAATATAGAAGCAACTCATTACAATAAGAGAATAGTTTGATAAAAGTACCCGTTCAGGGAAGTGGTTGAAGAAACGATAGGTAGGAGATTGTATAGTTCTCTTTGTTTCCATGTTAAGTATAATGAAATTATCCTTTCAAGTTCCTAGCTCTGATTACGTAAAATATGAGCTTTTACAGTAAACGATATAATGCCTAATTTGCTGTTCAGCGTGATAGTGGAATACTTTCTGGTTTACTTAAAAAATTTCACATCATTCTTTCAGATTTTAAAATATTTTTCGCAACTTGAGAAGCTCCAGTTGCTTCAGATAGGTAGCTTCAAGTAATACCTTATACGTTTTGCAACTTTCTTACACTTCTGTTTCATTTTTTAATAAAGCTTTTTTTAGCATAAATAATTCAGTGGATGCGTTTTTTAAGTAACAGCCCAGAATTTTAACTTCAATAGTCCAGCTATGTTTCAAAGTACCTTTCAGCGACTATTACGATTGCAACATACACTGTCTTTTAAATCTTCTTTCCCTTTAAAACTTGCAGTATTGCTTCAGCACTAACCAAGTTTACCTTTATTATAACACGTTGATGCGCAAAACCTCACTTTTCTTATTCGATTTGCTCATACACCTTTTTGCATTTGAGGGAATTCTATATTCACTATTTGATACGCTTTCAATTCACATTAAAAACATCACTTATAATTTTCACGTTTTGAATTTTTATAAGATCCACTGAGTGCTACAATTATCACCTAACTATTGGACCAAATGTATCTGCTTTTTGGTAGTTTGCTACTTCTTCTTTCTCCTCATCTCCAACAACTTAATTAATATTCAATTATATAAAGTTTGATTTTCGGAAGATCAATTGTTTGATGATTTGTTAAATGTTGCTATCTCTCCTCCTAATTTGGAAATAAGTGACAAATTCTACTTTTAAATTTTCTACTTTTATCTTAAAGTTTTCGCAGAGTTCTAAAAGATCAGTTATATTACCTCACAGCTACTCTATGTTTACCTTGTTTCATCGCTCTACTGAAAAGATATAAATAAGAAGAAATTTTTATAAACTTGGCAACGACCTACTTTCCCTTTTTAAGTATCATCGGCGCTAAAAAGTTTCACTTCCGAGTTCGAAATGAGATCGGGTGGTTCATTTTTGCTATAGCCACCAAGTCAACAAAAATTTCTGACTTAATAAATTTTAATTTAATATTTAACACTGCATATGCACATATAGAAAGCAAATAAATCAATCAGGCTATTAGTACCAGTTAGCTTCACATGTTACCATGCTTCTACACCTAGCCTATCAACGTGGTAGTCTCCCACGGCCTTAATTGGGAAATTTTTTTGAAGAGGGTTTCTTGCTTATATGCTTTCAGCAATTATCCCATCTATACATAGCTACCCAGCGATGCTATTGGCATAACAGCTGGTACACCAGAGGTATATACATCTCGGTCCTCTCGTACTAGAGTCAGATCTTCTCAAATTTCCTTCACCCACGGCAGATAGAAACCGAACTGTCTCACGACGTTCTAAACCCAACTCACGTAACACTTTAATCGGCGAACAGCCGAACCCTTGGGACCTTCTCCAGCCCCAGGATGTGATGAGTCGACATCGAGGTGCCAAACGGTGTCGTCGATATGAACTCTCGAACACCATCAGCCTGTTATCCCCGGCGTACCTTTTATCCGTTGAGCGATAACCCTTCCATACAGAATTACCGGATCACTATGACCGACTTTCGTCTCTGCTTGGCTTGTCAGCCTCGCAGTCAGGCAAGCTTATGCCATTGTACTATCAAGCTGATTTCCGACCAGCTCTAGCTTACCTTCGCACGCCTCCGTTACTTTTTAGGAGGCGACCGCCCCAGTCAAACTACCCACCATACAATGTCCTAGTTCCAGATAATGAAACATAGTTAGATATCAAAAGTGTAAAGGGTGGTATCTCAAGGTTAACTCCATTATAGCTAGCGCCATAACTTCAAAGTCTCCCACCTATCCTGCACATCACACTTTTAATAGCAATGTAAAGCTATAGTAAAGGTGCACGGGGTCTCTTCGTCTAACCGCGGGTACCCCGCATCTGCACGGGGAATTCAATTTCGCTGAAGTGATGTTGGAGACAGTGGAGAAATCGTTACGCCATTCGTGCGGGTCGGAACTTACCCGACAAGGAATTTCGCTACCTTAGGACCGTCAGTGTTACGGCCGCCGTTTACTGGGGCTTCAATTCAGAGCTTGCACCCCTCCTATTAACCTTCCAGCACCGGGCAGGCGTCAGACCCTATACTTCCACTTACGTGTTTGCAGAGTCCTGTGTTTTTAGTAAACAGTCGCTACTCCCTATTTTGTGCCACCTACTTATAGTTGCCTAAAAGCAGGTTACCCTTCTTCCGAAGTTACAGGTATAATTTGCCGAGTTCCTTCAACATCATTCTTTCAACACCTTAGTATACTCTACTCATCCACCAGTGTCGGTTTACGGTACGGCCTCATAAATATAAGTGCTATTTCCTGGAGCTTCTTTTAAGCATAGATCAATCCAATCAGACCTATACGAATACAAAACCCGTCACACTTAAGAGGTTTAGGAATATTAACCTAATTGCCATCGACTACTCCTTTACGGACTCGCCTTAGGAACCGACTAACCCTACGTAGATTAACTTAACGTAGGAACCCTTAGATTTTTGGTGAGAGTGTTTTTCACACTCTTTTACGCTACTTATGTCAGCATTCTCACTTCCGATATCTCCAGCAGTTTTTACAAACCACCTTCACAGACTTACGGAACGCTCCGCTACCGCACCTATTAATCGAAATCAATAAGCACCCACACCTTCGGTATACAGCTTTAGCCCCGGTACATTTTCGGCGCAGAAAAACTTATTTAGACAAGTGAGCTGTTACGCTTTCTTTAAAGGATGGCTGCTTCCAAGCCAACCTCCTAGCTGTAATGGTTTTTCTACTTCCTTTCCCACTTAGCTGTAATTTTGGGACCTTAGATAGTGATCTGGGCTGTTTCCCTTTCCACCACGGACTTAGCACCCATAGTGTGTCTGCTGTATAATTAATTATTGGTATTCGGAGTTTGGTTAGATTTGGTAAGATGATGAATCCCCCTAGTCTATCCAGTGCTCTACCCCCAACAACATAAATACAACGCTCTACCTAAATAGATTTCGCGGAGAACCAGCTATTTCCAAGTTTGATTGGCCTTTCACCCCTAATCACAACTCATCCAATAATGTTGCAACATTAACTGGTTCGATCCTTCAGTATGTTTTACCATACCTTCAATCTGGTCATGACTAGATCACTTGGTTTCGGGTCTAATCCATAAAACTAAACGCCCTATTCAGACTTGCTTTCGCTACGCTTACACCTATCGGCTTAAGCTTGCTTCATAGATTAACTCGCTGACCCATTATGCAAAAGGTACGCTGTCACTCTAAATATCAATAAATTGATATAGAGCTCCAACTGTTTGTAAGCACTTGATTTCAGATTCTATTTCACTCCCCTCCCGGGGTTCTTTTCACCTTTCCCTCACGGTACTTGTTCACTATCGGTCGTTAAGGAGTATTTAGGCTTGGAGGATGGTCCCCCCATATTCAAACAGGATTTCACGTGCCCCGCTCTACTCAAGGATTTAAAAACTTTCTATTTGTACAGGACTATCACCTTCTATGGTTACCATTTCCAGAGTATTCTAATTCTTATTTTTAAATCACTAGCCTTTTCCGCTTTCGCTCGTCACTACTAACAGAATCTCGGTTGATTTCTTTTCCTTTGGCTACTTAGATATTTCAGTTCACCAAGTTTGCTTTATATACTTAGTATATAATAACTAGCTAAGCTAGTTGGGTTTCCCCATTCGGAAATCTGCGGATCAAAATTTGTTGACAATTTCCCACAGCTTATCGCAGCCTGCCACGTCCTTCATCGCCTCTTAACGCCAAGGCATCCATCAAGTGCTCTTAATAATTTATTTATCTGACTATATGTAGAATATGCAGAGTTAAATATTAACTTACAATTGAATTGAGATTAAATAATCTCTACCATAAAACTTTTCAAACATCTAAAAACTAATCTTTTATATGTTACAATCTGATAAATCATATGTCAACGCCTTTTTACACAAAACATTTACCTATTATTATCAACAACAATATACCAGCAATCTTAAACATTATAATCTAAGAAATATTTGACAAATTGATATGTACAGAAAAATTAATGAAAAAGATATTTTGTAAGATAAAATGTGTTAAAATTAGTTACCTAAAAATGAAAATGAACATTTGGAGTATTTCTAATGTATGAAAAGTAATCTATCTTTTATAAAAAACTTTGCTTTAAATTGTATATCCAAGCTCACTGGCTTATTAAATAGTAAAAAAGTAAAAAATTTCATTATGGATAAATACAGTACTCTCCATAAAGAAATTGTAGTGTTTCTTGAAAAATCTAAAAACCTGTTAAATACCAACACTGAAATCGGGTTATATCACTTCTATAAAGGTAATATATCAGATGCAAAGTTAAGATTTTGGTTAATTAGCATATTCTACCCTAATTTACCTCTAGTCTGGTATAATATCGGAAGATGTCATTTTGCAGTAGGCAATACTAACAAAGCTTATAATTATTTAACAAAAACCCTAAAATTAGATAGTAGTCATAAAGAAGCTTCTTACTATATAAAGAAAATAACAAACACATCAGATATTGTGGAATTGCCTGAAAATCTCATAAAACAATATTTTGATTACACAGGTGAATATTTTGTTGAGCATTGGCTAATTGCCAAACAATACAGAGGGCATGAACTCGTACACATGATAATTACAAAAGTCTTTAACAACTCCACTTCTAAACTGAATATACTCGACCTTGGTTGCGGTACTGGAATATGTGGTCACTTCCTAAAAATAAGTAATATTAGAAGTCGCATAACAGGAGTTGACATCTCAAATAGAATGCTCAATATTGCAAGAGGATGCCTTATAAAAGGTAAACCTGTTTACGATGAGTTAATACATACAGAAATGAAAGAGTTTCTTAAACAAGAGAAGAACCAGCAGTATGATGTAATTATCTTTGCTGAAGTGCTACACTATCTACA
The DNA here is from genome assembly GCF_964030625.1 of Wolbachia endosymbiont (group B) of Melanargia galathea. Classification (NCBI taxonomy): domain Bacteria; kingdom Pseudomonadati; phylum Pseudomonadota; class Alphaproteobacteria; order Rickettsiales; family Anaplasmataceae; genus Wolbachia; species Wolbachia endosymbiont (group B) of Melanargia galathea. The sequence goes on along the minus strand of NZ_OZ034910.1, from coordinate 1,320,744 downwards.
TGATTTTCTAGCAGAATTGGAACTAGCAAAAGGATTGACAAACAAAAAAGGGGTTATTGTATGTTTAGTAAGAAGAAAGGAAGGTAAAGGTATTGACTTTGTAAACAAAGGAGATTATTTTCGTCACTCAGAAGATTATATTCAGCATGTTGCAAAAGAAACAAATATGCAAATAAGTCAAATGAGTTACTGTAAAATATATGGCAGCCAAGTTGATGGTATCTTGTTTGCATTACAGTATCCACAAAAAAATTTAACAACTTAATCGAGAAATCGCTCAAATAAATGTCTATATTATCATAAAGGGAGTCTTATGAATTACATTGCTATTAACTACGCAAAGGATAGTAAATTAACTGATTTTGGAAAAGCAGTTCTATTGGACAGGTATTTAATAGAAAATGAAAGTTATCAAGATCTCTTTATACGTATTGCCAATTACTACTCTGATAATAAAGAGCATGCACAGCGTCTTTATGATTACATGAGCAATTTATGGTTCATGCCTTCAACTCCAATACTTAGTAATGGTGGTACCAAGAGAGGATTGCCTATTTCCTGCTTTCTTAACGAAACTGAAGATAGCTTGCAGGGAATAGTTGATTTATGGAATGAAAATGTTTGGCTCGCTGCACGTGGTGGTGGAATAGGTAGTTATTGGGGAAATTTACGTTCAATTGGTGAAAGTGTCAAAGGTAGCGGTAAAACATCAGGAATTGTGCCATTTATCGTAGTACAAAATGCTCTGACGCTTGCAATCAGCCAAGGATCCTTAAGAAGAGGAAGCTCAGCAGTTTATCTTCCTGTATGGCATCCAGAAATAGAAGAGTTTCTAGATTTACGTAAGCCAACTGGTGGTGACCCAAATCGCAAAGCATTAAATATACATCATGCTGTAATAGTAACAGATAAGTTTATGCAAGCTGTTGAAGATGATCAAGAATGGGATTTAATAAGCCCTCATAACAATAAAGTTATTTCAACAGTAAAAGCACGGGATATATGGATTAAAATATTAACAGCAAGAGTTGAAACTGGAGAACCTTACATTATTTTCCTTGATGCAACAAATAACAATAAGCCAGAATCTTACAAAAAACTCAACTTAGACATCAAAATGTCAAACCTATGCAGTGAAATAACTTTAACTACAGGTTACGATCACCTGAAAAAGTCACGCACTGCTGTATGTTGTTTATCATCCGTAAATCTTGAATACTACGAAGAATGGAAAGATAATGAGCTTTTCATAGAAGATATAATGCGTTTTCTTGATAATGTATTAGAGGATTTCATAAACCAAGCACCAAATGAAATACAGCGAGCAAAATATTCCGCAATAAGAGAGCGTAGTATCGGTCTTGGCGTGATGGGTTTTCATTCATTTTTACAAAGTAAAATGGTTCCTTTTGAATCAGTAACAGCCCAACAATGGAATAAAAAAGTATTTAAGCATTTGCGCGAGCAAGCAGATGTAGTTTCTAAAAAATTAGCAGAAGAAAAAGGGCCATGTCTTGATGCTAAAGAAATCGATCTAATGGAAAGGTTTACACATAAGCTCGCTATTGCTCCAACTGCCTCAATTTCGATTATCGCAGGCAACACTTCCCCTGGAATAGAGCCATATGCAGCAAACGTATTTATACAGAAGACACTTACAGGTTCATTTGTAGTACGAAATAAATTCTTGCAAAAACTACTAGCAGAAAAAAATCAAGACAATGATGAAATATGGTCCTCAATTTCAACAAATGAGGGTTCTGTTCAGCATTTAGATTTTCTTAGCAAGCATGAAAAACTGACATTTAAAACAGCATACGAACTTGATCAACAATGGATCATAGAACATGCAAGTGATAGAACTCCTTATATTTGTCAATCTCAATCAGTAAATCTGTTCTTACCTGCCAATGTGCATAAACGTTACTTACACAAAATACATATGCTTGCTTGGAAAAAAGGATTAAAAAGCTTGTATTATTGCAGATCACAATCAATGCAGAGAGCTGACAAGGTCTCACATGACATATTCAAAAAAAGTGAAATATTGCAACAAAAAACAGATATTAATTATGATGAATGTCTATCATGCCAGTAGACTGTACATAACTTACTGTCACAAAAATACAATTGTACAAAAGTTATGTTTTCATAGATGCTACATAGAAATCCAGATGAATTTCTAAAGTCTATTCCAAGAGATAAACGTATAATGTGCCTTGATATGGGAGAAAAACAAATAGGCATAGCATTTAGTGATAAAACACAGCTTATAGCTACAGCTCATAGTATATATTATAGAAGAAATATGAGCAAAGATTTAGGTTATCTAAATAGAGTGCTTAAAGAAAATGAAGCTGGATCAATGGTAATAGGACTACCATTCAAAATAGATGACCAAGAGACTGAATGGTGTAAAGCAATAATCCAGTTTGCAAATAAAATAATAAAAAAATGTAAAGTACACATATACCTACAAGACGAAAGTCTATCAACATCTCTTGCAACTCACGCACTAAAAATTACTGGAATATCAATCACAAAATCAAAAAAAATAGATGATAAAATTGCTGCATGTATTATTCTGCAACGAACGTTAGATAAGATAAATACCATCAAATAGTTTTTTCAACTGAATTCATGTAAAACTATTCAATAAAACAAGAACTTCTCGTATAAGCATGACAAATTGCTGTAGCAAGAGCATCAGCAGTATGATGACATTTTATATTTAAGTTTTTAACTATTTGCTTCACCATAAATATAATCTGATCCTTATCAGCATGACCATTTCCAGTAATGCTCTTTTTTATATAGTTTGCATCATATTCATTCATGGGTAAATCCGTCATTCGTAATATTAAAATTGCAATCGCTCTTGCATATCCTAAAGTTAGCGAAGATTTTGGGTTCTTATTAACAAAAATTTTCTCTACTGCAGCTTCATTTGGAGAGTATAGAGAAATTACTTTCTTTAATTCTTCAAAAATTATATGTAAACGCTCACCTGTACCCAACTTACTATCAGTTGATATGGCACCACCACCCAAAAATTCAATACTATTTTTTTCTTCCAGATTGATAATTGCCCAACCAGTTTTGCTTATTCCTGGATCTAGACCTATTATCTTAATCACTTAATAAATGCTGAGCCAATAAACAAACAAAAATAAAAATATCCAAACTACATCAACGAAGTGCCAATACCAAGAAGCAAACTCAAAACATAAATGATCTTGAGGTGTAATCTGATTTTTTCGAGCTCTAAATAAACATACTGACAAGAATATTATCCCTATTATAACATGTACACAATGAAAACCAGTAATCATGTAAAAGTTGGATGTATAGATAAGTTTCTCTCCCGCTTCTTGTAGAGAAAAACTTGCTTCATAATACTCAATTGCTTGCACTATTATAAAGAACATCCCAAGCAATATAGTTATAGACAGCATTTTAATCATGCTCTTTTGATCATTTTCAAGTAAAAAATGATGTGCTGAAGTAATCGTTGTACCAGAAAGTAATAATATTAGTGTATTCATAAATGGTAACGACCACGGATCCGGTGGTAAAATCCCTTCAGGGGGCCATTCAACTTTTTTTGTAGGAGAAAACGCTTCAAATAAAAAAACCGGATCAAGCCAGGCTTTAAAGAATGAACAAAAGAACGCTATAAAAAACACAACTTCCGAGAGGATAAATAAGTACATTGCAAGCTTGAGTCCATGTTTTACAATGGCAGTATGGCATTTATCATAAATTGCTTCTCTTATTACATCTCTCCACCAATAAAACAGCACTCCTGATACCGCAGAGATTCCCAAAACTAAACCAAATATTCCAGAAATTTGTTTATGGAGTGTACCAACTAATCCAAGTGCAAGAACAAGAATTGCTGCTGATATAGCAATTGGCCAGGGACTTGGGTCCACTAAATGAAAATCATGTTCTTTACTTTTCATATCACCTTCAAAAATACATATCAAGCATACAAATTAGCTTAAAATTGTCAATATTTCTTAAAATCTTGATCAAATTTTGAAAAATTATATGCGCTATTCCAAAAGTCTAACTCAAATTGTGCAGTTATTTTAAATAATTCAAGCATTCTGGTTCTTTCACTTTCTCCTACTTTGTTACAATATTCGTCAACAATATCTTCCAAAGCAACACATCCAGATTCCATCAAACTACCGCCAAAAAAATCAAGCCAATCCTTATACCTATTATTTTTTTTAATTTTATTTCTCATATTATCAACAACAATTTTATATATGAAATGGCAAGAGTAAAGAACTGTTACAGCTTCATAAACATCGCTATATGAAGTAGACAAAAGAAAGTTAGTAAAATTGAAACACTCAAGCGACTTTTCTCCACGATTTATGGAATACACAGCAAAGTAGTGGTTGTATAACACTTTCATAATCTCTATTACCCCTTTAGCCACCTCAATAAATGGAACAATGTTGTTACAACTCTCCATTTTTGATGCAATCATTAAAACAGTACGAATATAATCAGCTAAAAAGAATGCATCTTGTTGTATATAAAATTTGAAGTTTTCTATGTTTAAAGTATTATTTGCTAATTCAACATTAAAAGGATGCTCAATAATATCCTTTAAAAGATTTGACCCATAATAGCTCTTAATTATACCACTGAACATCACATAAACTAGAATATAATTTAGTGTTAATACTACAGACTATGCTAGAGAATACATCTCATCCCAAAACAATATTTCTAGCTCTAAACCTCTCTTAAAAAACTCATGCATCCTTCTTTTTTCACAATCGCCAGCTTTCTCATAAAATTTATTCGTAACATTAGTAAACTCATCAATTGCAGCATTCATTGCTTTGCTATTGTAAATATTGACCCATCCTTCGTACTTGCTATTTTTAACCTCATCGGGTGTTAGCTCACTCATCATATTATGTAGAATGATTTGGTATATGTTAAAGCAAGGGTAAGATGCTGATAAAGCTTCAGCAACAGAACTGTGATATGCAGCGCGCATGAAAAAGTCAGTAAAGGCAGAACAGGATCTTGATTTTTTGTGATTATCAGATAAATCACAATCTCCAAAATGTTCTTTATATTGCCTCCGAACATCAAATGTTCCTCTTGCCACATTTATTAAGCTGCTCATTATTTCAATGTCATGAACTTTAGCTGCAATAATCAATAAAGCACGAGTACAGTCCACTAAATATAAAAAATCCTGCTGAAGATAAAATTTGAACTTTTCATAATCTAGCGTATTATTCATCAACTCAACATTGAAAGGATGTCCTTTTATTTTTTCAATAAGACCAGATGATTCTTTTATAGCAATATCATAAAATTCTTCTTTTGGTTTGTCGGACATCTTGTAAGCCTCATAAATATTAAAACTGGTATAATTACTAAAAAGTTACTTACAATTTAATAATAAGTTATTATATCAGTATCAAGCTAGAAATAAAAGAGTTTAATAGTTTAAAGAAATTCTCTCTTTTTTTCTTCTATATTAAATTCTTTACAAAAATCAGTAGATAAGTCCACACCTTCCCAAGAAAATCCACCATCACTTTCTAACTTTTTACCAAAATGCCCATAGCAGGCTGTACGTTTATATATAGGACGATTAAGTGATAAATGTCTTATTATGCCTTTAGTTGATAAATCTATGTTACCTTCAATAAACCCTTTAATCCTCTCTTCATCTATTGTATTCGTGCCAAATGTATCAATGTAAAATGAAGTAGGTTTTGAGACACCAATTGCATAAGAAAGCTGCACAAGACAACGTTCAGCTAAACCTGCAAAGACAATATTTTTAGCAAGGTATCTCGCCATATAAGCTGCGGATCTATCAACTTTTGTTGCATCTTTTCCAGAAAACGCTCCTCCACCGTGTGGAATATAGCCTCCATAAGTATCAACCATAACTTTTCGTCCGGTTAATCCACAATCACCAACTGGTCCACCAATAACAAATCTACCTGTTGGATTGACTAAGAGATTTTCTTTAGGGCACATCCACCCTTCAGGTAAAGATGAAGCTATGTAAGGATAAATTATTTCCTTCACTTTCGATTGACTCAGATCCTCAAGATGCTGTATTGAAACAACAATACTTTCAGCACGCACTGGAAGGTTATTCTCATACGCCAAAGTGATTTGCGATTTTGCATCCGGACCAAGCTTTACCTCTTTGACCATACTCATGATATTTCTCAGAATCGAGTGTGCATAAAAAATGGGTGCTGGCATGAGGCTTTCTGTCTCTATTGTTGCATAGCCATACATTATGCCCTGATCCCCAGCACCTTGATCCACACCTATTGCAATGTCATTTGATTGTTCATGTAGTAATATATTTACTTTCACTGTTTCCCAGTGGAAACCATCATGCTCATAACCAATATCTTTTATTGTATTCCGTACAATACTTTCAATCTTGCTATTTTCAATGTTCGGCCCAAATACTTCCCCAGCTATAATAACATTATCTTTAGTAACTAAAGTCTCTATTGCAGTACGAGAGGAAGAGTCATTAAAAAGGTATTCGTCAAGTATTGCATCTGAAATTTGGTCTGCTACTTTGTCTGGATGACCGGCTGCTACTGATTCACTGGTTACTGAATTCTTATGTAAAACCATCGCTTAGTTACACGATATCAAAACTATTGCAAATTTAAATGGTGGGTCTGGGAAGAGTTGAACCTCCGACCTCACGCTTATCAGGCGTGCGCTCTAACCACCTGAGCTACAGACCCGTATCTATTCAAGCCAAGGCTTGCATATCATCTGTAGGCACAACATCAATAAACGTCTTTTTATTTGCTGATTTTCTAAAACTCACCCAGCCTTTCGTTTTAGCAAAAATCGTATGATCTTTACCCATACCAACATTCTTTCCAGGATGAAATTTTGTACCTCTTTGACGTACAATTATGTTACCTGGAATAACCTCACCATTCTTCTTTATCCCGAGTCGACGCCCTGCCGAATCTCTACCATTACAGGAACTACCACCTGATTTTTTAGTTGCCATATCTTACCTCTTACTTTTGAAGACTAATTTCATTGATACGAAGAACAGTAATATACTGCCTATGACCATTTTTCCTACGGTAATTTTTTCTTCTCTTTTTCTTAAAGATTATAATTTTTTTATCTCTACACTGCTCCAGTACTTCAGCTTTAACAACAGCATTAGATGAACAAGATAAGCCATTGTTTGAAACACAAATCACTTTATTGATTTCCACTTCCTCTTTTTCTTCAGCTTGTAATCTTTCTACTTTAATTATGCTGCCTTTTTTTACTAAATACTGCTTTCCACCAGTTTCGATTACTGCAAACATGACAAATATCAATTATTGTTATTAACACTAATCGTAAATGATGTTACACATACTGTCAATATAAATAAAAACATGAAATACTTCTACCTTTATCTGCTTTTCCTCGTGGAGAGTAGTCAAGTTTTAAAACTTGACTACTCTCAAATTCTCTTAGTCTCATGAAAACTTTACGACGTTAACAAAAACTCAAGCTTTCACTAAAAACATTCAATCGGAGCTTATAAATTAAAACTCATTCCAAGTTCAAACCCATGAGAAAAATTACTGAACTTGTGAAGTTTATAGCCAGCGAAAACATTCGTTCTCTCAGAAAGTGGAAGATTAATACCAGCACCTATCTGGTAGGAAAAAAACTTTTTTACGTCTGGCTGTTGACCTTGCTGTGCTGGTTGAGATACTTTAGCTCCACCTCCTACACCAAAAGTAACATAAGGGGTAATATCCGTACTTTCAAATTGATGATGATAATGAAGCTTTGCCATAAGTCCCACCTCTAGTCCAGTAAGGTTATACTGACTATTGAGAGTAGGTTTAACTACAGAACCAACCGAAATTTTAACACTATCTGTATAATGATAGCCAAGATCATAATTAACACCAAGATTGCCATATGACGACGAAGTATAGATTCTATCTCTAATCCAATCAACTCCAAAAGACGGTGCTGACAGAGAACAGCAGACTACTAAAGTAAGTAATTTTTTCATTTTTACCCTCTAACCATGAATATACGCATATATACTCACAGAAAAGTTAAAAATTATATAACTTATATAATAAAATCGGAATCACTTTCTTAGCTACTTGCCTTTCTCTCGCAATTGCCAAACTTCTCTTTGTCACATTTTGTTACCTACTGCAATCATCATTTTAGCCTATATCACTTGCTTTTTTTCAACAAAAATTCAAACCAGACTTCACTAAAAACATTCAATCGGAGCTTACAAATTAAAACTCATTCCAAATTCAACCCCATGCGAAAGTTCATGAAACTTCTGCAGCTTGTAGCCAGCAAAAACACTTGTTCTCTCAGAAAGTGGAAGATTAATACCAGAACCTATTTGATAAGAAAAAAATTCTTCTACGTCTGGCCCTTGATTTTCTGAAAGAGGAATTTTAGCAACTCCTCCTATACCAAAAGTAACATAAGGAGTAATATCTGTATTTTCAAATTTATAATGATAATGAAGCTTTGTCATAAGTCCCGCGTCTAAAATCCCTTCACTCATAACAAGTTTAACTGCAGGACCAAATGAAATTTTAATGCTATCTGTACAATGATAGCCAAGATCATAATTAACACCAAGCATGCCATATGACGAAGAGGTGTAGGTTCTATCTTTAACCCAATCAACTCCAAAAGACGGTGCTGACAAAGAACAGCAAGCCAACAAAGTAAGTAACTTTTTCATTTTTATCCTCCAAAGATTAATATATGCATATACAAGCATATAAATATTAAAAATAGTATAAATTGCAAGTAAAAAATTGGAATTATTTTATTTTTTTTGTTATTTGTCTTTCTCTTGCAATTGCCAGACTTCCCTTTGGCACATCTTTGACTACAACGCTACCTGCTGCAACTAGAGAGTCATCATGAACATTAAGCGGTGCAATTAATGAACTATTGGCACCAATAAAACAATTGCTTCCAATATTTGTTCTATGTTTCTTTTTCCCATCATAATTACAAATAACGGTACCTGCACCTATGTTACTCCCCTGCCCTACCTGAGTATTTCCTATATAACTTAAATGCTTTATCTTAGTATTTATACCTATATCACTTGCTTTTGTTTCAACAAAATTACCTATGATTGCACCATCACCTATTGTTGTATTTTCACATTTGGCAAATGGACCAACCCTAACACCAGATCCTATTTTTACTCCAGGACCAAAAAAAACGTATGGGTAAACAATCGAATCCATACCAATTTGCGTATCAAGAGAGAAGAAAACAGTTTCTGGAGCAACAAGCGTTACTCCAGAGTTAGTGAAAAACTTTCTTTTTTCTTCTTGAAAGTAAAACTCGGCCGTTGCAAGGTCATTCCTATTATTTATGCCAGTTGCCTCCTCCTCATCAGCAATAACATAGCCGACATTTAAATTACTCTTTACTGCAATGGCAACGATATCGGTCAAGTAATATTCATGAGCTTGGTTATTACACTCTATTTTCTCCACCAATTCACGTAGATTCTTTTCACGTGCAACCATTATTCCGGCATTAGCAAGAAATTCCTCATCATTATTTCTACCATTTTGTGCTTCTACGATTTCTCTTAGGGAACCGTTCTCAATAATTAGTCTACCGTATCCTTTATTATTAGTTTTAAACCCAAGACAAACTAAAGCATTGCTCTCTCCTAAGCAGCTTATCATTTTAGTTATTGTGCTGCTTTTTATTAGTGGAGTATCCCCATACTGCACAACAACTATATCTGACAATTCTTTCAGGTTCCTCATTGCAATTTTGACTGCATCTCCCGTGCCGAGCGTTGACTCTTGTGTAATTAGTTTTATACCCTCAAAGCATTTCAGCCTTTGAGTTAAAGGCAAATCGACTACAATAACTATTTTTTCAGGATTCAGCTGCTTTGCATTGTAAATGACATGCTCAAGCATGGAGAAATTACCTATTTTGTGCAGAACCTTAGGCAAGCTTGAATTCATTCGTTCACTATGCCCAGCAGCAAGTACAACAAATGTATAAGATTTATTTGTCACTTATCTTAAAGACGAAAAATGAAAACCATAATGGTTGAGCCAACTAACTCTATTGTCGTAAAAGCTCCTTAGATCACTAATTTGATATTTCAGCATTGCTAGCCTTTCTATACCAATCCCAAATGCAAAGCCACTGTATTTAGTATGGTCTATTCCAACATTTTTAAAGACATTTGGATGCACCATACCACATCCAAGTACTTCAATCCATTTACTATCTTTATAGCTTATGTCCACTTCCGCAGAAGGTTCAGTAAAAGGGAAAAAACTATTACGAAAGCGTATTCTTAGACCCTTATCTCCGAAAAATTTACTAAGGAAGCAATGAATAGTAAATTTTAATTGGCCCATATTGACATTTTCATTAACATAAAGTCCTTCTATCTGATGAAACATAGGAGTGTGAGTTGCATCAAAGTCATTTCTGTATACCCTGCCTGCAGCCACTATTTTAATTGGAAAAGTTTTTGTCTTTTCCATGGTTCTAATCTGCACAGATGAGGTATGAGTGCGCAGCACCATTCTTTTATCATTTATTTTATTCCTTAAATAGAAGGTATCTTGCTCCTCTCGTGCAGGGTGGTGACTTGGAGTATTTAATGCATCAAATACGTGAAATTCATCTTCAATATCAGGACCATCAACTGCTTTAAAGCCCATATGCGCAAAAATGAGCTTCACTTCACTTATAACTTTACTGAGTGGATGAATCTTGCCAATTCTTTCTGGTCTGACAGGCAGTGTGATATCAACTGCTTCATTTTGCAGTTTTAACTTAACTTCTTTATCTTTCAGTTCATTTTCTTTGCTTGTTATAAGCTGGTCTATCTTATTGCGTAAAACATTAATCACTGCACCTAGGTCGCGTTTCTCTCCTGCATCATCTATATTCTTTAAGTCATCGAAATAAGCTTTTACTACACCCTTTCTCCCCAAGTATGACAACCTAACTTTTTCTAAATCCTTCAAAGAAGCAGCATTTTCAATCTCAGAAACTGCCTTATCTTCAAGTAAAGGTATTTCACTTATTAGCTCTTTATTCACCTTAAAAACGCTAGCTTAAACTTTCATTATAGTGCAATCTTTAATATCATCAATAAAACTATTTGGATAAAAAGTTGTCATCAGAGTAGCTGATCTCTATGATGGTATCATTAAAATTGCCCCTATCCGAGTGTTTCCTTCTTCTGTCATTCCAGTGCTCCGACACTGGAATGGCTTTGTTGCACAGCTCTTCGGATAGTGGGTAATGTATAATAAATTCATGAAGCTATATCAAACTTAGCCATGCCTATTTCAGTAAATTTGTTAAGCAAATAACACTTGAGTAGCAGTTCCTTCTCACGATTAATCTCAGATTTATTCCTAAAACTAAATCCAAATATTTGCTTCAGTCGCGAGAAAAAACTTTCTATATAAGATCTCTTCCAATAATTTATCTCTTTTTTCCACCTCTTCATACCATCTTCATCATATGACTTTATGAGCTTGATTGTAGAATTTCTCTCATTCATATAATCCAACTTTGGATGCTCTACTGCATTATTTTGCGGAGGAATCCTTGTCTTTATGTCAAGCTCATCGCACAGTTTGTATAACTTCTTTCGATTATATGCCCTATCTGCATATATCGTGCTTATGTTATACTTGGTATCCACTCTTTCAATAAGATCACAGGCTCCATAGTGGTCGGAATAAACTCCACTACTGTATTTTGCAGCTATAACTTTTTTACTACCTATCTCTAGCATTACATGTAGCTTTCTTGTTTGCTCATAGCGGCGATACTTTCTATCTGTACCATTTGCCTTACTATGGCCTGGAATATTATTGTAGATGCTGATACCTGTACTATCTATAGCAATTTCAATATCTTCCATATCGTTCTTATCAACTCTGCAGTCGTTGATTTTGATATTAAGCTTTTTAAACCTTCTTGAAGCCTGCGAATAGCTGATAATTTGCAAAATTTTCCCTATTTGCTCAAGATATTTCTCTATAAATCCCACTGTTTGCCTAAGACCAATCCTGAATAGATAGGTTATTATGTGAATTAGAATCACTACTTTGTCGCTGTAGACATTGTTGCCACCTGCTACTTTTGGACTATTTTCGTACCAATTTTCAATGGCATCGTTGATATAATGAAAAACATTTCCCCTTTCTTGAAGAAATTTGTTATATTCATTGCAGTTACTGACTTTCATTCTTATTGGCATATTTTTCCTTTGTCGGCTAAATATCTATTTTATAACAAATTCCATCAGTAACTGCCTGTTCTTTCCTTGAGTGGTGCAACAAAGCCCACTGGAATCCAGCCTTTACTTAACAATAAAAACTTAGCATAACTTTCGTGCTCAAAAAATTCCTGAATTCCAGCATCAAGTGCTATCTCTATAGGACTCCTAACTAATCCAGAATATTAAAAAATTCACCAAGCAAAAAAAAAGGCAAAAGAATCCCCCAGTAGTGAGTTTTGACCCTATAATAATGTAAATCGGCATTGTAATAATGTGCTAACGCTTATTTAAAGCGCGTTTTGGCTGAATGTAGAAAAAATAAAAAAGACATGCAGCCGCTATAATTTTATGTAATCTGCCAATATATACCTGAGTTTTTTACTGAATTTTGTTGTTAAATCTGCAGAGATTAAAAACAAGGATAAACACTCTTATTGTTATGATAAGAAGATTGATGAGATTTGTAAAGTAACTTTTTCTGCTCTTATTGAATCCAACACGCCGCTGTTATGCAAGGGTGCTATAATTATTAATTTATTGGCTAATTATATTTTTTTGTTAATATTATATTAATAAATTAAAAAATTAGAAACATGCACAGTAATGATACCACAACTCCGTGGGAGCAAAGAAAAAATTCATTTAAGTCTTTTATGGATAAGGCTAAAAAAACCATACATATAGCAGCTTCCGAAATTCAAAATAAGGTAACACATAAAATAGAAGATTTCTCTAAGTCCTTTAAAAAAGATTGTAAAAACATAAAGGAAGATGTTACTAACCTTAATACCACACTGCAGAAACAAGCAAAGAATTTATTTAAAAATAAAGCTCAAGACACAGAAAAAAATCTCACCAAAGTTGGAGCTGAGAAAAAATATGAGGTAGAAGATTTACCTAAATTTTTCAAAGATAAATCTAAAGAGATAGGCAAAGTATTTTCCGATGAAGTAGTAGAAATCAGCACTATTCGCTCAAGAAGTGTTACAAGTGACACACAAGAGTTTTCATTTAAGATCAAACTGCTGACAGAGGTAAACCCTAATACAATATTACCTCAAATAAAACATTTGATTGACTTTTTTGAAACCAGCCTTTCTCAGGAGAAAAACTTCACAGCCAATATAAAAGCAGCAAAAGAAAGCGAAGAACTATACAACAACTACCATAAAGCTAATAAAACTGTAGAAGAATTCATAAATAATGCTCCAATTCAAATCCTCATGCAGGGCATAACGATAACGCTACAAACAAACGTTAAAAACATCAACCTCAATAGCTTGCAAAAAATCGAGATATTCTTGAATAAGCAGCTAAAACATGTAGAAAAAGCCAAAAGTGAGGAGCAAAGTCAAGATACATTACAAATAGAAGAAACTGAAAATAAAAACGAAAATGTGATTGAAAAAAGAAACACGCAAGATAAACAAATTGTGCAAGGTCCGTTTGGCTACAATATAGCAAGTAACAGAAAGCAAATTACACGTGCACCAGTAATTGTTGCTGCAATGCATGAAAATATTTCCTGGTTTAGGTCTCTTTTTCAGCCATTCAATTTTTTTAATACGGCACAATTCTTTTTCCCACAACTGCCCAAATTTTCTATACAGAGTAACAATATGCCACCTGGTGTTATTCCAGCACTTGACCAAGAAGAGAAAGAACCAGTGTCAGCCACTCGGATAACAGAGGGTAGTATAGGAAATTTAGTCCCTCAAGAAACAGAGCGGGATATAGGTCAAACCAGGTCGCACACAGATTATTTTAAAACTAACAGAAAAAAGAAGTCAAAAAAGCAAGCTCAAGAACTATCAGAAGAAGAAAAACAATCTATCGTAAAACAAGCTCAAAATGATGCTAGAGTAGCTATGATAGATAACCAGATTGAGCGTAGAGAAAAAAAACTCGATGAAATATTTATTGAAGTGATGAATGGATATAAAAATCAAGACCCAGAGACATTTCACAATATTTTCAACTTAATATTTAATATTGTTTACTTTCAAGATAAACAATTACATGAAGTATTAGAATCAGATGAGATATCAGAAGTGCTAGAGGTACTCAAAAGGCCACAACCTCCTAATAACTCACTTCTAGGTAAAGAATACTTACAAAAGCAAGTATATAGAAAAACAGTGCAATTGCTCAAATTAGTTTCGGGCATTCCTATACAATCTTCTCCACAGCCTCGAAATATTTCTCATGAAATTTTGCCAAGCAAAGCTGTAGAACATTTACCAAAAACAAATGAAGCTAAAACTCGATTGCCTACTAATATTGGGCTCAAATCACCATTAAAAACTGTATTTTCCTCGAAAGAGACTTATCTTTGTCTATTTTTAGTAGCAGCTTCTATATCAGCACTCTGGCTATGGCACTTGCCGCTGGGAAAAGTGTCAATTTTAAAGGAATTGGTGCCAACAGAAAAAAGGAAAAGTATCGGTCTAACATTAAACATAGGGTTACCGATATTAATTACACTGTGCGTTTTGAACCTGGCTTACTTTCTATATTCTGAATATTCTGTAGAATCTATTGAGCAGATAAGTGAAAAAGATCTTCCTTTGCACATCTAACAAATAAGATCTTTTGTGATATAATTATTTATTTTATTGCATGTTTAAAGGAATTATCCAAGATATTGGCACTATAACTGATATCACTATCCACCCTAACTCTGATCAAATCTTCCATATTGAGACACAAAATTTATCCTCTATAAACAAAGGAGATTCAATATCCTGCTCCGGAGTGTGTTTAACTGTTGTCGACATAATGAGCAATGTATTCACAGTTCAAGTATCTCAAGAAACTATGAAGGTTTCTAACTTAAATATGTGGAAAATAGGAAAAAAAATAAACCTAGAACAAGCAATGAAACTGAGTGACAGAATTGACGGCCACTTGGTTCAGGGTCATGTGGATGACACAACAGAAATTTTAACAATCAATCAAAATTTAGAATCTCATGAAATCAGACTATCATGCCCACAAGAATTAATTAAATTTATTACAAAAAAAGGTTCTGTAACGCTAGATGGAGTTTCCCTTACAGTAAATTCAGTTGTCGATCAAGAATTCACTGTGAATATAATTCCCTATACATGGAAAAACACAACTTTTCAGCATAATAAAACAGGTAATTACCTAAATTTAGAAGTTGATATGATTGCCCGGTACTTAGACCAGCTGATAAAATATCAATACAATTAATTTTACAACTTTGTTATTTACAACTATTATATCTTGAAAATCATATAGATACAAAATATGTTTTTCGATAGCCTAATTATCTTTATTATTGTCTTGTGTGTAATAATATCGATAACTAGAGGTTTTATAAAAGAGCTATGTGCATTAATGTTCTTGCTCTTATCAGTCTTTTTGACAGCTAGTTACTATGATTTTTTTATTATAAATTATAGTAAGTATTTTAACTCTAAAGTTACACAAAACATACTTTCTACAATCTCTGTATTTATTATACTTAATCTTACATTCATGACAATGAATAACTGGCTAATGTACATATTATCACCTATAAGGTTGGGATTAATGGATAGAGTTACTGGAATCTTTGTCGGAGCACTCAGAGGAATATTGCTTTCTTATGTACTATTTTTTGCTGTGCACTTATATTGCCACACAGTATATGATAAAAAAGAGGGAGAGTCTAAAATAGACGCAGAAGACATATTGCCCAATTGGATAATAAATTCACACTCTTATCAGGCTTTATTTGTGACAACAGAAGAAGTAATTAACATGTATGTACCAGAGTCATTGATACTAAAAATAAAAGAGATTGGTGAGGAAATGGTTGATCAAGAAAAACCTCAAAACAATAAAGAAAAGTGAGTGTTGATTTTCTATAGCTAAACTAGCCTAGACAGCTATTATCCACAGCAGTGCGCCATAGGTTACCAATTCCTATTACTAATCAAACAAAACTGCAAACATTGACGAATAAGTAAATCATCAAAAAAATTTAAATGTATAATTTTAGTTCATCAATGTAATAAAACAAAACTTTTTTAGTGAGTTCAAAATCTTCTAAGGTATTTCCTTCACATCTTGCTGTTATGCAGTTTTGCGTATTTGATACTCTAAGAAGCCACCAACCTTTATCATCAGTTACCTTAATTCCATCAAGCTCTGAAAATACAATGTTTTGCTGCTTTAGTGTCTCCTTGATTGATTCAATTATTTGAAATTTTTTCTCATCCTTCACCACAATTTTCACTTCATGAGTGATATATAACTTTGGTAAATCTTCAATCGCCTCAGATAGGCTTTGGTTTTTCTTAAGTAAAATGTCAATGGCTTTAATAGCAGAATATAGTCCATCATCAAAACCCAGCTCAGAAAAGAAAAAATGCCCACTCAGTTCACCGGCAAACTTGGCCCCTTCTTCTACCATCTTTTTCTTAACTAGTGAGTGTCCAGTGGCACAGGTAATTATTTGTCCTCCTAATTTGCTAACGAAATCATGCACTTTCATACTCATTTTTACGTTGGCAATAACTTTGCTTTTTGGGTATTCCGCCAATACTTCACGTGAAAAAATCATAAACAAGTGATCATTGGAAACAACATTACCTTTATTATCAATCAAGCGTACCCTATCACCATCACCATCAAGTGCAATACCAAGATCACATTTATCTTTCTTGACAATACTGATTAACTGAGCAAGATTTTTTTCTTCTATGGGATCTGGGTCATGCAGTGGAAACGTCCCATCTATAGAGTTATTGGTTATGATGTGTATATGACTTGGTAAAACTTTTTCAATATACCTTACAATTGTTGGACTATTGCCAAAATCCCAAGCTATTTTTAGTTTTTGTGTAGCGTTATTCTTGAGCGCATTTTTTAATATGTTAACGTACTCACTATATATATTCGTGTTAATTAAGCTTCCAATTTTCGTGCTGTTTTTAATTGTATTGCCTATAATTTCCTTCATTTCTTGATCTGAGTAAACTTTTTTACTACTGAAAAATTTAAAGCCGTTATATTCTCTGGGATTATGAGAAGCAGTGATCATAATCCCAAGATCTGCCTGCATTGTTGCAGCGTAGAGCATAGGTGAAGAACAGAGCCCAACGCGTATAACATTCGCACCGGATAAAATCAAGCCTCTGATTAATTCTTTTTCTATGCTTGGTGAATCTATCCTGCTGTCATAGCCTACACAAACGTTAGCTGCAGTTTGACCGAATTTTCTACCTATTTCATACCCATCACTGATTTGCAGGTCTCTGCCTACCACACCTCTAATATCGTATTTTCTTATAATAGTATTGTCCATACTGCACTTCTTGGAGTGGTTAATATATAACATTCCCGCCAAATACTCAAGTTTATTTAACTATAAGATTAGTTGATTTTTTAAGAAAATATGCTAATATTATAATATAGTTCTCTAAAAATAGAAATTATGCTAAAAGAAAACTTATTTATAGCTGAAAATCAAGGTTTAGATGTAGATGAGCAAAAGAAAAATGATATTTTAAGTTTCATTAAATCTTGCAAAAATTTTCAGGATTTTATCAGAAAACTAGAAGAAGAAAATTTAATCTGGTACTTTATTGGTCCTTTACACAAAGATGAGAACATTAAAGAACAGGTAAGTTCAAAGTGGAAAGAGGAGTTTCAAAAGTTTGAGCAATCAATAAATGCAACACATAAAAAATTCGCAGAATCTCTACCAAGTGAAAATTTCTTAGTATATACAACACAAGATAATGAATTTAAAATTAGATTTGAAAATAAAGAAAAACCAATAGAGATTAGCACCCTTTTAAGAGCCAGTGACGAAGGCAAGGTTTATAACCTATCTTTAGGGAAAGATAGTCAAATAACTGCAACCAAAAAAGGCAGCGAAAGGCACTATGATTTTACTGGTTCAAGCTCATGTGAGATGACCATTAACTGGCAAGCTAAGGATTCTAAAGGCAATAGCATAGATTGTAGCATGACTGTAGAAGTAAATTCTAAGGGCATAAAAAGAGTGATTGATGAACCAAAATTTGGAGAAATAACTGACCCAGAAGAGGTATTAAAATTAGTTGAGCAGAATAAAGAAGTTTTTATCAATGGCAAAACTCTATATCAAACTTTCACTGACATGGTCAAAAGTGTGAACGAGCAGCAAACACCAGCAGATGAAACATTTACAAAAGATTCACCACAGTCAGCTACACCAAGTAGCAGTGGATATTCTTCTCTTAATACACCTTCTTCACGCAGAAGTTCTTTGTCTATTAGTAGTGAGGTTAGTGATGGAGATGAAGTATTTGAAAGTGATACGTTTAATGATGAAGAAGAGCATAAACAAGGAGGGAAAGGATTAGAAGATAGAGTAGCGGAATTAGAGAAAGAAAATACATATCTCAAGAAGGAAAATGCAGAGTTAAAAAGCCATAATACAAAGATAATACAAGAAGTTGATGAGGAACTAAGTAAATTAACTGAGGAAAAGCAAGATTTGGCAAAAGAAGTCACAAGACTTAAAGATGAATTGAAAAGAAAGGAAAAAGAGTTAGCTAAAAAAGATCAAGACATTAAGCAATTAGAACGAAAAGTAACCGTACTAGAACAAAGTCAAAAAGATAAAAATGTTAAAATAACACATTTAATGAGTCAATTGAACGATAAAGAAAGTGAGATTCAGTCAACAAATAGAATAAATGAGGAACTACAGGAAAAATTTAAGCAAAGTGAAGCTAAGTTAAGTACACTAGAAAAAAAGAATACAAATTTTGAAAATGATCTCAAGAAAATATTGGTAGAAGGTTCACAAGATAATCACGAAAAGCAGTTGGTAGAAGAATTGACGGAAGAAAAAGGGAAAAACAATACATTGGCTAAAAAGATGAAACAATTGTCTCAAGAATTCAATGAACTACAAAGAAAAAATGAAGATTTAGAGAGGAAAATTCGACAACTTGAACCCGGAAGATCACTTGCGGATGAGTTCAGTGAAGTAAATGCGAAAGTAGCTACTTCAACTGAAGCTGAATATGAAAGTAGAGGAATCGAGGCAAGTAATCACGAAACTACAGTTCCTAAAACACAAGACCAAGGTACACAAGCTGCGGATAAATCTTCAAGCAAAAGAATTAGTAAATTAGGAAAGGAAAATAAAAGTTTGGCTAGGGACAAACTAATGATATCTGAACAATTAAAGCAAAAAACAAAAGAGATTGGTGAGTTAAAGAAAAATTCAAAGCAATTACAAGAAGAAAATACACAACTAAGACAAAAAGCTACTAAAGATAAAGAAGTTAATGCATCATCTTCAACAGATCAAAAAAAGACTAATACAGTGGAAGTTCAAACTGATGTGCAAATGAATGATTTTCGCGATTTATATGATAAAGAAGGCAAATATGTCAGAACAGAACTATCAGATCCAAACACAGTTCCTGCTAAGACTACGGAAAAATCTACTCCTTCAAAAGGATGAGTTTTGCTTCAACTATAGCTAATCCAAACGAGATATTATATTGCAATAATCACTAATTTTCTGTGCTTTCAAAAAAACACATCAAGCAAAATCATTTGAGAGTAAGTGGACATTGTTAGATGAATTAACCCTAACTTAAGAATCAGATATATACAATATTAGTATGTTTAATTAATAGTGAGGTTAAAAATGTCACCTAGTGAAAAAAACTCTTCAAATTTTGTTGAAACTAAGCAAGATGATCTTAAAATGATTCAAGATTCTTCATTAAATTCAGATATCATTCACGATCCCAAGAAGCTAAAAGACAGAATTATGGATCTGTTAAAAGGAGATACAGAATTCTCCAAGATGAAGCAAGGAGATAAGGCCCTTGTAGTAGGTACAGCAAGTGGATTATTTGCAGCAGTGTTACCATTTTTGGCAGTTGGTGCAACACTTGCTATACCAAGTGCTATAGTTGGTCTTACTCTATTTTTCGCTGCGAAAGTTGCTGTAAAAGCAGTTCAATCTGGATATAAAGGGCTCAAATGGTCAGCAGAAAAAACAGTTGAAGGAGCGAAGCATATTGGCGGAAAAATCAAAGATGGTGCTGTATATGCCAAGAATTCGGTAAAAGAAACTGCAAGTTCTGTAAAACAGGCAACACAAGAGAGAGCTAGCTCTACATTAAGAAAAATGGGGGATAACATTCAAAACCTTGGAAGGAAGATGAGTGATAGTGGTGCAAGCGTGTCTAGTTTAGATGGCATCGCATATTCAATAGGTAATGAAGATCAAACTGTTATTTTGAAAACAAAAGAAAAAACGAGAAGTTTTAATAGTGTAAAGGAAATGTTTGTCAAGGAAGTTTTTGAAGACAAAGGTGTGAATAGCTCTGCTTTAACTAGGAAAATATTTTCTAAGCTGGGGGAAAAAATATTAGAGAAAGCTTATTCTGTTGATGGTCAACACAGTGCCAAAAAGGACCAGTTGATCAACCGATTGAAGCAGCAAATAGATTTTATCAATAAATTAGATGCTAAGAAGTTGCAACATTTGTTAGCTAAAGATAATAGCAGCCTATATGAAATTTTTTCTGAACATCATGATGAGATTAAGGAAGTTATTAAAGAATGCAAGGAAGAGCATACTCGTTTTAATACTTTAGAAAGGCTTAATAAGTCAGCAAAAAGGCATAAAGCAAGTTCTATGAATTCACTGGAAAATAGCTTATCAGGTAGTAGTTCAACGAGTTCTATAAGTACTGTTAGCAGCAAAGCAGAATTATTAAATCCTAATGAGCATAAGGAAGTAAAAGAACCTACTTCATTTTGGAGCAAGTTGTTACCATCACTAAAAGGTGGCAAAAAGCCAGAGGAAGCTACTTATATAAGATATCAAGATTCTGAGTTGGATCAGATACAATCTGCGGAGATAGGAAATAGCCGTTTTTATGTTGCTCCGGAGAAACCGCCAAGAAGCAATTCAACGGGTTCTTTAAGCACTGACAGTACTGCTACAACTTCTAGCTTTGCCAGTTACCGTCGTAATTCTGATAGTGGGTTCAATTCACCAAGTTCTTCTCCGCAACATGGTATGTTCACTGAGAAAAATGGCAAGCTAAAAACCCAAGCTGACTTAAGAAAGACAGGTTCTTTGGACAAATTGGTGGGACCTTCTTCAACAGTAACTGCTGAAGTCGATGTAGAGCATCAAGCTCCAAAAATGAAGATATAGAGAGTAAACAAAACTATCTATCTTCTTAAAAAAGATGTTACTCAGTGAGTAACATCTTTTTTTCATTTGATCAAAAACATTCGCTTATTTAAGATCAGTTTTCTAGCACTGGGCCAATTATGGAGTTTCTTTTGCCTTTTTTCTAGGTTATGCAAGAAACTTGAAAAATAAAATTTTTATTCAATAATTTGTGTATAAGGGATATCATTTTACTGCTAGCGAAATAAACCAGAATGAAGTCTATTTTATTGACAAGGCCTTTATTAGATTCGTTGAGCACAAGAAGCACGCTAAAAAAATATGGATACAAAGTTTTTATAGAGCCAGTATTCACAATAAAGTACTTAAATCCTGATATATCCGCGCACGAATTTGATGTTGTGATATCTACAAGTAAAAACAGTGTAAAGGCTTTCAGTCAAATATGCAAAGAGGATAACTTTTCGATTATTACAGTTGGTAATTCAACTATGCAGGCTGCAAAAAATTTGGGATTTTCCGATATAATCTCAGCAGACAGCAACGTTGATGGTCTGATATCATTCATAAAATCTCATTATTCAAATGCAATAAAGTTCTTATATATAAGGGGACAAGAAGTATCATGTGACCTAAAAAAAAGATTATCTGAAGAAGGTTTTAACGTAAGAGAAGTTGTACTCTATAAAACAATTACTAAAAGGAGTCTAACTAATAGGTGTAAAAATTTACTATTGGACGGTAAAATTGATAGCGTTGCTTTTTTTTCCTCACAAACTGCAAGGGTATTTTGTTCATTAGTTCTAAAAAGTGGGCTATCTCCTGTGATGAATAATACAATTGCATATACCATGAGTAAAAACATTGCTGATAGTTTAAAGTTAATCAAGTGGAAAAAAATTATAACATCGAGGTTGCCCACAGGGGAGAGTTTAATTGATATAATTAATAAGGATTGTTGATGCTAAAGATTGCAACTTGGAATGTAAACTCCATACGTAAAAGAATTAACCAACTTTGTAGTTTTATAGTTGATAGTCAGATAGATATAGTTTTGCTGCAAGAGATAAAATGTACAGAAGAGCAATTTCCTTATGCAGAGATAGAAAAGTTAGGATATGAATATGCTGTCTATGGACAGGTTGCAAGAAATGGTGTTTGTGTTTTATCTAAATATCTAATACTGGAAAAATTAAAAATTGATATTGTAGAGAGTCATCAAGAAGCACGTTATATAGAGTGTGTGATAAAACACACCAATAATAAGGTAAGGGTAGGAAGTGTATACGTTCCAAACGGTCAAAGCCCAGACTCTCATACTTTTGAGTATAAACTCAAGTTTTTTGATAACCTATATAAAAGGATGGGCACTTTGTTGAAAAATGAAGAGTTAACTATTATAGCTGGCGATTATAATGTTGCACTGGATGAAATTGATGTTTTTGATTCAAATTTATTAAATGGCCAAGTGTGCTTTCATATAAAAGAGCGTGAGAAATTAAGAGCGATCTTGAATCTTGGTTTTAAAGATGCATTTAGAATATCTCACCTCAACTTACAACAATTCACTTGGTGGCATTATCAAGGTAATTCACTCAGAAACAATCAAGGAATGCGAATAGATCATATGCTGCTATCGCCACAAGCTGCAGATAAATTGGAAACATGTTACATAGATGATAGGTTGCGTAAACTAGAAAACCCATCTGATCATACTCCTGTTGTATGTGTTATAAAACAATAAAAGACCTATTACACAATTCACCTTTGGCAAATAGGTCTTACTTGACTGCTGTCTTTTCTGTGCTTTTGGCTGGCTGATCTATAGTAATTTTTCCATCAAGCATAGTAAGCTGCTCACCCCCTTTATTTCCCACCTGAGGAGCTTGTTCCGGAGTAGGTTGTTTTTTACTCCCGTCAGCAATTGTTTCAAGAGAGCTTTCAATTGGGGTTTTTAAAATATCATCAATACCCTTGTAAATTTTTTCATTCAATTTTGCTCTCTTTTCTGTATCATCTTTATCTGGTGAGCTAGGGTCATATAAAGTACCTGGCCTATTATTTGAAAAAAGAACTTCAATTCCTCCCTTTACAGCAAATATTGTACCAATAACAGCAGCAACTATCGCAAGTGTAGTAGGACCAAAAATTAATATTGAAGCAATGGAAAA
Organism: Wolbachia endosymbiont (group B) of Melanargia galathea; assembly: GCF_964030625.1. NCBI lineage: Bacteria > Pseudomonadati > Pseudomonadota > Alphaproteobacteria > Rickettsiales > Anaplasmataceae > Wolbachia > Wolbachia endosymbiont (group B) of Melanargia galathea. The sequence continues at coordinate 1,297,067 of NZ_OZ034910.1, read as the reverse complement.
AAGAATAGGAAGAAAAACCTTACGTAAGCACTTTGTTACCATCTCTTGATCACTAAGTAGTGGTTCATCCTCTTCTTTTTTATCTCCACCTAAAAATGGTATTTTTTCTTTCACTCCATCCATAAAGGAGCCAGAAATATTTTTCGGGTCTATTTTTATTCCCAATGGGAACCCAACAAGTTTTATTAGTAAATCTTTAGCTTCTGTACCACGTACATCATCTAAGCATTCCTCTACTACTTGCTTTACTTTACTATCTTCCTCTCCAGCCAATTTTTTCTCTCTAACTTCTTTAAATATAGAAAGTAAAAACTGACAAAAATTCTCTTCACTGAGTGGTCTTATTTTTTCCGGATTGACATTAGTTAGTAGTATCTTCTTATAAGCTAATATAAAATAATCAGTTATTCCTTTGCTCTCCTTTAATTTGGCTTTAACTTCTAATACTTTTACAAAGTAATCGTAAATTTCCTTATGTTCCTTCTTGAAGAGCATCTCATTTTGCCCGGTCACCTGAGTAGATGACTCTAAAGGCTTATTTTTTGCTTTTGGAACTGTCATAACGATCTATTTGTACTAACCTATGCTATAATTATAGCATATTTTTCGCATTAATTCAAATTTCTTAGAACCTGTCTTGAAAGGGAAAAAAGAAAAGAATAAAGCAAGAAATAGAAAAGTAACAAATGATAAGGGAATGTAAAAAATTGCTTCCATATATTTTAAATCTGATTATAATTACAGTTAGAGATATTTTAAGAGCTCAAAATCTATCTTTGTCTGCAGACTTTTCAGTCAAATTTTTAATCAAAAAGCGTAGCGTATCTTCTTTAGTGCATGTAAATATGCTTAATCTCTGTTGTATGTGCGCTGCACTTTTTTCTAATCTTTTTTTTACACAGGGGGATTTTATGTCCAGAATTCCAGATATTTGACCCTTACTTTAGCTAAAAACCAATAGGCGCCTATTGTTTAACGCTAATTAAAATAAAAATTTTTCTAATATATAGAAAAATCACTGTTTACTGAAAACGGGGCAAGAAAGCTGCTAATGTCACAGAATTTTAGGTAAACGTTGTTTGCTTAACGTGCTCTCCTTACTTCAAGAACTCTTTAATATGACTACTATTATACTTGCGAAATTAACCACTCAAGGCATCCGTTCAGGGGTGTGGCAAAATAAGGTAAAAGTGAATTTACAACAATAAGGCAGTGCCCAGACACTGGAATCCAGCCTTTTGTAGTCTCATTGAAAGCGTTGCTTTTAATATCTATGATTAGGTTGCTTGTGAGCACCAGTGTCAAGCACTGGGATGACATTACTTTTGCTTCAATATTTACACATTAGCCATGCATCTGAACAGATACTACTTAAGTCCTTTCAAGACAGGTTCTTAGGGTATAATTAAGAAAAGCCCCAGTTGTCGCTAATTTTTATTTCTACTTCAAGTGGTATAGAAATTTCTACTGCATTTTCCATTATATCTTTCATAAGTTTTGCTGTTTCTTGCACTCTGCTCTCTTCCACTTCTACAAGTAATTCATCATGAACCTGGAGGATTATTTTACCTGACTTTAACTGATCAAAAAGCCGAATCATCGCGCGTTTTATTATATCAGCGGCAGTTCCCTGCAGTGGTGCATTTATTGCTGCCCTTTCTGCAAATTGTCTTAGATAAGGAATTTTATTGTTGATGTCTCTTACAAAACATCTTCTACCAAACAAAGTCTCTACATAACCATGATTTCTCGCGATAGATACTGCTTTTTCCATATAGACCTTTATTTCTGGGTAACAAGAAAAATAGTAATTAATGTATTCAGCAGCCTCTTGAAAGGTAATGCCAAGTCGCTTTGCAAGGCCAAATGGACTAATGCCATATATAATGCCAAAATTAATGGTTTTTGCTTTGCGTCTTAATTGCTCATCTATTTCTTGCACTCCAAAAACTTGTCTTGCAGTGATATCATGAATATCTTGCCTGTTTGCAAAAGCTTCTTTAAATGCGGTAACATTTGCAACGTGTGCCAGGAGTTTTAATTCTATTTGTGAATAGTCGGCAGAAATTATCTTGCAACCTTTTGGTGCAATAAATGCTTGTCTGATGAAATTTCCTTCTTCGCTCCTGATAGGAATATTCTGCAAGTTAGGGTTGCTCGAGCTCAGCCTTCCAGTTGCAGTCACAGTTGTTGAAAAACTTGTGTGTATTCTACCATCAATAGGATCAACTTGCTTTATTAGCGCATCAGTGTAGGTACCCTTTAATTTACTTAAATGTCGCCAATTTAAAATTTTACTTGCAATTTCTACTCCTTCTTCTTCAAGAGCCTCTAGAACTTCATAATTAGTGCTATACGACCCAGATTTTGACTTTTTCTTTTTACTTAGCTCCATTTTATTAAACAAAACATCACTTAATTGTTTTGGCGATGCAATGTTGAATTTTTCTCCTGCTAAATTATGTATATCGTTTTCAAGTACAGCAATTAGCTGCTCAAACTTATCAGACAATTCCTGTAGTTTTTGAATATTGAGCAGTATTCCATTTTTCTCCATATCAAATACTACTTTCATGAGAGGCCTGTCGAAGCGTTCGTAAATCGTAAAAAGTTTTTCCTGAAATAATCTTTGTGTCAGTTTCTCATGGATCGCCATTAAAGTTTTTGCCGAAAAATTTTCTACATTCTCACTCAAATTATGCGCAACTATGTTTGGAATGCTGTGATCATGCTTACCTGTGTCAAAACTATATGACATGATCATCAAGTCATCAATTGAGTCTAGCACTCTCTCTATTGTAGGAAATATTTCTCTGATCTTTCTAATATCATGTATTATTTTAAGCACCCCATTTGAAAATAAAGTTGAATTTATTATAGTGAGTGCATCTTGTAGGCAGCTTTGATCTATGTAGAAAATATTATCTTCACTGCAAGATAAGGAGATTTCGTTTAATGCATTGTTTTCAAAGTGGCAATGAATTGCAATTTTACCTTCATATCTGCAATACTCCAAAAATTTTTCTAATTCTTCACTACTATATTCTGTTTTCTCTTTTGTGCTAGATCCACTATAAGAAAAAAGCTTTTCTACTTTTCCTATCAATGAATTAAATTCATATTTCTTCAAAAAGGATAACAATTTTTCCATATTTGGAGGATGGACTTCATATTTTACAATATCATGTTGAAGATCTACTTTTTTGCATAGTGACAAAAGTTCTCTTGAAATTAGTGCTTTTTCCTTATGCTCAGTAAGAATATTACGAACTCTTGTTTGCTCAATGTTATTGATGTTTTCTATAATGTTATCCAATGAATCAAATTCATCTAGTAATTTAGCTGCAGTCTTTGGCCCTATTCCTGGAACGCCTGGAATGTTATCAGATGCATCTCCAGTTAGAGAAAATAAATCAAGAAGCTTATTTGAATTTACACCAAATTTTTCTATCACTTGTTTTTCATCTACGTATATATTTTTGATAGGATCAAATATTAGAATGTTGTAATTCAAAAGTTGAAATAAGTCTTTATCTGATGAGACTACTACTACTTTAAAGTCTTCGTAGTTGGCATATTTTGCAGCTAGTGTTGCAATTATGTCATCTGCTTCATAGCCTTCAATCTCTTCATAGCTGAAGTTAAAAGCTTCTACCGCTTCTCTCAGTATTGTAAATTGTGGAATTAGATCCTCAGGAGGTGTTACTCTGTTTGCTTTGTACTCAGAATATAAACTGTGCCTGAAATTTTTTTTGCCAGAATCAAGTGCTATAGTTAAGTAGTCCGAATGGGAAATATACTTCAGAACCATATTAAGAAAACCGTACACAGCACCTACTGGAATACCAGCTGTGGTAGTCAAATGATGCAAAACGTAATAAGCTCTGAAAAGAAAACCATAACCATCAATGATTGTGAAAGTTTTTTCTTTCATTGTAGATATTTATGTGTGCCTTTGATGGTCTGTTATTTAGCTATAAAAATCAAGCTCTTGTTTCCTATAGCCAAAATAATCATAATGCTATAGTTACTATAAGAAAACATATTACGTAAGGGAATTAACTATTCTGCCACAATTTTGCTCTATCACACTTGCCATATTTAATATTCCAGCTTCATCGTAATAATTTCCAATCACTTGCAAAGCAAGTGGTAAGCCTTCATTGGAAAGTCCAACAGGAACAGAAATAGCAGGTAACCCCGCTAAGCTTGCCGGCACGGTAAACACATCATTGATGCACATAATTAGCGGGTCTGGCTTTTCATTTAAACCAAAAGCTTCTGTTGGAGCAGATGGCACAAGTATGTAATCTATTTTTTCAAACGCTTTTATAAAATCATTTCTAATTAATGCCCTAATGCACTGTGCTTTTTCATAATACTCATTGTAATGACCTGAAGAAAGCGCATAAGCACCAATTAAAATTCTCCTTTTCACTTCTTTACCAAAACCTTCTGCTCTTGTTAGCGAATACATTTCTTCAAGGGTATCAGCATCAACCCTGAATCCGTAACGTACACCATCATAGCGAGCAAGGTTAGACGAAGTTTCAGCAGAACAAATTAGATAGTAAACCGGTATCGCATATTTAGTATGAGGCAGAGTAATGTCAACAACTTCAGCACCGTTTTCTTTTAAATAGGAAGCAATTTTTTCCCAATTATGAACTATTTTATCTGAAATTCCATCCATCTTATACTCTTTTGGTATACCAATGCGCTTACCCTTAATATCACCATTTATAAAACTGGAAAATTTAGGCACTGTCCTTTTGCTCGATGTTGAATCTTTTTCATCATAGCCACAAATTGTTTCCAGCATTAACGCTGAATCAGAAACGGAACGAGTAATTACTCCTGCTTGATCAAGAGAGCTCGCAAATGCAATCATACCAAAACGCGAACACCTTCCATAAGTTGGCTTTATTCCCACTACTCCGCAATAAGCTGCTGGTTGACGTACAGACCCACCAGTATCGCTTCCTAATGCTCCAGCACATAAAAACCCAGCAACTGATGCTGCAGATCCACCAGAGGACCCACCAGGAACAACTTTTTCTCCGTCACTTTTTCTAATCCACACATTTTCAACAGGACCAAAATAGCTGTTTGTGTTCGCAGAACCCATAGCAAACTCATCCATGTTAAGTTTACCAAGCATGGCTGCTCCATTTTTTAAAAGCAAGTTAGATACCGTAGATTCATAAGTCGGGATGAAATTTTCCAGCATTTTTGAGCATGCTGTTGTTTTTATTCCTTTTGTACAGAATAAATCTTTAACACCAACTGGTATGCCCATAAGTGGTGAAATATTATCTTTTTGTTTCAAGAAGTATTCATCTGCTATTTTAGCAGCTTTTATCGCGATTTCTGGGGTTTTTGTTACAAATGCATTTAGTTGCTCATTTTCGACTGCATTAACATGCGTCTCTACAAGCTCAACAGCAGAAAAATCTCCCCGCCTAAGTCCATCATGCATCTCTGTAATAGTGAGCCTTCTCAATTCATTCATTAATATTCAATTTTAGCGAGGTATTAATTATAACAACAATAGGGCAGAAAATCTATATATTTATGATCGAAAACGGGAATACAACCGAGATCAATTCAGATTTCTGAAATGGATTGGTTAGTAGTACGTTTTAAATAGCCGGTTTGGCACACAATGCTAAGCCATAAGGGTTTAGCGTTTCTAAAATCAAATATCAACATCATGCACGTTAAGTGCATTGTTATTTATAAAGTCACGACGTGGTTCAACTATATCACCCATTAGCACCGAGAATATACTATCTGCTTCTTCACAATCTTTTATTTCAACTTTTAACAGAGTTCTAGTTTCTGGATTGAGTGTAGTTTCCCAAAGCTGATCAGCATTCATTTCACCAAGGCCTTTAAATCTCTGCAGAGTTAAACCTTTTTTACCATAATCCATCACTATTTTTGCGAGTGCACTTGGAGACTTTATTTTTATTTCAGTTTCTTGCGACTGTAAAAATGAATCACCATTAAATAAGTCAATTATGTTATCAAGAGAACTCAATATATTCCGTATTTCTTTACTTTCAAGCATACTAAGCGAGAATACATATTTGTCTGCTAACCCTTGAAACAATTTAGCAATGTGAATTTCCTCATCTTTTACTTCTACTTCCCAATTATATTCACTATACATCAATTTTAAATATTTTAATATCTCATCAGCAGACAATAGAGCATTCTTTTTGCTTAAAATTAGCAATGATTCTAAGAGATCTTTTGGTATTTCCCTATCATAATTTTTGCTAATGTTTGAAATACTGAGGCACTTATTCAAAACGAAACGCAAATCTTTGCCTACACCATTTAATGTTAATCTTTTAATCGCTGAATTTACTATATACTCTTCAAAAGTTTCATCATCTTTGATATAAGTATCTTTAGCATTTTTTGTAACTTTATAGAGCGGTGGCTGCGCTATGTATAAATACCCTTTCTCAATTACTTCACGCATATGTCTAAAAAAGAAAGTTAGAATCAAAGTTCTTATATGCGAGCCATCAACGTCTGCGTCTGTCATAATGATAATTTTATGATACCTAGTTTTTTCAATATCGAAGTGCTCACTCCCTATTCCAGCCCCAATTGCCGTGATCAGAGAGCCAATTTCTGCAGATGAAAAAATACGATCCAGCCCTGCACGTTCTACGTTTAGAATTTTCCCTCTTAAAGCAAGTACCGCCTGTGTTTTACGATTACGTCCCTGCTTTGCAGTACCACCTGCGGAATTACCCTCTACTATAAACAATTCCGATAACTCAGGAACTTTTTCCTGACAATCGGCAAGCTTTCCCGGTAGAGTTGCAATATTAATATTGTTTTTATTTTTAACTAACTCTCGTGCTTTTCTTGCGGCTTCTCTTCCTTTTGCTGACCTAATCGCTCTTTCTACTATACTTGCTGCTAACTTGGGGTCAGTTTCAAGTATTGTACTCAACTTGTCAAAAACTATGCTCTCTACAACTGCCCGCGCTTCAGAACTGACCAATTTATCTTTTGTCTGTGAAGAAAATTTAGGATCAGGCATCTTGAGAGATAAAACACAAGTTAAGCCTTCTCTAACATCTTCTCCAGTCAAATTCACTTTTGCCTTCTTCAAAAAACCTTCATTGTTTGCATAGTTATTGATACATCTGGTTAGTGCAGATCTAAACCCTGCCAAATGCGTACCACCATCCCGTTGTCTTATATTATTTGTGAAGCATAGCATATTCTCATAGTAGGAATCATTCCACTCCATTGATATTTCTACACTGGTACCTAGATCTTTTACATTATCTCTAATGCTGGCAATTTTAGTAACATGTGTCTTATTCTTGTCTAAGTACCGTACAAAATTAGCTGTACCAAAATTATCTTCAGACTCTTTACTATCGTTAAAATGAGACTCTACATGTGGTTTATTACGGAGATCACGCAAAATGATCTCAATATTTGAGTTTAAAAATGCCAATTCTCTGATGCGACTCTCAAGAGTGGAGTAACTAAAATCAATACTACTAAAAGTCCCCGTTGATGGCATAAACGTTACTCTAGTTCCTCTTTTATTTGTGTTTTCATTAATTATCTTTAAAGATTCAATAGACTCACCATCTTCAAAGCGCATAAAATGTTCTTTTTTATTGCGCCAGATGGTTAATTCCAGCCAACTTGATAATGCATTCACAACTGAAATTCCAACACCATGTAATCCTCCGGAAACCTTATAGGTATTGCTGTCAAATTTACCTCCTGCATGCAATTGGGTCATTATTACTTCTGCTGCCGATATTCCTTCCTCTGGATGAATGTCTGTTGGAATGCCACGACCGTTGTCGGTTACAGAAACTGAACCATCTTCATTTATGCTAACTTCAATCTTACTACAATAACCAGCTAAAGACTCATCTATCGCATTATCAACAACCTCATACACCATATGGTGCAAGCCTGATCCATCATCAGTGTCACCAATATACATACCTGGACGCTTTCTTACAGCATCAAGACCTCTTAGGATTTTTATTGCGTCGGCGTTGTAGTTACTTTCCATGGAATTGCTTTATTTATAAATATTAATTAATATTACATTTGTATGTGCTGATTAGCAACATCTTTAAGTTGAGAGAAGGATCCTTGACATGTAGATAAAACATAACATATCACCTACACGAAGTGGTTTTACATGTTATTTCAATACATAAACTTAAGTTCAAATAATCATACAAAACTCTGCTTCATATTTTAAAATAAATGGCGACAATCAAATACAATTTACCTTCTCCTTTCAATTGGACTTTCTAGCTCAACACAGGATAAGTTGCTCATACACTCTTCTAATATTTCATTCTTTTTATCATTGTTTAATCTATTGCTGAACTCTTGACACCTTCTCTCAAGAGCTGAATGCGTAGTCATAATATACCTTACTGTTTCAGATGATAACTCTGGTAACTCGCTACGGATCCTTTCTTGTTCTGTTCCAGAGAAATTGGTGAAATTGGCTCTGGCCATTTCAGGGAATTTTTGTGTGATCGTTTCTTTTATCATTTCTCTAGCCTCTTCTCCATCGAGTGTAATAACCACTGATGGATGTAAGCCAGATAAAGACTCAAATAATTTATTGTATGTTCCACCTGCACAACTTTGACCTTGATTACCGTAAGTTGTTGCAGCGTCTACAAGACCTTTTACAAACATATCCTTTCTATTTTTTATGCCTGCATCACTCAAAGGAATTCTTTGATTCTCTGTTCCTGTATTTCTATCATTGCAGGCTTTCCAACATAAAATAGCTGCTTGCTTTAATGTTAACTTACTATGATTGTCTTTAAAATTATCTCCTGTTCTATTGATAAATCTTAAGCATTCAAGTGCATGAGATTTATCGCCTTCTGTAAATTCATTTGATTGTTTGATGTACTCTTCAATGTCGGTTGTGTTGCCTCTATTTAGCTGTACATAGAATTCATCTTTGCTTAAATTCTCTTTATACTTTTCTATGAGTCTATCAACACTCAAGTTTATACTAGCAACTGCACTTGGGTCATGAGTAGTTTGTGCCATAAAAGGAATGGCTGCTAAATCTTGAAAGAAAATAGGCCTTTCTTCCTCTGGAATTTGTTGTATTAAATCGTTAAACTGCTGTATTTCTTCAATGAGTGATTTGTTTAGCAAACATAAGCACAATATAGGCAGTACCAAAAGCACACAGGAATTAATAATGTGTATAATTAAAAAAATGCTTAATGTTATTCTAATAACATTTTTTGGCCACGCTGATAATCTTTTTTCATTTTCCCTTGGTTTGAAAAAATAATTTACTAATGATAAATACAAAGAGAGCTGTACAAGAAGAAAAAATGAAGGAATCATACTTACTAATAAAACTATATTAATGAATCTTTTAATTTTATTAGTGTTGTTGTAAGCATTTCGCACTCTTTCTATTAAAGCCTGTACTCTATTTCTATTCTGCTGTTGATTATTATTTTGACCTGCAAACATACCCTGTTCTAACATTAATATATCATGCTATAGAAAGAATGTAAAGAAAGCAAGAAATTTAGAGCTGCTTTTATTTTTGCTTGATTGGGGATATCACTTCTACACTTTCTGCTCCATCTAAGGTACTATTTGGTTTTTTTGCAGTAATCTTGTGAGTTACTTTATTCTCGATATCTGCTCCATATGAGCTAAGTACTTCAATGGCCTTTTCATTTCCACTATTGAGTGCAATATCCAAAGCATCTATTCCATCTTTATTTTTGTGGTTGATAAAATCCTTCAACTGATCTCTACCAAAGCTTTCTATATATTGTTTAATGATGAGTTCCACTACTTTTCCAGGACAATTATTAGCAGCAGGAAAAAGTATTGTGTTGTTATTATTATCTTTTTTCGTTATGTCTGCTTTGAGTTTATTTATCAAATACTCGATAACTTCTACTCTGCTATCATCCTTTGCTTCAGTGCATTGCCTAATAGCTAAAAATAAAGCTGTACGCCCATTATTATCAATATCTTCAATATTCTGTCCCTTGTCAACTAAGGCTTGTATTACACTTTTATTTCCATATAAAGTAGCAAGGTGAAAAGGTGTATGTCCTTCAGTGCTTTCTCTTTCATCAATTGACGCACCATTGCTAGCTAGCAATTCTATAAACTCTGGCGTGTTTGCAAAAATTGCAAGGTGCATTGGTGTTAAGTCATCTTTGCCATGATTTCCAGTTTTTGCGTTAACGTTTGCTCCGTTATTTATCAGCAATTTCGCTATTTCAAACTGCTTATACCCGATAGCAATATGTAGTGGTGTACGATTACGTTCATAATTATCATTGACATTTGCACCAAACTTTATTAGCAGCTCTGTAGCTTCAATATCACCCATCCGAATTGCAGAGTATAAGGAAGGAGATTCATCTTTTTCTATTTCCCCTGTCATACGAAATTAAGAACACAACAATTCATATATTATTAAGAATTATTATTAAGTTTTTATTAAAATAATATTAACAATAGCTAAGAAATTAAATTTTCATTAAAAATTAATCTCTATCAATGGTTATATAAGCAAATGTTTATATAACCATTCCAAAAGTGAAGAAGTGAAAAAAAGCTTTTCATGAGAAATTATAAATGATAAATTGTTAATAATGAATTATCGAGAATAAATTATGTGCTTTGGTTTACCTAACATAAACAGAGAAGGTTATTTATTTATAGTTGTTTCCTTTATCGTAACATGTATAGCATTCTCTATATCTTGGGGAGCTGGAATTACTTGCTTATTTCCAACGTTATTATGTACCTATTTTTTTCGTGATCCAGCAAGAGCTGTACCAAACAATAAGGACTTTATATTAAGTCCTGCTGATGGTGTAATTTCAAAGATAGAAGAAGTTAGTTACTCTTTATCAGAAGAGAATGAAGAAGAAAAGAAGTTTACGCTTGTTAGCATATTTCTAAGCGTTTTGAATGTCCATGTGAATCGTATACCAATATCTGGTACGATAAAGGAAATGAGCTACAAGAAAGGCAAGTTTGTTTCTGCAATGAGTAATAGGTCCAGTAATGAAAATGAAAAGCAGATTATTGTGATTGAATATGAAAAGGGAAAAGAAATCATTGTGGAACAAATAGCTGGATTTATTGCACGCCGCATTGTTTGTAATTTGAGGACATCTCAGAGCGTAAAAGCAGGTGAAAGATTTGGAATTATAAGATTTGGTAGCAGAGTAAATATTTATATTCCTATTGGTATAGAAGTAAGAGTTTCAGAAGGACAAACTGTTATTGGTGGTGAAACAATTATAGCAGATTTTAATAAACAAGAAAAGCTTACTTTTGATGTTATATGAATAACGATGAAAGTAACAGTAAATTTTTACCTATTACCAAGTTATTCCCAAACTTTATAACTTTATTAGGTTTATGTGCTGGCCTTACTTCACTTAAATTCACATTTAATGAACAATGGGAATTTTCAGCAATTTTTATTATCATTGCAGCAATAATAGATGGAATGGACGGCAGGATAGCCAGAATTTTAAAATCAACCAGCGATTTTGGAGCACAACTCGATTCTTTTGCAGATTTTCTAAATTTTGGTTCAGCACCTGCTTTTCTTTTATATTTTTGGAAGTTAAATGAAATTAAAGTTGTAGGATGGATTTTAGTAATGATATATGTAATCTGCATATCAATAAGACTTGCAAGATTCAATGTTTCGCTACATTTAGAGCAATTATACTGGAAAAAATTTTTCTTTTCTGGTGTTCCAGCCCCTGTATGCGCTTTACTTGTTCTGTTTCCAATAATTATTACCTTTCAATCTCATGAAAGTGAATATCTACTTCTTATAGAGCAATTTTTTAACGTAAAGAATACAGCTTGTTACTTTTTGACCATCTCATTTTTTTCGATAAGTCATATTCCAACTTTCTCTGCAAAATACATTTATGTCCCTAAAAGTTTATCCTATATATTTGTGTCATTTTTTGGAATATTGATCATACTGTTTATAAGCAAGCCCTGGATAACACTACCAATTTTAGGTGTAGTTTATATCTTGACTATTCCAATAAGTATCGGACTTTATATACATTACGCATATAAAACTAGTCAGCTACATAAAAAATAGTGAGCAGCATGATTATAAAAGTAACTGATCTATTAAACTCTTTTTTATATATAAAGATATTCAACATACCATTTATAATTATTTGGGTAATTGCAACTGGGGTTTTTTGTACGATTCGATTCAAATTCATTAACTTTAGGTTGTTCAAATATGGAATACAAACACTATTCAACCTAGAGAGCCATAATAATAACGGCATAATCACCCACATTCAGGCATTTGCAACGGTAATTTCAGGAACAGTTGGTCTTGGAACAATATCAGGAGTTGCAATAGCTATTACAATAGGGGGGCCAAGTGCAGTTTTTTGGATGATAATTACCGGAGTACTTGGCATGTCAATAAAATTTGCTGAAGTAGTGCTTGCATTTACTCATCGCTCTGAAAACACAACTGGTGGGGCTTTTTATTATATGGAACATGGACTTGCAAAGATTGGATTTATGAAGACTGGCAAATTCCTTGCATTTATCTACGCAGTTATGCTGCTTGTTGCAATGATTCTAGGCGGCATACCATTTCAGGCAAATCAAATTGCAGCGTTGTCAAGTAACTTATTTGAATACAACACATCTGTTATTATCTCGCTATTTGTATTAATTGTAATACTGGGAGGAATAAAGCGAATTGCTTTAGTTGCAACAGGTTTAGGGCCGATCATGATAATGTTATATATAGGCATGTGTATATATTTAATCTGTGTAAACGGAAATAATCTACTGAATGCTCTATCTATAATATTTCAAGATATCTTTAACAAATCAGCTATAGGAGGTGGAGTATTGAGTGGATTAATAGCAGGGGTAAGAAGGTCAGTGTTTGCTAATGAAGCAGGTACTGGAACAGCATCTATAGCACATTCGATTGTAAAAGAGAAAGACCCAGTTAAAGTTGGAAGTGTTGCAATGATTGCACCATTTGTAGACACAATATTAGTCTCATTTTTGACTGGTATTGTGATAATTATCACCGATATGCATAGCACTAATACCGTAGGTGATATTACGTTAGTTAGCTCAGCATTTTCAACAGCCTTGCCTTTATTGAGCAAGCTAGCTCTTCCGCTGATAATGTTTTCCTTTGCATTTTCCACAATAATAGCTTACTATTACTACTGTGAAGTTGCCCTGTTGTACTTATTTGGTAACAAAAAAGTACTGATATTGTTCCAAATTCTTATAGTGGGTTCAGTGTATATCAGTTGTATGTCAAAAAATATAGAATTTATATCTTATTTAGGCGATAGCCTGTTTATGTGCCTTATGATTCCAAATGCTGTTGCAATATATCTACTGAGAAGGGAAGTCTTAAATACAATAGATTCTTATTACAAAAGGTATTAAACATGATTTATAGATTGCTTTGCATGATGTTATTTTGCCTATCGTTTAACGATGTATACGCTGCTTCAGTTTTTCATAAAAGTTATGACACTGCATTAAATGGAGTAAGCAACTTCATGAATGAAGTGTTGTTTTTCAAGATCTTTCACGTACCATTTATAATTCTTTTATTGGCCTTTGGTTATATATTTCTAACACTACGTTTTAGATTTCTCAACATAAGGATGTTTAAGCATGCGTTCGCTATTTTATGTGGAAAATATGACACAGATCATCATGATGGTCACATTACGCATTTTCAGGCATTTGTAACCGCGCTATCAAGCACAGTAGGTCTTGGAACTGTTGCTGGTGTTGCAATTGCAATTTCAATGGGAGGGCCAGGAGCGGTACCTTGGATGATGATCACAGGCTTTTTTGGTATGTCTGCAAAATTCGCTGAAGTGACTTTAGCATTCAGGCACAGAACAGAAGGTCAAGAGCAGTTATTCAGTGGTCCCTTTCAATATATAAGAAATGGACTAGAGGAATTTGGATTTAAGAAGCTTGGTATTGTGATAGCTGCAATATATGCAGTGTTTTTTGTATTGTCAGGTCTTGGTGGAAGTGTAGCATTTCAGACTAATCAAATGGTTTCAATATTATCTGGCTATTCAAGCTGGATAGATAGTCATCCTTGGGTTCTTTCCTTCATAATTTCTACATTACTTGCTCTAGTGATTATCGGTGGAATCAGGAGAATAGCTAGAGTATCTTCTGCACTAGTGCCTATTATGTCACTCATATATATTTTGAGTTGTTTCACGATTATTGCATTCAATATTCACAATTTTAGCAATACATTAAAAATATTGTTTTCCAGTATGATAGACTTCAATGCTGTTGGTGGTGGAGTAGTAGGAGCATTTGTCGCTGGGATTCAAAGGGCAATTTTTGCCAGTGAAGCAGGTGTTGGTTCTGCTGCAATTACTCACGCTGTAGCTAAAGATGAGGAGCCGGTTAGGACTGGTCTAGTTGCCATGATAGAACCATGCTTCGATACAATGTTAATTTGTTGTTTGACAGGAATAACAATAGTAATAACAGGCGCATACCAGACTGGCATTGGCGAGGGAATATTGATCACCCAAAAAGCATTTGAAACAGTTTCTTCTTGGTTTCCTATACTTTTAACCATCGCTGCGCCTTTGTTTGCGTTTTCCTCAGTAATTTCATTTGTATATTGTTGTGAAATGGGATGGCTGTATTTGTTTGGTGTAAAAAGTGTAGTAATATATCGTATAGCGGTGGTGGTAGTTGCATTTTTGTCAGGTTTGTCTAAAGATATAATGGCTATTGCTAATATTGGTGGGGCTTTATTCTCTTGTTTAGCACTCATCAATATGACAGCACTTATACTGTTTAGCAATCAGATTAATGATGAAGTTCAATGCTATCTAAAAAGACTGAGGAATAACAAGATCAACTAGATTTTTAGTATAATGGAGAAATATATAATTCTTATATTATCTTACGTAATCGGTTCAATACCGTTTAGCTTAATTATTGCAAAAATAAATGGTATAAATTTAAGAGAAGTAGGTTCAGGAAACATTGGTGCTACAAATGTTGCAAGAACAGGAAATAAGAGACTTGCTGTCCTCGCATTATTTTTAGACTCTTTGAAAGGATTTGTCGCGGTTTATACAGCACAACAATTTTGTGATAATAACGATTTTTATATATATGTATCTGCAATTTTAGCAGTTCTAGGGCATATGTTTCCTATTTGGCTAAGGTTCAATGGAGGAAAGGGAGTTGCAACAACTTTGGGAGTTTTGATAGCACTTAACATTTCTATAGCATTAGCATTTGTATTTGTCTGGCTAATAGTATTTTTTATCTTTCGGTACTCCTCTCTTGCTTCCTTGGCTGCTACTGCAGCAGCTGTTATAGCATCTTTCTTTTTTCAAAAGGAGTTATTCCTTATACTACTCACTGTAGCGATATTAATTTTCTTGAAGCATTACAAAAATATTGCAAATCTTCTGCAAGGCAGAGAACGTAAGTTTTTATGAGCTATGTCTCATTCCTTCTACTACATTACTAGCGGATACTCCATGTGAGAGACGACTTGAGACTACTTCTTCTACTTCTTTTATTATTTCTTCCATGTTTTTTCCACTTTTTTTACATGCATCATCAAGTGCTAATTTTAGCTTACGTATATCATACTCTTCTAGCATCTTATTCATTTCTTCTTTCGTTATCTCTAATTTTTTTAGTAAGATGTTCTCCATTATTTCTCTTTTATCACCTTTATATTGTCCATTTAGTCTGTTATATGCAATGCAACACTTCCTTTCTCGTGGCAAGGCTGACAGATTTTGCAATGTAGCATCTATTTGAGCTTCTATAGGGTTAACTTTCCTAGCCTTTTCAGCAGTTTCTGACCTAAATTTCTCTACTTCTTCTTTTATTATTTCGTCAGCTATTCCCTTAGCTTCATTCAAAAATGAATCCTTAAGAGAAAAATCTATCCTAAGTAAATTTTGGTTTAAAAGCTTCAAAAAGACTTTTCCTTTGATGTTTTCGAGTTGATCGTCTAAACCATCCCCCTGTAGTTTATTTGTTATGTGCTGAGACAGCGCAAAGTGCTCTAATTTATTTAACTTTACAGAGTTAATATTTTTCATTAACGTCAGCACAATTTGTTCACTATATTGAGAAGTAAAACTCAGTAAATTTCTCATTAAGGAAATACTTACTTCTGCAATAAAATCATCAACTATTTTTTGACTTTTATCATCTTCATAATTATTTTGGGCGTTATACCAAGCCCTAAGAATTTCTTTACTGTTCTTCTTATTTTTTAGCCTGTCTAACATAAACTTACGTGCTTCATTTTCTGCTTCTGTAAGGAGCATTTGTCTAGGTGGTGTAAATTTAATCTCTGGATCGGAATGAATACCCTCTAATGTACTTAACATTCTGTAGATAACACCAGTAAAACATGTGTTAGGAATTCGTTCTTTTCTAGAGAAAGTTTGGCTATCTAGTAAATTTGCAATCAACGCGTCTTTTTTATTTTTTACAGCTTCTCTATCTCCATCATTGCAGGCTCTAAGAACTAACAGAAGAATTTGTCCACCAGTGAAGCCAGAGCTATGTTTCTCATTACCTTTGCAAAAATCTTGCAAAAACATTACTAATTTTCCCTTATTCTCATTACTAAATGGTTGGCCATCAAGCATATGTAAGTGATTTATATATTCAATAAATTCTTTAAATCCCTCATTATTAATAGTGTCTTCAGATACTTGTTCAGTATATTTATCTTTTAATTTGTCAATATTTTTAATGATATCATTATTTAATTGATGGGGTAGTAAATGTTCAAGCTTAATATCAAAGCTATTGACTAGCCCACGTGAGTTTTCTTTTATGCCTTCTAAAAAGAAACTAATAGCAGCTTTGAGTAACGTAAATGGATTAAAATCCTTTGGCCTTAATTCACTTTGTAATAGAATTAAAACCATTGCAAGTGGTATTGTTGCAAGTAACGAAACGAGCAGAAAAGTAGTTGTAAAGGTTAGATATGTTACAGAAGCAAAAAATAAAAGGAAAGATGCTATTTTAATTTTATTTTTCTCAAAAAATATTTCCCCATATTCCTTTTTACTTATTTTTTCCTGCTTTGCAGCTTTTATGTCTTTATAAACGTAAAAAGTTTTTATTTCAGATCTAAAAAACAATGTGGCAAAAGATAAAAAGACATTGGCAGGATTAACTAAAATGCTTAAAGAAACAAAAGCTGCGAAGTAACTTGCTGTCTTTAATCTGTAAGAATCCTTTCCAGGAAATTGTATTTGGGAAATACCTATCATAGCCTACTCTCTATAATATTATGATATTGTAGTAATAACAAATAGCCTATAGATGTCAATGCTTAAGTATTTTACTGTCTACGCACTCATCGTATTCAATTTCAACTGTAGAGTGCGCAATTTCGAACCTATTTAATAGTATTTTTTTTATCTCATACAAAATATTAGTGTGTTGTCCATTTTGCTTTATCTTGGCATGCATAGTAAGTATAAAATAATTATCAGATAGTGACCATGCATGTATATGATGCACATCTATCACTTCAGGTAACTTAGATACAATCTCACTTTTTATCTCCTCAGCAGATACACTCTCAGGTGTACCTTCAAGGAGTATATGGCAAGAATTCTTGAGAATTTTATAGCCACTGTTTAAGATTATTACACTGACAAATACTGACAAAATAGGGTCCACTATTTGCCATCCGGTAAACATGATAATTATGGATGCAAGTATAGCAGCTACAGAACCTAAAATATCTCCGATAACATGCAATACAGCACTTTTTATGTTTATATTACTTTCGCATTTACTATGTAATATAAAAAAGACTATAATGTTAGAGATCAGGCCAAGTGTGGCAATTATTAGCATTACTTTCCATTCAACATTGACCGGACAAATGAATCTCTTTATTGATTCAATTATAATGACCGCTGCAATGAAAAATAGAGTTAAACCATTAACAAATGCTGCAATTATCTGCAATCTGTGATACCCATATGACCTCTGTAAATCAGATTTCTTAGCTGAAAATTTGTGTGCTATCCAGCTTAAAACCAAGGCAAAAAGATCAGTGAGCATATGTCCTGCATCTGATAGTAGAGCAAGCGAATGTGAAATTACTCCACCTGCTATCTCCATAAGCATTGTTATTGCGACTATTATTATGGAATAAATTAAGCGCTTGGACTCTGCTATTGAGTGTTTGCCATTGTGCACTGCTGTCATATAAAATCTTTTTATGAGCAAAAAAACGTGGGTAACACTGGGCTCGAACCAGCGACCCCTTGCACGTCAAGCAAGTGCTCTACCAACTGAGCTAATTACCCATCGTAGCTTTAGTATAGTGCTTCAGTGAAATGAAAGTCAATTTGCTTTTAGACTTCTTGTTGAATGAAATTCCTTGACAAACCTTCCCACTTTCCTTATCATACCAATAAGAGTATTTATCCTTGTTTTTGATCCGCGCGGGTTCAACAACAAAAATTCAGTAAAAAACTCAGATATTTATTGGCAAATTACATAAAAATTATAGCGGCTGCATGTCTTTTTTATTTTTTCTACATTCAGCCAAATCGCGCTTGTTAGCACATTATTACAACGCCAATTTACATTGTTATAGGGTCAAAACTCGCTACATAGGGATTTTTTTGCCTTTTTTAAAATTGATAAATTTCTTAATATTTATAATTCCGTTACTTGTTAGCAGCCACCTAAGGTCAGCTATAGAATTTTAGCCACATTCTAAATGTTGCATATTAAGTTAACTATCTATACTTTTTTATTAAGATATAAATTATACCAATATGAGAATTTACGTTTTTTTCAGATGAGTCACTTTATGCTTGATATTGTAAAGGCTAATAAATTAGAGGTTAGAATTATGACAATCAATCAACAAGTAAACAAAAATATAACTAAAGAAGAATACTTTAATAATAAGCATATCATAGAAGTTAAAGATTTAAATATTAAAGTAGAAGTTTATTCTCATAATTTAAGAGCAAGTAAAGTTGCTCACATTGAAAGTGAGATAAGAGAAACAGCTACTAATTTTAAAGATGCATTTAAGTTGGAGCCTGGTAGCTCAGAACAAACATTCAAAATTTATGTGTTTGATGATAAGGCTGATTACACTCACCTTGGTGGAAGCGAACGTTTTGGTTCTTACCTTGGAGATGAAGGTGGTAAATGTTACTACAAAGGAGAAGCTGATATTTTTGCTGAGATGTATGTCTATCAGCAAGGTGGCGTTCATAACCTTCAGCATGAATTTGCACATGGTTTAACTTACTTGGCTACAGGAGGAAAATCTCTACCTACAGTATTAATGGAGGGAATTGCAGATTACTTTGAACATCATTCAGATCACAAGTTCAATGCTCAAGGGTCAAGCATTGATAAAACTGAAGCCACAAATTTGGATCTAGGTGGAATTTTAAATTTACAATACTCAGCCAATGGTGAAGAAAACAGTTTAGTGTATAAAACTGGTCATGCGTTGATAATGTACTTACAGGAAAAAGATCCTAGTTTATTAAGAGACTACCTAGATGCTTTACGTCAAGGTAACTCAGATGAATCAAAAAGTTTCTTGAAAGACATAAAAGGACATGATGCTAACTTCAAAAATTGGCTTGCTGAGAATGATACAGAAACTGCAATGGAACATCTCAACGCTTTGCAAGTTACAAAAGGAGATTTTATAGCAACTGGTCAAGAAATAGTGGGTGGAGAAATTAAAAACATATCCTACTATAAAGCAAATATAGAAAAGATAGATGGAGAAAACGTTGGAAGTTTTTCTCCTGTAGAACATGTTGCATTTTATGATGTTGCTCGTGCTATTAATAGGGCAACAAATGATAACCTCGATATATCAAAGGAATATCATTTTTTAAAGGTAGTAAAAACTCCTGATGGACAGGATAAACTAACTTACTCTGACCAACAAGGTAATGAATATCAAAACAGTCAAGAGTATAAAATGCAAGCTTTGAGGATATTATCAAAACATGGTAAAGATCTTAGAAAATCTTACTATGATGGGAAAGAAGACTTAGATAAGCAGAAGGATATAAAATATAATGATGTGTTGAAAAGCCTGCGTGAACAGGAAGAAACACAGCGTCATGATGCATACGAGCAATACAAAAGAGGAGAGATCTCTTATGAGAAATTTGTAGAAAAATGCAATTCAGCCAGCACTAATTATCATAATGAAGGTAAGAGATTATATAATGCTACACAGGACAAATATACACAACTGAAAGATGATTTGCTTGATAAAACCATAAACGCTGGCTTGAAACAAGTAAAAGAAACTCAGAACATTGACGTAGAAAAGATGTTAGAAGAGATGGTTAATATCGATCCAAACCTAATCAGAGGTGCTCATATTAATCTACAAGAAGGTAAAGTTTTCTCTATCAAAGCTCTTGGTCACGGAGATATGGGTGCACTATCTATATATGATGGGAATACAAAGCTTGGAGAGTTGTCGAGCGAATCGGGCTTTTTTAAGCAAGTTGAAGGTCAAACTAAAGAAACTTTTGTTTTTGAGGACATATTGCACAACTTGAATACTCAATATGACGGTGGTGCTTATATGGCTATTACAAAAGAAAATGGTCATTATAAAGCTTCTCTGATAGATGGCAGAACAGTTGAACGTGATGAATACTTTGATGAAGCACATTTACATGAAAATGAATTGTTGCATCCTAGCACTGGACACATTCAAAAAGATTTAGATTCTCTGCTTCTTAGAGGGACCAAAATTCTAAATCATCAGGATTCAAAGCATGCTCAATATTCTGATGAGCAAAGAGAAAGCGGTGTAATCGTAGAAAAAGGAACATTATTGGATGATAAAGGGACTGATAGAACAGACGACGATGTATACGAAGCGGTTGTAAAGCAAGGAGGCGAAAATCTACATGCATTCAAAAATATGGGCTTCTATATCACTGAAGAGATGAAAAATGAAAGAGGTGAAGTTGTAAATGGGAGTAACTTATTCATTCATGATCACGGAAAAAATGTACGCTATCAGTTACCTGAAGAAGTTACTCATCTAAAGTTAGTGCAAAAGGATGAAGGATACAAATTAGTGCCAGCTGATGAACGTGGTAATGAATATAGGTATGATGCTCAAGGTAATACTATACCAGAAGAATACAAATATATCAACCCAGTATTTGCACATGAATATGAAAAGAGAGATTATTCTCATAAACATATAAATGTGGGCCTTATAAACTTAGAAAAATATGCCCCTGGTAAACTTTTTACCATTAAACATGATCCAAATGATTATCAGATACAAAGAAACTCGAGTGGTGAAATAGTGAGAATCAACAATCAAAGATATTTCACTAAAGTAAAACTATTTGATGGTGATACTGATGAAGAAATAGGAATGTTATCTAATAATTTCCATAACTTCAAAGGAAAAATATTCTTTTCTGCTGATTATAACTACAGCTATAATGATTTCCTCGCATCTGTTTCTCCTCAAGTTGAAATTGAGAATATGGGAAATGGAAGCAAAAAAATAACTTTCGATCAAGGCAGTGGCGATATCGGCGATACTAACAGAGGCTACACGGACTATCAGAGAATATTCACAAAAGAGAAACAAACCGAAAGTCCAAAAGGGCAAGTAAGTGAAACTAAGACAGAAGTTCATAGTACTACTAATGTTGTTGCTGAAGAGAGAAACGACAACAGTGAAATACAGTCTGATCAACCACAAATTCCAACAAGGGCAAAAAGGTCAGCTTCAGTGGAGGAGAAAGAGCAGGTAGTGTTGAAAGACACAATCTTGAAAATAGAAAAGAGCTATGATAGAGATGTAGAAGGAAAGCATAAGGCAAATGTAATCATAGATTATAATGATGTGAAAGCCTTGTATAATAGAGCAGAAGGAGCAGATAAGCAATCTGTGTTAGATTTTTGGAACAAACTGCATACATCGGATTATAAGATTGGTGCTTTGCCGGAAGACAAGTATTACTTTAAAGATGGCAAATTTCTAATTCACGATAGTGACACGAAAAAGCTTATAGTGTTACCTGAAGATAAGGTATCCATCAAAATAATGAAGGATGGTGATAGTTATAGTTTGGCTATATCAAATGGTAATGGCAAAGTAATAAGCAGCATTAGTAAAATAGATAATCCAAATTACGAATTGCTATCAGATTCAAGTCACTTCAGCTTAGAAACACAAGATAACTTTGAGTTATTAGATCAACATCATGAATATAATCTCTATCTAGAGAATGGTTTTGTGAAAATGTTCGACTGCGCAAGCGATCACGTTTATCACGATCATAACTCAGCCTATATCTAATATATAAGGAGGGCCCTGCCCTCTTTTTGTTATTCCAATGCCCAGACACTGGCATCCAGTTAAATTTGCTAGTATAAAAGTAATCAACGTTTCTTATGATGGAAAAATGGATTCCAGTGGGCTTTGTTGCACCACTCAAGGAAAGAACAGGCAGTTACTGATGGAATTTGTTATAAAATAGATATTTAGCCGACAAAGGAAAAATATGCCAATAAGAATGAAAGTCAGTAACTGCAATGAATATAACAAATTTCTTCAAGAAAGGGGAAATGTTTTTCATTATATCAACGATGCCATTGAAAATTGGTACGAAAATAGTCCAAAAGTAGCAGGTGGCAACAATGTCTACAGCGACAAAGTAGTGATTCTAATTCACATAATAACCTATCTATTCAGGATTGGTCTTAGGCAAACAGTGGGATTTATAGAGAAATATCTTGAGCAAATAGGGAAAATTTTGCAAATTATCAGCTATTCGCAGGCTTCAAGAAGGTTTAAAAAGCTTAATATCAAAATCAACGACTGCAGAGTTGATAAGAACGATATGGAAGATATTGAAATTGCTATAGATAGTACAGGTATCAGCATCTACAATAATATTCCAGGCCATAGTAAGGCAAATGGTACAGATAGAAAGTATCGCCGCTATGAGCAAACAAGAAAGCTACATGTAATGCTAGAGATAGGTAGTAAAAAAGTTATAGCTGCAAAATACAGTAGTGGAGTTTATTCCGACCACTATGGAGCCTGTGATCTTATTGAAAGAGTGGATACCAAGTATAACATAAGCACGATATATGCAGATAGGGCATATAATCGAAAGAAGTTATACAAACTGTGCGATGAGCTTGACATAAAGACAAGGATTCCTCCGCAAAATAATGCAGTAGAGCATCCAAAGTTGGATTATATGAATGAGAGAAATTCTACAATCAAGCTCATAAAGTCATATGATGAAGATGGTATGAAGAGGTGGAAAAAAGAGATAAATTATTGGAAGAGATCTTATATAGAAAGTTTTTTCTCGCGACTGAAGCAAATATTTGGATTTAGTTTTAGGAATAAATCTGAGATTAATCGTGAGAAGGAACTGCTACTCAAGTGTTATTTGCTTAACAAATTTACTGAAATAGGCATGGCTAAGTTTGATATAGCTTCATGAATTTATTATACATTACCCACTATCCGAAGAGCTGTGCAACAAAGCCATTCCAGTGTCAAGCACTGGAATAACACCAAAGGGGCTACTAGGATGACATCGTCTGCTACATACTTAGATCACAAGAGAAGAATTCTGAAGCGAAAAGCTTCAAGGAAATCTTATGCAAAATCTAGTATTTACGGAATTTATATTATTTTCATGCACATTATGGTTTTTATAATTAACGGAAAGTGATATGGCTAGTTTAACTTTTAAAGACAACTCTGGAGCAAATGTACCATCCCCTAACATTAAAAGCATAATTTATGAAGATGCTGCACAGAATAAGTATACCTTTGGTGTAGACAATGCTACTAATGTTTTCAACACTTTTAAGTATGAACCTAATGGTGCTGCTGAAATAGATTACAGTGCTACAGCAACAAAGTTCATGACTGGAGGTGCAATTGCTACATTATTAGGTATTGGAACTAATGTAGATGCAATAAAAACTAAGACTGATTCTATTCCAGCTGACTTAAGCGCTGACTTAGTTACCATAAAAACTCAAGTCGGAACAGATCTGATATCAGGAATAAAGGCTAAGACTGATAAGATTACAGATACCTTAGGAGCTGATGTCACTGCTATAAAGGCTAAAACTGATACTATTCCAGCTGACTTAACAGCTAAAGTAACTGCTATAGAAACTGCTACAAATTCTGCTAATTTAGGAGATAAAGTTACTGCAATACAAACTAAGACTGATAAGATTACAGATACCTTAGGAGCTGATGTCACTGCTATAAAGGCTAAGACTGATAAGATGCCTGCTGATTTAGGAACTGAGTTAGGTAATTTAGCTAAATCTGCTGATGTTACTGCTATAAAGGCTAAAACTGATACTATTCCAGCTGACTTAACAGCTAAAGTAACTGCTATAGAAACTGCTACAAATTCTGCTAATTTAGGAGATAAGGTTACTGCAATACAAACTAAGACTGATAAGATTACAGATACCTTAGGAGCTGATGTCACTGCTATAAAGGCTAAGACTGATAAGATGCCTGCTGATTTAGGAACTGAGTTAGGTAATTTAGCTAAATCTGCTGAACTAGCTCCTTTAGCTAAATCTGCTGATGTTACTGCTATAAAGGCTAAAACTGATACTATTCCAGCTGACTTAACAGCTAAAGTAACTGCTATAGAAACTGCTACAAATTCTGCTAATTTAGGAGATAAGGTTACTACAATACAAACTAAGACTGATAAGATTACAGATACCTTAGGAGCTGATGTCACTGCTATAAAGGCTAAAACTGATACTATTCCAGCTGACTTAACAGCTAAAGTAACTGCTATAGAAACTGCTACAAATGCTGCTAATTTAGGAGACAAGGTTACTGCAATACAAACTAAAACTGATAAGATTACAGATACCTTAGGAGCTGATGTCACTGCTATAAAGGCTAAGACTGTATTTATTCCAGATACCTTTACTGCTGATGTTGCTGCTATAAAAGATGCTACAAGTGCTGCTAATTTAGGAAAGAAGGTTACTGCAATACAAACTAAGACTGATAAGATTACAGATACCTTAGGAGCTGATGTCACTGCTATAAAGGCTAAGACTGATAAGATGCCTGCTGATTTAGGAACTGAGTTAGGTAATTTAGCTAAATCTGCTGAACTAGCTCCTTTAGCTAAATCTGCCGATGTTACTGCTATAAAGGCTAAAACTGATACTATTCCAGCTGACTTAACAGCTAAAGTAACTGCTATAGAAACTGCTACAAATTCTGCTAATTTAGGAGATAAGGTTACTGCAATACAAACTAAGACTGATAAGATTACAGATACCTTAGGAGCTGATGTCACTGCTATAAAGGCTAAGACTGATAAGATGCCTGCTGACTTAAACGCTGAGTTAATTAAGTTAACTACAATAGGAAATGCTATAAATGGTAATGGTAACGTCACTGAAGCTGCTAAAGCTGTACTAGAGAGCAGTTTCAAGAAAGCTATTAAAGAAGCTGGAGAAGATGGTAGCGAATGGCTTAAAAATGAGATAAAAGAGATAGTGTCACAGCCATCCTTCGAGATTCCAACAGATTCAAGTTCACCTCTTTCTTGGGATTGGTAATGTAAGTGCTAGTGAATGACATCGCAAGATGTCATTCACTGTTGTCATTCCAGTATCACATGCTGGAATGACATCCTTGTTTTATTGCAACTAATTTGCAGTGATTTTTGTTTTAATGTAAATGGAATATAGTCCTATTGCTGCTGCGTTTGAAACATTTAGACTATCAATTACGTTTGACATTGGAATTTTTAAAAGATAATCACAACTTTCTTTCACTAATCTCCGCATTCCTTTCTCTTCAGAACCAAAAATAATTACTCTTTTTTGCCCAAAATTCTTTATTTCATCTATATTTTCCTTTGCATTGCAATCAAACCCATAACACCAGTAGCCTATCTTTTTTAAAGACTCCATCGTTTTTACTATGTTTGTAACGTATATTAGAGGAACAATATCCAGTGCTCCACTTGCTGCTTTTGCGATAGATGCATTTTCGCTCGGTGAATGGTGATGTGGTAAAACCAGTGCATCAATGTTGAAACAAGCTGAGGTTCTTAAAATCGACCCTATATTGTGTGTATCAGTAATTTGATCTAAAATGACTATAGTAGAGCTGTCACCTGAACCTTCAGCTATTTCTTCGATATTTAAGCTGTGAAAAATAGGAGCAACTTTTAAAGCAATTCCTTGATGATTGACACCTTTGGGTAAAACATCATTGAACATTTTGTTCTCTACCAGTCGAGGTTTAATGCCCTTACTATCTGCACATTGTTTAATTTCTTTCTCAAATTCTCTGTAGAAATTTTCTGTTACTAACAGTTCTATACACCGCCTATTTTTGTTTCTTAATGCTGAAATACAAGTGTGCTTTCCATATATCCAACAGTTTTCATTAGCTTTTGATGATTTCATCTCATTATTGAAAATCAGTTTTTTATAGAATAAGCAATATTTTACTGTGTTTATATATTGTTGTAAAATTATGCAGTTCAATTAATGAATTTATGTCAGATGATGAGTTAGATTGGCAAAAAAATGTTAAGCCAATAGAATGTGGAAAAGTTACTTTGAAAGTTGATCACAAAGTAAATATAAAATCTATGATTGATAAAGGTGCCTCTAGTTTACAAGAAAATTTTCTTAATACTGATAATGGTGATTCATCATTTTGTCTTGACTACAATACAAAATTAAAGATCGATAGGGGCAAATATTTTATAAGCGATAAACTCGATTTGCATGGCTATAGTATAGATAATGCTTATTGTAAATTGATAGATTTTATTATCAAAAATTATCAAGCAAGGAATAGGTGCTTATTGGTAATTACGGGGCATGGTAATAGTACAGATAAAATAGACACTATAAAGAATAGCTTAAATAAGTGGTTGAATGACACAAAAGTTCGAAATATGATCTTATACTATCAGCAAGCCATAAAAAAACATGGTGGCAAAGGAGCTTTTTATGTCTTATTAAGAAGAAATAAAGGTTAATTTTAGAGTACCTATTTAGGAGTACCTTTCTTAGAATTCACGTGTTGAAGAATGATTTCTGCTAAACCTTTACTAATTCCAGGTACGTTTTGAATTTCAGCTAGAGAAGCTTTGCTTATATTTTCTACAGAACCAAAATGAGACATGAGTGCCTTCTTTCTTTTACTGCCAACACCGGATATTTCACTTAATTGTGAAGCAAAAAACTGTTTATCGCGTTTTTTTCTATGCGAAGTTATCGCAAAACGGTGAGCTTCATTACGCAGCAATTGTAAATAAAGCATGACCTTACTGTCACTTGCTAGAGTAAATTCTTCTCTGTCCGGCACATAAAATCTTTCATTTCCTGCATTACGATCATGACCCTTTGCCATACAAGCAAAAGGAACTTTTATATTCAATATTTCCAACACATTCTGCACTATGGAAACATGTCCTGGACCGCCATCAATCAGTAAAAAATCAGGGATTATATCTTTTATATTGCCAGAGAAACGTCTAGTCAGCACTTCTCTCATCATTTTATAGTCATCACCTGAAATTTCTTCTTTTATAGTAAATTTTTTGTATTCACTTTTTAAAAAACCTTCCTGCCCTGCAACAATCATCACACCAACTTGTTGATTTCCAGATATATGGCTATTATCATAAACCTCGATACGCTTTGGAATATTTGGTAACGAGAAAATCTTCCTAAGCTCTTCGAGCTTTTCTAGGTTATTTCTATAATCAGTAAGCTTCTGTTCTAGACTATGCTGAGAATTATTGTAAATAAAATTCAACAAATCACGTTCTTTACTATTTTTCGCATGCAAAACTTTTATTGATTTTTGAGTAAGAGCATAAAGTGCTTGTTCTATAATTTCCTTATCCTTAATAAAATCGGGAACGTAAATTTGCGCTGGTGGTGTGTTAACTGGATTATACAAATTGACCAAAAAGGTGGATAAAATTTCATCATTTGAATGATCACTACAATTCTCAATGAAGTAAGGAATGCTTCCATAGTTACCTTTATCTCTGAAAGATAGTACACCAATGCATGCTAAGTCTGCCTCACGTACAACGCTAAAGAAATCTGCATCTTCTTCAAAAGAAAAATCCATTGGCTGCATTTGAATTTGCTGAAGAAATTTCAATCGATCTCTATAGACAGCAGCAAGCTCGTAGTTCATCTCCCTACTGCACTTTTCCATTGTAGAAAATAGCTGTCTTTGCACTTCTTTATTCCTTCCTAGCAGAGTATCTTGTGCTTGTTTTACTGATTTGCAGTAATCATCTTTTGTAATTTTATCTACGCATGGTGCTGAACAGCGCTTAACTTGATACTCAAGACATGGTCTTTTTGTTGAAGAGAAATATTGATCTGAACATACTCTTAAGAGAAAAGCTTTTTGCAATGATAATATAGTGTTCTTAACAGCAGCAGCAGATGGAAAAGGGCCGTAGTAATGAAACTCATTCTTCTTAAACTTACCTCTATATTTCGCTATTCTTGGATAATCATGCTTAGAAATTGTTATATAAGGATAAGATTTTCCATCCCTAAGCAAAATATTATAAGATGGTTTTAACGATTTTATTAACTGTGCTTCAAGAAGCAATGCTTCGATTTCATTCTCAGTGATGAATATTTCAACCTTAATAACCTGTGAGATCATTACTCTGATTCGTTCAGAAAGGTTTTCGAATTGAAGGTAGTCAGATAATCTCGACTTCAAGTTTTTTGCTTTACCAATGTATAAAACCTTACTCTTATCTCCAATCATCTTATAAACGCCACAGGATTGTGGAGATGATTTGATTTGTTCCTTATATTGCCTGAGCATTTATCAATTGTTTAACCTGTATAAGGTTAAACTCTGCTACTAAATGAAAGGTAGAAACAACATTTGCAAGCAAAGATAACCTGTTTATTCTAAGCTCATTAGAATCACAGTTAATCTTTACACTGTCCATAAATTGATTGATAAATGGAGCAAAACGAGCAAGTTCATCAAGCGCTGTATTAAAGTCGTTATTTTCTATCGCTTGTTTGATGTTTTTACAAGCAGCTATAGCACAATTTGATAGCGCAATCTCCTCATCTTCAATCAAAAACTTCTTACTGTAAGATGCATTATAAGTAGTGCCATCACTTTTTCTCACTTTGCTCATCATGTTACTGGCTCTTTTATAAGTGCTTAGAACCTGTTCACCTTCTTTTGTACTAAGATAACGATCCAATATCACAGTTTGCTTTTCCGCTTTCAGCAGATCATTAATATCGACTTTATATAGTATTGAATCTACAACATCTTGCCTTATATTTCTATTTTTTAAAATAATCTTGAACCTTTCTAAGCAGAATTTAAATACTAGTTCTAAAATTTGTTTTTCACTTGGCTTATCAACTGGAGTTATATTTTTATTCAATAGAAGCCTTGAACATAAAGATACTGACTTATCTATCAGCAATCTAATTGGAATATGCAAATTATTTTCAAGTATTGTTCTAATTATACCAATTGTCATTCTACGCAAACCAAACTGATCATACGAACCAGAGATTTTCTCACCTGCTGCAATTAAGCCAACCAAACTATCCATTTTGTCTGCAATAGCTACAGCAATCGCAGTAGGAGATCTAGGGCATTCTTGGTCCGATCCAATTGGCTTATAGTGCTCAGTTATAGCTTCCACTACTTCTTTATCCTCTTGAAAATAAGAAGCGTAGTATCCACTCATTACTCCTTGCAATCCCGGAAATTCTTTCACTATCAACGTTGCAAGATCTGCCTTTGCTAAATATGCAGCACGTTCAACTTTAATTAATGAAGCATGTGGAATAAATATCGCTATATACTTTGAAAGAGCGATAATACGCTTCACTTTTTCTTCTACGCTACCGAGCGAAGCATGAAATGAAATAGAGCTCAATTTTTTGACATAGTAATCTAGGTTTTCCTTCTTGTCTTGAGATATCAAAAACTGGGCATCAGCAAGACGTGCTTCTAATATTCTTTCATGGCCTTTGACAACTTCATTGTTGTTAACATTTACAACAGTAACAAAATGTGATATTTTCTGTCCATCACTTAAAGCAAGATACTTTTGCTGCGTATTAATTATACTAAGTATTACTTTCTTCGGTAATTCTGATGATTTTACTTTACCAAATAATACTATTGGCCACTCTATAAGCCCTGCCAATTCATTAAGTAAATAATCATTTTTTTCAAGTTGTAAGTTCTCCTCTTTTGTAAACTTATTAATCTGATCTAGTATAAATTGCTTTCTTTTGTCCAACTGGAGAATGACATTATTTTTTTCTAACAATTCAAAATAGTCTTTGGGTGTTTTAACAGTAAGTACTGCATCACCTGAAAGAAACCTATGACCATACGTCACGTTGCATGCTGTAACCCCTGCAAAAGATATAGGTATTATTTCGTCATTTAAAATACATAGAATATTTTTAATTGGCCTAACCCATCTCTCTTTTCTTTCACTCCATCTCATACTCTTTGGCCAAGAAAAGTTTTTTAGCATTTCCTCCAGTTGATTTTTGAGAAACCCGTTGATGTTAAATAAGCAGCTTTCTCTCTTAATGAAGTAAAAATCTTCATCATTTACTTTGCGAATGAGTAAATCTTCTTCACCTTTCCGATTTTTTCTCAAAAAACCTTCGATAGCACTTTTCGGTGCATTAACTCTTGGTCCTTTAATTTCATTGTTAGAATCTTTTAGCTCTAAAGCACTTATGCCATCAATAAAAAGAGCAATGCGACGTGCAGTCACATAAACTTCTATAGATGCAAATTTCACATTATTTTTACTAAAAGCATTAGTGATATAGCTCTTAACCTGAGCTGCAGATGAATTCTGCATTCTTGATGGAATTTCTTCTGAAAGACATTCAAACAATAATTGTGACAACATATTCTACTTTGCTCTATATAATTCACAGCATTTTTTTGTTAACTCTCTCACTCTACCAATATAGGCTGTACGTTCATTCACACCAAGCACACCTCTTGCATCAAGTAGATTAAGTAGATGGCTCGTTTTAATACATTGGTCATAAGCTGCTATCGGCAATTCTTTTTCAACAAGGAATTTACACAGTTTTTCTGTATCCTCAAACTGCTGTTGTACTACTTTAGTATCATAATAATCAAGTGCCAGGTAAGAAAACTCTCGCTCTCTTTGTTTAAAAATATCTCCATAAGTTACACCATTATCGTTCCACATTATGTCGTAAACATTATCTACACCCTGTATGCACATTGCTAAACGCTCTAACCCATATGCTACTTCACCAGGAATTATTCTGCAGTCAATACCTCCCACTTGCTGTATATAAGTAAGTTGTGTTACTTCCATTCCGTTGCATGTAACCTCCCAACCAAGACCGGATGCGCCAACACTTGGGTTTTCCCAATCATCTTCAATAAACTTAATATCATATTCTTTTGTCGATACACCAAGAGCTTTTAAGCTATTTAAGTAAATATCTTGCAAATTGCTGCCAGATGGTTTTATTATAACTTGGTATTGATGATGCTGATATAAACGATTAGGGTTGTCGCCATAGCGTCCGTCTGCAGGTCTGATTACTGGTTGTAGATACACAATTTTTGTTGATTTTTCGTCAATCGCTGACATGATTGTTGCGGGATGTAGTGTTCCAGCTCCAACTTCAGACGTATATGGATGAAGTATAGTACACCCTTCATCTGCCCAAAAATCTTGTAATCCCTTTATTATATCCTGTAGATTCACGCAAACTGTATATCTTTTAAACTGAATACATAAGCAAATAAGTACTATTCTATACTTATTTTTTTAATAGTGCCATGGAAATAGTCACTCAAGGCTATTGAACTTTCTTTTACATACTCAAATATGCTTTTATTTAAAACAATCGCATCATGCATAGTCAGATCGCAGAATATAAATGCAGTCAAGTACAATAAAATCACTGCATAAAACACATGAAAAATCCCTTCAAATGTGATTGATATTGCATTGTTATAACTAAGCTGTATCGTACTTATCGGCCATGGTTTTATTACTTCTACAATATTAAAAAATAAATAAGGTATTATAAAGAAAAAGAACAAATGCATAAGATCATTAAACCAAAATGGACATTGAAGTATTGCTTTACATATACTTAGATAGAATTTACTTACAATATAATAAATTGACATTATTGCCGGCATCGAAAGCGCAACAGTCAGCACCTGTCCTGATGCTATTTGTATTACTATATTCTCATCACTGCTAGCTGAAGGATCTTGAGTGTGAAAAATAGATATGCCAACTAATTGCAGCACTAACATAACTATTGCTAGCTTGGTAAAAATAGCAGCTACAACTATGCCTGAATTCGGCATTTTATATAGTATAAAATCACCTCCGTATGTAAGCATTAATATAATGTCGGTAATAAATAATATTAGAAAAGCAGACCAATAATGCTGCCAACCCGGTAAATATCCTACTCCTAAAAAAGAGCTTACTATTTTGGCAGGAAAAACCTTACCTAGCACCTTACCCAAAAATTGAAAAAAAATCCCCATGTCCTAACTAACACTTGACTTATATTTTTCACAATACTGAATTGTAATGGACTTATCAATACACTTCTTGCATAGAAAAAAGGCAAATAGTTAAAAACGATCTAAACCGTTGCCCCTTTATACTAGTAGCCTCCTTTTTTGTCATCCCAGTGCTATCCCCTTCTTGTCATCCAAGTAGCTGACACTGGTTTCTTACCAATAAAAACTTAGAATAAGATCTCCTTTGTGCTCAAAAAATTCCTGGATTCCAGTGGGCTTTGTTGCACAGCTCTTCGGATAGTGGGTAATGTATAATAAATTCATGAAGCTATATCAAACTTAGCCATGCCTATTTCAGTAAATTTGTTAAGCAAATAACACTTGAGTAGCAGTTCCTTCTCACGATTAATCTCAGATTTATTCCTAAAACTAAATCCAAATATTTGCTTCAGTCGCGAGAAAAAACTTTCTATATAAGATCTCTTCCAATAATTTATCTCTTTTTTCCACCTCTTCATACCATCTTCATCATATGACTTTATGAGCTTGATTGTAGAATTTCTCTCATTCATATAATCCAACTTTGGATGCTCTACTGCATTATTTTGCGGAGGAATCCTTGTCTTTATGTCAAGCTCATCGCACAGTTTGTATAACTTCTTTCGATTATATGCCCTATCTGCATATATCGTGCTTATGTTATACTTGGTATCCACTCTTTCAATAAGATCACAGGCTCCATAGTGGTCGGAATAAACTCCACTACTGTATTTTGCAGCTATAACTTTTTTACTACCTATCTCTAGCATTACATGTAGCTTTCTTGTTTGCTCATAGCGGCGATACTTTCTATCTGTACCATTTGCCTTACTATGGCCTGGAATATTATTGTAGATGCTGATACCTGTACTATCTATAGCAATTTCAATATCTTCCATATCGTTCTTATCAACTCTGCAGTCGTTGATTTTGATATTAAGCTTTTTAAACCTTCTTGAAGCCTGCGAATAGCTGATAATTTGCAAAATTTTCCCTATTTGCTCAAGATATTTCTCTATAAATCCCACTGTTTGCCTAAGACCAATCCTGAATAGATAGGTTATTATGTGAATTAGAATCACTACTTTGTCGCTGTAGACATTGTTGCCACCTGCTACTTTTGGACTATTTTCGTACCAATTTTCAATGGCATCGTTGATATAATGAAAAACATTTCCCCTTTCTTGAAGAAATTTGTTATATTCATTGCAGTTACTGACTTTCATTCTTATTGGCATATTTTTCCTTTGTCGGCTAAATATCTATTTTATAACAAATTCCATCAGTAACTGCCTGTTCTTTCCTTGAGTGGTGCAACAAAGCCATTCCAGTGTCAGCTACTTGAATGACATCTTTAATCTCCGTATAGCTATGCGTCACGCGCTGGCCTGAAGCTTTAACTATAAATATTAAAAAATTTACCAAGCGAGAAAAAGGCAAAAGAATCCCCTAGTAGTGAGTTTTGACCCTATAATAATGTAAATTGGCATTGTAATAATGTGCTAACGCTTATTTTAAGCGCATTTTGGCTGAATGTAGAAAAAATAAAAAAGACATGCAGCCGCTATAATTTTATGTAATCTGCCAATATATACCTGAGTTTTTTACTGAATTTTGTTGTTAAATCTGCAGAGATTAAAAACAAGGATAAATACTCTTATTGATATGATAAGGAAAGTGGGAAGGTTTGTCAAGTCACTTCGGCCAGCTACCTACTTAGATGTTCCACACTGCTAAGTAGATACCAAATTTTTTGCAACATCAAGTGCAGCATAGGTAAATATTGCACTTGCACCTGCACGTTTAAAACCAATTAAGGACTCATAAATCACTCTGTTATAATCCAGCCAGCCATTATTTGCTGCAGCTTTTATCATTGCGTATTCACCGCTTACTTGGTAAGCAAAAATCGGAAAATTAAACTTTTCACTTGCTGTTTTTATTACATCTAAGTATGGCATACCCGGCTTTATCATAATAAAATCTGCACCTTCATCTATATCCATTTCGATTTCGCAGATTGCTTCACGTGCATTTCTATAATCCATTTGATAACCACTTTTGTCGATGAAATTTGATGATGCGCACGAACCGACAACTTGCCTGAACGGCGTATAGAAGCTAGAACAGTACTTTACTGCATAGGACAATATTGACACATTCTGAAAGTTATTATCATCCAATGTTTTTCTTATTTTTCCTATCCTGCCATCCATCATATCAGAAGGAGCAACTATATCGCATCCTGCTTTTGCTAAAACAAGTGCTTGCTTACATAATGCTGACACAGTCTCGTCATTTTCTACATCTATCCTACTGCTTTTTAAAATGCCATCATGACCGTGAGTAGTGTATGGGTCTAGTGCAATGTCTGCAATAATGCCAATATCCGGTACATTTGATTTTACAGCACAAATTGCTTTACAGATTAAATTGTCAGGATTGTACGCTTCCTCGGCGTTTTCAGATTTTAGTTTACTATCAACTACAGGAAAAATTGCAACAGCATTAATCCCCGAGTCCTTAGCTTTCTGAATTATAGAAATTAATCCATCTATTGAATAACATTTGATATCAGGTAAGCCAGAAATTGGCTCAATTGTTTCTTCTCCGTCATGAACAAATAAGGGAAAAATCAAATCATTTACTGATAAAGTGCTTTCACTTGTTAAATTGCGAATCCACTTGCCTGAGCGCCTACGCCTTAACCTTGTATTTGGGAAATTAAACATTGGATCCAGGCAAATTCCCAGTAAAAAGCAACACTCCTGAAATGAGTATTACCCAAAGTACCGATATTGGCAAAAATACTTTCCAACCAAGACGCATTAATTGATCATAACGATAACGAGGTATTGTAGCTCTAATCCAAACAAATATAAACAAAAGTACAACTATCTTCAAAACAAACCAGATTAAACTAGGAATTTTATACAGCAAACTAAGCTCTAATGGAGGATACCACCCTCCTAGAAAGAATATTGTCATCATAGCGCTTGCTAAAATCATATTTGCATATTCTCCCAAGAAAAAGAGAGCAAAAGGCATTGATGAATACTCGACGTTATACCCAGAGACGAGCTCTGCTTCAGCTTCTGGTAAGTCAAATGGGTGACGATTAGTTTCGGCAAGCAAAGAAATAAAAAATATTATTCCTATAGGCATTAGTAATAAATCAATCCAAAATGGCATATTATGTTTCGCTACCACCATCTCTCCAAGATTTAATGTGCCAGTTGTAATAACAACTGTAGCAACTATTAGACCTATTGAAACTTCATATGAAATCATTTGAGCAGCTGACCTTATAGCGCCAAGAAATGCATAATTAGAATTACTAGACCAGCCTGCAATAATAATGCCATATATTCCCAAAGAGGATATAGCTAGCACATAAAGCACTCCAACATTAATATTTGATATTACCTTAGGGATTATTACCTGCTGTCCATTTTCTGTAATTATTTCAGCTCCAAATGGTATAACTGCCCAGGAAATTAATGCTAAAATAAAGGTGAGCATTGGAGCCATAATAAACAGTATGGTGTTTGCTCTAAATGGTATTATCGGCTCTTTAATTATCAATTTGATAGCATCTGCAAATGGCTGTAGTAGCCCAAATGGCCCTACTACACTTGGACCATGCCTTAGTTGAATTGCACCAATAACTTTACGCTCAAAGTACACTAAATATGCTACTGAAAGCAAAAGTGGAATAAGAAGAAAAAGAATATCAAATATCAAGTACATGCAACCCTAAATCAAAAAAATAGTTCATAATTGTGGCAATAAAAAATACAGCAAATGCTCTAGACACAAAAGACAATGTCCCTATTGAAATCAATAGGACAACACTTTTCTGTACAGCATTTAGCTTAATAGAATAGTAAAATGATATGCATATGAATGACACTAGTGACATCATAATTAAGATCATTGTGAGAGGCAAATAATTCCCTCTTCCCTCGGTAACTATAATAAATGTTATTGCCATCCATACATATCCTTCCGTAAATAGTGCAATAATATCATTGATAAAATCAACTAGCTTATAAACGAACTGTTTTTCTAATGTATTTTGTTCTTTACACAAAAATATAGAGTTTAATTTTCGTTGAAAATATACCAGAGTTATTAGTAATAATGGTGTTAGAATAAATAAAATATTAAGTAGAGTGTTCATAAAAATCCTTAGTACAATCTGCCATTATTTTTGAAGCACGACCTATTGAGTCTGTCATATAAAAATTACACTCCTTTAAAGTAAAAGGCGTATTACTTAAATTTATTTTACCATTGCTGATTGGTACCCATGTATTTTTTACCACTTGATCAACACTTCTAAACTGTGGACCGATAGTATCTAATTTTTTTCTCACATCAAATAAACTATCATATAACAAGGAAAGGCTCAAATATTGGGATAAATTTTTAATAATCAACCAATCTTCCTTTGCTTCACCAGGAGGAAAAACAGCTAAATTTGTTCTCTGTACTCGCCCTTCAGTATTTACATAAGTTGCATATTTTTCTGTGTATGCAGCTCCAGGTAGAATGACATCTGCTATATGCGCTCCCCTATCACCATGGTGGCCTTGATAAATTACAAATGTATTTTCTAATTTTGATGTATCAATTTCATCTGCACCAAGAAGATAAACAACTTCCACCTCGCCACTTTCTGCCTGTTTTAGCATCTGATTAATGTCTTTTCCACCTTTGCTAGGAACAAATCCAATATCGAGTCCACCAACCCTTGCTGCAGCCTTATGCAGTACGTTAAAGCCATTCCAGTCATCTCTGATCATGTTAAATTTTTCTGCAATTTTGCCAGCTAGAGCTAAAACTGATTCAGAATCATCTCTTATTAATGCATCTTGACCGATAATTAGCATAGGGTTCTGAGCCGCACTCAGTAACTCGCAGAATTTGTGATTTCCCTCTTCTATTTCTTTTAGAACGTTTGGACCATCACCTAATCTTTCAACATTATATAGATATTCAAGATTAGGACCAATATTTGCAATAGTGAAATTACCTTGTAAATATCTCTTTCTCAATCTTGCGTTAATTATTGGTGCTTCTATTCTTGGATTTGTATTTATAAGCAGACATAAATCTGCATTTTCTATACCCTCAATAGTGGTGTTGAATACATATGACCCACGATTATTTGGTATAAGCTTTGCTCCATCTTGCCTACAGTCTATATTCCCCGAGCCGAGCTTCTGCATCACTTCTTTGAGTAGAAGCATAGACTCACAATCTGCTAAATCACCTGCAATTGCAGCTATTTTATTTGATTTTGTATTCTTTAATTTCTTTGCAGCAACAGTTAGTGCTTCATTCCAATCAACTGGGGCTAATTTACCATCTTTTTTTACATAAGGTTGATCAAGACGCTGAACTTTTAGTCCATCATAGGCAAAACGGGTTTTATCTGATATCCATTCTTCATTTACCTCTTCGCTCAGCCTTGGTAATATTCGCATAACTTCCAGGCCACGATAATCAACTCTAATGCTACTTCCCACAGCATCTAGCACATCTATAGTCTCACAATGTGATAGCTCCCATGGACGCGCTGTAAAGGAGTAAGGCTTTGAAGTTAAAGCCCCTACCGGGCAGAGATCTATAATATTCCCAGATAATTCAGAGCTAATATGCCTTTTTATGTAAGTACTAATCTCTATATTTTCTCCCCTGCCAATTCCTCCAAGTTCATTTGTACCTGCAACATCGGACAAAAATCTAACACATCGAGTACAATGAATGCATCTATTCATTGCAGTTCCAATCAGTGGACCAAAATGTTTTTTTGGCACAGCTCTTTTATGCTCATCAAGTCTGCTTATTCCTTTCCCATAAGCCATTGTTATATCTTGCAAATCGCACTCACCACCTTGATCACAAATTGGACAATCAAGTGGATGATTAATTAGTAAAAATTCGAGCACTCCTTCACGTGCCTTTTTTACCTTGGGAGTATCCGTGTGAATAACCATACCCTCTGCAACTGGCATTGCACAAGAAGCTACTGGTTTTGGAGGGCCACCCTCAACTTCAACCAAACACATTCTGCAGTTACCAGCAATTGCTAAACGCTCATGATAACAAAACCGCGGAACTTCAACGCCCACAACTTCACAAGCTTGAATTATAGTGAGCCCATGCTCTACTTCACATTCCTTAGAATTAATAGTAACTTTAACCACAACTACTATACAGCTTCCCACTTTATAGGATTGCCGCTTACCTCATCTTCAACTAGATTGCCGTTATCGTATTGAGCAGACATATAGTTCATACGTGAATTACGGTCTATATATCTAACCGGCTTTACCGGTTTATCCTTATACATTTTTTGTTCTGCTTTCTTACGCTGAGTAGGGTTATTTTTACTAGCTGTTTTCGCTTTTCCGCCTGCTGCCATATAAACTCCTAAAAACTTCCTATTTTATTCTAACACTTAAGTATATACCGTCAATACCCAATAGCTTTAAAGTTTTAATAGTCCATCATTACAATCATCATTTGAACAAAATACTTTCTCTTGATGCTGCTCAAGTGTGTAACTTTAGAATCCCCAAAAAAGAAAATGTAAGTTACTTTGATGATATCATTTTCTACGTCTTATAAATAGACATTCATGTAGCCGTAAATTAAGCTATAAACTCAATACAAAGATCCTTAATTATTAATCTCATAGTACTTCTCAACCAACTTATTTAGCAACCTTACACCGAAACCTACTGCCCCTCTTGGAGAAATATCAGTGCCTTTTTCGTGCCAAGCAGTGCCTGCAATGTCTAAATGTGCCCAACAAGTGTCGTTTACAAAACGCTGTAGAAACTGTGCAGCCATTATACTATCTCCACCAGAACCTGCAGGAGCTATATTTTGCACATCAGCAATCGGCGAATCAATAATTTTGTTATAAGTTTCATTCATAGGAAAACGCCATAATTTCTCATTTACTTCATTTCCTACATCAATCAGATGATTCGCTAATTCATCGTTATTTGAAAAAAGACCAGCATATTCATTATTTCCCAGTGCAACCACTATAGCACCAGTTAAAGTTGCAAGGTCGATCATAAATTTCGGTGCAAATCTATCTTGTGTATACCATAAAGCATCTGCAAGTATGAGCCTTCCTTCTGCATCAGTGTTCAACACTTCTATCGTCTGTCCAGACATCGAAGTTACTACATCACTTGGTCTTTGAGCATTACCGTCCACTGCATTTTCTGCAAGTGCAACTACACCAACTGCATTTACCTTTGCTTTTCGTCCAGCTAGAGTACGCATCACCCCAACCACAGTAGCAGAACCCGCCATGTCATATTTCATTGACTCCATGCCACGCGAAGGCTTGAGTGACACTCCACCAGTATCAAACGTTATGCCTTTACCCACAAAAGCTACAGGCTTTTGTTCCTTGAAAGCTCCATTCCATTTGATCACTACTAATTTTGGCTCTTTACTACTTCCCTGTGCTACCCCAAGCAATGCTCCCATTTTTTTCTCTTCCATCTGCTTCTTACCAAGCACTTCGATTTCAAGGCCAAGCTTAGTAAGCTCGGTTTTTATATAATCAGCATAGGATTCTGGATATAAAACATTAGGTGGTTCAATGGTAAGAGTACGTGCAAGAAATATGCCTTCACCTTCTTGTCTTAAACGCTCAAATGATTTTTCAGCACTACTGAATTGCTCATCTTTCGTTAGCACTGTGATCTCCTCTACTTCTGTAACTTTTTCATCCTTTTTGGTTTTATACTTATCAAATTTAAAACTGCGCAAAAATGCACCGTATGCAACATTTGCTGCATTGCCTTCGATTGAGATTGCCGCTCGCTTGATTCTTAATCTGCTTAGCTCACAATATATTTTACCACCAATATTTAATCCTTTGCTTTCATCCCATTCATCTCTCATTCCAAGACCAGCAACTATAATATTTTTTCCCTCTGATGAAGTAATGGAGAAAAATTCACCAAAACCTCCATTAAAACCACTAAATTTCTTGATGTTATCTATAGCTTGCTTATCTTGTAGAACATTAGTTATAAACTTATCACCCTCAAACAAACCTACCACTAGCGTCTCAAAATCGGGTAAAGCTTTAGAAATTGTTATCTTCATCGTTGACATCTCCGTTGCAAATAATTGTAAGCTGCACATAAAATATAGTAAAAACATTAGTAAGATATTTTTCATATACATTTTAAGTACAATAGCGCTTAAGACTACTATGAACTCCCCTGATATGCAAGGGCTTTATCTTTTATCAGAAAATTTGTTATGCCCACCTAGGGTTATATTAAATGTGTAGGTCTTCATGGCCTGATTGTTATAAGTAAATGGTGCTATCAGAAGGCTTGCAAGTCCACTCTCAATAAGATTACCAAGAAGAAGATCATCACAGTTATCGCAATTATGATCAGCAAAAAACATTTGTGTTGTGAATTCTGGAAAATCTGGATGTTGGACCAAAAAGTTGATGTGTGGAGCCCTATCACCAATTTTACCTGGTACTATTGTAATAAAATTATAATAGCCAAGGTTATTTACTACAAATCTTCCTGATCCAGCAAAATTTGGATCAAGCTCCACATTTTCATCATAATAGCTCATGCCAAGTGAGTCTGCGTGCCATATAGAAACCACAGCATTTTGTATCGGTAAGCAATTTACATCAGTAACTCTACCCACTACATTTATTAATTCTCCTGCTGCATTATTTGGAGAGCCAGGTTTTCTTCTTAAATTATTTGAAGAGTTAAAGCTTTTTGGCCTTGTTTCAAGATCATAAATCCCTGGAGTTTCAATACAATTAAGCAAAATAGGATCAGCTGCAAATAATGACAAATCGAATATAAACTGTACTAAAAACGCTAATAAGATATTTTTTACATTCATTTTGTTTATAGTGCTTTTATCAGAATTATAGCAACCTTTTTCTTTTATTAAAGACAAGACTTTCTTTGAAGCCTCCTTAGAATCACAACTATCCTTTCAGTGTATGAGTTTTAGGTTTTAGTACTGCATACACAACTGCACGGACTTCCAATTTAGAAATTGCAAATCAATCCAAACACGCAAGTGTAATGTTACCGCCACATGCTGTAGTGTTTACACTTACAACCTTTTCTATAGAAAAACGTTGCAGATAATTAGGACCACCAGCTTTTGGTCCGGTACCTGACAGTCCTCTACCGCCAAATGGTTGTATTCCAACTGCTGCACCTATTTGATTGCGATTGATGTATACATTTCCAACTGATATTTTCTTGCTTATTAAATCGATCTGACTTTGTACACGGCTTTGCAAAGAAAACGTAAGTCCATATCCTGTATTGTTTATATCACTTATAACTTCATTTAACTGCGACTTATTAAAACGTATGATATGTAAAATA
This sequence comes from Wolbachia endosymbiont (group B) of Melanargia galathea, assembly GCF_964030625.1. Lineage (NCBI taxonomy): Bacteria > Pseudomonadati > Pseudomonadota > Alphaproteobacteria > Rickettsiales > Anaplasmataceae > Wolbachia > Wolbachia endosymbiont (group B) of Melanargia galathea. The sequence continues at coordinate 1,254,881 of NZ_OZ034910.1, read as the reverse complement.
GGCCCAAACACTTCTTGCTTTAATTGCGAAATTTTTTGTATCTCATAAATGTACGGAGGAAAGAAATAACCATTATAAGAATTTGTATCCATTGGTACCTTGAACAAAAGGTTTGAATCTTCATCCCTTGATATTTTTTCCGTATGTTTAGTGAGCATATCAATAGATGCTTTGTCAATTATTGGACCAATATCTGTGCTCAGTTGTATTGGGTCACCTATCTTTAGTTCTTGAGCTGCATTGCATATCATTTTTACCTGTTTTTCTGCTATATCTTCTTGAATAAATAGCACTCTGAGAGCAGAACAACGTTGACCGCCACTGCGAAATGCAGAAATTAAAACATCCTTAGTTACCTGCTCTAAAAGAGCAGAACTATCAACAATCATAGCATTTAATCCACCAGTCTCAGCGATAAGTGGCACAATAGGACCATCTCTACTAGCAAGCATTCGATTAATTATTTGAGCAGTTTGTGTTGAACCAGTAAAAGCTACACCGGAAATTCTATTATCTGGTACTAATGTTTTACCTAAATACCAACCATCCCCTGGAATAAGGTGTAGCACATTTTTTGGTATTCCAGCTTCGTGTAGTATCTTAACGGCTTCATAGGCAATAATCGGCGTTTGCTCTGCCGGTTTTGCCAGCACTGCATTACCTGCTGCAAGTGCAGCTGAAACCTGTCCAATGAAGATAGCGAGTGGAAAATTCCACGGTGATATGCATAAGAAAACTCCTCTGCCTTCAAAAAAGATGAAGTTATCTTCACCTGTTGGACCTGGCAATTTTTTCCAGTCATTCAGTTCATTTTTTGCTATCATTGCATAATAGCGCAAAAAGTCGATTGCCTCTCTTACTTCTGCTATTGCATCGGATAAAATTTTTCCTGCTTCTACAATCAGAATATAAATTAACTCTTTCATCCTTTCCTCAAGCAAATCTGCAGCTTTTTCAAGGCATTTAGCGCGCTCTTCTGCTGAAACATTCTGCCACTTAGTAAAAGCACTATGTGCTATTTCAAGAGCATTTAAAGCATGAGCACTTGTTGCACTTGACACTTCCCCAATTACATTTTCCAAATGTGCAGGATTCACTACTTCGGTAAATTCCGCACTGTCAAGAAACGACTCTCCATCAATTATTGGGCCAACCTGCCATTTCTTTTCACTAAATTCCCTTACATCATTTGCAAATTGTGAAACTGCAATTGAATCGCTAATATCCATTCCCAAGGAGTTTTTTCTTTCCTCTCCAAAAATATCTCGTGGCAACGGAATGCTTGGATGAGGCTCATATTCTAAGCTTTTTACTTTTTCTAATGGATCTGAGACTAATTCTTCAATTTTAACGTCAGAATCATTTACTTGATTGACAAACGAGCTATTAGCTCCATTTTCAAGAAGACGCCTAATAAGGTATGGCAATAAATCACTATGTTTACCAACTGGTGCATATATACGACAATTGATGCTTGTTGCAAGTTCTGAAATTGCATAATCATACAAACTTTTACCCATTCCATGTAAGCGCTGAAACTCAAACCCAGGATGATTTTTATCGGCAAGCTCTATTATAGTAGCAAAAGTATAAGCATTATGAGTTCCAAAACATGGATAAAAGTGATTCTCTTTGCTTAAAAGTTTCTGCGCACAGGCAAGGTAGCATACATCTGTGTGGCTTTTTCTAGTAAACACCGGATAACCAATTAACCCTAATTCTTGTGTGCGCTTGATTTCCGAGTCCCAATATGCTCCTTTCACAAGTCTCACCATAACCTTATGCTTTGATCGAATGGCAACATCTTCAACAAAATCAAGAACAGACAAAGCACGTTTTTGATACGCTTGCACAGCTAGACCAAGCCCTTCCCACTCAGAAAGTGACTCATCAAGACGCAACTGTTCAAATAACACGAGCGACATCTCAAGCCTTTCTGATTCTTCTGCATCTATACACAATGAAATATTATACTTTTTTGCTTCATGACAAAGTTCCAGTACTTTAGTTCTCAGTTCTTCAGCCATATTATCAAATTGGCTAAATTCATAACGTGAGTGCAGCGAAGACAATTTGATTGAAACCCCCTGAGATTTAAAGCAATCATTTATGTCAGCAGATTCACCTATGGCTTTTATTGCATGCATGTATAAATTAAAATACTCTTCCGCATCCTCAACTGTGCAAGCAGATTCACCAAGCATATCAAAAGAGCATAAATACTTACTGTAGTCATCTGATTTCACACTTTCCAATGCTTTTTCTATAGTTTCTCCAACAATAAAATGCTTGCCAAGAATGGATATTGCTTGTTTTACCGCTTTGCGAATTATTGGCTCTCCTAAATTTTTCAATAACCTGGAAATTATGTGATAGAATTTTGAATCCTCTTCATTGTTTCTTAATATACTGCTTCCTATAATTAAACTCCATGTAGAAGCATTAACAAACAATGAAGAGGAACGCCCCAAGTGTTTATTCCATTCTTGGTTGGCAATTTTATCTTTGATCAATTCATCTATTGTGTAATCGTCTGGTATTCTAAGTAATGATTCAGCAAGACACATTAGTGCTACTCCTTCATCATTAGAAAGTGAGTACTGTTGTATAAAAGAATCTATAATGCCTAATTTACTACCTCTAATCTTTTCGACAATTTGTTTTGCAATATTGTAAATTCTGTTTTTCGAATCAACCGAAAGTTCTACTTTTTCTACAAGATAACGTACACAGCTTTTTTCATCAGTACGATAAAATCCTTGTAAACGTTTTCTGAGTTCATTAGGTTCTTGTATAGAGCTAATCATAATTATCTATAAAACACCTTTACTATATGTAAGGTAAAATTATATCATAACTTCGCATAGAACAAATCATTATTTAAAAGGACCAGGGCTGGAGCTAAAAGAAGTCTAGTACTTACTTTTACTAAGTCGAAAGAAGTATGTAGCTTAACACTCCACCACTCATTAAGTATTTAATCTCAGTTACGGTTTGTACACAGCATTTGAGTTGTATTGATTGCTTTGAATTATCCTGTCTTTTAATGATACATTCTAGATTTCCATTTGATACTATTTCACCTTTTATGCTTATTATCTCACTACCATCAAATATCTTTCTGGTTATTCCATTTTGGAATATAAGTGGAAGAACACCCATGCCGACCAAGTTGGACCTATGTATGCGTTCAAAACTTTCTGCAATCACAGCTTTAATTCCCAGTAATGCAGTACCCTTTGCTGCCCAATCCCTACTTGAACCTGTACCATATTCTTTTCCTGCAATGACAACTAATGGAACAGCTTCTCTTTTATATTGCATTGCTGCATCAAAAATTGACATAGTTTCTTGAGAAGGAATATGTTTTGTATAGCCACCCTCAGCGCTCACCATTTTATTTCTTATTCTGATATTAGCAAAGGTTCCACGCATCATTACGTTGTGGTTACCGCGGCGAGATCCATATGAATTGAAATCTTGCGGTTCAACTCCAAGACCTTTTAAATATATGCCTGCAGGACTATTTGAGGCAATATTTCCAGCAGGGGAAATGTGGTCGGTAGTGACGCTATCGCCAAACATCGCTAGTATTTGCGCATTCTTTATATCAACTATGTTGCTTCCATTGTTCTTAGTCGATAAATTATCAAAATAGGGAGGGTTTTGTATATAAGTGCTTTTCGTGTCCCAATCATAGATTTCACCTTTCTCACACTTTATCTTTTGCCAATGCTCATCACCAGAAAAAACATCCTTATACTTTTGTATGAACATTTCACGCGTCACAACACTTTTAACACAGCTCTCAACTTCATTATTTGTTGGCCATATATCTTTGAGATAGACATCATTTCCATTCTTATCTTTGCATATTGAATCTTTTGTCAAATCAATTTGCACAGTGCCTGCAAGTGCATATGCAACAATAAGTGGCGGAGATGCCAAGTAATTAGCTTTGACTAACGGATGAATTCTTCCTTCAAAGTTACGATTGCCAGACAAAACTGCAGCAACAGTTAAGTTTTTGTTTTTTATATCATCCTCTATATCCTTATTAAGTGGACCAGAATTTCCAATGCAAGTTGTGCAGCCATATCCAACTAGATTAAAACCCAAAGCATTTAGATCTACCTGCAATCCAGACTTTTCTAAATATTCTGTCACAACTTGTGACCCTGGAGCAAGAGAAGTTTTAACCCAAGGCTTTGATTTTAATCCAAGTTTAATTGCATTACGAGCTACAAGACCTGCAGCAATCATCACACTTGGATTTGAGGTGTTAGTGCAGCTTGTTATTGCTGCAATCACTACGCTGCCACTCTGGAGCTGATCGCCATAGATAGGTTCCAACGGAGGTCTGTTTGTCTCATTAATAGGAAAAGATGTAGAAAAAGATTCCGCTACTTCTGAAAGGAAAATCTTATCCTGTGGTCTTTTAGGACCAGCCATCACTGGCTTTACGCTTGATAAATCAAGCTTCAGTGTGTCAAAGAACGCCAATTCTTCATTACTACGCCACAGCCCTTGTTCTTTTGCATAGACTTCAGCTAATTTAACCAACTCTTTTGGCCTTCCGGTTAAGTTTAAATAATCTAGTGTCTTCTGATCAATTGGAAAGAATCCACAAGTTGCACCATACTCTGGAGCCATATTAGCTATGGTTGCTCTATCTGCCAAAGATAAACAATCTAAGCCATCACCATAAAATTCCACAAATCTGCCAACAACGCCTTTTGTTCTCAGGATATTAGTAATCGTTAGCACTAGATCAGTTGCTGTTACTCCCTCTGAAAGTCTTCCTATTAATTTAAATCCTACTACTTCTGGAATTACCATACTAATTGGTTGACCAAGCATCACAGACTCAGCTTCTATTCCACCAACACCCCAACCAAGAACCGATAAACCATTTACCATAGTAGTGTGACTATCTGTACCGACTAAGGTATCTGGATATAGAACTCCGCTATCGTTACATACAACTTGCGCTAAATATTCAAGATTCACTTGGTGGCAAATTCCAGTACCTGGTGGCACTACTCTAAAATTTGTGAAGGATGACTCTCCCCATTTTAAGAATTGATACCTCTCCAAATTTCTTTTTACTTCCAGTGCAACGTTTTTACCAAATGCAGAAGTGCTTCCGTAACTATCTACTTGAACAGAGTGATCGATCACAAGATCAACAGGTACAGATGGATTTATTTTGCTGGGGTTACCTCCGTTTTTCTTCACATAATTACGCATTGAAGCTAAGTCAACGACAGCAGGAACTCCTGTGAAATCCTGCATCAAAACCCTTGCTGGCTTGTAGCTAATTTCGTGATTAATGTGTTTCTTGACGCAATTTGCTAATATCTTTATGTCATCTAATTTAACGCTTACTCCATCTTCGTTGCGCAATAAATTTTCAAGCAATACCTTGAGTGAACAAGGCAATTTTGTTAAATTTACTCCTAAAAATTTACCAGCGTTACTTAGGTTAAAGTAGTTATATAACCTTCCATCAATATTTAAAGTCGTCTTTGCATTTAAAGAATTGTTCATCCTGTATTAGTTAAAATTGGAATTACTAGCGCTACTTTTTTGTTGTTGACTTTGCTGCTGATACATAGTTTCAAAATCTATAGGATCTAGCATAAGTGGAGGAAACCCACCACTACTTGTAGTTCTTGCAATTATTTCTCTTGCAAAAGGGAAAAGAAAAGTAGGTCCACCAATAAATAAAGCTTGTCTCACCTCTTCCTCACTTAGCTCTGTAAAATTTTCTATTGAAAAAATACCGCAATACTTTACCTCGCAAATGAAAGCTATATCATCTTTTACATCTTCATCTTTTACCGTTGCTTTGGCTTCTATATGCAAAGTAATTTCATGAAAAGGCTTTTCTTCACTTATTCCTTTTTTATTTTCTGTTCCTTCTAATTTTGCTGAATTAATATTAACCATTACATTAATATCAGGAGCTTTACTAGAAGGAAGGAATGGCGAATTTGGATTCTCAAACGAAAAATCTTTGACATACTGACCATGAATTTTCATTTTGTGTTGTGACATTTCTTACGTCTCCTTTAATTAAGTTGAGATGTTTAATACTTTCTTATATAATATATTCATTTACAAATGAATAGTAAACCTAACTATAGGTTAATATGAAAAACATATTTTTATCAATAATTAATAATATTTAGATACTTTATATATCAAGGAGTTAAGTTACCATGATAGAGCTTGTAATATATGCTTTACTAGCGGCGTTTATTTTTTCACGCTTATATAATTCTTTAGGAAGATCAGCCAGTCTCAACCTAAAAAAGCTAACAGGTGTATTGGATGTAAGTCAAAGTAAAGAAGATGTGGTAGAAAATATCGAAGATTATATTTATAGCAACGACAAAAGTTCAATAGAAACTACTTATGAACAAATATTACAAAAAAACAAAGAGTTTTCTATTTCCAATTTTATAGAAGGTTCAAGCATAGCTTTTGAATTAATAATAAAATATTTTAACCAAGGAAATTTACCTCAATTAAAATCCCTTCTGGACAAAGACTTATATAACAGTTTTGTGGATAAGATTAAACATCGTAAAGAGACACATGAGTCCATAATTGTTTCTATCGTTTCACAAAAGATCTTAGAAATAAAGTTAGTAAAAAACGTAATATTTATTGCAGTATATTTCCTTTCAGAGCAAATTAACTTCGTTAAGAATAACGAAGGAAACATCACATCAGGTAGCATGTCTACTATTAACAAAGTTGAAGATGTATGGCAATTCAAAAAAAATATTAATTCATCAGATCTAACTTGGTTACTTGTTTCTATTAACTATAAGAAGGCAAGTACTGATAAAAATTTAACAACAAATGACAACTGATGAAAAGTAGGCTACGAGAAATAGTACTTGATACTGAAACTACAGGTCTTGATACTAAATCTGGACATCGAATTATTGAGATAGGATGTGTAGAACTAATTAATCGTATTCCAACAGGTAAAACATTTCATCGATATCTCAATCCAGAAAGAGATATACCTTACCACTCATTTAAGATTCATGGTATTAGTGAGGAATTTTTGGAAGATAAACCACTATTCTCAGATGTTGCACTTGAATTTCTTGACTTCATATCCAATGACATTTTGGTGATTCATAATGCTGAATTCGATGTTAAGTTCCTTAATATGGAGTTAGGCAAGTTAAATGCTGGGTTAATTTCCTCAGATAGAGTGCTAGATACATTACCACTTGCAAGAAAAAAGTTTGTAGGATCACCTGCTTCTTTAAATGCATTATGCAAGCGTTTTGATATATCGCTAGAAGGTAGAGAGTTACACGGAGCATTAGTTGATGCTCAATTGCTTGCAAAGGTCTATGTTGAGCTTACAGGAGGATTGCAAACCTTTTTATTTAATAATGAATGTGCTCAGGACAATAACTCTACGTTTATTCAACATAAAGTGCGTAATTTAGCTCGCAGAGAACATTCACCAAGTATTAAAGAAATTGATGAGCATAAGAAATTGTTAGATAAAATTAACAACCCACTTTGGAAGGAATATATTGAATCAATCAACTAATCAATATATGATTTAACTTTATTGGAAACGCTTTAATGATAAAGTTTATAAGGTTATTGTCTAGTTTGCTAATAACAGTAGCAGCTATCTTCTTAGGTTATTGTTATTTTACTAAGCAAGGCATATTTGTTTCACAAAATACAGAAATTAAAATAGGTGGGGATTTTTCTTTGATTAACCAAAACGGGCAAATAGTACGCAGTAGTGATTTCAAAGATAAGTATATGATGATTTTTTTTGGATTTTCCTCATGTAAAAGAATTTGCCCTATGAACCTTGGAATAATTTCAGAAACACTTGCAAAGTTAGACGAGAAAACTGACAACAAGCTACAAACATTTTTTATCACAGTTGATCCTGAGCGCGATAATACAGAAAGGCTTAAAGAATTTCAGCAGCAATTTGACCATAGAATACAAATGCTCACTGGTGAAAGACAAAAAATAGATGAAGTAGTTGCAAAGTATAAAGTATATGCAAGTAAAGTAGATGGAGAAGAGGAAATTAACCATTCTTCAATGATATACCTTATTAGCCCTGAAGGAAAATATGTCACACACTTTGTAGCTGATTTAAATTCAGATGAAAGTCAATCTGATAAGATTCTGGCTGAGATAAAAAAATATGTAAGCTGAACTAAAGAGCTTAGCTTACTTTAAATTTATGCTAACAGCTATTTTGATTAAACTAAGTCGTTTTTTTAATTTTTTCTAGGATCAACTCAGCAGCTTTTTGTTCAGCAATTTTCTTACTAGGAGCGCATGCAGAAACTTTGTCATAACTCTCTATGCAAACTGATATAGTAAATTCAGGATTGTGTGCTGGTCCAGTTTGTTTTACAAGCTCATACTTCGGTAAAGGTAATTTATTTCTCTGAGTCCATTCTTGCAGTGAAGTTTTAGGATCTTGAGGAGGATCGAGGATGTCCTTAGCTAGCTTTTCCCAATGTCGGATAATAAATTTCTCAACACTCTCAAGTCCGCCGTCAATATAAATTGCACCTATTAGTGCTTCAAGCGAATTTTCTAAATTTTTTAAGTTACATTTTCCTCCGTTACAACGTTCACTATTATTCATGATAATAAAGTTACCTAACTCTATTTCTTTAGCAACATTAGCAATGGTACTGCCACAAACTAAATCCGTTTTTCTTTTTGCCAATGCTCCTTCTTTTTCTTCAGGAAACATTTTAAACAGCATAACAGACACAACCATATTCAAAACACTATCGCCCAAAAACTCTAGCCTTTCGTAGCTTACAACCTGGTCTTCGCTATTTCTCTTATTTACGCTTGGGTGGGTTAATGCCTCTTCTAATATTGCATAATCTGTAAATTTATAATTAATAACTTTAGATATTGTATCGTTCAAAACTCTCATATTAATCATTCAATAGAAAAGCACTCTCTATCATACCTCTACACTAAAAAGTTAGCTCTACTTTACTAAAACAATATCAATAACTTCCAAAATTAATGTATACAACCCACTGCTTCAGTAATGTTACTAAATCCATCTCTTTTTACCAATTCTGCAAGCTCCAGATTGATTTTGTTCACAACTTGATGCCCCTGGTATACAAGAGCAGTGTACAGTTGTACTAAAGAGGCTCCTGCCTTTATTTTTTCATATGCATCAACACCACTTGAAATTCCTCCGCATCCTATCAATAGAATTCTGCTTTTAGTAAGCTTGTACATGTCACTCAATAACTCGGTTGAAAGTTGAAATAATGGCCTGCCGCTCAACCCACCACTCTCATTATAGTAAGAATCTCGACTTATCGTAGTGTTGCTTACTATTAAGCCGTCAATTTTATATTCTAGTGTAAGCTCAGCGATATTTTCTTTTGTTTGCTGATCTATATCTGGAGAAATTTTTAATATTATCGGTATGGATTCAGAGCTATCGATTGATTTCCGGGTTAGAGTGATAGATTTCAACAATTTGGATAATTCTTGTTTATTGTGCAAATCGCGCAAGTTAGGTGTGTTTGGGGATGAGATGTTCAGTACTATATAATTGCTCTTTCCATATACTATCTTTATTAAGTCAACATAATCGCTGATTTGGTCCTTTGATGTACTGTTTCTTCCTATATTTATACCAAAAATACAATTACCAAGTTTAGTTTCACTTATCTGTTTAAGAAAATAGTCTACTCCTTTATTATTAAATCCCAATCTATTAATTATTCCTTCATCTTTAATTAATCGAAAAATTCTCGGTTTTTTGTTTCCATATTGGGGATGTTTAGTTACAGTACCAGCCTCAATAAATCCAAAACCAAATGAGAGCATCGGCTTTACAACTTCCGCATTTTTATCAAAACCTGCAGCAAGACCTACAGGACTCCTAATTTTATTACCAAAAAAGTTTACATTTAAAGACTTAGGTAGTTCTATAGGTTTCCTACAGGGCATCTTTTTTAACGCCGTTATTACCAAGGAGTGAGCGATTTCAGGCGGCAGTAAAAACAATAAATTACGTAATATCATTTTGTAAAACACTTTGCTTATTTTTAGTTTATTTTTTACCATGCAACAAGAATAACTTAGAAAGCTTGAGGTTTATCAAAATAGTAAGTATATAGTTTCTATGGGTAGTAAAAACTAATTTTTCTGAAGGGAAACCAGAACTTGATCAGTATTTTCATCTACTAATTCGAGGTAGCCAAATTTGTTAATTTGAGATTTTATTAGTATAGGAATCTTATTTCGATTTAAATAAAATCCCTGTTTTGATTGTTTATTAATCCGCAACCTTACATCCCCATTTTTCCAAGCAAGCATCTTATTTATTCCAGATTTTTCTTTACAATTATCTTCATTTACAAATCCTAAGTATTCATCTTCTGAAGAAGATATTGCAATCTCGCATATTCTATACCCTACCCAATTCCCTAGATATGGATCAGTATCGTCTTTTTCGTGAAGCTTGAACTCTCCTTTGACATATTCCCATGGAGCTTTTGCATCACCTACCTTTTTTAGAAAGAGTACGTCCTGATCAAAGTTTATAATGGTCCTTGTATGAAATGTTGTTAAGCTTGTGTCCCATAATAGTTTTTCTGTGATGCTAAAATGCTCTTTATCCTTTTGCATATTTTGAAATGATACGATTATCACATCTGCTCCAACTTCTCTTCCATAGTTAACATATTGACTAGCACGCCCATGTTTGGCTGTGAATGATGACTTACCTATTAACAGAAAGTCATTAAATAACGCATTATATATAGTCTGTGCACTGTAAGCTGTACCGACGTAAACCGGCTGTTTGTTGGATGAAGGGTACTTTTCTGGTGCAAGATGAGTATACGAGCTCTTTAATAAATAGTGAAAAGTGCAACTGGTAAGCAAGAAGGGCAAACCAATCAATAATAAAACTTCTGTTAATCTCTTTGGCATTTTACTGCTTATATTTTGAATATAGTATCTTATTTTTTTAAATATTTCATTAAAAGCCACACTTCTTGTTAAAATTTGAGAAGAAAAAACGATCTAATTGGAGTAAGAGGCCGGGACCGGAATTGAACCGGTATAAAAGGATTTGCAGTCCTCCGCATAAGCCATTCTGCCACCCAGCCGTTTTTTATGCGTAGATATTAATTATATCTTTTAGCATAGATAAAGCATCCTCTTTTTTTCTTTGAAAAGTGTTGCGCCCGATAATTGAACCATTACCACCACCTTGCTTAATTTCTTTTGCCTCATTGTATATATCATCCACTGACTTTGACTCACCACCAGAGAAAACTACTATTCTTTTTCCTGCAAAGCAAGACTTTTTAATATATTCAATTCTTTTAGATAATGATTCAATATTTTCTATTTTTTCTCTTTCCAGATGATTGGTTGGAAGTTTTACTTTTATTATGTTGGCACCGAGCAAAGCCGCTATATGCGCAGCATAGGCAATCACATCAACTGCTGTTTCACCTTCTTTGGAAACCCCTTCACCACGTGGATAAGACCATAGCACTACAACAAGGCCACAAGATTTAGCCTCAGCTATAATTTTGCGAGCTTCTTCCATCATATCAAAACACTTAGCAGAACCAGGATATATAGTAAACCCAACAGCCATGCAGCCCAAACGCAGCGCATCTTTTACAGAGGCAGTTATTGCTTGATCTGAAGTTAAGCTTTTTGAGTGCAAAGAGTTAGCGCTATTAAGCTTCAAAATAAGTGGTAGCATTCCAGCATAAGTTGAAGCACCAGCTTCGATCATACCAAGCGGAGCAGCGTATGCACTTACTCCTGAATCAACTGCAAGCTGAAAATGATAATGTGGATCGTAAGCATTAGGGTTAACTTCAAAACTTTTTATTGGTCCGTGCTCAAATCCCTGGTCTACAGGGAGAATTACTAACTTGCCAGTTCCACCAAGTTTCCCATGCATAAGAATGCGAGTAAGATTCGCTTTTACTCCAGGGTTTTCACTTTCGTAGTAACTTAGGATTTGTTTTACTTCTTCACTCATTAATATCTTCAAATTTACTCAAAGTGTAGCAAAAACTATAGTTGAAGCAAAGACCTTTTTATGCTCTTGTTCCTACGCCTATATTTAAAGGTGTAACTTTAGGATCAGTAGTATGCTGTTGTGGTTTTTCTTGAACTAAATCTTCAAAATACATTTTAACAATAGGAAGAACGAGCGGCATAAGTACTAATTTGTAGTCATACCATGCAAATTTTTCTTTATAACTAAATTCCGCATCTTCTTCATATAAACACTGGATACAGTATTCACCATATAGTTCAAAAGCTTTCACAAAAGTCCTAAGTAAAGCAATAAGTAATAAATCTAATGCTAAATTAGCTATTAGCATCGTTCCATATTGAACAGGCCAGCCATTTTGTGCAACTTCCGACATTAAACTGCATACAGCAAACGCTGCTGATATACATATTACATAATTATCAGCAGCAATAAGTAGATTGTATCTTCTATTTAACCTATCTAGATTTCCTTCTTGTGAGCCTCTTTGTTTACTTGCTGCATAGATAATACTACAAAAGGATATAATAAATAACCATGGCCAAACTCCAATGCTGAATGCATAAAATTTATAAGCAATATTTTGCACTTTGCCACTGTTAGCAAGTTGTGATAAGCAATATTTGACTTGAGGCGACGGACCAAGTACCACATTTGCTAATATAAAAAATAAACATGCTCTATTCACAGCTTTCTCTCTACGCAATAGAATCTCATTGATTCTCCTTTGTTTTTCCTGCACTTCTCGCTGTAATGTTATAGATATGCCAGCTGCTTTTAAGTCGTTAAGATATTTCTCTAGCTTATCTTTATCTGCACTAAGTTTTTTAAACTTTTCTTCAGCTATTTTTTTCTCTTTCTCTCCTACTACTTTATCAGGGTGACATTTTAATGAAGCTCTTCTAAAGCGCCGCTCAACTAACTTAAGTACATCATCAAACTCCTGGCTTATTACTTCTTCCGCTTTTATTCCCAGCCTTGAAAATAAATTCCGTAAATCTTGATTACTGTAATATTGATTTCTGGTTAAACTTGCCACTATAGCCTCATTAAAAAATAGTGACTATACTACAAATTTAATACTCAAGCAAGAATTTAAACTATATCAAAAGCAATTCCGTGTTTACCAATATAAATCCTTAATTTCTTTCCTTTAATTAATCGACGATTCAGTATTTCTTCAGCCAAATGACTTTTTATCTCTTTTTCAATCAGCCTCTCTATTGGGCGTGCTCCCATTTCTTTGCTATAACCTGTTTGCGCAAGATAAGACTTTACTTCTTCTTCCACTGAGCAGCTTATACCCTTTTGCACAAGTTGTTTTTTTAATTCCTGAATAAATTTATCCACAATGTGCAAAATGACATCCGCATCCAAATCAGAAAAGGAAATGACTGCATCAAGACGATTACGAAATTCGGGGCTAAAAACCCGTTCCATTGCTTTTTCGCTGTCACTGATGTTAAAGTTTTTATACCCAAAGCCAATAGAACTTTTGTTACGTTCAAATGCCCCTGCATTGGTTGTCATAATTAAAATCGTATTGGAAAAATTAACCTTACGTCCGTAAGTGTCTGTAACACAACCATAATCCATGATTTGTAGTAATATATTATAAATATCACTATGAGCTTTCTCAATTTCATCAAGAAGTACTACGCTATATTGATTATTAGATACAGATTCTGTAAGCAATCCACCTTGGTCGTAACCCACATATCCAGGAGGGGAACCAATCATTCTAGATATTGTGTGAGGTTCCATATACTCAGACATATCAAACCGAATAAGGTTCATACCCATATTTTGTGCTAGCTGCTTCGCAAGCTCAGTCTTACCTACACCAGTTGGCCCTGCAAAAAGATACTTTGCCAAGGGTTTATTGTAACTTCTCAGACCAGATTTAGCAATTTTAATAGAATTAACGAGAAACTCTATCGCTTGCTCTTGACCAAAAATGGCCCTATTGAGATTTTCTTTCAAAGATTTTACTCTTTGCATATCATCAAACCCGCAAGGTACGTTTGTAATCCTAGCGATAGTACTCTTAATGTCTCTACTGTTTATAATTTTTCGCCTGCTTTTTTGTAACTTACAATATGCCCCTGCTTCATCTATAACATCAACTGCTTTATCAGGTAATATTCGCCCAGTAATATACTTGTGTGAAAGTTCAGCTGCAGATTTAATGGCATGTTTCGTGTAATATACTCCATGATACCTTTCATAGTAATGCTTTATACCATCTAGTATCTTTACTGTATCATTAATAGAAGACTCTTTTACATTAATTTTTTGAAACCTCCTTGCTAATGCTTTATCCTTTTCAAAGCTATTGCTATATTCTCTATATGTAGTTGCACCTATACAACGCAACGCACCTCTTGCAAGTGCAGGTTTGAGCAGATTGCCAGCATCAAGAAAGCTGCCACTTGTTGAACCTGCTCCAATAATAGTGTGTATTTCATCAATGAAAAGAATAGCGCCAGGTTTTGCCTCAATTACTTTTATTATAGATTTTATTCTCTCTTCGAAGTCACCTCTATAGCGTGTTCCTGCAAGAAGTGATCCTAAATCCAAAGCATAAATTATGCTGGATCTCAGTGCACTCGGAACACTACCTTCAATAATTTTCAATACCAAGCCTTCAACTATTGTTGTTTTACCAACACCTGGTTCTCCGACATATAAAGGGTTATTTTTTCTGCGTCTTAGCAAGATTTCTATAGTGCGATTTAATTCATAATCACGACCAATGACATAATCTATTTTTTTGCTTCTTGCATAATCATTTAAATTTCTACAATAATTTTGTAGAACTTCTTCATCTTTTAATAATTCACCTTTATTTGCTACAGTAGAGATATCGTTATTCTTATCAAGTTTTATCTTGCGATTAGTTACATATTCTTCTATATCACCTGAATATTTTATATTGGATATGTTATAAATCAAATTAGAATCCTTTGCATTCTGTTTGCATAATAGCTCTTCAATGTATAAATCTTGCTCAGACAGAATCTCTAATAGAATACTTGCTCCATTTATTTCTTTTCTTCCCAGACGATGAGCTCGTATCATGGCTTTATGTATTATGCGTTGAAATAGCACATCAGGCTCAACTTTATTGACAGTTAATTCGGAGTTGTCTTGTAAAAAACCTTTTGCATTATTACCACGATCATTCCTTAATATAATATTATCTATATTTATGATTTCACCAGCTCTGATGTTACATCTTGATAAAACATAATTTACATCCACATCTTTGGTTAATGCTAGCAACAAATGTTCCACTTTTGCATATTTAAGCTTACAATCAGAAGCAATCTGTAACGCTCTATTTAAACTTGCCTCTAAATTTTTAGAAATCATCTATTCTCTTTAAAAGTGTAAATTTATATATAATTAGTAGCACACAATTATTAAAAAAACTGAAATCTAGCAGCTCGTTGTAGCCAAATTGAATTAAGCTACAGATTATAGTCCACACAGCCTAACATTATACCGTTGTGATAATCTCAAAACGTTATAAGCAGCAGAATTAAGATTATCAAATTGTAGGTAAATCTAATTTGGGCTAGCTATATATTCTTTCTACCATCCTCCAATCACTTCACTTTGCAGCAAGTTTACTGGAGCTTTTAAAGAATAGAAGAATAGTTAAGTACATTAATACGCTTTTTCTAGTACTCTGCTTTTCTTCTTAAATACATTGATCTTTTTTCTACCGTATTTAGCCTTTAACGTACTTGGCCTTTTAAAGATCTTTTTGCTGTTACGTTTTTGAGATTGCATACTACAATCAAAATTTGGCTCTCCTTCTTTATCTGCTAGTGCAGGCAGTCTTCTCTTATCTTGAGGTGTAACAAAAGATAATGCAAATCCTTCAGCTCCCGCACGTGCAGTTCTACCTATACGATGAACATAATCAGCTTGCGATTGTGGTACATCATAATTGATAACATGTTGAATGTGCGGAATATCAAGACCGCGAGAAGCAACATCTGTTGCAACCATGATTTGATTGCGGCCACGACGAAAAGAATCAATGACTCTTTCACGCTTGTGCTGCCTTAAATCACCATGAATTGCCAAAGCGCTATAGTCATCTTTGTGCAATTTGTCAGCTAGCTGATCCGCTCCTCGCTTTGTTTTGACAAAAATAATGATTGATCCTTTGCGCTGACATAATTGTGTAACAAGCTTGCCATATTTTTCTGATTCTGATGCATAAACAACTTCTTGTTTAATTTTTACAGAAGTTGTAGCCTGGCAATCGACAGAAACACGCTCTGGTTGATTAAGATATTTTTCAGTAAGTTTTACTATTTCTCCAGGAAGAGTTGCAGAAAACATAAGAGTTTGCCTTATTTTAGGCAAATGCTTCATAATTTCTTCAATCTGAATTCCAAAGCCCATATCAAACATACGATCCGTCTCATCAAGCACAAGAATACCAACATTCCGAGTAACTAAAGTTTTACGCTCAATATGGTCTATAATACGACCAGGAGTACCTATTATAATTTGTGGTTTTTTCTGAAGCTGATTTAGCTGCCTAAAAATAGGCTCGCCTCCGATCAACAAAGCAACTCTTAGTAAAGAACTTTGAGATAAGAGTTTTCTTATCTCACTTGTTACCTGATGAGCAAGCTCTCTGGTTGGCACGATGACTAAAGCTGAACCAATGCTTGGCTCATTCATCAATTTAGCAACCAGTGGAATAGCAAACGCTAAGGTTTTTCCAGTTCCCGTTTGAGCAGACCCAAGAATATCTTTGCCCTGAAGAGCTAGAGGAATCGCTTGCACCTGAATCGGGGTTGGAACACAAAGATTATTTTTACTTAGAGCTTGCCTAAGCAAAGTTGGAAGCCCCATTTCATGAAAATTACTCACAATACATTACCCTATTAAAAAGCTTCACGATAGACTAATCTTCCAATCTTAAATTTATTGCAGACTTTTTATCTTCTCCGTTCCTACCACGCTCTTCTTTAAGCTCATAACTTACTCTTTCCCCTTTCATTCCTCTCTTTTTATCCTCTCCTCGAAGTTCATCAGGTCTTATTCCTGAACGTTCTAATGTACTAACATGTACAAAAACGTCCTCACCTTTACCTTCTGGCTTGATGAAACCATAGCCTTTTTCAACATTAAACCATTTTATATTACCAAATTCCATATGGATAACTCCTAAACTACTAACTAACATTATTAATGTGATGAAAAACTTTGAAATTACGATTTAGAATGCTTTAAGCTTAGTTACTGCAACTAAACTTCTATACTCCATAGTCTATTCTTAACATTACATAGTAATAGTACACAATTATTGTACTTAATGCAACTAAAATTTTTAATCACTAAGTGAACCTGCTACTGTCATTTCGCTAACTTTAATCGTTGGTGAATTAAACTGCCCACAGAAAGTTAGGTCATTTGCAACAACTAAATTGCTAAACATATTTTTCAAATTGTCGGCAACAGTAATCTCGTGTATTGGATACGTTATTTTACCATTTTCTATAAAAAATCCGCATGCACCTTGACTATAATCGCCATTGATTAAATTAACACCAAAACCAAATAAATCAGTTACATATATTCCTTCTTTTACTTCCTCAATTAATTCCTTAAACGATCTATTACCATTTTTAAAATAGAAATTACTAGCTGAAGGAATAATTGCAGCATTACTTGCACGAGTTGCATTTGCGGTCGTTTCCAAGTTTAATTTCCTAGCCGAATATAGATCTAAAATCCAGTTTTGCAGTACTCCATTTTTTACAAATTCATTTCTTCTGCTCATTATTCCTTCCCCGTCAAACGGTCTTGATGTTATACCCCTTGGTAACAATGGGTCATCAATAATGCTAATCTCAGTATTAAAAATTTGATTATTTAAACTATTTCTCAAAAAAGAGCTATTATTTACAATATTGCTACCATTTATGGCAGAAGCAAAGCTCTTTACTAGCTCTTTTGCTGCTCTTTTTTCAAAAACAACCGGAAATTTGCCTGTCCTGATTGTACATGAACCCAATTGATCTATTGCTCTTTTTGCTGCTTCTTTCCCTATTGACTCCGGTGTTTTTAAATCACTGAAGTTGCATGCTACATCGTAATCGTAGCCTATTTTCATTTCATTCTTTTCTCCAGCAACAACAGAAACCTGATTAACAAAAGTTGACTTACTAAATGAACCAACAAAACCAGAAACGGTTGATAATACTGTATTTACTGAAGTATGTGAAGATGAAGCTCCTTCGGAATTAATAATATTTTTATGTGCAAGAGCTGAATTTTCTGTAGCTTCAGTAATTTCTTTTAAGTTATCAATTGTTACAACATTATTATCTGAGATATTTAAATCTGCAGAAGAGATATAATTACTGCCATCTACAGCAAAACTAATATAAGGATCTTCCTGGGCATTCTTTGCCATTTCCACCACTTGGCTCACTGCACTACTAAGATTATTCAAATCGTTTGTGGAAATATACGCAGCTTTGTTCTTACCTGCTATAGCTCTAATTCCGACAGTACAGTTTTTAGATTGTGATATTTGTTCAATTTTTGATAGACGCTGAGAAACCGAGGTCTTATTAGTTTCATATATTGTAACTTCTGCGTCTTGATTCTGCTTTTTTATTAGTTTAGTGATATCTGCTGCAATATTTAATATATTCATTTTTCATTCCTTGAGTTTCTATAAAGATTCTGCACCACCTATAACTTCAATCAAATCAGTTGTAATTGCTGCTTGACGAGAACGATTATAAAGTAATGCTAGTTTATTTAGCATTTCTTTTGTATTTCTGTTTGCTGATTCCATAGCAACCATCCTAGCACTATTTTCACTTGCTGCACTTTCAAGTAAAGCAGAATAAAGAGAAGCTGTAACATAATCTTGAGTCAAAGATTTTAAAATAAACTCAATATTTTGTGGTTCATACTCATAGCTGTAATCTGTTAGAGGACTAACTACAGAATTATCAATTAATAATGAGTCTTTACTCCATGGTTTTATTGTTTCTAATATTGGCTTTTGCATGAAGGTATTATAGAATTTACTGTAAAAAACCTTAACTTTATTGTATTTACTTAGATCTATATCACTAACCAAGGCTTCCACACGCTTTAGTGTGATTCCCTTACTATTTTCAACCTTCAAGATATTTTTAGAATTAAATCTATTTTTGCCTGTCTCAAAAGCTTTCTTACCAAAAAAAACAATGTCTACTTTCTTATCATTTGCAATTAATTTGTTTATATGCTCCTGACTAAATTTAACAACAGAGGAGTTGAAGCTGCCACATAAACCACGATCAGATGCAATAATAAATACTAGGAAAGAATCTTCATTATTGATATTTAGAATTCTTGCTAGTAACTCTTGATCCGCTGATAGCGCTAGTGAAGAAATAATGCTATGCAGCTTAGATATATGCAATTTTGAATTTGATAATTTCTTTTGGCTTTGTAATAATTTTGCTGCAGAAACCATTTGCATTATTTTCGTGATTTTCTGCACAGACTTAATATTTTTAATTCTTAAGGATAATTCCTTTAAGCTCTTCATTTTATATATAATTCTAATTTATTAAAATATATAACTGGTAATGTCTAAAAACAAGTTTTTTTGACATTGGAATCAAACCTAACTAAGAAACTCACAGATTTACTGTTTTGAGATAAAGATTATATTAAAGCAATCTCGATGTAAAAGTATCACACCTTATGGAGTCTTATAATATAAGGTAAATACAATTAAGACTATTGCAACTTGAGCACTTATAATCCCATTGCTTTAGCTCTTTATTACAATCAACACATTTCCAACCTGGATCAGGCACAGCTTCTGAGTTCATCTTATTTAGCCAGTAAATTGCTTGATCATACTCTTGTAGCATAATCTTGAGCTGTACCATAACAAGGTAGATTGATATGTAATTAGCTTTTTTCATAGCAATATCTAAATGCTGACTTGCAAGATCATATTTCCCTAAGCTAATTGAAGACAAAGCAAGCAAGCAATAACTAAAATAATAATCAGGGCGTAAGTTATATAGTCTTTCAGCGCCTTTATTATTTAACTTGATATACATTCTAGCTGATTGAGGAGTAGGATTTACTCTATACTCTTCCTCTAATACTGTGGAAGCTTTTCTGATTTTTTCAAGCTTGATATATAATTCTGCCTTTAAATAATTGATGGGCTGAAAAGTTGCATAATAACTTTGTGCTTTAGCTAAATAATCTATAGCTTTGCAAAAACTTCCTTTACTTTCGTATTGCTTTGCTAAAGCGCAATAAAAAACCGCTAACATCTTTTTACGATCAAAGGGAAGAAAAATATTGAATTTGATAGCTTCCTTTAACTTTGAAATTGCATTTATCCAATCTTCTTGCAATATACAATGCTCTATTTGAAAGGGAATAGACAAAATTTTATCATTAATTGAACTAGAGCAATATTCTATAAATTTTTGAAAGACTAACCTTTCTTGCTTTAGGTGAATAATCAGTTTATTGATCAGAAGTAGAGCTAAGTTGCGATTTTTACTTGCAATACTCGTTAAATTATGGCTGAAAAAGCTGTAATTTCCCGTTTTACCTGAATTAAAGAGCTTTACTAAAGATAATTTATCACTTTCTTCATTTAGATTTTTAATTAGCTTATTGGTGTTCTCTATATTACCTAAATCTAAGCTAAAGAAAGCTTCAAAGAGAAGCAATTCTTCCCTACTTCTTCTTCTATTTTTTATGTTAGCAAATGTTGATGAAATAGAAGAACAAAAACGTGCAACTGCAATCAATAAAAATAATAAGACTACGCAAGCAAGAATAACGAAATATAGATCAATACTTATAGTGTAATTGCCTAATTCCAATTTTATTACTTCACCACTTACCTTGATCCATATGCCAAATAAAAACGAAAAAGCAAAAATTATAAAATAAATCATGAGATGTATTGTAATAAGTGACGATATATTATTGAAGTATTCTTGAAAGCTACAATAAAATCATTCAATTTATTAAGCCATGGTTTGAATTCTGGGTATGTTAAGTCACTTATTGCGGTGGCTATGCTCTGCCAATCATTATCGCTTATTAATTCTTCAATTTCCGCAAGCTTTAACCTGAGTGGATCACTACGATCATCTATCTTGATCCAATTTGAAATGATTTTTTTAAACAAGTTACTTTTATTGTAGTTAATAACAGTCATGTTCTTCTCAAAAGACAATTTCAACCCGCATAAAGTATCTACCTCTTTCAAATTTTCCAATTCATTGACTGCATTTTCTATTTCTGGATCGTCAAGCTCTGATATCAAAGGCTTTATTGAATTTATATGATTATCAAACTTGGCTTCTTGCAATAACGAATTCTTCATCTTAATCACAAGTAGCAGCAACTTTGCGAGGTTCTTATGTCTTGAACTACCGTCACCTTGCTCACATTGAGTGTGCAGATTTCTCTTTAAATCAAATATCTTTTTCTCTACCTTAATTTGATTAACTTCAAGCAACATTTTAAGTTCATCTATCTTTTCCGTTACAATACTTATACTATTTTCACTCTCTTGCTGATTTATTTTAAAAAATATTATGTTATTTATTGTAATATAGCTAACAAACAACAATATAATTAAGAACCAACCTATGCATTTTCTCCAAGTATCATTCATAACGTAATATCTCCACAGGATCTTGAGCAGCTGCTTGTAATGCAGGAGGAATTGTCGCTAAAAATGATAAGAACAATGCAAGTGCAGAAATGTTAATCACATCTTGAGAGACTAATATCACTGGCAAACTTGAAAAAAAGTATATCATAGGATCAAACAGTTTGATGTTGGTAATGTTTTCTAAAAACACTCTAATACTTTCAATATTGAGAGAAAAAACAACCCCTATAATAGAGCCAAGACAAGTTCCTGTAAAACCAATCAGCAATCCACAAGCACAAAATATGCGCATAATGCTTCCGCTTGTTGCACCAAACGTACGCATAATTGCAATTGCAGATTTCTTTTCTTGCACTATCATCATCAAATTTGAAACAATATTAAATGCTGCTACAACTATAATTAAAGTGAGAATTAAAAACATCACATTTCTTTCAGTCTTTAAAGCATTAACATAATGGCTTTGCTGAGACTGCCAACTTTCAGCTCTCATTCCTGTTTCTTTTGCTATAGCGTTTGCTAGCTTATTAGCCATAGCAATATCATCTACAAACACTTCTATATTTCTCACATTATCTTTATAATTAAAAAAAGCTTTAGCTGACTTTATGGGCATATACATTAAGGTATTGTCGTACTCAAACATACCCATATCAAATATTGCTACAACTTTATATTCTTTCATTTTTGGTATTTCACCAGACAGTGCATCAAATCCTTCAGGTGATATAAGCATAATGTTATCACCATAATCAATATTCAAAGCTTCTGCTAATCTTGCCCCTATTATGATACCTTCATCGAATTTTTCCACGTTACCCATAATTACATTATTCTTAACGATAGTATTATTAAGTAAGTCTTTAGTTGACACACCACGGACTACGCTACCCACAATTCCACTATTTGCTGCAACGATCACTTGATCATTGGTCATAGAAGTAGCTTTTAATACACCTGGGATTTTCTCAATAGATTTTAACACTGCGTGGTAATCTGAATTTATGCTTCTATCAAAGTAAACATTAATATGACCATTAATGCCAAGTACAGAGTCGAGCAGCTTTGCTCTGAACCCATTCATTACAGACATTACTACTATTAGCGTTGCAACTCCAAGAGCAATACCAATAATAGAAAACAAGGCCATTATAGAGCAAAATCTAGAATTCTTTGCTCGCAAATAGCGAATAGCCATAGTAAATTCAAAGGCAATAGACATTATACTAAGATTTAAATATCATACTTTTTATGCTTCATATAACTGTAATTTTTCCTTTACCTCAAATGAGGTTGTCTAAATTTAGCAAGCTTATAGAATATATTCAATGTTCTATATTAAGACCTTCCATATATATCGTCCAATCTTACTATATCATTATCAGATAAAAACTTTCCTACCTGAAACTCAACTATCTCAAGAGGAAATCTTGTACTTTTATTCTCAATTTTATGAAAC
This sequence comes from Wolbachia endosymbiont (group B) of Melanargia galathea, assembly GCF_964030625.1. Taxonomy (NCBI): domain Bacteria; kingdom Pseudomonadati; phylum Pseudomonadota; class Alphaproteobacteria; order Rickettsiales; family Anaplasmataceae; genus Wolbachia; species Wolbachia endosymbiont (group B) of Melanargia galathea. Next base: position 1,231,631 of record NZ_OZ034910.1, on the reverse strand, counting down.
ACCTTCCTTGGAATCTCTACTACATGATTTTTTGTTATAGCATATGTTTTGTCATCTAAACTCACGCATCCAACCCCTGATAGTATTATATGGTACTCATCTCTATAGTGGTGAAATTGCTTAGAAGTGCAGCTCAGTGGATTTATAAAAAGGTATTTTATAAGAAAATCCTTGCCCATTAAAACTACACTATAAAATCCCCATGGCTTAACCTCTTTCCTTATTGGCTTTACTTCCTTAACTTTATTAATGAACAACATTAGGCTCTTACTTGGCCGTTTATAAACTCTACCTAGTAAATTTTTTGCATCATTTTCTGTCATCAAAACTGGCTCTCTTCCTTTGATTACAGCTTGAAACGACTCAAAATTCTTATTAAATCTCTTACTTAACTCTAAAACTGAACCCCAAGTGCCAACATCCATCCAATCGAAATTGGCTTCTATCATTACAATATTTTCTGCTTTTTCTATCACTAGGTGATCAATAGATGTATCACCCATTCCTGCACAATTTTGCTGTTCTAAATACAGAAATCTCTCTCGTGATACAAAATGCTTCATACTTTCACAACATAAATTATAGAGAGTCGGAGCAATTTTTTTTATCTCATCTATATAGCGTTTTGCTCTAAACACAAATATTCCAGAGTTCCAATAATGATCGTTACTTACCTTACGCTCGGGTTTTTCTGTAAAATCTTTTACTATATGACATTTTTCTTTCTGACCATATACTGCATTTATATAGCCGTATTCAGAATTGAATTCATGAGGCTTTACCCCAAAAGTGACTATAGAGTCAGTTTCAGAGGCTAGCTTAGACGCTTTCTCAATAGAAACATAAAAACTATTCAAATCACCTATAAAATGGTCTGAAGGCAGAACTAAGATTGTCTCGTTCCTATCGCAGAGAAGCACAGCAATTAGTATTGCTGCCGCTGTCCCAATTTTAACTGGTTCAAAAACTACTTTACATTCCTGTAATGCATGTAATTCCTGCATCAATAATGACTCATATTGTATATTTGTGGTAATGATGGGTGGCATATAATCGCCTTTTAGCCTCAACAAAGTGTTGTGAAACATAGTATTCTGACTAAATATTTTCTGAAATTGCTTTGGCTTAGATAGAGGCCAAAGTCTGCTGCCACTACCACCACACAGTATTACAGGGCGCATTTAATTAAGATATTAATTATTTGATTAATATCTTATACTAACGGCAAAATGCATGCAAGTTTTTATTGTGAGATGATTAAAGTAAAAAGTAATTTAAAGTGATGGTTGACTACGAGCATTATGGAATCCCTACATTTCGTGATGAGTCTTGTCTTCTTTCTATCTCTCTATCAATATGAGGAGTGCTGCTTTTTTGATTAACGGCTGCAGCTATTTTTTTATCAGTTTTGTTTTGCGGCTTCTCCTTTAAGCTTTCTCCAACACCTGATTCTCTGGATTTATCTATACTTTCACTACTTTTATTCAGCGCCTTTTCCAATTCTCTTTCAATACCTGGACTTCTAGCGTCAAGCTCATCCCATGTGCCCACTATACTGAGTGGCTTATGATCCTTCTTCTTCGGCTTTGGCCTTTCCCCATTTGTAACAACATTAAAGTCGCTTTTTATTTCTTTCCAACATTCTTTCAATTGGTGTTTCCACATAGTAAGATAAGCATCACCATACTTTTTCTCATTTGCTACAAATAATAAAATTGGAACCTTAAGTATTGTAGCTCCCATATTTACTAAATTTCTTACTACCACTGCAGAAGTGAAAAAAAGATAACCAAAAGATTTTGCAACTCGATTTTTTCTAGCTATCAAATTCTCTCCTAATTTTATAGGAATGAAAGTCAGGAGTCTAGCACAAATCTTAGCTAAACCCGCAGCAAAAACAATAGGAACAGATATCAGACTTTTATCTAGCTCTAGACTACCATTTTGATCTCTAATTTCTGAAAAATTAGTGCTTAATTTTTTATAATTACTAGTGTATAGTAATTCTTCATTTCTTCCCTTTTCATCAACAACTCCCTGAACTTTACCCTCTCCATTTTTTACCTTTTTCATTAGCACAGAAGAGTGAGTTAATTCAAACGGATATTTAGGATCATTAGTTTTTTTAGCTTCAAAAATTGGAATATGTTTTTCAAGATCGATTTTTGAAAACTCAAATGGTTTATAGTAGCCATCATAATGCTTAACATCTTTGTTTTTTTCCCGATTAACTAAAAAGTCAATGGTAAAATAGGACCTATCATCCATTTTCTCGACAAAAGCTAATTCAAAAATTTTCTTGCCATACAAAAGTTTATATATAGTCTCATCATTACTATTCTTACTTTCTACAACTTTCCCAGATTTTACAATCTGATCGTAATTCTTTGGATATTTGCATTTTCTTCCATCTGTATATGTCATTACCTTTCTAAGATCCTTGACATAAATTTGAGATTCAGATGAAGCAAATAAACCTTTTGCTTTAAGCGTAAAGTCTGCTACTCCTTTTTTTAACACTCCAAACATGTTGTCAAACCAAAATCACTATAGCTCAATAATAAAATTAGTAAACTAATAATATACTAACACAGAACTAACAATTTTACAAGAAAATATGCCTATAAAAGAAAAAAGTCGTAAAAGCAAGGACTATATAAGTAATGCTTGATAAGTATTTTATGCATGTAATTGTAAAAATCCTTAGAGGTACGCTGTCTATATAATCTTCACACACTACCTGCATTCCAAGAACTGCATGCCAAAAAATGCAAAACACCAGTATAACAAAAAACAAAAGCTCTAGTGGATGATTAATAGCCTGAAATAATTTTTCATTAAAAGATAAAGGGCTATCAACATAAAATGTGCAAGAAAATGAGTAAATAAACCAAGGAAATAAAAATAACAAAATCACCGCAGAAACACGCTGGATCCACCAATGATGTACTGAATTTACAGATTGACTCATATAAATATAAATAAAAAAGCCATAGTAGAAAGAAATAGCATTATTGTTAGTAATATAGCACTTTTTAAAACACTAGCAATTTCTAAATTAAGCCCAGCATCCCACAATAAATGACGAATACCATTGAGAAAATGATACATAAAGCTTACAAAGCATAAGATATAAGCTAATTTAGCAACAGGAGTGAACAATAATGCATTTAAGCACCTTACTATAATTAACTTAGGGGAGTAAACATATAATATAAAATACCAAGAAAGTATGATTAATAAAAGAAACAGCAAGATACCAGTCAATCTATGCATAATAGAAAAAAAACTAGTAACTTGTACTTTATATATTTGTAAATGTGGGGAAAGAGGCCTGTTACTCATAAAATTTCGTTATCGAGAAATTAAAAAATAAAGTAGAAGTAAAGACAGCAGTATAGTACATAATGACACTATTATTTGAAATGGTGAATTACGTACAAAGCCTAAGGAGGTAATCCAGCTGCAGATTCCCCTACTGCTACCTTGTTACGACTTCACCCCAGTCACTGATCCCACTTTAAATAACTCCTTCCTTGCGGTTAGGCCATTAGCTTCGAGTGAAACCAATTCCCATGGCGTGACGGGCAGTGTGTACAAGACCCGAGAACGTATTCACCGTGGCATGCTGATCCACGATTACTAGCGATTCCAACTTCATGTACTCGAGTTGCAGAGTACAATCCGAACTGAGATGTCTTTTAGGGATTAGCTTAGGCTTGCGCACCTTGCAGCCCATTGTAGACACCATTGTAGCACGTGTGTAGCCCACTCCATAAAGGCCATGATGACTTGACATCATCCCCACCTTCCTCCAGCTTATCACTGGCAGTTTCCTTAAAGTACTCAGCATTACCTGATAGCAACTAAGGATGAGGGTTGCGCTCGTTGCGGGACTTAACCCAACATCTCACGACACGAGCTGACGACAGCCATGCAACACTTGTGTAAAATCCGGCCGAACCGACCCTATCCCTTCGAATAGGTATGATTTCCATGTCAAGAAGTGGTAAGGTTTTTCGCGTTGCATCGAATTAAACCACATGCTCCACCGCTTGTGCGGGTCCCCGTCAATTCCTTTGAGTTTTAATCTTGCGACCGTAGTCCCCAGGCGGAATGTTTAACGCGTTAGCTGTAATACAGAAAGTAAACTTCCCATATTTAACATTCATCGTTTACAGCGTGGACTACCAGGGTATCTAATCCTGTTTGCTCCCCACGCCTTCGCGCTTCAGCGTCAGATTTGAACCAGATAGACGCCTTCGCCACTGGTGTTCCTCCTAATATTTACGAATTTTACCTCTACATCAGGAATTCCTCTATCCTCTTTCAATCTCTAGATTAATAGTTTTAAAAGCAATTCCAAGGTTAAGCCTCGGGATTTCACTTTTAACTTATTAACCAGCCTACGCGCCCTTTACGCCCAATAATTCCGAATAACGCTAGCCCTCTCCGTATTACCGCGGCTGCTGGCACGGAGTTAGCCAGGACTTCTTCTGTGAGTACCGTCATTATCTTCCTCACTAAAAGAGCTTTACAACCCAAAGGCCTTCTTCACTCATGCGGCATGGCTGGATCAGGCTTTCGCCCATTGTCCAATATTCCCCACTGCTGCCTCCCGTAGGAGTCTGGACCGTATCTCAGTTCCAGTGTGGCTGATCATCCTCTCAGATCAGCTATAGATCATTGCCTTGGTAGGCTATTACTCCACCAACTAGCTAATCTAATATAGGCTCATCCAATAGCAATAAATTTTTCCCCCGTAGGGCGTATACGGTATTAGTTGCCGTTTCCAACAATTATTCCATACTACTAGGTAGATTCCTATACATTACTCACCCGTCTGCCACTAAGTTATACCATAGCAAGCTACAATATAACTCCGTTCGACTTGCATGTGTTAGGCCTGCCGCCAGCGTTCATTCTGAGCCAGGATCAAACTCTCAAATTTAGACTTCAACCTATAAAAGGTTGAGGGTACATCGGATAAATCCGACAAAAAATAATTTAGCTTAATACTGCTGTCTTTATTTCTACTTTAGAAATATTTTAATCTCCAACTATTCAAACAACTCTAAGAATATTATTATGTGATATAATCACTATGTCAATATGTTTTTGCAAATCAAAAGCATTAATGTATAAATATATAACTATTTGGAATATTACCATGAAAAAATACATCTTTCTGCTTGCACTCGCGCCAATGTTAGTTGGCATCACATTATACTTATTGCGCAACATTGATAACACAAAACAATCTATAACTGCAGGTGACAAGTTTTACGAAGTATTATTCTTAAAAAAAGATAATAAGTCACTGCTAGAAGAAATAGATTCAAATTGGGAGTATTTAGCAAATTTTGAACGCGCATTCAATCATATCTCAGATTCAATGCCAACAGACACAGCATCTATTATTTATAATGATTTGGCAGACGATAAAGATGCTCCTGATGTTTTGCGTGAGTTAGCACAATACTTAGAAGTAATGAGCTTACTTCACTCCAGCGGTGAAAAAACAAATAGAGATAAAATTAGTAATTTAGAATCAAATGCAGTGTACCCTTATTCAAGCCAAGAAGCTATCGCTATAGTAAAGATACACAGTAACGACATTAAAGGTGCAATTGAAATATTGCATTCATTATTAAATGATAGAGAATGTCCGACTCTAATCAAGGCCAATGCACAAGAATTACTTCGGATATACGAAAACTAAAAAACTTGCTTGCATAACAATTTGGCAGCGCATCTAATGAAATAAAGAACTTTACTTGACAAACCTCCCTATTTTATTATGACACTAAAAGTATTTATGACTCAAAATTTGTTTTTGACTGTAGGATCAATCACAAAATCCAGTAAAAACTTAGGTGTTTATTGGTAGATTACATAAAATTATAGCGGTTTTTTAAATTTTTTCTATATTCAGCCAAGTCGCGCTTGTTAGAACATTATTACAGCACCACTTACAGCAATATAGAGTCAAAATTTCACTACTCAGAGGTTCCTTTTACCTTTTTATTTAGTAAGACTTCTCTATATTTATAGTTAATATATCAAAGAATAAACTTCACTAGCAGAATGTCATTCTAGCACTAAAATGACAAAAAGAGGATAAAATCGCAATAGTATGTATCAAGCACCGTTGTATTTTCTCTATATTTTAGATTATTTTGTTTACCCCCCTCCCTTTACCATTCAGCTACGCAGATAGTTACTACAAACCGTAAAGATGTTTAAAAGAAATCTAATTTTTTATCAACTCATACATTTCATTACCAACTTCACAACAAGGTTCTGCAGTTGGATAAAAATAATCAAAAAAGAAATAATCCTTTAGTATTTCTGTGCTGCATCCAGAATTATAGTAAGTATCAAGCCTTCCTTTAAATATCAACAAGAGTATCTTTATACTTTTTCCAAATCACCCTACCCTAAACTGGTCTACGATGTTTGATAGGTATGCATCTCGATCATTTAACCCTTTGCTCTTATATTTACCAAGCATACTTTTCATTTTAGAGTTAAGATCGAATGCTTTTATTTCAAGATCTGCACCTTTCTTCATATAATCTAAATTATTAGCTAATTTTGTATTAAAACTCTGTGTAAGCTGTTGCAGCCAGCTCTCTTGCTTTTCGTCTTTATTAAAGCTAGTATCAAACCAACCTCAGTCACATTTGCAACAATCACATGCTTTACACCATATTCATTTAGAACCAAATGCATTACATATTTCACTAACCGCTTTATTTCAATACTTTTTCTGCTTTAACATTGTTATAAGCAGTGGCACCCATAATATTATTTCCTCGATTATAATGAAAAATAAAATCTCCTTTACCTACGTCTGGATGATGTTTAATTACTGCGTTTAGTTAATCAGCTAAACGAAATTTATTGAGGAAATAAGAAAAAATAGGGTTAAGAATTTCAGATGCTGTTGCATATAAAATCGCATAGTTATGACCTTGCTGTTCATAGTATCGATCAAAAAATGAGCATCTCCATGATGACTTAAATTCTTCTAAACCTAAATACTTTGATACATATTCAACAACAGTAAGGCCATTGCTAAAAATCCTCCTTAATAAAAAGGGGCATTAAGTTTCACGTTTCTTACAAAGGATAAGTTATTAAAATTTCAATAATTACACCATTATCAGATAAACTATCACCCAGAACACAAAAATTTTTACACTTTGAATTAGAGTTATTATTTTTATTTGCCATAACATTCAATATCTAATCATACTGCTCTATAAAGCCTATAAAAAAAGAAAAATAGGGTGAAATTATAGAACTTTGGCTGAATTTTACCTATTTTTTGAGCAGCCCTTCTGCCTTAAAAGAAACCTCTAAGTTTTTTAGCACGGCTTGGATGTTTCAACTTACGTAGTGCTTTTGCCTCTATTTGCCTAATTCTTTCACGTGTAACATTAAAAATTTTTCCTACTTCTTCTAAGGTATGCTCCTTTCCATCTTTACCAAGGCCAAAGCGCATCCTTAGAATTCTTTCTTCTTTTGGTGTTAAAGTTGCAAGAACATTGGTCGTAATACCACGCAAGTCGGCAAGTATTGCAGCATCCTCTGGTTTAGAAACTCGCTTATCTTCTATACAATCACCGAAGGTACTACTATCATCCTTTCCTGTTGGAGCTTCAAGACTTACCGGATCTCTTGCTATCTTCATAACTTTGCGTATTCTTTCTAGCGGCATCGCCAATTCTATACTCAATTCCTCTAATGTAGGCTCTCTACCCATTTCATGAGTCATCTTTCTTAATGCTTTGTTGATTTTACTGATAATTTCCACCATATGTACTGGTATTCTAACTACTTTAGACTGTTCAGGTATTGCCCTAGTGATTGATTGTTTTACCCACCAAGTACCATAAGTCGAAAATTTATACCCACGTTTGTAATCAAACTTATCCACAGCCTTCATAAGACCAATATTACCTTCTTGTATCAAATCAAGCAGATCAAGGCCTCTTTTTGAATACTTTTTAGCAATCGAAACCACCAGCCTTAAATTAGCCTTAATCATTTCTTGCTTTGCTTGAGAGACTTCTTGTTCATGTTTCTGTATTCTCTTGATTACCTTCTTAAACTCCTGAACTCTATCTCCTTGTACATAACTCTTAATATTGCTTAAGGCACTAGCTATATACTCACAGCTATCGTTTATAAACCTTAAGAATTTATTTTTTAATTCACCTGTAAAAAGAGATTGATTTTCATTAATCTTGAGAAAACTTATTTCACTAAACTCGTGCTCTAAAAGCACATCATCATAAACATTATAAAAACTTTCTCTATCAATATCGTACTTTCTAGCTTCAGTAATAAGATTAGCTTCTTCAAACGTGATTAGTCTATTTATTTCGTAAAGTTTTTGTGTAATTCTGGTAATAGCAGCATCACTAAACTGAATTTGTAATGCTACAGACCATATTTGATTATATAAATTTTCTAGCTCATTAGAGAAATCTTTAGAATTTTTTTTCAATACCAATGCTTCATTTGTTAAAGCAATGATCTCATCCAATGCCGTGATAACCTTTGGCAATAAATCACTTTCCATTTCAAGAACAGAAATATTTAAGTTAGCTGAACTTATGTCTTCACTCTCATTTCCCTTTTCATCATTACCTTTTTCCTCATCATTAACACAATCTCTAACATCTTCAGCTTCACTTTCTTCTTTGTCTACCATATTGAAATCAGAGTTATAAATTGCATCCAGATTTATAATTTCTCTCAGTAAAAAAGTTCCACCACTTAAATCATCACGCCATGTTTTGATTATTTTGAATGCCACTGATGTTTCAATTATTGCACGTAACATGTTATGCTTTTCAGATTCAATTTTTTTTGCTATCTTAATTTCATCTGCTCGTGACAAAAGCTTTACAGAGCTCATATCCTGTAAATAAATCCTTACTGGATCATCGTTTTGCACTAAAGTTGTAGTAGTATTCAACGATGTCTCATCATCATCAAGCTTATTACCATCATTATTAGAAGGAGCTTCTTCCTCATCTTCACTACTTTCGAGTATGTTAATTCCAGAGTCTTGCAATAAAGCTATAGTGTCATCTATAAAATCAGTTGAAAAATTTTCATCTGACAACTTATCATTTATATCATCAAAAGTGATAAAACCGCCCTTTCTTATACTTTTGGTTACAAGATCTTTGATGATCTTTTTCCTATCTTCCGTACCATTAATAGTTGACATCATTACCTTTACAGTTTATAATTTTATTTCTTATTTATCAAATAAACTTACAATTAGCAAGCTTATAGTTTTATTCTTAATTTATAGTTACTTGCTACTTCATATAGTTTAAGATACTATCAATTTATTCACATTCTTCTTAATCAACTAATCTCTCTATTCTTACTAATATGGACAATCCAACTGAAAATGTTGCAATTCCAACCACTATAGCAGTAAGCATTAAGACGTGAGGTATAGGATTGGTATATAAGTGAAAATTTGAAGTCAATATAGGAGGTAAAGAATTTTTTACATACCCTAAAGATATGTAAAACAACAAAACAGATGATTGTAAGACACTTAATCCCATCATTTTTTTGATTAAGTTTTTATCATTTACAATGATATAGAAAGCTAGCACCATTAATATAGTAATGCCTACATAATTATATAGAGTCATTGTTTTTTCTTGCGAGCAAAATTTATATATATGATTAACATGGAAGAAGAGACGGTAAGCAATACACCCAGCTCCACTAAGAAAATACCCAATTTTTGACCTGTTCTACTATCAGCTGACAATATACTATAGGATAAAAAATTTTGGCCAAATAAAACTGTTATAATACCAGCTCCTCCATAGGTTAAAATACCTAGTACGTTAGTAAATTTGATAATAGAGTAAGGTATTGCTTTTAAAGTTGTAGGTATATCAAATAACATAGAATATAATATTATCCCAGAAGCAATAATTATTCCCGCCTGAAAACCTCCACCTGGAGTATAGTCACCATGAAACTGTATGTATAAACCAAAAAAAATGATAAAAGGTATCATCAAAAATGTTACTGCACTTAATACCGGATCTTTAATCACTTTCTTTCTCTTCTAATATTAACATTATACAAAGTGCAGCAGTAAAAACTACTATAGTTTCTCCAAATGTGTCATAGCCACGAAAGCTTGCTAAAACAGCTGTCACTATATTAGGAATACCAATAGCTTTTTCAGTATTTTCTACATAATAAGGAGCAACGTGCAAGTGAACTGGAGCATTATGACTGCCAAAATCTGGTAATTGAATCATAAAGTATGATAAACATGCAGTCAAAAATAACATAAAAAAAAGTGTTGTGGGGCTATGAGATAAATTTGCTTTGTAATTCTTTACCAAAGAGAGTGCTGCAAACGTAAAGACTGTGCTCAATCCTGCACCAACAGAAGCTTCAGTAATTGCAACATCTGGCGCATTCATAATCAAGTACATAAGTGCAATAAGTGAACTAAATACACACATTAGAACAGCACTTACAACCAAATGTTTCGAAAGAACTATAAAAACTGTAACCGTGAGTAACAGCAAAAGTAATATTAGATTCAGTATTTCTAGCATCTTAACCTTCTTTAATAGTCTTTACTTTTATAATAAGTACGCGCTAAAATATAACTGTTAGTTGAATTGGCTATCCATATTATAAAAATCAATAATATAACTTTAATAGTATTGATTGAAAATTCATTTTGCCAAGCAAAACCAATCAACAACAACATTGCGCCACTAGAATCTGCAATACCTGCAGCATGTAGTCTAGTATAGAAATCAGGAAATACTACTACTCCTACGCTTGAAATGACTATTAAACAAACACCTAAAAATATGAGAATGGATGCTACCATAAATTATCAAAACAACATTAATCTCATTAGCGCTATAGTTGATATAAAGCTGATGCTAGCATATAGTAATGCTATATCAATTAAAAAAAAATCATTAAGAACAATCGATATTGCTGTTATGAGTAAAACTAATTGTGTTGATAAATTATTGAATGCTAAAATCTTATTGTAAACGTCACTTGACCTAAATACTATACAACATAACATTACACTCATACAGAACAAAAGCACATAGATAGCAATACTAATCATTTATAAACTATTATAACCTCTGTAGATTTCTAAATCGGTACTTCTTCACCACTATCTTGATCATCTATTTCATCATCGTGGCTTTCTTGACTTACATCCAGACTTGTGTTAAGTTGATGATCAGAAAAATTTAACAAATTTGCTAGCTTACTTGGACTATTAATATAAGTATTATCTGTGTTTCCTTTCATGTGCTCCTTGCACCTTTTCACCAAAAGGTTAAACAACTCATGAGTATTCACCTTCTTTTCTGCTATTTCATATAAAGAAACTATCGTATCCTTATGATCTTTAAACTTAACCATTTCAACGGGATCGCTTGCCCCTGTACTCAAATCATGCGTTCTTTGACTTGCTAGCAGAACCAATTTAAAACGGTTGTGTACCTGTTCTACACACTTTTCTACAATAGACTCAACCATAAAATACCACCTTGATAAGCTTTATACTATATCACAAAAAATAAGATGTCAACTTCAGATCTATTGAGATCCAATTCTACATTCTACTTTTTCTTCTTTAGCTTTTACTGATTGATTTTCTGTTATTGTAATTGTTATCTCATGATCAAGCTTTTTCAAAAAACCTAACAGTCTCTCTAAAGAAAAACCACTTATCTTACCACTTTTAATTTGTGACACCTTTGGTTGATCAATACCAAGTTTCTCAGCCGCACAAGCTTGAGTCCAAGTATTTTTTCCTATAATTTTACTTATTATGCTCAGCAATTTTTTTTTTATTGCTTCACTATCCAGATTGTTTAATGATATTGTTTCCATAATTTTTACTCTCACATACCAACTAGCTTTATTAAATATTATATCATAATATTTAATATACCAATATATTAATAGTATATAACTTGTCAATAACTATCTGATACTCAAAATTTTAAATTGACTATAATTTTTATCAAAATACTAGTAATTTCAAACTATTATTTTGTAAAAAACTTACTATTAAAGAGAATAAGTTGAAATTGCAAAGTTTAAAATACAGAAATAATCATTTTACAAACTCGTTTTAGAGACTGTACATGATCTCAAGAAAGGAATAAACCGGAGATAGAGTATGTAAATTATGAAAACAGAGCAAGATGAGTAGGAGAAAAACTGAGTAGAGTTCTGTAGAAAGAAACAAAATCAAGAAGATTTAGGATATATTTTACATAGTGTTACAGGTCCTAAAAAGTGGCTTCAGTGAATCAACAATGTTTTCAAAATGGCAAGATTATTTTAATAAATGAAGTAAAAAACATAGCGGAAGTAAAGAAAGTGTTTTGAAATATATATAAAAAAGTAATTGCAAAGAAACAAATAAAAGGATGTAACTGTAGAAATCTTTGCCGTATTGTCAAAAGGTAAGTCTCTAATACTCTTATAGAAAAGTGTAGACAATTGTGATAAGCAAAATTCAATACTAGCTTACAAATCGTCTTCTTGCTTCCACCGCTTTGCTTCTAAAAAGATTATGAATAGACCCTTATATCCGAAATTTATACCTCTATATTTTAATATAGGGATTCATTTCAATTTTTAAAGTTTCTATTTAATAAGAATGCTATATCATATTCGTAATTTAATTTAAATATCTGTTGCTTCTGAAATACTATTTGGTTAGTAAATAAAATCATGTCTAATACAGAAAAAATGAAAAAGGATGTTGCTGTAATTATGGGAAGCGAGTCGGATTATGGCACTATGGTGCATGCTATTAACCTATTAAAAGAATTGGAAATTTCACATGATGTATTTATAATATCCGCACACAGAACACCAGAGAGACTCTTTAATTTTACTAAGTCTGCTCAAGAAAAAGGCTTTAAGGTTATTATAGCTGGTGCAGGAGGAGCGGCTCATTTACCTGGTATGACTGCATCGCTTACTTATTTACCTGTTATCGGTATTCCTGTGCATAGCAAGCAATTAAATGGGCTAGATAGTCTATTATCTATAGTGCAGATGCCAAAAGGTGTTCCAGTTGCAACAATGTCTATAGGAGAGAGTGGAGCATGCAATGCCGCTATTACTGCTGCATCTATATTGTCGATTTCTAATAGTGAAATTGCAGATAGATTAAAAAAATGGAGAGAGGGGCAAACTAAAGCAGTAAAAGAAAAACCAACATTATAATGGCAATAGTTCTTTTAGATACAAAAACCATAAATCGTATAGCAGCAGGAGAGGTAATAGAAAGGCCTGCAAGTGTGGTAAAGGAATTAGTGGAAAATGCAATAGATGCCAGAAGCTCAGAGATAGAAATTAAGATAGAAAGTGGTGGGCGTAACCTCATTACTGTAATCGATGATGGTAGCGGAGTAAAAAAGGATGATTTAGAACTTGCGTTTATGCGCCATGCTACTTCAAAATTGAGTGACAGTGAATTGATAGAGATCAAGCATCTTGGCTTTAGAGGAGAAGCTTTGCCTTCAATTGCAGCAGTAAGCAGAATAAAATTATCATCTAAGGCAAGCAAAGCAGATCAAGCATGGTCTATAAGGTATGAGGGGGGAGAAAAAATAGGAGAGCTTGTTCCTTATCCTTTATCGATAGGAACATATATTGAAGTACGAGATTTATTTTTTGCCACACCAAATAGACTAAAATTTCTCAAAACCGAAAGGGCAGAAACACAAAGCATTGTTGATATTGTAAACAACTTAGCAATGATCAATTATGGAATTGAGTTTACTCTTATCTCCGATAATAAGAAGCTTCTTAAGTATGCTAAGCAGAACTCATTATTTAGCAGGCTATGCGAAGTAGAAGAAGAATTTCATGAAAACTCTTTGCAAATTAGTGAAGAAGAAGATGGCATTAGACTTACAGGATACATCTGTAAACCTACTGTCAATCGTAGCAATTCAACTCAGATCTATACATTTGTTAATGGTAGACCAATTAAAGATAATCTACTTATTGGTGCAATTCGTTATGCGTATCACGACCTTATTCCAAGCAATAGATATCCTTTTGCAGCGCTGCACTTAGAGATACCGTATGATCAAGTTGATGTAAATGTGCATCCAAATAAATCAGAGGTAAGGTTTCAGAACAAGAGGCTAATATATGAAATAGTGAGAAGAGGGCTAATAAAAGTGCTATCAAAGAGAATAGATCTTGCAGAAACTGTATTGGCTCAGAATGGAACAAAAACGAATCATCTATCATCAGATCCTTTTAGTAGGTCTAGTCTTAAAAATGAATTTTATGGAAGAAGGTCGGATCCTTTTGAAAACCAGTTAATGAGAAAATTTACTTCTCCAAATATAGAGACAAAAAGCTTATCAGAACATTCAAAATCGTTTGATTATACTGGTATGCAAAAATCTCCTCCACGAGCAGAAACTACAATTTTGGAAAGGAAACAAACCGATCTAATAAGGGACTATCCACTTGGGTTTGCACACTGTCAAATCTACAATACTTATATTATTGCCGAGGTAAGAGACAAACTAATTATAGTAGATCAGCATGCAGCCCATGAAAGACTAGTATACGAGTGCTTAAAGGAGAAATCAAGTATAAAAAGACAAAAACTTCTTTTGCCTGAAATGGTTGAAATCAAAAGTCAAGCCGGTATGGAAATGATAGAAGTTTATAAGGATAAGCTTTTCGAAATGGGCTTTGATATCGAAATTAAATCAGAAAATGCGATCATAGTAAAAGAAATACCTGCAATCTTAGGGTCAATAGATGTGAAGAAAATGCTAATTGATATAGTGGATAGATTAATAGAAATAGAAGATACTCTACCTATAGAGGATAAAATAAATAAAATACTAGCTACAATTGCTTGTCATGGATCAATTAGAGCAGGTAGAAAGATGAAATTAGAGGAGATGAATGAGTTGTTGAGGCAAATAGAAAAAACACCATATTCTGGACAATGCAATCACGGAAGACCAACCTATATAGAAATGAAATTAAGCGATATTGAAAAGTTATTTGAGCGAAGGTAAGAAATTGTCACAAATGTGTATAGATTATACAACCCTAGTTTCGTCATCTCAAAACTCAGATACACAATTGTTCGAACATTGCAATTTGCAGGTAATTTGTATAGTAGATAATGTCATTCTATTACTTGACGATGATTTATTATGCAGCTACTTGATTAAAATTAAGTTTCCTAAATCCCAGGCATTGTCTTTTATGTTAATAATTAATATACAACTAAAGATACTTATCAAAAACGACAATAAAGAATTCAAAAAAAGCCAGAAATTCTGTAGAATTGACCATATCATATAGAGAAAAAGGAAGTGTATGATCACATCCTTCACTCCGATCATTAATCTGCAAACAAAATAGTTTTGCATTTTTTGATAAGATTAAGTAATATCAGCGTATTAGTTATACAATTAATAATTTTTATGGATGAGCGTAATCCTTGGAATCTTGGAAAGAAACCGTCAGGTTCAAGTAATGAAGATATTTTAAGTAAAGCTGTGTCTGATATAAGATGCTTTTTTAATGGCTTAACCAGAAATAGAGGGAAAAAACCTTATTTCATCATTTTTATTGTTTTGTTGTTTTATCTTTGTACTGGTTTCTATATTGTCCATCCGAGTGAGGAAGGTATAGAACTTACTTTTGGCAAATATTCCAATACAGAAACATCTGGTTTGCGTTATCACTTTCCCTACCCTATTGGTAAGGTTTTTAAAGTGAATGTTAAAGAAGTAAATCGTGAAGAAATTGGGATAAGCAGCTCTTATGGGCGAGATACAGATCGTGGTGAAGGAGTGATGCTTACCGGAGATGAGAATATAGTCAACGTTAACTTTGAGGTCCAGTGGCGAGTTAGAGATGCCAAAGATTATTTATTCAAAGTGCGGGATTATAAACCTGGTTTCAGCGTTAAAAATGCTGCTGAAAGTGCTATGAGAGAAATAATAGGTAAAAATACGATCTCTTTTGCACTCGAAGGTCAAGGTAGGGCTGAAATCTCCAGAGATACTAGAATTTTATTGCAACAGATTCTTGATGGATATCAAATGGGTATAGAAATTTTATCTGTTCAAATGAAAAAAATTGACCCACCAGAAAAAGTGATTAGCTCATTTAGGGATGTACAAAGTGCTCGTGCAGATAAGGAGCGTACTATAAACGAAGCATATGCTTACAGTAATGATATTATACCTCGTGCAAAAGGTGAAGCAATAAAGATAAAATTAGATGCAGAAGCATATGAGAACGAAATAATAAATGAAGCGAAAGGTAATGCAAATCGCTTTTTATCTCTTTATGAAGAATATAGACAAAATCCTTCTCTTGTTAAGAATCGTATTTATCTTGAAACTATGGAAAATATTTTTAGCAAGGTAGATAAATTTGTTATAACAGACGATCTGAAAGGTATGTTCTCTTATTTACCTCTTACAAATCTAGGAAAATAGTCATGAGTAGTAATATTAAAATTGTTTTTGCTTTTGTATTTGTTGCATTATTGATTGCATTATCTAATTCAATCTTTGTTGTTCAAGAAACAAAACAAGCAATAGTTATACAACTCGGTAAAGTCGTAAAAGATGTTAGGGACAGTGGTTTATATTTTAAATTGCCATTTATAAATAACGTAGAATTTCTTGATAAGAGAATTTTAGATCTAAGTCCTGATAAAACTCCAAGGGAAGTGATAACTGCAGATCAAAAGCGTATTATAGTAGATGCTTATGCAAAATATAAAATAATAGATCCTATCACTTTTTATCAGACTGTGAAAAATGAATCAGGGCTAGTTAGAAGATTATATCCTGTCATAGAAGCTCACATAAGGGAGAATATAGGAAGATTTTCATTAATTAGTTTATTGAATGAAAAGAGATCAGAAGTTATGCAATTAATTCAACGTGGAGTTTATTCTGAAGCTGGAAAATTTGGCATAGAGATAATAGATGTAAGAATTAAGAGAGCAGATCTACCAGAAGAAAATAGTTCTGCAATATTCCGCCGCATGCAAACTGAAAGAGAAAAGGAAGCAAAAGAAATTAGAGCAGAAGGAGAACAAGCTGGACAAGAAATTAGATCAAAAGCTGATAAATTAAAAAGGGGAATTGTCTCTAGTGCAGTAAAAGAATCACATGAAATAAGAGGCCGTGGTTATGCTGAAGCAACTAGAATCTATAATGAGGCATTCAAGGTTGATGAAGAGTTTTTTAACTTTTATCGCTCTATGAAAGCTTACAGTAAATCATTTGCTGAGGGTAATACTAAATTTGTGCTTTCACCAAATAATAATTTCTTAGATATTTTGAACAAGGGATGGAAATAGTTTATGAAAAGTAAAGCATTTATTTTATCTATATTTGCATATTTTTTAATTTCATTTGCTTCATATGCTAATCTGTTTGCAAAAACAGTTGCAGATCCTGTATGTAGTTGTAATAAAGGGCTTGCTGATATAGTGGAAGAACTTATTCCCGCAGTTGTAAATATTTCAAGTGAGCAAATAGTTAAGCAAGAAAATAACAGTAGAACTAAAATTCCCTTTACGCCAAGAAATAATTTCTTTGATGACTTTAGAGAATTTTTCGAGCATTTTGATCAATTTTTCGATAGAGCTCCTAGCATTAATAGAGAAGTGACGTTACTTGGGTCTGGATTTATTATAGATAAAAGTGGAACCATAGTAACCAACTATCACGTTATTAAAAATGCCCAAGATATTACAGTTACTATGAACGATAATACTTATTTCAAAGCAGAAGTTTTAGGCTATGATGCAAAAACTGATCTTGCTGTGCTTAAGATTAATTCTGATAAAGATCTTCCTTTTGTTGAATTTGGTAATTCTGATAAAGCAAGAGTTGGTGATACAGTTATTGCAATAGGCAACCCTTTTGGTTTAGGTGGCTCTGTAAGTACAGGAATTGTGTCTGCAAGATCTAGAGACATTAGTATTGGTACTATGAATGAATTTATTCAAACTGATGCTGCAATTAATAGAGGTAACTCAGGGGGACCACTATTTCATCTAAATGGAAAAGTTATAGGCATTAATACTGCTATTTATTCCCCATCTGAATCTGGCGGTAACGTGGGTATAGGCTTTGCTATACCATCTAATCTAGCTATTTCAATTATTGACACATTAAAAAGTGGTAAAAAAATAAAACATGGTTGGCTTGGCGTGCAAGTTCAGCCTATAACAAAAGAATTTGCTGAATCCTTGGGTTTAAAAGATATCAAAGGTGCATTAGTTGCAAGCGTAGTAAAGGGCAGTCCTGCAGAGAAAGGAGGAATCAAAGTAGGTGATATACTATTAGAGTTTGACGGCAAAAAAATTGATAGAATGACGCAATTACCTCATATGGTTTCACGAACTGAGCCCGGAAAGAAAGTACAGGTTAAGTTACTTAGAAAAGGTAAAGAAGTCAATATCAAGGTTGCAATCGAGGAATCTACAAATGATGATTCAGGTAATAATCAAGAAGAAAATAAATCAACATCTAGTTATATAAGTGGTTTAACCGTTTCAAATTTGCCAAAAGAACTAAAAAACAATGCACCCACAAAGGGTGTAGTAGTTACTAGTGTAGATAGTAGTAGTAATTCTACACTACGTGTTATTAAGAAAGGTGATATAATTATTCAACTAGATGGAATCGATATTGAAAATACTAATGATTTTCAAAAACAAATTGATTCAGCAGTAAAAAAAGACGGCAAAGATTCAGTAATGCTGCTTATTTACCGCAACGGCAATCAATTTTTCACCTCAATCAAATTGAAGAAGTAGCTATTTATCTAGCTGGTCATGAAAAATTGCTTGACAAATTTAACTAGCTTCTTTACCCTGAGGGTAAGGGTGTTTCTGTAGATTAATAAAATTTGTCCCTATACTGAAAACCTTTCCAACGAGGTTATGGAAGAACTAGATTTCAGTATCAAGCACTGGAACGATATCATCCATAAGATGAAAGAGCTGGAGTGGTAAGAAGTTCGATAATACAAAGCATTTTTATGCTCAGTTGTAAAAAAACAACTTTCTTTCACAAGTTAATTTATAACTAAATTAGTGTAAAATATAATTATATTTACTGATCATCAGTATTAATCAATAATTAATACCCATAAATTAATTATATCTAATCGCAAAGGGAGGTGGAGATGCGTTTTAAACTAGAAAAGGAAGATATTCCACAAAAAGATTGTAATAATAGAACTGGTCGTAGGATACCTGCACAAATAAGATTAAATAACAAAACAACATTTAGCCTGCCTAGTGTATCTTACATTATTCAGGATGACGCTACTGGTCAGCGTTTTGAAATTTGGGATTTCAAGCATGACGTGGGAAGTATATTAAACGACTTATCTCAAGGGCTACAACTAAAGCTAGAAAGCGTAAGAAATGATTACAAATTCGCTTTAGTTACTACCTCTGATCAACCTTATTATTATTACTATGATGGCAAAGATACTATGATAAATACTATTGATCGTATACCTCATGGTTACACAAATGGTTTCTATGTTAACGCATATAATCGTGAAAGCTGTAGTATTTATTATGAATTGCTAGAAAACAGGAAGGTTTTAATAGATCCAAAAGACATAATTAGTAGCGAAAATGTCAGTCTTATTTTGGAAGATCTTAAAAGTTCACCTGATAAAAGACTCAAAATAAAAATAGGAGACTATTTGTTTAAAGAATCAAGAAATATATACAAATTATATAGGAGCGCTCAGGTATATAATTTAACTGGTGGAAAAGTTGGCATATTGAATGATATCCTTTCAGCATTTACTCGTATAAGCAATACATTCCAGTTATTCCCTTTTCATGAAATGGAGAGCTTGAAAGCACAAGATACCTATTTCGCAGTAAAAAAGTTAGGCAATAGTTATGTTGGTTGCATATCGTATGAAAATAGCACATGCAAAAATTTTTATAATTTTAACCCTAATTCTTTTGGGTATGAGCACGACAATAGACCAGGTCCATATCCTTATTATTATAACTTAGAAAATTTTGATAACTTTTTGGAGGTTGATGTGAATATTCAAGAACATATAAATTTAGAAACAGAAATTGAACTTTTAAAACGCAGAATAGACAGATTAGAACGTACTGGTGTACAAGGTCCTAAAGGTGAGCCAGGTGAAAGGGGACAAAAAGGTGATAGAGGCTTCGATGGAGCGCCTGGTCCTCAAGGTAACAAGGGGGATACTGGATCGTCAGGTGCGCATGGATCAAAAGGTGATCAAGGACCTAAAGGAGAAAAAGGGAATCAAGGCACTAATGGAATAACTCCAAGTATTAGTCAAGTTGTTACCGAATTTTCTTCTAACAGAGCCCATCTATATCCTTTAGCAGCAGCTATAATGGAAGAAGATCAGAGTAATTCCATGGGATTTTCAGAAAGAATAGCACATCTTTTTGGTGAGCGTGTAAAGCGAGAAGATTCTTTAAAAGCGTTAGTTAAAGGCGTACAAGGTCCTCCAGGCCAAAAGGGCGAACCAGGTCGTAACGGTCAACGGGGGTTAAAGGGCGAACAAGGTCCCAAAGGTAATAAGGGTGACCGAGGTTTTCCTGGTCCAGAAGGTTCTAAAGGAAATACTGGCTCAAAAGGTGAGAAGGGAGATACCTCAAGTGCTATAGAAATTGCAACTGAATTAGTTACCAGTAAAAAAGCTGAGCTAGGAGAAGCAGTTCTTAACGCAAATGGTATCAAAGGTGAAAATCTTGCAACTCAGATTGCCGGTAAAATTAATCTTAATTCGCAGGAACTTGTGAATAAAATTGATGTAGCAAAACTTACTGAAGGAGTAGTAAGTAAACTTTCTTTAGAGGAAGCAAAAAACATTATAAAAGATACTGTGAGTAAGATAACAAGCGATGCCACAAAGAAAAATAATCCCGATCCTATAGCCTTCCAAAAATATGAAAAATTTGCAGAAAAGCTTGCTAAACTACTTGTTGATAGAAGCAGTATGAGCGAGATAGAAGCTCACAATCTTATAAAAGGTAAGGTGAGCGATTGGGCACTTGCTAAGTATCTTCTGCTTCATAGTGATTTAAATAATCAGCCAAAGGCTCTAGAAATCGTGAAGCAAGAAATAGACAAGGAAAAATTAGTTGAGTATTTGCTTGAGTATGCCAAATTAAAAGGCGATGTGAATGCAGCAAAAACAATAGTTGAAAATATTGTTCATCAGTTCTTTGACACTCAAAAAGTAGGTGAATTAGGAAGAGCAGTACTAGAAGCAAAAGATGATCAAGATAAAAAAGTGCTGGTAAATGATCCAGTCTTACGTGAAGGAATAGCAGAAGAATTGAGACAAAATCCAGGAAAGATAAAAGGTCCCAAAGGAGATACTGGTTCTAAAGGTGATAAAGGAGATACCGGAACAGATGGATTGCCAGGTGCACAAGGTCCTAAGGGAGAGCCAGGCATAAAAGGTGAGCCAGGCATAAAAGGTGAGCCAGGCATAAAAGGTGAGCCAGGTATAAATGGAACAAAGGGAGATATTGGTCCTAAAGGATTAGACGGAGCCATGGGAATAAAAGGTGATATGGGTGAGAAAGGAAAGATAGGTTCTAAAGGTGACAAAGGAGATACTGGGTCTAAAGGTGATAAAGGTAGAGATGCAAGTCCTGAAGAAGTTGCACAAAAATTAATTAATAATGGCACTATTGCTAATCAGGTGCTTGAATATCGTGACCAAGGCGGAGATTTAGTATTAGAGAAGCAAGTTGCAGGAAGAATTATTAGTAATCAAGATATTCAAACAGGAATAGCCATTGCATTAGCTGATAACAGAATGGAAGAGCTAGCAGATGTGTTACTAAGTGATTCTAATCATACATTAGTAGAAAACCTTGCAAATAATACCGAGCTAACACAAAGCATTGCAGAAGAACTAAGGAAAAATCCAGGAGAAGTCCAAGGTCCAAAGGGAGAAAAAGGAGATATAGGTCCTAAAGGATTAGACGGAGCCATGGGAATAAAAGGTGATATGGGTGAGAAAGGAGAGATAGGTTCCAAAGGTGACAAAGGAAAACCAGGCACGAATGGGTTGCAAGGTCCAGAAGGTCCTAAGGGAGAGCCAGGTATGAGGGGCTTCAATGGTACACAAGGTCTTACAGGCAACAAGGGTGAGCCCGGTATAGAAGGATTAAAAGGAGATATAGGACCTCAAGGTATAAAAGGTGAGCCAGGTATAAATGGAACAAAGGGAGATATAGGTCCTAAAGGATTAGACGGAGCCATGGGAATAAAAGGTGATATGGGTGAGAAAGGAGAACCAGGTGCAAATGGATTGCAAGGTCCAGAAGGTCCTAAGGGAGAGCCAGGTCTGAGGGGCTTCAATGGTACGCAAGGTCTTACAGGTAACAAGGGTGAGCCGGGTATAGAAGGATTAAAAGGAGATATAGGACCTCAAGGTATAAAAGGTGAGCCAGGTATAAATGGAACAAAGGGAGATATAGGTCCTAAAGGATTAGACGGAGCCATGGGAATAAAAGGTGATATGGGTGAGAAAGGAGAACCAGGTGCAAATGGATTGCAAGGTCCAGAAGGTCCTAAGGGAGAGCCAGGTATGAGGGGCTTCAATGGTACACAAGGTCTTACAGGTAACAAGGGTGAGCCGGGTATAGAAGGATTAAAAGGAGATATAGGACCTCAAGGTATAAAAGGTGAGCCAGGTATAAATGGAACAAAGGGAGATATAGGTCCTAAAGGATTAGACGGAGCCATGGGAATAAAAGGTGATATGGGTGAGAAAGGAGAGATAGGTTCTAAAGGTGACAAAGGAGAACCAGGTGCGAATGGGTTGCAAGGACCTAAGGGAGAGATAGGTTTGCAAGGACCTAAAGGTCAAGTTGGTAGATCTGGTCTTAAGGGTATGCCAGGTCCACAAGGTCCAAAAGGAGATACCGGAGCTCCAGGTGCGAATGGATTGCCAGGTTCCAAGGGAGAAGATGGAATAGGTGCTACATTAGCTGATCAGTTTTTACGTGAGATAAGAAAAGCAAAAAATGAAACTCTGGATGCTAAAAAAGCAGCAGAGGCAGCTAAAAATGCTTCAGAAGGTTTTGCCAAACAAGCTAAAGATACGGAAGATAAGGTTAAAATACTACACAATCAAACAGTGAATCTTACAGGAGAAGCTGAAGATTCTGCTGATCAAGCACTTCAATCCGCAGAAAATGCGGAAGCATTGCATAGTAGCGTAAGAGATATGTTTTGTACAACAAATCCTGCAGATCAAGTTTGTAGTGCACGCAGAAGAAGGAGGGAAACTAAAAAATCATCAGTGACAAGCGGAGCAAGCAGACCAACTTCATTTATATCTCAAGTAATAAATTTCTTTTACCCTGCGGTAGGACAGGACAAATATAAAGTAAAAAATGAAATAGAGGAGCTTAATCGAGTGACAAAAATAATAGATGCAGTAGATATTGTAAAAAAATTTGAAGAAGTATTAGGAGAAACAGCTGTGAAATGCGGCATTTCAAAGAAAAGTCTAAATTTTAATCCAGTAGAACTGCAGTCAACCATTATCAATAAGTCATTACTTAATGATGAAAATCATAATGAGTTGTTGAAGTTCTTGTGTGTAGCTGCGAAAAAATCATTACCTGATTACAAACAAACTAGTAAATGTTTGGCTACTTTCAAAGATCATATGGAAAAAAGATTAAATGAGCAGCAAAGAGCTTTCGTTAATACTGAAAAAATAGTGGCAGATAATGAGCAGCCAAGGAGTTTTATGAGTTATGTCTCTCCTCCTAGTAGCCTAAGTGCCATTAATCAGCAAGTTGTTGGTTATTTAAGGTAATATCATGGAAAAACATATATTTAAAATAGAGGATAAAAATCCGCTCTATAAAAAATTGATTAAACTTCCTGCTGAATATTATATATTAAACAAAAATAGTAAGGTTATCAATTCACATATTGGTACAATTAAAGTAGAGAATATTAATGGTTTGAAGTTAAAGAAGCAGGGAGATAAAATATCTTTATATGAAGGAAACTTACCCCTGCAGGCAGAAAGATCTGATGAAAGTGGAAACTCTATTAAAGAGGATCTTATTGTAGAACAAGAAGCTATAATAAGTACAAATAGAAACAATATTATAGAAAAGCTTGAATCAAAACCTATCTTGATTTCGCTTTACAACATAAAAGATAGTCCTAACTTTGGCCTCAAATTGTCTGGTAGAGATATAACTGGAGTACTCAATTTTATCAATTTTAACGATGAAAATGACCCAGTACTACAAAAAATTCAAGAAGAAAAAGGTGGACTTTATTTTACAATAGAAGGTGATTATATCTATATATCAGATGAAGAAGGAAAATGTCTTCCAGTATGTGAAGATGGTAGTTGCTATAAGTATCAATACACAAAAAATGAGCATGATATATTAGAAATTAGTGAGATATCAACAATAATAAAAAACTTAACTAAAACTGAGCAATGCAGTGCACCAGCTAAGGCAGGGCAGAATTTTACTTTGCAAAAGGGAAAAGAATTATCGGATAATATCTATCAAGCAGATATCATGTTAAACGGTAAGCTTGTAGCTACTTTACCAAAAATAGGTTACTGCATGCTTGATGACCAATTGGTCATACATAATCACGTTACAGAAGAAGAGATAAAAATTCCTAGAAACTTTCATTATCTTAAAGTCGTTAAGTCTAGTAATAATGATGATTATAAATTAACATTTTGTAATTTCTTAGGTAATGAGTTTTTTGAACATAAAAAGTATGATTCTCAATACTCAAATGTTCCAGATGAATACCAGTATACAAGTTTAAACTATATGAAAAAGGGATATAAGCCAAATTTCTGCAAGTTACTTAACGATAAACCATCTTTTTTTATTGCAAAAGGAACTACTAATCAAGATTCTTCAGGCCACTGCCCAGCTGATGTATTTGAATTAGCAAAACGTGAGAAAATGGCTACATTAATTGATCAATTTGGCTTTTTCAATAAAGATACTGTCTTGCTAGTCAACAAAAAAATTACTCAAGCTGTATCATAAAATCAAAAAATACTTCTGATTGTGTAACAGTACACAGATTACAGTTAGTGAATATGTTGAATGGATTGGAAGCATTTTTTGATTTTAAACTACAGTCAACATCCTAGTTCTGTAATTCTTGATATGATTTGGATCAAAAGCACTTTTGGATGTCAGGATACCGAAAATGATATGGAGTAGCTTACGCATTGCAGCTCCCACAATTGCCATATTATGCTTACCCTTCTTCTTTAGTCTTTGGCAAAAACTCACAATGATAGGATTGTGATTCTTGGCTACTATGGCAGGAAAGAAAAGGGCCTTACGTAATGTTTGTGAACCTGATTTACTTAATCTTGGTTTAGAATGTACAGATGAACCTGATGTTATATTTTTCGGTATAACTCCTGTATATGCTGCCAATTGCCTGGCATCTCTAAAAGCTTTTATGTCAGGGATTTCAGCTAAAATAGCTACTGCTGATTCCTCTCCTATGCCTGGAATAGTCAGTAGAAGTTGAAAATTTTCCAACAACTCTTTGTGTTGCTTTAATAGTTCACGTACGGAGTTTTTTATTGTTTCTATTTTTTGAGCTATATTCATTGCAAGGTCTTCCCAAGCATTTGCAACTTCTTTAGGCAGTCTCTCTTTTTTTTCTAGGTGGTTATTTACTAATGCTAATTCATCTTTTAACGCAACTGAGCAACGATAAAGATGTTTTAATTTTTTCATTTCAGAAGAAGGTGGTGTCCAACGAGTTGGTTCCTGTCTTTGGCAATAATCAGCAATAATTTCTGCATCAGTCTGATCATTCTTTTGTCTTACGAGTTTACTCCTTGTATAAGATTTAATACAATAAGG
Source organism: Wolbachia endosymbiont (group B) of Melanargia galathea (assembly GCF_964030625.1). Classification (NCBI taxonomy): domain Bacteria; kingdom Pseudomonadati; phylum Pseudomonadota; class Alphaproteobacteria; order Rickettsiales; family Anaplasmataceae; genus Wolbachia; species Wolbachia endosymbiont (group B) of Melanargia galathea. The sequence continues at coordinate 1,205,617 of NZ_OZ034910.1, read as the reverse complement.
ATTTACAACACTAACAAAATGTCCAGCATTGTGCAGAAATTCAGCCAAAGCTTCGCTATAACAACCAGTAGCCTCCATGCATGACTTTACTTCTTCCACATTATGCTTTTGTAGAAAACTCAGCAGACCTTGAAACCCAAGATCATCGTTCTTAAAGCTTCTTTTCCTAGTTTCACGCTTTTCTTTTTTACTTATGAATGAAAGAAAAACATCAAAGCGATCTTTTGATACATCAATTCCAAGAAAGTTGTTGATCATATATAACCCCATACGTTACCATTTAAAACGAAAAGTAAGGCTAACCTTGTGGATACAGAATTAGAGCCATTTAGGTCTTTCTACGATACCGTCCAGCCTATACTTTTGAGGAGGGAACTCTTATCTTTCTTACAGATTTTATATCTAAGAGGGGAAACAGAGTTCTTCCCTCCTCCACCTAATGCTTAAGCTTAAAACATTAGATGCTTTTTACAAGATACAAGGGAGAATAACATTAGCTTCATGTCAGACACAGACGACAGAAGCCCATTTTGTACAATAAAAACTGGAAGTGTAGCAAGATGTGCCAAATTTCGTTATTGAAAATAAAATTTAAAACTTGCTATCATTTTGCCACTCGTTAGTACCACGGTGGTTTTGTAATAGAACGCAAGCTGCAAAAACTTAAGGAAAAAATGGTCAGTGCTTGACACTGGCATCTAGTTCTTTCTATCAAAAATGCTGTAAAGTGTTCACCAATTTAGTTGGATCCCAGTACTGGAATGATATTATGAAGACCTAGCAGTTTATGACGGTGTCATTCCAGCGCGTGGCGCTGGAATCTAGTTCTTATTACCTGAGTCTTCTGGGTCCCAGTACTCGTATGACAAGAAAAGGGAGTATTGGTTTCAGCATTAGCCATGCATCTGGATCCCAGTATCAAGTACTGGGATGATAAGAGAAAGAGGACACTGGGATGAAATTATGAAGGCCGGGATAAACACTATGAGGACTGGAATGACATTATGAAGGCCTAGCAGTTTATGACGGTGTCATTCCAGTGTGGAATCCAGCTTTTTTGTAACTTCATTGAAAATATCGTATAGCTATTTGTTCACAATTAATTCTTCTGGATCCCAGTACTCGGATGACAAGAAAAGAAACACTGGTTTCAATATTTGCATGCATCTGAACAGATACAGATGGCTAAAATGTTGAAAAAAGCATATGCGTCAAAAGTTTAAAGCTCGCTACCCTAGACTTCTTTGACTTGTTAAGAAAGGTCTTTTTTCCCCAGATTCTATTGTCACATGCTGAAATGACATCTCTTGCTTCTTCATGTAATTATGCAAAAAGTCCTTTGAATTTTTACAGCTTGAAAAATCTTTATAAAATTTACTTTCTTTAAATGCTTTAACTTTCTCTTCATTATTTAGTGAGCCATGTTTAGAAAAATATTCATCTGTCGCTTGAATATATAAATTAATCAGCTCAGGAAAAGTGTAATCAGTTTTGTTGGAAGATTTTAAGCACGTAATTGGCAATTTATGTATATCTTTCTCAGCTTTTTTAGGATCAATATATTCATCATTTTTTCTTAATATTGTATACTGCTTGAAAAATTCTTCATATTCCTCAAAATCTTCAAATACTTCTTTTTTTTGGTAATCTTTTCTTCTACCGCTTTGATCTATTTTTTCTATTTCTGTTGCAAGTTGCGCTGGCTGTTTTATCGTTTTATCTCCCTCTCGATTAAAGTACATTGTATAAGGAGTAATTGAATTTACGATTTTATATGTCTTCCAGTGGCAGCCAAAAATCTTTAGTACCAATTTGATTATCGGAGCAAGAAAAATTTTTAATTTTGCTATGAATCCAAAATAATAAAGAGAAGCTCGTTTAAGTGAACTTGCAGCATTGCTAACGATGCATCTTAAATGTATATCCTTATACTTAAAATTTTTATGAACCTCTGCAGCCACATGTCCACCTAGGCAGTCTCCAAACAATATGATATCATCTGGCTTTATACCTTTTTCCAATAAGTTAGTTACAACTGCTATACCAGATTTAACTCTATTGCTACGTATCAATGAACTGTTTTTACTTAAACCAAGTCCAGGATAATTAAAAAGATGTACAGTTATCCCTTGCTCTGTGGCCCAATTCCAATTTTGGGAATAATCTTTACCAGGGCTTAACGCTCTATTTCCACCAATAAAGTATATCAGATGTTTTTCACCTCGATTATTGTTTTGATTTTTACCAAGAAGCGTAATTGTCTCTATTTTTATCCCGTTTTGAGTTTTTATAAATTCTCTCTCAGTTTGCTCTCTTGTTTCTTTCATATTTTAACTCTCACTATAATTATACAAAAAAATCTTAAAAAATCAACAAAATCTCAATTTTATGAACAATATAAACTTTTTAAAATTCATTGAATTATGCTTTCAAACGGTAGTACCGGGGTGTGAGTATAATGATTATCAATATATAAAAGTCATAGCGGATAGGCTTGAAGCGGCAAGTTCAGGTGAAGTGAAAAGAATAATATTCAATATGCCTCCGCGTTCAATGAAGTCTATTTGTGTAAGTGTTGCATGGCCCGCATGGATACTCGGAAATCAGCCAACTGCAAGAATAATAGTTGCAAGTTATTCTCGGCTCCTCAGCGAAAAGCACTCACTCGATACCAGGTGCATAATGCAATCTGATTGGTATAGAGAGCTATTTCCGAAAGTAGAATTATGCAAAGATCAAAACACTAAATATAAATTTCAAACAGTGCAAAGAGGATGTAGGATTGCAACATCAGTTGGGGGAACATTAACCGGTGAAGGTGGAGATTTCATTATCGTGGATGATCCACTAAGTCCCGCACAAGCTTTGAGCGAAACATTTAGAAAGCGTGCTGCAAACTGGTTTGATCAGGCTTTAGTAACCAGGCTCAACGACAGAAAAAAAGGAGTTATCGTTCTTGTGATGCACAGACTCCATTTAGAAGATTTAACTGGTCACCTCCTCTGTAAACCAAGAAACATATGGCATCATGTCTGTTTACCAATAATAGCTGAAGATAAGGAGATTATTTATTCAGTTAATAATCATATTCCAGAGCATGAACAGGAAATATACTCAAGAAAAGAAGGTCAATTGTTGTATTCCCTAACTGAAGGAAAAGAAGAAATTGAGATGATAAAAGCTGAACTTGGGAGTTATGGTTTTGCTGCTCAATACCAACAAAACCCTCTACCACTTTCAAGTGCTATAATTAAACGAGAGTGGTTGAAGCGCTATAAAAATTTTCCTGATAGCCTCTTGCATGTAACACAAAGTTGGGATACTGCAATTTCAACAAACAATACAAGTGACTTTAGTGTCTGCACTACCTGGACAAAAGTAGATAATACATTCTATTTACTCGATGTATATCGCGCAAAACTTGAATATCCAAAACTTAAAGAGAAAGTTCTGTCGCTGGCTGCAAGGTGGAAGCCACACGCAATTTTAATCGAAGCAAAAGCAAGCGGTCAGCAATTGGTTCAGGAGCTCAGGAAAAACAGTGATTTACCTATTATTCAAATAGTACCACATGATGACAAATTAACTCGATTTCACCGAATTGTCCCAATTATAGAATCTGAGCGGGTTTTTCTCCCTAACCAAGCAGTATGGCTTAGCGACTTTGAGTATGAGATTTTAATGTTTCCAGAAATCCGTCACGACGATCAAGTAGACAGTACCGTGCAATATCTTCAGTGGGTGAGAAATAATATTGCTAGAGTGGTAGCTATACGTTCATTGTAGCTTGAAAAGGTTCCTCGGAATTGTGTATAATTTTTTTAACTGAGTTTTATCCATTTTCTGAATGATATTTTAGGGTTTATTGAAATAAATACTACGCAAAAATTCTATCTCTGGGTGCTTAGATGAATATCTTTATATTAGACGAAAATCCTGTAACTGCAGCACAAATGTTATGCGATAAGCACATAGTAAAAATGCCGCTAGAAACTGCTCAATTGCTTAGCAGTGTTTTTTCAATAGCATTAAAAGAGCCAAATCCTTTAGTCAGCATTACAAACCAGAATATAGAAGTTCCATATAAACTTACTCACAAAAACCATCCTTGTTCTTTATGGGCTAGACAATCAAAAGGAAACTTTGATTGGTTAATAAAACATGGAAAAGAATTGTGTATAGAATATAGCTTGCGATACAAAAGAACGCATAAATCCGAAGAAGTTATAGATTGGTGCGATAATAACAAGGATTTGCTAATATTTCGATCAGCTGATATACAAGCTTTTACACAAGCGTTACCTGATCGATATAAATGTAATAACCCAATAGAAGCATATAGAGAATATTACCTAAAAGAAAAGATGAGATTTGCTAAGTGGGAAAAAGGTAGAGAAGCACCAGATTGGTTGCTAGACAAAATGCTATAGGTTATAAAATTATCCAAACCGATCATAAAAAAGGTAGAATTGAAGTTGCAAAAGCAATGCTGGCTGATAATGTTGATGTTTATCAAGTTTATTGATCTTTCTATTTGTAAGATTAAAGAATTCAGTAAACTGTTATTCCCAGTATATGGTAGGCTACTTGCACTATAGAGTGTCATGTACACATCTGTACTAACAAGCAGAGGTAAATCTAAGTCAGTTTAGATATAACATTTACTTTAAAAAACTTTATTTTACGCTGATATTCTAGCGCTTTTCTGTGGTATTTTGTTGGGGTATAATTTGCAAAACTATCTTCCTTATAGGTTAAAAAATTACACTGCTTTATATGTAACTCTATCCACTCTGCATAATCCTGATGATCAGTTGCAATAAATATTTCACCTGTGACAAGTATTTTTTTTGCTAATAAATTTAAAAATTCCGTATTAATTAACCGTCTTTTGTTGTGACTTCTTTTTGGCCATGGATCTGGAAAGAGAATAAAGAATTTTTCAACACTGTTGTCAGGAAAATTGGCAATTAATTCTCTTGCATCTTCTGTCCATATTAAAATATTTTTTATGCTGTGTGCTTCTATGCTTTTTAGCAAGGAAGAGACCCCCTTTAAATAAGGCTCACATCCTATAAATAATAGATCAAATTCATTGAATGCCTGATGGAGCATATTTTCACCATTACCGAAACCTATTTCTACTCGTATTCTTTTTTGTAAGTCTACGATCTTTTTTATAGATTCCTTGCTGTTTTTAATAGAATACTTCTCCAAAACATTCAACTTCAACCTAGATCTTCTGGAAAATGACCTAATCCAATTATTATTCCTAGATAACATATCTTACATAACTTAATCTTTTATAGCTTAAACAATTCTCGAAATGAATTAATGAGAATTTACTTGTCACTAATTATTAATATTATATAATATATGAGTTCTAATGAAGTTAAAATTAAAAGGTATGGAAAGTACAGTTGCTATCAAGAGGCTATCATCAAATAGGTTCATAGAAGAGATATTTCAAGATCAATTTGATAATCAAGACAATGACTTTTGTGAAGATTCTTTTGCTAACAAAATCAAAGAAGGAGATGTGGTAGAAGGTATAATCACAAGAAGAAATTCTAATGATATTGTGGTTGATGTTGGTTTAAAGTCAGACGGAAGAATTCTGATTAAGGAGCTCAGTTGTAATGATGATATCACTGTTGGCTCGAAAATTAGAGTTTATGTTGAAAGAATTGAAGATTACCATGGTAATGTTGTTCTTAGTCGTGAGAAAGCAATCAGAGACGAAAAATGGAATAAATTGGAAGAAAGCGCAATTACAAAAGATGAAGTAACAGGAATCATTAAACGCTCAATTAAATGCGGTTTTATTGTTGATCTTGGTGATGGAATAAGTGCGTTTTTACCTCTGAGTCATGTGGATTTGAAGCAAATAAAAGATGCTAATCACCTTATTGAAACTGAACAAAAATTCATCGTTCTTAAAATGGATAAGAAGCAGGGGAATATTGTAGTATCAAGAAAGCTGGTATTAGAGAAGTTGCATGCTGGTGAAAAAATTAAGTTTTTAGAATCTTTAAATGAAGGTGATGTAGTAGAAGGCAAAATAAAAAGCATCACTCACTACGGTGCATTTGTTGGCATTCATGAATCAGATACAGTGGGAGTTATAGATGGACTGCTACATATTACAGATATCTCTTGGAGTAATGTAAGTCATCCATCTGCAATTTTTTCTTGTGGTCAGCATATAAAAACTAAAATTATAAAAATAGATAGAGAAAATGGAAAAATCTCCCTGGGTGTAAAACAATTAGGAGACAATCCTTGGCAAGATCTAGAGTCAAAATGCCCAATTAACAGCGTACACAAAGGATGCGTAACGGGTATAAAAGATTGTGGATTCATTGTTGAGATTAAACCTGGGATTGCGGGTTTGGTACACTCATCAGAAATAACTTGGAGCAAGAGTAATTTACCAATTAGTAGTTTTGTAACAATAGGACAAGAAGTGGATGTAAAAATTCTCGGTATTGACATTATTAAAAATAAGATGAGTTTAAGCACAAAAAGGTGCGTAGAGAATCCTTGGCAAGTATTTATTGATAAATATCCTCTTGGTTCTATTGTTTCTGGTAAAGTTAAAAGCAACAATGGTTCACAAATATCTGTGACTTTTGATAATTCTGAGATATCTGAGGACGTAGAAGGAACAATTTATATGCAAAATCTAAGTTGGTCGAAAAACAATTCAGATGAGATAAAAAAGTATAATGTAGGTGATGAAATAGAAGCAAAAGTGATAAGGGCTAACGTAGATCGGACAAGAATTTATCTTGGAGTAAAACAAATAGAGTATGATCCTCTTGAAGAACTGATAGAGAAAGTTAAAGTAGGGGATAAAATTCAGGTTACTGTAAGTAAGAGAGAGGAAAATGGTCTAATCGTTGAAATTGAGAACAATGTAACCCTTTTAGTAGATCAAGAGCATTTACCAGAAAATAAAAAGTTTTCTATATCAGAAAAAATACAAGTTGAAGTAGTAGGTGTTGAAAAATATAATATAATATTATCTGCCAAATAACTTCTTGTGCTTCATATAAATGGCAACGAAATCTGATATAATAGCAAAAGTGGCAAAAAAAAACCTTTTGTTAGATAAGGTTATTATAGCAGCCATAGTTGATAGTTTTTTTCGAGTGTTTTCAAACACGTTAAAATATCATAATAGAGTTGAAATCAGGGGGTTTGGTTCTTTTTCAATTAGAAGCTATAACTTGAAAGAAGCAAGTAATTTGACGTCACAGAAGGTTGCAAAACATCAATACTTTAAAACTTATTTTCGTAGCAGTAAAAAGTTATCCCTCTTGATAAATGAATGAAAATCTATATTGTAAATTTGAAAGTTGTACAATATAGCATCATATGCAAGTAGTAGAAATAGTTATACATAATAACACATATAAAATATCTTGCGAAAGTAAAAAGAAGGACCATTTATTACAACTTGCTAATAGCTTCAACAAGCTAGTTAGCTCCATATCTCAAAGAACTGGAGGTAAGGGCTCAGATGCATTAAATTTCTTACTTGCAGCATTGACTCTCGAAGACAAAATTTTAGAATTAACAAAGCGATTAGACGAAATAAATCAAGAATGCAAAAAGTATAAGGAGGAAAAAAGAGTAGAATATGCTGAAGTATTAGATAGGGTAAACAAGATTATTGGGTGCATAAGTGATTAAAGGAAGCAATCAAATCGACTACCTCACTACTCAAATCAGGGGGGAGAAGTCTCTTACGAGTTATGTAACAATATAATTCGCAATCATCAAGATCAACTATTTTTTCGTATTCAATTAGTTCACTTAAGGAAAATTTATCAAGATATTTCAATGCAAAATGCCCTAAAAGTATATCAGTTTCTTTACAACCCCTATGCCAACTCCTATACATCAGTTTTCTTCTTAATAAGGAGATATCTATCATTGTCATTAAACTTTTTTTTAATTTAAAGACTAAACTAAATACTTGTCAAGCAAGGCGCATTTTAATATACTCAACGTTTGATTAAGATTTAAAACATAGGTGGAATTAATTTCTCATCAACTTAGCGCTGGAATATATTATTTTTTATCGTTTTCTTTAATAATTTCTATCATAGTATTCGTGCATGAATGTGGGCATTATATTGTCGCTAAAGCATGCAAGGTTAAAGTTGAATCTTTTTCTATAGGCTTTGGTCCTGAAATTTTTGGTTTTAACGACAAGTCTGGAACTAGATGGAAATTAAGTGCCTTTCCATTGGGTGGTTACGTTAAAATGTTAGGGGATACTAATGCAGCAAGCGTTCCTGTTGATCAACAAAAATTAACTGAAGAAGAAAAATTATACTCATTCCATACAAAACCTCGATATCAAAAAGCAGCAATAGTTTTTGCAGGGCCTTTTGCAAACATGATATTTACCGTTATAGCCTTCACAATATTTTTCAGCGTGGCAGGTTATTATCGTACTCCACCAGTAATTGGTAATGTAATTGAAGAAAGTGCAGCAAAGCAAGCTGGCCTATTACCAGGTGACACTATTACACAGATCAATGAGTACAAAATAAAATACTTTGAAGATATTTCACGCGTGATAATGTCCAACCCTGAAACAAGAATAGAAATTAAGTATAGCAGAAATAACGAAGAGTACAGAACTATTCTAACTCCGTTTACAGTTGAGGATAGAGATGTCTTTGGTAACATAATAGAAAGAAAAACTATAGGAATTACCTCAATTAATATGATAGGGTTAAAACAGTCATCTTTTCTTGGAGCTGCTAGCCTATCAGTGAATGAAACCTACCACACTATGTGTTTAACAATCAAAGCACTCTTTCAAATTGTTGTTGGTAAAAGGAGTATAAATGAAATAGGTGGGCCAATAAAAATTGCAAAATATTCAGGGCAATCAGCTAAAAAGGGACTTATTATGGTTCTATATTTTATGGCAATTATTTCAGCGAATTTAGCTGCAATTAACTTGCTGCCAATACCACTACTAGATGGTGGGCATTTATTTCATTATATTATAGAAGCAGTTATACGTAGAGATTTGAGTTTGAAATATCAAAAATATGCAGCCACTTTTGGTGCTACCATACTGTTTTTGTTGATGGCAGTTGCAATCACAAATGATATTAGGCATCTTTTTTAAGATACATATGAAAAAGTTATTTCACATACTAATAATAATATTTATTTCTTTTCCCACTCTACTTGTTGCTCTAGAAAATAAGGAAAAAGTACAGATAAAAAATATTAAGTATATTGGCAATGAGCGAGTAAGTGATCAAACAATAAGGTTTTATACAAAATTAGAACCAGGTAATCATATAAATGATGATGATGTAGATTCAGTTATAAAAGATTTATATAAAACAAAGTTATTTGCTAGTATTAACGCCTATATCGATGATGAAAAAAACTTAGTAGTAAAAATTCATGAGAATCCATTGATTAACAAAGTAATATTGAAAGGCAATAAGTTATTTAACAGTAAAGAGTTGCTAAATAACGTTATCCAGTCAAAATCACTAACTATTTTCACTGAAACAAAATTACAAAACGATTTAATAAATCTAGCTACTCTTTATAGGAACAGTGGTAAAATTGGTGTTAAAATTGCATATGAGCTAGATAAGCTTGGTAGCAATAGGATAAACCTAATTTTTAAGATAAAAGAAGGAAGAACTTCTAAAATTAAGGGTTTACGATTTATAGGTAATAAAAACTTTTCAGCAAATGAGTTAGAGCAAGTTATCAAAAGGCATAGCAATGATATATTTAGTAAGTTATTTAGAGCCATTTTTAAAAGCGGAACTCATTATTCACCTCAATATCTACTGATTAACACAGAACTGCTTGATCGCTTCTATTCATCTAAGGGATATATTCAAAATAATATCCAACCAATTGTTGAGGTTGATAATAATAACCAAATAGAGTTAACTTTTTTGATTGATGAAAAGCAGCAATACTTATTTGGAAATAATGAAGTTGATATTGAAACTGAGATTCAGGATTTAAGTTTAAGGGAAGAAATATTAGAATTTATCAAAGAGGAAAATAATCAAATATTTAATAGAGTTAAAATTAACAATACAGCAGAAAAAATAAGTAAACATTTAAGCGAAAAAGGATATATATTTGCAAAAGTTAATCCAGAATATACACAACATAACAATATTGTGGATGTAACTTACAAAGTGCTACCAGGTAAAAAGATTTATATAAACCAAATTACTATTGATGGCAATGACCGCACTTTAGATAAAGTAATTAGAAGAAAACTTAGCATGGCAGAAGGTGACGCATATAACACATCTGAGATCCAAAAATCACGTAGAAAATTGATATATAGTGATTTCTTTGAAACAGTAAAAATAAATAGTTATACAGTGGATGACAATGCAGTGAATCTTGATTTAAATGTTAAAGAAAAAAGAACTGCCTCGTTATCTTTAACAGGTGGTATGTCTCTTCCTGGTGGAGTATTTGTTAAAACCGATTTCACAGATCGTAATTTATTTGGTAGTGGTAAAGAAGTATCTTTTGCTCTTGAAAAAAGTCAATATGTTCTTTCTACTAGTATAGACGCTGTTGAAAATAATTTTAACGACTCTGATACTTCACTAGGCATGGGTGTTTTTTATGAAAAACAAGACAAACCAAACACTACTTTCGATACCTGCAACTGGGGAGGAATAGCAAAAGTATCATATAAAATCTCAGAAAATCTAACCAATTCCTTTCAATATTCTTATAAGTATAATCACATACACATGGACAATAAGGGTGGAAAAGATGAGGATATCTCTGAGATAATAAGAGATCAAGAAGGTGAGTATCAGGTTTCATCAGTGGGATACACGTTAGCGTACAATAAACTGGATAACCTCTATACTCCTAAAGAGGGATATTTATTGCGTTTAAGTCAGGATATTTCAGGATTATGGGGAAATGTAAATTTCCTAAAATCTGAATTCTTATCTTTTTATACACATCCTATATTAAGCAAAATTGATGATGATATAACACTGCGCTTTAAAGTAGCAGCAGGTCATATTTTTTCTTATACCGATGAAGATCTAAACATTGGCCAGCACTTCTTTAAAGGTGGCAATGAGATTAGAGGATTTGACCTTTCCGGCATTGGACCAAGAGCAGAAGACAAAAATCAAAGCTCATTGGGAGGCAAAACTTATTTTAATTTAACACAGCAAGTAGATTTTCCACTATCTAAATTATACGACTATGCTGGTATCAAAGGCTCACTATTTGTTGACTATGCAACACTTTTTGGTTTAGATGAAAAGAAGGGATATAGTGGGAAATATTACGATAGTAAGCTTATAAGAGTATCACCAGGTTTTGGCTTTTCAATGCCTTCTCCTTTTGGTAGAATTAGATTAGATTTTGGGTTTCCTTTAGTAAAGGAAGCTTATGACATAATACCATCGACAAACGTTAAAATTTCTATTGAAGCGGGGATTTAAATGAAATATATACAGTTATTTACATCAGTTATTGCCTTAATTATTTCCTTATTTGTGGGGTATAAGTTTGTAGGGTATCAACCTCAGAGCACGCTTAATACAAAGGCTGCCATTATTGATAGTGATAAGGTTATCAATGAATCTCTGGCTCTGCAAAATATACAACAACAAATAAAGGAGCAGAATTCTAGATTACAGAAGGAATTTGAAAATGAGTTAGAAAAATTTAAGCCATCGAAAGAAGAATTTGACCTTTTGTCAGAAGAAGCAAAAAAAGAAAAGACAGAACAATTTAGTAAGCATACTGTAAGTGTTAGGGATAATTACGCTAAGAAAATGTCACATTTAGAAGAAAATTATAGAGAAGCAGTAGAAAGTGTCTTTAACAAGATAAAAGAAGTTGCTAAAAAAACAGCAGAAAAAAACAACATAGATTTGGTACTATTTATTTCAAAAAAGAATCAAGTTTTATACTCTATGGATGAAGTAGATTTATCGGATGTAGTATTAAAAAATGTAAACAAGGAAATACCCGAATTTGCTTTGCAAAACATTGAATAGACTTATGCAATGTAATATCAGTGATATTATAAAAATACTACCACATTCTTATCCTTTTCTCTTAGTAGATAGGGTTATAGAATGCGAACCTGGTGAAAGTATAAAAGCAATCAAAAATGTGACTTTCAACGAGCAATTTTTTATTGGTCATTTTCCTGGCCATCCGATAATGCCAGGAGTTTTGATAATTGAGTCTTTAGCTCAGGCATCTGCTATATGTGTCCTCGGTAAAGAAACAATAGAAAATAAAGTTGTTTACTTGAGATCCATTGAAAATGCAAAATTCACAAAGCCAGTTACTCCAGGAGACGTATTGATTCTTCAAGCTAATATTCAAAGTGTGCGTTTAGGTCTACACAAATTTGAGTGTGTTGCATATGTTAAGGAAGAAAAAGTTGCAGAAGCAATAATCTCAGCAGCATTAAAAAATAAATAAAATCTTCATTTGTAAGAAACAGTATGTACACTGTATAGTATAAAGATGCAACTGAATTTCAAAATCTCATTTTCAAACTTATACACTCGTAGTGAATTAATAAAGTTAGATAAGGCGTTTTTGGATTACATAAAATCGTGCGATGAAAGCTTGTTTTATTCATTAGTTGAAGCAAGAGAAAAAGCAGCTTCTTCTTCGATGTCATCCCAGTGTTCATCCCAGTGCTTGACACTGGGATCCAGAAAACAAGAAGGATGGATTCCAGCTTGGATGAAAGATGGTTGTAATAGCCAGTTAATAATGGATCTCTCACATTTACTTGATGAATTTATTGCAAAATTTTTCAATATTGAAAAAGAAGTAGAAGAGTTAAAGGAAAAACACAATGACTTTGCTGTAATATACAGATGCAAAAGATTATTTGTTCAGCGTTATGCATTGAAGAAATACACTGATGTAGCAAATATTGATTATGTCACTAACAAATTAAATAGTTTCATTACTTTACCGACAACAGAAAAAAACTTTTCTGAGCAGGTAATGAGTTGGCTTGAAAATAAAGAGGATCACAAAGAAGAAATAGAACTTGCGGCTCAATATGCAGTTTGGAGAGTAAAAAATAAACAGAGTATACTATTTAGCATACATAAGAAAATTGATTACGAAAATCTCGTATCATTCTTGAAAAAAGAAGTAGACGAGGTTGAGGTTCTGTATTCAAATGAGGTGAAAAGAAGATATGGTTTTGATCTAACAAGCAAAAAGGTGAGTTTGAATAAAGCACTAGATAATGCTCACTACTGCATATTTTGTCATAAGCAAAGTAAGGACAGCTGCTCAAAGGGGCTAATCAATGATGACAACACTTTCAAAAAGTCTCCACTTAGAGTTGAGCTGCACGGCTGCCCACTAGAGCAGAAAATATCAGAAATGAATCTGGTAAAAAGCGAAGGATATAGCATAGCAAGTCTTGCAATTGTGATGATAGATAACCCATTATGTGCAGCTACTGGGAATAGAATATGCAATGATTGCATAAACTCATGCATATATCAGAAACAAGAGCCTGTAAATGTGCCAGTGGTTGAAACAAGGATTTTGGACGACGTACTCAATTTGCCGTACGGATTTGAAATATATTCTCTGCTTAGCCGTTGGAATCCTTTAAATTTTCAGCGTCCATTGCCAAAAGAAAATACTGGAAAAAACGTTCTAGTTGTAGGACTTGGTCCTGCGGGTTTTAATTTAGCTCATCATTTATTAAACGATGGGCATAACGTTATCGCCATTGATGGACTAAAGATTGAACCTTTGATCGATAATTTTCAGCTAATTAAAGATTTCAAACACGAAAAATTGAGTGAACGCATGGCAGATGGGTTTGGTGGGGTGGCAGAATATGGCATTACTTCCCGATGGGATAAAAATTACTTAAAGATTATTAGATTACTACTGGAAAGGCGTGAGAATTTCGCACTTTATGGAGGCATTCGTTTTGATGGCACGATTAATGTTGATGATGCCTTCAACTTGGGTTTTGATCACATCGCACTAGCACTTGGCTCTGGCAAGCCACGAATGATCAAAATAAAGAATATGCTGGCTCGCGGAGTGCGCATGGCATCTGATTTTCTGATGTCATTACAACTTACCGGTGCTCTTAAGTTCGACTCCATAGCAAATCTGCAAGTTCGCATGCCGATAGTTGTCATAGGTGCAGGACTCACTGCAATTGATACTGCCACTGAAGCTTTAGCATATTATCCAATTCAAGTAGAAAAATTTCTTCTTCGTTATGAGATATTAGTTGATAAGTATGGAAAGAAATATGTTGAAAAAGATTGGACGGAAGAAGAATATGAAATTGCAAATGAGCTTATATCGCACGCAAAATTGATCCAAGCAGAGCAAGAGTTAGCAAAAAAAGAGAATAGAGAAGCAAAAATATTGGAACTAACTAAGAGCTTCGGGGGAGTGAAAATTATATACAGAAAAGAGCTAAAAGATTCACCGAGCTATCGATTAAATAGCGAAGAGGTGCAAAATGCATTGTCAGAAGGAATCTACTTCATTGAAAACTTAGAGCCTATTGAAATTGTTACAGACAAATATAATCATGCTGAGTTGATAAAACTGATTGATACAAAATCCCACGAAATTAAATGTATCAAAGCACGCTCTATTCTCATAGCAGCAGGCACTGAACCAAACACGGCTATTGCAACAGAAGATAAAAAGCATTTTCAACTAAGTAATGGATATTTTATTCATTTAAACTCATTAGGAAAAGAAATAGATCCAGTATTTTCTCCTAAGATGCAGGATAAAGACAGGATATTGGTATATAAGCAAGACAATAAAACAATTAGCTTTTTTGGTGATCTTCACCCTTCGTATAGCGGCAGCGTCGTGAAAGCTATGGCAAGTGCTAAGAACGGCTACCCTATCATTTCTCAGCTTTTGAATAGAGTTAGCTTCATTTCTCCCACTCCAGCTAGAATCTCGGAGTCATATGCACACTTGTATGAATGTTGTAATGTAAGAGTAACTTTCACCAAAAAAGATGTCATTCCAGTGCCCAGACACTGGGATCCAGAAAACTTAATTTTGAATGAGTACATCAGATGGTTGTATAGTCAGAACTGGATTCCAGTGTCAGCTACTTGCATAACACCACCTACTATGCGAATTACCTACAAATTGCAGCATTTGTACACTAAAGCGTCACGCGCTGGAATAATATCAGAACACCTGGCTAACGAAAAATTTTTTAATAGAATCAAAGAGCAATTCACCGCAAAGATTATAAAAATTCAATATTTAACTGACAAAGTTGTGGAAATAGTGATCAAAGCACCACTTGCGGCAAAAAATTTTAAACCCGGACAATTCTTTAGGTTGCAAAATTTTGCAATCAATAGCAGAAAAGTCAATAATACAACCCTTGCTATGGAAGGTATAGCTGTAACCGGCACTGAAGTAGACAAAAAAAAAGGAATTATTTCCACTATTGTGCTTGAAACTGGCGGTTCCACTAATTTATGTAAATGTTTTAAAGAAGGTGAACAAGTAATTCTTATGGGTCCAACTGGCAGCCCTACTGAGGTTTACTAAGTCTGGATATTAAAGTGATGCCAAATTTTATTTCAAAAAGTAAATAATTTACTAACGCTCGTGCACAAATTAAAAATAAATTATGCACGAGTGTAGCACTGTGAATTAGGAGTGCTATATTAAAGCTTACCTCACTATTAAAGCTATCGGTCAGATTAGATTAAAAACCTAATCTGACCGGTTTCTCTATAACCTTCTAAACCCTGATATAATTATATGGTAATTAGCTTAACTAGTGGTTAATATGCAAATTGATTTTATTTGTATGTTGAGGTAGCATAAACCATACTGTTTTACATCATTGTGCAACTTTATAAATTTTTATTGCTATTTCTGTTGACTACATTAATAGTGATAGTCCTAATATTACCTGAAAATTTAGGTACTACACTGAATTGCTCTCATCCAGTTCTAAATTTTGATTTATCTTTTCGTATCGTACTAATATCTTTTTTATCAGTTGCATTTTTAGCTGTTCTACCAACACAAAATTTGACTTTTTCAGAGATGCTATCTTTTTTTGCTTATACTACCTGCTCACTCTGTGCAATTTTATCCAAGCAGATAATGTTGGTTATAATATTCTTTGAATTAATGACCATCAGTGCATTTTTTATTATCGCAGCTAGCTGTAGAGATAGTGGATCTGCAATAAGGTACGCTTGTGTACACTTTTTGGTTGGAGTTATATTGACAGCAGGATTGGCACTTCAAAGCACTAACCTGATAATTTTGGGTTTATTGATAAACTGCGCTTGTTTTCCTTTTTCGTTTTGGGTTGTTGATGCATATCCTGCTGCATCACTACATGGCACTACATATCTCTCTTTATTTACCACTAAAGTCTCTTTTTTAGTGATGCTTTTACACACTTACACCCTATGGCAAGATTGTACTGAAATATTAGCACTTGTAGGCGCCATCACTGTAATTTACAGCATTATATTTGCTTCTCTTGAGCAAAATATTCGTAGATTTCTATGCTATAATGTTGTAGGACAAATGGGCTTGCTGATTATTGCAGGAGGTTTACTCAGCCCTTCGGAAAAGGCAATACCAATTTTGATGCTACACATAATTTTCTCTCTTGTTTATCAATCATTATTGTTTGTGGTTAGCAATGCGATTATTTCGCGGACAAAAACAATTAGTTTTAATGGAGTGGGTAAATTGATGTCAGTCGAAGGCATGTGTGCTATAATTGCGATATTCACAGTGGCTGCATTTCCTGGAACCGTTGGATTTATTAGCAAATCATACATTACAGCCGAGATTGAAGCAAGTGGTGCTAATTTAGAAGTGTATAAAAATTTATACAAGATTCTAAATTTACTGCTTTATTTAAGCGTGGGGCTCAAGTTTTTCTATTACATATTTATCGCTAAAAGCAAGTCCAAACCTTCAGAAGGGAAAGAAGGTAGAATAACAATGATTATTTTAGCATTCATATGTATAATTGCTGGCAACCCTTACTTGCCTATTTACAATAACCCTTCGATTTTCGATTTTGTGTACAACACAAAAAATATTTTGTCGCAATTTAATTTGTTATTATGTACCACTTTATTGTTTATTCCTTTACGCAAGTTATTTTACCCAAGAATAAATTTTAAAATGGATATTGATTGGATTTTTAGAGCTTTCGTACCCTATATTGTCTTGCTGTTCAATCAATTGGTCTTTAAAGTGAGAGAAATGTCTGCCAACGTACTGCAAAACTTGACTAATTCACTTACTAATTTATACTTTAATAATATTACTAAACTTAAAGAAGTGCTAAGTTATAACTCAGTGAGTTTTGTTTCAGCTTCTTCTCTCTTTTTAATGAGTATTCTACTAATGCTATTATGTTTAAATCGTTAACTGAAAGTTTAAATTCTGTATTTAGTAAACTGAGAGGAAAGTCGATCATTTCTGAAGATGATTTTAATCTTGCCATGCGTGAAATACGTATAGCTTTAATTGAAGCTGACGTTTCACTTGAAGTTGCAAAAAAATTCATCAACGACATTAAAGATAAAGTGATTGGGGAAAAAGTCATAAAAAGTGTTTCTCCAGCACAAATGATAATTAAAATTGTGCAGGATAATTTAGTTGCAGTTCTCGGATCAGAGAAAAGTGACTTAAATCTAGCAGTTAAACCCCCTGCTGTGATTATGATGGTGGGCTTACAAGGTGCAGGTAAAACAACTACCTCAGGAAAGCTTGCTTTCAAGCTAAAAAAGCAAAAGAAAAAAGTGATGCTTGCCTCTTTAGACATTTATAGGCCGGCTGCCCAGAAACAACTTGAGGTGCTAGGTAAACAGATAGACGTACAAACTTTATCTATAGTAATAAATGAGGAGCCTATTGCAATTACAAAAAGGGCACTGGCAGCAGCAAAGAACGATAATTATGATGTATTAATACTAGACACCGCAGGCAGGCTTCATATTGACAATAATATGATGAATGAGTTGAAAGCCGTAAAGGAAATAGCTTCACCTGCAGAAGTTATTTTAGTAGCCGACGCAATGATAGGCCAGGATGCGGTCAACATTGCCAAATCATTCAATGAGGTAATAGGTGTAACCGGCATTATTCTCACCCGTGTTGATGGTGATGCACGTGGTGGTGCTGCTCTTTCTATGAAAATGATCACCGATTGTCCAATTAAATTTATTGCTTGTGGTGAAAAATTAAGTGACCTCGATGATTTTTATCCCGATAGAATTGCAAAAAGGATACTTAGCATGGGTGATGTTGTATCATTGGTTGAAAAAGCTGCTGAGATTGTTGGTCAGGAAAAAATTGATAAGTTACAAAAGAAAGTAAAAAAGGGTAAATTCGATCTAAACGACCTAGTGGGAATGTTAAAAACTCTGAGTAAAATGGATGGCATTAGCAACATAATGAAATTCATCCCTAGTTCATTCACAAAAAAGCTAAGTAGCAGTGTGCCAGACGACAATAAAGTGAAAAAATATATAGCCATCATAAACTCAATGACCGAAAAAGAAAGGCAAAATCCAGATATTTTAAATGGCAAAAGAAGACTTAGAATTTCTAAGGGGTCCGGAACAAGTGTAACTGACGTTAATCTTCTAATTAAGCAGTATAATCAAATGAGCTCTATGGTGAATAAATTCAGTAAAGTTGATCATAATAAACTCAAAGAATCTGATTTAATGGATATGCTGAGCAGAAAATAAATCAGCAGGTAGTAGAATGAAATAAAATCATCAGTTGTAATTGCTGTTGAGTAGTGAAGTAACAAATTCAATAAATTTCCGCAGTTGGAATTGGCATAATAATAAAAATTGATATAAGTTACTTTAGCTATATTTAATGCGTTGTTTTATAGCTAACACACCATACCACCGTGGCACTACACTAGTAACAGAACGACAATTGTCAGTAGCTCAAGTTATGCTAGATGTGGCATTCACAATATCGTTTGTAAACCTATAGCTATATATAATGAATGAATTTTTTTATATATTCGTTATTAGTATTTTGTATTTCTTGGACAGTTCCGTGGTAGATAATATTCCCTTCGTATAATACTGCTATTTTATCAGCTATTTTAAATGCACTATGAATATCATGTGTAATCGTGATAATTGTAGGGTTAAAGTCTTTAGATAATTTTATTATTATCTCGTTTACCATATCTGACATAATTGGGTCCAATCCTGAAGTTGGCTCATCCAATACAATAATTTCTGGATTGTGCGCAATCGCCCTTGCAAGTGCTACTCTTTTTTTCATTCCGCCTGATAGCTCGATTGGAAACATATCTGCTATGCTTTCCTCCAGTCCAACATCATTTAACTTCTCGATTGCTAGCTGTTTTGCCTCCTTTTCGCTGATATTAAAGCGCTTTTTATAATTAAAAGATATATTTTCCCACACTGTAACGTAGTCAAATAAAGCAGAATTTTGAAATAAGACTCCAAATTTATTTTTGCTTTCACTATTTATTTTAATAGACCCTGAGTCTGGTTTTAGCAATCCAATGATTATTTTTGTTAATACAGATTTACCACTTCCTGAGCCGCCAAGTATGACTAATGATTCCCCCTTCGATATATTAAAACTTATGTTGTTTAATATCGTTCTATCATCAAAAGACAAGCTTAGGTTCAATATTGATATTATGGGGCTATACATGTATCAAAGTAATCAAGTAGTTTGCTAAAATGATCAATATGGACGAAAAAACAACAGTTGATGTTGTAGCAACACCTACTCCTCGTGCACCTTCCCTACAATGGTAACCGTAATAACAACTTGAAACAGAAATTATGGCTCCAAAAGCAGTCGCTTTCATTAGCCCAACAATAAAATCGTACATATTAAAGAATTGAGCTGTATATTTTATGTATATATTTAAATTGTGGTTAAATTCAAAGACTGCGGTGACATACCCTCCAAATATTCCTATTAGATCTGCACATACTGTAAGTATTGGAAATACTATAACTGACGCTAGAATTCTTGGTACAATTAAATATTTGAAAGGATTGATGTCCAAAGTTGTAAGTGCATCTATTTGTTCAGTGATGCGCATCGTGCCAATTTCTGCTGCAATTGAGGACCCAACCTTTCCTACCATTATTAAGCTGATCAAAACTGGCCCTAACTCTTTAATGATAGTGATCGTAACAAGTTTAGGTACTACTTGTTCTTGATTAATCAATATACCACTTAAGCTACTCTGTAAAACTATCACTGCTCCTATAAAAACTCCAGTGAGCCCAACAATTGGCAAAGAGAAAAAGCCTATCTCTATAATTTGTCTTGCCACATTGCTAAAATAATATGGAGGAATAAAGCAGTGGTATAGAGATTGAATAAAAAATACAAATGCGTTACCAATCCTCAACAGAAAGTTCATAAAGCATCTACCGATTATTCTAACGCTGTCTATATTAAAGGAACTCACTTTACATTTATCTTAGCTAAAATTAGTTTTACTGATTTTATTAAAATTTTTATTAACTTCGCCAGAGTATAGTCAAGATATGTCTTAAGTTCAATATACTTTGATCAAAATGCTTGAGTTTAAGTTTATAAGACTGAATTGTATAAGAAAACCTTATTTATTTTGCTATTTACTCCTTGTAAAAAACATGCTACTAATAAATTGTGTTATATAATTGAATTGGAGTAAGTTTTGGCAGTTCCGAAGAGAAAAAAGTCAAAGTCAAGGCGTAATATGCATCGTTCTCATCATGCTATTAAGCCTAAGAATATTGTAGTATGTGCAACAACTGGAGAATTCATGTTGCCTCACAACATAGCAGTTGACAATAGTTACAAAGGAAAACGTGTTTTCATTAAACAAAAGGCGGAGTAACTCATGATATGTTACCCACGGTCAACAACAACATAGTTATCGCACTTGATGCTATGGGAGGGGATTTTGCACCTCTTTCCGTAATTCAAGGTGCTAGTTTTTTCTTGGATAATCTTGTTGACCCAGGTGTTGAAGTTTTTTTTCATATTTATGGAGATCAGAAAGAAATATCTCCTTTGCTTTCAAAATACAAAAAAGTAAGCGATAACTCCGAATTTACCCATTGCTCTGATAATGTTCTTCCAAATGATAAACCCTCTTTTGCACTTAGACATCGCAAAGATTCAAGTATGAAGGCAGCTGTTGAAGCAGTGAAAAAAGGTAAAGCTTTTGGGATGGTGTCTTCAGGCAACACTGGAGCATTGATGGCTATCTCCAGATTTATTTTAGGAACATTACCCAATATCTATCGTCCTGCTATTGCATCTGTCTGTCCAACTAAGACAAAAAGCTTTGCATTGCTTGATCTTGGTGCAAATGTTGACTGTAATACTGACTCATTATTTCAATTTGCATTAATGGGGAGTATATTTGCAAAAATAGCATTAAAAGTTGAAAATCCTGAAGTCGCTTTGCTAAACATTGGTACAGAGGAAGTGAAAGGTACTGACTCAGTAAGAGGAGCTTTTGAGTTACTCAAAAATGCTCCAAGTATTAACTTCAAAGGATATATAGAGGCAAGTGAATTTTTAGATGGTAATATAGACGTAATTGTTGCTGATGGTTTTGTTGGTAATGTAATGCTCAAGACAGCTGAGGCAACTGCTGGTACTTTTATCAGTCTAATAAAACAGGAAGTATTTAATTCATGGATGACAAAAATGCTTGTCGGCATATTGTTAAAACCCAAGCTAAATAAAGCATTAGAGCGTTTTAATCCTAAAATTAGAAGTGGAGCTATGTTTTTAGGGCTAAATGGTATCATTATAAAGAGCCACGGAAATTCTGATGCTATTTCTTTTGCTCACGCTATAAAATTTGCAGTAAATGCAATCAGTGAAAATTTGAACCAGAAGATAATTAACGGGGTAAGTCATATTGAATAAAAGTTTCATATTGAGCACTGGTTCTTACCTACCAAAAAAAATTTTGAGTAATAACGAAATTGCATTGATAGTTGAAACAAACGATGAATGGATACGGCAAAGAACAGGAATAGTTCAAAGACATATAGCAGATGAAGGAGAACTAACGTCAGATTTAGCTGTTAATGCAGCAAAAAATGCTATAGAAAAAGCGAAAATTTCAATAGATGAAATTGGTTTGATCATAGTTGCAACAACAACACCTGACAAAACTTTGCCTAGCTGTGCAACGATTGTACAAAGTAAGTTAAAATGTAAAAATGCATTTTCTTTTGATGTACAAGCAGCATGCTCTGGTTTTATATATGCAGTTACAGTTGCTGATTCGCTCATAAAATCTCACAATAGAATAAAATATGCGCTCGTTATTGGTGCTGAAATAATGTCTAGGATTGTTGACTGGGAAGATAGGTCAACTTGTGTACTCTTTGGTGATAGTGCTGGTGCAGTGATAATAAAATCAGAAATGGGTAGCAGCGGCATCATATCAACAAACTTACACTCTGATGGCAATGTGGACATACTATGTACGAACGGAGGGGTATCCTCTACTCGTGATTCTGGAAAGATACTTATGAATGGAAGAGAAGTGTTTAAACATGCAGTGGATAAGTTAACAGCCTCAGTAGAGGAAACTCTGAAATGCAATAATTTGAAAATCATTGATATTGACTGGTTAATTCCCCATCAAGCAAACATTCGTATTATTGAAGCAGTAGTAAAGAAATTAGATTTTCCTATAGAGAAAGTGATTAATACCGTTGATAAGCATGCAAACACCTCAGCAGCATCAATTCCACTGGCCTTAGACTATGCAATACAAGAATCAAAAATAAAATCAGGAAATCTGGTACTGCTGATTTCAATAGGTGCAGGCCTGACCTGGGGTTCTGTGTTACTGCGCTATTAGACTTCCTATTACCCACGCTTCTTTTTTCTCAGTTTTATCGTTACATGCTGTACTGACAAAGTTTTGAGATATTATCACAAACATTATATTCACAAGAAATACTTGACTTCACGTGTACTAAGAAGCATTTTATATATGATGTGTGCCCGTAGCTCAGTTGGATAGAGCAACAGCCTTCTAAGCTGTGGGTCGTAGGTTCGAATCCTACCGGGCACATTCTTCTATCAATGCTTTCTATAAATTTTCAAGTATTCTGGTACCACATTTTCAATTGCTAGTGGTCTAATTTTCATTGTTCCGAGATCATCTGACTTTTCGATTGAACTACTCATCATAACTTTCACCTGATCTCGAGTAAGTATAGGGCTTGCATCTCCGGTTATAGGTTTTAACAGTACAGAAACAACTTTACTTTCTAAGAAAAAGGCTATCAATCTTGCCATTGGAAAAGGTACATTGATCAGTAGACACTTTCTGTTAGTCACATTCAGAATAAACTTTAATAAGCTTTTAAAAGAGTAAACTTTTGGTCCACCTATATTATAAATTTTTTTATCTTGCTTATTAAAGCTGATAATACGGTATACCACTTCAGCTAAGTTTGTTACACATATCGGCTGAAACTTCGTTATTCCACTACCGATTAACGGCAAAAAAGGAAGAATTGTTGCTAATCTTGCAAATTTATTGAAGAAACTATCTTCTTTACCGAATACAAGACTTGGCTTAATTATTATTGCTCCCTGAAATGCTGAAGTTACAGCTTTTTCACCTTCTAATTTACTGTGGGCGTATCTTGACAGCTTACTATTTTCTATTCCCATGGCAGAAAAATGTATCATCATGTATACACTTTTTATTTGCGCAGCTTTTGCTATTCTTTCAGCTACTCTAACATGAACGTCATAGAAATCGTATTTTCTTTTTTCATATAATATTCCTACTAAATTTATAACAACATCACACCCCTCCATACTTTCTAAAATTGATCTTTCATTAAAAAAATCTCCTTCAATTATTGATATTTGTCCTAAATTTCCACATAACTTCAGACAAGCAGCTTTTTCCTGATCACGAGTAAATATTCTTATTAAATACCCCGCCGCTGCCAAGCGTCTTACGATGTGTTTTCCTATAAATCCCGTTCCACCAAAAATAATTATACGTTTTATCACAGTTAAAACTTCCAATAACTTAACTTTAAATTAATACAATAGTTTTATTTAATATTCTATTGTGAATTCCTGCACTATAAGGTCCATTCTCATTCCATGAGAACCTTTAACTAAAATTACATCATTACCTTGAACAATATTAGCTAAATTACTTTTCAATTGGTTAGAATCATCGAAATGCATGCCTTTTATATTCTCCGGTAAAAGTTTATTCAATTCTAACATAAATTTACCAACTGTATGAACTTTATTCACATTTTGTTCTACTATAGAGTCAAGCAATTCTGTATGAAATACTATGCTTTCATTACCAAGTCCTAACATATCGCCAAGTAGTGCCACTTTTCTTAAATTAGAATATGTACCTAAAGTTCTTATTGCAGCCTTCATTGAAGTAGGGTTAGCATTATAGGAGTCGTTAATCAAATGTACTAATTTTCCATTGTATTTAGCTTGATGAACATTACCTCTACCTTCTGTTACAGTAAAATTCTCAAGTGCTAGTGGTAATTTAGATAAATCAAGTTCGAGACTTTGCAAAACTGCTGTAACAACTAATGCAGAGTATGCAAAATGTTCGCCTTTTACAGGTAAATTACAGTTCATAATTTGACCACTGTTCAGTTTGATTTTTAAATTTAGACCGTTATCGTCTCTTATTAGTTCTAACAAACAAACAGTAGCACTTTCATTCTTACCAAAGCTTACTACATTTCTGTTAGCATTTGATAAGAGATAATCATAATGTTCATTATCCTTATTCAAAACCAAAGTACCATTATTTTTCATACCATGTAGAATTTCTAATTTCGCTTGCGCAATATCAAGTAGAGATGAAAAGTTTTCAACATGCGCAGGTTCAATGTTGGTAATAACTGCAATATCCGGATTGCTAATCTTCGATAACTCTTTTATTTCACCAGCTCTACTCATTCCTATTTCAAGGATTAAATACTGGCAGTCTTCTGACGCTTTTAGAATCGTAAAAGGCAATCCTATATTATTATTCAAGTTACCTTCATTTACATGAGATACTCCATAATGCAACAAAACAGTGTTAAGCATATCTTTTGTAGTGGTTTTCCCAACACTACCTGTAATTGTGATAACTTTAGCATTAACAAGAATATTTCTAATGTAATATGATGCCATATTATGCAAAGCTTTTAGAGTATCTTGCACAATAATTAGAGGAAAATTTCTATATTTATCTTCGCTTACTACCGCAGCAACAGCTCCTTTTAAAAATGCTTCATGTAGAAAATCATGCCCATCAAATTTCTTTCCCTTGAGAGCAATAAATAAATCACCTTTTTTTATGCTTCTTGTATCCGTTGAAATATTTGAGCTATACACCGAATTACAAACACCCTCCCCTCTTCCGCCAGTAGCATCTATAATATTATTTGCGTTCCATTTTAACATAATTTATCTTTAAAGGTAATTTGAACAAGAAAAGCAGCAAAAATACTACATACTTTGGTAATGTACAAATAATGATTGCTATTTCTATAATTTCATCTTATAATAGATATACAAGCTTAAATATTTTCGTCTATAATTGAGTGTGTTTTACTATCTGATTGTAGAAAGTGACTTGGAGGTATGTATGGCAAAAGATGAGTCAAATAAAAAGTCTATTTTGGCTAAGATAAAAGGCGTGTTTTTTCTTGTGCCTAAAGCACTTATTTATCCTATAAAGAAACCGTTTGCTTCAATTGATGAAATGAAGCATGATGCTAAAGTTTCATTAAAAAACGCTGTGAGTGATTTACCTAAAGAAGAAGAGAAATATGACCCACCTATAAAAACCACAGAAGCTAGTAAGTACCTCGGCATACAAATAACAAAACAAGAAAAAGGTAAGGTAAGTTTTTTAGCGTCAAGAACTTTAACGGGGGATATACCTTACTTGAGTCCAGAGAAATTAGATGAAATAAGGGAAGATCTGCCCAATATAACTATTTTTAGAGAAGAAAACAAAATTGTAATTGAAGTTGATGTTGAAAAAATTATCCAAGAAATAAAAGATAAAAATCTAGGTATGGATGAAAAAGTAATGAAAAAGTACGCTCTTGAAGGAATTTATAATAAGATTGATTGTGATCTTAAAAATTTGGCAAAAATTACTGGTGGAGAGTTTAAAGTTCACACAGATCGGAAATTGCTGTATGGTATTGCAGAAAAGTTGTATAGTGGATATGATAGTAAAAAGCAGAAGTCACAGGAAGTTGTAAGGCCTATGGATAAAGAAAAGTCATCAGAGAAAATTTTAAATAATTGGCAAAAAGCTATTAAACAAGATTTTGAAAGTTGCGAAAGCATAAGAGGTAGGGGGAAATAAATTATGGAGAGTGTTATGAAAGAAGTTCAAATAGAGGAAAGGTATCATAGCCTAACTGTTCCTGGAGATATGTATCATTTACAACCAGAAGTTATTGCTGCAAGAAGGGCAAATAGAATAGAAACTTTTTCAAAAAGACACCAAATGGACTATGGGTCAATTTTGCGTGGACAAGATATACAGCTAAAAGACGACGTTTCAAGTCTTGAAGATGCTTCTAGCGAAGCAGCAATAAGCCCACCTTCTACACCAAATCATAAGCAAAATAGAAGAGGACCAGGAATTTAATAAAGTATGGGTAGTACAGCTTATGATGACACTAATATCTTTGCTAAGATATTAAGAGGTGAGTTGTCTTATGAGGAAATACATAAAAATGAAAATGTGCTGGCTTTTCGTGATAAGTATCCTGATGCACCAGTTCATATTCTAGTTATACCAAAAGCTCAATACGTTTCATACGATGATTTTGTTCTGAAAGCTTCCGAAGAGGAAATAGTAAGTTTTTTTAAAACTGTTAGAGAAATAGCACATAAATATAACTTAGAAAAAACAGGATATAGATTAGTTACTAATCACGGTAAAGATGGAGAGCAAGTTATACCGCACTTTCACATACATATTTTAGGTGGTAAAAGATTAGGAAAGCATGTAAATTCATAGTGTTATATGTTTTTTAAATGAGTGAATATTTAACCATATTAATTTTTATCTGTGTATCAATTGTAGTATCCTTTACTTTAGGTGTATTACCTATGTTTCTTGCAGTCAGTAACCCAGATGGTGAAAAGCTTTCTACATATGAGTGTGGCTTTAATCCTTTATCAAGAGCCAGAAAAAGTTTCGACATAAAATTTTACTTAGTTGCAATATTGTTCATAATATTCGATTTAGAAATTGCTTTTCTTTTCCCTTGGGCCGTTTCTTTATCTAAAATAAGCTATTGCGGATTTTGGTCTATGATGATATTCCTTGCAATACTTACTATAGGCTTTATTTATGAGTGGTGTAAAGGTGCGTTGGAATGGGAATAAATTTATCTAATGGCGACTGGAATCGTTACAAAAAAGAAGGTTTTCTTATCACTAAATTTGGTGATTTAATAGATTATATAATGAACTGGGCAAGGTCTGGTTCATTGTGGCCAATGACATTTGGTCTTGCATGTTGCGCAGTAGAGATGATGCACACTGCATCCAGTCGTTATGATCTTGATAGATATGGCATAATCTTTCGTGCAAGCCCAAGGCAAGCAGATGTTATGATTGTTGCTGGCACGTTAACTAATAAAATGGCAGCAGCATTGCGTAAAGTTTATGATCAAATGGCAGATCCCAAATACGTCGTTTCTATGGGAAGTTGTGCAAATGGCGGTGGCTATTATCATTATTCTTACTCAGTAGTCCGTGGTTGCGATAGAATTGTGCCAGTTGATGTATATGTTCCTGGATGCCCTCCAACTGCTGAGGCGTTGCTATATGGAATGCTATGTCTACAAAATAAAATAAAACGAACTAAGAATATATAGCATGGATAAAACTGCAAAATACATACAAAAAAAGACTAAATGTGAATGTATTCAGAAAAATGATGGCACTATTGTAATATATTCAGCTTTGAATGACATTGAAAATCACTTACTCTTTCTACGTGATGATGAAAAGTGTAGGCTTGAGTTATTAGTTGACGTTTTTGGAGTTGATTACCCAGATAGAAAAAAACGTTTCGAGCTAATATACAATTTGCTCAGCCTTGTGCACAATATCAGAGTGCACATAAAGCTTCAGTTATGTGAAGGTGATATACCTCTAAGTGCAGCAAAGATATTTAACGCAGCTTCGTGGTTTGAGCGTGAAGTATTTGATATGTATGGAATAGAGTTTTCTAATCACCCAGATTTACGTAGGATTTTAACGGATTATGGATTCAAAGGTCATCCAATGTTAAAAGATTTTCCTCTCACTGGCTACGAGGAAGTAAGATACGATATAGAGGCAAAAAAGGTTGTATATAATCCTATAGACTTACCGCAAGATTTTCGTATGTTTGACAGCTTATCCCCTTGGGAAGGTAGTAAAGCCACAAAAGTAAATATAAAGGAGTAGAAAATGACAGCACAAAGAAAAAAAATATCTTTGATTGGTGCAGGAAATATCGGTGGGACTCTTGCCCATATGATTGCACTAAGAGAGCTAGGAGATGTTATTTTGCTTGATGTAAGCGATGGAATACCACAAGGTAAAGCACTTGACATTACAGAATCATCTCCTATTGATCGATCTAATGTCAATATTACTGGTACAAATAGGTATGAAGATATAAAAAACTCTGACGCAATTATAATAACTGCTGGCATTGCCAGAAAACCTGGAATGAGCAGAGATGACCTTCTGCAAACTAATGCTGCAGTAATGAAAGAGGTTGGGGAAAATATTAAAAAACATTCTCCAAACGCATTTGTAATAGTGGTTACCAATCCTTTAGATGCTATGGTTTCAGTAGTATACAAATCTTCAAGCCTGCCAACTAATATGATTGTTGGTATGGCAGGAGTGCTTGACTCTGCTCGTTTTCGTTATTTTCTTGCAAGTGAGTTAAATATTTCTGTCGAAGATGTATCTGCTTTTGTGCTTGGAGGACATGGTGACACTATGGTACCACTAATCAATTATGCTTCAATTGCTGGCATTCCACTTACCCAAATCATTGAGATGGGTGTGATTACGCGAGGAAAAGTTGATGAAATAGTTGAGCGCACTCGTAATGGTGGAAAAGAAATAGTTGATCTACTTAAATCTGGATCTGCATACTATGCTCCTGCATCTTCAGCCATAAGCATGCTAGAATCATACTTAAAAGATAAAAGGCGTATATTACCATGCGCTGCTTATCTTAATGGTGAATATGGTGTGAAAGACTTATTCATTGGTGTTCCTACTATTATTGGCAAAAATGGAGTTGAGAAAGTTCTAGAAGTTAAAATGAACGATAGTGAACAAGAGATGTTTTATAAATCTGTAAGTGCAGTAAAAGAGCTCTGTCAGCTAAATTAATTGCCCTATAGAATTTCTTTGAGCTCAAGCTTCGAAAACAGTCTAAAAAAATTATTTGTAGTTATTTTTGCTACTTCTTCTGGCGATTCATTCCATAATTTCGCTAAACAATTCACAACGTATTTCACCATTGCTGGTTCATTTTTTTTTCCTCTGTAAGGCTCAGGTGACAGGTAAGGTGCATCAGTTTCAACTAAAACACGCTCACGTGGCACATTTTGTGCAATTTCTCTTAGTAAGTTCGCATTTTTAAAAGTAATAATTCCAGAAAATGAAATGTATAATCCCAAGTCCATAGCCTTATAAGCAAGCTCTTTAGAAGAAGCAAAGCAATGCATTACTCCACTAAAAGCGTCCTTCTTCATTTCTGAATTTAACATATCAATCATCTCACTATCAGCACTTCTAGTGTGAATAACTAAAGGTAATCCTGTTACTTTTGCCGCTTCTATGTGTGATGCAAAACTTTTTTTTTGATTGCTTTTGTTATCAGATTTATAAAAATCTAATCCGGTTTCACCGATACTAATTACCTTTTTGCCCTTAGTAAATTCAATCAATTCATCAGCATTTATACACTCACCTTTTTCCACAGTAGTATCAAGCGGATGTATACCAACGGAGCAGTAGACTTGATCATAGGATGAAGAGATTTTTAATAATTTAGGGATATCATTAATGCTTATACATATGTTATGCAAAATTCTCACACCATTTTGCTCTGCTCTTGAAATTACCTTTGGTATTTCATCATCAGAAAAATAAATTAGATGACAATGAGAATCAACTATCATAAATAGATCCTTTTATGATAGAAGAAAACTCTTCTATCACTTTTTTATAAACTTCTTTTTTGAACGGTATAGCACTGGCTACCAAATCATCCACATTTTGCCAACGCCACTCTTTGAACTCTGGATGATCAGTATAGTTAATATTAATATCCTTATCCTTCCCACAAAATTTCATTAAGAACCACCTTTGCTTTTGGCCAGAATATCTCCCATTCCAGCATATCGGTATAACTTCCTCGGGTAAGTTGTAATATATCCACTCTTTATTTTGAGCCACAACTTCTGCTTCATCAGTACCAACTTCCTCCAATAGCTCACGTAGCGCTGCCTGCTCTAGCTCTTCACCTTCATCAACTCCTCCTTGTGGCATCTGCCAATAAGAGTCACTATCAAAACGTTTTCCAATAAAAATATTTCCCTGTTTGTTAAATAACATTATGCCAACACAAGGGCGATACTCTTTCTCCTCACTAATCACAAATACTCTCTGTTGCTAAATTATCTATCATAGAAGTTCCAACTACTTTTTTACTATTCATTTTTTCAACAATTTTTTTTGCAACTTCTTTTGCGCTTAAGTTTGAGCTATCAATTTCAAGTGAACCTTGAGGGACAAATAGTTTCTTTCCTTTAATTCTTCTCATAGCAAAATCTGAATCAGTAATTTTTCTCTCCTGCTCTCTTTCCTTTAATTGAACGCGCTTTACTAGTTCTCCACTATTACAATATAACACCACAGGGAGAATCTCCACGTTCATTTTTTTACTTAAATTCACCACTGAGTTGTATACTTTTTGATCATAGGAATCACCTTTTATCAATTCGTTTGTAAATATATAATGCTTTGATTCTATATGGTATTTTTCCAATATTGCTAACATATTCTCTCTAATCACAAAAATTTTTTCCCATATTTCACTTGTAACCTCAGCATTTCTGAAGTCAATCATATCAAATATAATATTATTAAACAGGTTATTGTCTACTATCACCCCATCAATAATATTACACAGCTCTTTTGCAATCGTAAGTTTGCCACTACCCGGAAATCCGATTAAGTAAATGATCATACCATCAGAAAACTATCATATATTACAAATATATGTATTATAAACGTTACACTAGAAACATATCAAAAATAGTTCATATTCAGAAATTTTGAGTGTATCATTACAGATAAATTATATAATTTAGAATAATGAATGGTGATACAGAATCAATAAAAAATACAATTGTAGATGTAATAGATCAAAACAAAGGTCAAGATATAGTTACTTTTGATGTACAGAATAAAACTGTCATTGCAAAATATATGATCATTGCATCCGGTGATTCGAGCCGCCATGTAAAAGCATTAGCTGAGCACGTGATGAAAAATCTCAAGCAATATGATAAAATAGATGTAGAAGGTATGGATGAAGGTAACTGGGTGATTGTGAATTTTCAAGGTATAATGGTTCACCTATTCAGGCCAGAAGTAAGAGAATATTATAAGATAGAAGAGTTATGGAATTGATTATCCAGGTAGCTGGTATACACTTTCAAATGTTGTAATTTTGAAGGCAACCCTTATGAAGTTGGTGGTGTCATTCCAGTGCTTGACGCTGGAATCTAGAAAACTTAATCATAAACGAGCACACTATACAACATTTTTGATGAAATTTCATAATAAACTGGATTCCAGCGTCAAGCACTGGAATGACACCATCGTTAACAACACCGTTTACACACAAAATAACATATTATGAAACATAAATCCGAGTTTTTAAACTTCATTCAAGAAAGAGGATACCTATATCAATGTACAAACATTGATAGGTTAGACCAGCTATTATCACAAGATAATTATATAATTGCATACATTGGGTTTGATTGTACGGCACCAAGTTTGCATATTGGCAGTCTCATTCAAATCATGATGCTCCGTCACCTACAAAAATTCGGTTATAAGCCAATAGTTCTACTTGGAGGTGGCACAACAAAAATTGGTGACCCATCTGGTAAAGACAAAGCAAGAAGCGTCTTGCCGATAGAAGATATCAATCAAAATATACTTGGTATAAAGAAAACCCTCGAGAAGATGATATCTTTCGATTATGGAAAAACTGGTGCAATCATAGTAAACAACGCAGATTGGTTAGATAACATAAAATATATAGACTTTTTGCGTGATATAGGGACACATTTTTCTGTAAATCGCATGTTAGGCTTTGATAGTGTGAAAATTAGGCTAGATAGGGAGCAAAATCTAAGCTTTCTCGAGTTTAATTACATGTTGTTACAAGCCTATGATTTTGTCGAGTTGAATAAAAAGTATGGCTGTCGTTTCCAGATTGGAGGGTCAGACCAATGGGGAAATATAGTAAACGGAATTGAACTTAGCAAAAAGTTAAATTTACCTGAGCTGTTTGGTCTTACCACACCTCTTTTATTAAACGCACAAGGAAAAAAGATGGGCAAAACTGAAAGTGGGGCAGTATGGCTTGATGGCAGCATGCTAAATTCTTATGATTACTGGCAATATTTTCGCAATGTTGATGATCAAGATGTTGGTCGTTTCTTGAGACTTTTCACTGATTTACCAACTGATGAAATTAAAAAACTAGAGTCCTTGAAGGATCAAGAAACAAACGAAGCAAAAAAGGTTTTGGCAACAGAAGTGACGAAAATATGTCACGGTTGCAAAGAAGCCGAACTTGCACGATCTGCTGCAATCTCTGCTTTTGAAAATGAAGACAGTTCATTGCTTTCTGGTTACACTATTACAAAAGAACAAATTGCAAATGGTATACCCTTGATAGACCTGCTGTATGACACCGGTTTTGAACCTTCAAAAGGTGCGGCAAAGCGTTTAATACAAGGCAATGGATGCAAAGTTAATGATAATACTATAAACGATGTTAACTATACAATAAACTCTGAAAGCTTTAAAGGTCAGCCATTTATAAAATTATCTGCAGGAAAGAAACGACATATTAAAATTTTAGTGAGTGAAGTAAGAAAGTAAATTTGTCTCTGTTCAGCAGAATAGCAAAATAAGGTAGCCAAGAAAAGACAATTATAGGAACAAATGGATATCATTAAAGCAGCTGACACTGTGGCAGAATCGCTAGGCAACCCTACTATCGCTAGCAGTTTCTTGCTGTCGATTTGCTGAGATTGGTTTATCAACTTGAGTGTCAGGCTTTGACAATTTATATATAGCATTGCCAACTATTAATGCTGTTGCTGTAATTGCAACTACTGCTATAACTATAGGTATTAACTCAGCTGTAATTGCTCCGGCTGTAAAAAGTGCTATAGATATAGCAGTACCTAATAATGCAGTTACTCCACCGGCAATCCACCCTTTCTTAATTGCTGGACAATTAAGATAGTATAAAGGAGTCTCTCCCCACATATCTACTGCATTAACATTGACACCTCTTTCTACAAGAGCATCTATTATGGCCATACTGCGAAATAAAGCAGCATAGTGTAAAGGAGTCCTTCTCCATATATTTATTGCATTAACATCTGCACCTTTTTCTATGAGAGCGTTTGCTATGTTTATACTATCAAGATAAGTAGTATTATGTAAAGGAGTATCTCCTTTTACATCTTTTTCATTAACATTTGCCCTTTTTTCCATGAGAGCCTTCGCTATATTTTCTAGGTTAAAGGAAGCCACCAAGTGCA
Source organism: Wolbachia endosymbiont (group B) of Melanargia galathea (assembly GCF_964030625.1). Taxonomy (NCBI): domain Bacteria; kingdom Pseudomonadati; phylum Pseudomonadota; class Alphaproteobacteria; order Rickettsiales; family Anaplasmataceae; genus Wolbachia; species Wolbachia endosymbiont (group B) of Melanargia galathea. The sequence continues at coordinate 1,171,628 of NZ_OZ034910.1, read as the reverse complement.
AAAGAGTCGCTTTTTCACCATCTTTAAACACATAATTTATATCAAAGCCAGACTTTTCCCACTCTTCATATTCCTTTGAATATCTTTTCAGCTCATTTTGTATTTTTTCAATTACGTTATCTTTGCTTAAATCTTTGTCAACATTAACTAAACTCAATAATTCGTGCCAATTTGAAATTTCCATTGCTATAACCTTACCTTTAATTTTCAATAATGTATTTAATTATATGATAAGAAGTCAATTTAAATAAATTACACATACATGGAACTTATCAGATAAATATATAATATGAACTAGATTCCAGCGGGCTTTGTTGCATCACTATCTATGAAAGGCTAACTATACAAGCAGCTTATTGAAAATCTTATTTTTTGCAATCTATCTGATTAAATTTAAGAATAGTAATTTATTGTTTGTACTAGTAAATTTAATTCTACTTAAAATAGCTAAAGCATTGAAATTCTTGAATTCTAGCTAGATTAGTGAATGATAGTAAAACTTCTTTTACTTAAATTTAGATATTTACTGATTGTCCTTACTATAAATGCTAGAATAATAAGCTACTGATATTCTACATTTTATCTTTTATTCATCGTAGATAGCGATGCAACAAAGCCCAATAGCGTCAACTTAAGAAAAGATGTTAAGGAATAAAATACTGTAAAAAATAGGACCTTTGGTTTCTATTTTATTTCAATAAAGAAGATATCAGTAAAGCTTATCTATTAAGTGTCACATAGAGGAGTGCTATAAACGACTCAAAGTAGAAGCAGAATTAGAGAATTTTTCTGGGATAAATTTAGAAACAAGAATTTTGTGCAAACTTGGTCATGTGCAATACTTCATATGTGTAATGCACAAGAGCCTTGGAACCCAGATCAAATTGCTGAGTATCGTTTAAATTTTTCAGTTTTATTTGGTGTAATGAGACAGAAACTTTATCAGGTGCTTATTAGCACCAAAAAACTTTCAAGCCCTTTTTAAAATACGCACTAAAGTTAACGTGAAGATTGTATAGCCGCAATAAAGTAGATAAGCCTAAACGCCATAATGTCTTTAGGAGAGCTTGCTAATTCATTCTCTTAAGTTAACGCCATTGCCTGAACAGATACATAAAAAAGTAGTACTTGCAAGAAAGAGTTACTTAAGAAATTAATTAACTTTGCTATTTTCTCTAACATACCTAGAAGAAATAGATACATTATCTAATGCAGTCCTAATACTAGCATTGTTCTCATTAACAACTACAGCTAGCTCACAAGCATTCAAAGTATATCTACCATATGGAAACAGTACAGTACTTACTTCAGTAAATGCATCTTGTAGCATGCTACTATTTTTAGCTCGTATTAAAGTAGAATTGACACATTCATTATTACCTTTATATATAGCAAAGGCAAATGGTTTAATGACATACGTCACGCCTGGAAACTGCACAATATCTTTAGAAGTAAGGATATTTCGTAGTGTATCACTATTTTGAACTCGTATTAAAATAGAATTGATACATTCGTTATTGCCTTTATATATAGCAAAGTTAAGTGGCGTTAAAGTACACGCTATAATACTTAAATACTGTACAATATTTCTAGAAGAAAGAATATCTTGTAATATACCATTTTCTTGGGCTGTTGTTAAAATAACATTAATATACCTTCCCTTATTATGATGTATGGCAAAGCCAAGCGATGTTAAGGTGTACATCAAACCATTTTGATAGTTTATAATATTTGGAGCAGTAAGAATATCTTGTAGTATACCATTGTTTTGAGCTTGTTCTAAATAGAATTAACACATTCATTATTGTCTCTATGTATAGCTAGGCTAAGTAGTGTTAAAGTGCGTTCCCCACCTCTTGGAAATTGTGTAGTATATCAAGTGATAAGAACTTTAGTAAATCATTTCCTGAAACTGCTTCCAAGATATCGCTGATGCTCCTTCCATTCCATATAGATCTTTTTAGCTAAAAATACAAATCTTTTTGTTTTCGTGTTAAATTTTGATGATTTAGCATATTCTTGTAACCTCGTTTTAAAGTCAGTGCAGTTTAATTATTCTATGTTAGTATACACCAATAGAAAAAATTTCATCATATGTTCTGGAAAAATTTTACACAGGTTAATGAGGAAATCGTAAGAGAGAGCCTAAAAAAGGTTATAGAGAAGAAAAGTGGTAAGAATGTTGGTGTAGTATCCTCAATTGTTATTAAGGGTAAAGATGTTGCTTTTGCTCTTGAAGTTACTGAGCCAAATGAAGAATTAAGAAAAAATTGTGAGCAAGCTGTTAAGGCGATACCGGGAGTAGGAAAGGTTACTGTAGTTGCTACTGGTCAAAAACAAGCTAGGCAACAAAAAGCTAAACTTCATATCGAAGGAGTGAAAAATATAATTGTCGTTGCTTCTGGTAAAGGAGGTGTGGGTAAGTCGACAGTTGCACTAAATCTAGCTCTTTCGTTAGCAGAATTAAAACATAAAGTTGCGCTAGTTGATGCAGATATATATGGTCCTTCGATTCCTAAAATGTTGGGCACTGAGAAATTAAAACCAGAAATACAGAGTGGTAAAGCAATGCCTATAGAGAAACATGGTCTCTATACTATTTCAATTGGCTATTTTATTGATAAGGACCGCGCAGTAATATGGCGTGGACCTATGATCACAAAAGCACTTTACAATTTGCTAATGGGAACAAGGTGGTCTGATATAGAATATTTAATCATTGATACACCGCCTGGCACTGGCGATGTACATTTAAGTCTGATGGAGAATTTTAGTTTAACTGGAGCAATAATAGTTTCAACTCCACAGGAGCTTGCTTTAATCGATGCACAAAAAATTTATGATATGTTCACAAAGCTCAGCGTGCCAATTATCGGCATTGTGGAAAATATGAGCTATTTTGTTCAAGATAATTCAAAAATACACATATTTGGAAAAGGTGGTGCAAAAAAAATGTCTGAAGAGCTGGGAGTCAAACTCTTGAGCAGAGTTCCTCTAGATCCGCAAATATGTAGTGCTTCTGATTGTGGAAATCCTTCAATACTAAGTGAGGATTTAGTAAGGATTTATGAAGGCATTGCTAAAGATGTTAGGTCTTTTGTATGCAGTCTATAAAGTTTTTTTAAACTACTTTTAAAATAGGTAGAATGTAATTTTAGGTGAATAAAATATTTCAAATGGCAGCAGCTACCTCGTATCTGAACAGACAATAGACTTCTTGGATAACTTAAGAAACAAGTAGTAGAAGCAATATTAGGGAAGGTATAAATTTTGAGCAGATAAGTAAACTTGATGAAGAGAAGCTTCGAAGACTAAGAGGAGTAAAAAGAAAAACATTGGAAAAATAATAGAAATTTTAATAGAGGAAGAGGCCAAGAAAAAGGCAAGAGGAGGAAAACCAAATATATTTATTAATAGCACTCGAATATTTGTGTAAATACCGTACATATTTCCATATAGTGCAAAGCTATGGAATAAGTGAAAGTTCTTGCTAACGGCTGAATAGAAGATGCATTGATAAAACATCCAGATTTCAGGAAGATAAAGAGCTATTAAAGTTAAATAGGAGTATGCAAAAGTTTTATAAAAAGGGAATGTTTAACTCCCCCATAGAAGATCAAAAAATATCCTTAGGTTATCCAAGAAGTCTATTGTTGGTAAACATAAAAGGCTATTTGCCTTTTTATCTAGTTTATGCAGGAGATCTATATTTATTGTTGAGTGTGATTTTAGGCATTTCTGCTAAAACGCAACTTTTAAATCGCCAAAATTTCTCCTTGCCTTTACTAATTCCGATTCTTGGAGTGCACACATAATCTGGTTTGAGGTGATATTCATAGAGACAAAATTCATGACTTATAGTAAGGTCTTGTTTATTATGTTCTTTTGTAATGTTTAATTTTTTGCACAGTATGCCTGGCCCGCCTAAATTTGCTTCAAGCGGTTCAGTGAGCTTTAATCCTCGTATTAACACTGCTGCTGGGAATCCTTCTGCTTCTGTTACAATATTTAGACAATAGTACATTCCATATATAAAATATACGTACGAAAACCCTGGCGTACCAAACATTACTGAGGTTCGATTAGTATAGCCTCTTGCTGCATGACAAGCTGGATCATCCATTCCTATATACGCTTCAACTTCAGTTATTATTCCACTAAAATTAGAAAATTTCAGCATCTTCCCTAGCAGCTCCCCAGCTACGGTTAAAGTTGGCCGTTCATAGAAATTTCTTGGTAATATTGTGTTATTCATCATAGAAGTACAAGTTACTTACATTTGCAAGCAACTCATACTATTTTCGCTTTTCCTTATTTAGATAAGAGGATACCTACATCTCTGAGAAGTAGAAGTTGTTGTTACATCTTCCATATCTGTTGTAGGCTGTTGTAAAACTTTGACTGATTCAGAGCTTCTTTGTTGCAGCTGCGGTGCTAACGCTTCATATAAAGATTTTGGTTCACGTCTCTTACCTATTTTGACTTCTTTATTTGCACGCAACTGCTCTGCAGTAACACCGTTGCCTTCAAGGAGAGTTACACCATTATTACCATCAATGTTAACTTTAATTTTGCATTCTCTTCCATCAACATACCACTTTAAAGTCATTTCATATAACCCACTAATTATTTCATAAACTCTTTCCTCATTATCACTATCATTATTAATATAGCAACATGCCCCTCTCTTTTTTTCTTGATTAGGATGACAAAATGTAATTGTTCTTACACCATACTCTTTACATATACTACCGCCTAGAAGTTTAGCTATATCTACTCCTTCTTTATTGGCATGTAGCACAACTCTCACAGTAGGATAAACAATATTCTCTTCCCTTTTGCCTTCTTTTATCATTATGGACTCTATGGTATATACCTTCGATATCTCTGCCTTAATTTGGTCAGCAATCTTGCCTACAATCTCTTTACCATGATAGTGAGATTCTCCTTTCTTCGGAGAAAAAGGTTCTTTGTTTGTAGTATTAGTGTCTGGATCATTCTGTAACTTAAAGAATTTATCCCATTCTTCATCACTGTCTAATTTAATATATTCACGCTTGTTCTTGCCTGATACTGCATTCTGAATACTAGACGATCCTTCTGTTACAGTTGTACCAGAGCTATTGCCTTTACCTTTTAGAAGAACAAGATGCTCTTCTGACCTTTCTTCCTTACTCAACTTTGAAGCTGCATCACCAAAAGAAGGTTTCTCTACTATATGCGTGTAAGAACTTTTAACTCTACTCTCATTATCAGGTACTGTAGTAGCCCACAAAAGCTTTTTAATATAATCTAACATATGCTACCTCTTACCATTAACTAAATATCAGTATGTAAACTTTGCTATAGCTAATCAATAACTAAATTTACTCCAAATAAAATGAGCTGATAAAAAGGTATAAATTGAGATTAGGTAAAGCTTTTGGTATAATATCTAGTTAATTTTGAATAGGCAGGTGATCTTAGCTACAAAGACGTTTTTTATCTCATTTATTTTTGGGTTTATTCTCTTTCCCTATTTTATAAAACTTCTAAAAAAGATAAGTAAAGATGGACAACCAATCAGATCATATGGACCAGAAAGTCATTTAATAACAAAAAAGAATATACCACCTATGGGTGGAATAATAATACTAACTTCTGCTTTATTACCAATCCTGCTTTGGACTCAATTCACACCAGAAATTTCATTGCTGGTATTTATAACTCTATTTTTTGCTCTACTTGGATTTATTGATGACTATTTAAAATTGAAGACAAATCACCACCGAGGTTTAAGTGCAAAAACCAAAATACTTATTCAGTTTGTCGTTACTCTGGTCTGTATGTTTATACTTAAGCTACAATCTGCTGAAGGTTTTACAAAAATTTCTCTATTTAGAGAAGTAGCAATCGACCTTGGCTATCTATATCTTCCGTTTGCTGCATTTGTAATTGTCGGCTCTTCTAATGCTGTGAATCTTACAGATGGCCTAGATGGCCTTGCTGCAACTCAAGCCATTACTTCCTTTGCTTTTTTGGGGCTAATTGCATACATCACTCAGACAGATGTAAACATTACTTTATTCTGCATTGCATTTATAGGAGCTATTTTAAGTTTCTTGTGGTTTAACACACATCCAGCAAAAATATTTATGGGTGATGTTGGAAGCCTATCAATCGGTGCAGCTTTAGGACTCACTAGTGTTCTAATTAAAAAAGAAATGCTTTTTGCCGTTATTGGAATAATCTTTGTAATAGAGACTTTATCTGTGATTATTCAGGTATCATATTTTAAATATACAAAATTTAGATATGGAGCAGGAAGAAGAGTTTTCCTTATGACACCAATACATCATCACTTTGAAAAGAAAGGGTGGTCAGAAAATACAATAGTTATAAAATTTTGGATAATTTCTATTGCTTGTTCGATTTTTGCTTTAACTTTCTTATTATAGGAACTATGAAATATCCAGATTTCACATTAGAAGATACATTATCAGGAATTATAGCAGGAGTAGATGAAGTTGGAAGAGGTCCGCTTGCCGGTCCAGTGATATCTGCAGCTGTAATATTTACTGATAGAGATACGGTTATTGATGGAATAAACGACTCAAAAAAGCTAACCCCTAAGTGTAGGCAAGTTCTATACGAAAAAATAACGTCTGTTGCAAAATTTGGTATAGGAATGGCAAGCGTAGAAGAAATAAACTCATACAATATTTTGCAAGCAACAAAGCTTTCAATGAAACGTGCGTTGGCAAACTTGAATCTAGAACTAGATTATGTGCTAGTTGATGGTAATCAACCACCTGAAGTAAAATGGCAAGTAAAATCTATAGTGAATGGTGATAGCTTAAGTATATCAATCGCAGCTGCTTCAATCGTTGCAAAAGTTACAAGAGATCGGCTTATGGAAGAATTGCATAATAAACATCCTCAATATAATTGGTATAAAAATAAGGGATATGGAACAAAAGAACACCTCAGCGCTATTGGCCTTCATGGAATTACGAAGCACCATAGAAAGAATTTTGCACCTATAAGAATACTATAGCCTTTAATCACTTACCTTTTTTGAAAGGTATGTTTTCATTAAACAGGCAGACTGTGCTTGATCCGTTTCTTAAGGTAAATACCGAGCTTACTCTTTCAATTATCAGGTAGTCATCAACTGTACGAAAATTTATCAAGGATTCATATCCTGCAGAATCAACCATAAAAACTGCCGGGAAATCAGAGTTTATTTTATTAAATTGTAGATATGTAAATTTTCCGTCATCAAAAACCTTAATTGGTATTATTGATTGACTGCCTTTAACGTGCGAGATGGAATAGTTAAAATTCAAGCCTTTCTTTATAACCTCAATATCACTTATATCAGGGATAGTGGTATGACTAGCTTGCTCTAGAATATCACCGTTACTCGTTGAATAAATTTCATCACTGTTGAACAGTGGATAAAGAAACCTTACTTCATATGCTAACCTTGGATCATCTAGCCCGTTTGCTTCTTCAGCATGAAACTCGAAATAATAAACTCTTTTGTTGGTAATTATAGTTGCATTAGTATCGGCAATATCATCTATAGGCTTAATAAATAATCTATTACCTTGAGGAAGGAGTTGCCAACCGGTTGCATCACCCATTGAAAGACTCTCTATTACCTCCCCTGGCTCAAACAATATGCTGGATTGATAACCATAAAAGCCCGTGTACTTATGTATAGCCTGTGGATTATAATTCATTACCTTTATGTGGTTATCACCAGCTATTGGTCTTGGTTCCTGTTTTGCAAGTGCATAACCACCACAAAAAAATAATAGTGCAACAAAGAGTACCCTAATCATAGTATCAAAATAAACTGATCTTCATTTTATCATTGATAGACATGTACTGCAACTGTTAAGCTATCCCAGTAGTAAGCGACAGAAAATGCAAGCTTCATAATAATTCATTACTGCAGGAAAAAGGGGAGTGTTAAATAAACTGTGTCAAACCTCCATTTTTTGTTTCTATTTTATTTTTACTTCTCGGTTTGACACAGTTTATTTAACACTCCCTGCAAAGAAATTAACTACAGATTTTATGTCTAAGTTACTCCACAAAATTTTTCCTTTCCTTATCCAAGATTCAAATTTATAGTATCGATTCCCTTTTATGAAATATGAAGCCATCTCAAGTTATAGTTAAGCCTATATTCAGTGAATTACTTTCACAAGTGCAATTGATTTTAGTGTTATACTGTTCTAACAGTAAAGAAGTCATATAGATAATAATGTCTTTTGTATCCAAACGAATATCATTTTTTTTTGTTAATTTGCTCACTAATAATGTACTTATTGATTTATGTTCATTTACTACTTTTATAGTGAGTAGTGTTTTATCTTCTGTTTTAGTCAGTAAAATAGACACTAATTCAATTTGTGCCACTGCACTGATTATAGTTATCACCATATTGGAAATTATCTTATTTATTTTTTCAATTAAGTTTTCTGTAGGACATTCACTTACTCTCCACTGAAGCTTTACTTTTTTTTTAATAAATAATTTTCTATATTGGACTTAGTCTTAACAAAGCTGCAATTATCTGATGAATGAGAATACGCTTGCTTCATAACTTTATATTTATATATTAAATCATCGGAGCTTTCTTTAAGCAATGACAATGCTTCGTTTTGCATATTAGGGTTGTTTTCTTCAAGCTCTTCCAATCCACCCACTATTCCTTGCATAGAACTAGCAAAATCATGAAGAATTCGTCCTGATAGGCACTCTGTTATTAACATTATGTTTTTATTCATCGGATAAAAGTATAAATGATTTAAGTTAACCCTATATTGGTAGGCATGTAGTAGTCAATTTAAGAGAAAGTTTCGTTGCGCTTTTTGTGTCAAAGCATTAATGTAGTATTAATAATTATAAGATTTGTGAAGGCGTTATGAATACTTATGCTAAATCTGGAATAGACCTTAAACTATATAATGAACTAATAAAAAAAGTTAAACCTATTATTGAAAAGACTAAAGGAGAAGAAGTAATTAGTGAAGTAGGATCATTTTCTGCATTGTTTGACTTTTCTTCGCTGAGTAAGAAATACGACCATCCAGTACTTGTTTCCTCAACTGATGGAGTGGGCACAAAACTATTAATAGCTCAAGAGGTGAATAAGCATGATACTATAGGTATAGACTTAGTTGCAATGTGTGTAAATGATCTACTTGCACAAGGAGCAACACCTTTATTTTTCCTTGATTACTTTGCAACAGGCGTTTTAAACAAAAACGTTTTATTGTCTGTAATCCAGGGCATTGCAGAAGGGTGCAAGGAATCTAAAATAGCATTAGTTGGTGGAGAAACTGCAGAAATGCCTGGAATGTATGGTAACAATCACTATGACCTTGCAGGGTTTGTGGTTGGTGTTGTTGATCGAAAGCAAATTCTTCCAAATTGTAGTATAATGAAAGCAGGTGACTGTGTAGTTGGTTTAGAATCAAATGGAATTCACTCAAATGGATTTTCTTTGGTGCGCCATATTTTTAAAAGCTTAGATATAAATTATAATGATATATCTCCATGGAATAATAAATCTTGGGGTGAAATATTACTTAAGCCAACAAAGATATATGTTGATTCTTTGTTGCCTATTATGCCAAAGGTAAAAGGCATTGCGCATATAACAGGTGGCGGGTTAATAGACAATATTCCAAGAATTCTCTCAGGAAATTTATTTGTAGACATAAATATTAATTCTTGGAAATGGCCAGATATATTTTTATGGCTGAAAGAAGAAGGCAAAATAGAAAAGAGAGAAATGTTAAAAACATTTAATTGCGGCATAGGTATAGTACTGATTGTAGATCCCGATAATATGAAGGATGTGGAAAGCCATTTCCAAAAGCGTGGAGAAAAAATTGAGATTATTGGAAAACTTGATGAAGCATGTCAGCCTCCACTTGATAGAGTAGTATTTAGTTAGTCTAACTTTACCGACAGTCTTTTTGCAACTTCTGAGTATGCTTCCTTTAAGTTTCCTAGATTTAAACGGAAAACATCTTTGTCTAGCTTTTTATGAGTATTTTTATCCCATAGCCTACAATTATCAGGGCTGATTTCATCGGCTAAAATGATTTTAGTGCTGTTGTTTATCAATTTGCCAAATTCTAACTTGAGATCAACTAAATATATATTTGCATTTGAAAATAGGTCGACTAAGATTTTGTTGATCTTTAAAGTTGTAGTTTTAACTTCTTCCATTTCTTTATGGGATAACCAACCAAAATATAATATGTGATTTTCATTCACCATTGGGTCGGCTAGGTCATCATTTTTGTAAAAAAACTCGATTATAGGAGATGTAAGTGCCTCACCTTCTTTGATATTAAAACGTTTGCAAAAGCTGCCAGCTGCAATGTTTCTAACCACTACCTCAAGAGGTATTATCTTGAGCTTTTTGACTAGCTGTTCTCTTTCGTTTAGAGTGTTTATAAAGTGCGTGCTAATTCCTGCTTCTTCAAGCTTTTCCATGATAAAAGCACTAACATGATTATTAATTATTCCTTTGCCCTCAATAATTTCATATTTTTCCTTGTTGAACGCTGTAACATCATCTTTAAAGTACTGTATAACAGTTGATGAGTCTTCAGTTTCAATAATGACTTTGGCTTTACCTTCGTATATCGTTTTATTCAGTGACATGATTAATTTAGCTGTATACTATAAGATAATATCAAATTGCTGCTTAGTTTACTACAAATTTGCTAATGACGTTTAGTGTTACAATATTAACCATATTTCCAGAAATGTTCCCCGGATTTTTGAACTATTCTCTTGCTGGAAGAGCGTTGGAAAAAAAAATATGGAATCTTGAAATAGTAAATATTCGTTCTTTTGCTAAAGATAAACATTCAACTGTGGATGATGTTCCATATGGAGGTGGAGCAGGGATGGTTATGCGCCCAGATGTGATTGGTAATGCAGTTGATAATGTGCTTTCTGCTCATAAAAATACTAGATTTATTTATATGACTCCATCTGGTACAAAATTTAATCAGAGAATTGCGAAGGAGTTAACAGAAATTCCTCATGTAACAATATTGTGTGGTCGATTTGAAGGTGTTGACCAAAGAGTAATTGATGTGTATACTCCTTATGAGTTAAGTATTGGAGATTATATACTTTCGGGAGGTGAGCCAGCTGCGATGGTGGTTCTTGATGCATGTATTAGGCTTCTTCCAGGTGTAGTAAATAATTTCGATAGCGTTGCTGAAGAAAGTTTTAGTTATAGTGGTGGTATACTTGAATATCCTCAATATACTAGACCTGAGCAGTGGAGTAGGTACAAAGTTCCTGAGGTTCTGTTGTCTGGCAATCACAGAAAAATAAGTGATTGGAGAAGGGAACAGTCATATGTTAGAACAAAGGAACGTCGACCTGAATTGTTGAATGGAGATGATAAATGACAAACTTACTTGAAAAATTTAACGAACAACAAATACAAAGGTTAGCCAAAGAGATGCCAGCTTTTTGTCCTGGCGATGATTTGAAGGTCACTTTTAAGGTAGTTGATAGTACGGGTGAGCGTATACAGATATTTGAGGGCGTATGTATATCAAAAAGAAATCGTGGATTACACTCTTCTTTTTCAGTTAGAAAGGTAAGTCATGGAGAAAGTATAGTATCACAATTTTTTGTTTACTCTCCTGCATTAATTTCAGTACAAGTGATGAGAAAGGGAAAGGTCCGTAGAGCAAAATTATATTATCTGTGCAAGCTATTTGGGAAAGCTGCAAGGATCAAAGAACGTACTACTTATGTTAAAAAAAAATCTAAGTAGATACAATAGGGAGTGATGTCAATTGTATCATCTCAAAACTCTCTCTTATTATCCCAGTGTGTGGCGCACAACTACTTTCCCTCCTGCTGTGGTGTCATCCCAATGTTTGACACTGGGATCCAGATTCTCCTTTTGGTTTGTGCTTTCATGGAAAATATAAAAATTATTTGCAGGCAAAGCCTGTTAGATCTCAGTTCAAGCACTGGAAAAAGGGGAAAGTCTTTTCAAATCCTCATGTAAAGAAAAGTAAATGGGTATAATAAAGAAAAACTTTCTTAAGTTACTTCAATCTAAGCGCGTACATGCTCGTGTAAAAAGAAAAAATAAAAAGAACAACATTTTATGCTTTTGCTCTTTTACAGCACTGATTGTCTCAATTGGGTGTCCTATATGTATATTACTAAGTATATTAGTTAACTCTTACAGTGCTTTAACAGTAACGAAAATTTTATTACCAGTTGAAATAAATGCTGATCTTATTTTAACTAATAATCCTGGTGATTTACGATATAAGTCCATTGGCTTACTCAACAATTCTTTACGTAAGGTGTTTGAAGGAACTGATTTTAAAGACGGTGACGAAATTTTAAGTCGTAATTCTTACAAAGAACTAGAGAAATTTTTTCATAAGAAAGTAAAAGATAGTGGTGAATATGAGATCTGGTTTACCGCGTCAAGTATAATTAATTCAATAAATAAATATAAACATTTGAATGATCATTATGCTAAATTACTTGATTGGTTAAAAGAGAAGGGAAGAGTAAGAAAATTTTTTAATAAGTCTCTGTTTCTTAAGTCTGATTCTTGTGAGCCTGAGAATGCAGGGATTTTAGGGGCATTTATCGGTTCATTAATGACAATTATAGTATGCTTAGCGTTGGCATTGCCAATAGGAATTATGTCAGGTATCTGTCTTTATGAATTTATGCCTAGAAATAGGCTAATAACCAGTATTGTAGAAATTAGCATGAATAACCTTGCTGCAGTGCCTTCGATAATATTTGGTGTGGTAGGACTGACTCTCTACTTGGGCATATTTGGTTTACCCCGTTCTTCACCGCTTGTTGGCGGGATGACTCTTTCATTTATGATGCTGCCTAATATTATTATTGCAACAAAAAATGCCTTTACAAACGTTCCTATTGCAATAAAAGATGCAGCGTTTGCGCTAGGTGCACCTCACATCAAGGTGATATTGGATCACTCTTTACCGATTGCGTTGCCACGGATAATACATGGTGCAGTGCTTGCAATTGCAAGGATTTTAGGCGAATCTTCCCCTTTACTTATGATAGGCATGGTAGCATTTATTGCTGATACACCTACATCCTTCTTCGATCCGGCAACTGTTTTACCTGTACAAATATACATATGGTCAAGTAGTCCTGAAATTGCATTTATTGAGCTTGCTGCCATTGCAATTATAGCTTTATTGTTAATGCTATTTGCTTTGAATTTAATAGCAAATTTTGTAAAAAGAAAGTTCGAGTTTTTTGATTCATGAAAATTACAATCCTATCTGGTTATGGCTTAAATTGCGAAAAAGAAACTGCATTTGCATTTATGGAATGTAGCAGAAAGCTTGGTATTAATAATATTGAAGTAAAAATCGTTCACATTAATGATATTATAGATAATCCAAGTGAACTGAAATTAAGCAATATACTTGCAATTCCAGGAGGTTTTTCCTATGGTGATGACACTGGTGCTGGTAATGCGTTTGCTTTGCGTATAAAAAACAACTTGTTAGACGAATTTCAAAATTTCTTATCTCAGGATAAGCTTATTATAGGGATATGTAATGGTTGCCAGATATTAGTAAAGTTAGTTCCAGAATTCTCTAATCTAGCTTTAACCTCTAATGATATAGGTAATTACCAATGTCGTTGGATTAGAGTGAGAGTTAATCCGCAGAGTAATTCTGTTTGGCTACGGGGCCTGAGTGAACTATATCTCCCTATTGCTCATGGGGAAGGCAAATTTTTTATGGATCAAGATACTTTGAATCAATTGATTGAAAATAATTCCGTTGCACTGCGTTACGTTGATGAAAATGGTGACTATGCAAATTTACAATTTCCTTACAATCCAAACGGATCTATATACGACCTGGCAGCTTTGTCAGACAAAAGTGGTAGAGTTTTAGCTTTAATGCCTCACCCAGAGAGAGGAATATTTTTTACTCAGCAGGACAACTGGCCTCTTGAAAAAGAAAAATGTAAACGTTCAGGAGTGGCTATGCCAAAATATGGTGATGGAATGCTCATATTTGAGAATGCACTAAAATATTTTGCGTAAGTATTACAATACGTTACATACAACAAGTTTTTAAACCATAAAAAGTTACTTGATCAGGATGACAATAAATCTTTATTTTTGATCTGCAGAGTAGCTTTCTCTAACGTTAGGGATATAATTGTTCCACTTTCCAATTGCTTTTCTCAACAAGAGTATATCTAAATCTAGTGTGTCTCCTATATTCACCTTCTTGCCAAAATTCAATTACCTTTGGGATTACGCAAAATCCCACCCAAAAGTCAGGACGAGAAACTTGTGTATTGTGAAATTCTTTCTCTTTCAATTCTATAGCCTGCTCAAAATCTTGCCAATTTTTCAGAACTCTTGATTGTTTTGAGCACCACGCGCTAATTTGACTATCACGTGCTCGAGAAGAGAAATATTCGTCAGCCTTTTTGCCGCTTAGAAGCCTAACTTCTCCTTCAATTCGTACTTGTCTAGAAAATTCTGTCCAATGAAATACGAGTGCAGCTTTGGGGTTCTCAGTCAATTCTTTTCCTTTTCTACTGTTTGCGTTAGTAAAGAACACAAAACCTTCTTTACTATATTCCTTTAGTAATACCACTCTTGCAGATGGAATGCAGTCTTTGCTACACGTTGCTAGCGTCATTGCAGTTGGCTCCTTACACGGAGAATTAAGTACTTCTTGATACCACTTTGAAAACAAATCAAAAGGATCTTTTTCAGGTAAGAGTGTCATATGCAAAAATAAAATTTAATTCTGACATGCATTGCAAAAATAAGTGCTACGACCATTTTGTCGTATAAGTGTTATGATATTGTTGCAGATTCTGCAAGGTTTTTGCACTTTACCATATACGTAAAAGTTATTTTGAAAGTATCCAGCAGATCCAGATGGCTGTGCATAATCTTTCAGTGTTGAACCACCAGCAGCAATTGCATCACTCAGAGTATTTTTTATTTCGATAGCAAGTTTTTCGCACTCTATATATGTTAAATCTTGTGCTAGCCTAAGTGGTGATATGCGAGCTCTAAATAAGCTCTCAGAAGCATATATGTTACCTACGCCAACTATTAGCTTATTATTCATTAATACTGATTTGATATTTGCTTTTCTGCTCTGTAGCAACTTCTGTAAATAATTTCCATTAAATTCATCTGTGAGGGGTTCTATTCCTAGGTTATTAAAAAAATTTAGTTCTTGCTCTCTGTTTAAAACAATCACTAATCCAAACCTTCTTGGGTCATTAAAGATTAGTGAAGTGTTGTCAGAAAATAAGAATATCACATGATCATGTTTGTTCTGTGCTTGATTGTCTTCAGCATATATAAGCTTTCCGCTCATGCCGAGGTGTATGATTACAGCCATACTAGCATCTATATTCGAGATTATATATTTACCTCTACGCTTGATATCATTTATAACTTTGCCCTTTAGCAAATCATCAATATTCTTCGTTATTGGTACACGCAAATTCCAATTATTGACTGTAACATTACTTATTTTCTTATTTTTGATTTTATCAAATAAGAAGTTAGAGATGACTTCCACTTCTGGCAGCTCTGGCATGATACCTCCTTCAAAACTTAAGTTTCTGATGGTAATTTTGTTGTTAAAGCTTCCTCAAATACGTTTGGGTATTCTGCGGCGCTTTCTCCTAAAAATTCCTCACCACAAACAAATTTTGAAAGGGGTCTGCTTTGTCTACTCTGTTGCTGTTTTTTTCTTTTTAGAATATTTTGCTTTAAAGCTTTTGCCAATCTTTTTCTCTCTTCTTCTTTTTCCTTATTTTTTTTCATGTTATTCATTATCATAATACGTGAACTTGCCGTTGTAGCTCAGGTGGTAGAGTACGTCATTGGTAATGACGAGGTCCCAAGTTCGAATCTTGGTAACGGCAGTTTAGAGGACGATATTCATAAAGTCAATCCTCTAGATGCTAATTAGATTATAGAAAAACGTCTAGTAAATACCTTTTATACACTACCATTAAGCTGCTTTTTCAGTATTACTATTCAATAATACCTGCCGTAATTTTTCTTTAGAAAATCCATGCATTAAAAGAAATTGTATAATCCTTTGCCAAAAATCCCTCACAATATACTGAAGGATTATTAAAACTTACGTTGGCAGGGTTAAACCTGTTACCATAACTTCCCCCACCACAAATATTTTCATAACAACACTGCTTACAATCGTCAGGCCTGTTTTCCATATCACTCAAAAAGTTATTAAAAAATTTATCTGATGAGAACTTAGCCCAACTAGTATTGCTTATGTTATATTCAACAAACTTATGAGGGACACATGTTCTCAAATCATCTAGTGGGCCGAGATTACCATTATTGGAAACACATATTAACGGTAATACAAAAGGACTTCTTTTGCCAAATCCTTCAACTCTTGAATAATTACCGTAAAATAGCTCTAATGAAAAGTTATATAGAAATTTCTCTATCCTTTTTATGATAGTTCTCAGTCAGGTCTTCTTTTATCTTATCTGCCCAGCATATATTACCATGCCCTCCACCATCTCTATCAAACTGACAATGGCTATTGTGATTATTTCTACCATGAAAATTATCTGAAAGCTTTTCTATTCTTTTAAGTATGACACTACTACTAACTTGACCGATATTAGCGCTAAGAAGCTCTAATAATAAATCCACTTGTTTTTCTTTATTGTTTACCATAATTATTTTGCCTTAAAATAGCAAAGTCTAGGTTTACTATAGCTTTTGTCAAGCATTTATCTGAGCTATTTATATATTGGAATGCTACTCGTCATTTTATTTGCTTTCAAATGTATAACTTTCGGTATCTTGTTTTCAAGGACTTTTAACTTAATATTACCACTATTAAAGTCAATACTATAACACTTTAGTTCTTGACCATCCTTGAGTCCCATATTATGGCAATCACTACCTAATTTAACCCCACGTATCTTTTGTAGCTCTAGACTTCTGGTTAAGTTAAAGCATATATCACTATACTTATCAGTATCTTGGAAAGTTAAATTTTTATTGAGTAATCTACTAGGTAACAAACTGAGAAGTATGCTAGAATCTCTTATAGAGGCTATGATATCTTTTATAAAGGACTCTGATAAGTAATGTTTTAAATGACTTGCAAATAAGTCAACATTAAAATTAACTTTCTTTGAAGTTATTTCACTTATTATATTATTTATAGTAGTCAATAAGTTATACCTTCCATTACTAACCTCATTTAATTTCTCATCTATTATCATTGCAAGAATAAAACCTTTGTTATAACTCAACATGCTTATGTTTTGATCAAGTAAATGCTTTTGATTTGTTTTTTCGAAATCAATATTAGGTATTAAAGAATTAAAATACTCTTTTAAAGTAATATTAATTATTTTTAAGTACTCATCTTTATTAATAAATTTCGTGTCAAGTAAGGTTTTCACTCCATAAAATTCCGTAAATCCTTCAAAAAACCACTTATATTTTACTTCATTTTCCTCATCCTCATCTTGCTCTATTATACGCCCTATGTATCTATGAATTAATTCATGTGATATCACTCTAGTATAATCTTTGATATTTTTTTTAAGCTTCCCTCAATAATTACATAGTCCTTTCCTGCAGCACCTGTAGTTCTAATAAGATTGGGATTATCAACAAGTACTATATTATACGGCTTACTTTCTAGTATGAATAAGTTATCTTGAGCTAAGATAATTTTATTAATAATATTTACAAAACTGATACTATTATGAGCATTGGTATAAAGCTTATTTCTTTTATCAAGATCAAAACTTCTAAAATTGTCAGTTCTAATAATTTTTTCTATATTATCAAAAGGTTTTCTAAAAGGTAAAAAATTAGGTAAGTTTTTTAAATGTGATGAAGAGTTACCTAAAGCAATAGCAGAATGCATATACTGAATGTATATAAGGAAAAAACAAATAATATAATTTAATAGACTGTGTACATTTTTAAGCTTAATGTTTGCCATAAATAAAACAGGACATTGAGAAGTGTAAGTAATTACGATTAAGCAAATATAATTTATTGCTAAGTAGGTGATAAGGATAATTTTAATTATCTCTTTAAAACTTTACTCTTCCCATATTATTGAACACCTTATAATAAAGACTGAGAAGAAAGTTACAAAGGATTGTATATTCTTATCATCATAGCGCTGTTACTACAGTAATAACACTAAGAATAACTATAAGTTTCTTTGAATGATAGTTGAATTTTGATTGAAATTTTGAGGCTATAAAAACCGCAGGTACCAGTTGGTTTTTATTAGCTAAAGTAAACGTCAAATATCTGGAATTCTGGACATAAAATCCTCCTTTGAAAAAAAAGATTAGAAAAAAATGCAATGCACATACGACAGAAATTAAGTATGTGTGTATGCACCCACATACGCTGAAGAGGATACGCTACATTTTTTTATGAGTTTGATTGTTTAATAAAAAAAAGTCTGCAGACAAAGATAAATTTTTGAGCTCTAAAAGTATCTCTAATTGTCATTATAATCAGATTTAGAATATGCGGAAGTAATTTTTTAGCTATAAGAATATATTATAGAAAAAAGGAACCCAAAAGTTAGCGTTATTGGTAATCCAACTTGGTGTAACGGCACTGTAGACCTTACAATAAAGACTGAGAGGAAAGTTACAAAGGAAGATTATCATGCTTCTTCCATATTCTTTCTACTTTCTTGTTTTTAAGTAGCTCTAATGCTTTGTGAAAGTGATGCCTTGTTTTACTTGGCACTATAATGTCATCAATGTATCCATGTGATGCAGCAAAAAATGGATTAGCAAATTTCTCTTTATATTCTTTGATTAACGTTTGCTGGTCTTTTTCATGCCTAAATATAATTTCAACTGCACTTTCAGGGCCCATTACAGCTATTTCAGCGGTTGGCCAAGCATAATTTATATCACCTTTTAAATGCTTTGAGTTCATAACAATATATGCACCACCATACGCTTTTCTAGTGATAAGGCTAATTTTCGGCACGGTCGCTTCAGCATAAGCGTAAAGCAGTTTCGCTCCGTGTTGTATTATATTATTGTATTCTTGATTTGTACCTGGCAGGAAACCTGGAACATCAATAAGTGTGATGATGGGAATGTTAAATGCGTCACAAAATCTTACAAACCTCGCAGCTTTTCTTGAAGAGTCAATATCCAAGCATCCTGCAAGGTGCATAGGTTGATTTGCAACAACACCAATAGTATTTCCTCCAATTCTGCCAAAGCCAATTATGATGTTACGGGCAAAATCGGGTTTTAGTGCAAAAAATTTCCTTTCATCACACACCTTTTCAATAAGTTCATACATATCATAAGGAGTATTAGGATTACTAGGAACTAGAGTGTTCAAAGATTCATCAACATCATCAATTAAGTCACAGATTGTTACAGGTTTTGGCAACTCTTGATTGTTTGCTGGCAAAAAGGTAAAGAATTCACGCATTTCTAGCAACATTTCAACGTCGTTATTGAATGCAAAATCTGCTACTCCTGTTTTGCTTGTATGAATTTTTGCTCCACCGAGATCTTCGTGGCTTACGTTTTCGTATGTAACCTTTTTTACTACATCTGGTCCGGTTATAAACATGTATGAGCTATTTTTTACCATGAAAATAAAATCGGTTAGCGCTGGAGAGTAAACTGCACCGCCAGCACATGGGCCCATGATTAGAGAGATTTGTGGTATAACGCCTGATGCATTTACATTCCTTTGAAAAATTTCTCCGTAACCAGCAAGGGAATTTACTCCCTCTTGAATTCTAGCTCCACCAGAGTCGTTTAGTCCGATAATTGGAATCCTGGCATTAATTGCCATATCCATAATTTTGCATATTTTTTTTGCATGTGATGCACCAAGTGATCCACCAAAGACAGTGAAATCCTGAGAATAAACAAAAACTTTTCTGCCATGAATAGTACCATGGCCAATTACAACTCCATCACCTAAAAAATCAGCATTTTGCATGCCAAAATCAGTTGCGTGATGCTTCACAAACTTATCATACTCTTGAAATGAATTTTCATCGAGCAATATACTCAGCCTTTCTCTAGCGGTTAGCTTTCCTTTTTCATGTTGCTTGTTAACTCTATCAGGACCTCCTCCTTTTTCGGCTTCTAATGTTTTGATCTTTAGAGTTTCTAGTATTTCAGAGTCTTGCATGTAGTAAAATAACTTTCAAATTGGTTGTAAACTTTATTGAGCTTACAAATCCTATTGATTATACACATACACCGTTACTGCATGCAACGGTGTATGTGTACGATAATTAATGCGCTAGCAATTTCTATTTAATATTTTGAGAATGCTGAGACTCACTAACATTCTGTGCACTTGCACTTGTTACACCTGTTGATGGATTAATTGTTATAACTTCTCTTTCAATTCCTTGTAAGTTTGAAGCCAATGAGACCAATTTTGCTAGAGTCATGTCATTATATTTATCCATCTTCTTATTCTCATAATAGCCAATTTTTATTTTTACAGCTTTGTTTTCCTCGAAGTCCTCAGGACTTATATTATCACTTAAATCAGTACAAAATACGTTACCATTTCCACTAATATTTAAAGCAATACTGCAATCTCTATCACCCACTTTCCAGTTAAATTTAATTATACAAGACTCATTTAGTATTTGATAAAGCCTTACACCATCATCACTTTGTGAAACACGCACCAACCTTTTATCTTCTGGAGATACCAATGTAAAAGCTCCAATTTTTGGATTACTATCCTTTAAGGCTTTACCAAGAAATGAGTTATCAAATTTTAACTCACCTCTGCCTTCTTTTAACGATACCCATGCAGTAAATGATTTATCTTCTTTTCCTCTCAACCTCACATCTATAGAATCATTACCTGTATATTCAGGAATTCCTTTTCGAATTACACTCAGAAATTTCTTAGTTTCTTCATCATTGTCACTCAAAAAAAGCTCCTTATTTTCATGTGACCGGGATGGATCATTGAGATTCTCCAATGCTTTAGCTAAAGTTATATAGTTATATATACGTGTCCTGTTGTTATAAGGTGTCCCTAATTTATAAATTTTAGGAGTTAATTGAGCAACTTGATCGAAATTCATTATTAAAGTTTCATTTGCATTATGCATAGCGCCTCCAATTCTACATAATAAACTTAAGATAAAATATCCTAATTTTAGGATAGGTATATAATCTATCAAGTCAATAGTTAAATTAAAAAATTTTGATTATAATTTACTATTTATAAAATACGCTCTTAAACTATGCTGAAAATAGTCATAATAGGCCTTCCAAATGCAGGCAAGTCAACTCTATTTAATAGGCTGGTGGGAAGAAAAGCAGCGGTAGTTAGTGACATTCCAGGAGTAACAAGAGATAGGCGTGAAGGAATTGGAAGAATTAGTGATTTAGAGTTTAAAGTCATAGATACAGGAGGATGGAATGACCAAACCAGTTTTTCACTACAAGTTATTGAACAAATAGAGTTTTCTTTGTCGAGTGCAGATGTAGTTTTCTTTCTTATTGATGCAAAAGTGCAAAACGAGCAGAACAAAGAGTTTGCAAAGTGGCTGAAGAGAAAAACAAATAAACCTGTAATACTAATAGCAAACAAATGTGAAAGTCATAAATCGGAAAATGTTGATTATTTGCAGTTTTTCAATTTCATAGGTCCGGTATACATCTCAGCCGAACATAATCTTGGTATGATTGATCTTTATGATGCATTAGCTAGTGTTATTGAAGGTCTTAGCGAAGGCACTGAGCTGCCTGAAAGTGAGTCCATTAGACTGAGGATTGCAATCATCGGTCGCCCAAACGTTGGAAAATCAACTTTTTTAAACAGTTTACTTGCAGAAAATAGACTAATAGTAAGCTCAGAACCCGGTACCACGCGTGACTCTGTGGATATTTCATACGAACATAATGGGAAATTAATCACTCTCATCGACACTGCGGGAATCCGCAGAAAGGCAAATGTTGTTGATAACTTAGAATCAAGATTTGTTGAAAAAAGTATAGAGTCAATAAAGCGCTCTCATGTAGTGATTTTAATGTTAGATTCCTTGCTTGGCATTGAGCAGCAGGATTTATCAATTGCTGAAGCTGCAATTAAAGGGGGGAAGGGAATTATCATTGTTTTAAATAAGTGGGATTTAATAGGTAAGGATGACAGAAGTAAGTTAATAAAATTTGTCAAACAACAGGAAGTGACTCGGTTATTTTTGGAAGTGCCAACTGTAACAATTTCTGCATTGAAAGGTATGCGCTGTGGTGATGTGATAGATAAGTGTCTTGAAGTGAGTGAATCCTTAAACAAGAAGATCAGCACTGCAAAACTGAATAATTGGCTAATAGATGCTGTGGAAAAACATTCTCACCCACTTATAAAAGGTAGAGAGATTAAAATGAAGTATATTGCTCAAATTGGCACCAAACCTCCAGCTTTTTCTTTGGTATGCAACGTCCCGGAAAGTGTTGATGAGAGTTATAAACGTTATTTGACTAATGGTCTTAGAAAAAACTTCTTTGTTGAAGGTGTACCAGTTAGATTGCTTTTGAAAAAGAATAAAAACCCCTATGTAAAGTAGATAATCTTGTTTTACTAATAATATACTTTTTTATCTTAGTAATATTATTAATAAGTAAATAATATTACTTAAATAAGTAGTTGATAAATTAATATTATATAGTAAAGTATTAACTTGTTTAGTACTTTTGCTATGAATTATAAAGGACAAGATTTAAGGCCTGGATCTCCACATACTTTCACGGTTGATACACCTTTAGTATTTCAGTGGCTTCCAAAAAGATATGGATACCCGATTCCAGAAAAATATTTGGAAAGATTGAGCAATTGGGCAAAAAGGGAAGATACGCGTGTAGTGAAATTAGTAATAAATGGATCTGGTTTTACTCCTACGCAACGTAAAGAGTTGGAGAATAAAATATCAAACAGAGAGTTTAACCCAAACAAAAACATAGAGCTTATAGACTTTAATGAGCTGGATTTAGGAGAGTATGAATTTAGCTTTCACTTACAAACAGATAAGAAAACAGAACTATCTAAATGTCCTTTATACACTGTATCTCAATATTTCAAAGATCTATACTCTATTCCAGAAAGTAAAATTTTGGTGTTGAGATAGACAGTATGCGTATATTTATGTTGTTGGTATTGAAATCTCCTATGATCTATTTTGATTTTGATATCTTACCTAAAGAAGATAAGAAAGTTGGTGAGATTCAGGCTGTGCATGGCTTTTTGGTTGCTGAAAATGACAGAAAAGGTTATGACTATGATGGTATAGCAAGTATTGAAAATGCTATCATTGCTCTAAGCGATGCTGGTAGAGTAAAAATTATGGAAATTTACAATGAAGTAAAGAATAAGTTTCAAAAAGATTATCCTTTGTTTAAGTTATCAGAACATGAGATTTACAAAATTATGGAAGAGATAGTATATTTCACTCTTTCTAATGACGTTCTTCTTCTTATATCTAGCTATCAAGATTCTAACAAACGTTACAACAGACGTTTGGAAGAAGCAAGATTGCTTATGCAAGAAACATTTGGG
This sequence comes from Wolbachia endosymbiont (group B) of Melanargia galathea, assembly GCF_964030625.1. Taxonomy (NCBI): domain Bacteria; kingdom Pseudomonadati; phylum Pseudomonadota; class Alphaproteobacteria; order Rickettsiales; family Anaplasmataceae; genus Wolbachia; species Wolbachia endosymbiont (group B) of Melanargia galathea. The sequence goes on along the minus strand of NZ_OZ034910.1, from coordinate 1,147,975 downwards.
TTTAAAACCAATGGAGGAGAAGTTGATATTCAATATGACAATAGCTGGACGAAAAACAAGGATGAATTGTATACCAAAGAAGAAATTGCAAAAATAGATAGTGATACTAGGGTTGTAACTAGTATGCAAACTAAATCAGTATCTAGCTGTGAATACATGCATAGAGGCTAGATAAAAAAGTTATAGAGTGATATGTGTCGCTTTATAATTATATAGAACATTATTAAACAAAAGTTGACTTTTTCGGTTGTTGTGGTAATTCGTTAATTATGTCAGATATAAATAACAGTTCTACAATCTTTTTGCTGTCAAGTGCCGCTGCTCTGATTTTTGCATATGTGCTAGAGTATTTCTTCAATATGCTACCATGCAAGTTATGCATATACGAGCGAGTAGTTTACTATGTTACAGGGCTACTTGCAGTTGCGTACATGTTCAAAGACAACAAAATCCTAATCTATGCGATGTTTTGCAGCTATCTCATTGGTGCAATAATATCTTTTTATCATGTAGGTCTTGAACTCCACTTATTTCATGATGTTTTAGGCTGTACAGAGCAAGCAAGTGGTAACGTTAGCATAGAAGAGTTGAGAAATAATCTATTAAACCCCAATTACTCTCCGTCTTGTGACAGGCCTCATTATATTTTTGGTGTTTCATTAGCAACATGGAATCTTATTTATCTTATAGTAGCCCTGTTTGTATCAGGTAGGATATATTGTAAAGAAAGAAATTTAAGGCACAATTGGTGCAAAAAGTAGCAAGAGTAGATGCTGCATTTGTACACCGCTTAGTTGTCACCCAGTTTCCGCAATTTAAAGATCTGTCTATCTGCCAAATCGTGCCCGGTGGATGGGACAATAGAACATTTCGTCTGGGTGATCACATGCTTGTGCGTATGCCAAGCGCTGCAAAGTATGCAATGCAGGTGGAAAAGGAACAAAAGTGGTTACCCAGGTTGGCACCTTTACTGCCACTTTCAATTCCAAAGCCTTTGGCAATGGGAGAGTCGTGTGAGGGTTACCCATGGCAATGGTCTATTTACCAATGGATTGATGGCAACACCGCTGCATCTGTGCACATAGCAGATCTGAATAACTTTGCAACCAGCCTTGCTCAATTTCTCGCTGCTTTACAACGCATAGATACTACAGATGGGCCTCTTCCCGGACCACATAATTTCTATCGTGGAGGGGTACTAACAACCTATAATGCTGAGACAAAGCAAGCAATTGCCGTTCTAAAAGATAGAATAGATGCCAATGCTGCAATCGAGCTCTGGGAAGCAGCGCTAGCAAGCGCTTGGAAAGATTTGCCAGTGTGGGTCCATGGTGACGTTAGCGCTGGCAACCTATTGGTGCAAGAAGGAAAATTGAGTGCCGTCATTGATTTTGGAGGATTGGGGATCGGCGATCCCGCTTGCGATCTAATGATTGCTTGGACGCTGCTTAGAGGAGAAAGCCGAAAAATCTTCCGTGCAATGCTTCCGTTGGATGCTAGCACTTGGACTCGTGGCCGTGCCTGGGCTTTATGGAAGGCTCTTGCTGATATTACCACAAACACGAACGCTGTCGAAGCTTGGCACACTATTAATGAAGTGTTTAGAGATTATAAACGCAATTCATAAAGTATATTTGTATGAACATTGTGATTTGAGAGCAATCTCCACTAGAAAGGATGTAATCTCAGTATTGAAATCCAGTTTTTTTATCAAAAAATTTTTTGTATAAGGAAGGTGTCATACTAGTCACAGCTGTACGAACATTGTGATTTGGGCTAAAAAGATGCGAGTAGCCCCTTCGGTGTCATCTTATGTTTTTGTCATCCCAGTGCCCAGATACTGGGATCCAGAACAGGTAATAAGAAGTGCTGGAATGACATCCTGAAATTTTAGCTACAAATATTAAGAAATTTACCAAATAGAAAAAAGGCAAAAGAATCCCCCAGTAGTGAGTTTTGACCCTATAATAATGTAAATTGGCGTTGTAATAATGTGCTAACGCTTATTTAAAGCGCGTTTTGGCTGAATGTAGAAAAAATAAAAAAAGACATGCAGCCGCTATAATTTTTTGTAATTTGCCAATAAATATCTGAGTTTTTTACTGAATTTTGTTGTTAAATCTGCAGAGATTAAAAACAAGGATAAATACTCTTATTGATATGATAAGGAACGTGGGAAGGTTTGTCAAGTCGCTTCTATACACCTGAGCATTGATCATACGGGTTCCATCTGTTATATATAGTCTTTTGCACACGAAAAAAACTGATGAATGAGTATGATATTACAGTTATAGGCAGCGGTCCTGGTGGTTATATAGCAGCAATTAGGGCGGCGCAGCTTGGACTTAAAACTGCAATTGTTGAAAAGGAGGAAAATTTGGGTGGTATATGCTTAAATTGGGGATGTATACCAACAAAATCGCTACTTAGAGCGTCTGAAGTTTATAGATTAATAAGAAGATCAGAAGAATTTGGCATAAAAGTAAAGGATGCAAGTTTTAATATACAATCAATGGTGAAATATTCAAGGAACGTTGTTGGCAAGCTATCAAGTGGTGTTGAGTATTTGATGAAAAAAAATAACATCAAAGTCCATCAAGGCTTCGGTAAACTTGCAGGTAATCGTACTATAAAAATTCTTAATGACAAAAAGGAGGAGGAAATTTCTTCCAAGCATATCATTTTAGCAACAGGTGTAAGGGCAAGAAATCTTCCTGGAATCGAAGTAGATGGAGATTTAATATGGAATGCGCAGCACGCTATGACTCCAAAGAAGTTACCAAAATCTCTACTAATCATAGGTTCTGGTGCGATAGGAATAGAGTTTGCAAGTTTTTATAGTACTTTGGGAGTTGATGTAACAATTATAGAAGTAAAAGACACTATTTTGCCGCTGGAAGATAAAGATATTTCAAATTTAGCACAAGAAATATTCACAAAACAAAGGATAAAAATATATACAAACAGTAGCGTAAAAGCTTTGACTAAAAATAAAGACTTTGCTCAAGTGTTACTAAGTAGTGGTGAGAGCAAAGAATTTGATAGGGTGATTGTTGCAGTTGGCGTGCAAGCAAACACTGAAAATATAGGTTTAGAAAATACAAAAATTAAGTTGAGTCCTTCTGGTTTCATTGAAACGAATGAGTGGTATGAAACAAGTGAATCAAGTGTGTATGCAATAGGTGATGTAGCTGGTCCCCCATGTTTAGCGCATAAAGCAAGTCATGAAGCTGTAATCTGTGTTGAGAAAATTGCCGGTAAAAATGCTCATAAGTTAAAAAAAGAGTGCATACCAAATTGCACTTACTCTCATCCGCAAGTAGCAAGCGTTGGCCTTACTGAGGAACAGGCAATAAAAAGTGGATACGATATAAAAGTAGGAAAATTTCACTCCAACTTTAATGGTAAATCTATTGCACTAAGTGAAACTGAAGGTTTAGTGAAAACAATTATAGACAAAAAAACAGGCGAACTTCTGGGTAGCCACATGATAGGTGCGGAAGTAACAGAGTTAATTAGCAATTTTGCTCTTGCAAAGCAACTAGAAGGAACAGACTTCGACATAAAATCTACGATTTTTCCTCATCCAACCATTTCAGAGATGATACATGAGTCAGTACTTGCTGCAGATGGTGAATCGCTGAATAGTTGAACTAACGTTCTATCGTTTTGGAGCTACAAGTATCCTGATTAGGCGATTCAATTCTAATAGATTGATTACCAATATCAGATTTTTCTAACTTTTCTTTTAACCCTTCAGCTGCTTCTTTCACTTCAAGCTTTTTTTCCTGATTAAGATCCTCTGGGCTTTTTCTTTTACTGTCTAAACCTTGTTGTCTATCAATATTTTTATTGAGTTGTTCTTGCTGAGGTAGATCAACAACTGAGTTAAAAAGAGCTTTTATTATGTTTTTTAATAAACCTCCGCTTCTGCTTTGCTCTTGAGGCTTATTTTTTACGTTAGATTCTTTTTTACTGTCACTATTTTTAGGCATTTTTAACTCAACTATCATAAAGCTTGATAAAATTTTACATGCAAAGTATTAAAAAATAATTAACAATCTATTATCAAATTACTACTTACAGATGACTATTATTCTAGCAACAGGCGGTACAGGTGGGCATGTTTTTCCAGCTATAACCTTAGCAAAAGCACTAAAGGTACAAGGGCACAATTGTATATTATTCAATGATCAAAAAACCATCAATATAGAAAGTTATATTTTACCATTGTGCAAGCCAAGTGGCAACAAATTGAAGTTTCTCTTTTTGTTAATGTATAGTTGTGTATTAGCACTGTATCAAACGAGAAAATTAAAACCAAAGCTAATCATTGGTTTTGGTAGCTACGCTTCTTTTCCAACTCTTCTTGCAGCAAAGATTCTTTCTATACCTATAGTTTTACATGAACAAAACACAGTTTTAGGGAGAGTAAATAGATTCTTTTTCAAGAGTGCAAAATTAATTGCAACTAGCTTTCCAGAGACTAAGTATGCAGAAGGTAGTAAATGCGTTTTTACAGGAAATTTTGTCGATATAGAAGCACAAGGCTATTCTAGAGCTGAAACAGTTTTAAACGTGTTAATAATAGCAGGCAGTCAGGGTGCAAATTTTTTTGATGATGTAGTGAGCAGCGTAATTTGTGATCTACCTGTTGAAGTAAAAGAGAGGATTAGAGTAACGCAGCAATGTACGAAGAAAAATATAAACAAGGTCAAGAGTCTATACAAAAGTGAAGGAATTGATTGTGAGTTAAGTGAGTTTTTCGATGATATGGAAAATAAACTGGCCAATGCTCATTTGGTAATTAGCAGAGCGGGGGCAACTTCAATAGCAGAGATTACTCTTGCTGAGCGTCCTGCTGTATATATTCCTTATCCTCACTCAAAAGATAACCATCAATTTTATAATGCAAAACATATTGAAGATTCGGAAGCAGCTGTAATGGTTGAGCAAAATAGTAACGCGAAAAAGAATCTAGGAGAGTTGCTAGTTGATTTATTGCAAAATTGTCAAAAATTGCGTGATATGGCTAATAATACTAAGAAAACAAGAATAAGGAATGGAGTTACTGAATTTATTAAGGCAATAGCTCAAGAACTTAGTTGACGAATTGCTTTTTCTTCAAATGCATCCCATAGTTCTTTTTCTAGTGATTTACTATACAACTTATTGATATAAACTACTCCCGTAGGCGAAGTTGTGTTAATTTCAAGAAGGAAGTCATCTATAATATCAATACCAACAAATATTAGCCCTCTTTTCTTTAGCTCAGGACCAATTTTATTACATATTTCAGTGTCTCTATCATTCATTTCAATAGATTCAAAACTTGCTCCAAGTCTCATATTTGTTCTGATTTCTCCGCTAGACTTTGGAACTCGCTTCATTACTCCTATTGGCTTTCCATCCAGTAGCAGTATTCTTTTATCTGTATTTATCTTTTTACAAAATGCTTGTGCAATTACAGGACATTCATATTTTGCAATCATGAGATCGACTACCACTTGAATGCTATTTTGGTCTTGTATTCTTATTACGTCATTTCCTCCATAGCTATATAGTGGTTTCAAGATGATATCCTGATAGTCGTGACAAAAATTTCTAATCATCGATATATTTTCAGTGATCAAAGTTGGAGGAATTAGCTCTGGAAATAGTGAAGTAATTAATTTTTCAGGACAGTTTCTTATTTCTGTTGGATTATTTATTACTAACGCAGTAGTCTTTTCTAAGATATAGGTTGTTGTAATGTACCGCATATCAAAAGGTGGGTCCTGCCTGATAAGTATGATATCCATTTCATTCAAATCTATAGTTACATCTTCTTTAGAAGTAAAACCAAAATCATCAACGCTGACTTTCTGAGCAAGAGCAATTGACTGATTTAACTTGAGTGCTAGATTATTAGGAACATAGACAAAAATTTCGTGCTTTCTCCTCTGCGCTTCTTTTATTAATGCAAATGTAGTATCAGTTTCAAAATTTATATTTTCATCCATTTGAAAAGCTACTTTCATTTATCCTCCCTTCCTATTACAATATACTATAGTACCATAAAAGTGTTAATAATGGAGCAAAGTATGGAATTAACAGTAGGAAATAATGCACCTGATTTTAGTTTGCCAACAGATTCTGGCGAAATTTTATCGCTGAGTGAATTTTTTGATAAAAAAAATGTAGTCCTTTATTTTTATCCTAAAGACGATACTCCGGGCTGTACAATGGAGGCAAAAGGCTTTAGAGACAAAATAGAAAATTTCTCTTCTCTTGACACAGTGATAATTGGTGTATCAAAAGATAGCGTTAAGTGCCACGCTAACTTCAAAGCAAAATATTCTTTGCCATTTTCTTTAGTTTCTGATGAAAATGCTGAAATGTTGGAAAAATATGGTGTTTGGGTAGAAAAAAGCATGTTTGGCAAAAAGTATATGGGAATAGAGCGCACTACTTTTTTAATCGATAAAAAAGGTAAAGTAGTGAAGATCTGGAAAAACGTAAAAGTTAGTGGACATGTTGATGAGGTTCTAGAAGAAGTAAGGAGAATATAAATTAAAGAATGACTACCCATTGCTATATAAAAAAACTGAAATTATATAACTTTCGTAGTCATTCAAACTTTGAACTGGATTTAGATGATAGACCAGTTGTAGTAACTGGCAAAAATGGTATTGGAAAAACTAATATACTTGAAGCAATCTCATTGCTTGCTAAAAGCAACGGAATGAAAAAAGCAAAAATCAATGAGATGCAAAATAGGCGCAGTAATGAAAGTTGGGTAGTGTATTATGATTTTTTCAATGGAGCAGAGCTTAACTCAATTGGTATAGGAAAGAATCTTAATAAGAAATTAATACAAATTGATGGGAAAACGCAGTCAAGCTACTCATCTTTGTATAGAATATCTAATGTAATATGGCTAATTCCACAAATGGACTATATTCTTCTTAATTCTCCAAGTGACAGGTTAAAATTTTTAGACCGTATAGTTTCACTATTTGAAGAAAATTACACCTATTGCTACATGAAATATAGAAAAGCTAAGCATGAGCGAAGTAAATTGCTTAGAGAGAATATTTTGGACGAAAGTTGGCTCTCTAGTCTTGAAAACGTCATGGCTACCAATGCAATTGATATTTTACGTATGCGATCATCTGTTTTAAAGATATTACAAGACACAATTGATAACCATTCTTGTGAGTTTTTTCCAAAGGCAAGTTTGAAATTTAGCAGTCAGCTAACTTTGAACGATACTGCAGAATATTTTCAGAATCGTCTAAAGGAAAACAGAGAAAAAGACTCATTAACTGGTAGAGTAACCTTTTCTGTACATAATGATAATTTTTGGGTTTTTTGCCAAAAAGGGGACATGCCAATAAATCTTTGTTCTACTGGAGAGCAAAAGCTATTACTGCTTTCTATCATCTTATCTAGTGTAAAAGCAAGGTGTATTCATTACAATAAAGCACCTCTTCTTCTGCTTGACGATATAATGTCGCATCTGGATAAAGATTACAGAAAGGTGTTAATGGAGGAGGTGTTAAGCATTCAATGTCAAACTTGGATAACCGATGTAAATCAAGATAATTTCAATAACTATCTTTGCTCTTTCAAGTTTTTTGAATTATCAAGTAAATAAATTTCAAGCGTGCTGTCATACATCAAGCTCATATTCGGTATGTAAATCTCTAATTAAAGCCTCAGCGTGTTTTTTTTGAACAACTATACTGATCTTGATTTCGGACATTGTGACAGCAAGTATTTCTATCTTTTTTTCGCTTAAAACCTTGAGTGTGCGATACATCACTTCAGTGTTAGACATAACACCAATACCAATTATTGAAATTTTAGCTATATTATTGTTTACGACATAATTTTCATTTTTGTTCAATAACTTTGTCATTAAATCAACATCAAATTTAGAAATCAAAAAGCTTGACCCATGTATCATGTCAACTTTAACGTTTGCTCCTGCTATATCTCTTAAAGTATCCAGAGTATTTGCAAAGTTAGTAAAAGTTACAAGAGCTTCGTGAGTGCTATAAGTTATTCCAGTAATTAAGTATCTTTCCAGTACATCTTTTTCGTGTAGTACTGTAGTGCCTTCTACTTCCTCAAAAGTGGATAACACTTGCACCTTAATATTATGCTTCATTGCAAGTTGTACTGAACGATTATGCAATATTTTAGCACCAGATGACGACATCTCCAATATTTCATTGTAAGAGATAGATTTAAGCTTGCGTGCCCTTGGAACAATTTTTGGGTCTGCTGTATATATTCCGTCAATATCAGTAAAAATTTCACAAGTCCTAATACCAAAGACTACAGCAAAGGCAATTGCTGAGATATCAGATCCTCCTCTACCAAAAGTAGTGATTCTATCATCGTGTATACCCTGAAAACCAGCAATGATTGCAGCAGTATAACCCTCAGCAAAAGATCTTTTTACATGGTCAATTTTTATCTTTTTTATTTTAGACTCAGAATAAAAATTATCCGTTACAATTGGTAACTGCCAGGCGAGCCATGATTTAGCATTAACTCCAACAGACAGAAGAGTGATAGCTAATAACCCGCAAGAGATTTGTTCTCCTGCTGAAAGCAGGACATCATACTCTGATAACTCTTGTCTACAATTTAAATTTGAAATTTGCCTGGCTTGAAAAGCCATTTGGTCAGTGAATCCTGCAGCAGCAGATACAACAGCAATTACATTATAACCTTTTTCAATATCGTTTTTTATTAGATTTGCAACTCGATTTAAGTCAGTTAGCGAAGTACCACCAAATTTTTTTATTATTATTTTGTTCATAGTTACAATAAGGTCAATTTCACCTTTCTAGAGAGTATAGTTGCTTAATTAAATGTGTTTTTCTGATCACTAATTAAAGTGATAGAGGATTATTCATCTTTATCACTACCAAGGTCTTTTAACATACTGTAGTTGCCTTTTCTAAATTTACCTTTTAAAGATGTAACTCCGCTTTCGCTAATTCCACTTAAGCTTAATGCTGCTCCACCTAGCTGCAATCCAATCTCAGACGTCTCGGGAATAATTTTACTAGCCCCTAGATCTTTATAAACCTCCACATTATTCAAATCTGGTAAACGTATTATAATATTTACATGTGGGAAGTTTGTTGCAACTAGAGAAACTATTTTCTTTATAGTGACTTCGTTCTTTATTGAAACCACAAGAGCTTGAGCTCTTTCTATTCCTACTGATTTTAAAATTTCATATCTTGTAGCATCTCCAAGATATATAGGGAAACTGTCATTTTTTCCTTCTTTCACTATTTTTGATTGAATATCTACAACAACATAACTTAAATGCTCTGCAGTAAGCATTTTCGTTACCATATATCCCACTCTACCAAACCCGGCAACTATTACGTGGTTATAAAGATCTTGTGTGTCTGTTTCGATTGCTTCATCGTCTAGTATTATTTTTTCAGTGCTAAATGAATTTGCTATCCAGTCTCCAATTCCCGATAAAAGAGGAGTAAAAGCCATAGTTACTGTAGTTACCATCATAAGCACTTGAGCGATTTCACTTGATAGTACATCTAATTCATCTGCTAAACGGAATAAAATAAATGCAAATTCACCGCCTTGTGCAAGCAGTAATCCAGCTTGTATTGCAGGTGCACTTCTAAATCCAAAAAATCTACACAATGTATATATAATGGACGTCTTTAAAACGATAAGGATAATTGATAATAAAGTAACGAGTGGTAACTTATTGAGTAAAAGGTCAATATCAATAGACATGCCAACAGTCATAAAGAATAAACCAAGAAATAAGTCTTTAAATGGCAATACTGCATGTTCTACCGAATTCCTGTGTTCTGTTTCTGCAACTAGTAACCCAGCAACAAATGCGCCTAATGCCATTGATAAATGAAATTGTTCAGTAATAAATGCTGATCCTAATATTATCAGAAGTGTTGTTGATATAAAGATTTCATTACTCTCCATTTTGGCAATAACCGAAAACAATGGCCTCAGTAATAACCTACCAGTTACAAATATCAACACCAATGCAATAGCTGCTTGCACTAATGAGCCTGCCAACGAGCTTATTAAGCTGTGTTCAGAATTGCCAGTAAGCAGGGGCACTAGTACTATTAGAGGTACCACTGCAAAGTCCTGCATTAGTAGCACTGCTATTGACAATCTACCAACTTGGCTTGCTTGAGAACCCTTTTCTTGCAGAACCTGCAACACTATTGCTGTTGAGGATAGTGCAAGTCCACCACCAATAACTGCTGCCATGTTTGTATTTACTCCAAAGGCAAGAGCAATGCACCATATTGCTATCATGGTAACTATAACTTGAAGGGAACCAAACCCAAACACATGCCTACGCATAGCGATAAGGCGTTCAAATGTCAATTCAAGACCTATAATGAACAATAGGAAAACTACGCCAAACTCTGCAAAGTTATCCATTACTTCAACTGAATGTATCAGATTAAATCCATGAGAACCAATCAATGCACCTGCAACAAAGTAACCAAGCACTGGACTAATATTCATTTTCCAAAACGCTATGACTATAAACACAGCAGCGGAAAGTAAGATTATAATATCAAACAAATGCTGAGAGCCGCTGTGCATAATATTTAACCTGTAGAATTAGACCATTTTATTGAACAACCAATACTTGATTTTTGGTCAATTGGAGGATTGCTAGTTTTTGCAATAAATTTCATCGCTTGAAATAAATCACTACTTCCTATTTCATAATTTTGAACTTTCTCTTTTTTTGCATTGTTAAAACGTCCACGATAACGAAGTTTTAAATCAGCGTTAAACCCAAAGAAATCAGGGGTACAAACAGCACCATACTCTTTAGCTACTTCTTGGTTACTGTCAATTAAATATGGAAATGTAAACTTATTTTTCTCTGCAAAATTAATCATGTTTTCAAAGGAGTCTTCTGGGTACTTATTCACATCATTTGGCATGATTGCAACGGTGTTTACCTGATAATCTTTTTTCAACAAATTAACATCGCTTACTAGATTGCTAATAATTGATTGAACGTAAGGACAGTGATTGCATATAAACATTACAATAAGACCATTTTCCCCATAGCAGTCACTTAATGTATAATATTTGTTATCCACTCCCAAGAGATTGAAATTCTTTGCAGTAAAGTCTAAATCTATCTTAGGAGTGTCTAGCGTAACCATAGCTCATAGAGAATTGTATACCGTATATAATTTATGATCTTATTGCTTAAATGTCAAATGGTTTCTATGTACACTATTTGCATTTAGCATTGTAATTATAAAATTTATGTTCATAACCTTCGAAGGAATAGATGGTTCTGGTAAAACAACACAGTCTGAGTTACTTGCAAATTATTTCAAGCAAATTCACGGTGAAAATAATGTCGTATTGACTAGAGAACCAGGTGGTACTGATCTTGCAGAAAAAATAAGAGGATCACTACTTAAGGATAATATTGATCCCATCTCTGAACTTTTATTATTTACCTCAATGAGATATGAACATATGAAAGAATTAATACTACCAGCTCTTAAAGAGGGAAAGACAGTTATTTGTGATCGATTTATCGATTCAACTATTGCGTATCAAGGGTATGGACTAGGTGTTGACTTGAGTCTAATAAGAGACTTACACAAATTAGTGGAAATTAAATATCCAGATATCACATTTATTTTAGATATTGATGTTCAAGTTGGACTCAGCAGAGCAAAGGATAAAAATAAGTATGAAGAAATGAGCATTGATTTCTATCATAAAATTCGAAAAGGATTTCAAGAAATAGCTATAAAAGAATCTAATAGATGTAATGTTATTACTGGAATTGCAGATAAAGACAACAATAAAGTGTATAGTGAAATTATTGATGTAATAAGAAAAAAGAAAAAAGGCATGCAGCCGCTATAATTTTGTCAATAAATACCCTGAGTTTTTTACTGAATGTTACGATTGAGCCTACAGGTCAAAAACAAGCTTTGAGTTAGAAATAACATTGCTATTATAATAAAAGAAATCGCAATATTTGTACAATTGAAAGATGGTTGCGGGAGTAGGATTTGAACCTACGACCTTCAGGTTATGAGCCTGACGAGCTACCGAGCTGCTCCATCCCGCGTCGTTGCTTATTTATTATTATATGCGTAATAATAATAAATAAAAGAATAAAATCACACTATTACATATATTTATATATCTATTAACCTTTCTTAACATGATAGTAAATTATATACATAACAATCTGTGCAATGAAAAATATAACTTGATATTGTGGTTCCCTATTTTTCAGTGTGCAGGAATTTTAACCTATTTCTCATTAAATTTTGAACCAAGCTGTGCTTTCACTATATCTATTTTTCTCTTGCTTTCACCTATACTAATTCTGATTGCAATATTATACAGGAAATACGCAATATTATGCATTTCTTTAATTGCAGTGCTCATAGGATTTACAGCCAGCAAATTCAGAACAGATTCAGTTAATACTCATATTCTTGATAAGGAAAGGTATGTGAAAGATATTGTTGCTACAGTGAAGGATATTAACGATAGGGGCTCATATAAACAATTTTTGCTTTATGAAATAAAAAACACGAAGTTCAAGCTGGATAACATCAGAATATCAGTTAAAACAAAAGCGGAAGAAGGCATTAAAATAGGGGATCAAGTAAAATTATCAGCAAAACTCTTTCCTCCAAAAATTGCGCCTTCGGAATATGCATATGATTTTGCAAGAATAGCATATTATCAGAAAATAAGTGCAACAGGCTTTGCAACAAGCAAAATAGTCCTGTACAAAAAGGCTGAAGCAAGAAAATTTCAAGAGTATATAGAATCTTTCCGTCAATATATCTATGAAAACCTACAGCAAAATACCAAAAAGCCACACGCGGACATAATCTCTGCATTATTAATTGGCAAAAAAGACGGGATAGATCAAAAAACTATGAATGCGATACGAGATTCAGGTATAGCACATTTATTCGCTATATCTGGTTTACATTTATCGTTTGTTGCTGGTCTATTTTTTATAGTATTCCGTAATTTATTTGCAATATCTGAAACTTTGACTCTTAAATATAACACTAAAAAAATATCTGCATTCTTTACTATCTTGCCAACTACCTTTTATTTGTTGATTACCGGTATGCAAATTTCTGCTCAGCGTGCCTACATCATGGTGATCTTGGTACTTGTTGCAATAATCATAGAAAGGAAATATCGAGGATTAATAGCAATTGCGTTTGCTGCTTCGGTGATACTCATAGTGGAGCCAGAAGCAATCTTAAAGCCAGGTTTTCAAATGTCATTTTCTGCTGTTTTGGCACTAGTTGCCAGCTATCAGATCAATGCTAATAAGTTATTCAAAATAAAAATAATAAAATATTTTGTGTCGATAATGATCAGCTCAGTCATAGCAAGTTTAGCAACTGTTCCGTACACAATATACAATTTTAACTATTTTTCAATCAGTGGCATTATCACAAATTTGATTGCTATACCAATAGTTACACTCATTATTATTCCACTTGGAATAATTTATGTTTTATTGATTCCTTTAGGTATTGAATGGATTATAGCGCCATTTATAGAGCGCCCAATTGACAGTATCTTGTGTATAACAAATGCAATCGCTAGTCTTCAGTATTTGGTTATTCCCACTCGCACTTTTCCTGGCTCATCAATTATTATAATAACACTTGGGTTATTGTGGCTATGCTTGTGGGAAAGGAATTGGCGTTTTTTTGGAATTTTCTTTATTGTGCTGGGTATTTTCTCTAGCGCTATGTATAGAACCCCTGACATCCTGGTCAGTATTGATAATCTTGCTGTAAAAGAAGATGACAGTTTACTATATTCTCTTACTAGGAAAAATAGGAACTTTGTTGTCAAAACATGGGCTAAACAAAACGGGCAGAATCAAATTTTGAATCACACTAAATTCAGTAATTCAAACAAAAGGCTAAAATGTAATGATTATGACTGTACATATAATAAAGGAAATAATAAGTCAGTGTTGCTAGCTCATAAAAGAGAAGATATTTTAGAAAATTGTAACAATGTCGATCTAGTAATTCAGTTAAGCAAGTTTAACTATCCAGCTTGCAATACTAAAATCATCAAATACTCTGACTTAGAGGCATATGGCACACACTCTGTTTGGCTAGCAAATAGTGGCATAAAGGTTAGCAAAGTCCGTTCTAATCGTCCTTGGCATAAGCCAAAAAACTTGTTTTAAAAGTGTTATTAGTATATAATTAATTAGGTGCTAGGAAGTTTATGCCTTTAGATATAATAAATCCTTTAAGTGTTAAAGTAGATCATAATTTTGCCAAAATAGATGATGCTATTGGTTTTTTCCCTAGATTATGGCATGCAGCAAAGAAATATTCCGTAAGTAACACTCTACCTATAGCAGCTGTAAATACTTGGCTTCAATTTTCTTTGGCTTATGTAGCTGCAATAATAATAACTAGTAATAATTTAAGCTTTATTACAGATATTTTTAACCCAACATTCATGCCAATTTACACTTTGGTTTCTATTATTCTTTTAACAACTTTTGCAGCCTCTTCTGCTATGAGATATATGCATAAGCAGAAGATAAAAGAAGGAAAAAAGCCGATAGAGGAATTAATAAATGATAAAATTAGAGGTGGCAAAGACAACGAGATAAGTGAACTTGCTGAAAATGCTCTAAAAATAGAGATAAAACCAAATTTAAGTTTTACAAGTCACAAAAAAGCAAGCTTTTCAATAATTTTGCCAATCTCTGAAAATCAAAAAAAAATATTAGATGATCAAAGACAAGAGAATAAGAATAAGGCAATTTTTCTTACCATACCATATGTAATTAGTGCTGTAATTATAGTTGGTGCGTTAATACAAAATAGACTGAGCTTTGCCAATATTCAGGATTTGGAATGGGCCATAGTTGCACTGGCTAGTATCATTGCTATTGTTGGGATATGTATAACATTCAGCAAGCTAAAAAACAATGAGATAAACAATAATCATAATATTGTTAAAAAGTTTAACAATTTGGATATTCTCTTTCCATTCAGAAGAGGTGGGGTTGTATCAGTAATGGAAAAAAAGACAAAAGATGAAGAAGAAAATGATTCTACATCTCGATTGATAAAATTACTTGATAAGCACTTGACTGATTTTACAGATAAAATTGTTGACTCACTTGATAAGCAGTTAGATGAAGTTAAAGGTCTACTCGATAATAAGCTTCTAAAGCCTGCAAATGATGAAATTAAAGAAACACTTGTTCATCTACGAAGAGTCAGAGAAGACATCAAAGAAGATTTGGATGAGTTGCACAAGGAAATCTCGCCCATTTTAAGTGAAGCTAAAGGGCTGGTAAAAAGAGCAAGTTCACTAAACATTGAAAGTATTTTTTCTAGTTTAGATAATGCTATTAAAATCGCTGAAGATAAGGTTGAGCGATTTGAACCAAGCAGATTTGTTGGCTTTTTTAAATCTGGGGAAAGCACAGTTAGTGATGATCCTTTGTTTATAGATATGTTGGAAAAGCAAAAAAAAGAGGCGGAAAAGATAAGGAAGAAATTAGAGGAAGAGCTAAAAAAAGTAAAAGATGAACTAGAAGAATTAAAGAATAAACAAACTCAATCAACCGAACCTAATAGCAGTGAAGGCAGTATTACTGCTACTTCTCTTGAAAAACAGCGAGATGAAGAGAAAAAAGCAATAGAAAAAAATAGATTATTAAAATCAAAAAAAAGGATGAAAGAGCTGGAGCAAGAAAATGCAAAATTGGAAAAAGAATTATCTGAACAAGAAAAAATGGATGAATGGAGAAAAAAAGTTAACGGTAAAGCAAGTGGCTTTCTATATTATTTATTAGAGTCTATTAAGCTAGAAGAAAAAGATAAAAAAGAAGAAAAGAGGGAGTTAACGCTACGGAATTTTGATAATAAAATAATAATTTACTGGAAAGATGGCTCTCAAACAATTTGCCACATTAAAAAACAAGACGGCCTTCAAATTCAACCTAGTACAAAAGTTGATTTTGTGAATCCAGATGTTCATGCAGCATTTGAAGTAGCATGTTCAGGACTTTAAATATTAGTAGTGAAGAGAAAAAATTAAGATTAGATACTTATGTAGCTAAAAAATGCAACATATCTCGCAGTAAAGCGCAAAGATTGATACAGAATGAGCAGGTGAAATTACTTGGTATACCGATAATTAATAATGATCACATAGTAAAACCAGGTGAAGAGTATGTGGTGCATCTCATTCAACCTGACATATCCACATCAATTGAGCCTAATTATGACATAAAACTTGATATCGTCTATGAAGATGATGACATTATAGTTCTGAGTAAACAAAGTAGATTAACAGTACACCCAGGTGCTGGAACAAACAATGATACACTCCTGAATGCAGTGATCGCTCACCTTGGCAAAATTCCATATACAAATACAAGACCAGGAATTGTTCACAGGCTTGATAAAGATACTAGTGGACTCATGGTAATTGCAAAAAATGAACAATCCCACAGCTTCTTGTCTGAACTGCTATCAAATCGTAAAATAAAACGGGAATACTTAGCAGTAATTTGGGGAGCATTACCTAATCTGCAAGGAACAGTAAAAACCCATATTGCTCCAAAACGCAGTAATAAAGAAATGATGTGTGTCACAAAAACAGCAGGTAAATTAGCAATCACTCATTATTCAGTGAAGAAAATTATAGGGCAAGCAAGCCTGGTTAAATGTACTTTAGAGACAGGCAGAACACACCAAATTCGAGTACACATGAGCCACATAGGACATTCTGTAGTTGGTGATCAAGTTTACGGAAAAAATAGTAGTAAAAGTGAAAAACATGCTAAAAACTCTGACTTTATCCGTAATTTCAATAGACAGGCACTACATGCTCACACGCTAGGCTTATATCATCCAAAAAGTAAAGAATATATAGAATTTGTTTCTGATTTACCACAAGACATGCAAGTCTTAATCGGTGAATTTGAAAATATATCTTAACAACATTCATATCAATATTATCATCCATGTTATCAAGAAATTAATTAATGAGAGAAAAACTGCTGCACTACCTAGATCTTTCACTTTTTTTGAAAGTATATGTTGTTCACTGGAAATACGCTCAATTGTTGTTTCAAAAGCAGTGTTAATAATTTCTACAATTAACACCAAAAATAGGCTACTTACCATTACTGCACGTTCTAAATTACTTACATCTAAAACAAACAAAGTTGAAACACATATTATAAAAAGCAGTAACTCCTGTCTAAACGCAACTTCTGATACAAAAGCTGATTTTATTCCTTCACAGGAGTATTGAATTGCTTTTATTAGACGAGTAATGCTTTTCTTCATTATCAATTTTGGAAACTCAATGAATTACACTTATTGCACTCAGGTAAAAAATGCATGAAAATACCTTTCAGTCGTGATCACTTACAAAGATTTTTAAGTTAAAGTCTAGCATATTGTTTGAATCAAGAAAATTAGTACAAAGCCTTTCAACAAACGCTCAAGGCAGTTATAGCATTTCTCATAATAGTCCGAACAGGTCATAGGAAGGCAGAATCAACAGCACGACGAAAGGATTCGAATAGAGGAATGTTTTTCCTGGCTCTGTTTTTTATAGCAAACCAATAATGCTCAATTTTGTTGAAATCTGGAGAATATGGAGGAAGATATAAAATTTCTGCACCAACTCCTTTAGCAAATCTTATTAGACTTATGAAAAGTAGCATTATCAAGGATAACAGTTTGTCCAGGTTCCAAAATCGGTGTCAGAAACTGCTCAAACCATTTATTAAAGATATCCATATTGCAGTGGCCTTTAAAGGTTAACGGAGCAATTATTTTTCTTCCACTTAAGGCTGCAACCATGCTAATTCGTTGAGTTTTCTTTCCAGATTTTAGGGCATAAAACCGCTGTCCTTTCTGGCAATACCCATAGGTTCAGTGTTATCAATGCCAGACTCATCTATATACACTAATTCTTTAGGTTCTTTTGTTGCTATAACCTTTGAAAATTGAGCTCGCTTTTCTTCATTTCTTTCTTTATATCCGTAGGTCTTTTTTTTCTTGTGAATCCTATATTTTTAAGTGCTCGATGAATTGTTTGTCTACTAATATTGCCCCAGCATCTCTGACTGAGTTTTGCCACCTTGCTCATTTGCAAATTCGGCAAATGCATTCCAGTCGGTAATTTTATGCCACGCTTCCAAGCTTTTTTGATTGAAAATCTCCCGTTTTCTCACGTCTTTTCTTCCACTCATATAAAGTTGTTTCTCCAATCTTAAATCTCTTGGCAACAGTTTCTCCACTCTCTCCTTCATCCAATGCTTCCATTACCTTTTTTCTTAAGTCATAACTATATGCTGCTGGCATGCTTACCATCACTACTATAAATCCATATCTTACCTTTTTTGGACTATTATGAGAAGTGCTATATATATTGATACTGACACAAAAATCCTTTAATTAAATTTCTCTCGCCTTAGCTTACACGATCCTCATTTTGAAATAAGTAATAATTTATTATAGTCTTGATATTTAAACATTTTGTATCTGCTGTAATGATTTCACTTCCAATTTGCTATTCTTTACATATTGAATTGCAAGCGCTAACGCTTTACTCCCAGAAGCTGTGGTGCTATAAGCTATATTTTGCAAAATAGCAGTTCTCCTGATATCTTTGCTATCTGAAACTGATTTCACACCTTTTGAGGTATTGATCACTAGATTTATTTTTCCATCTTTGAGCATATCAACTATGTGGGGTCTGCCTTCTCTCACTTTATTTACAGCTTTTGCAGCAATGCCGTTATTGTTCAGATACGAAGCTGTGCCTTTGGTGGCATATATTTCAAAACTCAGTTCTTTCAACATTCGTGCAACAGGCAATATACACTCTTTATCATCATCTTTTACTGAAACCAGAGCTGCTCCTTCTGTTGGTAACTTGTATCCTGCAGCCATGTGCACTTTTGCAAGTGCAGCTTCGAAAGATAAGTCAATTCCCATCACTTCTCCTGTTGATTTCATTTCAGGACCAAGTAAAGTATCAACTCCTGCAAAGCGGGTAAATGGAAAAACAGCAGCTTTAACTGCAAAATGATTGAAAGGCTTGTTTTCCTGATTCAAATTTTTACCCAAAATAACCTGAGTGGCAAGCTTTGCAACAGGAATGTTGATTACCTTGGAAATGAAAGGAACTGTACGGCTAGCCCTTAAATTCACTTCAAGTATGTATACATCACTCTCTTGAACAGCAAACTGAATGTTTATCAGACCTTTCACTTTTAATGCTAATGCTATTCTTTCAGTTTGGAGCTCGATCTCTTTTATTACTTCGTCACTCAATGTATTTGTCGGTATTGAGCATGTTGAATCGCCAGAGTGGATACCAGCTTCTTCAATGTGCTCCATGACCGCTGCAATGAAAACTTTTTTCCCATCACATACAGCATCAACGTCAACCTCAACTGCATTGACTAAAAATTTATCAAGAAGCAGCGATCCGTGTTCAAAAATTTTGGTTTGATTCAAGACATACTCTTTAAAGCTCTGAGTATCGTGTCTAATCGACATAGACTGACCGCCGAGGACATATGATGGCCTGACTACTAGTGGAAACCCCACCTTTTCTGCGTTGGTTAACGCTTCTTCTACTGAATGGCAGATAGAATTTTCAGGTTGTTTTAAATTAAGTTGCAAAGCAAGATTTTTAAATCTCATGCGATCTTCTGCAAGGTCAATAGAATCAAACGAAGTTCCCAGAATTTTGAAACCTCTCTCGTTAAGCACTTTGGCTAACTTTAAAGGCGTTTGCCCGCCGATTTGAACTATTACACCAACCAGTGTGCCATTTTCTTGCTCTTTGCTTAGTATTTCAAGCACATCCTCTGCAATCAGTGGGGCGAAATATAAACGATCAGCGGTATCGTAGTCAGTTGAGACGGTTTCTGGATTACAGTTAATCATTATTGTTTCATATCCCATTTCTTTGGCGGCAGAAGCTGCATGTACGCATGCATAATCAAACTCAATACCCTGACCAATGCGGTTTGGACCACTTCCTAAAATGACAACTTTTTTTCGATCCGAAATATTCGCCTCACATTCCGTTTTATTTTCAACATCACCCTCATAGCAGCCATACATATAAGCAGTGCTCGATTCAAATTCAGCTGCACAGGTGTCTACACGTTTATAAACTTGTTTAGTACCAAACCTTTTCCTTATTGCTTCAATTTGCTCTACTTTCTTATTGCTTAACTTTGCCAACCTTGCATCTGAAAATCCCATTTTTTTCAGCTCTAACATTTCATATGCAGTTCCAGGAAGGCCGTTTTCCTTGATTTTTTGTTCAGCCAAGATGATTTGCTGTATATTTTGCAGAAACCATAAGTCATATCCTGTAATCGAATTTATTTCTTCTATGCTAATTCCGTGACGCATTGCGTCAGCAGCAATCAGTAATCTGTTTGGCAGCAATTTTGCTAATTGAGATTTAACATCTGTGTCTTCAGAAAACACTTCATCAAGTCCCGTGAGCCCTGTTTCAAGTGAGCGAAAAGCTTTCTGTAGTGACTCATTAAAAGTGCGGCCTATAGACATTACTTCTCCCACTGATTTCATGGAGGTTGATAGTTCACAATTCGTCCCCTTAAATTTCTCAAACTCAAATCGAGGAATTTTAGTGACGATATAATCAATCACTGGTTCGAATGCAGCAGGTATAACTGGAGCACAGTCGTTACATATTTCATCGAGCGAATAGCCAATAGCAAGTTTAGTTACAACTTTTGCAATAGGATAGCCTGTTGCTTTCGAAGCAAGTGCAGAGGAGCGAGAAACCCTTGGATTCATTTCAATTACAACGAGGCTTCCATCTTCTTTAGGATTCACTGCAAACTGAACATTTGCACCACCGGCGCTAACATCAATTTCTCTCAACACTGCTATAGATGCATTTCTCATCTGTTGGTATTCTACGTCACGCAGAGTCAAAGCAGGAGCAACCGTGATACTATCTCCGGTGTGCACTCCCATTGGATCAATATTTTCTATCGAACAGACTATTATGCAGTTATCTTTACAATCACGGATAACTTCCATTTCATATTCTTTCCAGCCGATAATTGATTCATCTATCTGAACTTCATTTATTGGTGAAATTTTTAGAGCACTTTCTGCAATATTGAAAAACTCCTCTTTATTGTATGCTATGCCGCTACCTGCGCCACCAAGAGTGAATGATGAACGGATGATTGCTGGTAATCCAATGTAATCCAAAGCCTTTTTTATTTGTTCTTGATTTTTTATAATGATACTTTTGGGGTATTTTAGACCTATTTTATCCATGGATTGGCGAAATAATTCTCTATCTTCCGCTTTTTTTATTGCTTCTCTATTTACTCCTATTAATTCTACGTTGTATTTGTCTAACACTCCATCATCTGCAAGTTTTATTGCGCAATTGAGTGCTGTTTGCCCGCCCATTGTTGGCAATATTGCATCTGGCATCTCCTTAATTATAATTTTCTCTATGATTTCAGGTAGCACCGGCTCAATATAAGTTGCATCAGAGAATTCAGGATCTGTCATTATAGTTGCGGGGTTGGAGTTAACTAAAATGACTTTATAACCTTCACTTTTTAATACTTTACAGCTTTGCGTTCCAGAATAATCAAACTCGCATGCCTGACCTATAACTATTGGGCCTGCTCCTATTACTAATATAGATTCTATATCTGTGCGTTTTGGCATAATTACAATAATAGTCTCGACTCAAATAATGTTACCAATCTTTCCTGTGTATGTGAATTTTTA
Organism: Wolbachia endosymbiont (group B) of Melanargia galathea; assembly: GCF_964030625.1. Classification (NCBI taxonomy): domain Bacteria; kingdom Pseudomonadati; phylum Pseudomonadota; class Alphaproteobacteria; order Rickettsiales; family Anaplasmataceae; genus Wolbachia; species Wolbachia endosymbiont (group B) of Melanargia galathea. The sequence goes on along the minus strand of NZ_OZ034910.1, from coordinate 1,126,109 downwards.
TTAAACCTAACTACCTTTAGGCTTAACAGTATCTTTGCAGATACTATGGTAATTTACTCGGGAGATTTGCTAAGTGGTAAGATTTGTCCTGATATGCTACAATCTTCAGAAGCAAGTTCTACAAATTTGTCTGTCAGTTTATCAGGTGGCACCAATTCAGATATATCTTTTCCCGAAAATGCTTGCTTATACATTTCACTATCGATAGGCCCTTCCGAATACACGGCATTTATGCATAAGTTCGTATGTTTTGTCTCAGATGCATATATCTTCACCATTGCTTCTAGTGCAGCCTTACTTGCAGCATATGGTACCCAATATGGATAAGAGGAAGGAGAAAGTGTTATCTCTGAGGTCATGAATATCGCTCTTCCAGCATTAGACTTTTTTAGTATTGGACCCAAATTTTTTAGCAAGTACCAACTGGCAGTAAAATTTGTATTCATTACGTTCTGTAGATCTTCAAGCTCACAATCATGAACAGAGCTCAACTTACCTAAAATTTCAGTGCATGCAATCAGTATATCAAGTGTTCCAGATTCTGATAATTTTGGGCTTTCTATCATATTTGCCAGTTTTTCTACGTTTTCAAAGTCTAAAAGGTCAAGCTGAATTAGTTTCACAGAGCCTTCTTTCAGCTCTTCAATTTCGTTATACAATGGCTTGAGATTATCAAGAGATCTGGAAATCAGAATTACACATGCACCTTCTTTTACAAATCTTTTTGCAACAGAAGAGCCTATTCCACCTGAAGCTCCGGTAATTAAAGCTATTTTACCTTCTAAGTCACCCATTTCTTTCTCCTTAGCAAGATCCATTGAAATATTTTAGCTGAAAATTAAATTTTGCTCCATATATAAAAATCAAACTTAGCACATAAAAAAATAGTAACGATACTATCACACCACCTAAACTTCCATATATCAAATTCAGTTGGTCAAAGGAAGCTTTTAAGTATTGCTTGAAAGCTGAAGCAGAGATCGTCCAAAGAATAACAGCTACACAAGATCCGGGAAATACGTCTGATAAGTTTTGTTTTATGTTTGGCAATGTAAAATATAGCCAAGATACTATAGTAAAAAGCAAAAACTCAATAAGTAAATATCTAGTATAACTTAGCCCTTGGTAAGAAAAATCAATTAATATTGGCACTAATGTAAAAAATACTATAGTCAGAGTTGTAACAAGCGTAATTGCTAAAAATTGTAATATACTGAGCACCCTTCTCCATATATAAGGCGATGAAACCGGGACTTTATAGGCCTTATTCAATATCGTTCTGAATCCTTCAATTGTCGATGAGGCAGTCCAAACAGCGCCTACAATTGCCAAGGTTAATAAGCTTTGCGGAGGGCCTGATATTATCTCCCTAATACGTGGCATCAAAGATGATAAAATATCCTGTGGCATGTTATCAATAATAAATGCCCAGCCGACATTGTATTGATCTAAGAAATTTGCGAACGTTGATGCCATGGCCATTAAAACAATAAGAAAAGGAAATATTGATAACAGGATTAAAAATGATAGATATCCTGCGTGCTCCACTCCATCATTATAAATTGTGTCAATTAAAGCACGATAAAGGCAATAAACGATACTATAAAATTTCTGTAGCACTTGTAATACAAATAAACTAAGAAAAGTATTCTAAATGAAATAAAGCATACTTTTAAGCAAAAAATCCTCACCGTTTACTTAAATTTAATCAAATTGAAGGATAATCCAGCGTTAAATACGGAGGCATAATGAAAAACTTTCTTCTACTTGTAGCTTTAATTCTTTCCTTTGCGTTTGATGTACATGCTGATGAAACATCAGCAGTGATATGTAAAATAGTGAGCTATACTCACAGTTTGGGTGGACCAATGATCACGATAGTGATAATAGGTGCAGCATTGCTTGCAATATTTGGCAGAATGCCGTGGCCAGCACTTTTTGCACTTGGTGCATTTACTGCTGTGTTTTTTGGTGCTCCTGCAGTTGTGAAAGCAATAACAGGACAAGATGCATGTACAACTAGTAGTACAACCCCAACTTGCCCTAGTGGTCAAAGATGGGATGCAGCATCAAATAGATGCCGCTAGGCACTAAAATTTCAGAAAAACATTAGCAAATGGTGCTTCTTAAAGAAGCACCATCATTGCACGAACTTGTGATTTAAGAGCAATTTTTGCCAGTTCATCCAAGTACTGGTTTACTTTATGACGGTGTCATCCCAGTGCTTGACACTGGGATGGCTTTGTTGCACCACTCAAGGAAAGAACAGGCAGTTACTGATGGAATTTGTTATAAAATAGATATTTAGCCGACAAAGGAAAAATATGCCAATAAGAATGAAAGTCAGTAACTGCAATGAATATAACAAATTTCTTCAAGAAAGGGGAAATGTTTTTCATTATATCAACGATGCCATTGAAAATTGGTACGAAAATAGTCCAAAAGTAGCAGGTGGCAACAATGTCTACAGCGACAAAGTAGTGATTCTAATTCACATAATAACCTATCTATTCAGGATTGGTCTTAGGCAAACAGTGGGATTTATAGAGAAATATCTTGAGCAAATAGGGAAAATTTTGCAAATTATCAGCTATTCGCAGGCTTCAAGAAGGTTTAAAAAGCTTAATATCAAAATCAACGACTGCAGAGTTGATAAGAACGATATGGAAGATATTGAAATTGCTATAGATAGTACAGGTATCAGCATCTACAATAATATTCCAGGCCATAGTAAGGCAAATGGTACAGATAGAAAGTATCGCCGCTATGAGCAAACAAGAAAGCTACATGTAATGCTAGAGATAGGTAGTAAAAAAGTTATAGCTGCAAAATACAGTAGTGGAGTTTATTCCGACCACTATGGAGCCTGTGATCTTATTGAAAGAGTGGATACCAAGTATAACATAAGCACGATATATGCAGATAGGGCATATAATCGAAAGAAGTTATACAAACTGTGCGATGAGCTTGACATAAAGACAAGGATTCCTCCGCAAAATAATGCAGTAGAGCATCCAAAGTTGGATTATATGAATGAGAGAAATTCTACAATCAAGCTCATAAAGTCATATGATGAAGATGGTATGAAGAGGTGGAAAAAAGAGATAAATTATTGGAAGAGATCTTATATAGAAAGTTTTTTCTCGCGACTGAAGCAAATATTTGGATTTAGTTTTAGGAATAAATCTGAGATTAATCGTGAGAAGGAACTGCTACTCAAGTGTTATTTGCTTAACAAATTTACTGAAATAGGCATGGCTAAGTTTGATATAGCTTCATGAATTTATTATACATTACCCACTATCCGAAGAGCTGTGCAACAAAGCCCACTGGGATCCAGGAAATTTGATTGGATATTAAGTTTATGAGCATAAAAGCAGTTAATTTTATGTTAAAACACAACATTTTTGATGAGGCTGTATTAAGCGATGGATCCCAGTGGGCTTTGTTGCACCACTCAAGGAAAGAACAGGCAGTTACTGATGGAATTTGTTATAAAATAGATATTTAGCCGACAAAGGAAAAATATGCCAATAAGAATGAAAGTCAGTAACTGCAATGAATATAACAAATTTCTTCAAGAAAGGGGAAATGTTTTTCATTATATCAACGATGCCATTGAAAATTGGTACGAAAATAGTCCAAAAGTAGCAGGTGGCAACAATGTCTACAGCGACAAAGTAGTGATTCTAATTCACATAATAACCTATCTATTCAGGATTGGTCTTAGGCAAACAGTGGGATTTATAGAGAAATATCTTGAGCAAATAGGGAAAATTTTGCAAATTATCAGCTATTCGCAGGCTTCAAGAAGGTTTAAAAAGCTTAATATCAAAATCAACGACTGCAGAGTTGATAAGAACGATATGGAAGATATTGAAATTGCTATAGATAGTACAGGTATCAGCATCTACAATAATATTCCAGGCCATAGTAAGGCAAATGGTACAGATAGAAAGTATCGCCGCTATGAGCAAACAAGAAAGCTACATGTAATGCTAGAGATAGGTAGTAAAAAAGTTATAGCTGCAAAATACAGTAGTGGAGTTTATTCCGACCACTATGGAGCCTGTGATCTTATTGAAAGAGTGGATACCAAGTATAACATAAGCACGATATATGCAGATAGGGCATATAATCGAAAGAAGTTATACAAACTGTGCGATGAGCTTGACATAAAGACAAGGATTCCTCCGCAAAATAATGCAGTAGAGCATCCAAAGTTGGATTATATGAATGAGAGAAATTCTACAATCAAGCTCATAAAGTCATATGATGAAGATGGTATGAAGAGGTGGAAAAAAGAGATAAATTATTGGAAGAGATCTTATATAGAAAGTTTTTTCTCGCGACTGAAGCAAATATTTGGATTTAGTTTTAGGAATAAATCTGAGATTAATCGTGAGAAGGAACTGCTACTCAAGTGTTATTTGCTTAACAAATTTACTGAAATAGGCATGGCTAAGTTTGATATAGCTTCATGAATTTATTATACATTACCCACTATCCGAAGAGCTGTGCAACAAAGCCATCCCAGTGTCAGCTACTCGGATGACACCATTTGCTACGCAATTTACTTTCAAAAATGAATGCTCGTACAGCTGTGTGTCAGCTACTTACATAACACCTCTCGAAAATTACTTTAGTTGCAAATATTAAGAAATTTACCAAATGAAGAAAAAAGGCAAAAGAATCCCCGTGTGACAAGTTTTATAATGTAAATTGGCGCTATAATAATGTGCTAACAAGCGCGTTTTGGCTGAATGTAGAAAAAATAAAAAAAGCCGCTATAATTTTTGTGTAATTTGCCAATAAATATTTGAGTTTTTTACTGATTTTGTAATTGAGCCTGCAGGTCAAAAATAAGGATAAATATTCTTGGTATCATAGTAAAGGGAATGACGAAATTTGTAAAGTAGTTTTCACTCAAATGACGCCCAGGCAAAAACTATATGGTTATGCAAAAAATCTATTTTTAAAACTGTTAATATAACATAGAAAAAACCTCACCTTTATTAATAATAGATTACTTACCAATTGGGTAGTCACCAGTGAAACAAGCATCACAATATTGCGGTGTAGCGTTGTTACGTTTTTCTTCTTTAACAGCCCTGTATAGGCCATCAATACTCAAGAAGGCTAGGCTATCTATTCCTATAACTTCCTTAATTTCCTCTACAGATTTATTTGCAGCAATTAAATCTTTGCACTCTGGCGTATCTATTCCATAAAAACAAGAGTGCTTAATTGGTGGACATGAAATCTTTAGGTGAATTTCTTTTACTCCTGCATCTTTTAACATAACTATTATACTTCTGAGCGTGCTACCACGCACTATACTATCGTCTATTAAAATTATGTTTTTACCCTTTAAAATATGCTTATTAGCATTGAACTTTAATTTTATTCTAACCTTACGTATTTCAGGGATTGGCTGTATAAATGTTCTTCCTATATAATGATTACGAATTATCCCCAGTTCCATAGGTAATCCTGAATGCTTTGCATATCCAATAGCTGCAGGTATTCCAGAATCAGGTATTGGTACAATCATATCTACATTGTTCTTTGGTGGACTTTCCTTTGCAAGTATTCTTCCTATTTCTTTTCTTGTATCGTATATAGACCTATTCTCCATTATGCTGTCTGGTCTTGAAAAATAAACGTATTCAAAAATACAAAAACTTGATTTTTGCTTTGGGAAAGGAAACATTGAGGCTAGCTTACTATCCGAACTGATGGTAACTAATTCGCCTGGTTCTATTTCTCTAATAAACTCTGCATTTATTATATCAAGAGCACAAGTTTCAGATGCAAGAACGTAAGAACCGTTTAACTTTCCTAAAACAAGAGGCCTGATTCCAGATGGATCACGTACTCCAATAACTACTTCTTGATTGATTGCCACAAAAGAATAAGCACCTTGTATTTGCTTTAATGCATATATAAAACTCTCTAAAAAGCTATCTTTTTCACCGCTTGCTGTCAGATGCACTACTACTTCTGTATCAATATCTGACTGAAAAACACACTCTTGTTTAATTAATTGTTCGCGTATCGGAGAAATATTAATTAAATTACCATTATGTGCTATGGCGAAATCTCCAAATTTGCCACTTTTGCCAAACATGGGCTGCACTCCAAATTTACTACCACTGGTTGAGTATCGAACATGACCTATTGCACAATCTCCAGGTAAGGATTTCTTTATTTCATCTATATCATCAAATACGCTGCTCACTTGACCTTGAAAGTGATAAGAGAGCAGCTTATCGTTGTTACTGGTTACTACACCAAAAGACTCTTGACCTCTATGCTGCAAAGCGTGGAGAGCAAGTATAGAGTTAAAAGCAGCACTTTGGTTGCAACTTATGCCAAATACCCCACACTCCTCATGTACTTCATCAAGCATGAAAAATATTAAATAAAGCCTGATTGTACTTTAGTAGAGGTAAAGTACAAGAATTTTATTTGTTAATCCCTTTCAAAGTTGAAGCTTTCTACGGTAGTTTTGATGTATACCAGAAAGTAGATTATATGCAATTAACCAATTTTGAGATTTTTGACAATTTTTTAGCACTGAAGAGAAAAAGATATCTTTATTGACTTATCTATGTATTGAAGTAATCACTAAAAAGTTTTATTGGTTATGGTATATAATATGTCTAAGCAAGTAGGTAAACAAGGTGAAAGTAATCTTATTTTAGAGCCTGAACAGTTCTCTAACAGCTTCTTCAATAGTCAACAGAGTAGTTCATCAAATCCAAAATTACCGACTATAAGTCGTAAAGATAGGCATATGGATTTAATCAAGAAAAGGTACGCAAAAAACAAAGATGTTGCAGAATATCTAAGAAGTTATGACTTTATTAAAAGAGCAGAAGAATTGTCAATAATTTATCTTTTTGAGCGAGACTCATCTTCTACGAAATTGCAAATACCATTGACTACAGATGAACAAATTCTAGTTAAAAAATTTTGTGATGAGATGATAAAAGGTATAACAGAACACGATGAGCAAGAAAGCGTTTTAAAGTACATGGAACGCATAATAGAGGGTTATTTAAATCAAGGAATAAGATTAAACTCATATTACGGTAAGGATAATAAGACTGTAACAAATTTTATATTTGAAAAAATGGAAGAATTAATTAATCGCTTTCATGCAAATCCACACAATTCAACTACAAAAAATATCATACAAAAGATCACTCGTAATTTAGTGTTAAAAGGTGGGGTAGAAAAAGGATTATCTTTTTATAGCGATATTGAAGGCGGATATTACGGCTCTAATTATTTAAATGATCTTAACGAACAATGTAAGAGTAAGAAAAAAATGCTAGAGGGTCTAGCATATGAAGGTATTGTGAAAGAAAATAACAAGCAAATTGATAAATATGATCTTGAAGTAGAAGTAGATAATAAATATTTTTATATTAAGTATCCACAAGGTAGTATTGTTGAAATTGCGAGAACTTTAAATAATGAAAAAGCTAAGGATTTAGAAGTTGGCATATTTCAGATTGAGGAAAGTATAGTAAAAGTTGAAATTACAGAAGATGGAAAAAGAAATTACACAGATATCTTAAAAGGTGGTATTGAAATATTTTTTACTACTAAAATAGGAGAGATTAGTATTTATCTACGGAAAGATGGTAACAAAATGGTAGTAGAAATTGATGAGAAAAGCAAAATAAGGTTTAGCAAGTTAGAAAACAAATCAAGCTTTGGAGGGAATTGTCTTATACAGGGAAAAAGTGTTTTAGAAGTTATGGGCAAGAGTTTTGAAAATATTCCTGAGGAGTTAACTCAGACTATTAAAAACGTTCCATCTACTAGTCTTATGCAAACATGTTTACAACAACAAGAAAACTCTAATAGGGAATTAAATTAATGTATTTTTAGGATAATAATTAAGAAATTAATTATAAACATTCATACGCATTCGATTGTAGTAGAGGATATGGGGCAGCAATTAGCACAAGAACTAAAGGCAAATGTGGTTGGTTGTCAAATAGTGATTGATTAAATCAATTTAGAGAGGTAAATAGCAGCTTTGCAGCTTGTTTTTATGAACAAAGATAAAACGTTGTAGCCAAGTGCGCTTTCGGCATTGTGCTGAATTGCAATATCTCTGTGCTCTAATTCCTCATCGCGAAATTTACTTATAGTTTCTCTTAATTCCCCATCTTCTAAATGTAAGACTTGCTCCTTGTAGTGCTCTCCGATCACTTCTTCAACTGCAGCAGTGCAAGCCATAGCGGCTTTTTTACCCATCATGGCAGTTACAACACCAAGTGATACCCCTAAAGCACCCCAAACTGGCAACAAAACAGTAGGACGAACTCTTTGCTCCTTGATTTTCTCATTAAAATAGTGGAAATGTTTTTTTTCCTGCTCCTCCATTTCAATTATTTTGTCAATTATGGAAGATTTTTTAAGAATAAATTTTTGACCGGAATAAATGCAAATGGCTCCATATTCGCCAGCATGATTTACTCTAATTGCTTGTTCTAAAAAATTTCCTTTCAATTTTTTTATATTGCTTTCCAATGTCTCCTCCCTTTATTTCTGCATTAGTACTACTATAAACCAATATATTATAGAGTAAATAAAATTCCATGCGTGCATTGCACCAACATTGTGATTACAGGAACTCAAGCAGCTATAGCAACGGCAAGAGTTACTTGACGGACTCCGCCATTCTCCTTAAAATAAGGGTGAAGATATATTATTTATCTTCAGTCTGTGCAGATAAAAGGACAAAAAGCTCGATATACTTGATGTTTAATTTTTTGCACTATGTGCACTCTATGTCTTTATAAAACTTTTACCCACATAAGCTAAAATACGCTTATCAAAGCATTTAATGCAATGAAAAACGCCAATTAAAAAAAAGGTAGTAGCTGATAGATTTTCTTTTGCCTTTTTCTCTGTTTAGTAAATTTTTCAATATTTAATGCAATTAGCCGGCACTGGGATGACAACGAGTAGTGAGCTAAACGTCCGTGTGGTTATTGGTATTATCAAGATATTCTCTAATCTTCTTTAAATCTTCCCAAGCTAAGCGTTTTTGTGCTGGTTGACGAAGTAGATAGGCTGGATGAAATATAGCGGCTGTGGTAATTGCATGAGATAAATATTGGTTAGTATAAGTATGAAATTTGCCACACAAGTTCGATATAGTCTTTGTGTTATCAAGAAGGCTATAACATGCGATTCCTCCAACAAAAATCAGAATCTGCGGTAAAACAAGAGCAATATGCTTCTCAACAAATGGTCTGCACATATCAAGCTCTAGATCAGTTGGTTTTCTATTACCTGGTGGACGCCAAAACACGGTGTTGCTTATATATACCTTAGTGCGGTCCAGATTAATTGCACCGAGCATCTTATCGAGCAGCATTCCGCTTGCACCACAAAATGGTATGCCTTTCAGGTCTTCATTTGCTCCTGGTGCTTCACCAACAAGCATGATTTTTGCATTTGGATTACCATCGGAAAAAACAGTATTAGTTGCAGTTTTTTTTATTTCACAACCCTCAAATGACTTAACTGCACTTCTTAGTTCATCTACACTACCACATTCACTTGCAAGCTTCCTTGCTTCAATGATCCAGTCACTTGGGAACATGGCTTTTTTCTGCTCGATGACAGAAGACTGTGCAGCTCTCTCATTTTCCACTTTTTTTTCCTCTTCACCTTCAGTTAGCGTGCAGTCAACACCCACTTCATGATAGAACTTCAACAATTCTAGATCTTCATTGTTCATAGTGCCTCTTAACCTTTTGAGCTTTTTTCATAGCCATATCGTACTTCAATTTAGACAAATGTCTAACGTATAATATACCATTTAAATGATCTAACTCATGCTGAATACACCTTGCAAGCCAACCACTAGCTTTTAGCGTCTGTTCTTCGTTATTTAAATTTTTATATTTCACAGTTAAATATTTTGGACGCTTAATTTCATGGCTTTGCTCTGGAATTGAAAGGCACCCTTCTTTGAGAATTACTTGTTCACCCGATAATTCTGTAATTTCAGGATTAATCATGCAAAATTTGCCAGTTGATTCATATCCTGCTGGCCCATCTTCAGCCTTCTCTGGCTGAACGTCCATGACAAAAACTCTCTTCATCACTCCAATTTGCACTGCAGCAAGGCCAAGACCATCTTCATGGTACATAGTTTCGAACATGTCATTTACTAATTCTTTAATTTTATCGGTTATATCTATTACTTCACTGGCACGTGTAGTTAACCTTTCATCAGGGGCAATTACAATTGGCAATTTAGACATAAAATTAAAATTTTATGTTTTATTTTTTCCTTTGTACAGTATTTTGGGTATATTAAAATGTTGCTGTATTTTTAATAGAAATATAAATTATTAAAGGAAGCTACAATTTGAATGGAATTGTGTCATAAGGTCAACTAATGTACTCTGCAGTAATAATAAAACCAAAGCGAAATGTTTTTGCCGTTTTAGACGTAGGTACAACAAAAATTATCTGTCTCATTGTTAAGATCAATAGCAACTTCAGCTATAAAATAATAGGAACGGGTTATAAAAGTGCAGAAGGTATAAGCGGTGGATCAATAACTGATGCAAAGCATGCAAGTTACTCTATTTCATCAACTATAGGTTTAGCTGAGCAAGTATCAGAAGAGACTATAGACCAGATATATGTGAATGTAGCCGGATGTGGAGTCTCATCTTTTAACGTATATAACGAAATTATTGCAGCTAATCACGAAATTTCAGACCGAGACATAAAACGTGTAGTCTTTCAGACATTTGAGAAATATATCGAAGAAAATGTCATCATTCACAATATACCACTGAAATATCACTTAGATGATATGACTGACATAAAGGAAGTCAGTGGATTATATGGAAAAAGATTATCTGCTGATGTTAATGTTGTCACTGCTTCGCGTCCAGCGCTTACCAATATCGAAAATTGTATAACTAATAATAGTGGGATAAGTATGGCTGGTTGTGTTGCTTCTGCATATTCTGCAGGCCTTGCCTGTCTAAGTAAAGATGAAAAAGAGCTAGGAACTGCCGTTGTTGACATAGGAGGTGGATGCACTGCAATTGGAATTTTTAAGAGAGGAAAACTTGTGTACACAAGCAGCATTCCAATTGGTGGCATTCACATTACCCGAGATATAGCTTATGGACTATGCACAAGTATAGAGCATGCTGAACGCATAAAAATACTATACGGTAGCACTATTGTAACTTCAATAGATGAGAATGAATGTATTGCAGTGCAAAGTAATGAAAGCGATGAACCAACTCAAGTGTTTAAGTCTGAACTTGTTAACATCATAAGACCAAGGGTTGAGGAAATACTTGAGCTGATAAGAGAACAATTTCAAGAACAGAAAGATCCAATTAATAAAGTAGTGATCACAGGTGGAACCAGTCAACTCACAAGCATGAAAGAAATTGCAAGCTATATATTCAATAAACAAGTCCGTATCGGATGCCCTGAATCTTGTAGCGGTCTTGATGGCGAATACGACAAAAATCCTGTATTTTCTGCTGCTTTAGGCTCTATAAAGCTAATAGTTGACACCTTTTATAGAAATAATTCTGGAATGCTTGGTCACGATGGCAAAATAAGTAAGTTATACCATTGGGTTAAATCAAAAGTCACAGTCTAGATTTTTGTCTTTATCTCTTAATATACAAATGGCTTGATCTAGGAGCTTATTTTTATAGTATTATTACACTGATGTATCCGTAAGAGAAGCAGAAAATTACAATAAAACGTAAGAAACATGAACATAACTATACATTCACAAGAAGATTTTGACTTTATGCGTAAAGCTGGCAGGCTTGCAGCTGAAACCCTTGATTTTATTGCACCACACGTCAAAGTAGGCGTAACAACTAATGAATTAAATGATCTATGTCATGATTTTATAATCAATGCAGGTGCAATTCCAGCACCACTGAATTATAAGGGATATCCGAAATCAATTTGTACTTCGAAAAATGCTGTTGTATGTCATGGTATTCCTGATGATAAACCTCTTAAAGATGGAGATATTTTAAATATTGACGTTACAGTGATTTTAAATGGCTGGTATGGTGACACAAGTCGCATGTTTTGGGCTGGTAAACCCTCAATAAAAGCAAAGCGTTTGTGTAATGCTACTTATAATGCGCTAATGGAAGCAATAAAACAAGTCAGGCCAGGCAATAAGTTAAATAAAATAGGACTTACTATAGAAAAATATATTGAAGATTTTGGATATTCTATCGTACGCAATTATTGTGGACATGGCATAGGAAAGGTTTTTCATGCTCCACCAAATGTTGTACATTTTTATGATGAAGGTGAGGATCTTATCTTAAAAGAAGGCATGTTTTTTACGGTAGAACCAATGATCAATGCTGGAAAACATGAAACTCTGCTCAGCAAGCTAGATGGCTGGACAGTGACAACACGTGATCTTTCACTTTCTGCACAGTTTGAGCATACGCTTGGAGTCACAAAAGATGGAGTTGAAATATTTACACTATCACCTAAAAATTGGCATTTTCCACCTTATGATTAGATTTTTTAAACACTTGGTTTTTGAAAAAATCTAACTCTTAACTTGTGATATAGCAACTAACCCAATTAATGCACAGAAAATCATGTAAAAACTTGCTAAAGTTCCTTGTCCTGTAACTTTGATAATAGTTGTGCATATAAATGGTGCAAGACCACCAAAAAATCCCGAAGCTATATTTCTTGATAAACCAAATCCACTGTATCGTACCTTTATTGGGAATAATTCACACATAAACGCGCTAACAGGACCAAGAGAAGCAGCTATTGGGATTATAAAAAGAACGTGCGCCATTATGGTGAGCAAATTATTACCACTTAGTATCATTGAAAAAACTGGATAACTTACTACTATAAAAGTCACAAATGCAAATTTCATGACTCTTTCTCTCCCTACCTTATCAGAAAGTATTGCAAATAGTATAGTCAATCCTCCAAGTGCAACCTGATTCAATATTTCTACTGCGTGATTAAAGTGAGTGTTTATTGTTGATGCAAGTAGATTAAAAAACACTAAATATATGTAAAGAGATGCATTCTCAACTATGTCAACTCCAATTGATATTAGAAAAGGTTTTTTATAGCCATTTAACAGTTCTTTTAACGGTAATTCATGTGGCTTTTCCTGCTTTTTATATTCTGGGCTTTCATCGAGTATATATCTCATATATATACTGATTAATCCTATTACAAAACTGAAAATAAAAGGCAATCTCCATCCCCAAGATTCAAAATCGGATACTTTTTTGCATATAAGCACCACTATAAGACTTAATATTGAGCCAAGAATTGCGCTCAATACTTCAATACTGCCAAAGAATCCTCTTTTATTTTTAGGAGCATGCTCTATTAAAAATGGGGCATTTCCTGCCTCTCCTCCAAGAGATATACCCTGCAATAATCTTAAACATACCACCAGTACTGATGCGAGTACCCCAATGTTCTGATACCCTGGAACAAATGCAATAAGTACGGTTGATAGAGTCATCAATATGATAGAGAGAAATAGAGCAATCCTTCTTCCATATTTATCTCCAATGTGGCCAAATATAGCAGCACCAATTGGTCTTATTAAGAAACCCACTGCAAACACTCCAAAAGCTTTAAGTATGCTGACTAATTTGTCGTCTGATGGAAAAAACACATCTCCGATTATGCTTATTAGATGGCTGAAAAGCATGTGATCATACCACAACAAAGTGTTACAAATTAAACTTGATAGTATTACTTTTGTTATTTGTTGCACGAAATCTTCCGTAATTTGTTTGATATTATAGTAATATTACTTACTTTTTCAAACGTGAATTATGTAAATGTTATATTAATAATATTATCTTATTAAATTTTTATATCGTTGATTATATTTAAATATTCTTATACTATACCTATATATTTCCATATATTTTTTGGCGAGAAAGTTATTTTAATTTAAGTGCACAAAGTCTCTTGATATGACACATACTCCAGTTTTGTTAAAAGAGATGCTATTTCAATTAGCACCACAAAGTGGTGGCATATATGTAGATGCTACATTTGGGGCTGGAGGATATAGCAAAGCAATATTGGAATCCGCTGATTGCAAAGTGTATGCAATTGATAGGGATGAAACAGTTACCAAATTTTATGATGATCTAAATGTTAAATACCCTAATAGAATAAAGTTATTTATTGAAAAGTTTAGTAATATCAAAGATTTATTAGATAGTAATAATATTAAAGGTATCAATGGAATAGTTTTCGACGTTGGAGTTTCATCTATGCAGCTTGATAATGGAGATAGAGGATTCTCATTTCTACGTGATGGCCCACTTAACATGAGCATGGATAACTATTCTCATATGAATGCTTCGACGTTTGTTAACGCTTTACGTGAAGAAGAGATTGCGAACACTATATATAATTATGGGGGTGAGCGTCATTCCCGCAGAATCGCAAGAGCGATAGTAAATGCGCGGAAGAAGAAAATTATCAAAACTACATTTGAACTTGCGGATATTGTACGTTCTGTAGTGTTTCGTGGAAAAAGCAAGATTGACCCTGCAACTAGGACATTTCAGGCAATCAGAATATGGGTAAATGATGAGCTAGGAGAGCTTGAAAAGGGTATTAAAGCTGCATCTGAGATTTTAAGTGAGAACGGCAAATTAATTGTAGTTACTTTTCATTCTTTAGAAGATCGTATAGTCAAAACTGTTTTTAAAGATTTATGTGAACCAGGATCTACTAAAACATTCTCCCTTTTAAATAAAAAAGTGATCAAAGCAAGTTCAGAAGAAATAAATGTAAATCCACGCGCGCGTTCAGCAAAACTGAGAGCTATACAAAGGTTATCATGAGGACCTTTCGTGCCATTTCAATAATTATGTTTTTCTTCAGCATTGTAGGATTATTTAAGGTAAAATTATATGTCCAATCACTAAATAAATAGCTAACACAAATAAAGCGTGAAATTAATTTAGTGCAAAGCAACATAAAAGTTCTTCAAGCAGAATGAAGTTATTTGAGTAATCCAAAAAAACTTGCAGTCTTACGGAGAAATACCTAAAAAATAACTCTTTGATACTAGCTAGCCAGGTTCAACTTTCTAAATAGCCGCAGTGCGTTAGCAAAATCATAGTAACGATTAGGTTTAGGTTTTTAGATAAACACACTACAATAAAATTTACTTTAGTATAAAGTTATTTGCATAAGATTTTGGCAGTCTTTTAACATCTTTTGGCATTTCAATTGTGTAATTTGTGTTGTGTTTCTTTGCGTAAGATATTGCTTTTTCAAGAGAATCAAACTTTAATACAATCTGTTTTTGGGGATCTTTTGAGCCAACCCATCCCATCAAAGGTTCAATATAGTAAGAACAAGGCTCAATTTTTAGGTACCAGAATTTTGTATTACCTAAGCCAGATTGTGTTGCAGTTTTTGTTGGCTTATAAATCTTAAAAACTACTTGATCGTTAATACTCATAGCTCTTACTACGTAATCTTAAGTATATATCTAAATAAATTTTTCCACAAAGAATTAGTGTGAAAGAATGAAGTTTGAAATAAATATTTTTATGTTATATTATTAAATTATATAAAAAGGATTAGCTGAATAGGAGTAATCGATGGCACAGCAAGAAATGGTAACAATTAATGCAGAGTTACGTGATGTAAAAAAAAAGAAAGCGATGCAGGCTCTGAGGGAGAAGGGAAGTATACCTGCAGTTATATATGGTAAAGGGCATGATAACGTAAATTTGACATTGTCTGCAAAGGAATTTACTAAACAATATAAATCAGGTGCTCTTTCTGCACATTTAATAGAACTAGATATTTCAGGGAAAAAAGAATATGCTCTTGTTCGTGATATTCAATGGCATGTAGTAAAGGATACTGTGCAACATGTTGATTTTCAGTTTGTTGATAAAGGTAGTGAAATTAAAATAGATATACCTTTATCATTCATCAATGAAAGTAAATCACCAGGAATCAAATTAGGTGGAGTGCTTAATGTTCTGTGTCGTTCTATTACTGTCAAATGCTCTCCTGAGAAAATACCTCAAGTCATAGAAATTGATTTGTCTGGCAAAATGATTGGTCAGTCTATACATATCAATGATGTAAAATTGCCAGAAGGTGTTAAATTTGTAGCTCATGAGGAAGAAAATTTCACCATTGTAACAATCTCTGCTGCCGATAGTGATGTTGAAGAAACTCAAACAAAAACAGAGGAGTAGTGCATTTAATAGCTGGGCTTGGTAATCCTGGTAGTCAATATGAGTTAACTCATCATAATATTGGTTTTATCGTTATTGACGCAATCTACAAATATTGGAATTTTCAGTCATTTTCTAAGAAAGCCGATTACTTGATAACCTCTGGCATAATTAACAATAATAAAGTTATGCTAATAAAGCCTTATTCGTTTATGAATAATTCAGGTATTCCTGTTGCAAAAATAAAAAATTTTTACAAATTATCGCTAGACAATATTGTTGTCATACATGATGATGCTGACTTGAAATTTGGAAGAATAAAAGTAAAAAAAGGTGGTAGTTCTGCTGGACATAATGGACTTAAGTCTATAGATAGCTTTATTGGTAATGATTATTGGCGTTTAAGATTTGGAGTAGGCAGGCCTGAAGGTCAGAAAAGCTTAGCAGACTATGTGTTATCAAAATTTGAAAATTTTGATAACGTTATCCTCTTAGTGGAAAAAATAGCAAAAAATATACACCTAATGCTGCAAGGAGATACCACAGCTTTTATCAACTCGGTTGAGAGTGAAACTTTAGTATAGCAAACGAATACTGCCCAATACAAACTAATTTAGATTAGAATACTGATTCTTCTAGAAGTTGTTCGCGTTCCTCTTCTATTGCAATGGAATTATCATGATTTTTAAATAAATCTCTGATTTTTGTTTCTATTTCACTTGCAATTTCTTTGTTTGCCTTGAGGTAACTTTTTACATTTTCTCTTCCTTGGCCAAGACGCGTATTGTTATATGAATAATAAGCACCTGCCTTTTCAAGTACACCAAGTTTTGCTCCTATATCTATTATTTCTCCAAGTTTTGATATGCCTTCATTGTACATTATATCAAATTTTGCCTCTCTAAACGGAGGAGCAACTTTATTTTTTACAACTTTAACTCTCGTTTCATTACCCGTAATATTCTCCTTATCCTTTATCGCACCAACTTTTCTTATATCAAGTCTTATAGAAGTATAGAATTTTAACGCATTTCCACCAGTGGTAGTTTCAGGATTTCCATATACTACTCCTATTTTCATACGAATTTGGTTGATAAATATCAATATACAGTTTGCTTTTGAAACTACAGAAGTTAGTTTCCTGAGTCCATGGCTTAGAAGTCTTGCTTGTAGTCCCATGTGCTGATCGCCCATATCCCCTTCAATTTCAGCTCTTGGAGTTAGTGCTGCAACAGAATCAATAACTATTACATCAACTGCACTAGAACACACTAAATACTCAACAATATGCAACGCCTGCTCTCCAGTGTCTGGTTGTGAAATTACCAAATCATCAGTTTTCACTCCAAGTTTACGAGCATATATAACATCCAGTGCGTGTTCCGCATCGATAAATGCACATAAACCTCCTTTTTTCTGTGCTTCAGCAATTACATGCAAAGCAAGGGTAGTTTTACCAGAACTCTCAGGGCCAAATATCTCAATTATACGTCCTTTTGGCAATCCCCCAACACCCAGAGCTGAATCAAGTGCAATCGACCCTGTAGATATCGTGTCTATTTTTTCTACAGGATTTTGCTTTAGTTTCATTATTGCACCTTTACCGAATGCTTTTTCAATTTGACTTATTGCATTATCTAGTGCTTTTTGCTTATCATTATTTCTTTCTTCTGGATTATGTGCCATGGATCATTTATTAACTTGTATAGTCTCCATGGTAATTGAACGCAACCAATCTGCCAAGGGTTTTTTAATAACGAAGAACGTTAGTTACCTAAAATTAGATAGATAGACTTTGTAGTGCGATACAAAATAACGATAGAATACAATGGTAGTAGTTTCTCTGGCTGGCAAAAGCAACAACACTCTGCTAACTCAATTCAGGAAACCATAGAAAACGCTATATTTAATTTCAGTGGCGAGAGAGTCTCTTTGCATTGTGGTGGCAGAACTGACACAGGGGTTCATGCTTTAGGGCAAGTTGCTCATTTCAATATGGAAAGGCAATTTGAGCTTTACAGAATAAGAAATGGAATAAACTATCACTTAAAAGCGATTCCTATAGTTGTGCTTAGTGCAGAAGCCGTAGATGATGCATTTCATGCGCGATTTTCAGCAAAAAAAAGATATTATGAATATAGAATAATTAATCGCTACGCTCCTGCAGCTCTGGAAATCGGTTATGTGTGGCAAGTATTTAACCCACTTGACGTAAACATCATGCGTGAAGCTGCTAGACACCTGCTTGGAAAACATAATCTTTCAAGCTTTCGCTCAAAAGATTGTCAAGCTACAAATCCGGTCAGAACAATCGATGATATTGATATAGTACAAAACGGAAGTCACATATACATCAAAATATCTGCGATTTCCTTTTTACATAACCAGGTGAGGATTATTGTTGGTACTTTAGTTGAATTTGGAAAAAATAGAACTAATCCACAAGAAATGCTAAACATATTAAGTCAATGTAAAAGAAACGCTGCTGGAATCACTGCACCGCCTCACGGCTTATACTTAGTAAAGATAGATTACTAGCTTAAGTCCTCATTGGCATTACTATATATAGTGCACTTGGATCATCTTCATCAGTGATAATTGTAGCGCTATTACCATCTGATAAGCTAAATTTACACTTGTTTTCTATACAGGATAAAACATCAAGTAAATAACGAGAATTAAATCCTACTTCCATAAGAGCTCCATCGTAATCCACTTCTATAGACTCAGTTGCATCACTACACTCTTGGGAATTTGAATGTAGAGTTAATAAATTCTCTTGCAATGAAAATTTAATTGATTTTATTTTATCGGACACAACAACGGAAACTCGGTCTATAACACTAGCAAGTTTGCTACTCTCAACAATCATTTGTTTATCTTGAGACGTTGGAATAACGGCTTTGTAATCTGGAAAAGTTCCATCTATCAATTTTGATATTAGAATATACTCACCACATGTAAATTTGATTTTTCTATCTGAAAGTTTTATATTTATCTCATTACAATCATCCAATACTTTCAACAGTTCCATGATAGTTTTACGTGGAATGATCACCCCAAATTCTCCGTTGATATCTTCAGGTTTAGGCCTTTTTATACATGATAAACGGTGGCCATCAGTTGCAACGCAGTACAGAAATTGCTCATCTGTATGCAGATATATCCCATTCAAATTATACCTTGTATCATCTAGCGACACAGCAAACTTCGTTTTAGTCAACAAGTCTACCAAATCTGCACTTAGTAGAGTGAAATCGTATTGATGATCACCTTCTTCAAGAACAGGGAAGTTATTTGAAACTACGTTCGGTAAAGAAAAATTTGCATTTCCACAGGATATCAATAATTTTCCTTGATTATTCATTTCGAAATTGACATCCAAATTAGTTGGCAATTTTTTCACTATATCATGTAAAGTATGTGCTGAGATTTTCACTTCTCCTTCTGCTGATACATTTGCAGTAAGTGAGGCAAATATTGAAATGTCAAGATCAGTAGCCTTCAATTTTATGCTACCATATTGTGCTTTGATATTTATACACGCTAAAACATCTATCGCGTTGCGCCTTTCAACCACTCCACTTACCCTGGATAGCGTATTTAAAAGGCTTGCACGACTTACACTAAAACGCATTTGTTCACACACAGAACTTTGTTCTTTGATTCCTATATCTACAATTTTTGACATATTAATTCTCAAAAATATATTTTAAATGATATTCATATTCTATGTAAAGTGATATCCATATTTTTGTCTGAGAGACAAAACAGCCTATCTTATACTTTAGTGATCAATAATTTACTTTGTATGGCATAAGTCATGCATTTTTTGGTACGCTTTTTGAAAGCCAAGCAAGGAATAAGTATCATCAACATTTGCTGTTTTTACTTTTCCATTAACTACCATTGATAATCCCTGCTTCATTTTTAGAATCAAATCTTGGTCCATTTTTGTATCATCTGTCCACGCAAGACTTCCCTGTATTATTGGCAATTGATATTTAATTTTTTTATCGATATTGAGAACTACAGGCTCATTATTATACTGAAAGCCAGAAGTGACGCTCACCTCATCTGCTTTTTTATCAACGTAACTGACCATTACATACGGCTTGCGATCGGCTGTATAATGTTCACTTTTTTTCTTAGGATGAGATACAATATAACACACTTTTTCACCATCTTCCAATGCAGTATACACAAACCAGTCTTTATATTTTTCGCTCAGTTGTACATTACTAACCGATGCAAGAGTGTCTATTGAAAGAAATATTAGAAATACGAAAAGACTACGCATGTAAACCGAATTTCAAACTCTCTGATTTTATATGTTGTTTTACCTTACTCATCGCTTGCTCAGCCAGCTGTCTTATTCTTTCTCTTGAAACACAATATTTTTTGCTAAGCTCATCCAAAGTCTGAGTATTCTCAGATAAATATCTGCTAATGAAAATGTCTCTTGATCTTTCATTAAGACTTGCCAGCGCATTGCTTAAAATTGTTTCTTTTAATGCCTTTTCTTCATGATTCTGGTAAGCTACTTCTTGACTAACTAAATTACACGGAATCATATCTTGTAACTCCTTTTTAGAGTCATCACCTATTTTTATACAATTATTTAACGACTGATCCTTACAAGCCAGACGATAGCTCATCTGTACAACATCTTCTTCAGATACAGAAAGCTCATTTGATATTGCTTTTATTTCTTCTTTACTCAAAGTTTCTCTGTTTGTGTATTGTAAAATTCTTTTTTTTATTTTACGTAAACTAAAAAACAATCTCCTTTGTGCTTGCGTTGTACCTATTTTTACAAGTGACCAAGATTTTAATATAAAGTCTTTCATTGAAGCTTCAATCCACCATACTGCATAAGTTGAAAAACGAAATCCCAAGTCAGGATTGAACTTTTTCACTGCATGCATTAAACCCATATTTCCTTCCATGACCAGGTCCATCAACAATAGACCGTAATTCTTAAATTTCATTGCAATTTTTACTACCAAATTCAAATGGCTAGTAATCAACCTGTGAGCAGAAGAAATATCCTGGTATTCTTGCCAATTTTTTGCTAATCGCACTTCCTCTTCTTGGGAAAGCATAGGAAATTTTCGCACTTCAGCAATATATTGCATGAGATTAGTGCTACTATTAACACATAAATTTGCTACTGGGGTCAACATAATAACTTAAATTAAAACTCTATACATATAATATATTGATTTTCAGTGAAAAATTCAAGCTTTAATTAAAAAAGCATAACTTTATATCTAGTTGAGATCTTAACAACAGCTACCTAAATGTAGAATTAAAATTGCCAGCGTGTAACGATAAAAACTACATTAAATAAATAATGTGTTATTCCAGTGCTCAAACACTGGAATTCACATTTCTTTTTTCTAGATCCCAGTGTCATGCTACTTGAATGACAAGAAAAACCCACTGGGATAATAAGACAAAGATAGACTAGAAATTAAACGCTACTCCAGCTTCTGCACCAACAGTGCTGTAAAGAACTTTGATTCCGCCATCATCTTTAGCTGTCTTACCAAAATTAGCACCATAAGAACCAAAATAACGAGCACCAGCATAAAGCTTGATTTCTGGGGTTACATCATAACTAACACCAGCTTTTGCTTGATAAGCAAAACCAAATCCAGATTTTTTATCACCAGTAACCTCTGTTACTAAAGGATTGCTTACATACGCTGCACCAACACCAACACCAACATATGGAGTGATAGGCATATCTTCAATTGCTATATCGTAATAAACATTAACTAGTCCTGAAAATGCTGTTAAACTTTCTACAACTGCTGGAGAAGTATCTACTACATCTGCATCTTTACTCAATTGTGAGTAAAGTCCTTCAACATCAACCCTAATATCATCCATTTTATAACCAAATGCACCACCTCCAGCTAGAAAAGATGCTTTTAAGGGACTATTGTTGTCCTTACCTGATTTATATGTAACACCATCAATCTTTGTTTTAAAAGGTAAAACTTCACCATTATATTGCAAACGAACATAGTAGCTAGTTTCTTCATCACTTATTGGACCAATAGGGTCTGATGAAAAAGCAGAGTTTGATAGGCTTAGCAACGTCACTAAAGCAGCTGCCGAAAAAAACTTTTTATAATGCATAATTGCCCTCGTTAAAAAAATTAAAATTCCACTTTAGCAGTCTAAATAATAACTAAAGTTAAGTCAAGTGCTAACTTAATAACACAAAACCTTCTGTATCTTAACTAACTTTTAGGAAAATACAAAGATTTTATTAATTAATAAATAGAGTTACTCTACTTTTTTTACTCTTGATCTTCTGACACCTATTTCACTAATGTCTTTTTATCTTCTGATCTGCATTCATCATTGTGAATTGCTGCATATTCATGCAGTAATATGAATGTACTTCATGGAAGTACTAGTATAAAAGGAAAACACTTAGTTACTGCATTAAGTCAAACTTCAGTAGTAAATTTAAAAAGGAAGTTTAAATCCAGGTGGTAACCCCATCATACCTGCAAGATCAGAGGTTGCATTTGCCATATCTTCTTCTGCTTTTTTAATGGCATCATTAAACGCTGCTGTCACTAAATCTTCTACTATGTCTTTTTCTTCATTTCTCATAAGCTCTAAGTCTATGTTTACCTTTTTAGCTTTATAGCCACCTATTTTTATAACTTCCACTAATACAGAAACTTTGCCACCACCAGAAATACCTTGAAACTCTTTTCCAATATATTTTTCTTGGGCTTCCGCAAGCTTTTTTTGCATTTCTTGCGCTTGCTTCATTATTTGACTGAAATCCACAACCTACTCCTTATTTTCTATATTAACTACCTTTGCACCTTTAAACGTATTTAATATATCCTTAACTACAGGTGCATAATTTAAATTACTCACTTCCCTATTCATATAACTCGTATCAACTATAATAACCCACTCCTGATTAGTAGCTTGATTTAAGTAACTTTTCAAGTCATTACAAAAATTACTGTTCAAGTTAGATACAGCTTTTAATTTTAAATACCCAAATTTACAATCTATTAATTTTAGATTACTACACAGTTGTTTGTAAAGATAAATTTGGTTACTCCGCCTTAATAGTTGCAAAATCTTATCAAAATCGTAATTTTGTTGTTTATTTTTCACATGGATCCCAGTGTCACGCACTGGGATGACAGAGTGGGGTTTTTCCACATATTTTTTTGGATCCGAGTAGTCAGTTACTTGGATGACAGAGGGGGAAGGTGCAACAGGTCTGCCCTGTCTATTTCCTTGCTCTACATTCTGTGAAAGAATTTTTTTGATCACCTGTTCCGGAGAAGGCAAATCAGAAAGATAACAAAGGCTAATTAACATCATTTCAGCAGCAACCTCATTGCATGTTGAAATTTTTATATCTTGAATACCCTTAAGCAGCACCTTCCACAATCTCGAAAAAAATATTAAAGACTTTTTTGCACTCAAATCTTTTACTCTGCTCTTCTCATATTCTGTATCAATCTCTTTTGTAATTAAAAAACGGCATATTAACTGGATTGTTTGCAGCAGATCTTCAAAAATATTGAGCGGATTTGCTGTTTTTACCACATTGTCGAATACTAACAAAGCCTTCTGTAAATCACTATCTAATACTGCTTCCAGTAGATCAAATATAACGTTTCTATCTACTAGACCAAGTATGTCTGTAACACTTTGAGTGGATATTGTACCATCTTTGCTATATAGCAATGCTTGATTCATCAAAAATAAAGCGTTACGCATTGAATTGCTACAGTGGTGAGCAATTAATTCCGATGCTTCTTTTTCAATAAAATAATTTTCTTTTTGTGCAATATCATTTAAACGCTCCATTATCTTAGCTGAAGGAATGTTATGTAAGTCAAACCTTTGACAACGTGCAATAACAGTTATTGGTATCTTTTTTATTTCTGTAGTTGCTAGAATAAACTTTACGCTAGATGGTGGTTCTTCTAGAGTTTTAAGTAATGCATTAAATGCATTACTGGATAACATGTGTACTTCATCTATAATGTAAACTTTAAATTTAGAACTTATTGGTAAATAGCAAATATCTCCCAAGATCGCTCTAACATCCTCAACACTAGTGTGACTTGCCGCATCGATTTCAACTACATCTGGATGGCTTGAATTTTTTATTGCCAGACAACTTGTACATGATCCACAAGGTTCAAAAGTTGGCCCCAATGAGCAGTTCAAACATAAAGCTATTATTCTTGCAGTGGTGGTTTTACCAATTCCACTGCTACCAGAAAGCAGTATAGATTGTGGAATTTTGTTGAGAGTAAAAGCATTTTCTAGTATACGCACCAATATATCTTGACCTACTAAATCTTTAAAGCTACTAGGACGATATTTTAATGCTATGTTCATAGCCTAGAATAAAACAAATAGTACAAATAGGTATGCAACCCAAAAAGATTCTGATATGGTTGCTTCATTTCTGACCTGACCAAGTTACAGAATTTTTGCCTGCATACCTTATCAAAGGTTATACTTTTTTTTTTTTTTAGCAAGGTATATTCTATATTAGTCTTATAATTTATATGTTAGACCTTTTGCAACATTACTTTGGAGTAAACAGCCGTTACCTAAAATACTCTTCTTCTGTCATCCCAGTGTCCAGACACTGGGATCCAGAAAACTTAATTTTAAATGAATACATTAGGCTGTTGTATAATAAGAACTGGATTCCAGTGGGCTTTGTTGCACAGCTCTTCGGATAGTGGGTAATGTATAATAAATTCATGAAGCTATATCAAACTTAGCCATGCCTATTTCAGTAAATTTGTTAAGCAAATAACACTTGAGTAGCAGTTCCTTCTCACGATTAATCTCAGATTTATTCCTAAAACTAAATCCAAATATTTGCTTCAGTCGCGAGAAAAAACTTTCTATATAAGATCTCTTCCAATAATTTATCTCTTTTTTCCACCTCTTCATACCATCTTCATCATATGACTTTATGAGCTTGATTGTAGAATTTCTCTCATTCATATAATCCAACTTTGGATGCTCTACTGCATTATTTTGCGGAGGAATCCTTGTCTTTATGTCAAGCTCATCGCACAGTTTGTATAACTTCTTTCGATTATATGCCCTATCTGCATATATCGTGCTTATGTTATACTTGGTATCCACTCTTTCAATAAGATCACAGGCTCCATAGTGGTCGGAATAAACTCCACTACTGTATTTTGCAGCTATAACTTTTTTACTACCTATCTCTAGCATTACATGTAGCTTTCTTGTTTGCTCATAGCGGCGATACTTTCTATCTGTACCATTTGCCTTACTATGGCCTGGAATATTATTGTAGATGCTGATACCTGTACTATCTATAGCAATTTCAATATCTTCCATATCGTTCTTATCAACTCTGCAGTCGTTGATTTTGATATTAAGCTTTTTAAACCTTCTTGAAGCCTGCGAATAGCTGATAATTTGCAAAATTTTCCCTATTTGCTCAAGATATTTCTCTATAAATCCCACTGTTTGCCTAAGACCAATCCTGAATAGATAGGTTATTATGTGAATTAGAATCACTACTTTGTCGCTGTAGACATTGTTGCCACCTGCTACTTTTGGACTATTTTCGTACCAATTTTCAATGGCATCGTTGATATAATGAAAAACATTTCCCCTTTCTTGAAGAAATTTGTTATATTCATTGCAGTTACTGACTTTCATTCTTATTGGCATATTTTTCCTTTGTCGGCTAAATATCTATTTTATAACAAATTCCATCAGTAACTGCCTGTTCTTTCCTTGAGTGGTGCAACAAAGCCATTCCAGTGTCAATCACTGAAATGACACCCTTCCGGTGGGGATTGCTCTCAAACTACAATGTTCGTACAGTTGTACTGGGATTCAAGTATAAAAATATTTGGAAATTATACAATGGACAATGGATTCTAGGAATATATGTTAAAAGTAATGTCCATAATGAAATAAGCTGGATTCCAATGTCACGTACTGGAATGACAACATATAGGTATTGGAATAACAAAAGAGGAATATTATGATTTTATATCATTTTCCTCTTTGTCCATTTTCACGAAAAGTTAGAGCTCTTCTCAAGGAAAAAAAGCTGAGTTGTGATTTGGTATATGAAAATCCATGGGAAAAGCGGAATGAATTCATGGAGATCAATCCAATCGGACAAGTTCTCTAATTGCATAAAAGTCAACAATAATTTTTTGTATCATGAAAAATATTTTTTGATGTAAAATTCAGCTCTAATACAACCTTTTATTTATTATTGTATTATCTTATTCAATCAAAAGAGGTTTTATTGGCAATAAAAACATCAACACTAATTTCCAATTAATCTCTTTTAAACTATGTAGCCAATGAATATGTGGATAAATACGTCCACACAAACTTAAAGTATTTATCCACATATTCATTAAGCTTATAAAAACTAAGGTATCATTCTTTTCCTCTATAGTCTTAATGATTTTACATAAGTTAAAAGTAGCATGCTTCCATTGTTCTCTCCGCGGTCTAATATGGCTAATTCATATTGTAGCCAAGCCGCACTATACTTGTTAGGCGGAAGTGGACGGCAACATGTACGCCACGAAGTCTATGCTTCAACTTATCCTCTTGCTTATCCCTTCCATCGGCATTGCTATCTTTACTTTCAGTAAAATTATTGTTTTATACTTCTTTAGTGTTTATTGATAGCAAAACTCTTTTCTATCGATTAGCATCTTATGCATAATCACGGCTAATTTTCTTGCTACTGCAACAATTGCTTTTTTCATGCCCTTTTTCTTTTTAAGCTTCAATCCCCAGCTTCTTAATTTAAATGTCCTTTTACATTTTACCAGTAAGACCTGCGCGGCTTCATATAACATATTCCTACAGTCCACTGGTCCCATTTTTGATATACTTCCGTGTCGATCAATCTCACCAGAAGCGTACTGTCTTGGACTTAATCCCATATAGGCTCCAACTGTATAAGATGTTTCAAACCTATGCAGATCATCTATTGCAGCTTTATATGTCATTGCTACTATAATACCAACTCCTGGAACAGTAGTTAATAATTTACAATCCTCATCTTTTTTGCTTTGTTCTGAGAGCATTTTATCAAGTTTTCTTATTGATTCTTCTATTATTTCTAAACTATGTACTAATGATTCAATTGAGGTTTGGCTAATTTCATCTAGATTATTAACCATTTCTTGCACTTTTAAAGCAAAGTTTGCAGAACTAAGACGTTGATTAACTTTTATCCCGTATATTTTCAGTAATCCCCTTATTGTTCCCGCAATTTGCTCTCTGCAACGTATTAATTGTCTTCTGCTTCCAAGTATTATTTTAACCTGACAAGCTTCGTCTGATTTTACTAATACCTCCTTAAATAGCCCAACTCTCATCATTTGTGCTATGCCTCTTGCATCATTTTTATCATTCTTATTGATTCTCGCAGATAATGCTGCTGCCATATGCCTTGCATCTACACAAGTTACTGGTAATCCAAGATTCCTCAACTCTTTGCACATCGATATTGATAATTGCCCGCTTTCTATTCCTATGGACTCGTATTTTTTGTTTTGACCAAGCAGAAACTCAGCTATTGCACTGCTTTCACTTGCAACAACCCCTTCTTTAACAATTTTTCCTTTCTCATCAATGATACTAATAAAAGTTTCTTTGAGTGAGACATCTAACCCGCTATAATGTTTCATGAGACTACTCCTACTGTAAAAGTTTAAATTATTCTTGAAGAACTAATTCATTGAATTTGTTACTTCGTGCTAAAATAATGGAGTATGTCTCTCCATCATTCAATAGCAATTACAGTATGTACCAGTATTAATAGATAATAACTTTGTAATAGCGGATAGTAATGCCATTTGTGAATA
The DNA here is from genome assembly GCF_964030625.1 of Wolbachia endosymbiont (group B) of Melanargia galathea. Classification (NCBI taxonomy): domain Bacteria; kingdom Pseudomonadati; phylum Pseudomonadota; class Alphaproteobacteria; order Rickettsiales; family Anaplasmataceae; genus Wolbachia; species Wolbachia endosymbiont (group B) of Melanargia galathea. The sequence goes on along the minus strand of NZ_OZ034910.1, from coordinate 1,097,932 downwards.
TATAGAAGAGATTTACAATAGTAACGTCAAATTACTTGGTTCATCAACTATTATTAAGTCTAAAATACGCGCTTTAATCAATTGGTTCGATAGCAAATTTTACAATGAAGTTACTAAGTATATTATGAATGAAAAAGTAATTACTAACCGCAGCCCTGACTCTAGATTTCTTCATGCAGCTCAGCATAACCTGCCTTACCATATGGAATACATCGAACACTTAATTAACAAGAACGTTTGGCTTGCAACCGATAAGTTCACTTTAGCCGATATTACTTTAGCATCACATATTTCTATAATAGACTACGTAAATAGTTTTCCCTGGGAAAAAAGTAAGATTTTAAAAGAATGGTACTCCATTGTTAAATCAAGGCCTTGTTTTCGCGAAATATTATTAGAGAGAGTTTTTGGCTTAACTCCCCCTAGACATTACGCTGACCTTGATTTTTAACTTGCGTTAGTTTTAAAGCTACAGTCATTCCTTCGTCAGTAGGAATCAATATGGAGAAATATTTTTTTTCATCTGACAATCTATCGTTAAACTCTCTCATAGCATGCCATGACTTTTCTGATACTTCTTTTGGAGGAGATTCTAAAAATACTGTATCAAATAATAGAGTGTTATCTGCAACGATTAGCCCATCTTGTTTAATGTATGACTCTGCCCAATCTAAATACTTAGGATAACTACTTTTGTCAGCATCGATGAATATCATGTCAAATGGTGCCTTTGCTGATAATTCATTAATTTTTTCCAGTGCATCACCTTCTATTAGAGTAATTTTATCACTTAGATTAAAAGCACTAAAATTTTTTTTTGCTATTCTTGAGTGTTGAGGATTATTTTCTATTGTATATATATGACCATCTTTCGGTAAAGCTTTTACCATACAAATTGACGAATAACCATATAAAGTGCCAATTTCAACTATGCTTTTAACTTTATGGATTTTGATAAATAAATTTAATAATTTTCCTTCTTCAGGAGTGATTTGAATACGTTGTTTCTTATCAAGAGTACAATGTTCTTCTATTTTTTTATACTCTTTTGCAAATAAGCTTCTTATGTACAACGATTTTCTGCTAAAGTTATGACGCATTAAGTTTTATAATATAAACTAAGGAGGTTTAATCTATATAAGATTTATAGATATAACAATAGAGTTAAGAATAATAAAAATTTTTATTTTAAGTTGTTATTTTATAAAGTAAAATTTTAAGTGACAAAGATTATTATATATTTTACTATGGTTAACTAGTATAATAACCAATTGTTATACTAGAATTAAGGGATCGTTTATTTTACATCTCTCTTAAAATGTAATTTTTATAATCAATTAGAGGGGGTTATATGTCTTATAACATTGCTAACGAAGTTGAAACGTTAAGCAAGAAATCTAATAATAATGAAGGAGTGAAATTACTGCACAATCCAGCTTATCGCGAGAAGTACAAAGAACGCTTTAACGAAGCTCAGAAAAAAGTTATGGATATGGTCCAATTTTATGATGGAACGATAGTATTAATAGAGAATAAAATTGCTATGTATTATTATGCTTGGCACAGTAAAAAAAGAGAGTTTGAGCGTAAAAAGCAACAAACAGTATCAAAAAATAATGATTCAGCATAGGGTTTTTATATGGTAAGCTACAGTGTTATTACTTCACTATAGCTTTTCCATATAACTCATCTATTACATTAGTGAAGTATTCCAGCTCTCTATACCCTTCATGTTTGATTTTACCATTCTCTACATATGATTTGTCATCGTTAATCTTGATGATGAATACAGGAGTAGCTGTGATATCAAGTTTATTAATTGCAAGTGATTTATCATTTATAATTTTGTCCATCATCTTTTTATCATTAATGCATTGGTTAAATACATCTTGCTTCAAATTGCTTAGTGCAGCAATTTTTTGTAGTATAGTTAAATCACTAAAATTAGAGTAGTTCCACGAGTCTATTGCATTAAACACAGCTTTGTTAAAATTAAAATAGTCTTCTTCTTTTTCATAGCAATAACTTAGCATTGCAGCTTTTAATCCTCTGTAATCTAGAGGAAAATGACGGAATATGTATAACATCTTACCTGTATCTATGTACTTTTCTTTGATTTTAGGAAAAACTTTCTTATGAAAAAGAGAACAGTGATAACAAGTGAGCGAAGCATATTCTATCATTAAAATTGGTGCTTTTGGATCACCTAATAATTTATCATCAGGCAGTAGTGACAGTAGTTCTTTTGATGTTATTTCATCAGTTTTTTGAGTGTTGGGTAAGTTTTGTTCAATAGCTGCATAAGAACTAACACTTATAAAAATAAGTAAGAACAATAATCTAAAAATCATTACAATGGAAATACTTAACTTATTAAAGAATTTATGCATTTATATAAATGATGTCAAGATAACTTTTTCTCGGCAACACTTTCTACTCTGTCTTTAAATGCAGCAATTATTTTACTTTGTGTGTATTTATAAACTGAGTTTAATAAGGCGGAAAACAAATTGGATTTAAATTCAAACTTTATATAGAACTCTACCATAGTTTTACTTTCATCTATAGGAGTGAATTTCCATTCGTTGTATAAATGTTTAAATATTCCATTTGACGACACAGCTTTTATCCAACTTTTATTTGCTCCATTTGGAGAAAGAAAGGTCACTTCTGATGTGTAACTTCCTTTAATGCCATGAAAAGCTGCAAGGAGGTCCACAATCATTTGGCTATCAGTTTTTTCTTTTATATAAACAGCTTTGCACCAAGGAACAAAATCAGGATACTTCTCAACGTCAATTACAACTTGAAATATCTCATGAGATGAACAGAAAAAAACACCTTGTTCTTTATATTGGTGTAACATAAACCTAAATAATGGAAAAGGGATCCATATCTACCGTCAGTCTTAGTAGATTCCTGAGACCTAAAGTTAAGGTGGGCATCACGTACTAATTTCAATGAAATTAACAGAGGCAATTCCCTTGATCAGAAATTATCGCTCGGGAAATTTAACTTAACTCATAACGCATAGCACAGACCCCTAAATTAATTATAGATTATTTATATAGAGTATGTCTATAGATATATTAAAACTAGCGATCATTATTTTGCCTTTGTTAAATTTTGCATTTTAAGTATCATAGCTAATAAATATATCTTATGAATCTTATTAAGTTCTTAACCATTTTTATTGTAATCTCCTCAAGTGCTTACGCGAATTGTATAGGGCACAAAACTTTTGTGCTTGCCATGAAGCAGCAAGTAGACAACACGTCTATGAAAGGGAATAGAAAAAATCTAGAACATGTACAAGAAGAACTTCTGAAAATTATTCAGAATAATGTTGACCTCAAAGGAATATCTCGATTTGTCATAGGGAAATATTGGAATTTATCTACTCAGAAAGAAAAAGAAGAGTTTCTAAAAGAATATGAAGTATATCTCGCGCGTTTGTGCGCTAAAATTTTGTATAAATACATAAATAATAGTGAAATGATCATAATGAGTACAAGAGCAGTTGACGATGAAACTTGTCTGATAGGAACAAGATTTTCTTATGGTGATGAGGAATTTACAAACATTGACTTTAAAGTGACTAAAAGTGACAATTCTTTCTTAATAAACGATGTTGTAATGAGTGGAATAAGTATTTCTATTAATCAACGTTCTCAATTTAGTGAAAAGATCGACACGAATGGCATGGCAAGTGTAATAGATGAATTAAAACGTAACAATAATTTATGATATACATGCCTCATTGGCCTAAGCCGATTGGCAGTAGGCCAAAGGATTTTTCTCTTGATCGCATAAAAAGTTTTCTAAATAAACTGGGTAATCCCGAGAAAAAAATACCGCCAATAATTCACATAGCTGGCACTAATGGCAAAGGATCAACACTATCCTTTATAAGATATATAATGCAAGCAGCAGGGTATAAAGTTCATACGTACACTTCTCCACATTTAGTGAATTTTAATGAGAGAATAGTTGTTGCAGGCAATGATATCGATGATAGTGAATTACATAACTCACTGGAAGAATGCCGTATAGCAGTCGCAGAACAACCCATCACTCTATTTGAAGCCGCAACGACTGCAGCCTTCTTAGCTTTTTCTCGTCATAAAGCTGATATTACTTTAGTTGAAGTGGGTCTGGGTGGAAGGCTTGATGCAACAAATGTTATAGATAATCCGATTCTAACGATCATCACTTCCATTGCACTTGACCATACAGAATATCTTGGTCCTACCGTAGAAACCATAGCAGGTGAAAAGGCTGGAATAATGAAACCTAATGTTCCTTGCGTAATAGCACCACAAGAAAAATCTATAATGAACACGCTAGAACAACACGCAATAAACAAAAAATCTCCCTTATATAGAGGAGGATTTGAGTGGAATTGCGAAAAACAGAATAACAGAATAGTCTTTCAATCGACTATTCAATCAATAGAATTTTCTTTGCCATCTTTAAAAGGAGATCATCAAATAATCAATTCAGGAAACGCAATTGCAGCATGTAGCATTTTGAGTGGGAAGTATGGATTTAATATTGGAGAAGAGGACATTGCTTCAGGTTTACAGAGCACTTATTGGCCTGCGCGGCTAGAGTCTATAAAAGAAGGTAATTTAATTTCTTTATTACCAAAAGATTGGCAATTATTTCTAGATGGCGCGCACAACAATGATGGTGCCAAAGTGTTAGCTAAGTGGGTAAGAGACAATTTTGCTGAAGGTATCTATATGATCTTTGGTGTTACTCGTAACAAAAACGTCGCAGAGTTCTTAGAGCACTTAAAGCCATACATCAAACTACTATGCGCCGTTTGTGTTAAATCTGAACCTAAAGCAACAAGTACAGATTTAATTAGAGAAGGAGCTCATAATATAGGAATCAATGCTATCGAATGTGAATCAATCAGAGATGCTATATCAAATCACATACTAAAAGCTTCTATACAAAACGTCAAAACCATACTAATCTGTGGCTCGCTATTTTTAGCCAGAGATTTGAGTATGGAGAATAGCTATCAATTAATCCAAGAACAATAAATGCACTACACAACTTGCTCTCTTCCATGAGCGTGAACACTATCGGGATTTACAATGCTGCTTGGCTTTTCGGTTAATGCTCCTATAGGTACATTTTGTTCATCACCTCTTCCTTCAGTTTTTACAAGATTTACAACTTTTCTCTCGTAGATCTCACTTGCTAATTGTAATAATAAAGTACAACCTAGTACTATAGCAAATCCAATGAGTACTTTACTGTCTACGCAACTAGATTGGTACTGCAACACCAAACCTGCTATTAATAAAATAGGAGGAAGATAATTTGAAATTTGGGAAGTAAGAATTAGATATTTAAATGCTTTACTTTTGAACATTTCATCTATATAAATAGTACCTTCAAAAATAAACGTTAGTGCGGTTGTGTGTCCCACGCTGGCTCTCTAAAATTACTTTAGCTACAAATATTAAGAAATTTACTAAGTAAAAAAAGACAAAAGAACCCCCGTATAGCGAGTTTTAATAATTTAAATTGATAATGTACTAACAAGCGCGATTTGGCTGAATGTAGAAAAAATAAAAAAGACATGCAGCCGCTATAATTTTTATGTAATTTGCCAATAAATATTTGAGTTTTTTACTGAATTTTGCTGTTAAATCCGCGGAGATTAAAAACAAGGGTAAATACTCTTGCTATCATAGTAAGGGAGATGGCGTAATTTGTCAAGTTAAATAAGCTAAGTTATTAACATGTAATAATTAGGCAGCTATTGCAGATTGAATGTTCAAATGATCACTAACTTTGAGGTTTTGGTTTCATCTATTTGCGGCTGACTAATCATAGTTCGAATGAAATTGGTTGCCATAAAGGTACAACCTAGAATAAAAAAAGCAACGGAAATAAAGGGGATAATAGGAAATTCAAGAGGTAATATAGATGTAATTCCTCCTATTAAAAATGAAACGTTAGATGCAATGTCGAGGCAGATCTTCATTAATTTCTCTTGCCGAGAGGTATCGAGTTGCTTATTAAGGCCACACTGCCTAAAATGATCAGTTAATGACCATATATTTAAAGCAAGCGAAAGTGCACTTAGTATAGTGCTGACAATAGTAAAATACAAGCTTAAGGAAGAAATATTTAGGGCTAATGCTGCTATGTACCCACTCAAAGAAGCAATAGATAGTGCAGTAACCAAGCGTTTTGAATAAGTTCTTATTTTCTTTCTGTAAACAAGCTTTTTTTCTTCATAACTCATAAACTTAGTAGTAAATACATTATATCATAGCATTAATTGACTCAAAAATCAATACAGAGTGCCCGGGAGAAGACTTGAACTTCCACAACTTGAAAAGTTACTAGCACCTGAAGCTAGCGCGTCTACCAATTCCGCCACCCGGGCTTTTTGTGATTTACTATGTTAAAATTAAATAATATACTTAAACAATTTTTAGCTCAAAGGTAATGCCAAATCTAGATCAAATATTTTTTGCTCAGAACAATGTTAATATTAATAATGTATATAAAATAGTCAACAACGCTTTGAGCAATAGTGATGGTGGTGAGCTATTTTTAGAGTTTTGCCAATCAGAATCCCTGATTTTTGATGATAATATATTAAAACATATGGATTTAAATATCAGAAGAGGATTTGGTCTCAGGTCTTTTTGTGAAGATAGTACGTCTTTTGTTTGCTCTTCTGAGATTAGCGAAAAAGAAATTAGTAAAGCTGCCTCTATGGTAAAAAGTTCAGCATCTTTAAGCAAAACAAATTCAGTAAACTTAAATGAGGAGGCAAAAAGCCTGTATTCAAAGATTAATCCCATAAATGAAATGGATCTGAGCTCAAAAATTAAACTACTCAATGAGATTAATGAGTATGTAAGGTCGAAGAATAACTGCGTGAAGCAGGTAAAAATAACTCTAAATGGAGAATGGCAAGTTGTACAAATAATAAAAGATGATCACAGGTTAAGCGATATCAGGCCTTTGGTACGTTTTAATGTACTAGTCATCGTAGAGAAAAATGGCCGAGCAGAGAGAGGTTCTGCAGGGCACGGTGGAAGAGACTCTTATAGTAAATTTGTTTCTGAGAAGAAGTGGAAAAAAGTTGCAAACCAAGCGTTAGAACAAGCGCTAGTAAATCTTGAGGCAATTCCAGCTCCGGCTGGAGAGATGACAGTTGTTTTAGGTTCAGGTTGGCCAGGAATATTATTGCATGAAGCTGTAGGTCATGGACTTGAAGGTGATTTTAACCGTAAAGGAATCTCGGCATTTTCAAATTCTATGGGTAAACAAGTGGCAGCCAGTAACATTACTGTAATTGATGATGGAACTCTACCTAATTTGCGTGGTTCTATTAGCATAGACGATGAGGGTACTTTACCTGGCTATAATGTGCTTATAGAAGATGGAATTCTAAAAGGATATATGCAAGATCATATGAACGCTAAACTTATGGGTGTAAATCCAACTGGTAATGGTAGAAGAGAAAGTTACAAAGAAGTTACTATGCCACGCATGACAAACACCTATATGTTGGCAGGAAAATATGCACCAGAAGAAATAATATCCAGTGTAAAAAGAGGCCTATATGCAGTAAATTTTGGTGGTGGACAAGTTGATATAACATCAGGAAAATTTGTTTTCTCATCTTCAGAAGCTTACCTAATAGAAAATGGTAAAATTACACAGCCAGTGAAAGGAGCAACACTAATTGGTGATGGGCCAACAGTGCTAAAAAAAGTATCAATGATTGGTAATGATCTAAAGTTAGATCCTGGTGTTGGTACGTGCTCAAAAGACGGGCAAAATGTGCCTGTTGGAGTTGGTCAGCCAACACTCAAGGTCGATGCAATAACTGTTGGTGGAACTGAATATGTAGATAAGGGCTAAGCGAACTCAGCTCATGCTGTACAATTGTACAAATATTGTAACCATTATTCAAGTAGCTCATATAGATGCAAAAACTACTTAACAAATCTCTCTGCCTTCCTTGCCATAACGTGTATAACAATCTCACAAAAAATAATATCATAGAATTCAATAGGTGGTCTTTAAAAAATCCTTAAGGAAAGTAAAATCTGTTTAAATAGGCCGATATAGATGGTTTTACGATATAATAAAATTATTATAAACAAGAACTTATAAACTCTAGCAAATGAATTTGTGAGTTTAGTGGTGTTAGGAATACCTGGCTCTTTTATGTGGATTGACATTCTCAATAACCTGCTCTAGAGATAGATTATATAATTTTGACAAGGTTCTTGGCATGTGATATTTTTCTCGAATATAGGTAATGGCATAAATGACTTTATATCTATATCCAGCTCTAGGGGAAGATCTTCAATGTTTACGTCCATCCCTGACAAAGGATATTCTATGTCCATGTGCAGCTTTGGGGGATAGTTCTACTTTGAAGATTTCTTTCACTTTTACTATTGCGACTCCCAATTCCACTGAAATCACTCTTTCCCTTAATTCATATTGATATGGTGACTCCATTTATTCCCTCACTTTCAGCTTTTTCTTGCTTTACCATATCTCTTCCCCTCTTGTCTCTATCTTTATGTATTAAGCTATATAACTCAAAATCTTGATAAAATGCAGAAAAGTTTTTTTAATTTCAGCTCCATCCTCGAAGAGTTAGAAAATAACTTTAAGCAAGTTAGTCAGAATTTTTCTGACGCAAAGGAACAAGTTTTAAATTTAGCTGTCAACTCTGAAAATTTGGCAGGCAAGTTTCTTAATTATCACCCGAATATGTGCATAGTATAAAATTAGCTTGATAGACTTCAAGAGCTTTGCCTATGAAGTCAGTGTGCTTCTTGAAATGCAATATACTTTTATTACTTTAATTATGAAAATCCGTTAAGCCTTCTTGCCAATTACTACAATATTTTCACTTGGAAAAAAGTAGTCAGGTATAGCCATGTTCTTTGGTGCAGGACCGCCAATTACTCGGCCTGATGTGTCATAATATGAACCGTGACAAGGGCAGAACCAACCGTTGCCGTCTTTTGTAGCGTGATCAACTGGTACACATCCAAGATGGGTGCATATTCCAATCATAATTAACCATTCATCTTTTCCTTTATATACTCTTTTTTCATCTGATTCAGGATCTCTCAAATTTTCTGCATTTATGGCTCTTGCAGCCTCAATCTCTTGTTTTGTGCGCTTGCGGATAAATACTGGCTTACCTTGCCATTTTACCTTTTTTCCTTGTCCTTCTTGAATATCAGATAGATTAACCTCAACCGTAGACATCGCTAAAACCTCAGCAGAAGGATTCATAGACTTAACCAATGGCCAAAGACCGCTTGCAGCTCCTATACCTGCCATGGCACACGTAGTTAATGTGATAAAATCTCTTCTACTCTTATTTTTGGCAAAATCTTTAACAAGAGATGTTTTTTTATTCTTCTCATTCGTCAATGATTTTTTATTTTTAGTTAACTTCTTATCCATCAATCTCTACTTGAACATAGACATATATTTTAATTTAAATATTATAGATTAATCAATAGAAATTTGCACTATTTGTTTAACCTTTGCTATACAGTTAAGAAGAAGCAGAGTTGTCAATTTCGGAAATACTATCTTCAGTGGAATCGGGATCCTCAATTTTCGCTACTGACACCACCTTTTCTCTACTCTCTGTTTTAAACAGAGTGACTCCTTGAGTGCTACGTCCTGCAATTCTGATATCATTTACTGAAATACGAATTAACTTTCCTTTATCTGTAATAAGCATGATATTATCACCCTGTTCAACTGGAAAGCTAGCAACAACATTACCGTTTCTGTCGGTAGTAAGGATATTTGTAATACCAACACCACCTCTATTTGTTACCCTATACTCGTACGCAGAAGTTCTTTTACCAAAGCCATTTTCAGTAATAGTTAATATGAACTCCTCATTCATTGCAAGTTTTAAGAACAGTTTGTTATCTATTCCTAAATCATTCAAAGTCTTTTCCAATTTAGAATCAATGAAGTTATTAATTGCAGTCCCCAGTCTTTTTGCAAGTGGAACTTTTAAGTAAAGTTCTTTTGTTTCTGTTGCTACACCTATCCCATTTAATATGGTCATAGATATCACGCTGTCATTCTTTGCAAGTTTGATACCTCTTACGCCATCTGAATTGCGACTTTTAAATTGACGCACATCACTTACAACAAATCTGATGCTTTTTCCAAGTGTTGTTGAAAGTAGAACATGATCAATTTCGCTACATACTTTAACTGATATTAACCTATCCCCTTCGTCGAGCTTTATTGCTATTTTTCCATTGCTTGGAATATAGTGAAAATCTGCTAAGGAGTTACGCCTTATGTTCCCATGAGCAGTAACAAAAACTATATTTTGATTTTCGTCATTCTCACTTGGAAGCGGCATGATGTTAGTTATAGTTTCACCATCGCTAAGCGGGAATATATTAACAAGCGCTCTTCCACGTGCAGTTGGCTCTGCAAGAGGCAGTTTATAAACCTTTAATCTGTAAACTCGACCAGTATTAGAAAAGAATAAAAGGCTAGTATGAGTATTTCCAACAAATAATTTTGTGATTACGTCCTCCTCTTTTAACCCCTGTCCTAGCTTTCCTTTTCCACCACGATGCTGGGTTCTATAGTGAGAGAGCTTCACACGTTTGATGTAACCATTCATAGTTACGGTCACTACCATATCTTCTTGTGGAATTAGATCTTCAGCTTCAATGTCCGTATCTGATTCCTCTATTGAAGTTTTTCGCGGCACAGCAAATCTGTTCTTTATTTCTTGTAGATTGTTTTTTATTTCTTTCATCAACTTCTCTCCTGAGCCAAGAAAAGCGATATATTCTTTTATCAGGTTGATCATTGAACTTAGCTCAGCTTCTAATTTGTCTTTTTCAAGGCCTGTTAAACGTTGCAATTTCATGTCAAGAATAGCTTTCGTTTGCAGCTCAGTTAATCTATACACTCCGTCTTTCAAAAAGCTCATGCTGTCTGAGATTAATCCAATAATTGTGTTTATCTCAGCTGAAGTTTTCCATTCTTTATTTAAAAGTTCTCTACTTGCTTCCGCAGGATCTTTTGCACCACGGATGATTTTTATCACTTCACCTATGCTCAAGACCGCAATGTAGAGCCCTATATATATATGAGCTTTTTCCCTCGTTTTTCTTAGACGAAATTCTGTTCTCCTGATTAATACTTCTTTTCTAAAATCAACAAAAGCAGCTATGATTTCTTTTAATGACATCAAAGCAGGCCTGTTATTGTTGAGGACTAGAGTGTTAACACTAAAACTACTTCTTAGTGGAGTTAGTCCTAATATTTGATTAAGTATAAAACTTGCTTCAGCATTTCTTCTGAGGTCAATTACTACCCTAATACCAGACTTATCAGACTCATCCCTAATTTCTGTTATGCCATCAATTCTTTTTTCTTTTACAAGCTCACCTATCTTCTCAATTAATTTTACTTTATTTACCTGGTAAGGTATTTCATTAATCACTATTGCTTGCCTATCTTGTGGCAGGTCTTCTATGTGAGTCTTGCCTTGCACAACAATTGAGCCACGACCAGTTGCAAATGCTGATCTTATTCCAGACCTTCCAAGAATCATTCCCCCAGTTGGGAAATCCGGCCCTGGCATCACTTCAAGTAACTCATCCAAAGTAACTTCAGGATTATCTATATATAACATACAAGCATCTATTATTTCTCCAAGGTTGTGAGAAGGAATATTGGTTGCCATACCAACTGCAACACCGCTTGCACCATTTACCAATAGATTCGGAAATTCTGCAGGCAGTACAACAGGCTCTGTTTCATTTCCATCATAGTTTGGCCTAAAATCAACTGTATCTTCGTCAATATCATTTAGTAAAAAATGCGACACTCTGTGGAGCCTTGCTTCTGTATATCGCATTGAAGCTGGCGGATCTCCATCTATCGAACCAAAGTTACCTTGCCCATCAATCAGTGGTAAAAGAAGAGAAAAATCTTGAGCCATCCTGACCAAGGAGTCATAGATAGCCATGTCACCATGTGGGTGATATTTTCCCATTACATCCCCGACTATACGAGCTGCTTTTTTATACGGTTTACCGGCATCGAACCCAGCCCTCGACATTGCGTATAATATGCGCCTATGAACAGGTTTAAATCCATCTCGCACATCAGGTATAGCTCGACTTATGATCACACTCATTGCGTAGGAGAGATAAGAATCCTCTAGCTCTTTCACTATTGAAACTGGTACTATGTTGTCTTGCATTTTCTATACTTTGATTGAAATAACTGTAATATTAATATTCAACTAGGCTAATGGGCAATGACAGACTTGAACTGCCGACCTCCTCGGTGTAAACGAGATGCTCTACCAGCTGAGCTAATTGCCCCTCTAGATATAATTCTATAGTTCAATGTTGTTGTTGTAAACAAAAATAGCGATACAAGCAACTCTTATGGAATCGCTGAGTGCGCACTATGGAGTTGTATAAATTTTAGCCTTGCTGCTACCTTGTATAAAGGTATTCTTTCACTTGCATTTTTTGACATGTTCAACAACTTTGAATAACATGCTGTGGCATTTTTAAAATCTGAGAGCTTATCTAGAATAACAGCTAAATTATAGGTATAAAAAATATTGTTTTGATCTAAAGAAATTGCTGCTTTCATATATTCTTTAGCTTTTATGTAATCCCCTTTTTTCATATAGATCAAACCTAAATTTGCTGATAAAGGGGCGCTATTTCTGAGTGTATCATACAATTTCAACATTTCACTCAATGCTAAATTAGGATCATATTGTGAAATTATCGTCAGAAAATTCTTTAATACATAAGGGTTGCTAGGATATTCTTTTAACAGTCTTGTGTAAATCTCTACAGCTTTTTTAAATTCTTTGTTAGCGTAATAGATATTCCCTAGTCCAATTAAAGCACTTTCATGATAAGGAAATTTTGCGATAATCTGATTGAGGAGAGAAGTAGCTGTTTCACTATCTCCTAACTCAAAGGAATCTTTTGCTTTTTTTAAAATAGAGTATATGTCAAAATTCTTGCCAGAATTCTGCGAAATTTTGATATTAAATTTGTCACTTTTTCTCTCGATAACATCAAGATCTTTATATTTTTTATCAGCTTTTATATGCTTGACAACACTATCAAAGACCTTCTGTATCTCCAAATTTTCACTAGCATAAGTAACAGAAGACCTCCATAAAATCACAACGCAAATTAACATGCAGACAAACATAGATCCTAGTGTTGTGGCATTGGCTGCAGCGCGTAACCAGTAAATCTTATTTCTTTGAACTATACGCAACACATTACAAATTCATAAATGCTAAATTACTTATCTAATATAATAATAAAGATATTATTAATTGGCAGATACTATCTAGAATGAGTTAAAAGAGCACTTCTACACATTCCATATGGTTGCCAATTACACTCCTCACATGCGTAGTCAAATTTCTCTAAAGACATTTTCTTTCTAATTCTTTTTACTGCTTTACTCCAGGTCAAAATCTCGCCAATTTTTATTCCTAAAATTTCCATATGCCTTCTATCTAGCTCTAAAACTTTAGCTTGTGTGGTACATTTACCTTGTTTAGTCTGGTTTGGGCAAACACTACAAATAGTGTCAAGATTATCAACTACTTCGATTTTAGTATTAGGATCACTAATTACTTTACTTGCTATCTTTTTGTAATTTTCTACAAAGCTCTGAGAATATCCATACCCTTGAAATGCAAGAGTGCACATAAAATGATGAGGACGAAACCTTATCACTTTTTCAAATACTGCAAAGCTGCTACAAGTAGAAAAATTTTTACCAAACCAGGAAGGATGAATGGTAAAACACCTACCATTATTGCTTGTTTCAGACCCACGTAAATAGTAAGCCAACTAATACCACAAATAAAGATTACGACTGTACCCGCCAGACAACTTAAAGAATTACACATAAATGATTTATATTTAGAGTTCAGTAATTCATTTACTTTGTTCATTACCATAACAGCAGCTAAACAGCCAATTAAATATCCACCTGTTGGTCCAAGAAAAATGTGATAACCACTAGAAAAATTCGCAAAAACAGGAAATCCTGCTGCACCAAGTGATAGATATGTAAGCACAGAATAGAATGCTGTTCTGCGGTTAAATTTAAGCCCAACAAGCATTAATCCTAAAGTTTGCAATGTGATAGGCACAGGCTGCAATGGTATGCTTATTTGAGCCATCAAGAATAAAAGTAAAACACAAGACAATATTTCAGCCAGTGTTGACCTACTGCTTGATTGTGTTATAAACATATCTTCCCAATAAAAATAACTTACTAAATGTAATATATGTGTATAAGAGGTTTTGCAATTTAAATTTTGCTTATATTGCGCTACAATGAATTATTTATGCACTATTTAAAAATGATGAGTAAACAAGATCTATTATCGTTGATGAAAGAAAGACACAGCGGACGTTCATACGATCCTACAAGAGCAATATTTCAGAAAGAAATGGATATTTTAATAGAAGCTGTAAGGCTAACACCCTCGTGTTTTGGTGATGAACCTTGGCGATATGTGATATGCAACAAACAGAACAATCAAAGCGCATGGAAAAAATTGCTCGGTTGCCTTGATGAATCTAATCAAAAGTGGGCAAAAGATGCACAAATACTAATTATATCTCTAAGCGCTAAGAACTTCCGTAAACAAGGTAAAGGAGAAAATCTTTGGGCTAAACATGATACTGGTGCAGCAAATTATGCACTTATGCTGCAGGCTGCAGCTATGAACTTAATGGCTCATCAAATGGGTGGATTTGATAGAGATAAAATAGTTAAGAGATTCAATATACCTGATGATTTTAATGTAATGTCAGTGATAGCAGTTGGTTACGAAAAAGAGGGTGCTGAAGTCAAAGAAAAACAAAGAAGATCAATAAAAGAAATATTCTTTTATGACGAATGGCCAGCGAGCTGACTTGACCATTCTTCTCTTAATATCTTAAAAATTGAATTATTTGGCAAATAATTTTTTTTCATCCTACCCTCTTCAATTGCTTGCCAGTCTTTCCATGAAAGCTTCTCGTTTCCAAGTTCATAGTCCATACCATCCCATATATCTTCTCGAAAGCCATAAACAGCAAAATGCCAATTATATTCATTAAAAATAGAAGTAAGATCTCGAAAATAGTGCTCTAATCCTTTTGAGCAGCGGTGCCCGCCAAACTCTCCAGCAAGGATCTTATAATCTGGTATATTATACCTCTTTTGGAAAATTTTTACAGGTTCTATATATGATTTTAACTTATCTTTATTCCAATACTCTACTTTTTTTGCATCAAAAGATTGAACATGTCCAGGGTAGGCGAAGTTACCTTGGTTTAATTTTAAGTTTGTATAAGCAAAGGGCTCATATATATGAAATGAATAAAGAACATTTTTATCACTAACTGGTTCAAATTTGTTAAAAGTATTAGAGTCAGCATAACTGCTGCTATCAAGTATTATTGGGGTCTCTGAGTCAACTTGGCGGATACTGTTTACCACGCTGCTATAAAAGCCAAATAGATTCTTCTGAACTTTGCTTTGTTCTACTTTATAAATAGCCGAGTCTGCAGTATTATAAAGCCTTTCTGGATGTGGTTCATTTAAGATATTATATCCAACAATAGCAGGATGATCTTTAAGCTCTTTCGCAAGATCTTGCCAAAATTTTGCTGCTTGTTTTTGAAAAGCTTGATCTGACCATAAACGTAAATCATCTTTATCGTTATTATTTTGCTTCCATCTAGATCCAGGTAAGCTAAGCATCGTTAACACTACTGGTATTTTTTGTTGATGAAAAGCATCTAAAACATCTTTCAGAACTTTCAGGTCTTTGGAAATCAGGCCCGGATAATTGTCTGCATTGCCTAAGAGGAAGTCACGTTGCGTAGTTTCAAATTTGTCAGGAGCAAGACGAATAAAACCAATTTTGTATTCCTTTGCTGCTTTGATTAAGTCACTATCAACTTTTCTATTGAAAACATTTGCTCCCTTTCTGACTCCAGTTTGCCAAAAGAGCATTTTGCTGTTCTCCGGTATTGACTTAGCACTCACATTACAGAAAACTATAGAATACAAAACAGCTGTAATTAGAAGAAAAATTTTCACTTATATAATTTTGCTATAATGGTAAGTAACCTAACAGACAAGATCCCGTTTGTAAAGATGCATGGTACTGGCAATAGTTTTGTTATCATAGACTCACGTTCAGCAAATAATTTAGACTGGAATTATAGACAAATTGCTGATCAAGGCAGTTGTGATCAAGTGATAATTATAACAATGTCTAATGCTGCAAACTGCTTTATGCATATCTACAATGCTGACGGTAGTCGAGCTGAAATGTGTGGAAACGCAGCACGCTGTGTTGGATATTTGATAATGTTAGAAAAAGGTACTGAATATATCACTATTGAGCTGATAAATAATCGTATCTTAGAATGTTTTAAAGTAGGTGATAAATCAATAAAGGTCAATATGGGTAAACCACTGCTTAAATGGAATGAAATTCCTCTTTCTTGTGAATGCGATCCCCTTTATCTACCTATAGAGCTTGAAATGCTGAAAGAGCCAGTTGCAGTAAATATTGGTAACCCTCATATAGTTTTTTTTGTTGATAACATAAGCGAAATACCATTGCAGAATTTAGGACCAAAGCTAGAAAATCACGAATTATTTCCTCAGAAAACAAATGTTAGTATTGCACAAATAGAAAAATCTGGAGAAATAAACTTAAGAGTTTGGGAAAGAGGAACAGGTATTACTGCTTCATGTGGTAGTGCGGCTTGTGCAGCATTTGTTGCATCTATACTTCGTAAGTGTTTGGCTACTAAACAAACTTCAGTACATTTACCAGGAGGTCATTTACTGATTGAGTGGTCAAAAAATATACTGATGACTGGGGATATAGGGTTTTTATGACCTAGGCTAGGCACTGACACTCATTACTTCTAACACCTTTTTACCAATCACAGCAGGGGTTTCTGCAATCGCAATCCCAGCACTGCGCATAACCTCTAACTTTGCACCAGCACTTCCACCGCTGGAAGAGATGATTGCTCCAGCGTGTCCCATACGTCTTCCTGGAGGTGCCGTTTGGCCTGCTACAAAACCAACGATTGGCTTTTTAGTTTTTTCTGTTTTCACAAAATGTGATACATCTTCTTCTTCGTTTCCACCTATTTCACCAATAACTACAATACCATGAGTATCGTCATCTTTTAAAAAGAGCTCCATACAGTCAACAAATGTCATACCATGAACTGGATCCCCCCCAATTCCGATACACGTGGATTGACCAAGACCAACAGCAGTTGTTTGTGCTACCGCTTCATAAGTTAAAGTTCCAGAGCGAGACATAATTCCTATATGTCCACGTTTGTGAATATGTCCTGGCATAATTCCTATTTTGCATTCTTCAGGTGTAATAACCCCTGGACAGTTTGGGCCAATCAATCGACTGTTTGAACCAGCGAGAGCATGCTTTACCTTTACCATGTCAAGTATAGGAATGCCCTCTGTAATACAAATTATCAATTCTATTTTTGCATCTATTGCTTCAAGTATTGCAGCAGCAGCAAATTTAGCAGGTACATATATAACTGTAGCATTTGCACAGGTTTTTTCTTTGGCTTCTGCTACAGTATTAAAAACCGGTAAATTAAGGTGAGTGCTACCACCCTTTCCAGGAGTTACACCTCCCACCATTTTCGTTCCGTAATCAATTGCTTGCTCTGAATGAAATGTGCCTTGTGCACCAGTAAAACCCTGGCATATTAATCTTGTATCTTTGTTTACTAAAACGGACATGCTTTATTTTACCTCTTTTACTATCTTTTGCGCAGCATCACCCAGTTCATCTGCAGCAATAATATTTAATCCTGACTCTTCTAAGATTTTTTTTCCTTCTTCAAAATTAGTACCTGATAATCTAACCACTAGAGGAACTTTAATGCTCATTTCTTTTGCAGCCGCAACAATTCCACTTGCGATAATATCGCAACGCATTATACCACCAAATATGTTAACCAGAATTCCTTTTACGTTGCTATCAGACAATATGATTTTAAATGCTTCAGTTACAGTTTCTTTACTCGCTCCACCACCAACATCCAAAAAGTTAGCAGGCTCTGCTCCATAGTACTTTATTATATCCATTGTTGCCATAGCAAGACCTGCACCGTTCACCATGCAACCAATATTGCCATCCATTTTGATGTAACTAAGTCCATGTTTTGAAGCTTCTATCTCTTCTTTAACTTCTTCATCATAATCACGAAGCTGCACGATTTCTGGATGACGATATAAAGCGTTGTCATCAAAATTAATTTTAGCATCAAGTGCAACAAAATCCCCAGAATTTGTTTCAACTAGTGGGTTAATTTCTATTTGGCTTGCATCAGTTGTAATAAACGCATCATATATATTTTTTGCAATATTTGTTATTCTTTCTATTTGTTCTGAATTCAAATTAAAATTATTGGCAAGTTTACTGTTATCAAGATTTGTAAAACCAGTAGCAGGGTCAATATCAAATTTCACAATTTTTGTAGGAGAATTTTTTGCTACCTCTTCAATATCCATACCACCTTCTGAGGAAAATATAAATACTAACCTACTGAGCTTTGGATCAACTACTAGACTCAAATAGTACTCTTTTTTAATGCTTGAACCTTCCTCAATGTATATTCTTCTTACCTGCTGTCCACTAGGCCCTGTTTGATGAGTAACTAAAGTTATGCCGAGCATGTTCTTTACAAACTGTTGAGCTTCTTCAACTGACTTTGCTAGCTTTACACCACCAGCCTTACCCCTACCACCTGCATGAATCTGAGCTTTAACCACAAACACGTCAGATTTTAGTTGATTTATTTGAGTTTCTACTCCTTCTGCAGATGTAGCAACAAAACCCTTTGGTACCGGGACATTAAACTTGTGTAAAATTTCCTTTGCTTGATATTCATGAATATTCATAAGATAACTAATTATTAACCTTAGTAAAAACTACCAACCATAACGCTGTCTTCTGCATTCTTGCTGATACCTCTTTTTCCTTGCTTCAGCTTTTTTTTTAGCTGTTTTCTCTGATTTCTTTTCGTGATATTTTTTTTTCATTTTGAGCCCTCTTCCTTCCTTTTGAATTATTTTTCTCAACACTGGAAGAGCTCTATCTACATCACCATAATGGACTGATACTTCAATCAAACTCTATACCTCCTTCGGTAATCACTTCAAAATCCATTTATAAATTAGAAAATTAACATTGTCAATTATTTTATAAACTTGAGCGATAGAATATGATATGCAGTGATTTATATGAAAAAAGCTTCATTCTGCTGTCAATCATTTACTTGCTGATAAAAATTGCTCTTAGGTTACAGTGCTCTTGTAATTTTTCTAATCTCGGGGCGGAGAGATTTGAACTCCCGACCCTTTGGTCCCAAACCAAATGCGCTACCAGGCTGCGCTACGCCCCGACTTCTTTACTAAGAGTATCGATAGTTCGGAAAAATGCAAGTTTCATTTATTTCTTTTAGGAAAAATATAATGCAGATTTCTTTATATAGAGTGTCAAGTTGCACTAGCCATATTAAAAAATCTAGCTATACCAATTGGTGAAGGTTAATGCAGCAACTACAGCAGTATCAACTCTCAAAATTCTTTTTCCTAGACTCAGTTTCTGACAAAATTTATTGGCAGAATCAAGTTCGCAAGATGAAAAACCACCTTCGGGGCCAACAATAATAGCAACGTTTTTCTTGCCTTTTAGAACTT
This sequence comes from Wolbachia endosymbiont (group B) of Melanargia galathea, assembly GCF_964030625.1. NCBI lineage: Bacteria > Pseudomonadati > Pseudomonadota > Alphaproteobacteria > Rickettsiales > Anaplasmataceae > Wolbachia > Wolbachia endosymbiont (group B) of Melanargia galathea. Next base: position 1,078,096 of record NZ_OZ034910.1, on the reverse strand, counting down.
TATTAGGAGGTTGTCCTTCACCTGTTTCATCACACAAAACAAAATTTTTATTCTGGGAATCGGATAATTCACAAAAATTAATAGGAAGAAAAATCTGTGGTATACTTGTCCTACCGGATTGTTCCGCAGCTTCAATTGCCTGTAATTTCGCTCTACTTAGGTTAATGTTTTTTACTACTGTACGTTCTGTTGAAATAAATTGAATGCAGGTTACTCCCATTTCAGTTGCTTGTCTTACTATGTTGCTTAAGGCGCCGCTTTTTACCAGAGCACAATACAAATATAGATTTTTTTCATGTTGTTGTTGTTTAGTGCGTTCTTTTATTATAATTTTTGTCGATTTACTTGATATATTCACTACTTCTCCTAACCATTCTCCATCCTTTCCATTAAAAAGATAGATGTTATCATGCTTCTTAAGCCGCATTACATTGTAAATATAGTGACTTTGTCGTGGATGAAGCGCCAAACTTACATTTTGTGATAAAGCTTCTTCAACATAAAGCCTAATTTTTTTCATTCAAAACTTTAGTTATTTGCATTCTGTTTGAGTGACTCTTACGGGATTTGAACCCGTGTTACCACCGTGAAAGGGTGGTGTCCTAACCACTAGACGAAAGAGTCGACTTGAATCTAACTGAGTTATATCGATTATACATATAAAGTCAATTCAATTATTTTGAATCACACAGTTAGAGTAGTGATTTTATATCGACAGCCTCCTATTACCCCATGTTCAATGCTTACTGAACCTATCTCAGATTTAGGAGCTTTAGATCCTAATTCTAATTTTTGTTCAACTTTTGTATCTGAATCATAGCCAGAATCGTATCCAGAATCTCTACGCTCAAAATTTTGCCTTATTTCTTTTACGTTAAAGCCAGCCTTGGTCTTGATTTGCTGACTCGCTGGCTTATTAGCACTTTGCTCATTTAGTTTTACTTGCAAATTATTCACTTTATCCTTCACTAATCCATGATAAGTCCCAGAATTATCTTTTATATGTTTTGCTTGTCTTTCTGATCTCTTTTTCGATAAATCTACTTTAGCATAAATAGGCTCTGGTTGCTCTTTATGATTTAAGCTAGTGGGCTTTTTTTGCTCTGAGAAATCATCTACATCTTCATAAATAGGTTCTCCTGATATACTAGAATAACCACTATCTTTCAATGATAAATTTTCAGTAGATCTTTTATGCAAATCATATACTTCAGCATAAATGGATTCTTCCGATACGCTCAACTCTTCTAATGAGTTACTAACCTTAGCGTCATATACCTCATCATAAATGGGCTCTTTTAAAAGTAAAATATCATCATGCTCAAAAATCCTAGGAGGTTTTTTAGGTGAGTTGGCCTTAAATTTTATCTCTACTTCCTCTTTAAGCTTGTCACAACTTTCCGTTTGTTTCAAAATCTCCAATATTTCTTTTCTTTCTTTTTTTATTAGCTCACCAAGCACTAAACAACATTTTTCTTTATGATCTTTGAGACTGTCCTTATCTCCGTACTGCATAGCTTATGATGCTATTTTGTATTGAAGGATTACATTTCCTATACTATTATTTATCTCATTAATATTTGCTCCAGCACTAATAAGTAACGTCATTACATTATGATCAAGATTTGTTACTGCATACTCTAAAGCTCGATTTAAAGTTTGATCATTATTCAAGTCAAATGACCCCTTGTTCCTAAAAGGATTAATTCTAGAAAAGAGTTTTTCAAAGCTGTTTACTATATTATGAAGACTTAAAGCTAGCCTCACGCCTCTTATATTGCTATTTCTAGCGGATTTAATTAAAAAACTATCTACTTATACCCATGATTGTACCCCTCTATACAAAAGCTCACCATATGTGGTACAATCTTAAACTATAACGATTTATTTTATATTAATAATCGCTTTTCACACCCACTTAACAAGAGGAGGCATCGACATCATAATTGCATCGGGGTTACCATTAGTCATTAAACCAAACCTTGTACCACGATCATAAAGAAGATTGAACTCCACATATCTGCCACGTTTTATCAATTGTTCTTCTCGTTGTTCTTTTGTCCAAGATTTTTGCATATGTTTGTGTATGATGTGTAAGTAAATTTCTAAAAAGGCTTCACCTACTGCTTTTGTGAACTCAAAATCGTTTTTCCAGTTGCCAGAAGTTAGATTGTCATAAAAAATTCCACCAATACCACGTGGCTCTTTTCTATGTTGTAAAAAAAAGTAATCATCACATTGCTTTTTAAATTTCGGATAATATTCGATGTTGAACTCATCGCAAGTTGCTTTAATTGATTCGTGAATATACTTGCAATCTCCCTCATCCTTATAAATTGGAGTAAAGTCCATTCCTCCACCAAACCATTGTTTTGAGGTATATATCAATCTTGTGTTCATATGTGCTGCAGGGATAAGGGGAGATTGCATGTGAGACACTAAAGATATACCGCTTGCCCAAAACTCTCCATTGCTTTCACTTGCACCAGGAATTTCATTAATGGCTGAGTCTTCGAGCTTTCCGTATACTCTTGAAACGTTTACTCCAACTTTTTCAAAAATATTACCAAAGATAATTGTAGATTCACCACTTCCTCCACCTGGTCGGTTCCACTTTCTTTTTTCGATTTTTGGTTGTGTGAATGACTGTACCTCAATTGATAAGAAAGATTCGGTGATCTTGTTTCTCAGTGCGCAGAACCATTCAAATGCTTGTGTCTTTTGTTTTTCCATAATGCCTTCTGTTGGCTTATTAATATTATTGTACTCTATATTTACAGGACTTAATTAGATTGGGATAGTAACTACTCATCAAGGATGTTAATAAATCTATAATAATTAAATCAATATAGTAGAATATTTTTATATGTGCAAGGATGCCAAGCAATAATAATGAGTAAAAGATACATAGATAACAAAAAAGAGAACAGAGTTGACTTCATACTAAGAAATTATGGGATGTCAATTATTGTGATGGCAGTCATTATGTTCTTACCTCCAATAGCAATATCAGTACTCTATTTTTCTAATGTATATAGTCAGCATGTTAATATAGAGATTAATTTATTAATTAGCATTCTAATGACTCTCTTTGTGGTATATAATATAAAACGTTACAAGTATCTACTTAATATCATAGAGTTTCAAAATGCAATATTTGCAAATGCGCTGAATCATAATACAGAGTTTTGTCTCATTTTACATAAAGATGAGGGTATTATTTATGCTGATGCGAGGTTCTACGAAAGGTTCAAAGATCACATAAACGATGATGTTACGCTAGATAAAATTCTTGAAGCAGGAGATGTGTCAGAAAAAGACAGAAAATCACTCTATCATGCGTTAAGAAATAACACTTCTGTAAAAGTATGCATTTCCTTAAGCAAGAAGAGTAGAATATCTAACTTTCTTTTGCTCTCTGAACCAATACCGGATAATCCACAAATTGCTATAAATAGTAATAAGACTTTAAATTTATCATTAGCCCCAATAGCAAGACCGAATGGGTATTTTGTACTGAAGGCAACACAGGTAAACAAAGAGCAGGTATATGAAGAGTTGATAGAGAAACACAATATAGCAACTTACGTTGCAAATACAAAAGGAGGTATCTTATCTGTAAATAAAAGATTTTTAGACATGTTTGAACTAAAAAAATTGGAAAAAGGTAGCTCAATCAATGATTTTATATCTCAATCTAAGTATGACGATACAATAACCAAAAATGAAATTATGTTTTTTACTATAAGCGGTGCTCCATTTAAGGCTTATATGAGTACTGCTATATTTTGTGATAAATACAATCATAGCTATATACACGGCTTTATAACACCAACTGAATCAAATATTGTTGATTATCAACTACACCCTTGTTTTACAAATTCGTCAATTGCTATTGCACAATGCGATATAAATGGCAATTTTATAAAGAAAAATATAGCATTAGTAAAACTTGCGGGGTCAAGTAATGATTCTATCTTTGCATTGATATCAGATGGTTATCATATGAAAGTGCGTGAATATTTTTCAAGTAATAGGATAAATAATGCGTCCTTTGATGTGCAGCTCAATGGCGGTAATAACATGAAAATATATTTTAATAAGTTTCTTCATAATAAAGTGATGTTCATACTTTGTTATTTTATTGATAATACTGAACGTAAAAAACTAGAGATAAAACTTGAGCATTATCAAAAGGTGCAAGCTATAGGGCAATTAGCAGGTGGTATTGCACATGATTTCAATAATATATTAACCGGAATAATAGGATTTTGTGATTTGCTTTTACTCCAGCACTCAGCTAGCGATCCATCTTTTGGAGATATAATACAGATACAGCAAAATGCAAAACGTGGGTCAAATTTAGTAAGACAACTGCTTGCTTTTTCAAGAAGACAGACTTTGCAGCCAAAGATTATTAATGTAAATGGTACGATAGCTAATCTTTATGAAATGATCAAAAGATTAATAGGTGAAAATATAAAATTTAATATTTATTATGGTAGCGATTTGGGTGCTGTTAGGGCTGACCAAGGACAATTAGAGCAAGTTATGCTTAACTTAGCAGTTAATGCTGGTGCTGCTATGGAAAAGGGGGGAGAGTTAACTATACGAACCTTTAATCAAAAGGTTGATTCATTAAATTCTACACCTCAGGATATGTTTTCTCCAGATAAGGAAACGATTGAACATGGGAATTATGTTGTGATTGAAGTGATTGATACTGGATGTGGAATGACGAGTGATATAATTGAAAAGGCATTTGATCCATTTTTTTCTACCAAAGATATTACTTCTGGTACAGGTCTTGGCCTCTCTACTGTATATGGCATTATTAAACAAACCGAAGGATACATCTATGTTGCTAGCAAAGTGAATCATGGAACTAAATTTAGCATATTTTTGCCCATAGTTTACATATCGGATGAAAATGATAAAGAGGAAGATAGTAAAGAAATAGAGAAACCGGTAGAGATTAAAGGTAATGGTATAATTTTATTAATTGAAGATGAAGATTCAGTAAGGGAATTTACTGCTAAGGCTCTTACAAGAAAAGGATTTAATGTAATAGAAGCGAGTATAGGCAGCGAGGCACTAGAGATCATTAGAAAAAAAAATCAACACATAGATCTAATAATCACTGATGTAATCATGCCAGAGGTGAGTGGTCCAGAAATAGTTAAAGAAACATTGATACATAGGCCAAACATCAAAGTTATTTTTATTTCTGGGTATACAGAGGATGCTTTTTTAAAGAGCGATGAAATCAATATAGAAGACTTCCATTTTTTACCCAAACCATTTACTCTGAATGAGTTAGGAAATAAGGTTCAAAGTGTGTTACACAAGACAAAAAAAGGCAGTTTACTTTGAGCATGATTGGCAACAAAAAAATTTTTCTAATGCAAAAATTTCTTGCATATATACAATAGAGTTATTTTATACATAAGATAAAAGGCGTGAGCAAGATCATTGCAATAGTAAATCAAAAGGGTGGAGTTGGTAAAACTACAACTAGTATAAATTTATCAACAGCCTTTGCTGCTGTGGGAAAAAGTACTTTACTGGTAGATCTTGACCCTCAAGGAAATGCTAGTACAGGACTTGGGATTTCTTATCGTAGCAGGGAAGAAAAAAATATATATAAAATACTGCTGAGCAGCGAAAGTGAATTGGTGGAATCGGCAATTTTCAATATAAAGGAAATTCCAAATCTATCGCTGATTTCATCAGTGGTTGACTTATCAGCTGCAGAAATTGAGCTATCACAACTTGAGCAGGGAAAATTCGTACTAAAAGATACGCTAGAGAAAGTACGTAATAATTATGAGTACATAATTATCGATTGTCCTCCATCACTTGGTCTGCTTACTATCAATGCTCTGACCGCTGCTGACTCGATTATTGTTCCTCTTCAGTGTGAATTTTTCGCTCTGGAAGGATTGAGCCATTTAGTTAAGACTGTAGAGCTGATAAAAAGAAATAACCTAAACCCTTTCCTGTTAATAGAAGGAATATTGCTCACAATGTATGACAGACGCAACAAACTTAGTGAGCAGATTAAAAATGATATTTGCCAATATTTAAATGATAAAGTATATAAAACTATTATCCCCTTGTATGAGACCATTATTCCACGTAATGTACGGTTATCAGAAGCGCCTTCTCATGGAAAACCTGCTATTGTATATGATCTTAAGTGTCCTGGTGCACAAGCATATATAAGTTTGGCAAAAGAAATTTTAAAGAAACACATGAGCATCTGTAAAGAGAAAAAGCTGATAAGTGAGGGTGCAGCGTGAAGGACAATAGGCGCTTAGGTAGAGGTCTTGCTGGCCTCATAGGCGATAATTATGGTAATAAAGAAGATCGGTTACCTATTTCATTACTACACCCGAGCAAATTTCAGCCGAGAAAATATTTTGATGAGGAGTCATTAAAAGAACTTGCAGGTTCGATAGAGAAAAATGGTATAATACAACCTGTTGTGGTGCGCAAAGATCCAAGTAATGAAGGTTATGAAATAGTAGCAGGGGAACGTCGTTGGCGAGCAAGTAAGGTCATAAATCTTGATAGTGTGCCGGTTATCATAAAAGATTTAAATGACAAGGAATGCTTAGAAGTATCGATAATTGAAAACATACAGAGGCAAGATATTAATCCAATAGAAGAAGGTGAGGCGTACAGAAAACTAATAGATGAATTCTCCTATACACACGAAGAATTAGCCTTAACTTTAGGTAAAAGCCGCAGTCACATAACCAATATGATACGAATGCTGTCACTCCCTAATGGAGTAAAAACAATGATCAACGAGAAAAAATTGTCTATGGGTCATGCAAGAGCATTGATTAATGTTGAAAATGCGGAAAGTATTGCAGAAAGAATAGTTTCTCAGGGCCTGAGCGTTAGGCGAACTGAAAAATTGATAAAAGACTTACAACAAAATAACGACCGAAAAGAGCATAAGTGTACTAAAAATCAAGATATGGCAGTATTAGAAGGAGCTATATCTTCTCAGCTTGGTTTAAAGATCAAAATTAATGACAGTAATTCTAAGGGTAAAGTCATGATACGTTATAACAACTCAAATGAATTGGATTTTATATTGAAAATTTTGAATAGAAGACTTGAATCAGCTATTAATGTCGAAAGTAGCTCATAGAAATTTCTTGACAAACCTTCCCACTTTCCTTGCAATGGAAGTGAAATGGTGGAGTTTGTCAAGTAAGTTATTTCGTTTCTACCTTCAATAAAAATTTGCACGCAATAGCACAGAAGCATACGTTGCTATTCCCTCATTTCTTCCAATAGAACCTAATTTTTCCGCTGTGGTTGCTTTGATATTTACGAATTCACCATTAATTTCTAATATTTTTGATATGAATTCCTTCATTCCTGCTTTGTAAGGCGATATTTTAGGCTCTTCACAAACTATAGTAATATCTAAATTAGACACGCTATATCCTTTTTCCTGTGCTTTTTTAGCAGCAAAGTCAAGAAAATGAGATGAATTGCAATCCTTCCATTTAGAGGAATTAGGAGGAAAATGTTCTCCTATATCGCCACATCCTAGTGCTCCGAGTATTGCATCAACGATTGCATGTATTGCAACATCACCATCGGAATGTGCCTCTATTGCCATATTATGCTCAATTTCCACACCGCAAATTTTTATAAAGCTCTTAGCATCATTTTGAATTTTAACAAATTTATGTATATCATAACCGGTTCCGACACGGAATTTTGGCTCTCCAAAGAGAAGTTTTGCCATATTGATATCCTCTTTTGTAGTTAACTTAAAATTCTTTTTCTCACCTTCAATAATCGCAACATGTTTTTTATGCTCTACCATTAGTGATGAATCATCAGTAAATTCTTTGACTGATTGATGGCACGATAATAATTCTCTGAAATTAAAAATTTGAGGAGTTTGCATGGCTCTAAGTTTTTCTCTTGAAATCGTAGATTCAATGAAATTATTACTCACCAACGATATAGTATCCTCGACTTCTATTGCTGGAACTACTCCTGTATATTGACCATTAATCATAGATTCAATCAAGTTGTTTATTAGAATATTTGATACAAAAGGCCTACAAGCGTCATGTATAATAACAAAATCTGGATTGATCTTTTGCAAACTCTCCAGTCCAAGTTTAACTGAACTCTGCCTGCTTTTTCCTCCACATACTGGACTCAGCAATTTAGTATCTATAGTTGATGACGTAACTTCTTTATAGAAATCTTTTTGACTTTCATTCACTACCACTCTTATGTAACTTATGTACTGATTAGCTAAGAATTTCCTAATTGTGTGAAATAAAACAGACTTACCTGCCAATTTTATATACTGTTTAGGGATTTTGGCATTGCATCTACTGCCTACTCCTGCTGCAACTATTAATGCTGCTATCTTGTATTCCTCAAGTCTGTTAGTGTACATGCTTACCATTTTCGGTGTTAATACAAGTTATCTAGCATTTTAAAAAAGTTGATCCAATTCTCAAAAAAGAATATTCTTTTACTAGGTGTAATATATGCTAGAGGAAAATAATACACGTTGCTAAGTATAATAAAGAAAATGAGATACATCTTATATTTTTTCATGGAATAGGTGATAATTATAAGAATGCGGCCAGGTATATACAAGATAGATCTACATATCTCCATAGGTCTAATTTTCACACTCATGCACATAAATACCCAATTGGTCAGGTAAGGAAGCAGTATTACTACTACCCCCTCCCTTAGAAACGCAGCATGCAGGTTTCCCCACACTACGCTTGAGCCCCTTATCTAAGTTCTTCTTTTCTAGAACCGGCTTGTCCTTCATGATTCCTCAGGAAACATCATTCTTAATGGTGACACCAACAGTAGAGAACCTTCTCTTGAAAAGGAGCTTGCTAACATTCTTGTTCGTTTCACTCTCTCATCAAAATACTTTTTCCATTTTAAGTCAAGGGGATTTGCATCCGCTCTGATTTTAACATGTCGTCTGATAGGTATATCAATCAGCTTAAGCAGTCTTAAATACCGTATCTCTTTTGGTTTGTTCTTGCATATGGGTGCAGCAAAAACCCATTGGCGTTGACCCATTACTTTGAAGTAACGATTCTTTATCCAACGTAATCCTTTACGAGGATGTCTTTTCTTTGCCCATTTCCATAAACTATGCCAAATTTCATTGTCGATCTTTCTAAACGCTTTTTTAGCACACACATGGTGATAGTAATTTCCCCATCCTCTCAGTAGAGAGTTGAGTGACTTAATTACTATAGCCTGAGTGTTCGCTATATTTGCTTTTATCAATGTACGTGCTTTATTAAGAAGTCTTTTAATACTTTCTTTCGAAGGTTTAATAATTAACTTCTTATTATATCTACGTACATTACAACCAAGAAAGTCAAACCCTGTTGTAATAGATGTAATCTTTGTCTTCTCTTCTGACAGAATTAAACCTCGCTCATGAAGAAAAGATGATACTAAAGGCTTAACTTCCTTTTCCAGTACTTCATGTGTGAAACCTGAAATAATAAAGTCGTCTGCGTACCTGATTACATTCACTCCACTTCTGATTTTTCCTCTTCTTTTGCTACCTAATTTACCAAAGCGACTTTCTAATAACTGTTCAAGACCATCTAAGGTAAAGTTAGCTAGTATTGGAGAAATTATACTTCCTTGCGGAGTGCCAGCAGTTGTGGGATACAGAGTTTTCGATTCTAGGAAACCAGCTTTTAACCATCTATGAAGAATTTTCTTTTCCATAGGAATATGCTTCATAAGCCATTCATGGTTAATGTTGTCAAAGCACCCTTTGATATCACCTTCTAGTATCCATTGTGGTCGATTGCGTCTTGCCAGTAATAAGTGACAAGCAGCAATAGCATCCGCGCAGGATCTTTTAGGTCTAAAGCCATAGGAGTGACGATCACTGATCGTTTCAGCTATCGGTTCCAGAGCAAACAGATATAATGCTTGCATCGCTCTATCTTTTATCGTGGGTATACCGAGAGGCCTTCTTTTGCCATTAGATTTACTGATATAAATTCGTTTGAGCGGAGAAGGTTTATATCCTCTTTGTTTTAACAGCTTTATTCCTTGAAATTTAGCATTGCAAGTTGACCATAGTTGACGATCTACACCTGCTGTGGTTTTTCCTTGGTTTTCAGTTACTCTCTTAACAGCCAAAGCTTTTCCGCTAAAAGAGCGTGTGAGAAGATGTTGTAAAGCTTTTACCTTACCCCATCTTCCTTCTTGGACAGCCTTAACAATACGTCTTTGTAGCCTCACAATAACTTTCTGGCATTTCTTCCATGGCAATTGCTTCCATGCTTCAAAGCTTTCGGTAGATGCACTTACAGGTTTACTTGTAATCATCTGCTTTCCTACCTTAAGTGGTTAACAAAGTTTCTTGTCACGAGGGACCAAATGGAAGTCTGCTCGTTTTCACGCGAATTAATGTTACAAATTCTATCCATTTCGTTACAAAATGGCATTCGCTTTCTCCATTCTCCTTTACCTGCACTTCCATCAGCATTCCTTGCGGTTTGCTTGCCATGTAGGCGAAAATACAGGCTTACCCTGTTTCTCCAGTCATACAACAGTGGGTTAGGTGGCTTCTCTATACCGGTGGAGTTATTATTTGCGTACATCTAGAAATGAAAAATGTAACTTATCCACATTACCTTTTGGTCAGAGCTTATCAGCATCTTTAGCTCTTTCATCGTATCGGTACTTATAAAGCTTCACTTACGTTCACCATACCACTAGCCTAGCCCTCCAACCACATGATGCTTGCAGTTTATGCCCCTCTCACGATTGAGCATCTTCTTTTTCAAGAGGAGGTTCATTGTCCGCATCGCTTGGCACCAACCGGTTGCCCGATTCGCACTGATGCGTAGACTCAGACGGCAAAACATCTGGTTTAATAAGTTTTAGAATCCTTTCAGTTTCTTTCTGAATGAATTCCTCTCCTTTTAAACAATATGACCGAAGACTTTCAGGTCGCACCATTTCAAAACTATATAACTTACGCAATAGCTAGTTTCTTATTTTTAGGAATATCCATATTATCACCCACTCTGATATTATTTACCAACCCAATGACGTCTAGGACAGCGAATTCAGCAATATTAGCAGCTTTGATTTGCACTTTTTTGTCTATATCAATACTCATGATTCCATTTATAAATAAGAATAAAAGCTTATCTCAGTCTTCGATAAAAAAAATCAATGAATTAATGGACAAGGGTGTAAAACCTGAAAACATCATACTTTTCGGCCATTCCTTTGGAGGAGCAGTTGCATCAGAAGTATTAAAATATTTTACAGACAAAAATATTAAACTTGGAGGCGTTATTTTTACTAGCACTTTCAGCTCTTTTCATAATGCAATAAAGCATTTTCCAATTCCTCAAGCAAAAATTTTAAGTGTACTGCCCTCATGCTTATTGAAAAAGATGCTTAAGGTCCTAAATTTAGATTTTGATATAGTAAGCAATATACAAAAGCTACAAAATGATAATATACCAATAGTAGTCATTAATCATGAAAGAGACACCTTAATACCATATCCTGCACAATTGGCAAAGGCAGTAGATGATCTATTGTTAAATAGAAATTCGATTAAGATCGTTAATCTGAGAGGCTTTACAGATAACCCGCATAACGGAGTTTTATCTAGTTGGCAATTGAGTGAAAATTTGGCTGATCTCATGCCTAATAAAATAATGAATAGATAGTACTTACAAAAAACTTTATATTTTTCGGTAAATTAACTATTCTAAACACATGCAAAAACGTCATATAACTATTTGTTGTGTACTGCTTTTCATAATAGGGGCATTATTTTTGATGCGTCCTATGATTGTTCCGTGTCTAATATCTGTTTTTGTTGCACATCTATTTAACCCGCTAGTAACCAAGTTTGAAAAATATAGAATACCACGTTCATGTTCTGTAGTTTTTATAATACTTACCTTATTGATAGCTTTTATATTAGTTATCACATTTGTTTTACCTATTATATATTTTCAAATTACTTTAATATTAAATTTCTTAGTGAATAAGATACCTTCATTAAAGCTTAAAGTGATTCCTTCTGTGCTAGAATTTCTTAATATAAAAACTGAAGATAGTTTATTTGATCACTTGTCTAAAAATCTAGTAGAAAATTACAGTGATTATATATCTTATTTTATAAATGCTCTTAGCATGGGCAGTAATCTTATAATTCAAGTGCTAAATTCAAGCTTTAATTTGATTTACATGGTATCATTAATAGCTATTACGCTTGTGGTGTTTTTTTATGTATTACGTGATTGGCCTGCAATTGTAGAAAAGGCTAATAAACTAATTCCCATTCTTTACAGAGAAAAAGCTGCAGGTTATTTTTCTAAAGTAGATTTCATTATATCTAATTACCTAAAGGGACAGTTAAACGTATGTATAGTCATGATGATCTTTTACTCCGTGGGCCTTAGCATAATTGGGCTGAAGCATTCTGTAGCTATTGGAATTTTATCAGGAACATTAACATTTATACCCTATATAGGGCCATTATTATACACTATTATCGGATTTTTGAGCGCCATTACTCAATTTAGTGGATGGTTTGAAAGTACTGCTGTCTTGCTATTATTTAGTGTTGGTCAATTAATAGACTCAAGCATATTAGTGCCTTTATTAATAGGAAAAAAAGTTCATATACATCCAACTATCATTATTTTAGGAGTTGTCATATGCACCTCATATTTTGGGTTTATAGGTATATTATTTTTTATTCCAATAATAGCAATGTTCAGTGTATTAGTAGAATATGCAGTCAATAAATATTTTGAAAGTGAGCTTTATAAAAATGGCTAATTAGTTCACGATAAAAAAAGGATCTCTGATACATTTGAGAGATGGTGCGACCTGAAAGTCTTCGGTCATATTGTTTAAAAGGAGAGGAATTCATTCAGAAAGAAACTGAAAGGATTCTAAAACTTATTAAACCAGATGTTTTGCCGTCTGAGTCTACGCATCAGTGCGAATCGGGCAACCGGTTGGTGCCAAGCGATGCGGACAATGAACCTCCTCTTGAAAAAGAAGATGCTCAATCGTGAGAGGGGCATAAACTGCAAGCATCATGTGGTTGGAGGGCTAGGCTAGTGGTATGGTGAACGTAAGTGAAGCTTTATAAGTACCGATACGATGAAAGAGCTAAAGATGCTGATAAGCTCTGACCAAAAGGTAATGTGGATAAGTTACATTTTTCATTTCTAGATGTACGCAAATAATAACTCCACCGGTATAGAGAAGCCACCTAACCCACTGTTGTATGACTGGAGAAACAGGGTAAGCCTGTATTTTCGCCTACATGGCAAGCAAACCGCAAGGAATGCTGATGGAAGTGCAGGTAAAGGAGAATGGAGAAAGCGAATGCCATTTTGTAACGAAATGGATAGAATTTGTAACATTAATTCGCGTGAAAACGAGCAGACTTCCATTTGGTCCCTCGTGACAAGAAACTTTGTTAACCACTTAAGGTAGGAAAGCAGATGATTACAAGTAAACCTGTAAGTGCATCTACCGAAAGCTTTGAAGCATGGAAGCAATTGCCATGGAAGAAATGCCAGAAAGTTATTGTGAGGCTACAAAGACGTATTGTTAAGGCTGTCCAAGAAGGAAGATGGGGTAAGGTAAAAGCTTTACAACATCTTCTCACACGCTCTTTTAGCGGAAAAGCTTTGGCTGTTAAGAGAGTAACTGAAAACCAAGGAAAAACCACAGCAGGTGTAGATCGTCAACTATGGTCAACTTGCAATGCTAAATTTCAAGGAATAAAGCTGTTAAAACAAAGAGGATATAAACCTTCTCCGCTCAAACGAATTTATATCAGTAAATCTAATGGCAAAAGAAGGCCTCTCGGTATACCCACGATAAAAGATAGAGCGATGCAAGCATTATATCTGTTTGCTCTGGAACCGATAGCTGAAACGATCAGTGATCGTCACTCCTATGGCTTTAGACCTAAAAGATCCTGCGCGGATGCTATTGCTGCTTGTCACTTATTACTGGCAAGACGCAATCGACCACAATGGATACTAGAAGGTGATATCAAAGGGTGCTTTGACAACATTAACCATGAATGGCTTATGAAGCATATTCCTATGGAAAAGAAAATTCTTCATAGATGGTTAAAAGCTGGTTTCCTAGAATCGAAAACTCTGTATCCCACAACTGCTGGCACTCCGCAAGGAAGTATAATTTCTCCAATACTAGCTAACTTTACCTTAGATGGTCTTGAACAGTTATTAGAAAGTCGCTTTGGTAAATTAGGTAGCAAAAGAAGAGGAAAAATCAGAAGTGGAGTGAATGTAATCAGGTACGCAGACGACTTTATTATTTCAGGTTTCACACATGAAGTACTGGAAAAGGAAGTTAAGCCTTTAGTATCATCTTTTCTTCATGAGCGAGGTTTAATTCTGTCAGAAGAGAAGACAAAGATTACATCTATTACAACAGGGTTTGACTTTCTTGGTTGTAATGTACGTAGATATAATAAGAAGTTAATTATTAAACCTTCGAAAGAAAGTATTAAAAGACTTCTTAATAAAGCACGTACATTGATAAAAGCAAATATAGCGAACACTCAGGCTATAGTAATTAAGTCACTCAACTCTCTACTGAGAGGATGGGGAAATTACTATCACCATGTGTGTGCTAAAAAAGCGTTTAGAAAGATCGACAATGAAATTTGGCATAGTTTATGGAAATGGGCAAAGAAAAGACATCCTCGTAAAGGATTACGTTGGATAAAGAATCGTTACTTCAAAGTAATGGGTCAACGCCAATGGGTTTTTGCTGCACCCATATGCAAGAACAAACCAAAAGAGATACGGTATTTAAGACTGCTTAAGCTGATTGATATACCTATCAGACGACATGTTAAAATCAGAGCGGATGCAAATCCCCTTGACTTAAAATGGAAAAAGTATTTTGATGAGAGAGTGAAACGAACAAGAATGTTAGCAAGCTCCTTTTCAAGAGAAGGTTCTCTACTGTTGGTGTCACCATTAAGAATGATGTTTCCTGAGGAATCATGAAGGACAAGCCGGTTCTAGAAAAGAAGAACTTAGATAAGGGGCTCAAGCGTAGTGTGGGGAAACCTGCATGCTGCGTTTCTAAGGGAGGGGGTAGTAGTAATACTGCTTCCTTACCTGACCAAGTAAATTTTTATGCAAAAATTATTATCAAAAAGTAGTAATGTAAGAGGCTTTACGTGCAATTAAATTTATTTAACAATAATCAAGTTGATTATTGTTGGCAAAATTATATCACCTTAGATGAAAATAAGCACGTATATAACTCAATAGTTAATGATTTATCTTGGAAATGCCTGATTCTTTTTGGACCTAACAGCTCTGGGAAAACTCACCTTGCTCATATCTGGCAATCAAAAAACGATGCTATTTTCATTGATGTAAATAATTTTGTAAGCGAAATGAGGTACAGCGATGCGTTTATTTTAGAAGATGTACAAAACATTAAAGATGAGGAAATGTTGTTACATTGTTATAATTACATGAAAGAAAATGATAAGAGACTGCTAATTACTTCTTCGATTTTACCGAAAAAGCTTAACTTCAAACTAAAAGATTTAAGCTCGCGAATATTATCAACTATCAGCGTAAAAATTTTACCTGCAAGCGAAGAATTATTAAGAATTATGCTAATAAAACAATTTTCAGATAAACAGTTAAAAATTGATCTAAAGGTAATTGATTATATTCTAGCAAGAATAGAACGTTCTTTCCACAGCATTAATAAAGTTATAGAAAAAATAGATAATGAATCTATAGGATCAAATGTAACCATTCCTTTTATTAACACTTTATTAAAAAAAAGTGCCAATTGATTCCTTTTTTTGTAAGGTATTTATTACATATATTAAAAATTTATTAATACCCATACAATAATGAAGTTGAAATCACTATTTCTTTATGTTAAAATTATAATAAATACTATGATATAATAAGAATAAACAGACATAGCTAAGGGAAATTTTATACGATAGTAAAACTTACTTTACAGGATGTTTTTTATAGACTCAATGTGATAATTGAAATATGGTAAAAATAAGATCAAATTTAAAAAAAAGGTTAAAACAAAGGTTTGTAGTACTTACTTTATTGATAAATGCTTTGTTTATCTCATATTTTCTTATAAAAAACACAAAAAATACTTTCAATCAAATTATAGTCAAAGAAATAAATATAGGAGCTGATAATGAAAAATAAACAACCACAAAATAAAAAAGAGAATCTTTACATCACGTATTACATAGATGCTTTGGTTTCTGAAAAATCCTCTACACAAAATACTTTGGAAAGTTATCGTTCAGATTTACACCAACTTGAAAAATTTTTATTAGAAGGAGGCACTACCTTAGTTGGTGCAAGTAAAGCTAATATTAAAGATTATGTAAACTTTTTACGTACACAAAAGAAATATAAAACTAGTTCTATATCAAGAAAAATATCTGCTATCAAAAATTTCTATAAGTGCCTATTTAATGATGGAATAATAGATTTTAATCCAGCACCGGCTAATGATAATGAATTAAGAAATCCAAAGGTTTCCCGTCCTTTGCCTAAGTATTTAAGTGTTCAAGAAATATTTTTGCTCATGGAAACAGTAAAAAAATCAGCAAGCGGATCGAATAAAGAGATAAGCAGTAAAAGGCTATGTGCAATTTTAGATATTCTTTACTCTTCCGGGATGCGTGTTTCTGAACTAATTAATATGAAGTTATGTGAAGTATTACATTTAGTAAACGGTAATGGTAAAGAAGGCTATATAATAATAAAGGGAAAAAGTAGCAGAGAAAGGCAAATCCTTTTTAATGAGCAAGCATTGCAAAGTCTTAAAAATTATTTATCAATTCGTGACAATCTGCTTCCTAACAACAAAAAATCTGATTGGCTATTCCCAGGTGATAAACCTAATAAACCCATTACAAGGCAAAGAGTTGGTCAATTAATAAAGGAATTAGCAAGAAAGTGCGATATTGATGAAAATAAAATCTCTCCACATGTGATTAGGCATTCTCTTGCTACCCATCTACTGAATAGCGGAGCAAATATTGTACTGATACAAAAAATTCTTGGCCATACTAATCTTTCTACAACACAAATATATACTCATATTGCTAACGAAAAGTTAAAGGACAAATTAGCTGATTCTCATCCTATTACTCAGATGATCAATAATTAAACTTATTGCTTTTAGTTTTGTAGTAAAGTTAAATTCAAATAAGTTTACGTGTGTTTGTGATTGCAAGTTTATTGTTTAATTTACTCCTTATATTATGGGAAGTATTCTATACTTTAATTACTCTCCCTGTAATTTTCTTTCCTGAGTGTGTAATAACCATTTTCCTTGTTTGCTCGGTGAGAGTTGTATTATTCATGTTGCGTTTATTATGTGGCATTAAATATGAAGTGAGGGGAATGGAAAACATTCCTAAGCAACCTTTTATAATTGCATCTAAACACCAATCTCCATTTGAAACATTTATTTTTATACTACTCTTTAGAAAAGCAGTTTTTATTTTAAAACGTGAATTGAAATGGATTCCATTCATTGGTTTACATCTTATAGCGCTGAAAATGATTTTTATTAACCGTTCAGATGGTATCAGTTCTATACGCCATATAATTAAACTAGCAAAAATGCATATAAAAGAAAATAGAAGCATAATAATATTTCCTGAAGGCACAAGAACGACTATAAACCAAAATATAAAATATCAATCGGGTATTGCTGCTTTATATAGCGTATTATCTGTTCCTGTGTTACCGATTGCTTTAAACACTGGTTTGTTTTGGCCAAAAAGCATACTTTCTCTGAGAAAGAATCCCGGAAAGGCGGTAATAGAAATATTACCTCCCATATATCCTGGGTTAAACAAAAATGAATTCTTGCAAAGTTTAGAAAAAATCATTGAAGAAAGAAGTAGTAGATTAATTGCAGAAAAAACTGATATTGCAAATTAACAAAAAAACTTTATAATTAAAAGAAAAGTACAGGTATTAATATATGGCAAATCATAAGAGTGCTAAAAAAATGATGAAGGTAATAGCAAAGCGTACTTTAGTAAATAAGATGCGAAAAAGCAAAACTCGTACTGCTATTAGAAGATTAGTTGATATAATCAAGTCTGGTGACAAAGAGAATGTTGTCTTGGCATTTCGGAATGCTGAATCCAATTTACACAAATGTGTAAATAAAGGTGTCATTCATAGGAATACTGCTGCACGTAAAATAAGTCGCTTAAATGCAAAAGTAAAAGCATTGATGACCGCTTAATACGGTTAATGTAAAGTTAACTGTATTAATATATACTTTTCAGTTTGTATATTCTGTATAAAATTAAGTAGCTCAAGTGATGGATAAAAAAGCATTATTGGAACTAAGTAATGGGTCAAAAATTGATCTGCCCGTATTAAGTGGAACAGTAGGTCCTGACGTGTTAAATATTAAGGATTTATATAAGACGACAGGATTATTCACTTATGATCCGGGGTTTGTTTCCACAGCTTCATGCTCTTCCACAATTACATTCATTGATGGAGATGAAGGAGTTCTTAAGTATAGGGGACATGATATAGCTGATTTGGCAGAGAATAATAGTTTTACTGCTGTGATTTATTTATTGCTCTATGGTGAACTACCCAGTTCAGAGCAACACAAAAAATTTCTTCTCAAAATACAAGAATCATCCAAAGTATCAGAGCAAGTTACAAATGTAATCAAAGCATTTCCAAAAACTGCTCACCCTATGTCGATTTTAGTTGCATGTTTTGCAAATTTGTCAGCATCTTACCATGAAACACATGGCAACAATGTCAATGGTGAAGATTTAGATTTTGGAATTTCTGCAATAGCACAAGTTCCTGCAATTGTTGCAATGATTTATAGACATATCAACAATCAGGAATTCACAAATGCTAATAATAAATTAAGTTATAGTGAGAATTTCTTAAATATGATATTTGGCAGTGCTGTTAATAATACCCTTTTTGTAAAAGCTCTGGATAAAATATTTACTCTCCATGCTGATCATGAACAGAATGCTTCTACAGCAGCTGTCAGATTGGTAGGGTCAGCTGGTTCTAATCTATTTGCAAGCCTGTCTGCAGGAGTTGCTACACTTTGGGGTCCAGCACACGGTGGAGCTAATGAGGCAGTTATAAATATGCTAAAAGAGATAGAGCAAAGTGGAGATGTAGATAGATTCATTGAGAAAGCTAAAGATGATAAAGATCCATTTAAGCTAATGGGATTTGGACATCGTGTTTATAAAAACTATGATCCGCGCGCGCTTATATTAAAGGATGCTTGTCATGAGATTTTAAGCAAACTAGAGCAAAACAATGAATTACTTGAAATTGCAAAAAAACTTGAAGAAATAGCTTTAAAGGATGAGTATTTTATTACACGTAAGTTGTATCCAAATGTTGATTTTTATTCAGGTATAATAATGAATGCTATCGGTATCCCTTCAAGTATGTTTACACCCATTTTTGCACTTGCAAGAACCACTGGTTGGGTTGCCCAGTGGTATGAAATGGTAAACGATAAAGAAACCAAGATTTGTAGGCCAAGGCAGCTCTACCTTGGCAAATAAACTTTCATTCACAATTCATCTTTGAATAGCCTAATTTCCTTTAGCTATAAAATACAACAAATTGATTTTTTATTAGTTGATGTCTGCTTTTTTGCAGAACATTGGTCAGGCTGTGATATAGAAGGTTGGTTAAATGTTGTTTCGGGCTTATTAAAAGAAGATCGTGCTGAAGAAGGGCCAAAGCCACTATCTTTAGCCGAAGCATCATCCCCACCTTTACCTTCACCATAGTAGTCGGGCCTAAGGAATTTTCTTGAGTTTCCAGTATGTGATTTACCTATAACTGAATTCTTAGGTGAACCAGCAAAACCACTATCTGCACTTGGTCCATCCGTCCCTACTTTTTCAGGAGGGACAAGAATTTGTGGTTTCATAGCTTGCACACGCGCAGGATCAATGGATAGCTTATATTTAACTTTATCTTTACCTGTATCTTCGCTGATTAAAGAGCTCTCCATGATCTTATCCATCACGCAGTAAGCAATGTCTGGGTTAGCAAAATC
The DNA here is from genome assembly GCF_964030625.1 of Wolbachia endosymbiont (group B) of Melanargia galathea. Classification (NCBI taxonomy): domain Bacteria; kingdom Pseudomonadati; phylum Pseudomonadota; class Alphaproteobacteria; order Rickettsiales; family Anaplasmataceae; genus Wolbachia; species Wolbachia endosymbiont (group B) of Melanargia galathea. The sequence goes on along the minus strand of NZ_OZ034910.1, from coordinate 1,057,915 downwards.
TATTCCGTACAATCCTTTACTATCACTATTCAATAGAGACTTCTGCGAAGTATAAGCTTCAACATTATTTAATACATCCATACCAAACATATTATTAACGTGATTCACTTCTTCTCTTGTTAAATATCTATTACCATTACTACCACTTATAATAGGAATTAAAACTGAATCTTCATCACTCCCTAAGTAAGAATTACGCACCATAAAATCAACTTGTATGTTTGCTTTAAGAAACAAATCAACCACTGCAAATTTCATCATGTCATTAACTCCAATCTCGCCTTGTGGAGTATCAAAACAACGACCTGTCAAGTGTGCTTCATGCTTTACTATGTCTTTGATGAATTTAAGATCATCAAAAACGCCTTTCTTTAGATATACATAATTCCCCTTCTCTTCTAAAAAATCCTTAAATCTTTTAGGACTATTTTCATAACTTTCCATTCTCGATGAGAATGATTTTACAAAAGATTTTTTTAATTCTTGATCATCAAAGCCCTTACAGTATAAATAAGATTTTCTTTCAAAACCCACATCGTATACATTTTCATTCACATAATCTGGACCTTTAGGATGATCGTCTATAATACGTGCTATTGTAAATCGTATAAGTTCATTAGCTAGCAAATATTTTAGATTACAAACTACCTCTTTTTCAATTGGCACTGAAAACCTATGTCTGCTATTATCTGTAGTCCATTTTCCTTGATTAAAGTTAAAAGGAAAAGAGTCTGTATAAAAAAGATCATTGGCAGCCTTTTCGACAAAAACTTTTTCATCCTCATCTTCATTATCTCCACAAAACTTTCCTACTATACTCTCTCTCATATTTTTCAAGTAGTCTTTGCGCTGACCAATATTCATATCTTTATCAAATGAGAGAACAACATGATCTTTTTCTATAGTGAGATTAGTAATAGCAGTATTATCAGAAAGAAGAACACTATTAAACGCTTTTACTAATTCTCGATTTATTTTACTTTTATTAGGCATAACGCCACCTCTCTAATTAATTAACATAATTACTTACCACTCCTACTGGTGCCCTGACCACTAGATTGATTTTTCTTTCTTTCCTCTTCACGTCTAATCATGTCTCTAAAATCATCTATTTTCTTTGGATCTATTTTGCTCAGATCAACCCTTCCTCCTCCTGGAGCAGTATTATCAAATACTCTTTTGCCTGAACCATTGTTACCATGCATATCAACCTCTAAATTAAATTATTATGTAATGAGTATATTAAGAATCAATTATTAGCACAAGCAGTTTTTTAACATAAATTTTATTCACCATTTTTATACTCCTGGATTCCAGACTGGGATGACAAGAGAGGAGGTAATGGAATAACACCTTTCCTTATTGACTTAAGTCGCAACTGTACAAACATTGCAATATGGCACATCGTTGGCACTGCCTCCCATTCAAGACGGTGTCATTCCAATACTTTCTCTCTTGTCATTCAAGTAGCCTCTTTAGTATCAAAGAATAGCCTCTTTAGTGTCATCAAGTAGCTCCTTTAATGTCATTCCAGTCTGGAATTCGGTAAATTTATTTATTATATATGAAAAGTTATTATATTTATATACTTGCAAGTGAACGCAATGGGACTCTATATATAGGTATAACATCAAATTTGACTAAACGAATTTGGGAACACAAAAGCAAAGCCATCTCTGGTTTCACGTCAAAGTACAATGTTTGTAAACTAGTCTATTTTGAAAGACATAAATTTAGCAATTAGTAGAGAAAAACTCCTAAAAAGTTGGCAGAGAAAATGGAAAATAAACTTAATTGAAAAAACAAATCAAGAATGGAAAGATTTATATGATGAAATTGTATCTGGATGACAGTGTCTGAGTACACAACTTTACGAACATTGTAATATGGCGCATCGTTGGCACTGGCTTCCATTCAAGACGGTGTCATTCCAGTCTGGAATCTAGAAGAAAAATGGATCCTAAACTGGAATGACAGCTCTTTTAACTAAGTTCCTGGATCCCAGTGGGCTTTGTTGCACCACTCAAGGAAAGAACAGGCAGTTACTGATGGAATTTGTTATAAAATAGATATTTAGCCGACAAAGGAAAAATATGCCAATAAGAATGAAAGTCAGTAACTGCAATGAATATAACAAATTTCTTCAAGAAAGGGGAAATGTTTTTCATTATATCAACGATGCCATTGAAAATTGGTACGAAAATAGTCCAAAAGTAGCAGGTGGCAACAATGTCTACAGCGACAAAGTAGTGATTCTAATTCACATAATAACCTATCTATTCAGGATTGGTCTTAGGCAAACAGTGGGATTTATAGAGAAATATCTTGAGCAAATAGGGAAAATTTTGCAAATTATCAGCTATTCGCAGGCTTCAAGAAGGTTTAAAAAGCTTAATATCAAAATCAACGACTGCAGAGTTGATAAGAACGATATGGAAGATATTGAAATTGCTATAGATAGTACAGGTATCAGCATCTACAATAATATTCCAGGCCATAGTAAGGCAAATGGTACAGATAGAAAGTATCGCCGCTATGAGCAAACAAGAAAGCTACATGTAATGCTAGAGATAGGTAGTAAAAAAGTTATAGCTGCAAAATACAGTAGTGGAGTTTATTCCGACCACTATGGAGCCTGTGATCTTATTGAAAGAGTGGATACCAAGTATAACATAAGCACGATATATGCAGATAGGGCATATAATCGAAAGAAGTTATACAAACTGTGCGATGAGCTTGACATAAAGACAAGGATTCCTCCGCAAAATAATGCAGTAGAGCATCCAAAGTTGGATTATATGAATGAGAGAAATTCTACAATCAAGCTCATAAAGTCATATGATGAAGATGGTATGAAGAGGTGGAAAAAAGAGATAAATTATTGGAAGAGATCTTATATAGAAAGTTTTTTCTCGCGACTGAAGCAAATATTTGGATTTAGTTTTAGGAATAAATCTGAGATTAATCGTGAGAAGGAACTGCTACTCAAGCGTTATTTGCTTAACAAATTTACTGAAATAGGCATGGCTAAGTTTGATATAGCTTCATGAATTTATTATACATTACCCACTATCCGAAGAGCTGTGCAACAAAGCCATCCCAGTGTCAAGCACTGGGATGACAAGAGAGGAGGCACTGAGATGACAACAAAGGGGCCACTTGAAGACAAGAGAGAGCTACTTGTCCGCCATGTCATTCCAGCACTTGATGCTGGAATCCAGATAAAAAACCAGTCTGGAATGAAAAAAAGAGAGAGAACCTTTACACACCTCTCTCTTTGACTGAAGAAGCGTGGTTTTCAACTCTTACACCATCAGTTAATCCTCCTGGCAGTTCCACAGCAGCATTAGCAGCTTTTTGCTGACTCTTAGCAGAAGGCTCTTTTATTCGTTTCGTCCCATAAGTATCCCTCTCTTTGTTATTTCTTCTAATTCTCCTGTGTTCCTTTTGCTGTGGAGCAGGTGGACAGACAGCTAATTTTGGTTTTTCATTTTTCTCTTCTTTTGCTTCTTTCTTTTCTTTATTCATTTTTTCCAGTTTTTGTACTTCACTATTTTTGTGACTTATAACAGGTTTAGGTAGAGTGTCTACTAATTTTTCTATAGGCTTTGGTAAAATAGCACGTTCTTGCTTATTCAGAGTGATTGGCATTGGAACTTGAGATGAAAAATTAAATAGGGAAATTGGTGTGATTTCATTCACTTTTGTTTCTATTTCTTGACGAACTTCTTTTGATTCTGTTTTTTCTGCTTTTTTGTCTCTTTTTTCCTCAGTTACATCTTGCTCTACTACTGCTGCTAAATCAACTGCAAAAATTTCTGCAAACATTGCAATGACTGAGCCCACGAGAAAAGTTTGAAGCTTCAATTTTAAATTTTGCAACGCTTGCAAACGTTCGAGTATTGCTATTTCTTCTTCAGGAGATAACTCACCGCTGAGTAATTTCTCCTGCAATTCTTTTATCTCTTTGTCTAGCCTTTTATCCCAACTTAAATCTAAATCTTTTTTGAAGATCTTTTTAACTAATTCCTTAAGCTTATCACGCAAAAACTTAATTATCGAAAGAAGCAGATTTTTCTCTTTCTTCTCCTTGAGCATTTTGTAGACTTTCGGATCTACATTTACTTCAAAAAGATTAAAGAGGGATTCAAAGAAATTTGCGAATACCCCTTGATTATCATCAGTAAAGTAATCCTCATTATCTTGTATCTGTAGCTCTACTTGAGATAATGTTTCATCAATGCAACTCGCAGCCTGACGCTCAAGCTCTATTCTCTTGAGCTCAGCTTTCCTAGCAAGCTCCTCCATGAATCCTTTTAATTCATTGAGCTTCTGCTCTGCAGAGAGATCTTGCTCTCTGATTCGATTAATGTAGATTGAGCTACCGTCCTCTTCGTTGTTATTGATTAAAAAATTTTTCATTGCTTTTTCTCCATTAATTGAATTACTGTTTCTATAATTGTTTAGAAGGCTTTTTACCATTTTATCTTAAGTCTATAAAATACAATAACTCAATCTTACAATATGAAGTATTTAATAAGTATTAATCTTAAAAAATATCAATAAATTATTGATATTTTTACATTCATACTATATACAGCCTAGCATATATTACGTAATTTTTCAAGAACATATTCACTATAACAGAAGACTTTCTTATTTGCCTCTAAAACACCTGCAAATCATATAATAAAAGAATATTATAATGTTTAATGTAATACTATACAATGTTATAAAATATAGTATAATACTAGCATACCACTGAATTAATGCTGAGATATTCCCTTGCTTGATCAGTTAAAACACGTCCTCTTGGTGTGCGCTTTACAAAACTGACCTTGATTAAATAAGGTTCTACTGTTTCTTCAATATTGCCAACATCTTCAGATAGTGCAATAGATATGGTGTCAATTCCAACAGGTCCTGAGGTGTTAAACAAAAATCTCAGATAATCCATATCTAATTTATTTAGTCCCATTTTATCTATACCCAATTTTGATAGTGCAGAACCGGCAATTTCACAGGTAATTTTTTTATCATCTTTTACTTCAACAAAATCTCTTATTCTTCTGAGTAATCTCAAAGCAATTCTTGGAGTACCACGGGCGCGGCAGGCAATTTCCTGCACAGCATCCTTTTCGATTTCAGCACAAAGAACTCTTGCACCTCTTTTGATAATATCAATCAGTTCCTCAAAAGAATAAAACTCAAGATGCAGGGGAATACCAAAACGATCCCTCAGCGGTGCAGAAAGCAGTCCAAGCCGTGTTGTTGCCCCAATCAGTGTAAATGGTGGTAAATCTATTCTTAAAGTTCTGGTAGATGGGCCCTCACCTACTAGTATATCTAGGCAAAAATCTTCCATAGCAGTATATAAAACTTCCTCAATGCTACGATTTAATCTATGGATCTCATCGATAAATAGAACATCTTTTGCATTTAAAGTAGTGAGCACTGCAGCTAAGTCCCCAGCTTTACTAAGCAATGGACCAGAAGTTGCACGAAAGCTAACCCTTAACTCCTTAGAGACAATTTGTGCTAAAGTTGTTTTACCAAGCCCTGGAGGACCATAGAGCAATACGTGATCCAAAGCTTCAGCTCTCGTCTGTGCAGCATTTATAAACACTTTTAAATTTTGTATTAAGTCTTTTTGCCCGACAAAATCATCAAGTTGCTCAGGCCGGATATTTAAATTACGTACATCTTCAGAGTATTCCTTACTACATGATATTGACTTCATATTGTTTTAAGCGCCATACGAATAATATCTTTAGTGTCCAAGTTTGGTGATTCATCTTCTATTTTTTTTATTGTATCATAAGCTTTTGTTCTTTCATATCCAAGATTGATCAAAGCTGAAAGAGCATCTTCACTAATTGAGTGAAAATGATTGTTATTTATCTCTAATTTACTTACTTTGCCATTCAGCTCAGTAATAATTCGATTTATGAGTTTCAGGCCAAGTCCACTCACCTTAAGTGCTAGTTTATCCTCATTTATAATTGCCAAAAACAGTTGCTCTGGAGTTAATTTGCTCAAAATTGACATTGCGGTTTTATAGCTGACACCGCTCACTTTAACTAATAAACGCAGACACTGCTGTTCTTCTTTACTTATAAAGCCATATAGCTGAGTAACGTTTTCTCTGCTATTTGCATAAGTGTCGATAAGTAATTTTACTCTACTTCCAATCGAACAAGCACTTAAAGTTTTGGCTGAAAGATATACTATGTAGCCAACATCATTCACATTCAGGATTATGTGATCGCTACACACCTCATCAACTATTCCTCTTAGATTTCCTATCATTTCTAGTACTTTATAAAATTCAGTTTAAATGCTCCTGAATCTTAGGTCAAGCAAACGAACATTATAGAAGTAGTTCCAGTTTCAATCATTGCAGACAAGTTTGCAGGAAATCTATTTTAATATGTTATTCCAGATCATTATGTAATTGAACCACAAGTTACTCCGATAGAAATAGAATTGCAGTCTCCTAACTTAGCTAAGTAATAGAAATTTCTATCTTTGGTGAAATAAAGGTAATTGTTTACTGTTTGCGAAAATATTTGCATAATTTAAGTAACATTACTTGATAAGAATTAACTATGGAGCTTAATAAGATTGCAGCATCGATTTTACTTTCTGGATTAATAATTATGATAGTTAGTAATGTAGTTGATATGCTCTACAACCCAGAGGATTATAAAATTGAACACCAAACAATAGTAGCAGCCAGCAATGAGCCTCAACAAAAGATTGAACAAGTGGCACTTGATATTGGAGAACTCATGCAGAATGCTAGCTTTGAAAAAGGCAAGTCAGCAGCAAAAAAATGTATAGCTTGTCATAGTTTTGAGAAAGGTGGAATGAATAAAGTGGGGCCAAACTTATGGAACGTGGTTGGAAATAAAAAGGCCCATCTTGGCAGCTCATTCAATTACTCAAAAGCACTACTTGAAAAAGGTGGGAAATGGGAGTATGAGGAGTTATTTGCTTTTTTAAAAAATCCAAAAGCCTACATAAAAGGTACACGTATGGCATTTGCAGGCATTTCCAATCCACAAGAGATTGCAGATCTAGTCAGCTATTTGCGTTCGATGAGCGATAGTCCGGTTGCCTTGCCAAAGTAGTATGAATTATTGTAAATTACTCGATGGAAGTAATGGCCATATAGCATATCGAAAGCTACAAGGAAAGAAGGCTTCTATAGTTTTTTTTAGTGGTTTTGCATCCAATATGGATGGAACTAAAGCAACTGCCGTTTACAAATTTTGCCAAGAAAATGATATAGCACTTGTGCTCTTTGATTATTTTGGCCATGGTAATTCAAGCGGTGATTTTGCTGATTATACAATAAGTGATTGGCAAAAAAATTGTGCTAAAGTGATAAGTGAATTAACTAGCAATAAACAAATAATTATAGGTTCAAGTATGGGAGGATGGCTGATGCTGCTCACTGCTCTTCAATTTCCAGAAAAAATTGCAGCATTAATCGGCATATCGTCTGCTCCTGATTTTACTGAAGATTTGATATTCAAGCAATTGTCAGGCAAGCAAAAAGAAGAACTAGGTTCTAAAGGTGTAATAGATTTTACTTCGGAGCATTGTGCATACAAAATAACTAAAAATCTGATCGAAGACGGTAGAAAGAACCTTCTTTTAAACAGAGAAGCAATAGATATAAACTGTCCTGTGCGCTTATTGCATAGCATTAATGATAAAGATGTTCCTTATCAAACTTCATTGAATTTAGCTGAAAAAATTAAGTCAACAGACGTTGAAGTACACTTAATAAAATCAGCAGAACACAACATGTCTGATAATCATTCACTGAAAATTTTATTTAAGACCATCAGAGAATTTTTGCCAGGAGAAATATATAATTGAAGTAATTCAGATGTGTTTGTCGTAAGAGCTGCAGTTATAGCTTCAACAGTAGGCACTATTCTTGATCACCTCAACATTTTCTCTTGGCAATTCTTTAATAAATCGAGAAGTGCTCATTGGTTGCCACTGATTATTAATTTCCCTCCTATCTGCACATGAAATGATCAACCTTTCTTTTGCTCTAGTTATGCCAACATATGCAAGTCTTCTCTCTTCTTCCAAAGCTTTACCACTTTTATCTTCAAAAGATCTTTGATGAGGAAATAATCCTTCTTCCCAACCAGGTAAAAACACGCACGGGAATTCAAGCCCTTTAGCCGCATGAAGAGTCATAACATATACAGTGTCATCGCTATTCATATTATCCACTTCCATCACCAAACTAATATGCTCCAAGAAGGTTATAGTGCTGTCAAAATTCTTCAAAGATGAAATGAGCTCTTTAACATTTTCTATTCGCGCTAAACCCGTCACTCCTTCATTCTCAAGCATTTCCATATATCCTGATTGATTTGCTACGATTTTAACAAATTCATGCAGTGGTTTTACGCTTACTATTTCTTCCCAAGCTTTAATTTTATTTAAAAAATCATTTAGTGAGAGTTTAATTCTTTCGGTTACTTGATCACTATTAACCAATATTTTTGCTGCCTCAAAAAAAGAAATTTTGTTATCCTGAGCAGTCGTGTATATTTTCTTTAGAGTTGTAGCTCCTATGCTTCTTTTTGGACGATTTACGATCCTTTCAAAAGCGAGATCATCATTATTATTTGTAACAAGCCTCAAATATGCAATTATATCCCTTACTTCTTGACGTTCGTAGAATTTTACGCCACTTATAATCTTATAGGGAATTGAATATTTTATAAAATACTCTTCGAGAACTCTAGTTTGAAAAGTAGCCCTGACGAGCACTGCAATATCACTAAATCTGTATTTATTGAGTTTTAATATCTGTTCGCTTATGAACCTTGCTTCAGCCTTTCCGTCCCACAATTTGATTAGATTTACCTTTTCGCCTTCAATGTTTGTTGTCCACAATTTTTTTTCTAAGCGAGTCTTATTGTGATTGATCACATATGATGCAGTTGCAATTATGTGGGATGTTGACCTGTAGTTACACTCCAGTTTAACGGTTTTTGCATTTTTAAAATCATCGGAAAATTTCAAAATATTTTCAACTTCTGCACCACGCCAACTGTATATCGACTGGTCATCATCTCCTACACAGCAAATATTTGAATGCTCTTTTGCAAGGTATTTTAGCCAAAGATATTGTATTGCATTTGTATCTTGATACTCATCTACCATGACATACTTAAACTTGTTTTGGTAGTAGGACAGAACCTCGGTCTTTTTATTAAAAAGTTGTATGTTATATAACAATAAGTCACCAAAATCAACAGAGTTAAGGAATTTTAACCTTTCCTGATACTGGTAATAGACTTTAAGTGCAGTTACGTAAACTGGCCTAAATGATTGAACATCTTCCACTTCAGACGGCAATAAGCACTTCTCTTTCCATTGCTGAATAATATTCATAATGGTCTTATATTTTTCTGATAGGTAATCAGGATTTATTTCATTGATAATATTTTTTATTACCTGTAATTGGTCATCCACACCAATGATTGTAAAATTGGGGTTTAAGCCCACAATTTCTGCGTGCATGCGCAAAATTTTTGCTGCAATTGCATGGAAAGTGCCAAGCCATGGTATGTTTGTGCCCGTTAGCTCAAGTACCCTTGATACCATCTCATTTGCTGCTTTATTTGTAAATGTAACTGCTAATATCTCATCAGAATAAGCGTGACCGTTTCTAATTATGTGTGCTATTCTTGAAGTAATCGTTCTTGTTTTTCCGGTTCCGGCTCCTGCCAGTATCAAAACTGGCCCATTTATGTTAGTTACAGCTAATTGCTGTTCTGGATTTAACAGTGAGAGATAATCGTTCATTGAAGCTCTATAGATTATAACTTTATAAAGTTAAACCTATGATCCAAATATTGTAAAGGTCTTATTGAACATAACATTCAACTCATTCAAGTACTAGATATTTAAGCGTAGATCTATCTTGTTGGGGTAGCTTCAAGTGTATGGTGAGTAACAACAACTTGATTTGAGATATTGGCATCAAAACTTCTGCTTGTTTGATGAATAGGTGGAGTTTGAAATGGCTTAGGCTTACGATTCAGTTCCTTCATCTTTATTTCCTCAGCTTTAATAGGAAGTTTTTCTGGAACATAGAAGTTATGAATTTCAGCTCGTTCAGTGAAATTTTCATATGTTGCTTTCAACCAAGCTCCAATATCATATATAAAACCATATGCTTTTTCTTTAAATTCTATCAATGATCTACTGAAACTTGCTAATGTGTTATTAAAGTAAATTGTCATATAGTCTCTTGTGGTGTATTGATAACCTTCTCCATTTAATCTGCTATTTTGTGCGTTAGAACTATTGTTGCTTTTGAAGTAACCAAATATGTTGTACATTTTGAGCTACCGCTGACTATTAATATACATACATTATATATTAATAAATCAAGATTGTCAAGAGTGTTTATTGCATTACTGAGGAGTTGAAGCTTGTAGTACGATATTTTCAAATCTTTAATATAGTATTGACTTTACAGCAACAATTACCTTAAGTTAGTAACTATTGTTGCAGTTAAAGTATCGATGCCTTTTTTCTTTTATTTTTTTGCAATTCTCAGCATTTTATCTGCTGTATGCGTAATTAGTGTAAGAAATCCTGTGCATGCAGTATTATTTTTAATTTTCACCTTCGTTAACTCTGCAGTTCTTTTCATTCTCCTTGGAGCTGAGTTCATTGCTATGATGGTGATGATAGTATACATCGGTGCGGTTGCGGTGTTGTTCCTCTTTGTAGTTATGATGCTCGATATTGACTACATAAGGTTGCGCCAGGGTTTTGCAAAGCATTGCACTCTTGGTGCTATGTTGTGTGTTGTGTTTTTTCTAGTCATCAGCTTTGTAATCCGCAGCTCAGCACCGAATATAAGCAATGTTATAAACTATAATACCAATAATGTGAAAGCTATTGGTAATTTGCTGTATACCGACTACATGTACGCTTTTCATCTTTCTGGTATTCTGCTGCTTGTTGCAATTGTCGGTGCAATTGCTCTTACTTTGCAGGACAAGAAAAAAGGAGTTAAAAAACAGAATGTATTAAAGCAATTGACACAATCTTCATCTGTAAAATTAGTTAAGGCTAAATTTGGAAAAGGAGTAGAATGGAAATAGGATTAAATCACTTTTTGATAGTTGCTGCTGTTTTGTTCACTATTGGAGTGTGCGGTATTTTCATCAACCGTAAGAGCATAATCAATATATTGTTATCAATAGAAATATTATTGCTGGCAATTAATATCAACTTAGTTGCTTTTTCTGCCTTTATGAATGATATAGTTGGGCAAATTTTTGTGATGTTTGTGTTGACTGTTGCGGCAGCAGAGTCAGGAGTTGGGCTTGCAATATTGGTTGTATATTATAGAAGCCGTGGCAATATAGATGTTGAACAAGCAAATTTAATGAAAGAATGATGGATATACTGAAATTAATAGTATTTTTGCCACTCTTTGGTTCGCTGTTTGCAGCACTTTTTAGAAGAGGTGTTTTTAGTCAGTTAGTTACAACGGCAGGGATTGGAATATCTGCAGTTTTATCTTGGTATGTTTTTCTCACCTTCTCTGAAAATTATCACTTGAGTTTATTTCCTTTATTTTCATTAAGTGTATTAAAAGTAAATTGGGCAATTAGTGTGGATGCTCTCTCATCCTTAATGCTTATTGTTATTACCACCGTTTCACTGGTAGTACATCTCTACTCTATCGGTTATATGGAGCATGATAAGGGGAAGTCGAGGTTTTTTTCTTACCTATCGCTATTTACGTTTTGCATGATTGTGCTGGTTGTAAGCGATAATTTCGTGCAGCTTTTTTTTGGCTGGGAAGGGGTTGGCCTATGTTCTTATTTACTCATAGGATTTTGGTTCCAAAAATATTCTGCAAATAATGCAGCAATTAAAGCATTTGTTGTGAATAGGGTAGGAGACTTTGCACTATTGATTGGAACCTTTCTTATTTATTATACATTTCACTCTTTGAATTTTACTGAAGTTTTTGACACAACTGATCTTCTTGGCACGCAGAACATTAGGGCATTCTGCTGTGAATTCAAAGTAACTCATATAATATGCATATTACTTTTTATTGGCTGTATGGGTAAATCTGCACAGCTTGGTTTACATGTTTGGTTGCCAGATGCAATGGAAGGGCCAACCCCTGTTTCTGCACTCATTCACGCAGCAACGATGGTAACAGCAGGTATATTTTTAGTAGCAAAATGTTCTCCATTATTTGAGCTATCAAATGTGGCACGAGAATTAATAGTTATTGTTGGGGCACTTACTGCCTTCTTTGCAGCTACGGTTGCGATTACTCAGAACGATATAAAAAAAATAATTGCTTATTCAACCTGCAGTCAACTTGGTTATATGTTCATGGCATGTGGGCTTTCTGCTTACAATGTTGCTATTTTTCATTTAATGACACACGCTTTTTTTAAAGCTCTACTATTTCTTGGTGCTGGCAATGTGATTCATGCAATGCATCATGAGCAAAACATTCAGAAAATGGGAAATTGCTGGAAGAAAATCCCTTGCACTTATACTCTCATGTGGATTGGATCTCTTGCGCTTTCTGGAATATTTCCATTTGCAGGTTTTTACTCAAAGGATTTGATAATTGAACATGCTTATAGCACGGATAGCTTTGCTTTTGTAATAAGCTTAGTTGTTGCATTCTTCACAGCGTTTTACTCTTGGAGGTTATTGCTTCTTGTGTTCCACAGCCAAAAACAAAGTAAAATTAATATACATGAGGCACCAAAGATTATGCTTATACCATTACTGATACTCGCTTTTGGATCAGTATTTTCTGGAATATGGGGAGCAAATATTTTGAACATAACTAGTAATGCGTTTTGGAAATCAAGTTTAGTGATGATTGATGAGCATGGAGTTCATAATTTCTTTATAAAACTACTGCCAACCTTAGCAAGCCTAAGTGGAATAGCACTTGCGTGCCTAATTTACCAATATCAAGTAATTAGGCAAATTAAGAGTAAATTTTTACTTAAGTTTTTGCAGAATAAATGGTACTTTGATGAGGTGTATGAGTTTGTTATAATTGCACCGATAAGGTTTATATCTAGGCTTCTATGGAAGTTTGATGTTAAGGCTATTGATTCATTTGGACCAAATGGTGTTGTAAGGTTGGTTAATGAATGTTCAAAAAGTTCTATAAAGTTACAAACTGGTTATATATTTGATTATGCATTTATTATGTTTGTTACTTTAATAATCGGTGCTTTATATATTATTGAAATTAAATAGAAGGTGTTGTTACTTAGTATATTCTTGCTTCCACTGATAGGAGCGTTGATTTTATCCTCGATCAGGATTAATCATCAATCTATACACCTAAAATTCCTTGCCCTATTTTTTGCTATACTTCCATTTTTGCTTAGCATTGTAGCTTGTATAGAATTTGATTATAACAATGCGGACTTTCAGTTTGTCAGCTATCCAATCAAGAATGTAGGAATAGGGATAGATGGTATATCGTTGCTTTTCCTTCTGCTTACAACTTTCTTGTTTGTAATTTGTATACTCTATAACTGCAAAATGAGTTATACGACCCTAAAAGCCTATATGGCATTATTTCTACTGCTTGAGAGTTTTGTAGTCGGTTTTTTCGTTTCACTGAATGCTATAAGCTTTTATGTGTTTTTTGAAGCTGTTTTAATACCAATGTTCTTTATTATTGGCATTTGGGGAGGGAAGCAAAGGATATATGCGACGTTTAAGTTATTTCTTTATACATTAACTGGCTCATTATTATTTCTGCTTGGATTAGTGTATATCTATAGTACTTTTGGGACGTTTAATATACAAAAATTAGCTACATTAGTGCCAAGCCTTGATCTTGAAGTGCAGTCATTGCTGTGGATTACATTTTTTATTTCTTTTGCAATAAAAGTACCTATGTTTCCATTTCACACTTGGCTTCCTGATGCGCATGTGCAATCACCAACTTCTGGATCTGTGATTTTAGCTGGCTTGCTTATTAAAATGGGGGGATATGGATTTTTAAGGTTTTCTATTCCAATGCTTCCTCAGGCAAGTTTGTATTTTTCAAATTTCGTTGTTGTGCTGAGCATTATTGCGGTGATATATGCTTCTCTAGTTGCGTTTGCTCAAGATGATATAAAGAAGTTAATAGCTTATTCTTCAATAGCACATATGGGGATCGTTACCGCTGGCCTCTTTTCATTTTGTGAGGAAGGAGTACTGGGTAGCATATTTCAAATGATTAGTCATGGCCTTATTTCTGCTGCTTTATTTTTGTGTGTTGGAATGCTATATACTCGAACTGGAACTTTGGAGATTGCAAAGTATTTTGGCATAGTAAACACAATGCCAAAATTTGGTTTTATGTTCATTTTATTTTCAATGGCTTCAATAGGGCTACCTGGAACATCTGGATTCATAGGTGAGTTTTTGGCTATGGTTGGAATGTTTAAGAGCATAGGGTTTTTTACAGGATTTATCGCACTTGGCACTATTTTAAGCGCAGTTTATATGCTGAATTTATGTAAGCAAATAATATGGGGGGTTAGCTATTCTAAATTATTAAATAATCGCTTGGATAGCATAGAATTTTCTGTCTTAATTCTGCTTGCAGTGTTTGTTATTTTGCTTGGATTCTACCCAACCCTTGCACTGAATTATTTGAAGCCATGTATGGCAAATTTGTTAGTCAAATATAATGCGCTATGAATTATATACAGATATTGCCGGAAACGTTCTCTATTATCTCCTCGTTAGTGTTGCTACTACTTGGAATTATATTTAACCGCCGAACTATCAACTTATTAGCACTTGGCTGCACAGTGGTAACTTTGATTATTTTAATTATTTCGGCAGAAAACAATGAAATTTTTCTCTTTAATTCGTTGTTAAAACTCAATTTATACATCAGGTCAGCCCAAGGGTTAATTCTCAGCACAGGAATTTTAATACTTTTGATGATGAATTTATCAAAATATGACTATAAATATGAATTTTCAATACTGATTCTTTTTGCGCTATTTGGCATGATAACTTTGGTTTCAGCAAATAGTCTGATTTCTTTTTATTTAGCTTTTGAGTTGATGAGTATATCTTTGTATGTTCTTGCGAGCTTTAATAAAGATTCAGCTTATTCATGTGAAGCAGGAGTGAAATATTTTACACTTAGTGCACTATCTTCCTGCATTATGCTGTATGGAATGTCGCTGCTTTATGGATATACAGGACAAGTCAATTTCTCTGAGCTCGGTTCATTCTTGCAAAACCATCAGATAACTTATGGAATAGTTTTTGGGTTAGTTTTTATCCTTATTGGTTTGTGTTTCAAGCTTGCTATTGCTCCTTTTCATATGTGGGCTCCAGATGTCTATCAAGGTGCACCTACCATAGTAACTGCGTTTTTTTCTACGGCCCCAAAAGCTGCACTTGTAACATTTTTAATTCGACTGATGAATGAAGAGTTAGTAAATGTAAAAAGTTATGTTCAGCCTATTTTCTTATACTTTTCAGCATTGTCTGTGCTTATCTCAGCTTTTGGGGCCTTGCGTCAGCAAAACTTAAAAAGGCTGCTTGCTTACAGTTCAATTGGTCACATTGGTTTTATATTTGCTTCACTTTCTATTTTTACACAAGCAGGAACAGATAGTGCCTTAATGTATCTGGTGATATATATCATCACAAGCATAGGGCTATTCTCATATCTCGTACAAATTGACGATGATGATTGTGATATTGCAAATTTATCTGGTATAGGAAAAAAGCAACCAATTTTAGCATTCCATCTTTCTATACTATTACTCTCGATGTCGGGAATACCTCCACTTGCAGGTTTTATCGCTAAATTTTTTATATTCAAAAGTTTAATAAATTCTGGCTTTATCAGCCTGTCTTTGATCCTTGTAATATCGAGTGTGATATCATGCTACTATTATTTAAATATCATGAAAGTTATGTATTTTGATAAAGCTAGTGGTAATAAGGTTGCTTATTCTAAGAGTCTATTCATTATCACTTCAGTGGCTTCACTGATCAATCTCGTTCTTTTCTTGTATGTAGAAGATCTTGACTCACTCATTAAACTAAAGGGCTGACAAGGTGATCCTTGAAGGTTTTCGTATTTATCATTACAAAGAAGTTCCAAGTACTAATAAAGAAGCATTGGGTTTAATTGAGAAAGGGATATCAAATGAAACTGTCATTATTGCTGATAAACAAACAGAAGGCAGGGGACGCACTGGAAAAAGCTGGATTTCTCCAGAGGGTAATCTCTATGCGAGTTTGATAATTAACCAAGAAAAGGATGTCAGCAAATTGACAGAATTGACTTTTGTGACTGCTCTTGCTGTTGGAAATACTTTATTATCGTTAAATTTCTTGAATAATCAAACCCACTGCGGTGTCATTCCAGTGCGTGACACTGGAATCCATACTTTTTCTTCTGAATCCCAGTGTCAAAGCACTGGGATGACAAGAGATCCATTCATAAACGATCTCAATCTTCAATATAAATGGCCAAATGATGTTCTAATCGATGGCAAGAAAATAAGCGGAATATTGCTTGAAAAAAAATCCAATTCGAATTGGCTCATTATAGGAATTGGAATTAATGTCAATCATGCACTACTTCCAGGAACAACGTGCATTAGCAATTATGGTGGATCTGTGTCTAACATAGATCTGCTAAAAAAATTAATAATAAATTTTAATAAGCTAAGAAAGCAATGGCTATTTGATGGGTTTCATGCTATAAGAGAAATGTGGTTAAAAAAAGCATTCAAAATGAATGAGCAAATCAGTGTAAAGTTAGTTGACAAATTGTATGAAGGAATTTTTGCTGATATAGACAAAAGTGGTAAATTAGTGTTGCAGCAAAAGGATGGAAGCTTAATTTATTTTGATGCAGGTGAGTTATTTATTGGCAGTGCATTATGAATATATATGTAATTTTTGCTTACCTTATTAGTTTCATACTGATTGGTGGAAATTTGATTTTTACCGTTTCTTGCTATATAAAAAGTAAAAAAAACTTAGAAAGTCTTAAAAGCAACAATGAAGAAGAAACATAAGCGATTACTTATAACTTCAGGAATTTTCTGCTTTTTAAGTTGTGCAGTTTTTTTTATTTTAACAACGCTCAAAGAAAATATCTCATTTTTCTATACAGTAAGTGAGGCAATAGTTTTACCAAATAATCAAAAGCCAATCCGTGTTGGTGGAATGATTGTTGAAAATAGCGTGATACGGAGCGAAAGCGAAGTAATTTTTCAGATGACAGATTTTAATAAGAGCGTTATGGTGAAATATCAGGGAATACTTCCACCAATGTTTTCAGAAAAAAGTGGTGTTGTTGTACAAGGTAAAATGTTTGATAATGGTACCTTTCTTGCAGATACGGTGTTTGCAAAACATGATGAGAACTATAAGCCGAAAGTCCTAAAATAGATTTCCTAATTCAGTTGTATTGAAATGGTATGTGAAAGAAAGCAACAGCCTGCTAGCAAGCTGTTACTTTCCTAACTACCACAATATATCAGAGTGAGTTGGTGCTTCCCATTCTACGTTATTATGGTCAATTATTGCTGCTTTTAATCCTTCAACTTCTCCCCTTAGGTGATCAAGTTCTTCTGCCCATGTTCTATAGTTTTTATTATTATCAATAAATCCATCCTGTTGAATTAACTCATTCAAATGAGATAAACCTTTGGCCAAGCGTTGGTTTATATCAAGAGACTCTTTTCGAAGTTGTGCTATGTTGTTCATAAGTGAGGCATTCAAATCAGAAACAAACTTCTCATTTAAATCGTAGACTAACTTATCCATAACTTGATAGACGTAATGAATTGTTGCAATTTTATCTGCAATGTCCTCAAAGTTTGTGGGCTTAACTTCAACTTCTATATTGTCTATTTCTTTAAAGTTGAAATCGCTCATTTGGTTTATTACTTCAAAGTTATTTTCGCTTTCTTGTTTACTGTTGTTACTCATGTTAGCTCCTATTGAAATGGCATATACAGACTGGTATGAGGCTGTTACTTTCTTATACTTTACAACATGTCATAATAGGGTGGTGCCTCCTCAGGTAACATATCATTTAATTTAGCGGTTAAATCTGCTAGATCTTTTTGTAACCCTTTACTTTTGTTGCCTATAATATCTTGCAAACTTGCAACTTTATCTTGCTCTTCTTTTAACATACTATTCAACCTATTAATAAGTTGTTCATTAATATTATTAGCTAATTCACCAAATGCTTTTTTAACAGTATCACCACTAACCGCTTTCTTAAAGTCCTGTATATCCTTACCACTACCTGTCTTAAGTGTAATAAGACCAAGAGCGCTTATAAGTTGTTCTTCATTATTAGCACTTTGTAAAAGGTTTTGCGAGTTCTCACTCATATAAATTACCTCCATAAATTATTAAAGTTTAAATTATTTTTTAGTTTCACATGCACACTGTTAATTTATCAATATCCAAGTTCACAATAAATTATCTATTATTGCAAACTCAGTATTCATATCTTGAAAAACGTAAGTTGATGGATGTGCATCATTCCAATTTGCTTCACTCTCCTCAGGAATCATTCGGTCAACCTTATCCAGAAGCTCTTTCATTTTTTCATTTTGCTCGTTAAATTTCTCCTTCAATGCATCAAGAATAGCTTTAGAATGACCTTTACTATCAAGATTACCAATCACAGATATAACTTTCTCGTGAGGCAATTTGTGAATAATATCTTTAAGCTCTCCTGCACCTAAATTATCCAAAAGTTCTTTAAACTGCTCATTAGACATATTGCGAGCAAAAGCTTGAAGTTTGTCTGGGTTGTCAGCTAAAGACTTAATGATAATCTGAATCTTATTAGAATCAGTTAAATCTCGAGCTACTATTGCAAGTTTATCGTGGTCTAGTTTATTAATTAAATTATGTAACCTATCTCCTTCTAAAGTGTGTACTAGGGCTGGAAGTTGCTCAGACCACAATTCCTTGGAAAGAATGGTCAAATGGTGCTCATCTAAATCTTTTGCTAATTCTACAAGCTGATAATCGTCTATATTATTGATAAGTGCCTTGAACTGATCGACTTTTAAATGAGGTAAAATTTCTCTTACTTGCTCTGGATTTAATTCTCTCACTAGGGCTCCAAGCTGATCATCATTTAAAATAGGAATAATTATTTGTAATTTTTCTGGATTTAGTTCATAAGCAAGAATATGTAATTGGTGATTGGTTAAATGACTCACCAAAGTTTTCCATTGATTATCTGTTAAGTGCTTTACTAAGTTCTCTATTTGGACTTCACTAAGAGTATGGGTAAGAGTTTCTAACTGATCTTCTGTTAGTCCCCCAACAAAAATTTTAGCAAACACCTTTGATAGTATTATATTCTCTGGTATTTTAGATAATATATTTTTTACTGTTTCTTCACTGACGTCCAGCCCAATATATTGTAATGCCTGATTGTCAGGTGAATTAACAATATTTCCTTGATAATCTGAGAAATAATATTTATAAGTATCAGACAATTCTTCCTGTGTTACATAAATGTACTTAGATCTCTCAGATTTAATATCATTACGCAAAGTACCAGAACAACCTTCTTCGCAGTCTACAAAGTACGATTTCATTGATAGCTTGACTAACATATCATTATAATATACAAATGCACAACTGTTTTTTGTATAACATGGTTTATCTCTAGAAAAACTACCTTTCAAAGTATTTCCCTCTTCGTTCCTTATGCAATAAAAGGTATCTCCAAGGATGTTATTGCCGCATAATCTTATTGGTAATTCTATCGTTTCATCTTCTTTTCCCAGTTGCACAAGCTTAACTTTTTTAACCGATTGAAAAAGAGAAAATTCAGGCCAATAGACGTTGTTACCAAATCCTTTTGATAATTCCTCTCCGGGTACCATCTTAAAAACGCGTTTCTTGCTACTCATAAGTATTTCCTAATCAACTTAATTATAGCTATTCTAACATTTATTGATTAATTTATTGTTAAGTTAGTATATATCAGAATTATAATAACACACATTACTTGCATAAAGAAAAGTTACAGAAAGAGGGATTTTTTAGGAAACTAGTATAAAACACTCCTAGATTAAAATAAGCTGACTTTATGATACGCTAGAACCTATATTGGTGGAGGCAAGCGGGATCGAACCGCTGACCTTCTGCGTGCAAAACAGATGCTCTACCAGCTGAGCTATGCCCCCAATTCTTGCTTAAAGCATAAATCACTCACGCTGAAATGCAAGAAATATTTATTTGTGAGGCTATTGCTAAATAGTGCACAAATTCTGCATTTATGTATAATTCTCTATCTTTTTAGAGTTGTACGTCAGCTTTACCAAAATGAATCTTTGAATTAACAAGAAGTTTTCCTTCAAAAATTTTTAATTAAATTATCACTAATGCAGTACATTATGTAATTTATTTAACCACACATGAAAATTTTAGTTTGATTAAAACGGATAAAAACTATATTACTGTTTAGTGTAGCTGAAAAATAAAATGATCCCGTAGCTCAGCCGGTAGAGCAACTGACTTTTAATCAGTGGGTCACGCGTTCGAATCGCGTCGGGATCACTTAGAATCTTAAAAGCATGCTAAAAGAACAGGACAAAATATTCACAAACTTAAATGGTAAAGAAACACCACTACTTGAGGGTGCAAAAAAACGTGGTAGTTGGCAAAAAACAAAGGAATTACTGGATTTAGGATCAGAAAAAATCATTGAGGAAGTAAAGAAATCTGGCTTGAGAGGTCGAGGGGGTGCAGGATTTTCTACTGGCCTTAAGTGGAGCTTTATGCCTAAAAATACTTCAAAAGCGTATTTAGTAGTCAATGCAGATGAGTCAGAACCTGGTACGTGTAAAGATAGAGATATATCACGATATGAGCCACATAAGTTACTTGAGGGAATTCTTCTAGCTGGCAGAGCGATCAGCGCATCAGTTGCATATATTTATATCAGGGGTGAATTTTATAATGAATATTTAGTTCTAAAAAAGGCACTTGAGGAAGCCTATAAAGAAAACTTAATTGGAAAAAATGCCTGCAAATCAGGTTATGATCTTGATGTATTCATTCACAGAGGTGCAGGAGCTTATATATGTGGAGAAGAAACAGCTCAACTTGAATCAATTGAAGGAAAAAAAGGCTTTCCTCGCATGAAACCTCCATTCCCTGCAGGTGTTGGACTTTTTGGCTACCCAACCACAATAAACAACGTTGAAACTATAGCCATGGTTCCAGATATTCTAAATCGCGGAGGAGAGTGGTTTGCATCTCTTGGTAAACCAAATAATACTGGCACTAAGGTCTTTTGCATTTCAGGGCATGTAAATAATCCATGTAATGTTGAAGAAGAGCTCGGAATTTCACTGCGTGAATTAATTGAAAAATACGCAGGTGGAGTGAGAGGAGGTTGGGATAATTTACTTGCTGTAATACCTGGTGGGTCTTCAGTCCCACTAATTCCAAAATCTATATGTGATACTATTGAAATGGATTTTGATTCATTAAGGGCTGCACAATCAGGGCTTGGTACTGCTGCTGTAATAGTGATGGATAAATCAACTGACATAATAGCTGCAATAGAAAGATTATCACATTTCTATATGCATGAGTCCTGCGGACAATGTACACCATGCCGTGAAGGCACTGGATGGATGTGGAGGATTATGAGAAGAATGGTAGCAGGAAATATTAAACCTGGTGAAGTAGATAAGCTACTTGACCTTACAACTCAAATAGAAGGGCATACAATTTGTGCACTTGGCGATGCTGCAGCTTGGCCAGTTCAAGGATTAATCAGACATTTTCGTCATATAATTGAAGAGAGGATAGTAACTTAACTTATACTTTTAAATGATTTTACTACTTAGCAGCTAAAGTTAAAGAATATTGATTTCCTTCCCTTTTAGGTGCTAATTCTACTTTTGCAATATCTTCAGCGTCTCTAATTAGCCGTTCTAATTTTTTCAGTCCAACTTCAGTGTTTACAAGCTCTCTCCCTCTAAATCTCATTGTGACTTTAATTCTATGTCCATGCACAAGAAAATCCCTTGCTTGACGCAATTTTGTTTCGTAGTCGTGATCACCAATATTAGGACCCAGTTTAATTTCTTTTATAGTTAATGTTTTTTGTTTCTTTTTTGCTTCACTTGCCTTCTTTTTTATATCATACTTTTGTTTGCTATAGTCCAGAATTTTACATACTGGAGGAGTTGAATCAGGTGCGATTTCTACCAAGTCTAAATTAACACTTTGTGCAACTTCCAAA
The DNA here is from genome assembly GCF_964030625.1 of Wolbachia endosymbiont (group B) of Melanargia galathea. Taxonomy (NCBI): domain Bacteria; kingdom Pseudomonadati; phylum Pseudomonadota; class Alphaproteobacteria; order Rickettsiales; family Anaplasmataceae; genus Wolbachia; species Wolbachia endosymbiont (group B) of Melanargia galathea. The sequence continues at coordinate 1,035,573 of NZ_OZ034910.1, read as the reverse complement.
GCTTTTTCTATTGGAACAATTCCGACCATTTCACCACTATGATCAACTAAGCGTACCTCCTTAGCTGTGATGAGTTCATTAATTCTGTTTTTATTGTTCTTTTTGACTTGCAAATTTTAGCTCCATTAATTCAAATTAATAATCTTTAACAGCAATTCAGTAGCATTCTCCAAAGAAAAAGACTCCTGTTTTTCCGATCCTAAATTTCTCACTGACACAGTTTTATTTGTAACTTCATTTTTGCCTATGATCCATAATATAGGTACCTTACTTGAACTATGCAAACGTATCTTATAGCTAATTTTTTCATTGGTCAAATCAGTTTTGATTCTCACACCTTGTTCTTTTAAAACGTTGCTGATTTCTGTAGCATAACCGTCAGACTCATTTGTAATGGTCAGAATAGCAAGCTGTGTTGGAGCAAGCCAAACTGGAAATTTTCCTGCATAATTTTCTATTAAAATTCCAATAAAACGCTCAAAAGTTCCAAGAATTGCCCTATGTAACATGACAGGGTGATGCTTGTGCCCGTCTGTTCCTATATAAAAAGCTCCAAGCCGCTCCGGTAAAATAAAATCAACTTGCAACGTTCCACATTGCCAATTTCTACCTATTGCATCTTTCAAAATAAACTCTAACTTTGGACCATAAAATGCACCTTCACCAGGATTAAGTTCATAACTAAGCCCTGCTTCTTTAACTGCTTCAAGCAGTGCTCTTTCAGCTCTATCCCACACTTCATCATTACCTGATCTAGTATCTGGACGGTCTGAAAATTTCACAGAAATTTCATTGAACCCAAGTTCTGAATATACTTCTTTTAAAAGGTCACAAAACTTTACAGTTTCAGAATTCACTTGTTTTTCCATACAAAAAATATGTGCATCGTCTTGCGTAAAACCACGCACTCGCATCAGTCCATGCAATGAGCCTGAGCTTTCATTTCTATGGCATGTGCCAAACTCTGCCATACGTATCGGTAAATCACGATAGCTTCTGATGTGAGAATTAAAAATCTGCACATGACAAGGGCAATTCATGGGTTTTATTGCTAGCTTTTTACTTTCAGATTCATCAATAATGAACATATTTTCACGAAACTTATCCCAATGTCCCGATTTTTCCCACAGCTCTTTGCTTACTAAAATAGGGGTTTTCACCTCAAAGTAGCCATTGTTCATTAACTTTTTTCTGATGTAAGACTCAAGAACATTATATAAAGTATATCCCTGTTCATGCCAAAAAATCTGCCCAACAGCTTCCTCTTGAATGTGAAATAAGTCCATATCCTTAGCAATTTTGCGGTGGTCGCGTTTTTCTGCTTCCTCCAGACGTTTAAGATAAGTATTTAATTCATCCTTATTTCTCCACGCGGTGCCATATATTCTTTGCAACATTGGGCCCTTAGAATCGCCACGCCAGTATGCACCTGCTACTTTCATAAGTTTAAACGCTTTAACTCTGCCAGTTGATGGTGAGTGCGGACCACGACATAGGTCTACAAAGTTGCCTTGTTTATAAACAGTTAGGTTTTCGTTTTCTGGTATTGATGAGACAATATCAACCTTGTATCTTTCACCTATATCACTAAAGAAATCAATTGCCTGCTTACGAGTCCAAACTTCTCGGACGAATCTGTGGTTACTTTTTATAATTTCCTTCATTTTTTTTTCTATTGCAGCAAGATCGTCCGTGGTAAAGGTACGATCTGTAGCAAAATCATAGTAGAAACCATCTTGAATTGTTGGCCCGATAGTAATCTGAGTATTAGGAAAGAGCTCTTTTACTGCCTGCGCCATTATATGAGCAGCATCATGCCTTATTATATCTAAACCCGCTTCGTCACTCAGTTGTATTACCTCTATCTCTGTATCAGATTCAATTTCACGTGAGAGATCATACAACTCACCATTTACCTTAAAGGCAATTGCTTCTCTCAAAGCATCCGGTTGTAATATATCAAAGCCAGTGACTCTACCACTGTATTCTTTTACTTTTTGTTCGGCTAAAAAGGTAACTTTTATCATTCATTAGACCTTTTATCATCCCAGTGCTTGACACTGGGATCCATGTTTCTTTCTTTTCTAGATTCCAGAGCCACGCGCTGGAATGACACCAAAAGGTGAGCTACTGATCTTTCAGTTAAATAACAGTTGTACAAGAGATCTATTACATACTTGCTGTAAGAAATTTTAATTGTTGACATACCTAGTTAATAATACGGCCTATTCTTTTTTAACCTGAGTGCAATTGCTTCTTCCCAAACTTCACCATTACGCAATAGCTTTTCTTTATTGTACATTAGCTCCTCTCTTGTTTCAGTAGCAAATTCAAAGTTAGGACCCTCCACAATTGCATCAACTGGACATGCTTCTTGGCAAAGTCCGCAATATATGCATTTTGTCATGTCAATATCATAGCGTGTGGTGCGGCGACTACCGTCTTCTCTTTCCTCTGCTTCAATAACTATTGCTTGAGCAGGGCAGATAACTTCGCATAACTTACAAGCTATGCATCGTTCTTCACCATTTGGATACCTACGCAGCGCATGCTCACCACGAAACCTTGGACTTAAAGGGCCCTTCTCCATAGGATACCTCAAAGTAACCTTTGGTTTGAACATATATTTTAATGTAATAACAAACCCTTTAATTAACTCTACAGAAGACCAATACCAAGCTAATTTCTTGAGCATAATATTTAAAACTTGTGTCAGTCATTATAAATCATATTATCAGTTTTCAAAATAAATATTTTCATCTGGATGACTTTTGTAGTTTTTCTATACAATATATTTACTAATACTGCATTAATATGAATAAGTAATATAAGCAAAAATTTTTTAGATTAGGTATTTCGATTTCTTAAATTGCTAAGTAGTTTATATAAATAATGACAAACACAAATGAAACTATTTTTGCTTTGTCGACCGTATTTGGTAAGTCAGGAGTTGCAGTAATCAGAATTTCAGGCAACTACACCCTTAAAGCTTTAAATCATTTTCATATTAAGAAAAAAATCAAACCAAGATTTGCTACTTTAGTTGATCTATATGATGATTCCAATCAATTGATAGATAATGGAATAATCATCTATTTCCCTGCTCCAAACAGTTTCACTGGCGAGGATGTTATAGAGTTACAAGTGCATGGAAGCAAGGCCGTCATAAAAATCATCTTGGAGAAATTATCAAAAATTTTCGTTATGGCCAGGCCTGGAGAATTCTCACTTAGGGCTTTTCTAAATGGTAAATTTGACTTAACGCAAATAGAAGGAATTGCAGACTTAATTGATGCTGAAACGAAAATGCAAGCTAAACAAGCGATTAAGCAGATATCAGGAGAATTGGAGAGACTATACAGCAATTGGAGGCAAAGATTAATAACGATACAATCCAAAATCGAAGCATATATAGACTTTCCAGAGGACATTTGGGCAGAAAAAAGTGAATTGGAAAAAATTAATAATGAAGTGCAATCTCTCGTGCAGTTGATACAAGAGCATTTAAATGATAATAGACGGGGCGAAAGGTTGCGTGAGGGTTTACATATTGTAATAACTGGTGAACCAAATGTCGGTAAATCAACTCTGTTTAATTTCTTAGCCAAGCGTGATATTGCTATTGTTTCTGAATATGCAGGCACAACAAGAGATATACTTGAAGCTCATATTGACATTGGGGGATACCCAATCATTCTCTCTGATACTGCTGGAATTCGTGAGAGTTCAGATCCAATAGAATCAGAAGGTATAAGTCGAGCGAAAAAAAGGTCTTTTGAAGCTGATTTAAGAATAGAACTATTTCCTTTTGAACAGCGTCATAATATCAATTGCAACGTTGTAAATAGCGATACTATTTATGTATTGAGCAAAGCTGACGATGCAATTAATGACAGAAATATACTGATTGGCGGTGTAGATTTTCTACCTATTTCTATTTTAAAGGGAATAGGTACAAACAAGTTGATCTCTCTCATAAAAAAGAAGGCAGAGGAAAAATTTGGGCATGATAGAGACACTCCTGTGATTACTCGGCAAAGACATAGGAGTCACATGCAGAAAGCACTGGAACATTTACAACGTTTTAAAATCGATAATCCAATTGAGTTGATATCTGAAGACTTGAGGCTTGCTGCATTTGAACTTGGTGCAGTGATTGGAATTATTAATGTTGAGGAAATATTGGATAGTGTGTTTAGTAGCTTTTGTGTAGGCAAGTAAGATTTTTATAGATTGCTTGAAATTAAATATTGTGGTAAAAAAGAGGTGGACGGATGGCCGAGCGGTTTAAGGCACCAGTCTTGAAAACTGACGTACGGAAACGTACCATGGGTTCGAATCCCATTCCGTCCGCACTTACTTCTCAGATTTAAAATGTTAGTTAATTTTTAGAGCTTATTTAGATGGTTCATAACGCTGGAAATCTTATCTAATCTAGCCACATCTTTTAAAAATACATCCCTTTGTAAATTGACCTTGTTAGCAAAGAAAGCTAATATCTATAAATAGATCACCATCTGAATATGGAAACCGATATAGTAATAATAGGTGCAGGGCCTATTGGAATATTCACTGCTTTTCAAGCGGGAATGCTTGATATGAGATGTCATGTAATAGATGTTTTGGATCAAGCAGGAGGACAATGCACAGCTCTTTACTCAGAAAAGCCAATATATGATATACCTGGTTATCCTGTAATTACTGCCCAAAAATTAATTGAGCAGTTAATGGAGCAAGCTTCACCGTTTGAGCCTGTTTACCATTTAAGTCAAAAAGTGGAAAAGATTTCAAATAACGAAGGTGAAAACTTTACTATCATAACGAACATAGGTACAGAGGTAAAATGCAAAGCCGTTATCATTGCTGCAGGTAACGGAATGTTTGAACCTAACCGTCCACCCTTAAGTGGTATATTAGAATATGAAAATAAATCTGTATTTTATAGTGTAAATAAAATTTCTGATTTTCAGGACAAAACTATAGTCATTGCAGGGGGGGGTGATTCTGCGGCTGATTGGACTGTAGAACTTTCTAAAGTTGCGAAGAAAATTTATGTGATACATAGGAGAAAGGAATTTCGCTGCACTCCTGAAACTAGAAATAAATTAGAATCACTTGAAAATGACGGAAAGATAGAACTGGTAGTGCCATATCAATTACACGAACTAGCAGGAGGTAATGGGCAGTTGAGAGCAGTGATAGTAAAAAACATTGCCTCTAAGGAAGAAAGAGAAATATCCGCTGATTTTTTGCTGCCATTTTTTGGATTATCAATGAATCTTGGTCCAATAAACAATTGGGGTATAGAGTTAGAACATGGCCGCATAATTGTCGACCCAGCTACACTTAGAACCAGTAGAGATAGAATATATGCAATCGGAGATATAGCTACTTATCCAGACAAACTAAAATTGATACTAAATGGTTTTGCTGAGAGCGCCATGGCTTGTTATCACATATACAAAGTAATTCACAATTCTCCAGTTAATTTTCAATATTCAACTTCAAAGGGAATTCATCGAAATTAAAGAGTAAAGAGATCCATGAACCTGCATGCAGTTATCTCAAGCATAAGGGAATACAAACGAAAAAGATTACTTTACAAATTTCCCCAACTCCCTTATCATATCAATAAGAGTATTTATCCTTGTTTTTAATCTCTGCAGATTTAACAACAAAATTCAGTAAAAAACTCAGGTATATATTGGCAGATTACATAAAATTATAGCGGCTGCATGTCTTTTTTATTTTTTCTACATTCAGCCAAAATGCGCTTTAAATAAGCGTTAGCACATTATTACAATGCCAATTTACATTATTATAGGGTCAAAACTCGTTACACGGGGATTCTTTTGCCTTTTTTCTTCATTTGGTGAATTTCTTAATACTTGTAACTAAAGCTTCAGGCCAGCACTTGATGCTGGAATGGCTTTGTTGCACCACTCAAGGAAAGAACAGGCAGTTACTGATGGAATTTGTTATAAAATAGATATTTAGCCGACAAAGGAAAAATATGCCAATAAGAATGAAAGTCAGTAACTGCAATGAATATAACAAATTTCTTCAAGAAAGGGGAAATGTTTTTCATTATATCAACGATGCCATTGAAAATTGGTACGAAAATAGTCCAAAAGTAGCAGGTGGCAACAATGTCTACAGCGACAAAGTAGTGATTCTAATTCACATAATAACCTATCTATTCAGGATTGGTCTTAGGCAAACAGTGGGATTTATAGAGAAATATCTTGAGCAAATAGGGAAAATTTTGCAAATTATCAGCTATTCGCAGGCTTCAAGAAGGTTTAAAAAGCTTAATATCAAAATCAACGACTGCAGAGTTGATAAGAACGATATGGAAGATATTGAAATTGCTATAGATAGTACAGGTATCAGCATCTACAATAATATTCCAGGCCATAGTAAGGCAAATGGTACAGATAGAAAGTATCGCCGCTATGAGCAAACAAGAAAGCTACATGTAATGCTAGAGATAGGTAGTAAAAAAGTTATAGCTGCAAAATACAGTAGTGGAGTTTATTCCGACCACTATGGAGCCTGTGATCTTATTGAAAGAGTGGATACCAAGTATAACATAAGCACGATATATGCAGATAGGGCATATAATCGAAAGAAGTTATACAAACTGTGCGATGAGCTTGACATAAAGACAAGGATTCCTCCGCAAAATAATGCAGTAGAGCATCCAAAGTTGGATTATATGAATGAGAGAAATTCTACAATCAAGCTCATAAAGTCATATGATGAAGATGGTATGAAGAGGTGGAAAAAAGAGATAAATTATTGGAAGAGATCTTATATAGAAAGTTTTTTCTCGCGACTGAAGCAAATATTTGGATTTAGTTTTAGGAATAAATCTGAGATTAATCGTGAGAAGGAACTGCTACTCAAGTGTTATTTGCTTAACAAATTTACTGAAATAGGCATGGCTAAGTTTGATATAGCTTCATGAATTTATTATACATTACCCACTATCCGAAGAGCTGTGCAACAAAGCCTGCTGGAATCCAGAAATCTTTTGAGCACAAAAGTTATGCTAGGTTTTGTTGGTAAGAAACCAGTGTCAGCTACTCGGATGACACCAAAGGGGCACTTGGATAGAGGCTACTTGAATAACACCATCATAAGGTGAACCAGTGTCAAGCACTGGAATGACAAGGAAAGGGCTACTTGGATGACAAGAAAAAGGACGCTGATATGACACCAAAGAGGCTGACACCACCATAAAGTAAATTCCACTAACACTATAGGAGACTAACATGAACTTTTTAAAATTTATCGAACTATGCTTTCAAACGGTGATGCCGGGATGTGAGTATAACAATTATCAGTATATAAAAATTATAGCAGACAGGCTTGAAGCAGCAAGCACTGGTGAAGTGAAGCGAATAATATTCAATATGCCTCCGCGCTCGATGAAGTCTATGTGCGTGAGTGTTGCATGGCCCGCATGGATACTTGGTAATCAGCCAACCGCAAGAATAATAGTTGCAAGCTATTCTCAGCGGCTTAGCGAAAAGCATTCGCTTGACACCAGGTGCGTGATGCAGTCTAGTTGGTATAGAGTGCTATTTCCAGAGGTAGAACTATGCAAAGACCAGAACACTAAATATAAATTTCAAACAGTGCAGAGAGGATGTAGGATTGCAACATCTGTTGGTGGAACACTGACTGGTGAAGGTGGAGATTTTATCGTCGTGGATGATCCACTGAGTTCCTCTCAAGCTTTGAGCGAGACGTTTAGAAAACGTGCCACAAACTGGTTCGATCAGACTCTAATAACCAGGCTCAATGATAGGAAAAAAGGAGTTATCGTTGTTGTAATGCACAGACTACATCAAGAGGATTTGACTGCGCATCTTCTCTCCAAACCAAGAAATATATGGCATCATATTTGTTTGCCAATGATCTCTGAAAATAAGGAAATTATCTATTCAATCAAAAGATCAATTCTCCCTTCTCCTGTTCCTATTATTCAAGTAACTACAAATGAGTGCAAAAGCTCAACAGGCGCTACATCTTCAAGGATTTTATACTTAAAAAAGGAAGGTCAGCTGCTATATCCCCTAGATGTAGGAGAAATTGAAATGATAAAGGCTGAACTTGGGAGTTACGCTTTTGCTGCTCAATATCAACAAAATCCTCTGCCACTTTCAAGTGGTATAATTAAGCAAGAATGGTTGAAACGCTATAGAAATTTTCCTGACAATCTCTCACATATAACTCAGAGCTGGGACACTGCTGTTTCAACAAACGATTCTAGCGGCTTTAGTGTCTGCACCACCTGGACAAAGGTGAATAATAAGTTTTATTTACTCGATGTATACCGTGCGAAGCTTGAGTATCCAAAACTTAAAGAACAAGTTCTATCACTAGCTGCAAGGTGGAAGCCACACGCAATTTTAATCGAAGCAAAAACAAGCAGTCAACAATTGATTCAAGAGCTCAAGGCAATACCTATTATCGGGATAGTGCCACACAGTGGCAAACTTGCTCGATTCCACCAGATTGTTCCGATAATAGAATCTGGCAAGGTTTTTCTGCCACACCAAGCAGTATGGCTCAGCGATTTTGAGTATGAAATTTTAATGTTTCCAGAAACCCGCCACGACGATCAAATCGACAGCACCGTGCAATATCTGCAGTGGATGAGAGATAGTAGCTTCAGGGTTGCAGCTATACGAACATTGTGATTCAATTTGCTACCCACAATTTCGATTATAAGCTCATTTAAAATAAATATTGATTTCTTATTTTAATTATTTTAAAATTAAAGTAAATTATTTAAGATTGGGGTAAAAATTATGACAATAAATTATCAGCAGTGGCGGGAAATATTAAGGACGGTTAATAGTGATAATAAATTAGATAAAAGGAACGTAATTGAAAAAGTAAAAGAAGAGCTAAAGGCAAGCAATGAAGAGGTATTTAAACAGTGGGAAGAGAGTAATTTTTATGTAAATTATAAATTTGAAGTTGGAGATAATGAATTCACATTATTACATTTAACTGCTAAGTTAGGCTATACGAGCTTGACAAAGGCTTTAATAGTAACAAAAGGGATAGATGTTAATATAAAAGATAAAAATAAAAAGACACCTTTACATTTAGCTGCTGAAAATGGTTATAAAGAGGTAGTAGATGCTCTGTTGGAAAAAGATGAAATCAGGATTAATGAACAAGAAGATAAGGAGGGATGGACACCTTTACATTTAGCTCTTATGAATGGCCATGCAGACGTGGTAGAATCTCTCGTAAGAAACGGTGCGAATGTTAATATAAAAGATAACTATGGAGTGACACCTTCATCTTTGGCTATTCAAAGAGATTATGTATTTACTCCGCCAAAAAAACGTGAAGACTCCTATGTTAATGTGAAAAATCATGCTAGAACTGCTTCTAGGAATTTAACTAAAGAGGAAAAACAACGCACATCAGCAATTGCGAAAGGTTTTTTTGCCGGTAGTGCAACTGCATTATCAGGTGTTTTAATAGCGAAAGCACTTTCTGCAACTGGAATAGTTACAGTTGAGTCAAAACCCTCTACACCAATAGCAGTGGCTAAAACTGCAGCTATAGCGCTAGTAGTTGGCAGTGCTGTATATGCATTGTCAAAACCTGATACTCAAGTTGATAAATCAGTCTTAACAAATGGACAGCAAGAAGCTGCTCGCTGATAGGTTTGCCTAGCGCGTATTCGACCTACCAGTGTCAAACACTGATCATAGGGAATGACATTAAAGGGACACTGGAATAACGTAGGAGAGAGCGCTGACAACTTTCGTTTAGGCAAGATTATACCTTGAAAAAATTAAGCTTTAGTGCTATTAAATAGTTGTAAATTTTGTCTCTTTGGTAGCTTTATGAATGTTGAAAGTAAGAAAATACATGATACTAAAATAAAATTACCAATATTTCTCGATTATCAATCTACTACTAAAGTAGATCCTCGTGTTTTGGAGGTGATGATACCTTATTTTGGTGAGTTTAGTAATGCACACTCTCGTAGTCATTCATTTGGTTGGACAGCTGAGGAAGCAGTAGAAAAAGCAAGGAAGCACATTGCTGATTTAGTGAATGCAGACAGCAAAGAAATCGTCTTTACCTCGGGTGCAACCGAATCAAATAACATGGCTATCAAAGGTGTTGCTCATTTTTATAAGAATAAGGGAAATCATATAATAACTGTCTGCACGGAGCATAAGTGCGTTTTAGATTCTTGTCGACATCTGGAAAATGAAGGCTTTAAAGTTACATATTTGTCCGTTAAGCAAAACGGAATTATAGATTTGTTGAAACTTGAGGAGGCAATCACTGATAAAACAATTCTGATTTCAGTGATGATGGCAAATAATGAAATCGGAGTAATGCAACCTGTCAAAGAAATTGGTGCAATATGTAGAAAGCATAATATATTTTTTCATACAGACGCTGCCCAAAGCTTTGGAAAAGTTCCAATAGACGTAAATGAAATGAACATTGATCTTATGAGCCTTTCTAGCCATAAAATTTATGGACCTATGGGAATAGGTGCATTATATGTCCGTAGAAAAAATCCTCGTGTTAGATTGACGCCACTAATTAGTGGTGGTGGACAGGAGAGAGGCATGCGCTCTGGAACAGTTCCCACTCCCCTTGCAGTTGGTTTTGGTGAAGCGGCACGTATTGCTAAAGAAGAAATGGGAGCAGAAGCAAGTAAATTAGAAGAACTGAGAGATATTTTGTACAACAAAATAAAAGAAGCATTTCCTGATGTTGTTTTAAATGGTGACTATGAAAATAGGATTCCTGGTAACCTCAACTTAAGTTTTCCTTATGTTGAGGGTGAGTCTCTTATCATGGCAATCAAGGATTTAGCAGTAAGCTCTGGTTCTGCATGCACATCTGCATCCCTTGAGCCTTCTTATGTCATAAGATCACTAAACAATGGCCACGATCTTGAGCATTCATCAATTAGATTTGGCCTTGGCCGATTTACAACTAAAGATGAAGTTCTATATGCAGCAGATCTTGTTACTAAAAATGTTGGACGGCTAAGAGAAATGAGCCCACTTTTGGAAATGGTACAAGAGGGAATAGATTTAAGCACCGTAAAATGGGATTCTCATTGAAGAATAAGACGTTAACCATTAGCAGAGTGATGGTTGTCTAAGCTCTTTCTATGGGTGAAATCGGAAACTTAGCTTTAAGTCCTTTATAGATGCCACGGAACTAAGTAGCAATCCTATACATATTAAGCTCGCAGCAGTTGTGCTTCCGCCATAGGATAGAAATGGAAGTGGGTCACCTATTATAGGTAAAAGGCCTATTGTCATTCCAATGTTTATAAAGAAATGAGCACCAAAAAAGGCGAAAACCCCGATAGATATTAACTTAGAAAAATAATTTTTTGACCTGTAAGCGATAGAGAATATTATAGCGAGGAATGTGGTATAGAGTAAAATCAAAGTCATGCTGCCTAAGAACCCCCATTCCTCACTAAGTACCGCAAAAGCAAAATCTGTGCGTTTCTCTGGCAAAAATCCAAGTTGAGTTTGACTCCCATTAACAAATCCCTTACCAAACAAACCTCCTGAACCAATAGCTATTTGAGATTGCTGTGCATTATAACCTATTCCAAGTGGATCTACTGATGAATCCAAAAATGATAATATCCTTTGCTTGTGATAAGGGCGCAAAAAAGGCCAAATAGCTGGTATTGCGAAAATGCCAAGAGTTCCAAAAATTATTAAATGAGATCTTTCCATTATTGCTGTGAATATAATTGATGCTCCTATAAACAATATTATTACAGCTGTTCCTAAATTAGGTTGCTTCAATACAAGGAATACAGGTAAGAAAATAATTATAAGTGGCTTAAATAAGCTTTGAAATTTCATCATTTTATACACACTTTGTTTATTAAAATAACAAGCAAGTGCAAGTATTAAGCCCACTTTTACAAATTCTGATGGTTGTAAACTAATTGACCCAATTCTTATCCATCTTGTTGCACCCATTATATGCGAGCCAAAAAAATTTACTGCTAACAGCGCAATTACTGCTACTATGTAAAAAAAATAAGCGTGCTTCAAATAAAAATCTAGCTCTATAAATGACATAGCTATAGCAAGCAAAAAGAAGAAAGAGAATATGACCAATTGGTGAATTGCAAATGGAGCCCACTTTCCTCCAGCAGAAGAATATTGCACAACAATGCCAACGCAAAACAGAGCTATTACGTTAATGACTAATAATAAGTGAATCTTCTTCAGCTTATCCACAGCAAAAACTTTACAGACTTTGAGATACAATAAAACATAAGAAAATCAAAAAGCAAATTTATTAATTACCAACCGAATTGGACTACTATATATCCCAGTTATTACCGTTAAAATTGCCATAAATAATAGACAAAAGAGCATAAGCAATGGTACCTCATTAAGTGTCATTCCAGCGTTTGATGCTGTACTGTTTTCAAAATATATTTTCTCAACCATTCTCCACATATATATTAGTGCAAGAAAAGAGCCAGCAGCAAAAACTGCAAGGGAAATCCATGCATGAGATTCGATAATTGCTTTCATCATATACCACTTACTTACAAAGCCATTTGTCAAAGGTACACCGATTAATGCGAAACTAAGTAGAGTAAATGCAAGTGTTGTATAGGGCATTGACTTTTTTAGTCCTGATAAATTTTCTATTTTTGTCATACCAAACTTATAAGAAATACACCCTGCAGTCATGAATAAAGACGTTTTTATCATGCTATGATTTACTATGTGAAGAACTGCTGAAAACAAACCTGCTTTTGAATTTAAACCCAGCATTAAAATTATATAGCCAATCTGACTGATACTGGAGTGAGCAAACAGTCTTTTTATATCTTTTTCGATCATTGCAGATATTGATCCAAATACAACAGCACAAAGCGCAAGGATGATCATCACGTTGCTTAGTGGTAAGAAAAAATTTTGCTGAAAAACAGTGTAAAAGATTCTAATAAAAACATATATCATCACTTTGGTTACTGTACCTGAAAAAAATATGCTAATGAAGCTAGGTGCTTCACTATATGCGTTAACCAGCCATCTGCTGAGTGGAAACAGTGCCATTTTGATTGAGAGACCAACAAAAATGAATAATGTACCAAGTCTTATGATGTTATTATCGTATAATGGTACTATTCTTTCAGCCATGTCAGACATGTTGAGCGTTCCGGTCATAGAGTATAAAAGGCCGATGCCAAACAAGTAAAATGTTGCTCCTACAGTACCACTAATGAGGTATTCAAATGCTGCAACTAAAGCTTTCTTATCCCTTCCCATTGAAACTAAAACATAAGAAGAAAGAGATGAAATTTCTAAAAAGACATAAAGGTTGAATATATCGTTTGTTACTAAAATTCCAAGTAATCCACTCAAGCACAGTAAAAATAGAGAATAAAAACCAATGATTTTGTTTTTGCTAATCTCTTTTTCATTAATATGAAAGCTATAAAGCACACTAATCAGCGCTATAAAATTCACCAAAGTTAGAATCAAGGAGTTCAATATGTCGATTCTCAACTCTATTCCGTATGGAGGAGCCCAATCTCCAAGATAATAAGTTATAATTTCACCATTGTATGTTTTCACTAGCAACATTAATGAAATAAAGAAAGTAGCTGCCGTTGTAAAAAAAGAGATAAACCAGGACACCTTATGTTTCCTGGTAAGAAAGCAGAACATCGATGCAATTATTGGTATAATAACTTGTAGAATTGGTAATTGCATTAAACTGTTGTTAATACATCGTTAAAGTATTAGTATATATAATACTTTTTGTTTTAATACCTTTATGTTATCTAAAATTTATAATGCAGTAACAAACTTACTAAGGAGAAAAGGTAAACTTATAGGTAGGGATGAAAACGTAAATTCTTACTATGAGTCAAGTAAAGGGAAAAGATGGGTAATATATGGTAATGTTTCTGAGCCCACAACAATTCCTCCAGAATGGCATATATGGCTGCATTATACTAATAATGAAGTACCAGTTAATAATAACAAAAGAAAAACTCCTAATTTAACAGGTACGAAAGGTGCATACTACCCAAATCAAAAGGTGAAAAACTACTATGAAAGCTGGAATCCTAATAATTAAAGATGCGAAGGTCAAATATACTTGAAATAATTGCTGGATCATTTGTATTAATTTTCACTATTTTTCTTGTCTTCTTCGCTATTAATAAGCTATCTTACATAAAGAGAAACTATAAGGATTGCTATAAAATACATGGCCTTTTTACTGATGCTAACGGTGTAGGGGTTGGTGATAGTGTCAAGATCTCTGGTGTAGAAATCGGAAGCATAACTGGTGTATCACTTGACAAAGCTACCTACATAGCACGAATCGATATGTGCATAAGCAGAGACATAAAGTTGCCAATTGATAGCTCAGCTCTAATCGCTAGTAGTGGAGTTGTTGGTAGTAAATTTGTTAATATATTACCTGGTGCAGATCCTAAATTAATTTCACACGGTGGTAAAATAGCGCATACTCAAGCTGAAGCAAATATGGGTGGAATAGTGGATAAAATTATTGGCATGTTTACAAAGTGAGAATAAGAACACATAAGCCAACTTGGCCTATGTACAATTAAGGGATTTTTCTATCAATAGCTTGAAGTTGTTCAGCGTTTGAATTATCAAGATTTCTGCTAGGTTTTACATTCCTAATAATCTCAACAAATGCTTGTACTTTCAGTATAGGAGTGTTTTTTTTACGTACTTAGGGAAGTGTTAAATAAACTGTATCAAACCGAGAAGTAATAATAAAATAGAAACAAAAAATGGAGGTTTGACAATGAGTCAAGCAAACAGAACTACCGGTTTGGTAGACTATAAAGAATTAGAAACAAATATCTTATCGTCTATACGAGAAGGAAGACCATTGACGGAAAGAGATGGTGCATTAACACCGTTTGTAAAAAGGCTACTGGAATCGAGTCTGGAAGGTGAAATAAAAAATCACTTGTCGGCTAAAAGCGAAGAAAATAACCGAAGAAATTGAAGAAATTCAAAGACTTTACGGACAAGTGTAGGTTCATTTGAGTTATTGACACCAAGGGATAGGGAAGGAAGCTTTGAGCCACAAGTAGTCAGAAAAAGGCAAACAACCGAACTTGAAGCAAAGGTTTTAAGTATATGCCAGTGGCATGGTATATAGAGATATAGCGTCGCATGTAGAAAAGATATAAAATATCTGTAGCAGAGATATCAAGTATTACTGATAAATTATTGCCTGTAATCAATGAGTGGCGTAGTCGTCCACTGCAATCAGTGTATCCAATAGTGTTTATGTTTTTTTAAGGTCAAAGAAGACAGGCATTGCGTAAGTAAATACATGTAGAATATATTAGCAGAATGAAAGGAAAGAAGTTTTAGGTTTTTATATAGCAGAAAGTGAGGGAGCTAACTTTTGGCTAGGGATGTTAAATGACTTAAAAGAGAAAGGAGTAGAAGATATCCTGATTGTATGTGTAGATGGGCTAAAAAGCTTTCCTACAGCAATAAACAGTGTATTTCCTAAAGCAGAAATACAACTATGTATTGTACATCAGATAAGAAATTCACTGAAATATGCATCGAGCAAAGATGTGAAAATTTTCATGAATGATTTGAAAAAAATATACCGTGCTGCAAGTAGAGAAACTGCCGAAAATTATTTGCTTGAGCTAGAGGAAAAATGGTGAGAAAAATATATAGCTCTTCTCATAATAGTGGAAACAGGATAAAATAGAGACTTAGGGTAATAAGAAGGTAAAAGTGCCAGCAGCATACAGTTATGACTTAGGGAAAAAAGCCATGAAGGAGAGAGTAAAACAGCAGTAGCAAAGAGGTTCAAAATCGGTAGAGTGACATTGTACAAATGGGAGAAAAGGCGGAAAGAAACAGGAATCGAAGAAACTGGGAAATAGAGGCTATAATCATAAAATCACCGATTGGAATGCGTTTGTAGAATTTATAAAAAAGCACGGCGGTAAAACACAATCAGAGGTGGCCAAACTCTGGGGCAATATAAGTCGTCAAACGATTCATAGAGCTCTAAAAAAATTTGGATTTACACGCAAAAAAAGATTTATGGATATGAAGAAAGAAACGAAGAAAAACGAGCTGAATTTCTGAAAGTCATATCGGCAGAGTCCCCTAAAAATTTGGTATATATTGATGAATCTGGTATAGACAATACAGAAGATTACCCATACGGATATTGCAGAAAGGGAGAGAGGTTTCATGCACTAAAATCAGGCAAGAAAACTCAGAGAGTTAGCATGATTGCATCTTTAAATAAGGGAAAAATCGTTGCACCTATGACGTTTGAAGGCTATTGTGATACAGAGGTTTTTAATGGCTGGTTCGAGCAATTTCTGGCACCAACTTTACAGCCTGAACAAACAGTGATTTTAGATAATGCAACTTTTCATAAGTCTAAAAAGATTGTCGAATTTGCCAAAAGGGTTGGTGCAGACATTCTGTATCTGCCTCCATATTCTCCAGATTTCAATAAAATTGAGCATCATTGGTTTGCTATAAAAAACAGAGCCAGGAAAAACATTCCTCTTTTTAAATCTTTTCGTCAAGCTGTCGATTCTGCTTTTCTTCATTTGTTTCCACTATTATGAGAACAGCTATACTTTAGTTTTGGGAAAATAATTGGGAAAATCTGTCTAGTTATTTTAAATATTCCGGCCCTGTAAGAAAATTAATTTATACCACAAATCCTATTGAAGGGTTACATAGACAGATCAGAAAATTTACTAAAACTAAGGGCTCATTTACTAGCACAAATGCCTTCTATGAACAGGTATATTGTGCTATAAAAAAGTTAGGAGAAAAATGGGCTATGCCTATACATGATTGGGCTTTGACTATGTCTCAACTTGATATCTTTTTTTCTTGTAGAGTTGAATTAAAAATGCGGCTTGACACAGTTTATTTAACACTCCCTTTTTGAAAGTTACAGATCGCTAAAAATATTTAAACAACTAATTTTTATAACTTTATACTAAAAAAACTATTCCCACCTTAATTATCAAACAGTAACGTATAGAACTACAAACTTTTGTATATTAAGAAATTGTTTAAATTGCATACCTGGCTACTATGTCTCCTACTTCCAAGATAAAGTACCTTTCACTAAAAAATATTGAATTTAATTTTTGTAATCACTTAAGTCTAGTATTATTTTGTTAATGTATCGTTCATTTGCATCCTTGATGATAAATTTTATACCATTTTTATATCTTATAACTTCATCTACAGAAGGTACCTTACCAGCAATTGAAAGAACCAAACCACTAAGTGTGGCATAATGCTCTTCAGAGTCACACAACTCTATTTTTAGATTTTCCTCTATATCCTTTATAAGGGCCCTTGCCGATATTTCAAACTTATTTTGAGATAATTCAGTAATGGTGTGTTCTGAATTTACCTCATTCTCGTTATCAATATTTGGTATCAATTCTTCTATAAGATCATTTATCGAAATTAAACCATCAGTTCCGCCATATTCATCCAGTACAATAGCTAAATATGACTTGGAAGATTTCATTCTAACAAAAAGATTTGTTGCTTTCATTGAGGCTGGGACAAATATTACATTTTGTATAATATTTCTCAGATTAAAATCTTTATTCTTATTGAAAATGATATCTTTTACGTAAAAAAAGCCTATTACGTTGTCAAAGTTATTCTTATAAGTTGGTATCTTAGCATGGTAAGTGTTTTTCACCTTCTTTATTACCTCATCCTTGCTCGATTCAATGTCTATTGCACATATCTTCTTACGTGGAGTCATTATATCCATGATACTACAATCACGGAATTTTAATAGACTATTAAGTATGTCAAGACCTGACAGATCACCCATTAATGCCTCAGTCGCACATTTTTTTAACACAGAAGTTTTGTTGAAGAGAAAGAAAAAAATTTTGTATGCTATTTTTTCTACTAAAGTTCTTTTCTTATTCAATTTATTCCCTTTAATGGTGAAAATATCTTTAGATAAGGTCTATCAAGAAAACTGTTATTAAATGTTTAATAAGCATGTGAATAATGTCAAATTAATTTGTGAATTATTTGTTAATATAAAATACTAACAATTGATCAACAACTTTCTCAACGACATATACATAATTGTGTAACAATACATGATAGTAAAGTATTTTCCGTAAAAGAAAATTACTAACATTATAAATATCTTACTTATACACATAAATTATAAGGCAAAATCAATAGTATATAGAAGTTATTAACATATTTATCCACAAGTTAAGTAACAATAATTTTTACTGAATTTTAAGTTAATAACAATTTATTGATAGAACTATTATTACTACTATACTTTAGTATAGAAAAAAGTAGATAAAATAGATTGGAAAGCAACAAACCAGCGATAGTAAGAATTATTAAGCAGAATAAGCCAAATGAAAAAGTACCTATTTGGTTAATGCGCCAGGCTGGTAGATCTCTTCCTGAGTATCGCAAAGCCGTAGAAAAAACGAGTAATTTCATGGAGATATGCTATAGCATAGATTTAGTGGTAGAGCTGACGCTACAGCCAATAAAAAGATTTGATATGGACGCAGCCATAATTTTTTCAGACATTTTAATAATAGCTGACGTTTTAGGTTGTGATGTGAATTTTGTTCGCGGTGTGGGTCCAATAATAAAACCTGTGAAAAGCTCTGAGGAGTTAAAAAATTCACAAGAATTTGAAACTAAAACCTTTCCAATCTTAAATGCCATCAGGAAAGTAAGAAGCCAATTATCAGAGGAAAAGTCCCTTATAGGCTTTGCTGGAGGGCCGTGGACGGTAGCTTCCTACATCATAGAGGGTGGTAGTAGTAAAACTTTTTCTAAAGTATTACATTTCTGTTCCCTAGAACTAGAAGAAGTAATTAAAAAAATAACAGAAGCGACAATTATTTATCTAATCAAACAGATAGAGTTTGGAGCAGATGTTATTCAGTTATTCGACAGCAATGCTGGTATATTGCAGGGAGAACTGTTTGAAAGGTATGTAATCAAGCCAACAAAGGAAATTGTTTCAGCAATAAAGAATAAGTTTCCTGATTTTCCTATAATAGGTTTTCCACGCTCTGCTGGAAATCTTTATAAGGATTACTATGAGAAAACAGGTGTATCTGCAGTAAGTATAGATTATAATGTTCCAATAGAATGGGCGAAAGCAAATCTAAAAATTCCTCTGCAAGGGAACCTTAATCCTAGTCTTTTGGCCTACAATAAGGCAGAAGCAATTGAAGAAGCAAAGCGTATAATAGATTGTTTTAGAGGGTTACCTTTTATATTTAATCTTGGACATGGAGTGCTTCCTGATACTCCGGTTGAAAATATTGCTGCATTAGTGGACCTAGTAAGAAACTACTAAAACTCTTGTATGAAAAGCCTTTATGAGGGTGGAATGAAAACCTTACTTGACAAATCTTTACACTTTCCTTATTATGGCAATAAGAGTATTTATCCTTGTTTTTGGGCTCAACGACAAAATTCAGTAAAAAAACTCAGATATCTATTGGCAGGTTACAAAAAATTATAGCGGCTGCATGTCTTTTTTATTTTTTCTACATTCAGCCAAATCGCGCTTATTTTAAGCGTTAGCACATTATTACAATGCCAATTTACATTATTATAGGGTCAAAACTCGCTATACGGGGATTTATTTGCCTTTTTTAATTTATTAAGCTTTTTAATATCTATAGTTAATATATTTAAGAGTACAAAAATACCAACCTTTATGTAAAATAATAAAACTTCTAGCTTTTTTGTTGTGTAGAGTTTATCATTTTTATTTAACTTTAGTGAGATTATGTCAGACCTTGCAAAGAGGATGTCTCTGATAAAACCATCGCCTACAATCGCTGTGACCGATAAGGCAAACAGATTAAAAAGCGAAGGAAAGAAAATTTGCGTTTTAGCTGCGGGAGAGCCGGATTTTGACACTCCAGATCATATAAAAAAGGCAGCTATTCAATCGATAAATGAAGGCAAAACTAAATATACTGCTGTTGATGGAACGCGTGAGCTTAAAGAGGCGATAATCAATAAGTTAAAAAGGGATAACATTCTAGAATACACACTTAGCCAAATCTGTGTTGGTGCTGGTGCTAAGCAGGTGTTATTCAATTTGTTCATGGCAACAATTAACCCTGGGGATGAAGCTATAATACCAGCTCCTTATTGGGTTTCATATGTTGATATGGTAAGTCTTTTTGGCGGACTGCCAGTTGTTGTAGAGTGCAAACAAAACTTTAAGCTGATACCGGAGTTACTGGAAAGCAATATAACTGAGAAAACTAAGTGGTTAATTCTCAACTCACCAAATAATCCAGCAGGAATTGTCTATACATATGATGAATTGAAAAGCATAGCGCAAGTATTGCTTAAACATCCACATGTGAATGTTGTTACAGATGATATTTATGAGCACATAGTATACGACGAAAAGTTTTTTACCATTGCTCAGGTTGAGCCAAAACTTTATGATAGAGTTTTTGTGGTCAATGGAGTATCAAAAGCCTATGCAATGACGGGCTGGAGAATAGGCTATATTGCAGGCAGGAGTGATGTGATAAAAGCTATTTCTACACTGCAGTCTCAAAGTACTTCTAACCCAAACTCGATAGCACAAGCAGCAGCAGTTGAAGCGTTAAACGGTGATCATAGTTTTTTGAAAGAAAGAACAAAAATCTTTAAGGATCGTAGAGATTTTGTAGTAAAAAAGCTAAATTCTGCTTCAGGATTGTCAGCATCTATTCCACAAGGTGCATTCTATTTGTTTGTCGCATGTGAAGGTTTATTGGGTAAGAGCACGAAAAGTGGTAAAGTAATAAATAGTGATCTTGATTTTGCTGAATATTTGTTGGAAGACCATTTAGTTGCTGTTGTTCCAGGAATTGCGTTTGGTCTGAAAAATTTTATCAGAATTTCTTATGCAACCTCTCAGGAACAATTAGAAATTGGATGTAATAGTATTATTAAAGCATGTGAAATGCTAAGTTAACTTTTTAATATTCTTATGTATAATATTTCAGTAAGATAGAGTTGATTTATGGCGTGGGTATATTTGCTATTAGCTGGTTTGGTTGAAATAATATGGACCACAGCACTGAAATATAGCAATGGCTTTACTCGTGTTATACCTGTAGTAATTATTTTAGTTAGCGGTTCTGTAAGTCTTTACTGGCTATCGTTAGCAATGAAGTCTATTCCTCTTGGAACATCTTATGCAGTTTGGACTGGTATAGGTTCTATAGGTGCAGCGATAATAGGAATAATGTTTTTTAATGACCCAGTAAATTTTGGGCGTTTATTTTCCCTTGCTTTGGTAGTGCTGGGTATTATAGGATTAAAAGTATTTTCCAATTAGGAAAAGTTAAGTACGTCTATTTTACCATCTCAGGACTTTCTACTAAAGTTGCCTTGGATTTTTCGGTTCTTGAAGAGGGCATTCCTATTGATTTAGCAAGTACCTTTCTGATGTTCAATGTTTCATTTTTCTCATTTTGTTGAATTAAGTTAATATCGTTTATTTTATTCATTAAATCTTTTCCTTCCTTTAAAATTTTTAAATCGCTTTCGTTGATATGATGTTCATTTTTAAATTCTGCAACGATTTCTTTCTTCTTTGGATGAGTATTCAGAAATTCTAATATCTGGTGTTTAGCAACAGCTTGAATAAATTTCTTATCGTGAAATATTGAATTGTTATGTAGTTCTTCTATGATTTTATCATATTGTTTTGCTTCATTTACAGTAAGTTTTATTATTTCTTCTGCGCTACTTAAAAGTTCCCTGTATAACTTGTCGTATCTATTGCCTGTGTGTGCGGCAAATGTTTGTTCAATGTATTTTGTTATGTAGTTTTGTAGCGTATTGTCTATTGTACCTATGTTCATTCACTCACCTTGCTTTTATATTATATTTTACACACAAAAAGGTTAATATTTAGTTAACTACAGCGTTTCTGATACTGAATTTCATTAAAAATTATATTATTTAAAGTATAATCGGTATCACGAAATAAAAGCGTAAGTAAAATGAATTTTGTAACAAAACTAAAACTTATAGTAAAAAAAATAAAGCTTAAGATGAACAAGGGTAAAATTATAAAAATCCTTATCATCTGTGGTATAATTTTTTTCATATACCTTATCCATGAACCAGTTATAGATATGCTAAAAGGTCTCTTTTAAGAAAGATACTCGGATTAGAGTAGCTATTTACAAAAGTGTTGCTCCTTGCTGATAAAATACCTATAATTCTGTTTTTTAGGTAATATTAGGATTGCAGAGAAACTTTTTCATATGGTTGCTAGCATCACTATTTTATGCATACCAGTATATATTACGTGTAATTCCAAATATAATCGCGCCTGAATTAATAACGAAATTTAACATAAGTATTACAGATGTTGGTCAATTTGGTGGGCTATATTATATAGGCTATACGCTTGCTCACATACCTGTTGGTCTTGCCCTTGATAGATTTGGGCCAAAGTTTGTTTTGCCTGCATGTATTGTCTTAACGTTTACTGGGACATTACCACTAATATGCTTTGATGAGTGGTATTACTCAATACTTGGTAGAATGATTGTTGGAGTTGGGTCATCTGCTTCAGCAATTGGGCTTTTCAAAGTTGCAAGCATGTATTTTTCACAAGAAAAATCAGCAAGGATGGCTAGCTTATCTATAATAATAGGGTTACTGGGAGCTATTTATGGTGGATTACCTCTAGACTTCTTGCTCAATAAATTTGGTTGGAATTATGTTATATACACTTTCTCAGCGTTTGGTTGCTTGCTCGCCCTACTTTTATTCTTAATAACGCCAAATTCTAACATAGAGGAGAGTAGAAATGACAACATACTTCAAGATTTAAAAACTGTACTTTTCAATAAACATATCATTCTAATCAGCTTTTTTGGGGGCTTGATGGTTGGGCCACTAGAAGGTTTTGCTGATGGTTGGGCAAAAGCGTTCTTATGTGAAGCATATCAAATGACCGGAGATTTGGCATCTTCACTTTCCTCTCTCATGTTTATAGGTATGGGAGCTGGATCATTCTTTCTCGCTTATTTACTGGAGAAGTATCCAGACAAACATTACGAGGTGATTATTGCGTGTTCTTTTGCAATGATCGCTAGCTTCCTCTTGCTTTTTACACAATTTGGCGGTTTATATATTGCATTACCTACACTTCTTGTTATCGGCTTTGCATCTGGGTATCAGGTAATTACTATTTACAAGGCAATAAGTTATGTAAACAATAACTTGGTAGGCTTAGCCACAGCTGTATCAAACATGATAGTTATGGTTTTTGGCTATTTTTTTCATACTGGAATTGCAAAAATAATAGACTTATGTTGGAATGGAACGGTAATACAAGGAAATCCTTTGTATGGTACTGATTTGCTGGTAAAAGCAATATCAATTATTCCTGTATGTCTGCTTTTGGCTGTTTTTGGATTTATGTGGTTAAGGAAAAGGTCTTATGACAATTGCTTCAGAAAGGATTTGTAACTCTGAAAATAATTTAAAGTCTTGTGATAATGAAGTTTATCTCTCTATAGAGAAGGAACTGCAGCGTCAAAGATCGCAGTTGCAATTGATTGCATCGGAGAATTTTGCAAGTAAAGCAGTGATGGAAGCACAGGGTTCTTTTCTGACTAATAAATATGCAGAAGGTTATCCTGGTAAAAGATATTACTGTGGCTGTGAGTATGTAGATGAAGTTGAAAATCTGGCTATAGAAAGGCTTTGTAAGCTGTTTAATGTTAAATTTGCAAATGTTCAACCTCACTCTGGTTCTCAGGCAAATCAAGCAGTGTTTGCTTCACTACTTACTCCGGGTGATACAATACTTGGATTGTCACTGAATTGTGGTGGACATTTAACTCATGGTGCAGCACCAAACCTTTCTGGTAAGTGGTTTAAGTCGATTCAGTATACAGTTAATAGAGACACTTACCTGCTTGATATGGATGAGGTGGAAAGGCTAGCGCTGGAGCATAAACCAAAATTAATTATTGCTGGTGCTTCTGCTTATCCAAGAAAAATAGATTTCGAGCGCTTTCGTGAAATTGCGAATAAAGTTGGTGCATATCTGCTTGCAGATATTGCTCACTATTCAGGGCTTATTGCTGCAGGTTGTTACCCATCACCTGCTGAATATGCGCATATTATAACTTCTACAACTCACAAGACTCTACGTGGTCCTCGTGGTGGAGTGGTAATGACAAATGATGAAGCGTTACATAAAAAAATTCAGTCTGCAGTTTTTCCAGGATTGCAAGGTGGGCCACTTATGCATGTGATAGCTGCAAAAGCTGTTGCATTTAAGGAAGCATTAGCGCCAGAGTTTAAAACTTATAGTAAAAAAGTTGTAGAAAATGCAAAAGTGTTAGCTCAAGCGCTGCAAGAACATAGACTTGACATTATAACTGGCGGCACTGACTCTCATATAGTGCTAGTTGATTTAAGATCACGGAAATTGACTGGAAAAGACGTTGTGAATAGCCTTGAAAGAGCTGGCATTACCTGCAATAAAAACTCCGTGCCGTTTGACACAGAAAAACCAACCATTACTTCAGGGCTCCGTTTTGGTACCGCTGCTGAGACAACACGCGGACTTGAGAAAAAAGATTTTAAAGAGATAGCTGATCTGATAAATGAAATAATTCAGGGATTAATTGATGGAAATAGCCCTGATGTTGAAAAAGCAGTGAAAAATAAAGTTGAAAGTATTTGTAGTAATTTTCCTATTTATTAATTTATTTAGCATTGGAATTTCCTTCCTTTACTTTGGATTAAACTATTGTATAGTGATTTTATAGCTCTTTAATTTTATGATAAATGTACCTAGCATAGAGAGTTGTGATTTTCACAATAAAAATGTTCTGCTCAGGGTTGACTTCAATGTTCCTATAAAAAATGGAAGAATTTGTGATGCCACTCGTATTTTGAGAGCGCTACCTACCATTCAGTATTTGGCAAATGCGGGTGCAAAAGTTATTGTTATCTCACATTTTGGGCGTCCAAAAGCCAAAGACAGTAACTTATCGCTAAAAAACGTAGTTGAAACTTTATCGCGGCTGCTAAGCAAAGAAGTGAAATTTATTGATGATTGTATTGGTGAGAGAGTACAAAGAGCAATAAATGCGATGGATGGAGGAGATATAATATTACTAGAGAATCTGAGGTTTTATAAAGAAGAAGAGCAGAATGATTCAAATTTTGCTAAACAATTAGCATCTCTAGCAGATATATATATAAATGATGCGTTTTCTTGCTCTCACAGAGCTCACGCTTCTATTTCACGCATTACGGAATTTTTACCTTCTTATGCAGGATTTTGCTTGCAAGATGAGCTAAAGTATCTTGAGCAAGCTATATCGTTTGACGCTAAACCTATTACTGCGATAGTTGGTGGAGCTAAAATATCAACTAAAATAAAAATGCTTATAAAGCTAGCAGAAAAGGTTGATTACCTTATTCTGGGCGGCGCAATTGCTAATAATTTTTTGTTATTTAATAAAGTTAATATAGGCAAGTCTTTTTTTCAAAATGGCGTTGATGATCTTCTGCACGATATTGTTGAGACGGCAAATAAAAACAATTGCAAAATAGTTGTGCCAGAAGACGTTTTGGTTGCAGTAAATTCTGATTATAGCACTGGCGTTTTAAGAAAAATTGAATCCATTTTGGACGGTGATATAATTTTAGATATCGGACCTCAAACTTTAAGCACAATAAGCGGTATAATAGCAAGCAGTAAAACTCTGCTGTGGAACGGACCTATTGGTGTTTTTGAACATTCAGCTTTTGCAAATGGTACAGTAGAGGTGATGAGAGTAGTAAGTGATTTGACACACGAAGGAAAATTAACCAGTGTAATAGGAGGAGGAGATAGTCTATCTGCAATAAATACTGCAGGTCTTGCCGATAAAGATTTTACATATATTTCAACTGGTGGGGGAGCGTTTTTAAGTTGGCTAAGTGGTGATGAGATGCCAGGACTGCGATCAACATTAGATTAAAACTTTTTTAAGTTGTTGCTTATACCCTAGCTTCTTTATGAATATGATTATGTCGAAAATAGCTAAGTTAATCTTGTGCTTAATAATACCAGTAATAGGATTTGTTTTTTACATTAAGGAGCATTATCTCAATGATGCAAATTCACAAATTGGCTTTGAGCCGTTTTTCAAAACAGATTCTTCAGATCCAGACTATATTCCACCACTTCCAGAGTTGACTGATTTTGATAGAGGAGTGTTAAGGGTTTGTGGAGATTGGGGAACACAGCCTGATGAAGAAGATTTCAGAATTTTGCTTGATTGTCCGCAGCATCAAGAAGTGGTGAAAAGGATATACGATAAGCTTGATCATCAGGTGATTACACCTAGTGCAGACTTGGGGTTGTTTAAAGATGAATTGACTAAGATTTGGTTTACAAATAGCGGAACTGAAAAAGAAACTATAGGGTTTGGGCATATTTTTTGTGGTGAACCAGATAGATTGGGGCTAGGTGGTATGCATTTTGTAGGTAGATATGTTGAGGCTCAAGAAAATAAGTGGGCGGGTGCGATTTGGGATAATGAATCTCTGTGCAATAAATTAGATATTAAGCCACCTGTTTACACATTTGGAATGAAATATCTAGGTAAGGATGGAGAAGTGAAAGTTAAGTGCCCAAGTGGGTACGCGTATAACCTTCATGCTGATGATATTTTAGTTTCTGCAACTAAGGCGTTTAAGGAGCTGGGAAAAGATGGAATGTGTCTGTATAAAATGGAAGATGACAATTATCAATCAGTGTTTGTGAGAAAGAAAGACGCTATACTCACATTCTATCCTGACTTAACACCAAAATGTAATGATAAGAGTATTAATTGTAGCTGTAGCAAGTCTTGATTGGCTGAAAAAAAGTAAACATTTTATGTGTGTTATGCTAATTTAGTTATATTAAGGGCAATTTGTAGAGCTACATGAAACTTATAGTAAAAAAATGTTTGTCTGTTTTATTTCTGTTGCTGCTTGTAGCGCCTCTTTTATATGGACAACAATCTTGTTTAAGTGATATTGAGAACGATT
The DNA here is from genome assembly GCF_964030625.1 of Wolbachia endosymbiont (group B) of Melanargia galathea. Classification (NCBI taxonomy): domain Bacteria; kingdom Pseudomonadati; phylum Pseudomonadota; class Alphaproteobacteria; order Rickettsiales; family Anaplasmataceae; genus Wolbachia; species Wolbachia endosymbiont (group B) of Melanargia galathea. The sequence goes on along the minus strand of NZ_OZ034910.1, from coordinate 1,008,415 downwards.
TTCAAGATTTGAAAACATCATTAAAAAATCCAATATTTTTAGATCCTGCACCGAGTTTAAATTATGATGATAGAGAAGGCAAAAAAGTGTTGATGGTGGTGGTGCACCATACCGAATCACCAACATTAAAAAGTACAAAATACGCATTAAATTCTTCAGGGATATCAGTACAGCTTATTGTTGATAGAGATGGTAGCATTACTCTGATGGTTCCACTTGAAAAACGAGCATGGCATGCTGGTATAAGTTATGCGAAAGTTCAAGTAGATAATGTGGTTGAAGAGCTACGAAAACTGAATGATTATTCTATAGGTATAGAGATTGTAAACACAGGGCTTGAGCCTTTTCCAGAAGAGCAAATGAAATCTGTCAAAGATCTGATTTTGTACCTCATGAAGCGCTTTAAGATTAGAAAAGATATGATATTTAGTCACGCTGAGATAGGCACTATAGTGTACAACTCAGCAATTGAAGGTTACGCAATGCGTAAGCCTGATCCACATAAGTTATTTGATTGGGAGTTATTAGAGAAAAGTGGTATTGGATTGCATATAGGTGATAGAATCAGTCCTCAAGACGCAGAACAAAAAGTAAATGAGGTTTTGTATAAGGTAGGTGATAAGAGTGAAAATATTTTGAAATTAAAAAAAAGGTTAAACGGTTTTTTTTATAAAATACTGCCTTGGAATGATAGGGAAGGTAATATGATTTTTCCTGACAATAATGCTAATTACTCAAATGAGTTTGATGAAAATTTTGCGTGGGTTATCAATCAGTTTTCAATGCACCACTTGCCGAAAGAGATTAGAAAAGACTTGCCTCTAAAATTAGAACAAGAAGATATTTTGCCTGAATTTTTAGTTAAGTATAGAAATCTTATTTTTAGTGAATTCTTATCTTTAAGTGATAAAACTCAATTAAGCTTAAAGCCACCATTTTTGAATGAAGAGGATTATAAGCATTTATTATCTTCTCTTGCAGAATATGAAAATAATATTTCTTCTGATGCATTTGCTATGCTCATGTACAAGATTAAGCTATATTATGACTCTTATCTAAGATACAATATAAGATCTTCACTTTATATTCCATTTAGACTTAATTCATTTGAAAAGCTAGATATTTTAAAGAATGAAATATTATCTTTTAAGTCTATAAGCCCTGAAAAGGCTATAGAAGTCTCGAATTTGATTAATGAGTTTAGGTCGAAAATTTTATCTGATTTCCAAAATTTTGAAAAGCAATGGTTTCAAGAATTTAAGGACACTTGGAAACAAAAATTTATACCGAATATGGAAAGGCAAATGTCTTGGACTGCGCTACATGAAACTGTGTTGGAATATTTAGAAAAGGCGAAGAAAGAAGTCTAATGAGTATTACAATGACCAGATGCATGGGCAGAGAAAAATAAAGGCACATGCATCTGGAAGTATACAAAAATTTCTAAATGAGATTAATATAGTATTGGGATGACAGAGTTTAAAAAATAAGTTACTTTTTTTATTTTTGGTAAAAAGTAGTCTATGGGTATTAAAATTGCACCTTCTATACTTTCAGCAGACTTTGCAAAATTAGGGGAGGAAGTAAAAAGAATTAGCGACTTGAATGTAGATTATATACACATAGACGTTATGGATGGAAATTTTGTTCCAAATATTACAATAGGTCCGAATGTTATCTATGCGATACGTAAATATAGCAACCTTCCTTTTGATGTGCACTTAATGATTAAATCTCCTGGTGACCATATTGAAAGTTTTATAAATGCTGGTGCTGATATTATCACTATACATGCAGAAGCAGAGATACATCTTGAGAGGCTAGTAAGAAAGATAAAATCATATAAAAACAATACAAAAAAAATAATACAAGTTGGAGCTTCAATTGTTCCTTCAACTTCTCCAAGCGTGCTTGAGTATATAATAGATGAGCTAGATATTGTGCTAATTATGACAGTCAATCCTGGATTTGGAGGACAGGAGTTTATTCATTCGCAGTTGAGTAAGATATCTACTGTGAGGAAAATGATACAGGACCGTAATCTTAAAACACAAGTTTCAGTAGATGGTGGAGTTAACTTTTCTAACGCAGCTGATATAATAAAAGCAGGTGCAAATATATTAGTTGCTGGATCAGCAATATTTAAAGCTGAAGACATGAAAAAGGCTGTAAACGATCTTAAAAATCTTTCGTTATAACCCTACAGATAACACAAACCATTTTTGTTATCTTGTCAGTTTTAAAAATTCCTATTATCCCAGTGTTTCGACACTGAGATAATAGAAAGTAAGTTCAACCTCAATAGAAACCTGATGACGAGTCATTATTACCAAATTTTGGTCTGCTTCTATTACTAAAACCAGAACGAGGACGAGTAGGTCTATTACTATGATAATTATCTTCAGGTTTTTTATTAAACGAGTTGTTATAATAATTATCCCTATTATTTAAACCATCTCTCCTTTCTTCATTGTAAAGCTTACCTTCAAAAAATTCACCTGTTTCTTGATCAACACGACGTCTTGATAATTTTGGACATCCACCTTTTTCAAAGTCAATTATCAAAGCTTTGAAGGTATCACCCTGTTTAAGTATATCCTCAATGGACTCTACATGTTGATTAGCTACCTCGCTTATATGCATTTTTCCTTTTCTTCCATTAAGAAGTTCTAGCTCTACAATAGACTTCTCTATCTTTACAACTTTAGCATCAATTATAGAACCTTGTTCTAGCTCTGTTATTGAATCAATCATCATATTCTTTGCAGCTTCAGCTTCAGTACTACTAATGGCAAAAACAGAAACTTTACCGTCATCCCCTATTTCAATTTTTGCATTACTTCTTTCACATACACTGCGTATATTTTTTCCTTTAGTACCAATAGCTGCAGAAATTTTATCTTTATCTATATAAAACGATAACACTCTTGGTACATGATCTTTTATATCCTTACGATGTTCTGAAATTACTGCATTCATTTTTTCTAAGATATGTAATCTTCCGACTTTTGCTTGTTCTAAAGATTTTTCAACAATTTCAAAGCTTATACCAGGAATTTTCATATCCATCTGCAGTGCTGTAATCCCTTCGCTAGTTCCTGCTACTTTGAAGTCCATATCACCAAGATAGTCTTCATCGCCCAGTATATCAGAAAGTATTATATGCTCATTTTTGTCTTTGATGAGACCCATAGCAATTCCTGCAACGGGAGCCTTTATTGGCACACCTGTATCCATTAATGCAATGGAAGTTCCACAAACTGTTGCCATAGAAGAAGAACCATCAGATTCCATAATCTCAGATACTACCCTTATTGTATAAGGAAATTCAGATTTATCAGGTAAAACAGGATGAATTGCTTTCCAAGCAAGTTTACCATGACCAATTTCTCTCCTTCCTGGTGCGCGTATAGCAGAAGCCTCTCCAACAGCAAATGGAGGAAAATTATAATGCAACATAAAATGTTCACGTCTATCCCCTTCAATGTCATCCACAATTTGCTCATCTTGTGTAGTACCAAGAGCAGTAACAACTAGTGCCTGAGTGCTACCCCTTGTAAATAGCGCAGAACCGTGAGTCTTGGGTAGAATGTCAGCCTCAATTTCTATCTGGCGTATTTCATCATACTTACGGCTGTCTATTCTCACACTTTTCCTTCTAATCATTTCACGCACTAAAGATCTTTCAAAGCTTTTTACTGCATAAGTAATTAACTTTTCGTCTTTTCCAGCCTCTTTAAGAGTATTCAATATATTATTCCTGACTACTTCTAGAGCTTGGACTCGCTCTTGTTTTACTGTTTTTGAATATGCTTCTTCAAAGTCTTTTCGATATTTTTCAAGTTCTTGAGTTATATCTGATATATCAACAGGAGCAAAGCTTTCAGGTTTATTGCCAACTGTATCAGCAAATTCTTTTATGAGCTTAATAACAGGTTGAAGGTGTTCATGACCAAATTTTATTGCGTTTAAAACATTTTCTTCAGAGAGCTCTTTGACTTCCGATTCGACCATTAAGATCGAATTTTCATCACCAGACAAAAACAGATCCAAGTTGCTCGCTTTCATCTCTTGAACGGAAGGATTGAGTATATAATTGTTATTTTCATCACAACCGACCATGACTCCAGCTATAGTAAAGTGGAAAGGAACACCAGAAATTGCAAGAGCTGCGACGGTACCTATCAATGCTGGTACTTCAGGAGAATTGACCGTATCGTAAGTTAACAGATTACATACTACACTAATTTCATCATGAAAACCTTCAGGAAATAACGGCCTTATACTTCTATCTATTACTCTTGAAATTAAAGTTTCTCTATCAGATGGTTTTCCTTCTCTTTTAAAAAAACCACCAGGAATCTTACCCATGGCATAACTTTTTGCAATAAACTGCACATTTAAAGGGAGAAAATCAACACTTTCTTCCTTCTTTTTTCGTACAACAGTGACTAAGATAGAAGTATCTCCATAATTTACAACTACTGAACCATCAGCTTGACGTGCTATTTTCCCAGTTTCTAAAGATAAGGTACGCCCCTCCCAATCTATAGATTTTTTTATAATTTCAAACATACAAAATTCCTCGATTATTTTCTAATGCCTAACTTCTCTATTAACTCTTGATAGGCTTCATTACCAAATTTACGTTTTATATAATTTAAGTGCTTGCGCCTTCTACCTATCAATATAAGTAAACCGCGCTTAGAATTATGGTCATGCTTATGCGCTTTAAAATGCTCAGTTAAATTACTGATCCTCTCGGTTAAAATTGCACACTGTACAAAAGATGAACCTGTATCATCTTCTTTAATTGCATATGTACTAATCAAACTTTTTTTCTTTTGGGATGTTATTGACATCTAAACCTCATTTCAAAATATTAAAAACACGAATAGGCTTCACATAACCATGAGTAAAACTGCAAATTGCAATAGGTACATTACCCACTATCGTACAAAAAATATCATAATTCTTTAAATTACGCAAGTTATTTAATATAATTTCTTGACCTTTTCTGATTTTCTCCGCTTCCTCTAAGGAAATTTCAACTTTGAACATCGATTTTAAAGCCGATTCAATGGGAATGATGAAGCCTTTTGTATTACCTCCATCATCTTCTGTCATCCCACCCTCCGATGTCATCCCAGTGTCAAGCACTGGGATCAAGCCTATTTCATCACGAACATTGTTTTTGACATATGCTCCTAGAATCTTTTGTCCATTACATGATTTGTAAGTATTTGTATCCAGTGTCAAGCACTGGGGAGAGTAAGTTGTTGTGTTTTTTTTAGTAAGTTGCTCAATTGTCACTGATTCATCTTCCTTAAAATCACCTACCATCGTTCTTCTTAATTGTGTAATATGTCCAAAACAATTTAATTCAATTCCAAGATCTCTTGCAATTGATCTTACATATACGCCGCTACCGCAGATCATAGAAAAATCGGCAATATTATTTATGGTGTCCAAAAATATCATCTTTAGTTCATGTATTTTGACTTGTCGAGGTTTTATATTTACCTTTTGCCCACTTCTTGCTAATTTATATGCTCTTGCTCCCTTGATTTTCACTGCTGAAAATTGAGGAGGAGTTTGTGTTATCTCACCAATAAAATCCTTAATCGCACAGTTTATTTGGTTATATTCGGGTTTTATATCGCTAGTTCTAATGATATCACCACCCAAATCATCCGTAGTTGTTTGTTTTCCCCATTTTATTGTGAAATTGTATGCCTTTAAGTCACAAGATAAATACGGTATAGTTTTTGTTGCTTCACCAAGAGCGATCGGTAATATACCTGAAGCCAAAGGATCAAGTGTTCCCAAATGTCCGGCTTTTTTTATTCCAAAAATCCTTTTAATTTGAGTTACAGCTTGTGCAGAACTCATTCCTGTTGGTTTATCAAGATTCAGCCAGCCATTTACCATGTATCAATCTTACATAATTAGTAACAATTTAGAAAGTAGATAAAATATTAAGTTGTTAATAAAAATGCTTGACTAGTGTGCATTGTTAATATACAATTAACTTTTTATTAACCTTAATTAAGGAGGAAGTAATTATGACTACTATATGGAAATTGAAAAATATAGCACCCATAACAAAAATGAGTATTGAAAGTACAGTTGCAACTGCATCTTTAGCAGCAGCAATAACAACATTATTGATTGCTACTAAAGTAATTGCTGGACCTGCATCTTTAGCACTTATTGCTAGCCCTGCTGGAATTGCAGTTCTGTTTATTGCCGCTGTATATTTTGTCGCAGCAGCTTGTGCTTCATATCAGCAAATGAATGCAATGGAAAATGTTAAGGGTGAAAAAGGCGATAAGGGTGAAAAAGGCGATAAGGGTGACCAAGGACCTCAGGGTGAGAAAGGCCTACAAGGTGATAAGGGTGAACAAGGACCAGTTTGTGATAAAAATGAAGTTGTGCAAACATTGCTTGATAAACTTAAAGACGATGATGTTAAACAGCAATTTAAGCATGCACTTGGCCTTTCAGTTGATGAATAAATTAGCATAACCAGAGGTAGATTTTCTACCTCTTCCTTTATCTCTATTATTCAAGTGGATAAAGGCTACTGTGACTTATCCCACAACTCAACCACATCCTCACTGAACTCTATTATCTCTACTTTTTTAAATTGGTAACAGTTGTTGATGGATTGAATTCCTAAATTCCCTACAAAAGGAGTGGCATCATTGCCTAGAATTTTACCACTGCGGCAGATTATCAGCCTGTCGATTAAACTATGCTTCAGTAGCTCTGTGATTAACACTCCTCCACCTTCAACTAATAACCTTGTTATGCCAATTTCTGAAACAAGTTTTGATGCCATGTCTTTTAGGCAGACTTTGCCGATAATATCAGGTTCTGATGTCATTCCAGTGCTTGACCAGTTTTCACTACTCAATTGCTTGAAGTTTTCTGGATCCCAGTGTCTGGGCACTGGGATGACAGGAGAAGGCATTGGAATGACAGGAGGTTTGTGGTTTGAATTGACTATCAAATAATTAATGTTTTTTATTTTTTTCTCTATTTCTCTGTTTGTAATCACCCAAGTTGTTATTTTGTCTGCAGTTTTTGCAATATTATGCTCTTCCTGCAATTTTTCCTGGCTATCTATAATTAGCCTTATTGGCGACCTGTTTTCGAGTCCTGGTAATCTGCAAGTTAAGAGTGGATCGTCACTAACAAGGGTATTGCTGCCAATCATAATTGCGTCATATTTTGCTCTGAGCTCATGTATCCAATTTCTCGTATCCTCACTTGTTATCCATTTGCTATCACCTGTAAACGTTGCGATTTTTCCATCGAGAGTTGTTGCGATTTTGCAAGCTATAAATGGTCTATGGAGTTTCTTGATGGTAAAAAAGCCAACATTCAGCTTCTCTGCTTCTTTCTGCATAATACCTTGCTTCACTTCAATTCCTGCTTCTTTCAGAGCTTTAATTCCTCCGCCTGAAACTCTACTATCTGGATCAATTGCTGCAATCACTACCTTTCTTATTCCTGATTTTATGATTTCTGCAGTGCAAGGTTCTGTAACTCCAAAGTGGCAGCATGGTTCAAGAGTGACGTACATAGTTGCACCATGAGTTAAATCTTTAGCATTTTGCAAAGCAACTACTTCTGCATGTGGGCGCCCACCGATTCCTGTGTAGCCTTCACCGATCACCATACCGTCTTTTACAATGACACATCCAACAGTGGGATTTGGTGCAACACTTCCAAGACTTTTTTCTGCAAGTTTTAATGCGATCGACATGAAATAATCTTCAGTCATTAGAAAGAAGTCATTTCGTATGAGGTATCAAAAATTCTTCTGTGCTCGTGTATGGCAAATCTATCTGTCATACCTGAGATATAATCACATATTATTACTGAACGCTGAGATTCACAAGCAAGCTTGTTCCACTCTATAGGTAATAACCCTGGGTTTTCATAAAAACATTGAAAAAGCTCCTGTACTATACGTTTTGCTTTGTTCATTGTTCTATTCAATTTATAGCTTCTGTATATTTTTTCCATGTTAAATTTTTTCATCTCTTTTGTGGCATTTGCAACTTCTGGTGAAAATGTGACTAGCATTGTATTTAGACCTCTTACATCTTCTACGCTTTTTATTTTGTAGTCTTTAATATTTTTTTCAGTCTGAAAAACGACATCATTTATCATAATCCCTATAGTTTTACTCAGTGATTCATGTATGAGTTTACTTTGGGCCAATTCTGAATATTCGCTTTTTACTTCTTTGAACATTTTGCCAATTAAAGGAACATCGAGCAAATCTTCGATGGTTACTAAATTTGCCCTGAGTGCATCATCAAGATCGTGAACACTGTAAGCAATATCATCGGCAATTGAAGCAACTTGTGCTTCAATGCTTGAAAATTCCTCAAGTTTTAGATCATATTTTTCATTATATTTTAATAGCAGCTGATTATTTGTAGAAGACTCCGCGTTTTGACCAAGCAAGGGACCGTTATGCTTTGCAACACCTTCAATCACTTCCCAACTTAGATTCATGCCATTAAAGTCAGCATGTTTTTGTTCAAGATAAGTTAAAATCCTTATAGCTTGAACATTATGATCAAACTTATACTTCTCCTTATCAACTTGAACTAGAGCATCCTCACCTGTGTGACCAAATGGAGGATGACCAAGGTCATGTGCAAGCGCTATGCATTCAGTGATGTCCTCATCTAAGCCAAGTCTACGAGCAATGGATCTTGCAATTTGTGCAACTTCAAGGCTATGAGTTAGCCGAGTACGATAGTAATCATGCTCATAATTGATAAAAACTTGTGTTTTGTACCCCAATTTCCTAAACGCATTAGAGTGAATAATGCGGTCCCTATCACGCTGAAAGCAGCTGCGATTTTCATCTTCTGGCTCTTTAAAATTTCTTCCTTTTGTTTTATTTGGAAAGCACGCGTAACTTAATAGAAAATTATTGTTTGACATGTAAAATTTCTACTATAATAGGTTATCAATAATGAACGGTGGTTGTTATGTCAACAGATTACAATATTAGCTTAACTGACAATGCATTAAGGAAAATCCACTCCCTTGTAGAACAGGAAGGAGATGAGAGTTCTGTTTTGCGGGTTGTAGTTTCAGGTGGTGGATGCTCTGGCTTCAAGTATAATTTTCTTATGGATCAAATAAATAAGAAGATGTCTTTGGGTGACGATTTTGACGATGATGAAGACGACGATTTTGACGATGACGAAGATAGCGAGGATTATAGAAGCCACTCCAGTTTTAGTGAAAAAGGTAAAGATATAGTAATTAATGATGAGAATGGAAACCCTGTGTTAATGGTTGATAATTGTTCAGCGAAATTTTTAAATAATTCAACTATAGATTATACTGAAGATCTAAGTGGTTCTGGTTTTCAAATCAAGAATGCTCTCGCTAAGTCTCGATGTGGGTGTGGTAACAGTTTCTCGGTCTAATTCTCCCTCCTGGATCTTTTTATAATATGGACAGTGATGTAGCACTAGAGCTAGCTTCTGTGAGTAAGAGCTTCAAAAAAAGTCCTGCTATTGTAGAAGATATCAATCTGAGTCTTACAAGAGGGCAAGTAGTTGCATTGATCGGCAGTTCAGGATCAGGAAAAACAACTATATTGCAAATTGCAGGCCTATTGGATAAGCCAACTTTAGGTGTAGTGACAGTAGATGGAGTAAATTGCACGCAAGCCAGCAATAAATATAAAACTCATGTAAGAAGAAATTTTCTTAGCTTTGTTTATCAATTTCACTATTTATTACAAGAGTTATCAGTGTTGGAAAACGTTATGCTTCCTCAGCTTATTGCAAGAAGAAGCAAAGCTGAAGCAAAAAAAAAATCGCAAGCAATATTAGAAAAATTTGGTCTGGAAAATAAAGCAAGTAGTATGGTATCTGAAATTTCTGGTGGAGAAAGGCAGAGGGTTGCAATTGCAAGAAGCATTGTAAACTCTCCAAAGCTTTTACTTGCAGATGAGCCAACGGGAAATTTAGACCCAACAAATTCTTTGAATGTATTTTTGCTGTTACATTCATATGTAAAGGAAAATAACAGCTCTATGCTTATAGTAACACACAACTATATCCTTGCAGAAAAAGCAGATCACATTTTTCAGTTAAAAAACCGATCATTAGTAAAGCTGTAAATGGAAGAAACAAGTACAATACAAAGCTACCTATAACTTGTACTTATTTAACCAATGGTCATTAACGGAGTATAATTCGCATGAAATGCTTTCATTATTTTTTATACACGGACTCTTTAACTTACGCTGTTTACTTAGAAAGCATCCTGACAGCATAAACATTGCTAAAACGAGAAATAATAATTGCCTAAACATAACAAGACTTTTTTTATTTATATTAATACGTTCATTTCTCTCATTTGTAAAGTTAGGCATATTCTTTTACCCTTATCTCTTTTTTAACTTTTTTGGAGGAAGTGACTGCACTGTTTAAGCGTAGTTTTATATAATTATCTATAATTTGAGCTACTTCCTCTTCTTTATCCCTTAAAAAGTGGTTAGTATCGTCTACTATATGGTATTCCATATGGTTATTTTTTACCGAATTTATTAACCTTTGTGCTAATTCTGTTACATCGCTTTCTTCTGAAATTGTATCATTATTACTTTGTATTATAAGTCCAGGAACTGGGCAAGGAGAGAGAAAAGAGAAATCGTACTTAGTTGCTGGAAGAGAAAGGGCAACAAAACTTACTATCTCTGGACGGCGCATTGTCAATTGCATAGCTACCCATGCTCCAAAAGAAAAACCGACTATCCAAATTGGAACATTGTTAGAGTTATGCTCCTGAAGCCAATCAATAGCTACTGCAGCATCAGTTAATTCTCCTATACCCTTATCAAAAGTTCCGGTAGATTTTCCGACACCACGAAAATTAATTGTCAATGCAGAAAAGTTATTATCGATAAAAGATTCATATATAGTATGTATAATCTTACTATCCATACTACCACCATATTGAGGGTGATGATGTAAAATTAGCACAACTGGTGCATTGGTATCTTTGCTTTGATGGTATCTACCTTCTATCTTTTTTGTTGAATTATTTAAAAAGACTTCTACCATGATAACTCCTAATAAAAACCTGTTTTGACAGGTGTTGATAATGTAAATTGTTTATTAATTATGTATTAATTTCCCTGTTTTTGCAATAAATTTTTATCGTGTTAAAGTTAACATACATAATTGGTTAATGGTAAGTGACAAATAAGCCTGTGAGTTTATTCTCTCTGGAAGATAGTAGTTGTGTGTATGCCGATTATAATGCAACTGCTCCAGTGAGTAAAAATGTAAAAAAAAGTATACTTGAGATTTTGTCAAAACAAACACTAAATCCATCATCGCTGCATAAAAGAGGACAAGAAGCGAGGAAGATTCTTAAAGAGGTAAGAGATAACGTACGTGATGCTCTTGACGTTCCAAATGATAAAGAAATAGTTTTTACGTCTGGTGCAACTGAAGCAAACAACCTCGTCATGAGAGGAATGAAAGGCTATCTGCATGTAATTTCAGCTACAGAGCATCCTTCAATTCTTAATTCTGCATATAATCCACATATAATACCCGTTAATCAAGAGGGTATTGTTGACTTTTTAGAGCTAGAAAAAATTCTAAGCGAACTTGAAGGGAATAAAGTAATAATTTCAGTGATGATGGCTAATAACGAAACTGGAGTTATCCAGCCTGTTAAGGAAATAGCTAAAATGGCACATAAATTCGGGGCAATCTGTCACACTGACGCTGCTCAAAGTGTTGGGAAAATCGAATTAAATATGAAAGATTTAGAAGTGGATTTACTTACTTTATCTGCTCACAAATTTGGTGGTATAGCAGGTAGTGGAGTTTTAATATTTGACAAAAAGCTTGTAATAGAACCTACTATAATAGGTGGTGGGCAAGAAAGAGGATTGCGTGGTGGTACAGAAAACATTGTTGCAATTGCAGGTCTTTCTGCTGCATTGCAAAACATTCCAGATCTTCTATCAAAAATGAATGAAGTGGAGAAGCTGCGTGATCAATTGGAGTGTGAATTATTAAGTCTTGTCAGTGATATCAAGATCTTTGGCAGAAATTCTGAAAGATTGCCAAATACAAGTTTTATTTATATGCCGAGGGTAAAGAATGATCTGCAGCTCATGCATTTTGACTTAAATAATATTGCAGTCAGCAATGGTTCTGCATGCTCTTCTGGAAAAGTTGGGCCTTCTCATGTTTTGCTTGCAATGGGAGCAACAAAAGAGCAAGCAGAATGTTCAATTAGAATCAGTATAGGTCCGGAGGTTAAACCGCGAGACATAGAAAAAATAGTGGATTGTTGGTATAGTATCTATAAGAAGAATGCTTTAGTAAATGCAAAAACTACTTTCACCATTCCCCTTAAATCATGATAGAGGGAATGGTGAAAGTAATTTCTATTGCCAGAGGTTGTTATAATAGTTAAATGCTGCTGAAAACCGATTTGCTTATAGTTATGGAAGAAATTCTCTAATTGCATACCACACCATTCAATTGTAGTATGTCATTTTATACTTGATAAAAACGCTGTATTGTATTATAATATATCATCAAGAGATAATAAGGAGTTACATATGTCTTATATGAAAAACGAACAGGATATTCGCTCTCAGGGCGTTTATTATAGTGCTGGACTCAGGAGTTACCTAACTAAAGTATACAATTATATGGCTTTAGCTTTAGGTGTTACAGGGCTTGTTGCGTTTTTAACAGTGTTTTCTGGTCTTTTCCAGGTGATTTATTCCAATCCTGTTCTATCGCTTGTGGTAATGCTATCTCCAGTTGCATTGGTGTTTTATATGTCTTTTAGGCTTCAACACCTAAGTGCTCAGTCAACACTTACTGTATTTTTTCTATTCTCAGTTTTAATGGGAATTTCTTTATCTCATATTTTTATAATTTATACTGCAGAAAATATAGCGAGAGCATTTTTCATTACATCGATCATGTTTGGTTCTATGGCTTTATATGGTAATACTACAAAAAAAGATCTTACCAGCATGGGTTCTTTTTTGATTATGGGAATCTGGGGGTTAATCATTGCATCTATAGTTAATCTGTTTCTTGGAAGCAGTCCTCTCTATTTTGCAATATCGTTTGTATCAGTGATAGTGTTTACTTTAATGACCGCATACGATGCTCAGAGAATCAAAGATGTTTATTATAGATATAATGATGGCTCAGAAGTTGCAACTACTAAGCTGGCAATACTTGGTGCAACTAATCTTTACTTTGACTTCATCAATATATTCCTCAATTTACTCAGGTTACTTAACTTGTTCAACAATAAGGATTAGATGATTTCCTTTTTAAGGGGAAACAATAAAAGTTCTATAGTTTTCCTCCTAATATCTTTAGTGGTATTGATGCTGTGTCTTGCATATGCTTCAGTACCGTTGTATAGCATCTTTTGTAAAGCTACTGGATATGGTGGCACAACGAGAAAAGTAACTAATGCAACAATAAATGCAACTGACCAAAAAATCAGGGTTCACCTTAATGCTGATATAATATCAGGTCTGCCTTGGGAATTTAAATCAGAAACTAACTACATCGATACAAATATAGGGCAACAAAGTTTAGTATTTTATTATGCAAAAAATTTATCTGATCAGCCTTCTTTTGGAATGGCAGTGTATAATGTCACACCTTTTAAAGCAGGTAAATATTTCAATAAAGTTGCATGCTTTTGTTTTGAAGAGCAAATGCTGCTACCAAAACAAAAAGCGGCTATGCCCGTATCCTTTTACGTAGACCCTGAAATAATGCGTGACAATAGTACAAAAGATTTAAGTGAAATAACACTATCATATACGTTTTTTAAGCTTAAATAACAAACCTTTGACTATTGTTGATTTAAATAATAGTTATGCAACAGATCTATTTAATTGGGCAGAAGCACTTATTTGTTTTTTGCACACTAAGTACTTGTATTGCGGTTTTTGGTATTGCGAATTCCCATTCTTCACTATTTGCTTTACAGGCATTCCAGTACTCAGTTAACTCTTTATTACTTTTTATAGAGTCTGGCATTTTACTGTGAGGTTTTTTTTCTAATGTATGCTCAATTAGAATTTTACAGCAATCCTTGGATTTCGTTGACTTATCTCTACCATATAATTTAGCAACATAGTCTAAAGCGGTATTTCCACCATAGTTTTCATTTGGGTTATCATTTACTCCCGCTTTTATGAGAGCTTTTAATATATCTGGAGAACGAGCCAAAACGCAGGCATGTAAATATCCTTTTTCATTTTGCACATTAGCTCCTGCTTTTATTAAAACTTGCGCTAAATTTGTTAAAGTGTATAATTTATAATTAATGGCAATAGAAAAAAGACTATCTATTGGAAAGCCATCATAATCTTTCAAGTCAAATTGGTGATTAATATCAAACCCTTTTTTTTCCCAAGAAGTATATAAATATTTACAATAATCTCTTTTTTTATCTGATTTTTGTATTCTATATTCTAACCTTTCTTTTATTTTTTTTATTACATTGTTAACATCCAAATCATTATCTTCATCCACTTTGCACAACACATTGAATAAAACACCATAAAGCCAAATTTCTCTGTTCATGATAATTTGTGCCTCAAAACTATTAACAATACGCTTATGTAGTGTATAAACTCTAAATAACATTTTGCAAAATATTAATTGCTAGATAACATAATTAAAGTTTTTGTCTTACATTTATCATGGTTAGAGCTATACAAATTAAAAAAACTGGGGGGCCAGAAGTATTAGAATTTGTAGATAAGAGCATAGGTGAGCCAAAAGATGAGGAAGTCTTAATACGTCATACAACTATCGGCTTAAATCGTTATGATTTAGAACACAGAAAAGGTACACGCAAAATTAAAGATCTGCCATCAGTACTTGGAGTAGAGGCAGTAGGAGTTGTTGAAAAGCTTGGTAAAAAAATTAGTGATGGACTTAAGGTTGGAGATAGAGTTGGATATTGCACAGCTCCTCCAGGGGCATATTGTGAAAAGCGCATTGTACACCAGAAATATTTGATAAAAATTCCGAATGATATACCTGATGAAGTTGCTGCTGCAGTATTGTTTAAAGGTATGACAGCTCACTATTTAGTTAATCAATCTTATAAAATCAGGCCTGGTGCTTTTGTACTAGTTCATGGAGCTAATGGTGGTTTGGGGCAAATAATATGCCAATGGGCAAAGGATAAAAAAGGTATAGTGATAGGTTCTATAAGCTCTGACGAAAAAATGAAGATAGCTTTACAAAGTGGCTGCACATACGCAATAAACTACAATGATAAAGACTTCGTTTCTAAAATCATGGAGATTACGAAAAATAGAGGAGTAGGTGCGGTGTATGACCCTATAGGTTACGCTACAAGCAAGCTCTCTTTTGAATCTTTAGGTAAGTTTGGCATATATGTTTCCTATGGGCAGATATCAGGTAATGCTCCTATTAATTTCTCTTTACTTAGTTCGCGTTCGTTATTTGCAGCTGGAACTTCGATATATCACTACAAGCACAATAGACTTACGTTAGTGCTTACTGCAATGGAAATTTTTGAAATGATAAGAAAAAAACTTTTAATTGTACGAATTAATAAAAAATATAAATTTGATGAAATAATAGAGGCTCATCGTGACATGGAAAATAGAAAAGTAAGTGGGCTAAATATTATCAAAGTTTCTTAAATAACTTAGTAACCTAAAATAATTATTCATTAAGTCATATCAACAAGAATTTCACATGGTTAATTTTCTTTTTGGGAGAGTTAAAAGCATACAGCTGTAGCTAAACTGACTGAGATTTTTATACCGGACTAGTTTGAAAAACTTGTCATTCTGCTACTCGTTAGTGGCGTGGTAATGCAATGTTTTATCTATAGATATTATGTTCACAGTAGTTTCAAAAGAAGCTGAGTAAATAAGTTATATTTCAAATTAGATTTGGTGTCACATCTAACATTATAAGTATTATCACTTCAATAGTATATGGAGCTGTTATTTTTCTTTTAAATGAATGCTTTTTTCTGTTTTACAATAGTTTTAGAGTTAGTACTTAGAAAGTTTACATTGCTTTATGAATTGTCTCTGTTGTTCTGATATATCCAGTAATCATAAGTTCTCCTTTAATGGCATTTTGTTCTCATATTTTATATACCATTACACTCTGGGACCATACATATAAGGCTAAAGTGTGCTGAAAGTCAATTAAAAACTCCAAAAAGAATAACATAGAAGTATTGACTATAATGTGTTAGTATGTTAGCCTTTATATAAGTTTTAATTAAAGAGATAAGGTTATGAGTGGTTTCCAAGATCAAGAATTTAAATCAAATCTGATATATGAAATGGCAATAGCAGGGATATCCTGTGGAATAGTGGGGGGGATAGTAGCAGGCTTAGGAGCTATTGATGGAATTTTTACAAATTACGCTATAAGCTCTATTTCTGGTTTGTCACCTCTTGTTGCAGGTGGAATGGTTGGTGTTGGGTTTCTATTATCATCGTTATATGCAATAGCTTTAATAGCAAAACTCTCAACTTCGGGCTTTAAGGACTCTTCAAAAGAAATAGTGCAAGCAATTGCGTGTACTGGTGTTAGATTTGGGATAGGAGCAGGATTGGTTGCTCTTGGCTTTACATCACCAGCAGCTATAGGTGCTTTAACTTTTGTAGTGAGTGTGATTGCTTGTATTCCTTTAAATTTCTTAATTGATAAAGCAATTGAGTGCTTTTTTCCAGAAGGAAATAAACAGCCAGGTAGCTCAGTTGATAGTGATGTGAAAATTGTTGGTGGGTATACGTGCAGGGAAGTATCTTAAGAAACGATAGATAGAAGTTTTTGAAGAGGATTTAGCTCATTTTTTTCATGTTAAGTATAATTGAATTATCCGCTCAAGTCCTAATCCTGCATAGCTAGTTGATTTTTCCATCCAAGAATCATTTTATTAGCTTGCCTCAATGTTTCAATAGAAGGCAAGTCTTCTGTGCTTAGTGGTAGACGAACAGTTTTGTGTTCTATAAGCCCAATGTCATGCAAGAGTGCTTTAGTAGGTATTGGATTGCTGGCAGTAAATAGAGTTTTGCAAGCTTGTTGCCAACTGTCTGCCTGAGGGTTCTCGCCACTCATGCATTGCTTAACATATTCATGTACTACACGTGGCCAAACATTGGCAGCAACAGAAACCAGACCAGCCGCACCCTTAGCAGCCATATCGGGTATCATATTATCATCTCCGCAAAAGACCTCAATATTTGGTGCAACTTTCTTATACTGAGTTAAAGTATCAACGGTGCCACTTGAATCTTTGATAGCCCAAAATTTTTCGTGGCTGGATAAGTTGCGTACAGTTTCAGCGTGAAGACTCACTCCTGCTCTTGATGGAATATTGTAAAGCATGGCTGGCACATGTGCTTTTTCAAGCAGCTTTTCAAACCATAAAGTTTGCCCCATGATTCCAGGCTTTGCATAAATGGGAGTTGTCATTAGATAGCCATGAATAGGCATACCCTTGCAAAAATCAAGCCATTCAAGAGTCTGATATAGATTCACTCCTGGTACACCAATTATAATTTTCGTATTTAATTTTAGCTCACATACAAATTCAACTAATGTGCGCTTTTCAGAATCAGTAAGTGATAAGCTTTCACCTGTGCTACCTAGCAACACTACACCATTTTCAGCTTCAGCTTGCATTGTTAGTAAACGCTGCAAGCTTTGGTAATCTATACTATCTCCACTGCAATTAAAAGGAGTAACACAAGCAGTCCATAAAAATGTAGATTTCAATTGAAGTTATTAAAATGGTATTTCATCATCGATTAGTTCGTCTTTTATATCGTTGTCAAAACTTCCGTGTTTATCTTTTTGTTCTGTTTCATTTTGTTTGTATTCACTTGGCTTGTAATCAGAGTTTGACATACTGTTGCGTGAATCTAAAAGGGTAAGGGCACTATTAAAGTTATATAGCACCACCTCTGTCGTATACCTTTCGCTACCATTTTGGTCAGTCCATTTTCTAGTTCTCAGAGAACCTTCAACGTAAACTTTACTACCTTTGCGCGCAAAATCCTTAACAATTTTTACTAATCCTTCACTAAAAATTACAATATTATGCCATTCTGTCTTTTCAGAGCGCGTACCAGAAAATTTGTCAGTCCAACTTTCAGATGTGGCTATCGAAAAACTTGCCATCTCTTTTCCATTTTGTGTAGTCCTAATTTCAGGATCTTTTCCTAAATTACCAACTAATATGACTTTATTTATAGTACCACTAGACATAATTATGCTTTAAAATAAATCTCTTTATTATCTTATGTGAGAGTATTATTGTCAAATTTAATTAAAAACGCGCTTGGAGGGATTCGAACCCACGACCTTTGCCTCCGGAGGGCAACGCTCTATCCAACTGAGCTACAAGCGCAGATGTATTAGATTATTTAATAGATAAACTATCTAAATCAAATTTTTGTTCTGGATAAAGCGTAAACATAATACCTCCATGTCCAAAATGTACATTTTTAGAATTGCTTATCCGTTCTTTTGTTATCTTTTGGTTTACAGCCCATGAAAAAGTTACATAATTTTCAGTTACTGAGTGCACTTTTAAATCCTTAGTATTTATAAACAACTTTCCATTTACCCATATTTTCCATGTATCGGGGGAAAAGTATAAAATTGAATCTAAACTGACTACTTTACAATTGAAATTTTCTTCCTCTGTAACTCCTGAAGACTGTAAGTTAAACTTTTCCATCTCACTAACTATTCTATTAACCTGCTCTTCATCAAAAAAAATGCTTTTTATGCTACCATATTGCGATAAAGTACTCTCTGCTGCCTCTTTTATTATATCGTCTCGATCTATATAATAATTGTTGATAAAAAAACACTCCTTCGCACGCAAATTTGCTATATCAATGAAGTCATTTATTTCTTGATTTCCAACTTTTAAAATACTTTTTAAGTACTTCTTTTCTATAATCATTCCATCATTAGAATGATGACAGACCATTTCATCATTGCCTTGTCTTTCTATATATACACATAAATTTTCACTATTTAACCCTAATATTTTATGCTCAATAAAATCTTCATTACTAATATGCTGTTGGCAAGAATATTTTTTACAAATCCCTATATTTTCTACAAGATCTTCGCAATTGCAATATGCACTAACATTAAAAAACAGCAGCGTAAAAATAAAAAACAACTTTATATTCATCTACTTAATATGGTATACCAATCAAAAACTATACTAGCTCTCACTATCTCTATCATATTACCACTTAAAATCTGGTTTATAGCTGCAGAATCTATATTTCTCTGCTTATTCAAGGTAAGAGATCTGATCATAACATAACCAGGAAGATTTGGAATAGACTGTAGAAATAAAAAAATATGCTTATCGCTAATTGAGCTTAAACTTAGAACCACTTCACTTCTTATTACTTTTGTATGTTCACTTTTATTGTGGAGTTCAGCTTCTTCAGGTATAGAAATTGATATTTCAGGTTCTAACATGTAGTGTTTTTTATATAGCTTGTTAAGCTCAAAATTTAAATTTGTAATGTATCTGCTACTATGTAAGTTTGAAGAAGAAATTCTTTTCCATAAATCTAGGTTTTTATTTAGAACGACTTCTTTCTTTTGAATTTCAATGATCTGTAAATTAATAGAGCGTATTTCCTCAGCTGCAGTTTGATTTTTATTATAAACCTTTTTGTTATAGATAATAAAACACGTTGATAACCCTATTAATACAATAGATAACAATAAGTAATATATGCACTGAATTGTAGCTTTTCTTTTTAGTTGAGAGATAGTCATCAATCTACATTGCCTCTCCTATTTCAACATCAATAGATAGATTTTTCTCTTTAGTAGTAGGTAAGCTAGAGATACTAATATCATGAGTACGGAAATTATCGTTTAAATTTTTCTGTAGTTTCTCGTATTGATAAGAAATGTCTTTACCAGATTGAAAATTAAACCTTAAAGTTGTGGTAATATAACTTTTTGCCTCATTATAATTCCACTCAAACGATTGAAGCTCTACACCTGGTACTTTTAACTTTTCTGCATACTTAATTTGTGTAAGGGGAGAGTACTCTATTTTTGATAAAATATTATTTATATTAATAAAATCGTAAACTTCATCTATCTTTTTTACATTATAGATTTGGCTAAGTTTTATTAGTTTGTTATTTAAAGCACTCCGCGTTGCAGATAAATTATCAGCAACATTAAAATTTGAATACAAATTTTGCAAACAAAAGGCGTTAATTACAACTAAAACCAAGAGTAGGTATAGAAAAATTTGAGGAGAATTTAAATAAAGATAATTAAATAGATAAAATTCTTTAGTTTCTTTTGTGTTAAAAATATTTATTGGCTTATTCTTAAAGCTGTGAAACAAAATTGTAGTATCACAAAAGCTATCTTTTTCGCTTATAGCTAATTCTGCCCCCAATAGTTTACCCAGCTCATATGGAGTCAATATGTTCACACTATTCTCTGAAAAATTTATAACTGATAAACTAGATTTAATAGCTTCTGATACTATAATGCAGAGGTCGACAGGGTCATTTTTTTCAAATCCAAACTTAGTTAAAGATTGAATTGTATTTTTCACTTCCTGATATATTTCACCAGCAATGATTCCTGGTAAATTATCATTAGTAAATGGTATTAAACGTGTAAATATCATTTTGTTCTCTTTAAGAACCACTTGTCTATAGCCACCTGTTTTAGTTGCAGCAACTATAATTTTCCAGTTACTAGGATCTTTGTGTAGAATCTTTTTTGCTATACTGACTAGTTCTATAGGAAACATTAATATTCCTTTAAAGTTAGAGCCTATTTCAACAAACACGTCCAACCAATATTCTATTAAATGATTTGCTTTTGATGAAACAAATAGATACCACCAGTTTTGATTAAATTTATTCGGCTTTTCGACCAAGAGAATAGAATTTATATCGTTATTATGAGCAAAATGCTCTACTTTTGTTTTTGCTGATAGATAAGCACTAATCCTATTTACTCTTGGGATAGACTGTAGCAAATAGTTCTGATCAGTGTGATTGAGAACCAGATATAAGGGTGCTTTTTTATCTGATGAGAGACATGAAATTAAGTCAGAAACAACTTTATTATTTTTGTCCTTAGCAAAATATCTTTTATTTAAAGTATCATTTTTAAAATATAGTAACATTGTGCCTTCTTTTCCTATAGAAAGCATAAACTTACTTTTGGGTTTTGACCCAAACATATTAACAAAGTGTATACTCATCTAGAATTAAAAAGGTAATTTATTGAAATTCATTAAACATTAGATGACAATATTACTTATATTATAAGTTTTTGATAAAATTAGTAGTAATATTAACCCTTTTGTATGATGAAGGTTTTTTATATTTGTGCTAGACACAACTTAACCTGACAAACGAGGATTAATTATATCTCAGCTTGATATTTTATTCTCCAACAGACTGAAAATTGAATTAAGCTAAAGACTTGATTTGACGCACGTTGTTGCACATTACCATTTAGTATACTTGAACTGAACATTTTCAGTGAATCCATCTGGCATGACTGAAACTTTTGTATTCATATTTATTTTTAAGTAATTTACTAGCTCATCAACTAATATATCAGGAGCAGAAGCACCTGCAGTAATTCCTATTTTTTCTGCGCCCTGCAACCAATTTTTGTTCATACATTTATAATTATCAATCAAATAGGCTCTTTTTCCTGTGGAAATGCACAGGTCTAATAAACGGTTTGAATTTGAACTGTTTTTGCTTCCTACAATTAACACTACGTCTGTAATTTTAGCCAATTTTTTAACAGCGTTCTGCCTATTTTGTGTTGCATAGCATATATCTTTTAAGTCGGGGCCTGTAATGCTTGGAAATCTGAGCTTCAGTGTAGCAATAATTTCTTTGGTATCGTCAATACTTAACGTGGTTTGTGTTACATAAGATAAATTATCTGGATCTTTGATTTGTAAATTGTATACGTCTTGCATAGTTTGCACTAGAGATATAGGATTACTTACTCTTCCTATAATTCCTTTAACTTCTGGATGATTTTCATGTCCAATTAGAATTAATTCTTTACCACTATCCTCATACCTTTTTGCCTCTTTATGTACTTTGCTAACTAATGGACATGTTGCATCAATCACTTGAACACCCTTTCTTTTTGCCTCATCCTCTATACTTTTCGACACTCCATGTGCACTGAAGATCAATATTCCTCTATTGTCTTTAATGTCTTCTATGCTGCTTACAAAAACCACTCCTTGTTTCTTAAAGCCCTCTACTATATATTTATTATGAACGATTTCGTGTAGTACATAAACTTGGCGTTCATTTTTGTATTTCTCTAAAGTGATTGCTAATATGTCTACAGCTCTTTTAACCCCTGCACAGAAACCGCGTGGTTCAGCTAAGATAATCTCCATTTTTTAAGTAAGTATGTAAACATTGCTAAAAAGTAAGCTCCGCTCACTATGTTTCATATCATGACTGCTTTACTATAATTTCAAATTTATCACTACCAAGACTCTTGTTAATATACCAGGAACCGTCATCTTTAATTGTAAATTCAGGACTCTTGAGGTCTCTTTTTATTGTCTTTCCATCTTGGCCATCCATAGCAATATGGATATCGAATGTAACGATGTCTATATTTACCATGGCTTTTTTCCCACTGTGTGAATTTAGACTAAACTTGCCCAACATGACATCATTAATACTCACTTCTCCTGCATAAGTATCACACTGACCATCTACACAACACTCACTTTCAATATAAAAAAGATCTGACATATTTATATCTATAAAAAAAAGAACTAAACTTACATACTAAATATAGCTTATCATTAATAAGCAATTACAGATTACTTTGGCTACAACAATAATGCAACAGACATAATTAATTGTATAAGAAACTACACTTTAGAGAAATGGTTGTTTGGTTTTTTTATTAATTTTTTTCACCATACTGTCAATCATGTGTTTTATTCCTTGATATACAGAGTGTGTACTTTCATCACTACGCATATAAGCAGAGCAGGAAAATATATTATGCTTTTCGTCTTCTATTGATAGCTTTGTATCGCATGTTATATGTTCGCCGCCGAGCTTCTCTATCAACTGGTCTTTGTCGTCTCCTATAGTTACCTTAATCTTACTTTCTTCTTTACCTATTTTGCTACTTAAAATTAAAACAATAATGGCTGGAGATATACATATAGTTCCTATTGGCTTTTTTGCAACAAAGAACTCTGAGACTAATCTTTCAAACTCAGGCATTACTGTTTTATTTTCAGCTAAGTCAGATAAATTTTTCGCAACTCCATATCCACCAGGTACGACTAGCATGTCAAAATTTTCAGCTTTAGCTTCTCTTAAATCATTTATCTCACCTCTTGCAATTCTTGCTGATTCTACAAGTACATTCCTTTTTTCTTTTACTGCTTCTTTTGTTTTGTGATTCATAACTTGTGTGATATCAACATCAGGAGCAAAGCACGTGACTTCAACTTCCTGCTGATCAAGCACAAGCAAACTTAAAACTGCTTCTCTCACCTCTGTGCCGTCGAGGTGGCCGCATCCTGATAAAACCACAGCGGCTCTTAATTTTTTCTCACCCATAAAATACCTTGATTTCATATAATCTAGGTATTGTAATACAAATTCCATATTTGGAAAGGAGTAATTATTTTATGTCAATTATAATATAATTAATAATTAGTATATATAATTAGGCATATTTATAATTGATGGGAATTGAATATGGTACAAGGTGGTGCAGTAGATACTGGTAACAGCGAGTACCTTGCTCAAGGTATATTTGAAATTATTCAAGGAGATAAAGCTTTACAGGAAGAAGCAAGAAAGTTTTTGGATCAAAATGAAGATCTGAAAAATTTAGATTCAACTAAAAAGGCAGACATAATCAGTTTATTAGAAAATGAGAAAAGCGAAAAATTTTTTACAGCTGTGTCAAAAAAATTATCAGGAAGAGAAAAATTCAAAAAACTAGCTGAGCAAGTTGGTAAAAATCTAGTAATGGAGGAAAAACTTGAAGCTTTAGGCAACCAACTGTTAGTTCAAGGAGTTATAAGTGGAGCAGCATTTACAACATTGACAGGTGCATTAGTAGGTACATTAGCAATAGGGGGAGTGGCTGGTGCATTGTTGGGTGGTGGAATAGCGTTGTTAGGGCTTTTAGCAATAGCGGCTATAGCTGCTATTGGTTATGCCATATATCAGCATAGAGATGAAATAAAAGAAAATGCAGATAAAAGTATTGGTAAAGTAAAAGAGGGTGCAATTGAATGCGGAAAAGCAGTGAAAAGTTTTGTGAAAGATGTGATCGATGAATTGACTTGGGAAAAGATTAACTTCTCTAGATTAGAGAAAGAGTTCATTGATGATATGGTATACCCTGAAAACGCTGAAAAATCAAAAGAGGCCCAGAATAAAATAAGGATCATAAAAATGCTTAAAAATGAAGAGCAACGATCTGCTATACAAGAGTTAGTAAAGAATGGAACTATTCAAAATTTTTTAGAAGTTGATATGATCAGACTTCTGGAAAAGGGCATCAGTACTCATAAGGAAGATATGCAGAAATTGCTAGATTTGATGAAAGATTTTCTACCTGCAATTATGGCAATTGGTAATAATAAAATAGAGGAGGTGGAAAAAAAGGTTAATGAGAAAGTTCAGAAAATAGAACCAAGTCCTAAATTAGATAGTTCAAGTGCTGAACGAGTTAGTGAAGGAGGGAAAGAAATGGGTTGATACATTTGAAGAGCGTTTTAATGTATCTGTCTATCTTATTTTGCCACCCTGCTAAGCGGACACAAAAAATTACTTCCGCATATTTTAAATCTCATTATAATTACAAATAGAGATATTTTAAGAGCTCAAAATCTATCTTTAGTCTGCAGACTTTTTAATCAAACTTATTAAAAATGTATTCTTCAGTGTATATC
Source organism: Wolbachia endosymbiont (group B) of Melanargia galathea (assembly GCF_964030625.1). Taxonomy (NCBI): domain Bacteria; kingdom Pseudomonadati; phylum Pseudomonadota; class Alphaproteobacteria; order Rickettsiales; family Anaplasmataceae; genus Wolbachia; species Wolbachia endosymbiont (group B) of Melanargia galathea. The sequence goes on along the minus strand of NZ_OZ034910.1, from coordinate 983,347 downwards.
TGTCGTATGTGCACTGCATTTTTTTCTAATCTTTTTTACAGGGGGATTTTATGTCCAGAATTCCAGATATTTGACCTTTACTTTAGCTAATAAAAACCAACTGGTACCTGCGGTTTTTATAGCTACGTTTCTCAAACAAGTTTCAAATGAATAGATTTCTTGCATAACTGGAATTCAAAAGTTGATGTCATTCTAGCGCGTGACGCTAGAATCCAGTCCTTTTGTGCAAAAAACGTTGTAAAGTAACTTAGTTGGATCCCAGTGTCAGCTACTCTGATGACAAGACAGGTTTCAATATTTGCATGCATCTAAACAGATAAGCAATTACTATCAGAAAGAGGTAGACTATGCTACTCCTTTCTATCCGTTTTCTTGAGCAACCTGCTTTCAAGTCTAACACACATCTCAGTAATTATAATATCCAATTTTTGATCGTGTTTTTCCACAGGTAAATTTTTACAATATTGCTTCTCATAGGCTACACCTATAAATATTTTTCCAAGTGGCCGTAATTTTTTTATCATTTCATCATACCAACCACCGCCAAAACCTAACCTATTAAAATGATCATCAAAAGCAATAACAGGAGTAATGATTGTATCGGGGATTATATCTTCATCTGCTTTATTCCATTCCTCAAATTTTAATAACTTGTTTTTATTAGGGACTGCTACTTTATAATCTAAATCGAGTAAACGATGCATCAAAGGCACAACATTAATTTCTCCGTCTGTTGGAATGTACGCTGCTATTGTTTTACCTTTAACGTAGCTTAAGTTCTGATTAAAGAGATTAATAAGGGAACTTGCTGCATAACTGGAATAACTTTCATCAACATCTTTTCTTATGGTTCTATATTGCTTCCTTAGTTCCTCTTTGTGCTGTTTAGTGTCTTTGAACATGTTCTATCCATTTTGCAGTGAGCTTTTCTTGTAAACTATTTTGCTTCAAGCGCTCACTTAAAAAATCAAAGTCAACAAGCTCCATATCCTGGTCTTGATTACTGCAACTATAAACAAAACTTATTTCTCCTGTTTCCTTATTTATGTGTTGCTGAATACATTGAGCGCAGATTTCTTTCATCATGCACTGCATAGGAGAGTTAACTGATGATATTGCTATGTGTTTTGGTTTTAGATATGGCTTTAAAATTGTTTTTCTAGCTTCATTTATAGCTTTCATCATTTTATCAGAACCAATAGTGATGATTTTATCTATAGTGTTTAAACTAATAGTAATTTTACCTAACTTTCCTTGCTGATATGAGATTATTGCATCAACTATATTACCATGAAAGGATTTATCCTGTTCTCTGCTTGTTTCTATCAATCCTTCTTCACATGCCCAAATTACTGCACTTGATGCACGTTCTATCAGTGCTCGTTTAAATACATCACTTAATTTTTTATAGCCAGCGAAATATAAAACCTTATGATTGTTTTCAAGACATGCCTTCCCTATCGAAAATAACACTGCATTTCCAACTCCACCGCCAATGAGCATTATATTCTTCATAAACTTTTTATGGAGTAGAAAACCTCTCTAACTTCAATTAAACTGATAACTAACAGCTGCATTTTTACGCATATTATCCAATAACAGGTTGCTTTGTATCATAATCTTTTGTTGATACATTTCCTGTTTGATTGCTTCTATATCCATTGCATTATTTTTGATATCACATAACATCATCAACTTTGCAGTGCTATTTTCTCTTAATTCTACTATTTCATTCATATTTGTTTTACTAAATAAAATCTGTAAATCAGGATTTAAATTTCGCATTTTTATTTCAAACTCTTTTACGCTTGGCAACTTGAAATCATCTGCTAACTTGTCAAAATTTAAACAACTGACCTTTTGCTCCTTAAAACTAGAGAGTAAACTTTCTGAACCTTCAACTACAACCTGTTTCAGTTTTAAAGTACTTTTCAGCATTGTATGATTAAGCTGTACTTTATCTATGACTTTTATAACAGAGTAACCTTCGCTTAAACTAACCGGACCTGCTACATCACTGATTTCTAATCCTTCCAAAACGTCCTTGAGTTTACCTTTTAGCTGACTTAAATTAACGGTTGCTTTGCTCATCTTTATTGAAGATTCTGGATTATTACTGGTACGTAATTTTTTTACTAAGTCTTCAGCTATCTTCTGATCGGGAATTATGAACTCCTGAAACGTAATAAGGTAATCAGACTTCTCTTTTTGCTTTCTTGCATCATCCACTTCTTGATCGCTGATATTAATAAGCGGTACAACTCCTACTTCAATAATCTTGTTCCACAGCAGCTGACACTTTATTTGTTTTTTTAGGGTATTGAGATCTATATTATGCTTTTTTACGTATTGATCAACTTCATCAGCCTTAAGTTTTAAACTTTGAGTTAAGAATAACGTGACAGCATTATTTAACTCCTCGTTACTCAATTCTATATTCATCTTCTGTGCTTCGCTGACAATGATAATTTCGTCTATTAACTGTCTTAGAATTTGAGATTTTACCTCTTTTTGATTAATCTTCTGAGTGCCAAGCAATGAATTTATGAAGTTTATACGTCTTTCGATATCTAAATTTGAAATTGGCTCACCATTTACATCTGCAACAATTTCAATCTCAGTTGCAAGTAACCTAAGCGGCAGCATTATTAATATCAAAATTAGTATTTTATGCATATAAAATTATTTAGCTAATAACTAATTCTATAATAAATACTGAATAAACGCTAGCTAACTTTTTAATAATTAAAAAAGAGGGTGAAATTACTGTAATGAATACCTAAACAATAATATACGGAAGGAGAGGGATTCGAACCCTCGATACGACTTTTCAATCGTATAACGGTTTAGCAAACCGCCGCCTTCAGCCGCTCGGCCACCCTTCCAAGTTTAGAACTTAAGATTATATAATATCAAGACCTTTACTGCCTGTCTAATGCTTTTAATTGCAATATTTGTATCTGTTCAGATGCATGCAAATATTGAAACCTGTCTTGTCATCAGAGTAGCTGACACTGGGATCCAACTAAGTTACTTTACAACGTTTTTTGTGCGAAAGGACTGGATCCCAGTGGGCTTTGTTGCACCACTCAAGGAAAGAACAGGCAGTTACTGATGGAATTTGTTATAAAATAGATATTTAGCCGACAAAGGAAAAATATGTCAATAAGAATGAAAGTCAGTAACTGCAATGAATATAACAAATTTCTTCAAGAAAGGGGAAATGTTTTTCATTATATCAACGATGCCATTGAAAATTGGTACGAAAATAGTCCAAAAGTAGCAGGTGGCAACAATGTCTACAGCGACAAAGTAGTGATTCTAATTCACATAATAACCTATCTATTCAGGATTGGTCTTAGGCAAACAGTGGGATTTATAGAGAAATATCTTGAGCAAATAGGGAAAATTTTGCAAATTATCAGCTATTCGCAGGCTTCAAGAAGGTTTAAAAAGCTTAATATCAAAATCAACGACTGCAGAGTTGATAAGAACGATATGGAAGATATTGAAATTGCTATAGATAGTACAGGTATCAGCATCTACAATAATATTCCAGGCCATAGTAAGGCAAATGGTACAGATAGAAAGTATCGCCGCTATGAGCAAACAAGAAAGCTACATGTAATGCTAGAGATAGGTAGTAAAAAAGTTATAGCTGCAAAATACAGTAGTGGAGTTTATTCCGACCACTATGGAGCCTGTGATCTTATTGAAAGAGTGGATACCAAGTATAACATAAGCACGATATATGCAGATAGGGCATATAATCGAAAGAAGTTATACAAACTGTGCGATGAGCTTGACATAAAGACAAGGATTCCTCCGCAAAATAATGCAGTAGAGCATCCAAAGTTGGATTATATGAATGAGAGAAATTCTACAATCAAGCTCATAAAGTCATATGATGAAGATGGTATGAAGAGGTGGAAAAAAGAGATAAATTATTGGAAGAGATCTTATATAGAAAGTTTTTTCTCGCGACTGAAGCAAATATTTGGATTTAGTTTTAGGAATAAATCTGAGATTAATCGTGAGAAGGAACTGCTACTCAAGTGTTATTTGCTTAACAAATTTACTGAAATAGGCATGGCTAAGTTTGATATAGCTTCATGAATTTATTATACATTACCCACTATCCGAAGAGCTGTGCAACAAAGCCATCCCAGTGTCAAGCACTGGGATGACACCATTTGTTGTAAACTCACTTTTACTCTATGGTTATACTACCACCGCTATCCTGAACGGATACCAATATTTACCCATTAAAAACAACAACATTTTTCCGAATAACTGTAATTTAAGGCTAAATCAACGCAAACTAATTTCTACTTTTTTCAATGATTTCTTTTGCTTTTTCCACATTAGCCCATTCTCCAACTGTCACCGTTTTTCCCTTTTCTAAATCTTTATAATGAGAAAAGAAATGAGCTATTTTATCTAGTAAGTTTTTAGATAAATCAGAATAGTTTTTTATATTGTCATAATAGCTATCAACACTGGAGATAGGTACAGCTAATATTTTTTCATCCTCTCCTTTCTCGTCTTTGGTAAGTAATGCACCTACTGGACGCACCGATATCAAAACTCCAGGCGCTAAAGGAAATTGAGTTAGCACCAAAACATCCGCAGGGTCACCATCACCTGCGCAGGTATTTGGTATAAACCCATAATTGCAAGGATAAGTCATTGAGGTAGACAAAAATCTGTCAACTTGTAACAACCCAAGCTCTTTATTAAATTCATACTTTACAGGCTCAGCATTTGCACTTATTTCAATTACTACATTTATTTCATCTGGTTTTGTTGTTACTTTGCTTAAATCCATGGATTACCTCGTTATTCAAGAGAAGATATTATATAGCATACACTTTAAAAGTGCTACATTTATCATTCATAAGTAGAGATTCATGATTGAATAGGACCATTTGCAAAACTGTTAATAGTTGTATCATTGATCGTTGAATGTGGCGGTTCTTGAGGTGATTTTAGTAGTTGAAATAAAGCATATACTATTACGATAGTAAGTACTGCAGCAACTATGAAATTGATGAGATTATTTTGTGGCAAAATATTTGTTATTGAGTTGAATAACTTTTGCTCCATAAAGAAATAATCAGCAGTATATAATCCAATAGACAATATAAACATACCTAAAGCTAATTTACAAAATGTGTTTTTATGATTTTTGTTTTTTTTGTTACTGATACTAGAGTTTAGTCTGCATTCACTTTGTGGCACTGAGTAATACGTATTCTCAGGGTTTGTTACTAATTGTTCAAATGCATCACTATTTTGGTTTTTTAGTAGTTGCTCTAGAGTACGTTTGATATTTTTAGGATATAGAGAATCTTGACTGTCTTGCTCTCTTGCAGCTGTAAATGTCCCGTTCAATTCACTTATACCTCTATAATTAAGTGTATACTTGGTGAATCCATTTCTATACGGTAACTCAATTTTTCTTAATACCTTTATTAACTGTAAGATGTAACTGTAATACAGTGGTGTGTTGATTACTCTAGCTTTCTCATTAATATATTGATTGAGTGATAAAATATCTCCATTTCCAGTACATGTAGAAAATATACCATAACTAGAAAATAGTAATGCTATGTCTTTATCTATTTTTATACTGTGAATCGAGTAATAATGATTTATTACCTCTTTACATAAGCTAAACTCTTTATCAAATTCATTTGCATAGCTTATTTTGAGTAACTTTTTAATATTATTGAGTACTTGTTTCTCAAAGTCATCATTATTGTTAAATAGAGCTTCACCTTTCGGATTTGCTAGAATATTAAAAAGCTTTAGTTTTTTTTGATCTTCTGTCAATTCTACTTGATCTACAATTTCCCTTAGCAGTTTCTTCGAAGTGTCACAAAGAGTAGGTATTTTTTTACTTTCAACTGCAGCATATATTTTATCAATTACTTCTTGAGTATTGAACTGAGCATTTTCTGCAAGAACTCTATAAGCTTGAACATAAATTAAAAACAATCCTTGTAGACTAAATTTTAAGTTAAAATATTTATCTAATGGCTCTTGTTCTTTTTTATTAATGAATTCGAATAGACCTATATGATTTCTGTAATCCATGCAATGATGTAAGTCAGCATGTTGAAAACTGCCCAAACGAATAAATGCTGCTTCTAGTAAATTGCCCTTACCAACAATTTTTATTAACTCTTCAACTTCTTTAACCATCCCTCTAGTCCACAATATAATAATTATCTTTATAGTATAAAGAATATAGGATAAAACAGCAATAAATTTTATTGTATGTTTACATTCTGCATTAAAAAATTAAACCACCAAGTTAGGAGCATATCCAACCTCCACCTATAACTTGTTCGCCCTTATATGCTACACAGGCTTGACCTGGACTGATGCCAAAGTAATCGTCGTTTAAAATTACACAGGCTTTGTTCTTTTCGTCAGTTGAATATATTGTCGCTAAGCTTCCTGCATGTGATGACCTAAGCTTCACAGTTACTTCCATGCCTTCTTTTGGTTGTTCTAACCAATTTAACTCTTTGACCAATATCTTTTTTTGCATTAGAGCATTGATCGGGCCTACTACAACTTCATTATTTTCTGTATTAATTTTTATCACGTAAAGAGGCTCATTGTGTGCGATGCAGAGGCCTCTTCTCTGTCCCACTGTAAAATTTACTATGCCGCTGTGCTCACCTAGCACTTTTCCATGAATATCTACTATTTTACCTTTCTGCACAGATTGTGGAGCTAATTTAGCTATTGTTTTACTATAGCTTTCGGAAACAAAGCATATATCTTGACTATCCGGCTTTTCAGAAATTTGTAAGCCAAAATACTTTGCTAATTTTCTTATATCACTTTTATAGAACCCACCTAATGGAAATCGCAAAAGCTTTAACTGCTCCTCAGTAGTTGCAAACAAAAAATAACTTTGATCTTTACTTTTATCAATACTTCTGCACAACTTTACCTCACCATTTTCTTCTAATCTTCTTACGTAATGTCCTGTTACGAGCACATCCGCACCAAGATTTTTTGTAACTTGCAATAGATCGCGAAATTTTACTGTTTGGTTACACCTTACGCACGGTATGGGAGTTTCTCCACGCATATAGGTATTTGCAAAATCCTCTATTACTTCCTTTTTGAATATTTCCTCGTAGTTTAAAATATAGTGGGGAAAGCCAACACTTTCAGCCACGTATTTGGCATCATAAATATCCTGTCCAGCGCAGCATGCACCCTTTCTCGCATTACCATCACTGCCATAGAGCTGAAGAGTCACACCTATCACTTCGTACCCAAGGTTATACAGCAGTGCTGCAGCAACGGAGCTATCAACTCCCCCGGACATTGCAACAATAGCCTTAGTTTGATGCGGAGCTTTATCTTTTAATAAAGGTTCAATTTCAAATTCTTTTAGCATATAATTTATAAACACAAACCTGTGTCAAGCACTGGAATGGCTTTGTTGCACAGCTCTTCGGATAGTGGGTAATGTATAATAAATTCATGAAGCTATATCAAACTTAGCCATGCCTATTTCAGTAAATTTGTTAAGCAAATAACACTTGAGTAGCAGTTCCTTCTCACGATTAATCTCAGATTTATTCCTAAAACTAAATCCAAATATTTGCTTCAGTCGCGAGAAAAAACTTTCTATATAAGATCTCTTCCAATAATTTATCTCTTTTTTCCACCTCTTCATACCATCTTCATCATATGACTTTATGAGCTTGATTGTAGAATTTCTCTCATTCATATAATCCAACTTTGGATGCTCTACTGCATTATTTTGCGGAGGAATCCTTGTCTTTATGTCAAGCTCATCGCACAGTTTGTATAACTTCTTTCGATTATATGCCCTATCTGCATATATCGTGCTTATGTTATACTTGGTATCCACTCTTTCAATAAGATCACAGGCTCCATAGTGGTCGGAATAAACTCCACTACTGTATTTTGCAGCTATAACTTTTTTACTACCTATCTCTAGCATTACATGTAGCTTTCTTGTTTGCTCATAGCGGCGATACTTTCTATCTGTACCATTTGCCTTACTATGGCCTGGAATATTATTGTAGATGCTGATACCTGTACTATCTATAGCAATTTCAATATCTTCCATATCGTTCTTATCAACTCTGCAGTCGTTGATTTTGATATTAAGCTTTTTAAACCTTCTTGAAGCCTGCGAATAGCTGATAATTTGCAAAATTTTCCCTATTTGCTCAAGATATTTCTCTATAAATCCCACTGTTTGCCTAAGACCAATCCTGAATAGATAGGTTATTATGTGAATTAGAATCACTACTTTGTCGCTGTAGACATTGTTGCCACCTGCTACTTTTGGACTATTTTCGTACCAATTTTCAATGGCATCGTTGATATAATGAAAAACATTTCCCCTTTCTTGAAGAAATTTGTTATATTCATTGCAGTTACTGACTTTCATTCTTATTGGCATATTTTTCCTTTGTCGGCTAAATATCTATTTTATAACAAATTCCATCAGTAACTGCCTGTTCTTTCCTTGAGTGGTGCAACAAAGCCCACTGGAATCCAGTTTCTATTACACAATTTCATCGAAACAGCATACTTATTTGTAGTCAAGTTCCAGTGTCAAGCGCTGGGATGACACCCCTTCCTGCTGGAAGTTGCCTTTAAATTACTTGGTGCGTGACACTGGGATCTCATTTATATTACATAATTCCATCAAAACAATTCGATCTTCAAAAACAATTTAATCTTGCTTGAATAAAACATGGCCAAAATAGTCCATGTTTTCAAGTACTTTTCCGCTACCCAGGGCAACACAACAAAGTGGATCATCTGCAACACGAACTGGTAATTTTGTTGTTTCACTAATAACTTTACTCAAGTTGCGCAATAACCCACCTCCACCAGATAAAATTATTCCTCTATCAACTATATCAGAAGAAAGTTCGGGTGGAGTACTCTCCAGTGCAGTTCTAATAGCAGAAATTATCTGATGTACAGGCTCTATTAGGCTCTCTGCAACTTGATATTCTGATAAAAGCATTTCTTTTGGCATACCACTCACTAAATCCCTGCCTTTAATTATCATTCCCTCTTTGTTGTTTTCAACTGGCAGACTGGCTGAACCGACGTTTTTCTTAATTTTTTCAGCAGTTGTTTCGCCAATCAATAACTTATGATTTTCACGAATGTATGACTTTATTGCCTCATCCATAATATCACCACCTACTCTGGCAGAACGTGAATAAACAATTCCACCTAAAGAAATAATTGCAACTTCAGTTGTACCACCTCCTATGTCAACAATCATAGAACCTTCAGGTTCGGTAACTGGAAGTCCAGCCCCAATTGCTGCAGCCATTGGTTCTTCAATTAAGAATACTTCATTTGCACCAGCACTTTCTGCTGCATCTTGTATAGCACGCCTTTCAACTGGGGTAGATCCAGATGGAACACATATGATAATACTAGGCTTATTAACAGTGAATCTTGTGTTTGCGCTGCGTATGAAATATTTTAACATTTCTTCCGCGCTTTTAAAATCAGCAATAACTCCGTCTTTCAAGGGCCTTATCGCTTCTATTTCTCCAGGTGTTTTTCCGAGCATCATCTTAGCTTTTTTGCCAAAAGCATAAGGAACGTAACTTCCTTTTTCTTTTACTCTTGCTACAACTGAGGGTTCATCAAGCACTATCCCCTGACTTTTCTGATAAACTAAAGTATTTGCAGTACCAAGATCTATAGCAATATCGCTAGCAAATAAACCTTTGAAAGTAAAAAAATTTCTGATTAAATTCTGAACAAAACTCATACACAACTCAAGAAAACCATTTATTGAGACAAATTATACTTTTCAGATAAGTAACTAGTGTAGCACTCAATATCTAAATCCCTACCTGTTACCTTTTTTAGCTGTTCCAAAAAGCCATAATTTGCACTATATACATTTTTAGAGAACCAATCGATAAGTAAACTGAAATCTCCTTTTACTATAGAATCTAAAAATTCGTAATGATTTTTCTTAATGAAAGAAAAAAACTGCACAGCAGCGATTAACGCTATGACTTTAATAGGAAAGTAGCCTATAACACCACTTATCCAATACTCATCTTGAAAATAAGTGTCTAGCTCATTTTTAGCTTTTACTGAAATCTTGTAATGCTTCATACCTTCCAGCCATTTATCGTGTAGATCTTTAACTTCTAACGTACCATTTATTAGATCTTGTTCTAATTTAGTTCTTAGCATAATGTGAGCCAATAAACTAAATTCATCCGCATTCTTCAAAAAAGATGAAAGATTTACTTTATTGAAAATCAAATACAAATTTTCAACACTACTATTAATTTTGCCTTTTGTAGAAAGTTTCTCCTTTATGTGTGGTTGAATGAACTCAATAAATTCTCTCGATGTTCCAATGATCTTTTCCATGAATAACCCTTGAGTTTCATACATAATATGTTTTGTAATTGAGCTCTTTATAGAATTTTGCGCTAAACATTTTTGATGAATTGCATAACCAGTATGCCGTAAAAGTAAAAATAAACCATAACAAAGGTCAGATTCATCATAATCGATAGAATCGTAATAAGAAATGGAAATCTCATTTGGTGTAACACTCATTTGCTGTAAGAATAAGGAACCAAGTTCAATCTGTCTCTGAACCGTAACTTTTTGTATATTAGTAACCTTATCCTTCTTCTGCTTTTGAGTTACTTTCTCTACATTTTCACTAAAAAATTTACCTAGCTTAGGAAATATTTCCTTTATGTTCTTTTCTGTGATATTAGAGTCATAGTCAGCAAGCAATGACTCATAGTTTGAGCGCTTTAATTGCTGCGATTTTATAGAAGCTGCTTCACGAGTAAGCTTAATTAGGTTAGTAAAGCATTCTTTCAGCTTTTCTAAGTTACTAATTTCAGAATTAGTTAGCCTCCATAAGTTTTGGCATTCAATCTTAGCTTTGGACAAAGATTTTACTAAATCAACAGGAATAGCACTGCTGCTTTTGTGTATCCCCTCTATTAACTTTAGCTGCTGAATATTAGCACTCTTTTTATTCCTAAGAGCATTCGCTAATGATTCCTTTATTGCATCATGAGAGATAATTTCATGTCTGATTTCCTCTAGAAGACACATTTGTTCAACTTTGTCCTCTACATTCAATTGGCTTTTGCTTAGTAGTTTTAGTGTGTTTTCGATATTCCTTACCTTATGTAATACTTCCTCTAAAAACTTATAAGATCTCATTTTTATTCATTGCTTTGAAACATCTGCTTAATATCGTAATAGATTAATAATAAAGTTAAAAGTATATTTGCTTAAAGTACAATAAAAAATTGTATTTTTATTCTTTTATTGTACTTCATTGCTAAGAATTGAGCATCTTATCAGAAAATTAATTATAAGATTGTAAAGAAAACATTTAGTATTTTATTTCCCTTGACTCTATTCTAGTATAGAGGGATTATTAGTACTAAAATTAAAATTACGCACTATATTTTAAATTTATGGAGGTTTAGTGATGTGGAGTAGACTGATTATAATGTGTTGTTTTTGTTTACTGCTTACTGGTGTAAGTTCTTGCCCTAAAAAAGGAGTAAATACGACAAATAAAATGAATGCTGTTGTTAAGCAGATAGGTGATAAAAGAGTTTTCTTTGGTTATGATGAATCTAGTATCAGTGAAGTGAGTGCAGATGCATTACTTGACGTGATGGAAGTGTTACAAAATAATCCTGACGCAAAGGTCACTTTAACTGGTCATACTGACAATCGTGGTTCTCACGAGTATAATCTTGCACTAGGAGCTAGAAGAGCAGATGCAGCTAAAAAATTTATGGTCAGCTGTACACCTTATCTAGAAAATAGAATAAAAACTGCTTCTAAAGGTGAAACTGAGCCTTTGGTTAATGTAAAAGATGATTCTAGAAATTCTAAATATGAAAAAGAGCATGCTAAAAATCGTAGAGTGGAATTTTCATTTTCTGGAATAAAGAAGTAGTTTCTTGCATTAAAACCTGGATCCCAGTGTCAAGCACTGGGATGACAAAAGAGAGCAATTCCGCTGCTTGTTAGCGGGATCTATATATACCACAAATAAGTCGCTGTATGACGTAGAGACTATCTGGCCATCAAGAAACATAATGAAATTAGAGTTATTATTTCAAAATATAGCTAATAGTTTTGCTTTCCATAACCAAATCGCAGTTGCAGTATCAGGTGGTGTAGATAGTATAGTCTTACTGCATTTAATGACTAACTGGGCAAAAAAAAACAAGCTTTCACTTCCTATAGCATTAACAGTAAATCATGGGTTACGTTCAGAGTCTCAAAAAGAAGCTGATTTTATTATAAGTTATGCAAAAGCACTTGGAGCAAAGGAATCGTTCATATTAAATTGGGAGAAGCAAAATATTAAAGGTAATATTCAGTTACAGGCACGAAAAGCACGATATAAGTTACTAGCAGAGTGGTGTAAAAACAATAATGTTAAATGTTTGCTCGTTGCTCATCACAAAGATGATCAAGCAGAAACGTTCTTATTAAGATTGGAGCGAGGTAGTGGAGTAGATGGATTATCATCAATGGATTACAAATCTTTCTTAAATGGTATTTATATATTTAGGCCGTTGTTAAATTTTAGTCGTAGTGAAATAGAAAGGTATGCTAAGCTTCATCAGTTAAGATGGATCGAAGATAGAAGCAATTATGACTTAAAATACAGACGAACTTTATACCGTAACTTACTTAAAGCAAGTGATAATCAAGATGTTCTAACAGAGCGAATATGCCTTACAGCACTTCATATGAAAAGAGCTGCAAAAGCGTTGATGCACTACACACGCCTTGCATTTGATGATTGTGTTAATGTTCATGATTTTGGTTATATTGAAATTAAACTAAGTGAATTTTATCAATTGCCAGAGGAAATAGCCTTGAGGCTTCTTCTTTACTCTATAATGGCAATTGCCAGCAAACATTATAAACCAAGGTACAACAGCCTTATCGTAATATTTAATAAAATATTGCAAAAGGGTAGTAATGTTAACTGTACACTTTCTGGGTGCAAAATAAGAAAATATGGAGAAAATATCTTAATAATTAGAGAATCGTCAAAGATACAAGAAATTACTGTACACTTACCATTAAATGGTTCTATTGAATGGGATAACAGGTTTAGCTGCACAATATTTGGAGATCAGGAGTGTTCAGTAACTATTGCTCCACTAAAGAAAACACAAAAAATCCCTGAATTTCTAAAAAATTATGATTATTGCTCTGAAGTTTACTATTCTTTGCCTACAGTACAAAAAGATGGAAAGATGCTTGCTTATCCTGATGTAAATTATAACGGAAAAAATACCGATGATGATAAGGTTCGATTCATTATTAATAGCACGATAAAACAAAATTTGGTAAGCTTGATTAGTATTTAATTAGAAATGTAAATGAAAAAATTTTTAGAAGGCTTATTGATCTGGTTAGTGATTATTGTTCTTATTTCAGTTGCTTATATTCAATTTAGCGGAAGTATAGGTAAGAGTAAAACAACCATACCTTTTTCAGAATTTTTAACTAGACTAGAAGATAATGATATAGAAAATATTACAATAAGAAACCAAAGCATCGAAGGGAAGTTTAGGGATGGGTCAGCCTTTAACTCAAGTGGTGTTATATATAGTGACTTAATAAAAAGTTTGCATGATAGGAAAGTGAAGTTCTCCTTTTCAATTGGAGACTCTGCAATAGGTATAATTGGTGGATTACTTATTCAATGGGTTCCGACGCTTATCTTTATCGGTTTATTACTTTTCCTTTTTAAACAAACGCAAGCAGGAGGTAATAGAACTATAAGCTTTGGCAAATCAAAAGCTAGGCTTATGACTACTGGAAAAAAAGTGACATTTGATGATGTTGCTGGGATTGATGAAGCAAAAGAAGAGTTGGTTGAAATTGTTGATTTTCTTAAACAAAGGCAAAAATTTCAAGTGTTAGGTGGGAAGATACCAAAAGGATGTCTTTTAATTGGTTCCCCTGGAACTGGTAAAACTCTACTTGCTCGTGCAATTGCAGGTGAAGCTAATGTACCGTTTTTTAGTATTTCTGGATCTGATTTCGTTGAAATGTTTGTCGGTGTTGGTGCAAGCCGTGTCCGGGATATGTTTGATCAAGGCAAGAAAAATGCTCCTTGTATAATTTTCATAGACGAAATAGATGCAGTAGGTAGGCATCGCGGCATTGGTCTTGGTGGCGGTAACGACGAAAGGGAACAAACATTAAACCAGTTACTGGTTGAGATGGATGGTTTCGAGTCTAATGAAGGTGTGATAATAGTTGCTGCAACTAACCGTCCAGACGTCCTAGATCCAGCACTACTTAGACCTGGTCGTTTTGACCGACAGATTACTATTTCTTTACCTGATATAAATGGGCGTGAGAGAATATTAAATACGCATATAAAGAAAATATCGATAGCACCAGATGTAAACGTAAAAACAGTTGCGAGGGGAACGCCAGGTTTTTCAGGGGCTGATCTAGCAAATTTAGTGAATGAGTCTGCGCTTATTGCTGCAAGAAGAAATAAGAAAATTGTTACCATGGATGATTTTGAGTATGCACGTGATAAAGTGATGATGGGCATGGAAAGAAGGTCCTTAGTCATTACAGAAGAAGAAAAAAAGCTTACTGCTTACCATGAAGCTGGTCATGCAGTAGTTGCAGTTAATATGCCTGCTTCTGATCCTATACACAAAGCAACAATTATTCCACGTGGTAGAGCACTCGGTTTAGTTATGAGACTACCAGAAACAGATAGAGTGTCCCTCACAAGAGAAAAGATGCTAGCAGATATAACTGTTGCAATGGGTGGACGTGTGGCAGAAGAGCTAATTTTTGGCTATGATAAAGTCACAAGCGGCGCATCTTCAGATATAAAACTAGCATCAGATTTATCACGTGCTATGGTGACAAAATGGGGAATGAGTGACAAAATAGGGCCAATATATCACAATCGTGAACAAATCACACATGATTCTGAGACAATTTCTGAAGATACGTTAAGACTTATAGATGAGGAAATAAAGAAAGTTGTATTTTCTTGCTATGAAAAAGCAAAAGACATTTTAACCAAGCGTAGGAAAGACTTGGAGCTCATTGCTGAAAATCTACTGGAGTTTGAAACTTTAACAGGAGATGAAATAAGAGACATATTAAGTGGAAAAAAAATTGTTAGAAATGAAAATGAAGGTAAAGAAGAGATAAGAAGATCCTCTCTCTAATAAGATCTGGCTTTATTTAACCGCTAAAACAAAAATTTTTAATTAATTAGCTTAAGTTATAAGATCATAGTTAAGCCGATGTATTTTATAAATGGACTTTTTTGAACATTCTTCCAATTTTTTTCTAAATAACTCTTTGCCTATTTAAATAAGTATGTTCAGTATTAGAGCTTTCCAGACCGCTACTAGGAGAAAGATTAGGTTCTTGACCTTTAAACATCTCTATTAGCTTTAATACAGGAGCAGTTCCTGCTACAATAGCTCCTATAACAGCAGTAGCACCCATGATGAGAAGAATCGGTTCTGCAGTGGTGATTACACAAAGCTCAATACATAAACCAGCAATGACCATACCAACCATTATACCAATGAAAGCACCTACAATTATGGATGAAACTACACCAATTAATTGTCCTATTTTTGAACTAAGTGGTACTTCTCTTTCACGTCTAACAAAATTTGGCCGCATTCGCCTTCCCGCTCTTCTTCGTTCTCTCATTATTGTATATTCATCCCTATTTTCGGAGAGATTTAGTGATACTTCACTTGGCTGCATTTGTTCTCCTGGTCTTCTTATATTTTCACTCCTGTTTCCAGAGAGATTCAATGACGCTTCTCTTTCTCTAACAAAATTTGGCCGCATTTGTTGTTCTCTTGCCCTTCTTCGTTCTCTCATTATTATGTTTTCCTCAAAGAAGTTTAGTGGTACTTCTCTTTCACCTCTAATTCTAACATGATTTAGCTGTGCTTGTTCTACTAACAACCTTATTATACTTTCTATTTCATTTAGCGTTGCTCTTCCTCCAATATCCTTAATTGCCTTCTCAAATTTTAATAGCGACTTGTTATTTAGTCTGACATTATTCTGAGAATCACAAACAATAACCCAATCTAAAATTGGCTTTTTTTGACCACCATACTCTATATCATCATTAATGTGTTCCTTTAGTTTTTTAATTATCTCTACTGCTCTTGTTTCCATAGCTTCTATGGCGCTATCTTCACTTTCTATGAGTATATTGAAAACAATTCCTAATAACTCCTGTTGTAAATCCTTTCCTTCTTTAATATTCATAATTAGCCTCAACTTTTATATGCTATTTTGCCAAAATAATTTTACCAAATAAGTAATATATATACAATAATTCTCGTTTAAAAATTTTTTTACATTGGCTTATCTCAGTTATGTTTTAGGATGTAAAAGCTTCTTACTTTAATAATTTATTAAAGTAAACCATATATGGATTGCTATTTAGGAGCAGCTGTTGTACTTTAATCAGAAAGTACAGTAATGTAAGAAGGAGGTACTTTATGTCTTTAAAAAATGAAATTTCTGAATTGATAGAGCAACAGCTTGGCATTAAATATCATGACAATTGCTTAGCTTACACTATCCATAATTCGGCTGCAGGTGAAATATCCGATTCTATTGCTCTTTGCATAGTTGGCTGTGGCGATTGTGAGATTAAGTATCAAGGTATTGCTAATTCATTTAACATAACGAAAGAAGAAATTAACCAAAGTAATATAGAAAGCATAAAAAATAAGATAGAAAGTGAAGCTAGAAAAGAAGGTAGTGAATTTTCCGAGTTGATTTCTAGAATGGATCAATCGCTGAAAGAACAAAGTGAAAAGTCTATTATACAGATTTTAAATTCATCTGCTGAAGAGATGTTAAGGAGTTTTTGTGGTAGTTCTATACAGAGAACAGATGATAAAGAAGTTAGTCTGTCCTCTGCTTCACATGAAGAGCCTGCTACAGAAGATTCGGAAACTACTATTAATTCTGATCTTTTATCAATTTAACCAGCTCCTCATATAAATTTTTTCTGTACCCAAGCTATATGTTTGTGAGAGGATAGTAAGCACTACATTTTTCTATTTCCATTATAACAGATTCGTCTATTTTCATGATGATCTTACTATTTGTACTCTGTCTAGGACTAAGCAATAGAAATAGTAGGATAACAGTAGTCAACCAAGATTCCAGCATCACGTACTAGGATGATATAAGTATCATAATTTACGATTAGATTGACATAGGGTAAAGAGTAAATTAAAAGTTAAATAGATCTTTTAATACAGAATAAATGCCTATAGAAATATTGATGCCTGCTCTTTCCCCAACAATGAGTAAAACTGGAGGAAAAATTGTAAAGTGGTGTAAAAAAGAACAAGATAAAGTTGAAATAGGTGATGTAATCGCTGAAATTGAGACTGATAAAGCCATAATGGAGTTTGAATCTGTCGATGAAGGAGTTTTGGCAAAAATTTTAGTGTCGGAAGGAACAAGTGGCGTGCCTGTAAATCAACTGATAGCTCTAATGTTAGAGGAAGGGGAAGATAAAAGCGCACTTGATTTAGCTTCTGCCATCAATACCAAGGTTGAGAAGGAGGTTGAAGCCGATTTTTCAGTATCATCCAACCCTTCGATTTCATCTAGCTCTTTAATGTCATCCCAGTGCGTGACACTGGGATCTAAAAAAGAGGATAGAGCAACAGAAAATAGAATAAAAGTAAGCCCCTTAGCTAAAAAAATAGCTCAAAATGAAGGTGTTGATATAAAGCGATTAAAAGGTACAGGTCCATATGGTCGTATCATCAAAGCTGATGTATTAGAATTTTTAGATCAAACTAAAAGCTATGAGAGATTTGAGGAAAATACAACAGTTGAAGTAAGTAATATGCGCCAAGTGATAGCGCAGCGCCTAGTTGAATCTAAGCAAAATATTCCACACTTTTATTTAACTGTAGACTGCTACGTTGATAAGCTAATATCGCTCAAAAATGAGGTTAATTCAGCAAATGAGAACAATAAAGTAACAATTAATGACTTAATTATAAAAGCTGTGGCTTTCAGCATGAAAAAATTTCCTGATATAAACTCATCGTGGATAGATACTAAAATAGTAAGATACTCAAATATAGATATCTCAATTGCTGTAGCGCTTGAGGATGGACTGATTACTCCTATAGTAAAAAATGCTGATGAAAAAAGTGTTTTATCTATATCAAAAGAAGTGAAAGATTTAGTAAATAGAGCAAGATCTGGAAAATTAAGGCCTGAAGAATTTCAAGGAGGAGGGTTTACCATTTCTAATTTAGGCATGTTTGGTATAAAAACTTTCAGTGCTATAATCAATCCACCACAGTCTTGCATTATGGCTGTCGGCGCATCTAAAAAACAACCAGTTGTCATAAGTGAAAAAATAGAGATAGCAGAGGTAATGACAGTTACTCTCTCTGTTGACCACAGAGCAGTTGATGGAGCACTCGGAGCAAAATTTTTAAATGCCTTTAAGTACTATATAGAAAACCCTACGGTGATGCTTCTTGAGCCTTTATTATTATAATAAAATTAATACCTCTTAGTTTATACTTTTATTAGTTAATAGGTTTAGAGGTAAAATATGACTTATAAAAAGATAGAAAAACGTAGTATATCTTTTGATGCTACAAAATCAAAATTTTCAAACGATAGGTTTCAAATAGATTCCTCATCTAATGAGTCAATAGATACCATTGGTAAAAAATTTAAGTATGAAGTGAAACTTCCAGGTGTTATTCACACTACAACAAGAAAAAATAATGTTGGAAGCGGATTAAATGAGTTGGATCTAAGAAAGAAAAATGAAAACTCTTTCAAGACACCAATAAAGAATATTGAAGAATCAGATAGTAAGAGAAACCAAAGTCATTTGCTGTTTCAGGAGGACTCATTTCCAGAACTACCAGCATGTGCATATAAGCCAGCACTGCTGCCAAAACCATCAAAAGAAAAAATAAAGGAAGCTGTAGATAAAATGCGCAATAATAGAAAAGCTCATAATTCTGCAAGTGTTGAAAATGGTGTTAGTTCAGACAGGTTCAAAGTGCGCCCGTTCTTATGTAGTGATATAGATGGATATGTAGCTCCTGACAAACGTGACCGTAATCTAGAAAGGTGTAGGGTTACACATGATAGCAGTAAGCTTGAAGCACAAATGGAAAGAAAGCATGGGTTTCAATCAGATCCAAGTGTTAAGCATGTAAAGGCTGATACTGTAGTATGTTCTATTACTAAAGGTCATGACAAAAAAGGCGTTAAATCTGATGTCTCATATACACAAGAGCCTACATCAGAAATGTCTAAGGTTAATGTGAGAGAATTAGCAAATAGGTTCCGCGGCTAATCATTATTGGATTTTTCGAATAACAATTGCTTAAGATTTTATAAACTGTGCATATAGTACTCTATAAGAGAAAGAGAAGTGTGACAACTTCTCTCTTTCTTAACCACTTGCTGAAGAACGTTTATCTTCTGTGGCATCTGGTGATGGAGCAACTAATCTACTCAAAATCTCATCTTTGGTCCCATAGCATAAATAACCCCATCTGACATGACGATCACTGTATTGACTACAGATAGTAGCTGTAGCTTATGAGTGATGATAACAGTGGTAGTATTTTGCTCTCTTGCAACATTGATTGCATTAATCAAGCGCGCCTCTCCATTACTGTCTAAGTTAGCATTCGGTTCATCAAGCACTAAAAGCTTAGTATTACCATAAAAAGCCCTTGCAAGTCCAAGAAGCTGTTTTTGGCCACCAGAGAGTATTACTCCTCCAGGTCCTCCTATTGTTGTATCATACCCATTTGGTAAGCTCAGTATTAATTCATGTATTCCTGCAATTTTTGCTGCTTTGATTATTTCTTCAGGATTTGGATCTGGTCTCATGCGGGCAATATTAGCTTTAACGCTCGTGTTAAATAACTCAATATCTTGAGGTAAGTAACCAACATAATTACCAAAGTTCTCTCGATTCCAAGTATATACATCAGCGCCATCTAGTCTGACTACACCTGATATGGGTTTCCAAACACCAACGGTTAGTTTTGCAATGGTCGACTTACCAGAAGCACTTGCACCAATAACACCAACAACATCCCCTGGTTCTATTACAAATGAGATTCCTTTTACTGTTGGCTTATTGCTCCCATAAGGAGTAAAAAATACCCTATCAAATTCCAACTTCCCTTCAGGCTCTGGTAGAGCCATAGTTTGCTCTCTTTTTGGGGATGTTAGGATAAGTCTTTGCAGCCTGCCATATGACATCTTGGCTTGATTTAAAAATTTCCAAGTATGAACTGCTGCATCAAATGGAGCCAATACTCTACCCATCAAAATCGAGGCAGCAATAATGCTACCGGCAGTTTTGTGAGCTGTGATTGCAAGTAATGCACCTGTTCCAATTACTGAAATTTGGAGAGTTGAACGTAAAAATTTAGTAATACCAGTAATTACATTAGAACGATTCTGCGCTGTAACTTGCATTGCACGATTTTGATCATTCCGTTTACACCAATCAGAAACTATAAATTCTGACATGCCCATAGCTTCAACCACCTCTGCGTTTCTTGTTGCAACATCTATAGCATTAATATTGCGTATAGTTTCTTCATTGGTTTCTCGCAATATACGCTTAGTGGCAAGTTCATTCCATACTGCCATTGAAACTAATATAATGATCCCGGCAATAGCTATAAACCCTGTAGAGGTATGTATCATAAAGATCACAACAAGGTAAATTAGCGACCATGGAGTATCGAACAGTGAAAATATACCATTTCCTGTAATGAAATTTTTTATTACTCCAAGATCTCGTATTGCTTCACCACTTGAAGTTGAGCTTTGTACTGATGTTAACCTGATTGACCTTACTATTAGATCTGGTGTTGCAGTTTTATCAATCCAATCACCAATTTTAGCCATAGCTAAATATCGACAAGTTTCAAGCATTGCAGAACATGCAAACGCAGATAAAGTAATAATCGTCAGCATAACTAGTGTTGACACACTCTCGCTCGATATCACTCGATCAAGTACCTGAGAGGTATAAAGTGGCAAAAATAACATTAACGCATTAATCCCTGAGCTAAACCAGAAAATGAACCAAAACGCACTCTTGCACTTCTCTAGACAAGTATATAGTATACTTTGCTTTAATTCCTTTTTTATTGACGGAGTGATTTCCACAATCTTCCTTTTATTTAATTATATGTACCATATATAGTTTTTATTTCAAAAGTATTAACAGTTATTGCCTTACCATATCATTAATGTAATAAAATATTAATGATATGCGAATATAAACTTTTTCATGGAAATTTAGCAAGGCTATCTAATTTCTTCTCTACTATAACCTTATACGATAGCCTTGCCAATTGTTCTACGTTTTTCTTATCTACTACTCAATGACAGTTCTTACTATCACTCCTCTGAAAGTTGATGCTATCAGAGTCAGTGACTACAATCTGCATCTATTTTCCTCTTTCTATATGATCAGGAAGTATTACATATTCCAATGATCTAGCTGTAATTGCTCTTTTTCTCACACAAGATGGACTTGAATATACCCTTGGTCTATATCTTTCGAATTTAAAACAGTCAACAGTAATCCCCTCCTCAAAGTTAGAAAGTATTAGAGATGGAGATTTACTAACTTCCTTATCACTCACAGGATTATTTGCACTACCATAACTCACATGACGCGCTGCACTATGATTGTTACCACACTCTTCTCTTGAGGTTGAACTGCTTGGATTAAAAGGAGTCGAAAATATTGAATACCCATTGGTATCACCAAATCGTTTTATCAACCCACAGTTTTCTTCATTCATTTTTGTAATATTCTCGTGATTAGCACCTTCTGATAAGCTTGATGAAGCGATAAGATCTTCTTTTTTCTTACTAAAGATATTGCCTATTTTTAGCTTAGTTGCAACATTCTTGAATTTGTTTTTCGGAGCTTTTGGTTTAATTTCTGAATTCTCATTTATAGTAATTACACATGATGGATTATCTAACTTGTCCATTGTATTTTGTACTCTACTGTTGCGTCTTGAACACAGACTAAGTTTTGCTGTTAAATCATTCAAAACAGGTGAACTTTTTCTACCTTCTAAAGACTTATTCGAACATAGTAGTGCACTACCACCCCTACTCATTTTCTGAGGAGAAATATTGAGTTTGTCTTTACTCTCTAATCTAGTTTCATGCGTAAACTTGTAAAGTTCATTTTCCAATCGTGAAATATCTTCTGCATTCTTTATTAATAGTTCCAATATTGAGTTGTATTCCTCCAAATCATGATCCCCTACTTTTGTCTTAGCTAACTTTCCTGTAGCCTCTTCAATTCTGTTCATTTTTTCAGTATAGTTTTCTATCTTACGTTTAACAGGTTCTTTTTGAAGGCCAATCACTAAGTTGTATAAGATAAGTAAAAATGATATCGAAGAAAATGCAATGGAAATCCAGGTAGGAATTTCTTCCTTTTCAGATTCTGCATTATTATACTTAATGCAAACAGAAATAATCACACTTGATATTGACATGGCCAGATTATAGTAGTCTAGAAGCTTTTTGCTTCTTTCTTGATCTTCCATGTTAAGTTTATCATATTTCCTTTTTTTGTTTTCCCTTATTTCATAAAAGAAATCTAAAAATAACCTCAAGATATTTGTGTCACCATGTTTAAAAGCATAATCTAAAGCTGTTTTTTTTGCATTATCCTTTATATCAAAATTTATCTTTTCATTTAAAGTTTTCTCTCCGGTGCTGATTGTTAGGTAGAATAAGGCTTTAATAGCTTTTTCCCTTAAGTGCTCATTTTGTTTACGCTTTTCTAAAACTAACTTTTTCAAAAATTGACCTTGCTTAAAATCCTCATTTATAGTTTTTTCAAAATCATTATCACTCATTACAAGATAGTGTAATGCTGTTCTTCCAGATTTAGATACAACATTTAACATTTTCTTATTATAGGGGTAATGATTATCTTTCATAAAATATTCTATTAACTCAGCATTAAGGCTCATGGCAGCTAAATGTAGAGGTATAAGCCCTTGACTGTTTGTGTTAAAAAGTGGTACTGTGTTCCTAATAGTTGACTTAGCAATACTTTCAATAACATACTGAGGGAATTCTATGTCGTTGGCAAGAGCAGCCATGTGTAACGGTGTATTGTCATTTTCATCATATAACACTTTGATGCTAGCAGCCACCTTTTTACCTACAAGTTCTTTTGACACAAATTCAAGACATTCCTTATTGCCGCTCAAAATAGCTGCAAATAACAACTTTTTTTGTGTATTTTGTTCTAAAAAAATACCCTTTGGGCTTTTTTTTACCAAATACTTAACGCATTCTACTCTTCCACTGAGGATAGATAAGTGTAGTAAAGTTTGTCCATCCTTATTTTTCTTACTTAATATTTCTCCCACTCTCTCTTTTTTAAAAAGGTGCTCAAGGCATGATTTATTACCAACACGTGCTGCCATATGAAAGACGGTGTCACCGTTGCTATTCTCACGCAAAACCTCTTGATAAACGTCAAATTTCTTCTCTTCCAACTTTTTTTCTATCATGCTTAAAAACGATAAATCAAGTTGGGCAGCAAAATGTAAAGGGGTGTTTCCTTCATTATTACTCTTATTTACTTGCATGCTTCTGTCTATTAATAGACTCACACATTTTTTTCTTAGTTCTGTTTCTGTATTACTCGATAGAGCTAAGTGTAGGGCCATATTTCCTTTGTGTGTTTCTGTGCTTAAATCGTAATCAGGAAATTTCTTGAGTAAAGATGTTAGACAATCATACTTCCCGTACATTGCAGCTAAATGTACAAGATCTCTTCCATAATCACCTTTGGATTGAAGTATGCTATTTCCTATATTTTCATAAAATAGGTCTATACAATATGAATTACCATGTATAATAGCAATATGTAAGGGGGTGTTACCTTGTTTATTCTGAACAATTTTTGCACCTGATTGAGTAAACAATTTCATTAGCTGGTTATTTCCATGTTTTGCAGCTATATGCAATGGGGTGTTACCATCTACATTTTCTTGATTAATTTCACTTTTTCGTCTACCTAAAAATTTTAGATGCTCTATAAGAAAATTTATGGCATTTTCTTGAGTTTCTGAGTTACCTACAATCTTATGAAAAGGATTCTCATTATATTTATTTTTTAAAAATTGTACTTGATTATCAATGAAGAATTTTATGCACTCAGCATTTCCAGATTGCACAGCATAGTGTAATGCGTTATTTCCATATTTATCTGTTTTAATTTTCTCCCTATCAAAAATTCCTTTTGCTGTCAATATTTCTTTTAAATATTCTAGGAGGTTAGGACTTCCGCTTCTGGCAGCATAGTGTAACTCGGTTTTATTATTGGTAGTGCAACTAAAATCTGCTTCATTTTCTATGAGAATTTTCAAGCATTCTTTATTGCCAGATTTAGCCGCATAGTGTAGTGGTGTTTTACCATCTCTATCTTTATTCCTTACTGCTTCTTTAATGTCAAAATTAGAATTTTCTATCACAAAACATAAAATATCTTCTTTACCCGACTCAGCTAAATAATGTAGAAGTGTTTTATCATTACTATCTGCAAAATTCTCCAATTTTATAATCAATTCTCTGCCCATACTAAGAATTAGAGATACAGCTATTTCAACATGAATATCATAATTCCTATTTTTCTTTTGTTCTTTCCTAATTCTTTCAATAGCCACTGTTAATAGCGAAGAACCATCATTACTTATTATATTCCATCCATCTTGACGAAATTTTTCAGCTAATGAATCACTTATATTTTCTGCTAAAATCCTGCTTTTTATACAATCAAGATTATTAGTACATATATTATAGTTTTCTTCTTGAGTTACTTTATTAATATAATCATATATGATTATTAGGTCTTGCTTATTGACTTTATCTTCTGAATTGCCTTGTAATGAAGAGAGGTCTATCTCACTAATTGCTCTGGCCATAACAACGTTTCCCGCAACAAATAAACCTGAACTGAGTGTCTTTGCGCTTGTACTAGATTTAGCTTTGAAAACACTAATAACTGTGTCAAATTTATTTTTGAACATACTGTACCTCATAAATAATAATGCCGGTAAGGCTTTAGTAGATACCACTGTAATTTTTAAGCCTACAAAAATTCACCAGCGGCCGCATTATATAGTAGATAATTTTTTGTGCTAGTAATATTTTTCTAATTCCCACTTTGGCCTTGGTGCAAAGTCAAGAGAGTCTACATAGCTTCTCTGTAACCTTTCAATTCCTGTCCATCCAACCATCACTGCATTGTCTGTACATAAATTGCTTGGAGGAGAAAGCACGTTCAAGTCTATGTGCTTTTTTAATCTCTCTTTCAGGAAATTATTTGCTGCAACTCCACCAGTAATTACAAAATCATTGATTTTAATATTTAAAGATACAGCGATACCAATAGCATTTCTGACTCTATCGAGTAATATGTCGCTAATACACTCTTGAAACGAAGCACACATATCACACACATCCTGTTCACTCATTACAAATTCTCGTGCTAAGTTTTTTACCGCTGTTTTAATTCCAGAAAATGAAAGGTCACATCCAGAACGTTTTATCATTGCTCTTGGCAGCTTAAATCTCATACCATCACCTTTTTTAGCTAACTCTTCAATTAATGGACCTCCCGGATAGCTTAGACCCAGCGTTTTAGCGACTTTGTCAAATGCTTCTCCTAATGAGTCATCAAGCGTTTCTCCAAGTTTGATGTATTTACCTACATCCTGTGCAATTAAAAATTGGCAGTGACCACCTGATATCAGCAGGACTAAAAACGGAAATTCAACCTCATATAGTAGCCTAACAACTAACGCATGTGCTTCTAAGTGATTAACTGCAATAAACGGTTTTTGTGTTACGTGTGCAATTGCTTTAGCCATCATTGTACCAATTATTAATCCACCTATGAGTCCTGGTCCTGATGTTGCTGCAATTGCATCTAGATCACAAAAGTTAAGGTTAGATTTTTCCATAGCACTTTTTATTAAACCACTTAAATGCTTCATATGAGCACGTGATGCTATTTCAGGAATCACTCCACCGCACTTTTTGTGCTCTACCTGAGAAAGAATTTCGTTAGCAAGCACTTGCTTATCACTATTTACAATCGCAACTGCAGTTTCATCGCAACTTGTTTCAATCGCTAAAATGGTTTTCATATATATTTGAACTCTTTAAATTGCGAGAACTATAACTTGAAATGTTGAAGAAGTGAACTTTGTTCTGCTGAGCTAATTATCATCTTCAAATATAGAACCAATTTTTTTGCTTCCAGGAGAAAATTTATTAGTCCAACTGCTTTGTACTTTGTTTATATCTTTAAAAGCAGTTTTATCGCTATATTCCTTTACTTCTTTATCTATTCTCTCCATTATTTGTAGATCCAGGTAGCTCTTTTTCCATTGGTTAGTAGCAAGAAATACTCTGTTTAAATCTTGAGTGCGAATTAGATATTCTTTATCTTTAGGATAAACTTCCTGAGCCCAAGCAAACAGCTCAAAATAGCGTGCGAATAACTCAGACGCACGTGATTTTGGAGTTTGGTAAACTTGTATCTCCTTAAATATAATTTGACCAATAATTTTTTGTACCAGAATATTTGACTGCTTTAAGTTCTGCTCAATATCCTGATAAACTTTATAGAGAAATTCTTGCTCTAAGCTTAAGTTCAGTTCATTTTCAACCATATGTGAAAGTTCATGTACTATGATGTAAGGATTTGACCTTCTTAGCACAATAACATACTTATTTAAACCAGAAGAACGAATTGTCTTACACACTCCCTCTTCCATATCCACTAATCCTTCTTGATATATTTCAAACGAGAGTCTAGTTTGCTTTATTATTGACAAAGTGAGGTTTAATGTATTTCTAAACTTCTCAAATTGATAGAGATATTTGACATATTGTATTACGTTTTCACTATTTCCTACTTGAGTTGCTTGTTTTATTAAGTTCCTGATTAGCATGCTTCATTATTAAAGGAATTTTCTTTATGCTCAAGAATTATAAAGTGTTTTCAGGAAGTATAGCTAAAAAAGTTTAATTTACTTACATTCCGCTACTTATTATTAGCCAAGAGGTATCACGTCAGTATGACTTAGGAATGTACTAGATATAAAAGTGCAATATCAAATATATTTTACTAAAAATCAATCAACTTTTCACATGTTTGCTCTTCATAAAAGAAGCTCAATGTTATCGTAGTACCAAGTTTTGCTTCACTTTGAATGTTGAAAGTCCCACCCATTAACTCTACTAATTTCTTGCTTAGAGGTAATCCGATACCTGTGCCTTCGTTTCTATATCCCGAATCTGCTTGGCCAAAAACGGACATAACTTTATATATGTCCTGCTGCATTATCCCTATTCCATTATCATGAAACTCAATAGTTAATAAATTTTTTTCTATATTCTCTTTAATAATCATTCTTATTAAACCACCTTGAGGAGTGAACTTGATTGCATTTGATAACAAATTTATTATAACTTGCTTCATTCTTTTGGGATCGGCGATAACTAATAATTGTTTATCAGATATCTCTTTCTTTAAACTAATCCCTGTTTCTTTTAGTTTAGGTGATAACATTTTTAAGCACGAATCTATTATCTTATTCAGATTAAACTTCACTTTCTCTACTGTTAAACTACTTGATTCAGCTTTAGAAAAATCGAGCACATCATTAATCAAAGCAAGTAAATGTGTACCAGCATTATATATATCGTCTACGTATTCCTTGTATTTAGAGTGATCTACCGAACCTAAAGTTTCATTTTTGATCAACTTTGCAAATCCAATAATAGCATTAAGAGGTGTACGCAACTCATGTGTAACACTTGCAAAAAATTTTATCTTATTTGCATTTTCTTGCTCTAATGCCTCTTTAACCCTTTGTAATTCAATATTAGTTTTATGCTGCTTGGCTAGCATTTGGGTATTGGAAAAGTGCAAATAAAGCATTATTAGTATTAAGATAACCAGTAATAAGCCCATTAATATTGAAAATAGACTATATACCATAATATAAGAGTCATTATAGCTTTGAATGATCTTCAAAAAAAATGAAGGCTTAATGTCATCTTCATGAAATATAGGGAAAGTAGAAGTTAATGTATTTCCTGTAGCGTAAAATATTTCTTGATTGCTTAGCAATTTATCAATTTCATCATTTGTAAGCAACTGCTCATAGTCATGACCTTGAGTATTAAAATTACTGAAAATTACTCTGGCATTTTGATCATACAGTATTAAGCTAAAATTTCTTACTTTGCTTACTGATTGTAACAATTCAGCACGCAATTTTACCAACTGGTTTATGTAATCAAAACTGTTATATTTAATATGATGTTTTTCTATTAGTAAATAATGATATTTTTTTATTATACTATTTTCCAATAGATCTTTTAAGTTTGCATTTGAATTACGGTAAAAAGAAAGAAAATTATTCTTTAATGAATAACTGCGGTATATTGTGCCCAATAAAACCACAAAAATTAATAAGAATAGCGAGATAATTTTTGTATATCTATTTGTTTTTAGTGTAGTAAAAATTAATTTACTTAATTTATACATATTCTTCTCATTGTGAAATAACGTCTTTTATGGTATTAATAAAAAATTAGCATATCATACTTTTATGACAATTTCTCCTATCTTGCCAGTTTATTCTCCTATTAACATAAATTTTTCTTATGGCAAAGGTATTTACTTGTATGATATCGATAATAAGCGCTATATAGATTTTCACTCTGGAATAGCTGTTAGCAGTTTAGGTCATGCCAACCCACGATTAACTGATGTCCTAAAATTACAAGGAGAAAAACTATGGCATATATCAAATACCTATAATATATCTACTGCCAACAAATTTGCAGAAAATTTAATAAACAACAGCTTTGCTAATACTGTATTTTTTGCAAATTCTGGATCAGAAGCAGTGGAATGTGGACTTAAAATCGCTAGGGCCTATCAAAATGGAAAAGGTAATAAAAATCGCTATAGAATTCTAACATTTCATGGTGCATTTCATGGAAGGACATTTTTAACTTGTGCAACAAACGATAGACAGAAATTTTCTGAATTACTGAATCCTTATATTGACTGGTGTGATAACATAGAGCCCAATATTGAGAGTGTAAAGAAAGCAATTTCTAATGGCATAGGTGTTATATTAATAGAACCAATACAGGGACAAGGTGGTATTAAAGTAATGAGTGAAGTCTTCATGAAAGAGCTAAGAGAACTATGTAACGAAAACGACATACTGCTATTTTTTGATTGCGTTCAGTGCGGTGCTGGCAGGACAGGAAAGTTATTTGCATCTGAACACATAGGAATTAAGCCTGACATATGTGCTCTTGCAAAAGGAATAGGAGGAGGTTTCCCTCTGGGGGCTTGTCTTGCAACTGAAAAGGTTGCTAAGTACATGGCGGTCGGTATGCATGGTTCTACTTTTGGTGGTAATCCACTTGCAACTTCAGTAGGTAATGCTGTATTGGATGAATTGCTCGGCCCTGGCTTCTTAGAAAATGTTGAAGTTAGAGGTAAGTCTTTAAAAAACAAACTAGAGGACTTAGCAAGCAAGTTTCCAATGATAGAAGAAGTGAGAGGAAAAGGGTTGATGCTAGGAATAAAAGTAAAAATGAATAACCAAAAATTTGCAGAAGAGCTAAGTCACCGTGGTTTACTCACTGTTGGAGTAACATCAGATAACGTTGTAAGAATCTTGCCTCCACTCATTATCACTGAAAAAGAGATTGATGAAGGCATTGAAATCCTCACTCAGTATTTATCTGAAAAGTTCTAGTTAAAAACTAAACCTTCCTGCTCACTAGTTGTTGGCTGTATCAAAATTGCAGATAAAGCAGTAGATACAACTTTATCAGCTACTTCATTTGTACACTTTGCCTTTTCCTGTTCTCTTATCAGTGTAAGCTCATTTATATCACTTAGTGAGTCAAATTTTGTTATATCCTCAAATATAAACGATTGCACGATGTCTTTCGGAATATTGAGAAAAGCCGAGTTACCAAGCGATAATGTCATATCTAACAAACTTTTCATTGAGCCGTTTCTCAAAACACATTTAGACAGTTCTCCTAAAAGAATTGGCACTCCAAAAATAAAAAATGCTCCTCTCACTAAATAGGTCGTTATTTCATATAACAATGCACCACACAAGAGTGCCAGTGGTCCAAATACTATAAAACCGCAAAGTAAAGGCAATTGCATGGTCTGACCTGATGATATTCTACCTATAAGCTCCATTGAAATTATAAACCCAATAAGTAACATAGCTCTACCTAGATATGTCCTTTCTTTAGAGCGTTTGTTAAAGTTTTTCTCACGTAACTTAGAAAAATCATTATTGACTCTTACGTCAAAAATATTATGGCCATTTTTTAATTTGAGCTCCAAGTTCTCTATTCCATGACGCCACTTATGGCACCTTACAACTTCATTAATTACCATACTAATTCGATCATTGATCTTGCATAATTTGCTTTCTTGATATAAATCTCCTTGATAATACTTTTCTCTAAATTTCACACAGTCTAATTTCTTTAAATCAGATAAAAAATCTTTAATTTCTTGTGCCATTTTATCAGTATCACCTCTGTAGCCTACAGCTTTCAAAATTGCTGCTAAGTGTTCATTTTCAATTTGAGCAATTGTTCTATCTAATGCACGTATATATTGCTTGGATTGAAAATATGAGATGATTTTTTCTTTACATCTATCCTCATTGCCTTCGTACAAACTATTTCTTTTGAAACTGCTGTCATGTTCTTTGGCAATTTCTAATGCATGAACCAATACATTTTGCGCCTTCACACTACTTTCACAGTGACAGTTTCTGATTATGTGTACATACGCTCTTGCACTGGTATCTCCAGATTTATCTATATTGTACGCTTTAGCCAAAAAGACTAAATAGTCAAACCCTGCCCAAAGATAATACATTACCTTTGTTATAGCACTCCCCACAGAAAATAAAGCTGAGCGTGTGCAAGATAATTTACCGTTGTTTTTAATTCTGTTCTCATATGAACGAAGGTATGCCTCTGTACTTTTTAAAATCCTATGTAAATCTTGTTCTGTCTTTTTGACATCAAAATCATTTATATCATGAACTTTTTCATACGTTTCTTTTATCAAATCACTAGAAAACTTCTTCAGAGCTGAATCATCAATATTTCCTAATGCATCAATATTTTTACTAATATAGATTTCTATTTTTCTTCCAAGTTCTTCTCCCATTCTATTTTTTAGCAACTTATTGTATTTATTAGTAGCTGGAAACAAAACTTTCTGACAAAATTTCTGTGGTTCCTTTTTAAAATTTGCTAAGATCTTATTCACAAATAGCTCAACTTCTTCACCTGCAGCAGCGAAAAACCATGATTGTCTGCTCTCATTACGTTCTCTATTTCTTCCAAGATTCTGTAGGGCTTCAGATGGATTATTGAATTGACTAACCGAATCTGCAAATATTGATGCAACATGATTATATTCACTATCAAATCCACGACCTTTCGATCCATCTATAACCGTTGTCAACGCATATTTAGCCAATGAATCAAAATCTCTTTTTTCATAATCACAATAAAGAGTTCGATATCCACCTATCTGATTACGTATTATCGCTGAAAAGAGTCTGTTTTCTCCAATATCAAGATCATTTTTCCCAATTCCTGCAAAGATACATTTATTTTGTTTGCAGAAATCAATGAGACTATGTAGTATACCTTTCTCTCTTTCCATGAGGTCATGGAGCTCTTTGCTTAAGCGCCAATTATCAACTATTAAGCTGCATTGCTCATTATCACTTTTACTCAGTGCTTCAATTACTGTCTTTATTTGCAGTAAGAGCTCATCTCTAGCAAATTGCTCACTAAAGCCTTTTCTCTCTAGGTAGCTTATAATATTGTTATCATTAGTGGTGCTAACATTCTTTTTAACATCTTCTATCAATTCACTCAAACCTTCTCTTCTTTTTTTATCTAAAGTAATATTATCACACTTCATTAAATATGAGAGAGTAAGATCGATCATTGAATGCATTACTCTATATTTTAGATATTCAGCAGTACTACTGAAATCCACCTTTTCTTTTAATTCAGATATCTGCTCTTCTGTCAGACTAGGATGTTGCTTTTTAACGCAGCTTATAAAGTTCGCTTCGCGTAACTTGAGCCTATAGTCTTGATAAGACATCCCTTCAGGCTGAAATTTATTATACACTTCATAACGTGTACTACCTTCATATACTAAATTATCTCTACCCTGCAACGCAAAGTTAAGATTAACTATACTATTTACATCATCAGCTAAAAGCAGAGCACTTTCTCCAATTGGGCTTTGCACATTCCATCTTATAGAAGTTAATAAATCATCGGTATCAACAAGCTTATTGTAATTAAAAACTTCTTCGCTCTCTTCAACATATTCATAAGCTGGGCTCGATTTTTCTCTAGTAAATAAGCTACGCACGTTAGCAAGAAATCTAGAAAGCAGTTCTTTTGACTCTACACCAGTTGCTTTAGTTAGTACCCACCAAATTGGCAACATTACTATACCAAATATAAACATAGAAATTGTATAATATAAGTTTCCAATCAAAGCAGAATACAGCCAATAATCTGAAGTGAGACCAATTACGGCAGCAACATTACTATTTATAATAGGAAACAATATAGCTAAAGATATTATGGAGGTAGTAACATTAACTGCAAACGCTTGATTGAAATTTGCTCTTCTATTGGTTTTTGCAATAACACTTGCTGTTTCGATAGCGTTTGCAATACAACGTCTACTCAATCTTGTCGGGCTGATAACTTTTCCGCATCTATTTAAAATCCTTCTCTTTGGTGTTGCAGTGAGGTAAGTCGTAGGATATTTCTCATCAAGCTTGCACATGTTCTCAAAATCCTGCTGCTTGTTAATACTGTCTGCTTCATCAACACTAATCCACAACTTGGTATTTTGGTCTTTAAATTTACGATCATTTTCTTGCTGTAATAACAGGTCATGTGTCACTATAATTGTTGTAGGTTTAGTTGCCTTCAGTGCATTTTTAATTTCCTCAGCAGTTTTAGGTGTCCTAATGTTTACAGTAAATGCACTACTCATCATTTTTTTAGCTTGGTTTACTAGATCACTGTTTGGTACTGCAACCAGATGATGAAACCCTGCTTGGGCTAGTACATGGCTCCACATTCCAATATCGTAAGTCTTGCCAAACCCAGTTTCTGCATCGATCATAACATTACAGTTAGCAATGGAAGGGTTTTTGAGATGTTCCAATATCCCTTTAACAACAGATTTACGACGTGCTACTATTATAGATTCCTTTGTATCATCAAGTTTTATAGATTCACCTTTTAGCTTGCAGTTGATTTTTTCTAAGCTACTTATAATACTTTGCCTTTCTTGATTACTGATAGAACTCACACATTACCCGCTATAATTATTACAATATTAATTGTATGTTAATTCAGTAAATTGTCAATTCTATGGACAAAAAGCTGATTTCAACTATCATATTAATATGAATATATGCCTCGGAATAATTACTTCTCCCCATGGAATCAAAGGAGCTGTCAAAATAAAAACCTTTACTGAAAAGCCCGAAAATATTTTCCTATATGGTGAACTAATAATCGGAAGTGAAAATTATAAAATAAGCTTGGTGTCTGTTGTCAGTAATAATTTAGTAATAGCAACAATTAGCGGTGTGAATTCCCGTAATGAAGCAGAGCTTTTAAGAAATAAAAAGTTATATATAGAAAGAGATAAGCTACCACAGTTAAATGATGAGGATGAATTTTACCAAGATGATCTTGTGAATATGGAAGTAAGACTAGAGAGTAATGAATTATATGGCTATGTGAAGTCTGTGAATAATTTCGGCTCGGGGGATATATTAGAAATTTTGGTTATCAGCACAAAAAAAAACATTATGTTATCTTTTACTAAAGAAGTATTTCCATACATCAACATGAAGGAAAGGTATATAGTAATCAACATGCCAGAATTCATTGGCCAATAAAAATTTTGATATTTGTATAAAGTTATTTATAATAATCAGACCAAATTAAAAGTGTAATTATGGCAGAAAGGGCTAATGATATCAGGCCAGGTCAGGTACTAGAACATAACGGTGGATTGTTTTCGGTTATAAGTATTATGCATACTCAACCTGGTAAGGGTGGTGCATATATACAAGCTGAAATGAAAAATATCCAAACAGGAGCAAAGTACTATGAGAGGTTTCGCTCTGATGCAACAATCAGAAGGGCAATTTTAGATGAAGAGGAATATGTTTATCTCTTTACTGAAGGGAATATCGTAAATCTTATGCATCCAAGTAGTTACGAGCAGATTGTTATAAATTTAGACTTATTAGGGGAAAAGAAGGCTTATTTGCAAGATAATATGAAAATTAAAGTAGTAACTTATCAAGATAAAATAATTTCTGCACATGTGCCTGATCACGTTACACTAACTGTAAAAGAGACAGAGTCTGTTATCAAAGGTCAGACTGTTACTGCTTCTTATAAGCCTGCAATTTTGGAAAACGGAATACGTGTTAACGTGCCTCAATTTATAAAAGAAGGGGATAAAATTGTATTACATACTCCTGATAACAGCTATTACGAAAGAGTAAAAGAGTAAATGGCCATTTCATCACCACGAATCAATGTGATGCTTGATTCTGTACGCAGTGCCTCCAAGCAGCTTATACGTGATTTTAATGAATTGCAAATTTCAAGCGTTAAGTCAGCAGACTTTATCAATAAAACTTATTCAAAATCCAAGCAACTTATATACGATTGCTTGAAAAACTACAACCAGAACTATGACTTTATTTTTGAAGACGATTTAGGGCAAGATCTAAAAGAAGGCAGTTATACTTGGTTTATTATGCCTATAGAAGGCAAGGAAAACCTTTTTAGTTGTATGGTTTATTTTGCAGTATCAGTTTGTCTCATTCATAAAAACAGAGTTGTAGCAGCTGTGATTGATGCTCCAGCCCTTAGAGAAACTTTCTGGGCAGAGGAAAAGAAAGGAGCTTTTCTTGAAGATTTCAAATCTCGCCATGTAAAAATGCGGATGAAAGCTCGTGAAGGGGGAATAATAGACATAAGTGGTAATTTGTTAAATAAATTACCACTTGACAATAATAATCTGCGCTCCCTTGGCTCAACGGTACTAGGTTTTGCATATCTTGCTGCCGGAAGATACAATGGAATAATTTACTCTGGAATTAATAAATATAAAACTTCACTCGGTAGGCTTTTTTTGCAAGAAAGCGGTGGGAGATTAAAGGAAGATAACGCGCTTGTCATTGCTGGAGATATAAACTAAAGTTCATTCAAAAGAGCAAAAGTCACGTAGTGAAAATAATAAATGGTCTTACCTACCCCTCATTGCAGCAGGGTGGCAAAATAAGATAGACGAGAAAAGACAACTATAGGAACAAATAGTCAGTGTGTGACAATGGCATCTAGTCCTTTTGCACAAAAAATGTTGTAAAGTAACTTAGTTGGATCCCAGTGTTAGCTACTTTCATGACAAGAAATAAAGCACTGATTTTGTACATTAACCATGCTTTTAAATAGATACCTTATTCTTGGCAACTTTAAACTCAACAACAGACACAAACAGACAATTTCTCAAAAACTTTTACAAGAGATTTTGTTAAATGCTCTATCATTTCATTTGTATGGTAAGGCGTAGGAGTAATACGGAAGCGCTCAGTCCCCCTTGAAACTGTTGGATAATTTATATGTTGTACATATATTCCATACTCACCAAATAACAATTTTGATGCTTTTTTGGACAACTCAGGATCGCCAATTATGATTGGAATTATATGAGTTTCTGTTTGCATAAAATTCACTCCTGCATTTCTCAGTGAGTCTTTTACCTTTTCAACAGACTGCTTTTGCTTCTCTCTTTCAACATTGCTCGATTTTAAATGCTCAACGCTTGCCTTTGCTGCTGCTGCTAAAACGGGTGACATAGCAGTAGTAAAAATAAATCCTGGGGCTGAACTTCTTATTACATCCACCAAGCTCTTTGAAGACGCTATATATCCACCCATCACTCCAAAAGCCTTTGATAATGTACCTTGAATAACAGTTATTCTATCCATCAAACCTTCTCTTTCTGCAATTCCACCGCCGCGCGGTCCATACATGCCAACTGCGTGTACCTCATCCAAATAGGTAATTGCATTATACTGATCTGCTAGATCACATATCGCTTCAAGCGGTGCTACATCACCATCCATTGAGTATACAGATTCAAGTGCTATTATTTTCGGCGTTTTTATATCTATAGACTTTAGCAACTGCTCTAAGTGATCAACATCATTATGCCTAAATATGTGCTTCGGTCTTTTTCCTGATTTTATACCTTCTATCATTGAAGAATGGTTTTTCTCATCTGAAAAAATTACCACGCCCGGAATAACAGACGATAAAGTACTAAGTGTAGTTTGGTTGGCAAGATAGCCACAAGCAAAAGTTAAAGCAGCTTCTTTTTGATGCAAGTCAGCCAAAGATTTCTCGAGCTCAACAACTTCCTTTGTTGTACCTGATATATTTCTTGTTCCTCCAGCACCAACAGATGAATTTTGAATAGCAGCAATGACACTATCGTTTTGTGACATTCCCAGATAATTATTACTGCACCAGACAATAACCTCTCTATTTCTTTCATAATCCATAATATAGGGAAGTTTGCCAGGTAATGACGCAAAATGCGTAAATTCACGATAGCGCCCTTCTTCTTTTATATCTTTGATTTTATTTAAGAATATTTTTTCGTAGTCTACCAAGTTTTTATCTATTAACAATCAATATAATTATAATAAATTATTAAATGATAGACTACTATATTTATTACTTAGACTGACATTCTTCTGTCTGCATAACCTTTGTGACCTGATTATCCTCAACTAAGCTTTTAGGCCTATAGCAGTACGTAATTGTAGCTGCAATAAGACAACAAACTGCAACTGCTATTCCTATTGCTAACATTTCCAAGTAAACTGCAACAGCTGCTCCTAAGGCAATAACAGTTATTGCAAGCGCAGAAGCAGCTACGACATACTTTTTTGTGTTTTGTGGATCATTCTTTGAATTGCTTGGTACGGTTGCTGAATAGCCTAAAGATGACATAAATTCCAAAAATCCCTTATTTCCTCGCTTTTTTGCCATATCTAAAGAGCTTCCTTTCAAAAGAGTATCTGATGGTTTATTAATAATTGGATCGTTTTCTAAATACGGGCTTGTACCATTGTCTATTAGCAATTTTGCAGATTTTTTATGCCCTTCATTTATTTTTCGATTATAATCTATAACATGTAGCGCAGTACCAATATCCCTACTTTGTGTATTAACATACTTTTTTTTATCTTTTGCTGCACCTATCAAAATGGCAACTACATCAGAATGACCATTATCAGCAGCTAAGTGCAATGCAGTTTCACCATTATGATGTTGTAAATAAAGATCTGCCTTTTTTTTTAAAAGTAATTCCACCATTGCCGAATTACCTTCTGCAGAAGCATACATCAAAGGAGTAAGATTATATCGTTCTTTAGCATCAACTGTTGCGCCACGATCTATTAGCAATTCCGCAACATCTAAATGTCCATCGTACGCTGCTTCATGTAAAGGAGTTACTCTGCTGCCTGTACTGCTTACTGAATTAACATTTGCGTCATTATCAAGTAAAAGCTTCACAAAATCTTTATGACCACTCTTGGCAGCTAAATGAAGTGCAGTGTCACCACCTACTTTTGTTTTTGATTTAATCTCAATATTTGCACCACATTCTAGTAAATGCCTGCCAAGCTCAACATTACCTTTTTGTGCTGCAACGTGTAAATGAATAAATCCATCATTATCATAATCTGTGAAACGTTCATTAATATCGTCTAGTAAACTTTCCCTACCAGCTTTTAATTCCTCAGAAATGATAAGTGTTACTTTACCATTTTCATACTCTACTTCACCATTATGAAATTTAAGTGTGAACTCTAAAATAGCATCAACCCTGCATATTTCCCTATTTGTATCAAGTTTCCTGACAGGCATACTTGGACAATACTGAACATTGAGAGAACCTTGGCTATTATATACAATACTTATCTTTCTATCATTGGCATGAGGCAAGATTAGTTTATGCTTAGAGAATATAGGAGAGAGCTGCATTAACAAAGAGCCATCATACCCAGCTTGATTGCAACTAGTAATTAACTCTTCCAGTATATAGTCATTTGGAACCTCTGCTTTAGCATGTTTAAAAATTTCCGTAAAAACATACTTTGCAAACAGACGTTTATCATCTCCCTCATTATATTTATCATATAACCCTTTAATGAAACTATTATCTATAGTGCGATCATTGATTACAAAAAAATCCGTTCTATATAGGTCTTGATAAGCTGTGTTACCAGACTTTACATCTTCATTATTCTCATCTGCCTTTACTTGACCCAGCAGAGATTGTGTTAGCTGAAATTCTAACGTAGTTACTGCACTAGATTTAGTATCAGAATTATTAACGCCAGATTCCTCTTGACTTTCATTACCTGAATCCTCAGAACGACGGCGCTCTTTTTCCTCTCGTTCTAAAATTTCAAACCCTTCTTCAGTTCCCGAATCCCTAGAATCTGATTTCTTTAAAATTTTGTTTGATTCCTGTGATACAAAATCTGAACCTAACATGTTTTTCCTCACTAATTAGTAGCTAAGCTAAGTGTAGCATTAAATGGCAATTTTGTCAACTTAGCAAGCATCTCTTCGTAGTCTACCAAGTTTTTATCTATTAACAATCAATATAATTATAATAAATTATTAAATGATAGACTACTATATTTAGTATACAGACCTTTCCTTGAACACAATCTCTGCAGGCTCACCATTCTCAATTAAGCTTTTAGGTCTACAGCAGTATGTAACTGTAGCTGCAATAAGACAACAAGCTGCAACTGCTATTCCTACCGCTAACATTTCCAAGTAAACTGCAACAGCCACCCCTGAAACAATACCGGCTATCGCAAGCGCAGAAGCAGCTACAACATACTTCTTTGTATTTTGTGGATTTTTTTTGAGGCCACTTTTGCTGCTTTGCTCATTAATTCTTGGCAATTCTGTTTTTGGCTGTCCATTTCCGTTAGCAACTTGTTCTACATGCTCAGTAGGTTGATTAACGTTAATATCATTATTAACATCTTCAATTTCAATCGAAAGAAATTCATCTTCATCATCACTTGTTAATTCTACTCTTAAAGTACAAGGAACAGAATTACTAGAAACAGTACCATTAGCTGTTGCTTCAGCTTCCACTGTGTCAATTACAGATATTCTTGTTTCATGACCTTCTTCACTAATTTTTTCAAATGGAGAATTACTATTAGAGTCTGAGGAAGTTCCGGCAGAGCAATCACTTTTATTACCTTCAAGTTTAGAAAAATCATCCTCCTCAGAACTCAGTGATGGTGAGCTTTCTTTAGACTCTACCAAAGGAGCTTCTTGGCTACTTGCAGCAGCTTCTACATTTGTCTACTGGTAATGTAGTAGCAGTGTGCTTGAGCTCATTTTCAAGAAATAGTATTATTTGTTCAAGAGCCTCTTTTTGCTCACCCTCTTCCAAATTTGTAATTTTGTCATTTGCTTGACTCAAGAGCTTCTGTACAGTAGGTTCATATGTGCTGACTTCTAATTTCTTTAATAAATGTATCAAACGAGTAAGATTGATTCTATCGACAGCATTAGACAATTTTTCTCCTATAATTTTTTCATTTCCAGGCATTTTACCCTCCTCACAATTATTACCTATAGCTTCTTCTATTGAAGCCTCTTCATTATTCATAATATTCTCTACTTTATCAACAATGTTTCTTTGCGGCTGTTGATTATCAATATTTTTGGATTCTGGATCTTTTTTAATATTTAAATGCAAAGGTGTTTTATCATCTAAACCTTCAAGAAATTTTGTGATTTTTGATTCACTAGAAGATTTTTCCCTGTTTTCTTCCCTTACCAAATATAAACTTTTCGTTCCTACCAGATCTAAAGCTGTTTTGCCATCTCTATCTTGAATGTTCCAATCAGCTCCCTTGTTTACAAGTAATTTTACTATTTCAAATTTATCATGGTAAGCAGCCCAATGTAAAGCTATTCTGCCATGCCTCTCATCTTGAATATCAATCTCAGCGCCATTTCCAATAAGCAAGCCCATTAATTCTAAATTATTACGTGCCACAGCCCAATGCAAAGGTGCATGCCCTGAATTGTCTATACTATTAATATCAGCAATTTTATGATTAATAATAGTCTTTGCTACATCTATAAAATCTTGTTGTATAGCATAGTGCAAAAATTTTTCTGACATATCAGAAACTCTAGACCTGGCTTCAGTATCTTTAAATTTATCTAATACCGCTTTCACGCATTCTTGATTACGAATAGACAACGCCCTTCGAAGTTTTTCACATATGCTATGCCAAGGTAGAATAGTACTTCGATTTTTTTCCAAATCTTCTAATAAAAGCTTAGTATAGCGCTGTCCACCAACACCAATAAGTAGCCTATCGAGACCTTCATCTTGCGTAAATAATATACTTTTATGCGTTTCTGCATACCTTTCCACAAGTGTGTCATCAGCTGCAATGGCTAGTAGTGAAAGCTCTTTTACTGAATAATTATAATAACCATTTGTTTCATCATAGCTATTATTCAACAGCACATTGTGCATATGATCAGTCAAATTAAGCTGTTGAGAGCAAAAATCCTTCAAATTACCACAATTTAAATCAGTAATAAATCTATCGCTTTCCTCTATATTATTTATAGTTTTATCTAAATCTGCATAATCACCATAATTTTTTGCTTTATTTATAACGTCTATTAATCCATCAAAGGTTAAATTTTTAGGGGTAATGGTAAATTCTTCTTCATTATGCCTTGGTTCTATATTAACCTGATCTTGAGGCCAAAATAACTCTGTTGCTACAACTGCTGTAACTTCTGCAACACCTACCAATACATTCGCAACATTACCTAAAATGCCTGGATCAGTAACTACTTTGTTTGCTACTTCACTACTATCAGATGAACTCTCAGTAATAGACAAGTCTTCAGCAGCAAATGACTTAGGTCCTTCATTCATATTTTTCTCAAGAGTCTCTGTAATTCTATTATCCTCATCTTCGAAATGCCTATTTATTTCATCTAACAAACTTTTGCCATCAACTTTGTAATTCTCTAATTGTTCAGGAATAGCAAGTGTTACTTTGCCGTTTTCATACTCTACCTTACTATCTCGAAACTTAAGGGTGAACTCTAAAATAGCATCAACCCTGCATATTTCCTTATTTGTATCAAGTTCTCTAACAGGCATACTTGGACAATACTGAATATTGAGAGAACCTTGGCTATTATATACAATACTTATCTTTCTATCGTTGGCATGAGGCAAGCTTAGTTTATGCTTAGAGAATATAGGAGAGAGCTGCATTAACAAAGAGCCATCATACCCAGCCTGATTGCAATTAGTAATTAACTCTTCTAATATATTGTCATTTGGAGTTTCTGCCTTAGCATATTTAAACATTTCTGTGAAAACTTGCTTAGCAAACAGGCGGTAATTTGCATTTTCACTCGAAATTAAGTGATTGTGCTGGCAATATAACTCGTGAACATACGCTTTGCTTATTGTTTGCCCATTAATTACAAAATCCATTCTTTCCAAATCAAGTTGTGCTTGCTTGCCAGAATTTGCATTCCTATTATTCTCACCTGCCTTTACTTGACTTAGCAAAGATTGTGTTAGCTGAAATTCCAATTCAATTGCTCTGTTAGTATTTTGTCCTTCCTCAACCTCTGAACAATTGCCTGAATCTCCAGAATGACGATGCTCCTTAATTTCTTCTTGTTCTAAAACTTCAAATTCTTCTTCAGCACCTGAATCTCTGGAATGGCGACGCTCCCTTTCTTCTGCAGTATCTACTGCTGGCGGCATGAGCCCACCAAGTAAATTCCACCCCATGTTTTACCCCCTAATTATTAGCTAAACTAAGTATAGCATTAAATAGAAATTTTGCCAAGCAAGTTATTGAGCCTTTTAGCAAATAGACTTACGTCTTCCATCTCTTCACCTTCCACTATACAAGCTTGATAGAACAATAAGTAAATCATATCTCCAAGTGTTGGATTTTCACCATTTTTAGCGTGAGATTCCATTATGTTTCTTATCAAAGGATGCTTAATGTTAATTTCA
Organism: Wolbachia endosymbiont (group B) of Melanargia galathea; assembly: GCF_964030625.1. Taxonomy (NCBI): domain Bacteria; kingdom Pseudomonadati; phylum Pseudomonadota; class Alphaproteobacteria; order Rickettsiales; family Anaplasmataceae; genus Wolbachia; species Wolbachia endosymbiont (group B) of Melanargia galathea. Next base: position 940,875 of record NZ_OZ034910.1, on the reverse strand, counting down.
AGTACTTTTGGCGTGCGGTAATTTAGCTGCTTCTGTTCACGTAAAAAACGCTCCATACGGAGATCCATAGTTCCTTCATCAACTGCTAGACACACAGGACTATCGGTTAATTTCTTAGAGATCTTTACACTTTTTACTAAGCTTCCAAGAACCTTGGTGAAGTATTCGAGTATAGAATCCGCGTTTTCTTCGCTTTTGTTTTCATCTGATTTATTTTCTTCATCTTTCTTGCCTTCTTCTGAAGAAAATTTTTCTAAATCAACATCAGCGCGGGTCACAGACTTAAATTTTTGATCTTTATATTCATGAATCACGCTAGTCCAGAAATCATCAACTGGATCAACAAATAGAAGCACTTCCAATCCTTTGCTGACGAATCCTTCAAGTTGTGGACTGTTTTTTACTGAATCGAGACTATTACCTGTGAGATAGTAGATATGTTCCTGTTCAGGCTTCATTCTGCTTATATAATCATCAATGCTAACTAGCTTACCATCACTGGTGCTATGAAATCTGCAAATGGAAAGCAATGCTTCTCTTTCATCAGTTGGCATAGCTTCGCAAAGACCTTCTTTTAACACCGCACCAAAATTGCCCCAGAATTTTGTATATTCCTCTAAATTCTCTTTTGCTTTTTTGCCGAGCTCTGATATTATGCGCTTAGTTAAAGATTTCCTAATCTGCTCAACAACGCGATTGTTCTGCAGTGTTTCTCTGCTGATATTGAGAGGCAAATCCGGTGAATCAACCACACCTTTCAAAAAACGCAAGTACTGCGGTATAATCTGCACATTATCTTCAGTGATAAACACTTTATTTACATACAATTTTACAGAGCAGCGTCTATCTGGATGAAATAAATCAAAAGGCTTGATAGAAGGAACATAAAGCAAGTTCGTATACTCTATTGCACCTTCATTTTTATTATGAAATATCATCCAAGGCTCACCGCCCACATGTGCAACACCACGGAAGAAGTCGTTGTGCTCTTCTGGAGTAACGTCATTTTTTGGCTTAGTCCAAATTGCAGCTTTGCTATTTAATTTTTCACTTTTTCCTTCTTCATTTACAAACTCAACGGGAAAATTTATGTGGTCAGAGTAAGTAGTAACGATGTTTTCAATACGGAATTTGTCTAAAAATTCGCTTTCTTCAGGACGCATGATGAGCGTAATTTTTGTGCCACGAGAGATTTGACCATCTAATTTGCTGATTGAATACTCTCCATCTCCTTTAGATTTCCACACCCAAGACTCTTCTTCTCCGGCTTTCCTTGATTCTACTATAACTTCTGAAGCAACCATGAAGCTTGAATAAAAACCAACACCAAACTTTCCAATCAGCTCTACAGCTTGGCTCGAATCTTTATTATTCTTAATTGCATCCAAGAATTTTTGCGTACCAGAACTTGCAATCGTGCCAAGATTATCTATTAAATCTTGCCTGTTCATGCCAATTCCATTGTCGGTTATATACAGCTCATTCTTATCTTTACTGGAGCTAATAGTAATCTTCAACTCATCACTTGAATCTAATAAATCAGCATTTAATTGTGATTCATAGCGCAATTTATCACATGCATCTGATGCATTTGATATTAACTCACGCAAGAAAATATCCTTATTAGTATAAAGTGAATGAATTACTATATTTAGTACTTTGCCTACTTCAGCGTCAAATTTTAAACTTTCAGTTTCTTGTATGTTGTGCATTTTGAGCTCCATTATTAGCCTACTACTCTAATAATTTAAGTATTGCACTGCGATCTTTCAAGGTCACACATGCTAAAATTTATGTGGGCCAACTTATGGTTCCAATGCTAAACTGGAATAAGTACAATCATTGTGTCATGCAAATTAAAAAGAAAGTGCTAGAATATAATATCTCTTATTTGCTTCAAAGATTTATGATTCTTTGATTCTTTTTCTTTAAAAGTAGTTTCAAGAGAAGTTTTAAGCTTTTCCCATTCTTTCGAACTGTTTAGAATCAAAGCGCTCTTAATCTTCTCCAGTGCTTTCTGAGGTGATGAATATAATTCCTCATACAAATCAGTGTTTACTGACTGTAGTATTACTAAAAATGTAAATAAATTTGGATCAACTTTCACATAACATAGCTTTATTTTCTTTACGCAGTACTGTATTGCTTTTAATGATAATGAGAAGCTTTCTGCGTAAAATATAAAGCTATCTATTATTAAACTCTTTGATTTTTTCGGTAATTCAGAACTTTCAAACAGTTTTCTTATAAACTGCTCTGTTGGCTGTTTTGGCAAATGCAAAGAGAGATCAGTAAAAGATTTTAGGCTAAAATTTGGTCCAAGTATTGTGCTGATTGCTCTTTGCACGTTACTTTTATCTTGACTAACAGAGATAATGAAAACCAGTCCTTCCACATCGAGCATATACTTTATGGATTCTAAAAAATCAACAATGAATTTAGGGCGGCATATATCAAGATCATCCACCATTATATAAATGTTTTTGTCTTTCCTGATTTTATTAACCACATCTGCTAGTTGTATTTTAAAATCTCTAATGTTCTCTTTTCTCCTTTGGAGAAGATTTAACTCACCCAAGACAAAACCAATGTCTTTCTTATCAGCCTCTTTTGCAGCATCGAGAAATACTGAAAGCATAGCAAGTGGAGATTTACTGATTAGCTTTCCTAATGTATTGAGAGAAAATAGTTCTTGGTTTATGTTTTTGAACTGCTGTATAACACTCCTTTTTACTTTGTATGATGCGAATAGATCCTCAAACAGGAAATGCAAAAAAGAAGGCAATGGTTGATCTAGCGCACTAATATCCCATGCGCTGTAATAAGCTGCAATTTCATTTTGCTGCTCTAGATCCTTTACCCATTCTTTCAAAAAAAACGTCTTACCCCATTTATCATATCCTTCTAAGGATACAATAGAAAAAGACTTACCAATTGTCTTGATTATAGAACTAAATTTACTTGCAACTTGTTTATAGCCTAAGCAATCATTCTCCCAAGTTGTTACCTTAGGCAATTGCTCCTCTTCTTTTTTTTTTAATGTTATTAGCGATATAAGTTTTTTTAAGCACATACCTTCTTTTGTATTTACTCATACTCTTGTCTTGAAGTAAGCGCTATCTTCAGAGTCCCTTCATCTAGGTAGTCAATTTCTCCACCTATCGGTATACCACAAGCAAGGCGCGATATTTTTACATTCGAATTCTTTAGCAATTCAATTATATATTGCGCAGTAACTTGGCCTTCTAATGTCGGATTGATTGCAATAATGACCTCTTCAATTTTAAATTCTGTAACTCTTTTGGGAATGTTATCAAGATTCAGTTCTTTTGGACCTATGCCATTTATTGCTGATAGCCTTCCACCCAAAACATGATACATACCTGAATATATATTCCCTTTTTCAAATGCCCATAGATCACCCAATTCTTCTACTACACACATTAACTTGGTGTCACGCTTTGGGTTAGTACAAATAGAACACGGCGATTTAGTATCTAGGTTTCCACAAATTTTGCACTCTATTATAAGATCCGCTAGCTCTCTAATCAAAGATGCAAGCGGTAGCATGACTTTCTCTTTATTTTGGAGCAAATGTATAACTAATCTTCGTGATGATGATGGACCTAAACTTGGCAATTTAGAAAAAGCATGAACTAAATTCTTTATATTAATGTTCATTTAACAAATTCAGGATATAGTTTATAAAATGATAACATCAAACCTTTCGTAAAGAAAGCTTAGTTTGATTGGCTATGAAAAAGATTTCCCACTTTTTTTAGAACTGTCTTGAAAAAATTAATGTAATCACAATCTACTGTAACCTAACTCTGATTCAGGTATAACTGAAATTATCTCACACATTTGCGTAGTTACTACGGTACTTCTTTTTTGAAAATGACGTAATTTATTTTTCAACATATTTCTTTCTTCTACATAACTGTCTGACTCTTTATTCAAACTAGAATTTTTTTCTTCATACTTGGAAAGTATTGTATCGATCAAATAATTAAAAAATAATATTAGACCTGTAGTGTTGGCAAGCAATGCAAGAGAATAATATAACATATCTTCACTCACTTCTTCATTTATTATGTCATGGGAATTTCTATACATTCTAAAACAAGAGCCGAAGGCTGCTAAGCATACACAAGTAAGTTTTGTTTTGTTTAGGACGCACTTAATTCGTGCTAGTTTTTTATTATTATCTTCTAATTTTATACGCAACTCACTAATTTTACTACTATAGTGCTGAATAAACAATTCTATGGCCTCTTTGTTATTAGCATAATTATATGCTTTGTAAGATTCCTTATCTATGAGTTCAGTATCTATATCCTTTGATTTGAGAAGCTCTTTGATTGCTTCATTTTTGTTAAGAAGCATAGCTTCGTGTAGAGGTGTGTACTCATTTTCAACATCTTTTCTTCTGTTAATATTTTCACGAGTTAAGTAGTTAAAAAGAGCTGAAATGCATTCTGAATTATTGCTTTCAATAGCCAGAGTAATTGCATCTTTTCCATCCTTGTTATTAGTATTAATAACTTTGAAAAGCGGCTTTTCATTCTCTTGCTTATGTTCAAAATATTTGCGTTTGTAAAACTCACTTGAACAGTATGGTTCCTTAAGAATACACAAAAGTTTTTCTACAAAACAAGTACGATTTCTTTTTATAGCTACATGTAAAGGTGTGTCATGATTCTCCTCGTCTTGCAACAATAAGACATCATACAAATAACCCTCTTTATATAAAAAATTAATCTCTTGATCAAAAGAGATATCTTCTTCTCCTTTACAGATATTTAGTAGCCGTAACCCTATACTTTCTGTAGTACTGTAATCAATTGCAGAGCTACGTTGCACTTTAGATTGATAAAGGGTTACGTCCATACTATTCCTACCTTTAAACAACCCAGCTATACCTCTAAATATTACAGCTATACCTGATTCACTCCGAGCAGCACAAGGTGTTTCATCTGGAATGTTAATCTCAACATTTTCACTAGAAAAAAGTTCTAAAACATGCGAGTTGCTTTTTCTACTGGAAAAAGGCACATCGTTCCTTTTATCTTTAATCTCAGCACTCTTTGCATTCAAAGAATTTAGAGAGTTAGCTAAACAATCAAGATCTGTAGCATTTTTAGACTCAAGGTCTTCTGCTTGAAAATTTGCTGCAGTGTTTATTTCACCTTTCATATTTCTTTATTTTACAGGGATTGCATTTCAGGTAGGGTATCTCATCTTTAAAATTTTTCAACTCTATTTAAATTTTTTTAAAATAGTTTTTGATAAAAATACTTATGAAACTAACTTCTGTGTTAATTTTTTAGAAGATTTTATAGCTAAAAAATTACTTCCGCATATTTTAAATCTGATTACAATTACAGTTAGAGATATTTATTGAGCTCAAAAATCTATCTTCGGTCTGCAGACTTTTAAATCACACTCACTAAAAATGTAGCGTATCCTCTTCAGAGCATATCTGTCGTATGTGCACTGCATTTTTTCTAATCTTTTTTATACAGGGGGATCTTATGTTCAGAATTCCAGATACTTGACCTTTAATTTAGCTAATAAAAACCAACTGGTACCTGCGGTTTTTATAGCTACGTTTTCTCAAATAAGTTTTAAATGAATAGATTTCTTGCATAATAAGATGTCATCCCAGTGCTTGACACTGGGATCCAATAAGAAAAATGCGCTGGAACTTTCGAATTCCAGTTATGCAAGAAATCTAATGTTAAAAAACTCACAGTTATCCTAGTACTGCTTTATTATCTACAGTCTTTTCATGCTCGACAGAAGAGAGTTGAGGATTAACAGCTTCTTCTATTGATTTAGCCTGTTTATAGTCTTGACTTAGGAAATATATAGCCACTCCAACTGCTATTCCAGCAACAAGAGCAGATACTGCGAGTGCGCATAATATAATAGTCATTGAAGGGACTAAAGCACCACCAACACCGAGTCCAATGCCAAGAAAAACGCCAGGTATAATGCCAATCAAACTATTACATCTAGCACTTTCTTTTTTCGATTGAGCTTGGTCTTTCATACATTTGATGAGTACTTTTTTTGTATCTCCATGAGCTAAATCTAATGGAATTTGCTTATTTATATTCTCTATTAAAGGATTTGCACCATGTTTTAAAAGGGCTTCTATTGCATCAGTGTTATCACTTGTAACAGCTTGGTGTAATAATGTATTTTTACTACTTTGATCTTGAAAATTTATCAATTTGTAGAAATACTGAGGAGTAATAAACCTATTCACAGTTTCATCTAAAATCTTCATCACGTCTTGAAATGATAATTTCTCTTTTTTCTCAGATATTGCACTATCGTGTTCAATACAGTGGTGCAAGATAGGGTATACTATCTTTCCTCCTTCCTTATTGATAAGATCTCCATTTACAGGGATTTTATTTAAAATAGCCAGTGCGAATAACCGCTTGTTAATCACAATTTCGCTATTATCATTAAGATATTCTTGTAACTCTTTAATTTTTTCTATAAATTTCTTTTCTCCATCATTAATGATTTTAGGTAAATCAGTCATATTATCTCCCTATTCTAATTATATAAATAATATAATAAATTCTAATAAAAGTCAAGTTTTTTAATTAAAAAATTAATAGAACTTATTAGCAATTCCTACAAATGTCAAATAAATTCAAAAGAAACTCACAGGATCAACATCTATTGTTACTGCAATATTTGAATTCAAGTTGTAATTTTTAATCCAATATTTTAGCTTTTTCTTTATAGATAAACTATGTTTATTGTGTATTTTGAGTAGCACTCTATACCGATATTTATTATTTAAGAAATTTATTGCTGCTGGTGATGGGCCAAAAATTTCAAATTCTTTCAATGTCAAGTGCTGAGAGGTAGTTGAAAATTGATTATGCAAAAAGTTTGTTATCTCATTTGCTGCTTTTTGTGTTGCAAATTGATCCTTACCGCAAACTATAAGCGCTATTAATCTACTAAATGGGGGCATTTTAGCTTTGCTTCTTGACTCAAGTTCAATTTCATAAAACAAATCCCTTTTTTGCTGCTGCAATGCTTTTATTATCAAACTTTCAGGATTATTAGTTTGCACTATTACCATTCCTTTTTCATTAAACCTTCCCGACCTTCCTGCAACTTGATGCAATAATTGATATGTCTTTTCTGCTGCCCTAAGATCAGAATTTTCAAGTCCTAAATCTGCATTGATCACTCCAACCAAAGTTAACTTAGGGAAATTATGCCCTTTAGCAATTACTTGTGTACCAATTATAATATTCACTTCTTCTTTGAGCACTGAGTCAATGACGCTACCAAGCGATTTCTGATCGCTGCTGATAATTGCAGTTTTTGCATTTGGTAATAGTTTTACTATCTCTTCAAGTAACCTCTCAATTCCTATACCACAAAGGGATAATGACTGCTCACTTTGACAATTCGAGCATTTTTCTGGAAGTTTTGATTGGTAAGAACAATGGTGACACAAAAGGACGTTCTTTTTCTTGTGGTACGTAAGCCATACAGTGCAATTTGAGCAGGAAATTTTATATCCACATTTTTTACAAACTGCAAGTTGCGCATACCCCCTGCGGTTTAGAAAGAGCATAACTTGCTGTTTTTTCTCTATGGTTTGTTTTATCCCTTCGAAAAGCTCATTTGAAATCCATTGTTTATTATTCACTACTTTTATGTGCGGCAACTCTGCACCACCGAATCGTTCGGTTAGCTTTACATGGTTGTAATTCCCTTTTTTAACATGATAAATTGTTTCAAGCAGCGGAGTAGCGGATGATAAAATAATCGGAATATTTTCGAGTTTGGCTAAGATAATTGCCATATCTCGAGCATTATATATAATTCCTTGTTCCTGTTTAAAGGATGAGTCATGCTCTTCATCAACGATGATCAATTTTAGGTTCTTATAAGGCAAAAAAAGTGATGACCTTGCCCCAATAATTATCTGCGCACTTCCATTTGCTATATTAAGCCAATTATTTCGGCGAGCTTTGGGAGTAAGTCCTGAATGCCACTCAGCTATATTTCCAGATATCTGACTGTGAACACGATTTACTAATTGTGAAGTTAGGACAATTTCTGGCAGAAGGATCAGGACTTGTGCATCGTTTACGATTTCAATTAACCTTGCAATCACAGAGAGATAAACTTCCGTTTTTCCAGACCCGGTTTCACCGTCAAGCAAAGTCACTGAATACTCATTCAAATTACTTATTATCTTATCGCGAGCTGCTTGCTGCTCAGGGCTTAATTGGTAATCTATTTCACTTATTTCCTGCTTTTGCTTAGTGAAAACTAACTTATCTATCTGATTTACCTTTAATACTCCTCCCATTATTACTTTGGCAAGCATACCGATAGGTATTACATTATACTGCGCAACCCACTCTGCAAATTCGATCAGTTTTGGTCTGATACTCGGTAACTCGATCTTTTGTTCAATGCATTTTAATTCTCGATCACTCTTGCCGCTATATTTCCAAACTATTCCAATCAAACGCTTTCTGCCAAATGGTACCACTACGTAATCTCCAATTGAAGTTTCAGTATCTTTCTCAATTGCATATGAAAATAGCTGATCAATTGGAAGTGGTAGTAATACGTCAACTATTCTTGTCATAAGTTAGCGCTGTTTTTAGATACATAAAGAAGCCTTAATGCTTTTTTCATAGTACACAATTTATAATCATAAATATTGGAAATGTGAGGAAATTCTGTATGTTTAGCGATAAAATAGTCCTAGACTTTGAAATAGAAAAAGGTGACCGAATAGATCGGTGTTACTTCTCTACACGCATCAAACTTACAGATAAGAGCAAGAGTTTTCTATGTGAAAAGCTCGGTAAACCTAACAATTTAGATGATTACTTTAATCTTAATCCTGAGAATTTTTATATTTATTACAACAAATATAGTGGGCACTATGGTATAAATGAGCTGTATGTCAGAGATAATAATGGTAGATATTTAGCTACTAAACTTCCACTTGATCAGAGCGGATTTTCGATAGAGTTATCATTCGACGAGGTGAATTATGGTTTTTATCCTCTGTATGCAATCTATAATCCCACTCAATATGACAAAAAGCAGGAAAAGAGCTTTGAAGATAATGGTGAATTGCAGCCGTTTGTGTCAAGTGTATTGGATTACTTTCTAAATGGCTTAACCATTCAAGATATGTTTTTGCAAATACAAAATGAGCTTGTTGAAAAAGAAACAAAATTAGAAGAAGACAGAAGAAAGGCAGAGGAAGAATTAAATCAAAAGAATGAAAAGTTAAGAGAACTCATAGAAAATGATGAGATTAAAGTACTTAAAGTAATAAAAGGCCATAGTATTGGGAATGGACGTTCAGCAGCAATTTTACAGCTTAATGGTGATCTTGATGCAAGTAAATACTACATAGCAGAGTATGAAAGTAATGAATACTTACATTGTACGAGCTCTGGTTATGACATACTGCTTGACCAGAGCGATTTATTTTTTGTTCTCAATAGCAGCTCTTATCTTGAACTTGAAAGCGGTTTCTACTCAATACTTGCTGGCAACTATGCTAAATATCTCGATACTAAGAATCGGCTTTTCAGCGATGATCAACTATCTCAGCAGTTGTGCAAAAACAAGGTAAAGGCTGAATCTACAGTTAACGCATTTTTCTCAAGACTTATTTATAGTGAAAATTTTTAAGAGGTGGATATGAAATTTAAAACAAATTCTGAATATGATAAATCACAAACTTTGATTAAAAAATTATTTCCAAATAAAGAAAGTATAGTAATAAACGATCAGCTTACAATAGAAGTAAAATATGGGGGATTAGCTAGTTATACCCCTGAGTATATAAAACAAACTGTAAAAGATGCTTACGGAGCCTGGTCTGATAATTTCTATTCACAAAAAAGCGTTCATTCTGGTCCAGTAAAATTGCAGCTTTATGTGCTGAAAAATTACGATGATTACAAAGCTCACATCAAGGAACTTTCAGGTGGTAAGGACCATAGAGAATTATGGGGTGGTGGAACAGTAAGAGCACACGAAGCTGACGGCACGATAGCAAAGACTTTTATTGTTGGAGATGTAAATGGCTTACTTTGTGCAAAATCTAAAATTTTAATGGAAAAAATGAGCGATGCATTTCTTGAGTACTCTACCGGTAATATGGATACAGTACCTGAAGTTTTACGTACCGGTATGAAGCTTTTCATGTGGAGCTATGATGCAGCTAAAAAAGAAAGCACTCGCGATATGCATTATACAAAAGAAGCATACAATAAAATGCATGAATCTGGGCATGATACACCATATAAAATAGCAAGTATGTCTAACGACTATAGAATATCAGATTGCTTAGTGACATTCCTACAAGAAAAACATCCTCAATTCATAAAGCAATTGCTTACTGAAATGTCCTTCAATAGAGTAGAAGCGATATCAAAATTCAAGCATCTTTTGAATAACTCAGAAGTTGAAAAAGAATTTAAGCAGTGGATGGATGTAAAAAGTGGCGATAAAATTGTGGCAGATCTTGTGCCAGATAGTGAAGTTATGACTTTTGGCGAACACAAGCTTCAAATAAATATAAAATATGATGATGAGGAATTAACTCAGAGCAAATTGAGTAGTGTAAAAAATGCCATCGAGAGTACTATAAAAGATTTTGATTCAGCATTTGGCATTAATAATTCTCAGCCTTGGCACAACATACCAAATAAAGTTAATGTTTTCGTATTTAATACAAAGAGTGACTACGAAAATTATCTTAAGGAGTTGAACGTTAACTATAAAGGCGCTTCTGGCTTAACAGTTCAAGGGCGTGGCTCAGAAGTTCATGTTTATTTTTATCTACAAGACCAATTTGATGACTCGTGTAAAACTTTAAAACACGAATTGGGGCACGCCTTAACTATCATTAATTCCTATTATGGTACAGGTGATGTCTTATCTAAGGCCATGCATGAAGGGGTTGCTAACTATATGGCAAGTTTAGAAGATGGTCGGCATGTCAATGACCACGGAGATAAAGAGGCCTTGATTGCAATAAAGAATAAAGGTCTCAAACCAGATGAAATATTGCGCAATAATATTTGGAGTAATAAAGGGGAACATTATCATTCGGATGCTGAACAAGTGATCAAATTTCTTGAAGATAAACATCCAGATATGATTGATAATTTGCTCAAGAGCCTTTCTAAATCTGGTGCAAATAGGTCTCAAGGTAATAAATTATTTGAGGATTTTTTGACTGAGCTGAAAGGTTATGATCAAGAATTTAAACAATGGGTTAAGGCTGAGCTGAGTGGTGAACAACATATGGAATATAATGTTGTTGAATCTAACAGTGTTGAAAGTTCAACAAGCCAACAAAGTGCAGGCAAGGGTCTATATGGTTATAGCCCAGTACATAATGTAAGTGGTGATAAAACCAAGATAGAAAGTGTCAGTAGAGAAGATTCTATGCAACCTGCTAAAAAAGTGAGTGAAGACGAACAAGGAAAAGCTGTTACAACAAAAGTTATGAAGTATAATAAATAGCCTTTCTTAAAGGTGAATATTGATGACAATAATGTAGAAAACACTATAGGAAAAGTAAACGAGATAAATAAGGTAACAGGTGCGACGAGTTTACATTTTGCTGCTTCATTGGGAGATTTAAGCAAAGTAGCAATGCTACTAAAACACAATTCATATACTGATACAAGAGACCATAATGGACAAACGCCACTACATTATGCCATTCAGTCAGGAAATACGGAAGTAGCAAAATATCTTATTGATCATGGAGCAAATCTTAATGTTCATGACAATTATTATCAGAAAACTAATACTAAATATGTGTATTATAAGACACCTTTACACTATGCCATTGAGTCTGGAAATATAGAGATAGCTAAATACTTAATAGATCGTGGTGCAAATCCTAATATTCAAGATGCTTATTCCAAAACGCCATTATACAGTGCTATTTATTCAGGTAACACAGAAATAGTGAAGTATCTATTAGATCATAACGCAGATCCTAATAGTAAAAGTTATTATACTTTTCCGTTACTTGCTGCTATTAAGCTAGGGAATGCGGAAATAGTTAAGAGTTTAATTGAGCATGGCGCAGATCTTGGTATCAAAAACACGTCAGCTCAAACACTGCTGCACTATGCAATTGAGCTAAAACATACGGAAATTGCTAAATACTTAATAGATCGTGGTATAGATGTTGATACCCGTGATATTAGCTCTGGTAAATCTCCACTACATTTTGCCATGTACATGAAAAATATGGAAGTAGTTAAATATCTCATAGAGCATAATGCGGATATTGATATTCAGGATAGCTACGGCTTAACACCTTTGCATCTTGCTGTTGATCTTGGGAATAAGAAGATGATAGAGCAGTTAGTTGAAAAAGGTGCGAATATTAATGCTCAGGATAATGATGGTTGGACACCTTTAGTTCATGCAGTGAGGCATGGAAAGTTAGATACAATAGAATATCTAATAAAAAACAAAGCTGACGTTGACGTTGTAGGCAAAGATGGCAGGACACTTGTTGAACATGCTGAGTTATGGGCAGAAGAGAAAGGACTAGCAAGAGATGTAATAGATAGCAAAGGCGGTAATGATTCTTATTATCGTGAGCTTTCAAAAGAAGCTGCAACTTGGGAAAAAGCTGGAAAGGATATGCTTAGCTATCTCAAAAAAATTACTATGCAAGAAGAAGAATCTAACGATATAGACCAAATGCCAGCAGATCAACCTGCGAGTGAAGAAAGGAGTAAAAGATCGATAAGAGGAGATGAAGAGAAGCAAGAGGAAACAATTGTTATAGATAATGTGAAACAACATCCTTTAAAAATCAAAGTGGGTGAGGCTGTTGAAATAGGGAAATATAAGGTAGAACTGCAAGTTACGTATGATGATGTAAGAAATTTTTATGACACTATACGTGGTAAATATCATGATGGTAGTGGATACAATTATGAGCAAGTAATGGTTTTGTACAATGAAATTGTTAGGCCAGCATCACAGCATCATGATGAACCATTTACTCTTGCTGAGTCCTATATTGCAGATGGGCATCTATTTATTAAAAATCAAGATTTTGGAATTTTGAATGATTTTAATGAGATGTTCTATAAAAGTGATGAGTTTATGTAATGTAAAAGGTGGATGAGAATTAATTGATATAAGGAATTAGATCTTTCACTGTCATCCCAGTGTTTCTTTCCCCTGCCATTCCGGCGTTTCCTTCTCCTGTCATCCCAGTCTGGGATCCAGTTTTTCATATAATCTCATCACAAACATTTATTTTAATTTAAAATCAATACCAAATTTAGAATCAAAATTCCTGGATTCCAGTGTTAAGCACTGACCATCCACTATGTAATTTACTTTTTTATATAATAAATAATACTAATTTACTAATATATTAATTGACAAGTGGTGTAGGTTATACTATTATTAAGATATATAGTTAATATCTTAATAAACAATATGCCAAAATATGTTAATCGCATTGCTCAATCTATTGTATTAAAAGTCTATACTGATAAGGAACATCCTAGAGTTAAAGTGTTTTGTAAAACTGAAGATAGAGAAGATGGACAAGTTGAAACAAGACTCTCAAAACAGGAAATTGCGGAGTTTTTAAATCAATTTGCCAATAAAGGAAAGCACCAAATTTCTATCAGTAAAAATGTAGAACAAGGTATAATTAAAGATATAGAAGGTATACGTAGAGAAAATGGTAGATATGTATACAAAGCACCGGATTTATCAGCTGAAGAACAATATGATAAATTATTTGAAAGTGAGAAAGCTATTCAATTTAATTTGAATACTTTTATGTCAGATAGTATATCTAAAATTGTAGAATTAAAAGATAGATTTGAAGAAATTTTAGGTTTTTCTCTCGAAAGAGGGTTATGTCACTCATTAAATTACTTTGTTACTTTTCTAAAATTAGAGAATAGGCAAGATTTTGTTGGATTTCTCGAGTCTGATAATATTATATCTGAACAAGATTTTATGAATTATATTGATGGAAGAAAAGAACAAACGATTAAGTTATTGATGATGAAGTTTTTATCGCAATTTTTACCTATTCTTGATGTTCAGAGCATTAAAAAGCGAGAAGGAGATACATTTTATTCTGATGAAACAATATATGAGCAATTATGTGATGATTTATCTTCAACAAAAGTATGGATCGATACTGAGCAAGAACAAATCAAACATGTCTTAAATAATGTGGAGATAGGATGCTACTTAGAATTTAATTCTTTTTGTTTTACTCATAATAGAGCAGATGTCAAGGGTGCTGGACATTCTATGTTGGTGTATAAAGCAGAGAATGATAAATACATATTTTTTGACCCTAATAAAGGAGCGGTTGGCTTTTGTCCTGATACAGGAGCTGCTAATTTTACATTAGAGGAAGTTTGTAGGGTAATGGAACTTGCTGTAAACCATTATTCATATGATATGTATGTTGAAAATTTTGCAGATTATTGCGAAGTTCATATTGGACTTAGAAATGCAACACTGATTTCAAAGAAAGCTGAAAAACTTTATGAAACAACAGAAAGAACAAATTCAAAAATAATTGATATATCAGTTGATAAAGGTATGAATAAATTGTTGCTCACACCTGCAAGTCTGTGAAAGGACATAACTCGATCTTTTTGGCTATTTACCAAGTATAGACATCAGCTCATTCCATTCTCTTTTACCAATGCCACTTTCTTCTCTCGCAACATTTTCTCCTTTTATTAGCTTGCGAATTATTTCAAGACCAGTTTTTGAAATGCAGGCTGATTTTAGCGAGTATTCAACAAAAGCATTATAGGCCAGCGGGACCCATTTCTTTACTATGTCCAACATAACTTCTGCATAGACTCTAATTTCATATTGGGCGTGCTGATCAGCTCTAAGCCTTAAAAAGTGAAGAAGGTTGTGTAAATCTATTTTCCAATAAAACTGAGTATAGTAATTAAGTGTTAGATTAGTTCGGGCAATTTCCCTTGCAAGGCCCTGTTCAATAAATTTCTCATAATGAGAATATACTAAATTAGAATCATTTATTAGAGAATCTATTATTTCTTTTGAAGTACTTGAGTCAAAAGCTTCACCGCTGCCTTGTTTATTATTATCAGATTGTTTTGCAACCTGTTCTGGTATATAAAATTCATTATCAAGTATCGAATACCTTCCGGAATATTCATTCACATTTGCAGTTCTGTGTCTTATCCACTGTCTTGCAATAAAAATTGGAAGTTTCACGTGAAACTTAATTTCACACATTTCAAATGGAGTTGTATGATGATGCCTCATCAAATACTTTATAAGTGCCTCATCTTGATTTATCTGTTTCGTTCCCTTTCCATAAGAAACGCGAGCAGCTTGAACTATGGCGCTATCAGAGCCCATATAATCAATTACTCGAACAAATCCATGATCTAATACTTTATGTTCTTCGTATAGAATGTCATCTATTTCTTTTACTGTAGTTCGCTTAGTTGTCTCATTCATAATATATCCTCAAGATGAAACGAAAATATCAGCCCCGCATGAATTGAGTTTTTCGTGCATTGCCTCATATCCTCTCCATAAATGATGTGAGTTATTTATTGTAGTTTCTCCTTTAGCTACCAAAGAAGCGAGAATTAAAGCTGCTGTTGACCTTAAGTCATTAGCATGCAGATTAGCTCCAGATAGGCTCTTTGTTCCACTTATAGTAGCTTTACTTTTTTCGATGCTAATATTAGCACCTAATTTTCTTAACTCATTCGCATGTGCAAATCTACTTTCAAAAATGTTCTCTTCAATGATTGATATTCCATCTGCAATGCACATTGCAGACATTAGTTGTGGTTGCATATCACTGGGAAAGTTGGGATATGGATTTGTTGCAACGTGAGCAGATTTAATAGAGCCATTTTTTCTGGAAATAATAATACCATCGTCATGTAACTCAACTCTGGCTCCTATAGTCTTCAATTCATTTGCAATACATTCTATATCAGACAAACTTACTCCTTCTAACTTTAGCTCGCCGTCGGTAATGACAGCAGCCAAAGCATAAGTACCGGCCTCTATGCGATCTGGTATTATTTTATGCTCACACCCATTTAATGCTTCAACACCTTCTATTGTGATTTTTGTATTATTAACTTCAATATTGGCACCCATAATCTTCAGAAACTCTATTAAATCAAGAACTTCCGGCTCGATTGCAGCATTGTTTATTATTGTTACTCCCTCTGCAAGTGTTGCTGCCATTATTATATTTTCTGTTGCACCAACACTTACTTTTTCAAATGTTATTTCTTTGCCTTGCAATTTCCCCTTTGTTGTTGCAGTTATATTACAGCTATCAATTTCAATTTTAGCTCCCATTGCTTCAAGTGCCTTGATATGAATGTCAACAGGACGTTTTCCAATATTACATCCACCAGGAAATACTGTTGAAACTCTACCAAATCTGCTGAGCATTGGACCTAGCATTAAAAAAGATGCTCGCAGTCTGCTTGCAATTTCATGTGATATTAAATGGTTATTGATATTGCTACAGTCAATTTCCAAAGTGTGATTTGCTTTATAGTCTTTATTGCATATAAAATTTACTTCTGCACCAAGACTCTTAAGCAGCTCAGACATCAAATGCACGTCAATTAAATCAGGTACGTTATGCAAAGTTATTGAAGAATTACTAAACAAGCTTGCCGCCATTATTGGCAAGACTGCATTCTTTGAACCATTAATCTTGATTTTTCCAATCAAGGGCTTATGGTTACTTCTTACTAATATTTTATGCATTTAATCAAGCGATAGAACTTATCAAGTAAGTATAATAGGTTAGCGGTAAAAGGCAAAATTTTGCTTTTTCTTCTTCTGTCATTCGAGTAGCTGACACTGGGATCCATTTCTTCATCATCATCAAAATGTTATATTTCAACATTACTGTTATGCTGACCAATTTAACTGGATTCCAGTTGGCTTTGTTGCATCGCTATCTACGGCGGATTAAAGATAAAAAAGATGAAGAATATCAGTAGCTTATTATTCTAGCATTTATAGTAAGGACGGTCAGTGAATATCTAAATTTGAGTAAAAGAAATTTTACTACCATTCACTAATCTAGCTAAAATTCAAGAATTTCAATGCTTTAGCTATTTTAAGTAGAATTAAATTTACTAATACAAACAATAAATTACTATTCTTAAATTTGATCAGATTGACTGCAAAAAAAATAAGATTTTCAATAAGTTGCTTGTATAGTTAGCCTTTCATAGGTAGCGATGCAACAAAGCCATTCCAGTTTCAGCTACTCGAATGACATTTTCGTAGTCGATTCAAAATAGCATAATTAACTACACCTTTCCAAAGATGAGAGACGCGTTGGTACCACCAAAACCAAATGAATTAGAAAGCGCATATTGAATTTTATGCTCTTGAGCTTTAAGTGGTACAAAATTTAAATCACACCCTTCTGAAGGTTTGTGTAGATTTAAAGTTGGTGGAACAATTCCATTGTTTAATGCAAGGATACTAAATATTGCTTCAACACTTCCTGCGGCACCAAGTAAATGTCCTATAGAAGATTTAGTCGAGGAAACAGGTATTTTATAGGCATAGTCACCGAATAACTGCTTCATTGCTATTACTTCAACTTTATCCCCAAGTGTTGTTGAAGTCCCATGTGCATTGATATACCCAATTTGACTTGGGCTTACTTGTGCACTCCTTAAAGCAAGTTCCATTGCCTTAAGTGCGCCTCTTCCTTCTGGATGTGGTGCTGTGATGTGGTGCGCATCTCCTGTGAGTCCATATCCAGTGAGTTCCGCATATATTTTTGCTTTTCTTTTTTTTGCATGTTCATACTCTTCCAGCACTAATATACCTGCTCCTTCGCCCATGACAAATCCATCACGTTCTTCATCCCATGGCCTTGAGGCCTCTTCAGGCTTATCATTGAATTTAGTTGATAGCGCCTTCATCGATGCAAAACCTGCAATTCCAACTCTGCATAACGCGCTTTCTGCTCCGCCTGCAATCATAATGTCAGCTTCACCGAGTTTTATAGCTCTTGCTGAGTTTATAATCGCATGCGCACCTGTTGCACATGCAGTTACCGCTGAGTCATTTGGACCTATAAATTCGTATTTAATAGAAATATGACCAGATATCAAATTTATTAGACTTGCAGGAACAAAAAATGGGCTAACACGTCTAGGCCCCTTCTCCTGCATGGTAATTACATTTTCCTGAATTGACGGAAGACCACCTATACCAGAACCAATAGCTACACCTATTCGCTCTTTATTAATATTTTTATTTTCCAAAATTAGTGAATCTTCTACTGCCTGAACAGCTGCTGCAATTCCGTAGTGAATAAAACGATCTGTTCTTTTTAGGTCTTTTTCAGAAATATAATCTGGTGGATTAAAATAATGCTCAATGTTATCGGATTGCATAGGCACCTGCCCTGCAACCTGACAAGCAAGATCAGAAGAGTCGAACCTATCTGTATTGATTGCTTTGATGCCAGATTTACCTTCTTTCAGCTTTGACCAGGTGTTATTAACATCTGCTGCTAGTGGAGTAATTAAGCCAACACCGGTAACTACTACTCTTCTGCTCATTCAACATCAATTGTTTGCTTTGTTTACTACATATTCAACTATCTGTTCCATAGTTTCCATTTTTTGCGCATCTTCATCAGGAATCTCTATACCAAATTCTTCTTCAGCTGCCATGATTATTTCAACTGCATCTAAACTATCTGTGCCATGGTCTGAAAGCTTTGAAGAACTACTAAATCCCTCTACATCCTTACTGATGTGCTCTAGTATAATCTTCTTTACTTTTTCTTCTATATCTTCTCTAGTGCTTTTTGCCAATTCGTTCATTTCTTACTAAAAAATAACCTATTCTCTGATGTTATAAGAAATTTTGATGTTTGCAATAGCTTTTATGATTATATAAACTATTAAAAACTTCCTATCTCTTAGCACTCGATAGTTAATAAATTTAAAAATGCTAGACGAAACAACAAAAAATTTGCTTGTTGTAGAAGTGAATAAGCTCTTACCTGAAAATAGCGAGAATAAACTTATATCAGCTATGCGTTATGTGCTTCTTGCTCCTGCAAAACATATACGTTCTTTTTTAGTTATAGCATCTTCGTCGATATTCAACATAAAGGTTGAAAAAGCAATAACAGCAGCAGCAGCAATTGAATTTATTCATGCTTACTCCCTAATTCACGATGATCTGCCATGTATGGATAACAGTGACACTCGAAGAGGCCAGCCAAGCTGCCACAAAAAATTTGGTGAAGCAACAGCAGTACTGGCCGGAGATGCATTACTTACCCTGGCTTTTGAGGTATTATCTTTGTTAAATTGTGAGATCATAAAAGTGCTCTCTCAAGCAATAGGAATGAAGGGAATGGTGGGAGGGCAGATTTTAGATATAGGTGCAGATTTTGACAAAATAAAAGAAATTCATTTGATGAAAACTGCAAAACTATTTGCAGCTTCATGTGAAATAGGGGCTATAATAGGAGGCGCTACAGACAAGGAGCGGGAAGCATTATATAACTATGGAATAAATCTAGGGCTTATTTTTCAATCCAAGGATGATATCGAAGACTATGAGCAAGATAAAACAAACAATTTAATGTCCGTGCTTGGCAAAAATGAAATGGAAAACTATATAGATAGTCTCTTTAAACAGGCCTCAGATAATTTAAGTACGCTTTCAGGGAATACTAATGACTTATATGATTTATTGAATCAAGTAAAAAAAGATGGTTAAAAAAATTATATTACAAATATTTATCTTTCTAGTAATGGTTCTCACTTTAGCTTCTGTTTTTATAATCACTATTGTTTATATAAATAAAGATAAACCGGAAAAAGAGGACAAGCTTTACGAGATAAATGCCACACATGATGGTTTAACACAGACGATAGCACGTTATCTAGTAAAGCCCATACTTGAATCAGCACTTGATCGCTATATTGAAAAGCATGGGCTAGCAGAATATTTAGAAGAAATAACACAGCAAAAGGAGGAAGAGACGATAAAATTTTATGAAATTACTGAAGGCAGCGGCAGTAAGGCTTTCTGTGGCCAAGAAGTCCTGCTACAAATGTACAAAATATCCAACAATCTGGCAGCATTACCAAGTCAAGTCTCTGATATTACTCTGAGAATAGGTGAAAAAGAAGTGAGTTTAGGGGTAATAGGTATGAAAGAAGGTGGAGAGCGTGTAGTTACTATTGCCGCTGATGACAACAAAATGAGTTTTAACTCTTATTACATCAAACTGATTGAAGTAAAAGATAAATATCCTGATTCAGTAAATAACCTAATGATTTTTAATGACTTAATTAACAAAACTGGAAAACGAGTAAAATGTGGCGATGAGATATCAGTTCAATATAGCATAAAGAGACATAATGGTGAGTATATAATCAAAGATCAAATAGTGCAGTTTAAGGTTGGTGACAAAAAAATACCACTTGCTATAGAACTTGGAGTTGTGGGAATGAGAGCTGGTAATAAAAGAACAGTTCTTTCTTCACCTGATCTTTTAACTGATGTGTTAACAAAAGGCATAGATTGTGATATTGCAATAATTGATTTAAGCTTGAATTCTACTATTGGAAAATAGCTTGAAGAATTACGAAGTAAGAAAAAATAAAACCTCTTGAATGCTCTATATTACTTAAAGTAGGCTTCCTCTAAAGTATAAATTTAGATAAATCAAGCTGCTTTGAAATTGACTCTAGTTTATCTCTTACATATTTGCTATCTATAACAAATTTTTCACTATTTTTTTCAGAAGCGATAAAACTTATTTCATCCAAAAGCTTCTCCATGACAGTATGAAGTCTTCTTGCACCTATATTTTCCACTTCTCTATTAACTGTAAATGCTATTTCAGCTATAGTCTCTATACCATCATCAGTAAACTCAAGTGTTACATTTTCCGTTTTCATTAACGCTATATACTGTTTTAACAAACTAGATTCTGGTTCCTTTAATATTTTTATTAGATCCTCTTGAGTAAGCGCCTTAAGTTCCACTCTAATTGGCAATCTACCCTGTAATTCTGGTAAAAGATCAGATGGCTTAGATAAATGAAAAGCACCAGATGCAATAAATAATATATAGTCTGTTTTTACGGGGCCATACTTAGTTGAAACAGTTGTTCCCTCAAGTAATGGTAACAGATCGCGCTGCACTCCTTCTCTGTTGACTTCACCTTTTATTTCTGTACGTGCTGCAATTTTATCTATTTCATCTAAAAACACTATGCCTTCATTGCTAACAAGATCAATCGCTTCTTTGATTATCTTGTCTTCATCCATTAACCTTTCGCTTTCTTCATTAATCAATATTTCACGTGCTTCTTTCACTTTAACTGTAATAGTTTTTGTTTTTTTGCTCCCATTAAACATCTTGCCCACGATTTCTGTTACGTTCATCACACCAATTTGCCCACCTGGCATGCCAGGTATATCAAAAGTGGGTAACATACCCTTGCTCTTCCTGACGTTAATAGAAACTTCTCCATCTTCAAATTCCTTATTTCTCAGTCTTTCTCTGAAAACTTTTTTGCTTTCCTCGGTTGCATCTTCACCAACCATGGAGTTGACTATTATCTTTTCAGCCAAACCTAAAGCTTTTTTAGTTAAGGCTTTACGTGCTTTTTCCTTAACTAAAACTATTGCTGCGTCAACTAAATCACGTATTATCGAGTCAACATCACGTCCAACATATCCTATTTCAGTAAATTTCGTTGCTTCAACTTTTATAAAAGGTGCACCAGCAAGCTTTGCTAAACGGCGAGCTATTTCAGTTTTACCAACTCCCGTATGGCCTATCATGAGTATATTCTTAGGTATAATCTCTTCACGTAGTGGAAGTGGGACTTTATTTCGACGCCAACGATTTCTGAGTGCAATAGCAACAGCGCGCTTTGCATCATTCTGCCCGATTATAAATCTGTCTAATTCTTTAACTATCTTCTGTGGTGGTAGATCATCTAATAAAGCTTGTGAGCTTTGAATGCTGCTACTTCCTGTACCTTCATTTTCATAGAGGCTATTTTTCTCATTATAGTCATCATTATTATCAAATTGACCCACTACAGATTGACTAGAAAAATTGGCACACAAAGTTCTTGACATATTACTCCTCTATTTTTTCGATAATTAGATTATGGTTTGTATAAACACATATATCAGCAGCTATCTTCATAGCCTTTTTTGCAATCTCCTCTATTGATATTCCTTCAACGTCAATCAAAGCTTTTGCTGCAGATAAAGCAAAATTTCCTCCAGAGCCAATGGCTGCAATGCCATCTTCAGGTTCAAGAACATCACCCGTTCCTGTAATGACCAATGAAATGGACTTGTCTGCCACGATCATCATAGCTTCTAATTTTCTTAGATATTTATCCATTCTCCAGTCTTTTGCAAGTTCAACACATGCCCTCATTAACTGTCCTGGGTGCTTATCAAGTTTAGATTCTAGCCTTTCGAAGAGAGTAAATGCATCAGCTGTTGCTCCAGCAAAACCGGCAATTACGGAATCACCAGAAAGACGCCTAACTTTTTTTGCTCCAGATTTTATAACGGTATGGCCTAGCGAGACTTGCCCATCACCTATTACTACTACATTTTTGTCTCTTCTAATTGACAGTATAGTAGTACCATACATTTTACTGCTGTCATGATGAATCATTTTTTTGTTATTTTAATTCGTTATATTATATTAAGATTATAACTTATAATATAGTACTTTTCTTATAACATTTAAAGTGTAGATGCAAAACATAATTCATCCAAATCTGGAAAAAGATATAAATAATTGGTTCAAAACAAAATTTAATGGTTTTACATTACCATTTTATAGCTCCATAGATCTTAGGAATTCAGGCTACAAAATTGCTCCAGTAGACGCCAATTTATTTCCTGCAGGGTTTAATAACCTAAGTGAAGTATCAAAAGCGATAGCAGCAAAATTGATAAAAAGCTACTTCGAAACAAAACAATATAAAAAGGCCCTTATAATACCGGAGAATTACACACGAAATAAAATGTATATAGAAAATGTATTTGCTATAGAAAAGGTACTGCAACTCGCAGGTTTTGAAACTAGAATTGGCCTCTTTCATAATGAAACGTACAATTTAATAGAACAGTATGAAACTGTTGTGAAAGAAAACTCTTTGCTGAAGACAACTTCAGGATTTGTGCCTGATATTATTATACTGAACCGTGATATGACGAGCCACATTCCAGACACGCTAGAAAACGTAAAACAAGAGATAGTGCCAAGTCCATTATATGGCTGGCACAGTAGGCAGAAATTTCAATATTTTGAAATCTATCAAAAATTAGTGTCCGAATTTTGTGGCGAATTTAAAATGGACCCATGGCTTATTTCTGTGCTTACAGAAAGCTGTAATGGAGTTGACTTTAATGATGATTCATCACTAGGAGCAGTAGCGACTAAAGTTGACCAAATATTATCTCTAGTGCAAAAAAAATATGAGGAATATGAAATAAAAACACAACCTTACGTTTTTATCAAAGCAAGCAATGGCACATATGGAATGGGCATTATAACAGCAACAAGTGGAAAGGAAATATTAAATCTCAATAAAAAAAAGCGTCATAAAATGAAAAAGATAAAAGAAGGAATAGCAATCAATAGTGTTATTATACAAGAAGGTGTACCAACTATTGACATATTTAAAAGTAGTTCTGCAGAACCGCTAATATACTATATAGGAGATACTCCAACATGTTACTTATACCGATGTAATAGCAGGAAAGATGTATATTCTAGCTTGAATTCCACTGACTGTGAATTTTATGACATCAGCCAAGAAAATAAAACTTTGCCACTTTGGAATATTGTTAGCAAATTAGCAGTGCTAGCATTGGCAGTAGAAATTAAGTCTTTTCATCTCTAATAATTAATTTCTACAATGCTGCCATTATGCTGAATATGGTGAGCGTCATCAAGTCCAGTAGAAGGATCAGTACCATTATTAGGTTGATTGACAAACTTATCGATGTTTGATACTAGATATGCTATACTTAGTATCAAACTAACCGTAACAGTTAAGTTGAAATTATAGATTATGCCACCACCCAAGTCTATTGGTATGGTTGGAAGTTCCATTCTTTTTAATATGAAGCTTAACAAGCCCAATGACAAAGTGAATGTGCTAAAAATAACTTCTTTGCCATATTTAGCAGACTTTTCAGAATCCTTATTATCTAGATACTTCTTCCATGTATAATAACAGTTTATGCATTCTGAAAATAGAAATAGAACTGCTGATGTTAAGCTAATATAACTTATTACATCCTTGTTGTTTCTAGCTAAGAAATGAATGATTTTTGTCTGCATCAATATTCCTATGACACAGTTTGCCAAGAAGGCTAAGCTACCCACAACCTGTATTGGTTTTTCAGGTTCATTTCCCCCTTTACCATTCTGAAGTTTTTTAGATTTATATCCAGCTAAATTGAGACCAAAATGAAGAGCAAATATTATTGATGTTGGTAGTTTTATGAACTTAGAAATATCTAATACAGTGCAAATATTGGATCTGTTGTTATCAATAAACTCGCAACAGAATTGCAATGAAATTTTACACAATATGCCTGTTAAACCTACTGCAATACAATACATCTTTCTAATATCATGATTGTGAGCATCATGTATATTTTCTATAAATGTATTTGGCTTACCTTTTGGCATAAGTAGATAATAAAATAATAACTTTTTAATATTATACTATAAAAATCTAAAAAGAAAAGTGCTATAAATCAGTACTTTGAGAGTGATCTAAACATAAATCGGCCAAGCACTTGATAAATAAGAGATCAGTACTGAGAGTTGGTACGCGAAAGTAATATCCGTCTTTGATAATTGCTTTATACTCTATATCAAGTTCAACCAGTGTTTCAGAATGCTCAGAAACAAAAGATATAGGTGATAAAACTACAGGTATATTATCGTCTTTTGCGCGTGATAGCTCACTTTCAGTGCTAGGCTCCAACCATTTTACAGGGCCAACCTTACTCTGATAACATATTCCCCAATCAAGATCTTCAATATTCAATTTTTTTACTATTAATTTTACTGTTTTTTCTATCTGTGAAGCGTAAGGGTCGCCTTTTTTAATGATACTAAGAGGTAAGCTATGAGCCGAGAATAGGACTCTTGGCTTACCGATTTTGCTAGCTAATTTATAATATTTAGACGTCAGATTAACATGAGCTTCAATAAAGTCTTCATTGTCATAATAATGGTGAATTGTTTTTGTGTTACATTCCAGTTTGGCATTTTTTTGCCAATTCTCGATGGATGATAGAGTTGTGGTGGTTGAATATTGCGGATATAGTGGTAACAGAATGATTTCGTCAGGGTCGAATTGCTTTACGCTTTTAACAACTTCATCAGCAAATGGATGCCAATAACGCATGCAGATGAATATCTTATATACATGGTTTCCATTTTCATTTAATTTTAGTTCTAAAGCATCAGCTTGTGCTTTCGTATTCTCCAAGATTGGCGATTTACCTCCAATGTGCTCGTATATTTCTTGTGCAGTGCTTTCTCGCCTTTTGGAGATAAACTTTGCTAAAAGAAAGCGGAAAGGATTGAGTAGATTGACTATTCTTCTATCATAAAATAGATTAAACAAGAAAGGACGTACTGCACTTAGTGAATCAGGTCCACCAAGGTTAAATAAGATTACTGCCTTCTTCACTGACAGCACCTTTCTTCAGGTTTGCCTATAAAATCAGCTACACACTCATCAAGTTTAGTTACAGGCACTAAATTTCTCACACTAGCATACAATAGATGACCAGATCTCTTCACGTTACTCTGTGTAGATACAAAGTTTCTATCAAAAACCACATCAACACAAAAACTTGGCACTGTTTCAAAAAGTTCAACAGCAGCCAAAGATATCATTATACAGCTTTGTAGAGCCTTCAGAAAAATCGTAAGGGGAAAAAGTAAAACCCTAACAAAGAGAGAGGGAGGACTTTTCATTAGTTGTCTTTGATTAGGAGAATTATACTCAATATGCTGTCTGTTTTTATCAAAGATAGGAAATTTTATAATGTCTTTCTTAAATTCCTGCTCTATTTGTTTCTTGGTATAATTTTCATTATTAGTCATTTTTTTCAATAACTTTTCACGTAAGTGAAAGGTTCTTACAACAAAACATGTTGCAACCATCAGTGCAGCACATGTAAGTGCACATTCGATAAGGCTTATACTGCCTATCATAGACGGTAATACAAGACAAACAAACAGCGGTATGGCAATCATTTCGCCAAATGGAACAACGTTCTTTTTCATCGCAAAAGCGGCACCTTCTTTTAATTTTGTATTATTGTGTAAGCTATACTCTAAATAACTTAAAAATGCCAAATTAAAGGTTAAAAAACCTTTTGTTCCGCAGAAAATTGATGATTTAAGATTATTCACTAGTTTCTTACGACAGTAAACCATAAACTACCCCCTTGATGTTTTATTCTTGACTATAAATAAAAAATCTCTTTGATGGAACAAAAATTCGCAATAAAGTAAATATACGATCTTAATATAAGGAAATAGTATGGCAATTGAAAGAACACTTTCGATATTAAAACCTGATGCAGTAAAAAATAATATTACAGGTAATGTAAATTCTTACATTGAAAAATCTGGACTAAAAATTATAGCACAAATAATGATGCTGCTAACAAAAAAACAAGCAGAGCTGTTTTATGAAATTCATAAGGATAGGCCTTTTTTTGAGGAGTTAGTGGGATTTATGACTTCTGGGTCTGTGATAGTTCAAGTTTTAATCGGTGAAAATGCAGTCAGTAAATACAGACAAATCATGGGTGCTACAGATCCAAAACAGGCAGACAAAGGTACAATTAGGGGTGATTTTGCTCATGATATTAGCGAAAATAGAGTTCATGGTTCTGATAGTCTAGAGAATGCTCGTAGGGAAATAGCTTTCTTTTTTGCTGAATGTGAATTGGTATAGCTTTACTTTTCTATACAGAATTAGACCTTCTAGGCTTTATGTTGAACTACGGAATATTAACTAAACTTTTAGTTATGAAGAAAAAGCTTTATGTCAATTTCATGAATAGCATAGATAATATTTAAAATGGATCATGTTGTTAATGCTTATAATAGATCTGAAGCTTCTATAGTTAGAGGAGAAGGAGTATATCTCTTTGACAAGGATGGTAAAAAATATTTAGACTTTGCTGCGGGAATTTCTACAACCTCCCTAGGCCATTGTCATCCATACATTACAGACAAACTGAAAGAGCAATTAAGCTCATTGTGGCACTGCTCTAATATTTTCACTATCCCTGAGCAGGAAAGGCTTGCTCAGCGTTTAACAGAACTTACCTTTGCCGATAAAGTTTTTTTCTGCTCAAGTGGACTTGAAGCAACAGAAGCTGCAATTAAATTTATTCGCCGCTATTTCTACTTAAATGGACAAGAAAAGCGCAGTCACATCATTACAATTGAAGGAGGTTTTCATGGCCGCAGTATTGCTGCAATTTCAGCTGGGGGAAATGAAAAATCACGCGAAGGTTTTGCTCCACTCCTTTCTGGTTTTGATAAAGTTCCAAGAAATAACATTGAAGCATTAGAAAAGAAAATCAATAGCGAAACAGCTGCCATATTTTTAGAGCCCATACAAAGTGAAGGCGGAGTACATCCATTGGACGTAGAGTATCTTAAAAAAGTAAGAGAGATAACAAAAGCTCAAGGAATAATTTTATGCTTTGATGAAGTGCAATGCGGATATGGACGAATTGGCTCTCTATTTTACTATCAAAATATAGGAGTTGAACCTGATATGCTCACTTGTGCGAAGGCTATGGGTAATGGATTTCCTCTGGCTGCATGTTTAGTAAAAGATTATATAGCAGAAGCAATCACTCCAGGAACTCATGGGTCAACTTATGGAGGTAATCCACTTGCTATGACTGTTGGTAATGCAGTACTCGATGTAATGCTAAAGGAAGGCTTTTTTGACCATGTTAAGAAGGTCAGTAAATATTTAAAAGAAAAGTTGTTGCCTTTGACTGAAGAATTTCCGAAGATCATTTCAGAAGTTCGTGGGGAGGGTTTATTGATAGGGATAGAGCTTAGAGTACCTTTGGCTGATAAAATTGTTAAACAATCTCTTGACAAAGGCTTAATAATGACTAATATTTTAAATAATAAGGTAATAAGAATAACTCCTCCACTTGTTGTTGAGAGTATGCATGTGAATGCAGTGTGTGATATATTTCATGATTTATTTTTTTATATTAAAGATATATAGACTTGCAAATGCTTCTTACAACATATAAAATCAACTCTGTTTCTATATCGCAATAACATCATACTTTAATGGATTGGTTATTGATTTCAGTATTGTCAGCAATTTTCTTCTTGTTGATCTTATCGTTTTTGTTTTCAGGAGCAGAAATAGGGTTAACCTCAATTAGCCGCTCCCGAGTTAATAAACTAAAGCTAGATGGCAATAAAAGAGCTAAGATAATAGAACGCTTGTTGAATACAAAAGAATTAACAATAGGAACAATATTACTGTGCAATACAATTATTAACATTACTTGTTCCGCTTTATTTACAGCAATATTTATACATTTCTTTGAAAGTGAAGGCATCTTTCTTTCAACATTCATGATGACGTTTTGTATTTTGCTATTTTGTGAAGTTTTACCAAAAACTTACGCCATGCAAAATCCTGAAAAATTTACATTGCTTTCTTCTTATTTTATGCTGTTTTTTGTCAAGATTCTTTCTCCATTGACATTAGGCATTCAGTTTATTGTCAATCTCATTCTGAAGTTATGTGGGCTTCATAAGAATAGGGAGGTAATATCTGCAGCAGATGCAATGCGTAACATGATTACTCTTCATCGCAGTGAAGGAACTATGTTACAACAGGATTTAGATATGCTAAGTAGTATACTTGATTTGGCTGAGACAGAAATATCACAGATTATGACTCACAGGAGAAGCTTATTTTCTCTTGATATAGATCGAAACAAAGAGGATTTAATAAGAGAGATTTTAACCAGTAGCCATAGCAGAGTACCTTTATGGCAAAAAGAACCAGATAATATTGTTGGAGTGGTTCACGTGAAAAATCTAATAAATGCCTTGCGTGAAAAGGATAATAAAATAGAGATTGCCAAAGTTATGTCAAAGCCTTGGTTTATACCAGAAAGTACGCCACTCAGTGTACAACTTCACAACTTCCGTAAAAACAGGAAACACCTTGCATTTGTTATTGATGAGTATGGAACACTACAGGGAATCGTAACTCTTGAGGATATACTGGAAGAAATAGTTGGAGAAATTTCAGATGAACATGATTTGATCACAGAGAATTTTATAAAAAAGATATCCGATAATATGTATCACATAGAAGGAAAATCTACTATTAGGGATATTAATAGACAGTTACATTGGGATCTTCCTGATGAAGAAGCTACAACTCTAGCAGGTATGATTGTAAACGAGATAGAGCGCATTCCTGAAGAAAATGAAGAGTTTTCCATGTACGGTTTTTACTTTAAGATTTTAAAAAAAGATAAAAATATTATTACTATGATTGGAGTACAAGTAAAAACTGATAATACTGTAGTAGCAATTAATTAGTTGGGTTCTATGGAAGATACATTAAAAATAACGGCTGAAGATTTGAAGAACTATATAGAGAGAATAGAAAAACTTGAACAAGAAAAGAGGGATGTGCAAGATCACATTCGTGATGTATATGCAAAAGCTGCAGATGAAGGTTGGGATATAAAAGTGATGAAACAGATTATTAGGCTAAGAAAGATGGATGATGATGACAGGGAGGAACAGGAAATATTACTTGATACCTACAAACGTGCATTGGGAATGAATTACGAAGGTGAATAGTAGGATTGTAATTGGAATAAGTGGAGCATCTGGTTCTATTTACGGTGTACGGATTCTAGAGGCACTAAAAAATACCAATCATGAAACTCATTTAGTGATCAGCAGTGCTGGAAAAATAACTATAGCTCATGAGATTAAAGAAAAACTTGAAGATATTATGTCGCTTGCAGATTTTTACTATTCTGAAGAAAAAATAGGAGAAAAAATAGCAAGCGGCTCATTTAAAACCTCAGGTATGGTTATTGCTCCATGTTCTATGAAAACAATGTCTGAAATAGCATCGGGGGTGACTTCCAATCTATTAACAAGGGCTGCAGATGTAACTCTAAAAGAAAGAAGAAAATTAGTTCTTATGGTGCGAGAATCTCCACTACATCTTGGACATCTACGAAATATCTTAAAACTAACGGAGATGGGAGCAATTATTGCTCCGCCGATGCCTGCTTTTTATATTAAACCAAAATCTTTGGATGATATTGTAAATCATTCTGTTGGTAAAGTATTGAATTTATTTGATATCGCATTACCTGACTTCGAGGAGTGGCAAGGAAATGTCAATTATTATTAACGGTAAAAAAACAGCAAATGATCTCTGTGAGGAGCTATCAAAAAAAATTGATATTTTAAAGAAAGAGTATAATGTTTTTCCTTGTCTTAAAGTAATTCTCGTGGGTAGCAATCCAGCAAGTCAGGTCTACGTTCGTAATAAACAAAGAAAAGCAGAATCAATAGGCATAAGTTCTGAAACTATTGTTTTGCCTGATAGTATCTCAGAAGATGAATTGATTGAAAAAGTTAATACATTAAATGAAGATTCATCTGTGCATGGAATTTTAGTTCAGTTACCTTTACCAAAGCACATCAGTGCAAGCAGAATAATTAATACAGTAAGTGTTGAAAAAGATGTAGATGGCTTTCATGATGAGAATGTTGGCAGGTTAGTTAAAGGTGAAAAAAATTGTCTGATACCTTGTACTCCCAAAGGTTCTTTGCATTTAATTAAGTCAGTTGAAAATAATCTGTCCGGTAAAAATGCGGTAATCATTGGCAGATCAAATATTGTGGGTAAGCCAATGTTTCACCTATTGTTGCAAGAAAATTGCACTGTTACCATCTTGCATTCACAAAGTAGGGATTTAGCTGATTATTGCTCTAAGGCGGATATAGTAGTTGCAGCAGTTGGAAAGCCAAATTTTGTTCAACCAGATTGGATAAAAAAAGGTGCAATAGTGATTGATGTTGGCATAAATAGCATTAACATAGGAAATCAAAGTAAGCTTGTGGGTGATGTTGACTTTGAGGGAGTAAAAGAAAAAGTCAAAGCTATTACTCCAGTGCCTGGTGGAGTTGGCCCGATGACAATAGCATTTCTTATGATCAACACTTTAGTTGCTGCTTGCTTACAGAAGGGAGTTGATCCTTCTGATTTTATTGCTTAAGGTTTAGCTTAATGTTAGCATAAACAGAATACCTTTGCAAATAGCACATATATAGCACCAAGCATACAACTGTGTATAGGGATTCAAAGTGTTCATAGCTTAAAAATTATAACGTATACCTACTTCTATGATTGCATCTGGTTTTTTCATCGGTGGTTTAAAGCCACTTAATTGACCGCTTGCAGCAATAGCAACTGTGCCAACTATCTGCGGAATAATTTCACAATCAACACCTAACTTTACTTTATAGGAAATAGCACCCAGTATTTTATCTAGTGTTTCATTTTGACCTGCGGCTGCAGCTACAGTTGCAGCCGAATTTGGAGTGTTAACTGCATTTGTATCCTCACCAAGACCAAAAGATGGCAATATTCGAATATATCCACCCAGTCCTATACTAGCATATAATTTAATAGGATCAATTTCAAGATCAGGATAGTAAAGGTAATTTGCCAACAAACTAGCTCCTACTTTCCTTTTTTGTTTATCAGTTATATCACTTATGTTAGCAAGAACCTCAAGTTCAAACTTAGAATTTTTGTTATGATGATAACCAAAGACAACGTTAGGGTTCAATTTAAAGCTTTCACCCCATCGAGTCCCAAAGTTTAAACCTACATAACCTACATAGTAATGATCTTCGTACTGGTCTTCATATCGATCTTCGTATTGATCTTCACAATGATCTTTGTGTTGATCTTCATACTGATCTTTGTACTGGTCTTCATACCGATCTTTGTACTGATCTTCTAACTCACTTGTACCATTACTAGCTGTACTTGCTAAAGCAATCAACACAGCGAACACTTTCATCGTTCTCATATAATTCATACACATTACTTCCTTAAAACAGACTGGAATAAGTGTTCAAACATGCTAGCAGCAAGTTTTGAGCATTGCTTATGGTTACACCTAACCATTAAACATGTACACAATGCCATCCAGCATTAAAAACTATAACGTACTCCTACTTCCAGCATCGCATCTGGTATTTGTTTTGCTTTTAAACCACTCAGTTGCCCGCCTACGGTTAAAGCAGCTGTACCAACTATCTGTGGAGCAACTTCATAATCAACACCAACCTTCAGTTTGTACGAAATAGCACCCAGTATTTTATCTAGTGTTTCAGTGCCAACAATGTCAAAAGGATATACTTGTAGATGTCCTCCTAAACCTCCACTGACATATAGTTTCACAGGATCAATGTCAACGTCAGGATAATAACGGTAATGTGCTAATAAACTAGCTCCCATTTTCTTGTTTTTGTCCTTTCCTTCTGCATCCTTACCTCCAAACATATCACTTACGTCAGTGAGAATCTCAAGTTCAAACTTAGAGCTTTTATCATAATTATAACCAAAAACTAAGCCAGGTTTTATTTTTAATCCAGTGCCCCATCCACCACCAAAGTTTAAACCTGCGTAGTACTGCTCTTTTGCACTATTACTAGCTGCTTTATTACTAGCTGCACCTGCTAGAGATGAAGTGAGCAAAACAGCTAAAACACACAATCCTTTTATTTTCATATAACTACCCATACAAAAAAATATATAATGCACAAGTATATATCCTTTATATTAAAAAAGATATAACCTCATATCAAAAAAAGTATACCTACGAAATTAGGGACATGCTACTCAAAATTTTTATATAACTATGTTTACTACCTTATTTGGTACAGCATATATAGTGCGAATTTTGCTTTGATCGATTTTGTTAGATACAGAACCTGTTGCTATTTTCTTCAATTCTTCTTGAGGTAAATCAGTTTCTACTTTGATAGTCGCACGCAACTTTCCATTAATCTGTACTGCCACAGTTACCATATTATCAATTAGTAGTGATTCATCAGCTTTTGGCCAAGGTTGCATATATAGCATGCCTTCGCCTCCTATTTTTTGCCATAAATTTTCAGCCAGGTGTGGCATGAATGGCTCAATTACTCTGATTAGTATGCATATACCTTCATCAATAAGAGATTTTCCAGTTTTTACGTCTATTTCAGCTATTAAATTTGTCATTTCACGAAACTTTGCTACCACACAGTTTAATCTGCAGTTTTCCAAGTCATCTGTAAGCACTTGCAATAGTTTATGGATTTTTTTTCTGTACTCTAGGAGTTTACCTACAATGTTTTCATTATCATAGTGTATGTTTACGGGCCTAAGTTGCACTACCATACGCCACAATTTATTTATGTAGCGAAAACAACCTTCCACGCCATCATCAGACCATTCCATATCTTTTTCTGGGGGGGTATCGGATAATACAAACAAACGAGCAGTATCAGCACCGTATTTTTCTATGATAAAGTTTGGGTCAACTGTATTCTTCTTTGACTTACTCATCTTTTCGACTTTTCCAACTTGGATCTTAGCACCCTTCGCAATCAACTCTTTTGCTTCTTCGGGAAAGAGCCATTTGCCATTCTCATCTTTATAAGTTATATGGCAGACCATTCCTTGAGTGATTAAAGTAGAGAAAGGCTCTTTAACATCAAAATAGCCACATTTAGTTAAAGCACGGCAGAAAAACCTTGAGTAAAGCAAATGTAGAATTGCATGTTCTATTCCACCTATGTAATAATCAACAGGCATAAAACGATTACAAGTATCTTTATTAATCGATTTATTTTCACTGCAAAATGCAGCAAAATACCAAGAAGATTCAAAAAAAGTGTCAAATGTATCAGTTTCACGTTCTGCTTGCTTTCCGCACTTTGGACAATCAACAAATTTCCAGGTTGGGTGCTTATACAGGGGATTACCACCACTTGTAAATTCTACATCCGTTGGTAGAACAACAGGGAGGTCTTTTTCTGGAACTGGAACAATTCCACAATCTTTACAATGTATAATAGGTATAGGACATCCCCAATAACGTTGCCTTGAAATTCCCCAATCATGCAAACGGTAGTTTACTGTTTTTTTGCTTATTCCTTTTTCTTCAAGTTTTTTTATGATTACTTTTTTTGCCTCATTAATCATTAGTCCGTTTAAGAATTCAGAATTGAACATCACTCCATCACCGAAGTACGGTTCTTTTAAGATCTCTGTGCTCTCTGTGCTCTCTTCACAAACTACAGGAATAATCGGTAAACCATACTTCTGTGCAAATTCAAAATCACGCTGATCATGTGCAGGGCAACCAAAAATCGCACCTTCTCCATACTCCATCAACACAAAATTCGCTATATAAATTGGTAATTCCTTGTCGAGAAATGGGTGCCTGACGTTCAGTCCAGTGTAAATTCCAATTTTTTCATCATTCTCCCCCTTTGCCTTCATATTACCAATAAAGTCTCTTATTTCTTTGTCCTTAAGGTCTTGTACAATAGGGTGCTCTGCTCCTACTGCAAGAAAAGAAGCTCCAAATAAAGTATGAGGAGAAGTTGTAAAAATCTTTAACTTCTTATTCAAGCCAACTATTTCAAAATCTATAGTTACACCTTCAGATTTTCCTATCCATCGTTCTTGCATAGTTTTGACTTTTTCTGGCCAATTTTTTAAACTTTGCAGACAATGAAGCAAATCTTCAGCAAAATCAGTAATCTTTAAAAACCATTGGAATAACTTACGTTTTTCAATAACTGTACCTGATCGCCATCCTTTTCCATCAACCACTTGCTCATTTGCAAGCACTGTTTGGTCCACTGGATCCCAATTAACCCACGACTCTTTTCGATAGGCAAGACCATGCTTTAAAAAATCCAGAAAAAATTTCTGTTCGTGTTTGTAATAATCAGGCTCACATGTGGAGAGCTCACGATCCCAATTGTATGAAAGACCTATAGATTTTAGCTGCGTGCGCATATTATCTATATTATCTTGTGTCCATGCTGCAGGGTTAATGTTATTGTCCCTTGCTGCATTTTCAGCTGGTAATCCAAACGCATCCCAGCCAATTGGGTGCAAAACCTCAAATCCACGAGCTCTCTTGTAACGTGCTATAACATCTCCTATTGCATAGTTACGCAGGTGCCCCATATGAATCTTACCAGATGGATATGGAAACATTTCCAACACGTAACATTTCTTCTTTTTACTATCTTTGCTTACAGAAAAATCCCACTTATTTTGGTAGAATTTTTCAACGTTTTTAAAATCATATTTCATAAATTCAATCACAGTTTATATGTACTAAAGGATCGACTGCTTGACCATTATGTCTTATTGTGAAACACATCTGCGGATCTTTATCTTGTGTGCTTGATTTACCTGCAGATCCAATTACTTGACCTTGTTTTACTTTATCACCAATTTCAACTTGTATGTTTTTTAAATAGGAGTACATAGTCATGTAATTATCTTTATGTTCCACTATAATTAAATTTCCGTACCACCTCAGGCCTTTGCCTACGTATATTACTTTGCCAGGTGCAGAAGCAATAACCTTTGTTCCACTTTGAGCAGTAATTTTTATGCCATCTTGACATATTTTATCAGAAGAGGTAACTGCACCTTTAACCGGTATTACAAATTTACACATGCTTTGTGCATTATTGTTATATACCTTATCTACAAAGGCTTTTCTACTTTCTTTTCGCAGCGAAGAATCAACATTTTCTTTAATCAAATGATACTCCCTTGTGTACTCTAGGTCTCTTTTCCCATAAAATTCTTCGCCTTTAAGTAGTACAGGTGCAGGTTTTTGCAGGCCACAGCTTATCATTATTGCTGATAATATAAAGAACAAGGCTATACGACACATACACTTATCTCTAGATATATCAACTTTCACAAAACTTTATAGTGTTTTTCGTCTATTTATTACTTTCTTCATTTATTTTATCAGTCAAATAGTCTCTTAAATCGGTAAGTTCTTTCAACAAATTTCTTGAATAATGATCAATTCTTACATCGTTACCAAATTCCTTTTGTACTCCTTTTATTGTATATCCTTTGTCATATAGCATATATTTTATTTTCTTTATTGCCTCTATACACTTATGATCATATAGTCTTCTTCCCTTCCGTTTTATGGGTTTAATTTGATGGAATTGACTTTCCCAGAATCTTAAAACATGCTGCTCCAAATGTAGTTCTTCAGCTACTTCTCCAATTGTGTAAAATAATTTTTCCTTATTCATCGGTTGTTTATTAATTTCTTCATCATTTTTGAAGGTCTAAAAGAAATTGATTTTCTCGCTTTAATTACTACCCTTTCCGATGTCTTTGGTATATTTCCTGGTCTTTCTTTCTTGTTTTTAACCAAAAATGTTCCAAATGAAGATATTTTTACTATTCCATCCTTTGCTAAGCTCGTTTTTATCTCATCCAATATGTCATCTATTATTGCAATAGAGTCTTCTTTCGATAATCCAATTTCCTGGTTTATACATTCAGCTATTGTTGCCTTAGTTACTGTTGTGTCTTTTGTTGTCATAATTTATTACAGTATGTTAATATAATATAACAATCGACTCAAGATTCAGCTACTTTATTTTTATAGTATGTTTCTTTTGTAGCATAATTAAAAATACTAGCAAATGTTAACATTGCAAATATTGTGAAAAGCGCCATTTGATGATCTGAAAAAAGTGCTAAAATTGACACTAAAATTCCACTCATAACAAACATAAATCCATTGATAATGGATGATGATGTGCTAATATACTTCTGCTCAACAATCTCACTACCAACAGTAAAATTAAGCATATGTCCTCCTGCAAAAAAACCAAACATTAACATACAAAAGTATATAATATGAACTGTTAAATTACCGCATAGTAAAATAATAGCTGAAATACTTTGCAATGTGGCAAAAGCAGAGATTACGTGCCTTCTATTTTTAAATAGATTTGAGATTAGATCTGCAATTGGAGCACCAACTGCAAGACCAAGCCACAATATTGCAGTTGCCACACCTAACTCCATTGTATTGAGTTCTAAGTTGCTTAGTAACCTTGGTGCCCACAGCATATTAAGCGCTAAAAATGTTCCAAAAGTAATAGCACCCACTATTGAGGTTATCCAGATATCTCTTAATTTTAGCACTGTTAGTACAGAACATATTACTGTTTTTATAGAGCTCTTTATTGTGTATTCCCCCAAATTTTTTTTTGAAAGTCCTTTCGGATAAAAAAACATAAGTACGAATATCGATACGCCAAATAATATTACGCATACAATAAGATTTTTCCAATCTGCACCTTCGGCAAGCAAGCTAGAGAAGCACATTTGAATCATCAAAGCAGAAAGACTTGAAATTGTCTGCACTAGTGAGAACATCAGTCCAAATTGAGTAAGGGGAAAATATGTGCTACTTACATGAGCAGCGCCAACAAAACCAAACGATGCTCCAATTGCGATCAAAAATTGAGATAAAATTAAATGGGCAAAATTGTCACTCTTGATAAGGACAAAAAAACCAAAGAGCATGATTGACAATGAGAAAAAATAAATTTTTTTGCTGGAAAAAACATTAAACATTGCCCCACTAAAAAATTGTGAGATAGCAAAAGTCCAAGTATATGCTGAATTAGCTAGTGCAACTTGCGCAATCGTGAGCCCAAGTTCTTTTTCAAGATTCACGCTTATAAAGGTGTAGATTATCTGCATATTGCTGAATACAACAATCAAGTTACTGATTAGCCAAATGAACCAAGCTTTATTTTCCATAAGATTTTTTATAAATAGTCCATTGATAATAAACCTCTTTTAGGCTCTGATTATTGTTAAAACAGTTGCAATTATAGTATGATATAAAAGCTATGAAACAACAAATTTGTTGTGAGATTTAATTTGTTAGAGTCTGTACATAATCTCAAGAAAGAAATAAGTTCAACAATCATTACCTATAAGATAAAAGGTGAAAATTTGAAATTATCATGAACTGGCTCATTTTTCTGCCACTTAGATGATGTTTTTTCAAATTGTTGATAAATCAAAGTCAGTTTAGCTATTAATTATTCATCTTTTTTCTAATTATGCAGTGGATCTATTATTAAACCTTTCAATAATACTTTTTATTTTTGCTGCCTCTTCAAACTCTAAATTTTCAGCATGCTTCAACATTTGCTTTTTCAAACTATTTAGATCATCCTTGCTAAAATTCTCAATCACCACTTTTTCCTGTAAAGTATTTGATATAGGCTTTATTATAGTTTTTGGTACAATATTATGCAGTGTATTATGCTCTGTCTGTTTCTTTCTTCTCCTTTCAGTTTCTTTCAGTGCACGATCCATAGAATTAGTAATTTTGTCTGCATATAAAATTACTCTGCCTTCAACATTTCGTGCAGCACGACCTATCGTTTGAATGAGCGAAGTCTCTGATCGTAAAAACCCTTCTTTGTCAGCATCTAAAATTGCAACCAATCCACACTCGGGAATATCAAGACCTTCCCGCAACAAGTTAACGCCAACAAGAACATCTATTTCTTTAGATCTTAATTTGCATATAATTTCAATTCTTTCCAGTGCACCAATATCTGAATGTAGGTAAGTTACTTTCATACTGAGCTCACTCATATGCTCAGCTAGCTTTTCAGCCATTTTTTTTGTCAATGTGGTAATTAGAATACAAAATCCTTTTTTTATTGTTACTTGCGCCTCGTGAATCACATCATCAACCTGACTCTCTGTTGGTTTTATGGTGCAGATGGGATCTGTCAGTCCTGTTGGGCGGATAACTTGCTCTATAAATGCGTGATTAGTCTTTTCTAATTCATATTTTCCTGGAGTAGCCGAAACGTAAATAGTCTGTGGCCGTATTGCCTCCCACTCTTCCAATTTTAATGGACGGTTATCAAAAGCAGAAGGTAGCCTAAAACCATAATCTATCAATTTCTTTTTACGTGCTTCATTACCGCTATACATTGCACCTATCTGGGGAACGGTTACATGGCTTTCATCAACAAATAAAATTACATCTTTAGGTAAATACTCAAACAATGTAGGCGGTGGATCTCCGGCTTTCATTCCGTAAAGATAACGCGAATAATTTTCAATACCTTTACACACTCCCGTTGCCATCATCATTTCAATATCAAAATTAGTACGCTGCTCAAGGCGTTTTGCTTCAACAATTTTGTTCTGTGAATAGTAATAATCCAAGCGTTCATGTAGTTCTTTTTTAATCAACTGAACTGCTTGCAAAAGAGTCTCACGTGATGTAGTGTAATAGCTGTTTGGAAAAATGGTGACTTTATCTATACGTCTGATAATATTGCCGTTCATGGCATCAATCTCAGAAATTTCCTCTATTTCATCACCAAACAATGATAAACGCCAAGCTTTATTTTCATAATAGGCAGGAAATATATCAATAATGTCGCCGCGCACTCTGAAATATCCTCGCTCAAATCTGACATCAGAACGTTTATATTGGAGATTAACTAAATTATTCAGAAAGTCATTAACATGAATCTTATCTCCGGCACTTAAAGTCAAGGTCATGCTGAGATAGCTCTCAGGCGAACCAAGACCATATATACAAGAAACACTCGCAACTACAATCGTGTCCCTACGCTCCAAAAGAGAGCATATAGCAGAATAGCGTAGCATATCAATTCTTTCATTTATTAAAGAGTCTTTTTCAATATAAGTGTCTGTTTGTGGTGAATAAGCCTCAGGCTGATAATAATCATAATAAGAAATGAAGTATCCAACAGCATTGTGAGGAAAAAATCCTCTCATCTCCTCGTAAAGCTGCGCCGCTAAAGTTTTATTATGTGCCATAATTAACGCAGGCCTGTTTGTTCTTGCAATAACATTTGCCATAGTAAAAGTTTTTCCAGAGCCAGTTACTCCAAGTAAAACCTGATCTCTTTTATTACTATTTAACCCTGCAACTAAGTTGTCTATTGCCTGTGGTTGATCTCCAGCTGGCTGAAAATGTGTAACTATTTGAAATTCCATACCTTTATATTTTCATAATGTATTTATTACTATACAATACATTTGCTAGTGTAAATAAGGTATGAAAGAATGAACATAAAAAACTCTATTTTTTCTTTTTATAGAGCCTGCTCCAAATCCTGTTGTTGGTTAATACAAAAAACACCGTCAAAATTATAAAATATGTCACTATTTTTAGCCCAAGTTTATGTCGGCGCTCCAGTTCTGGCTCTGCTGCCCATTGTAAGAAATTTACCACATCATATGCCATATTTTCAACTGTGGCTTGCCTTGTACCATCATATTCTACCATTCCTTCAGAGAGTGGTGGTGCCATAGCTAACCTGCCTGTTGAAAAATATGGATTAAAATATAAACCGTTCTCATCATGTTCACCGTTTTGATAACCAATTAGTAGTGAATAGACAT
Organism: Wolbachia endosymbiont (group B) of Melanargia galathea; assembly: GCF_964030625.1. Lineage (NCBI taxonomy): Bacteria > Pseudomonadati > Pseudomonadota > Alphaproteobacteria > Rickettsiales > Anaplasmataceae > Wolbachia > Wolbachia endosymbiont (group B) of Melanargia galathea. Next base: position 900,137 of record NZ_OZ034910.1, on the reverse strand, counting down.
AATTTGCACCATCATGTCTTGCTTTGACAATTAATGATAAGTCCGGTGGAATTGCTCCATTGTTGCTTGCTGCAGCTGCTTCTTTTGTATCAAAAGGTGCAATAAAATAATCCGAAGACACTCCCGGCCTATCAAACATTTCACCCAAATCATTCGGACCATCTTTAACTTGGTAAGAGGCTGCAATTTGTTTTACATCCTCTTCAGAAAAACCAACATCTTGCAAATTACGAAACGCTATTCTATTCATTGAATGGCAAGCAGCACAGACTTCCTTGTATACTTTATAGCCACGCTGAATTGACTCTCTATCGAAAGATCCAGTAATTCCATCAAAACTCCAGTCGATTTTCTTATTTGGTAAAGGTTTAAACTCCTCTGCAGACAAAGAATTAGCGAAAAATAATACACAAAACACAGCAACTTTAACCAATAGCATCACTTCATCTCCGGCACGGAATCGCTTATTGTTTTTGGTAATTTTTTTGGTTTCTCATACTTACTAAGTAAAGGTAAAATTATCACAAAATATGAAAAATAATAAAGAGTTGAGAGCCTACTTAAAGTAATGTAAGGCTCCTTAACTTCTTGTCCCCCAAGCCAGGCAAGAAATGCAAAATTTATTGCAAAAACCCAAAAAAATTTCTTAAATAATGGACGGTAGGAACCACTTTTAACCTTTGATTTATCAAGCCAAGGCAAAAGAAACCATACTAAAATAGATCCAAACATGGTAAGTACACCAATAAGTTTATTTGGAATTGAACGCAGCATCGCATAAAAAGGTAAGAAATACCACTCTGGCACTATATGTACTGGAGTTACCATAGGATCAGCCTCTATATAATTATCAGGATGCCCAAGATAATTAGGGGCATAAAAAACAAATGCAAATAAAATTATAAAAAATAAACCAAAAGTTATGCAGTCCTTTGCTATATAGTAAGGATAAAAAGGAATGGTATCCTTATCTGACCTGACTTCTATTCCACTTGGATTATTAGAGCCAAACCTATGCAGAGCAACAACATGCAACATAGCTAAAGCGATAATAATGAAAGGCATAAGATAATGCAGCGCAAAAAAACGATTGAGCGTTGGATTATCAACAGAGAAACTTCCCCATAGCCATATAACTATTTTATCACCAATTAAAGGTATAGCCGAGAATAAATTAGTTATAACTGTTGCACCCCAAAAACTCATTTGTCCCCATGGAAGAACATATCCCATAAAGGCAGTTGCCATCATTGCAAAAAATATAAATATGCCAATAAACCATACCATTTCTCGCGGTCTCTTATAAGATCCGTAATATAATCCACGCATGATATGAACATAGACCACCATAAAGAAGAGCGACGCCCCAACAGCATGAGTATAACGTATCAGCCATCCATAACTTACGTCACGCATTATACGCTCCACACTATTAAATGCATGATCAACATGCGGAGTGTAGTGCATGGCAAGAAATATACCTGTTATTATTTGTAAAATCAGCGCTATACCAGCTAAAGAACCAAAATTCCAAGCATAATTTAAATTTTTTGGTACTTGATAAGAAGCAGTATGTTTTAGAAAAGAAAATATAGGCAGTCTATACTCTATCCAACCTAATATACCTTTTTCTTCTATTATTTCTTTTTTGCTATCATCTTCCATAACTTAAAGCTTTGTCATCTTAACTCATTGTATTGTAACAATTTAACGCTAATAAACAATAAAAAGTTTAAGTTTAAAGAGTAGATTTCACAAAAACAAGCACTCAAATTTGAGTGCTTGTTTTAAAGGGATTTTTGATGACATACACCTTTAGATATTGTTGAATTGCTTAATAAACTTCGAGGACATTGATCAAGTTTTTCAAACTCACTAATTACCATCTTGATATCCCTTTCTATAGCACTAACCTTTCTTTCTCTAATTTGCTCCAATGTCAAAAGTGAATCATCCAATGGTCTTGAATATTTCCTCCCGATAAACTTTCTGATTACCACGTCAGCTAGCAGAGCTGTTCCATTAAAATCAACTTGCGAAAAATCAATTGGGCTTCCAGTCAAATGTGCAACAGATTGCTGTGCGGGAGGTAAAGCAGGGGCACTCTGAAATAAGCTACTGAGTGCAGCAGTTGTTGAAGTTCCCATCCAACTAAATATACTATTAATAAAAGAAGAAGGTCTTACTGCACTACTTGGTGCAAGAGTAGTATCACCTGGGTTTACATTGGCACTCTCTGCTTCTGCAACAATCTCTTTTATCGTTTTACCGGGATAAAATAACTTAACATAATCTGATGGTGTCTCGTTCCTTATATCCTTAACATTATCAATATCAGCACCACTATCGTATAACAGCTTCATTATTTTTGGACGTTTTAAACTAATAGCCAAATATATAGGTGTGTGCCCCCGTCTGTTTTGAACATTGACGTCAGCATGATATTCAATAAGAAGCTCTACTATTTTTTGGTAATCTTTCTGAATGGCAATATGTAGACACGAATCTTGTGAAGAATCATTAAAATCAAATTTGCCATCTGGACTAGCACCATGTTTAAGTAGGACCTCTACTTTTTCCGAACTATTTTTATCTATAGCCCAGCCTATAAGAGTACGTTTTTCACCAGCATATGAAAAATAACCACTAATGCTAGCCTTTTTATCGATTAGAAGCTCTATCATTTTTTTGGTGCCCTTTGTAACAGCATAGTATATAGGAGGCACACGAAAAAAGTCCTCAATATTAACATCTGCACCATTCTCAATTAAAAACCTCATCATTTCTAAATCTTGTTTACTAACAGCAATCGATAAAGGTGAGTTACCATTTCTATCTTTAGAGTTAATAACATTAGTAGTATGTGTCTTTCCTTCTCTAATATACTCCTCAGCTTTTTGAAAATCACGTTCCTTTACTGCAGAACGTAACCCATCTCTCCATTTTTCAACTTCTGTTTTTGTAACCATAACCCTCCTAAAGGATAAAATTTTTGCCCTTATACCACATAATTTGGGCATATGCTAGTGAAATTTATATGTAAAATTAAAAAAAATTTACAACGTAAGAGATTGTTATTTGATCACGTGCTACATTTAGTTTTTGTACAAAACACCATAAGCCTCCTTAGTTTGCTTAAATTGCTTAGCAGCTTATTCTCAACATATAAGAGCTTTAACTTAAAGAGGATTATACGAAAATAAGCACTCAAGCTTGAGTGCTTATTTTAACTGATTAAAAGGGACTTTTGATGTATACCTTTAGATATCGTTAAATTGCTTAATGAACTTTCAGGACATTGATAAAGTTTTTTAAACTTACTAAGTGCTGTCTCGAAGTTTTTTTCTATAGTGTTAAGCTTTCTTTCTCTAATTTCTTCTATTGTGAGAAGTGAATTGTCCAGTGTCCTTGAATATTTTTTTCCTGTGAACTTACTCATTGCTGCAGCAGTTAGTAGAATTATTCCATTACAATCAACTTGTGAAGAACTAATTGGGCTACGATCTAAGTGGTCAACAGATTGCTGTGCAGGAAGTAAAGTAGGAGCACTGCTGAATAAGCCATTGAGTGTGGCAGTGGTTACCCAACTAAATATACTATTAATAGAAGAAGAAGGTTTTACTGCACCGCTTGTGATGCTGCTAGCTTCTTTAAAATCTGCTCTGGTAGGAGTGGAGGAAGAGTTCACTGTGCTACTTGCCAAGTTTTTGGTATTACTAACTTCCAATTCTATCTTAATTGCTTTGGTAGGGGATAATTGAAGACTCGCTGCACTACTTACAAAATCTGTGCTGTCGTTAGCGTCTTTAATACCTGCTTTTATAGAAGTTAATTTTGCTTCACAGTCAGCTTCAGTAGAACTGCTCAATACAGATTCTATTTTTTGAATTTCACTACTACTACATTCATCTTTTCTAGCATTTCCAACAACATCTAATGCTGTTTTGCCATACTGACTTTGAATACTAGCATCAGCACCCTTGCAGAGTAGGAGTTTTACCATATTTAAATGACAGTGGTCAGATGCTAAGTACAGAGGTGTAAAGCCTTTATAATTTGTAGCATTGATGTTAGCATCACGATCAAGTAAAAACTTTGCTATTTCTAGTTTATCATGTCTAGCAGCAATGTGCAAGGGAGTACTCAAATATCGATTACTAATAGTAGTATTAACATCAGCACCGCTGTTACATAAAAACTCTAATATCTTTAAATTACCCAAGAGAGTAGCATGATGTATAGGTTTCATATAGTATCTTTCATAATTCAAAACTTCATTTTTTATTTGTTCATACTCTATCTCTTTAATACATTCTTTAACTTTCTGAAAATCACCTCTGCTTATAGCAGAAACTAATTTTCTTCCTAAAATCTCAATTATTTTTTGTTTTTCCATCAAATACCTCCTAAAAGAGAATCTCCCGGGTTTATATCATGCAACTTAATATGTGCAAGCAAAATTTACAGAGAAAAATTTCAATAGTTAAAAATTAGGTCTTCAGCAACCTACCACGTTAACTTTTGTACAAAATATGCTGAGCTTCATTATTCAAATTTTTTTGCTCTTAATAAGAAGCAATCTGCTTTAGAAAAGGAAATAAGGGATAAGTTTTGTAAATAAGCACTCGAATTAGAGTGCTTAGTTTAACTGATTTAGAGGTGCTTTTGATGATGCACGCCTTTAGATATTGTGAAGTTGCTCAGTGAGCTTTCAGGATACTGATGAAGCTTGTCACACTTGCTAAGTGCCATCTTGACATCTCTTTCTAGAGAATTAAGTTTTCTTTCTTTAACCTGTCTTATCGTTAAAAGTGAATCATCCAGTGGCATTGAATATCTTTTCCCTGTGAACTTACTTATTGCTACAGCAGTTAGCAGAATTATTCCATTACAATCAACTTGTGAAGAACCAATTGAGCTTCCAGTTGAATGTGCAATAGATTGCTGTGCAGGAGGTAAAGCAGGGGTACTTTGAAATAGGCTACTGAGTACAGCAGTAATTGAAGTTCTCACATAACTAAACATACTATTAATAAAAGAAGAAGGTTTTACTGCGCTGCTTAACGCATTTGTACTATTATCATGATAGCTAAAGTAATTCCTAGCTTCTATTACCTTAGGATTTGCTCTAGAAGCTAATGTCTGACAATTAACTTCTTTATCAGCACATTTTAATGTAGATATTATTTTTTGCCTTGTATTACTAGTACATATAGATTTTGGATCATCTCCAACAACATCTAGTGGTATTCTACCACCCGCATCTCTTATATAAATATTAGCATCATGCTTGATAAGAAGTTCCACCATTGCCACTTGGCAATGGAAAGACGCTAAGTGCAAAGGCACCTTACCCGTTATATCTTGCAAATTGATCTTAGCATAACGACTAAGTAGAAGCTGTCCTGCATCTTCTCTGCCATATTCAGCAGCAACGTGCAATGCAACTCTCAAGCTTTCACTACTAGCAGCATTAACATTGGCGCCGTTATTAACCAAAAACCTCAATATCTTTAAGCTATTTTCTTTCACAGCAAAACTTATAGGTTTCATACCGTATTTTTCACCAATAAAAATCTGCTTTCTTAGGTTCATGTACACTGCACTTCTGATACATATGTTAGCTTTTAGAAGACTATGCTCTTTTATGGCAATAAATAACTCATTTACAAAGTTCTCAGTTTTTATCCGTTTTTGCATCCCTTGCATCAAATATCTCCTAAAAGACAACGTTCCCGATTTTGTATCACACAATTTGATATATACAAGCAAAATTTACAGAGAAAAATTTCAATAGTTAAAAATTAGGTCTTCATCAATCTATCACTTTAACTTTCGTACAAGACATGCTGAGCTTCCTTATTCAAATTTTTTTGCTCTTAATAAGAAGCAATATGCTTTAGAAAAGGAAATAAGGGATAAGTTTTGTAAAATAAGCACTCGAATTAGAGTGCTTATTTTAACTGATTTAGAGGGACTTTTGATGCATACCTTTAGATATCGTTAAATTGCTTAATGAACTTTCAGGACATTGATAAAGTTTTTCACACTTACTAAGTGCTGTCTCGAAGTTTTTTTCTATAGTGTTAAGCTTTCTTTCTCTAATTTCTTGTATTGTGAGAAGTGAATCGTCCAGTGGCCTTGAGTATTTTTTCTCTGTGAACTTTCTGATCATTACATCAGTTAGTAGAGCTATTCCATTAAAATCAACTTGTGAAGAACCAATTGGGTTACCATCTAAGTGGTCAACAGATTGCTGTGCAGGAGGTAAAGCAGTAGCACTGCTGAATAAGCCACTGATGGTGGTAGTTATCCCACTAAATATACTGTTAGTAAAAGAGAAAGGTTTTACCGCATTGCTTGCAGTGCTGCTAACTTCTTCAAAGTTTTCTCTGATAAGAGTGAAAGAAGAGTTCACTGTGCTACTTGCCAAGTCTTTGGTATTATTAACTTCCAATTCCGTCTTAATTGCTTTGGTAGGGGATAATGAAAAACCCGCTGTACTACTTGCTGCATCTGGAGTATCACCAGCTTCTAATTCTAACTTAGAATTTGTTCTAGCAGAAAGTAATAGTTCTGTACAATTATTTTTATGAAATCTTAACACAGCTAAGAATATTTTTTTTATGTCACAGCCATCACTGCAAAGACTTTCATAACCTGGGATAACCTCAAATGCTATTTTGCCATTTGCACTTCTAATATTAAGATCAATAGCTTTATTATTGAGCAGAAAACTAGCGATATCTAATCGACAATAAAAAAAGGCTAAGTGTAAAGCTGTAAAACCTTGCATTACTTGGGAAGTGGTACTACTAGTACAATGATATATCATTTCTTTTATTTCTGTTTTGCTACTCATGTTAGTAACGTACGAGTAAGGAACAAGACATCCATCACTAACAGCATTAATATTAGCATTATTTTTAAGCAAAAACCGCACTATCTCTAAGCTACCTTTATAAACAGCAAGATGTATAGGTGCCATACCATCTTTTTTACCATTAATAATCTCTTTTTCTTTATTTATATATCTTGCCTTTTTAACATATCTTTTAACTTTCTTAATATTAAGCTCATCTATAGCCGCAAATAAATTCTTTCTCAATCTCTCAAGTTTTTTCATCAAATACCTCCTAAAGAATAATGTTTCCGGCTTTATATCATGCAACTTAATATGTACAAGCAAAATTTACAGAGAAAACAATGGTTAAAATTAGGTCTTCATCAACCTATCACGTGCTGCGTTTAACTTTTGTGCAAAATATTCCGATCCTCCCTTGTCTGGATGGACCAGTTTCATTAAATTTTGGTATGCCTTATTGATTTCATTTTGGCTTGCCTCGGAATTCAGCCCCAGTATTTTTAATGCTTCATCTTTAGACATATTATCACCAGTGTAATTTTTGGTGTAACTTTTACTGCTGTTAAATTCGTTCAAAAACTTACTTAATATAGAGTTCATCATAAAACTTATGTTATTTCTCTTTGTCAAAAAGAGAAAAAATACAACAACGCTAGGTAAAACAAACGTGATTATTGTGAATATCAAAAAAAGGAAGAAGATGAATGACATGTATATTTTTTTATCATTTTATGATTAAATAGTAACAATTATAATTGTCATGGTAAATAACATGTTTATCCAGATTGAAGAAACACCAAATCCAAACACGCTGAAATTTCTTCCTGGTTTTGAAATTCTGAGCGAAGGAGAAACAGCTGATTTTTCAAATGCAGATGAAATAAAGAACTCCAAACTAGCAGTAAATCTTTTTCAAATAGAACATGTTGTAAGAGTATTTTTTGGTCATGATTTTATTTCGGTAACAAAATCAGATAGAATGAATTGGGATATAGTAAAGGTGGAAATTTTAACTACAATTATGGATCACTTTACTTCTGGTGGAAAAGCATTTGATAAAGAAGGAGTAAGTGATAATAAAATGCTAGAGGAAGAATTCTTTAATGAAAATGATATAGAAATTGTAAATAGAATAAAAGAATTGATGGAAAGTTATATTAAACCTGCAGTTGCTCAAGATGGTGGTGATATCAAGTTCCGTGGCTATAAAGACGGAATAGTTTATGTTGAGTTACAAGGAGCTTGCTCCGGATGCCCAAGTGCTGCAATTACTTTAAAGCAAGGAGTGCAGAATATGCTAAGCTATCACATACCAGAAGTTTCAGGTATAGAGACTATGCTATGACTAATCAAACAGTTAGAGGAACAAAAGATCTCCTGTTTGATGAATGGTACAAGTTTAAACACATAGAGCAAACAGCAAGCAGAATCTCAAGTTTATACGGCTTTTTACCTGTTCAAACTCCGATATTTGAATACACAGAAGTCTTTACAAAGACTTTAGGTGATAGCTCAGATATTATCACTAAAGAGATGTATACTTTTATTGATAAAGGGGGAAAGAGCATAACTCTGCGTCCTGAGTTCACTGCAGCTATTGTTAGGTTACTCATTGAAAAAAAACTGCAAACGCCGATAAAATTATTTTCAATAGGGCCTGCATTTCGCTATGAAAGACCGCAAAAGGGAAGACAAAGGCAATTTCATCAGATAAATTTTGAGGTTTTTGGCATAGAAGATCCAAAAGCTGATATTGAATTGATATCACTCGCTCAGCACTTACTAACTGAATTTGGCATCAATAAAAATGTAAAGCTGGAAATCAACTCTCTGGGTGATAGTGAAACAACAAGTAAGTATAGAGAAGCTTTGATATCGTATTTAAAAAAGTTTCAAAATGACCTATCAGAAGATAGTCAAAATAGATTGATTAAAAACCCACTCAGAATATTAGACTCTAAGGATAAGACAGATAAAGAAATAATCTCTGACGCACCAAAAATCAGTGATTATTATACAAAAGAATCTTCATATTTCTTTGACCAGGTGTTAAATGGACTGCAAGCTCTTGGCATACCTTACACTGTAAATAGCAAATTAGTTCGAGGTCTAGACTATTATTGTCACACAGTATTTGAATTTGTCACAGAAGATTTAGGTGCACAAGGAGCAGTTTTTGCCGGTGGAAGATACGATAATCTAGTATCTTCAGTAGGTGGAAAACACACTCCAGCAATAGGATTTGCAGGGGGGATTGAGCGTATAATGGAATTAATCAACTATGCTGAAAAAAAAGAGAGGCCTATTTATATAATTCCAATCGGTGGAGAAGCTGAAGAACATGCTCTAACACTTGCAAGTGAATTACGCAGAAATGGTTTATATGTGATTTACGAATATAGTGGAACTCTAAAAACCCGAATGAAAAAAGCAAATCAAGCAAATGCAAAAGTTGTATTAATCTTTGGTGATGAAGAGCTAAGCAGTAAAACTTTAAAAATTAAAAATATGGACACGGGTGAAGAAAAAATGATTGCTCGCGATAAAACCGTAGAAAATATCTAATCAGAAGCAATAGGAGTGTTAGCTATAGAAGAAAATTCCTCTGCACAAGAATTTTTCATAGCATTTAATATATCATAATCTGTAAAATCTAATTTTATCGGTGTAATAGTAATAAAACCTCCTTTTATTTTATCTACACTACCACTGCCTGAGTGTTCCCGAGACCAATTTAAGCTCAAAGAACCATTTAAGTTTTCAGTAAAAGTTAAATCACCATCAATGTTATATTCACCTTGTTCAGCAAATTCGACCCCTTTCACTTTTTCTGTAGCAGGAAAATTTATACTCATCACTATATCTTTAGGCCAACCAACTTTCATTAGCTTGGCAATAACCTTTGGTGCAAAAATCTTTGTATTGTTCCAGTCTATTTTATCATGATAAACTTGGCTCAGCGCAATAGAAGGTATAGATCTTGCAGCACCTTCCATTGCAGCACCGATTGTGCCTGAATAACAAATATCATCGCCGACATTTGATCCAATATTTACTCCAGATAATATTAAGTCTGGTTTTTTATTCATAATTTTATTTAACGCGATAATGACACAATCTGCGGGAGTACCAGACACACTAAACTCCCTTTCACTATGTTGACTTATTTTAATAAATTGCTTTACTGGATAGTCAAGAGACCTTGCAGCTCCACTCCTATCAGTATCTGGTGCCACTATCCATACTTCCGATGCAAAATTGTGTGCAATTTCTTTAAGTAATCTTATTCCTTCACTCTCAAAACCATCATCATTTGTTATCAATATTATCATATATAATACTCACCTATCAAAGTATACTGATGAGGTTTCTTTTCATAACCATAGCAAAGAACCTGCTACGAATCAATAAGGAAAAATTAGAGGGTGACTAGGTTGCCATCGTTTAGTTTGCTGTGAGTTAATCGTAAATACCAATTTTTAGCTTCACACCTAACTCACAATCAAAGTTTAGTAAACTCTAGAGGCGTGCTAAGCAGCAGAAAACCTTGCTATATTTCCCAAAAATGCTTTCACTCTTTCAAGGCAAGTGGATGGTTCTGCAGGTATTGCTACTTCATCTATCTTACCATATATTGCTGCATCTACGACTTCACCTGTTATTAATTCCCTTAGCTTTTGTTTTATCTGTCCTCTACGAATATGTTCTCCATAGTCATTATAAAACTTCACATATAACTCTTTAAATACAAATTCTTTTATAGCACTTCTCATATGAGAAATTCCATCCTTTACTTCATCATTTGCATTGCTCAAATCCACTTCAGAACCTAGCGAATATAAGTCATCAAAATTTTCTTTTAAAATTTTTATTTTAAAGTAGTGCTTATCTACAGATCTCTCAAGAAATCTTTTAGTAGCATTACCGGCCAATTCTCCTATTATCTGAGGCTCTAGTTGAGCTGCAAAATTATTTTCTGCTTCAAGGCCACTTAATGCATAAATGATACGATTAAGCATTCCAGGACCACATTGGCGATTACTTTCCTCAAAACGAACCAGCAATATGGATTTCAACAGCTCTACATCTGCATTTTGCTTTGTTGCTGCAATTAAAACTAGATTTATGGCCTGTGTTAATGTCAGTCCGGTTTTGGAATCTACCCACCTTACCCATTCTCCTTCTCTATAATTATCTACCTTCAAATAAGGCGCTATCAGTTCTTTCTGCTGATTTGTCAAACCGCCTATATAGTTTTTAAACTCTTCATCCAGCTCATTTGACGGAGTCCCATATTCTTCCTTTAATTTTTTGGCACACTCAATAACACTTTGCTCAAAACTTCTAGTATGAACATTCTGATTACCAGTACCTACATCACTTACATTAAACAAAAAGCTCATTTGCTTTACACTTAAACCCAGAGGCGAGAAGAGCTTTATTAATGGATACTTTATTAACTCAAGAAGCGCTACAGGGATCAATAATATAGTATTGATAAGCACTAAACATATTCTAAGACCGAGCGCTCTACTCTCTGATAACATTCTACTAAGTTCTGATATCTTTGATGCACAATACAAAAATGGTAATTGAATGTAGTATATTGAGTATATAGAAAAAAATAAAATCTTATCTTTTAACCCTACTGTTGGATCATTATATACTTCAGAAAAAATGTTATCATCACTATTTTCATTTTTGAAAGACTGATAGCTGCTTGTAATTTTTTCTGTAAAAATAGAACAGAGCTTATGCAGTCCGTAGCATGAAACGCCAACAGCTAAAAAAATTGCAAGTGTTCCAAAAAATGCTAATACTTCACTTGAAGTTTTGGCAAGAAGGAATGCATAAAGCGCATTAATAAAGATATCAAATAAATATTCAAATAAAAAAATTGCTCCAATAGCGGAAACAAACAATAAAATACCCCCACAAATAATCAAAAAATCTTTTAACCTTGGATTCATACCCCGCCTCTTAATAATCTATTAATATACTTTTTATTATATGCTTAAATTAAAAAAATGCAAATTTTGTAAAGACCAATTGAAATTTCTGAGCTTCAACTATATTGTTAATTATTCAGATAAAAATTAAACATTGTCGTGTCAAATAAAATAGGCTTTTTTGCTATTTTTGCCTTGGTGATTAGTAGCCAAATTGGCTCTGGAATTTTTATGCTCCCAATCAGCCTTGCACCATACGGCGCTTATAGCCTCATAAGCTGGGTTATATCAGGATTTGGTGCTATATCTCTTGCTTTAGTTTTTGCTTCACTCTGCGCAAAATTTCCAGAAACGGGTGGTCCTCATATTTATGTGAAACATGCCTTTGGCTCTACAGCAGCTTTTTTTGTTGGCTGGACATATTGGGTAAGCTCGTGGGTAAGCTCAACAGCTGTGACAATTGCAAGTATCGGTTATTTAGCCCCGCTTTTTCATAATGATATACAAGATATACGTTTGCTTTTAGAAATAACATTAATTTTAGCTATCATGCTAATAAACTTAAGAGGGGTAACTACTGCTGGGCATGTTGAGCTTCTTCTGACCATTGTTAAAATTATCGCACTTCTTGCAATACCCATAGCAGGATTATTTTTCTTTGATAGAAATAATTTTGTTGTAAGTGAGGAAGTATCAAACTTTACGATGTCTCAAGTCCTTGCGCGCTCTACACTCCTTACTCTATGGTGTTTTATTGGACTTGAATCAGCAACGGCACCTGCAGGATCTGTCAATAATCCCTCTAAAACAATACCAAGGGCTATAGTGCTTGGAACAGTCTGTGTTGCTGTGATATATTTCATCAATAGTCTTTCAATTATGGGATTGATAAGTGGTAATGAACTAGCTAGTTCAAAAGCACCATATGTTGATGCGATAAAAATTATGCTTCCAGGTAATTGGCATTTAATTGTTTCTGTTGTTGCCTTTATCGTTTCTGTAAGTAATTTAAATGCTTGGTTTTTAGCTGATGGACAGGTCACCTTAGGCCTTGCAAAAGACAAGTTAATGCCGCAATTTTTTGGCAAAAAAAATAAGCATGATGCTCCATTATGGGGAATAATACTCAGTACTTTGGGGGTGTTAGTTTTACTTATCCTAACGTCAAACAAAAGTTTTGCTGAGCAAGTAACTTCAATAATTGATATCTCTGTGGTGTCATTTTTGTTTATCTACTTAGCATGTAGCCTTGCTTTTCTCAAAGTTAATATACAAGACAAAAGCTACTGCAAATTTTTAATTGGAGGTGTGGCTGTATCTTTTTGCTGTTGGGTAATATACGAGACTTCTATAAAAACATTGTTAATATCAAGTCTATTCCCTTTAAGCGGAACACTTATTTATCTACTTTGGTATCATAAACTAAAAACTTAACTTAAATTTTTTATTTGCTAAAATTCTTAAGCTATACTACTGGCTTACATTAATAGAATTAAGAGGTATTGTGTCAAATAAAATAGGTTTTTGGGCTGTTTTTGCTTTAGTCATTAGTAGTCAGATCGGCTCTGGGGTTTTTATGCTTCCAATTAGCCTTGCTCCATATGGCGCTTATAGCCTTATAAGTTGGATGATATCAGGAGCTGGTGCTGTGTCTCTTGCGCTAGTTTTTGCTACGCTATGTGCAAAGTTTCCAGAAACAGGAGGTCCTCACGTTTATGTGAAACATACTTTTGGTTCTACCGCAGCGTTCTTTGTTGGTTGGACATATTGGGTAATCTCATGGGTTAGTACAACAGCTTTAATAGTTGTGGGTGTTGGCTATCTTACACCATTTTTCCATGAAGATATCAAAAGTATGCGTTTATTTTTAGAGCTGTTGTTATTTACAATCATTACATTAATAAATTTAAGGGGAATAGCTACTGCAGGGCACGTTGAGTTTCTGCTCACGGTTGTGAAGGTTGCTGTATTGCTTGCAATACCTGTAGCAGCGTTGTTTTTTTTCGATAGAAATAATTTTATCATAAGTGAAGAAATATTAAGTCTTACAACATCGCAAATTCTTGCCCGCTCTACACTCCTTACTTTATGGTGTTTTATTGGACTTGAATTGGCAACAGCACCTGCAGGGTCAGTTGATAATCCAGCTAAAACTATACCAAAAGCTGTGGTGCTTGGCACAGTTTGTGTTGCTGTTATATATTTTATCAACAATTTTGCAATTATGGGATTGATCAATGGCAACAATTTAGCAAGTTCAAGAGCACCATATGTTGATGCGATAAAAATTATGTTTTCTGGTAATTGGCATTTAATTGTTTCTATAGTTGCATTCATTTTTTGTGTTGGCAGTCTAAACGCTTGGGTTTTATCTAGTGGACAAGTTGCTTTTGGTCTTGCAGAAGATAGACTAATGCCAAAATTCTTTGCTAAAAGGAACAAGCATGGCTCTCCTTTTTGGGGAATAACAGTTAGTTCAATTGGAACTGCAATTTTACTAATTCTCACTTCAAACAACAATTTTGCCCAGCAGATTACGTCGATTATTGACTTTTCTGTAATTTCATTTTTGTTCGTTTATCTTGCGTGCTGTTTTGCCTTTCTAAAGGTTATTATACAGGAGAGGAGTTGTTATAAGCTTTTAATTGGTAGCATAGCAACAACCTTTTGTTGTTGGGTGATATTAGAAACCCCTGTAGGTACTCTGCTGATTTCGAGCCTGTTCACTGCAAGTGGCATACCCATTTATTTATTTTGGTACTGCAAAACTTCTGTGCAACAAATTCAGTAGTGAGAGATACACTTTAAATGGTTAATATTTATGGGCCAAGATTTTTTTTCTCTTTATCTACTTGTTCAATATTACCATTCTCAAGTTTGCTACCTACTTCTTCTGTGCGTTTATTATCTATGTAGATCTCATTTTTTGCTTTATTAGAAAGACCTATTTGCGATTGCAGTTTTTTATACTCTTCTTTTTCAGGCGTGAAAATTTTCACTAAAAATCTTCCTATTATTGGTATTGAACTTAAAAAATCTCTTAATCCAAAAGATTCTTGCTTCTTGTTTGAAAGATGCTGGTCTATCTTAGAAATTTTCACACCATACTTTTTATCATCAAAATTTATCGCTGGCTTGCTTTTTTTCGAAAGAACATTTTGAATCTCTAATCTATTGACTTTTTCAGGCTTTTGAAATTCAGATACTGCAGGTTTGACCTTAGTGTCATCATGTTTTTTACTCATTTCATTCTACCATGCAATATTACTAGTGTCTTATAATTATAACTAAATTATGGTTAATTGCAAGGTAAAAATATTAAAGTAATTGTAAATTTTATCAGTAAAAATATAATATAGCTTTAAAATCAGAGGTTTATTTATATGGGATGTAAGATTGCAGTTATTGGAGCAACAGGAAGAGTAGGGCGTGAGGTATTAAGCGCGCTTGCCGAGTTTCAAGACGAAGGAAAAATTTCAATAGATTCTGTTGTTGCTTTTGCATCAAAAAAATCAGAGGGAAAAAAGGTAAGTTTCGGCGATGAAGAATTAACTGTCTTAGACCTTGAGAACTACGATTTTGCTGGAATTAATATAGCAATTTTCTGTGCTGGGTCTCATGTTTCCGAGAGATACGTACCGATTGCAACTGAAGCTGGATGTATTGTCGTAGATAATACCTCTCATTTTAGGATGAAAGAAGGCGTGCCACTAGTTATTCCAGAGATCAACAAAGATAAAATTACGGAGTATAAAAACCATAACATAATATCTAATCCAAATTGTACTACAATACAAATGTTGCTGGCATTACATTTATTACACCAAAAAGCAAAAATAAAGAGAATCGTTGCTTCAACTTATCAATCAACTTCTGGTGTAGGTAAAGCAGCAATGGATGAGCTTTACAATCAGACAAAAAAAATCTTTATGAATGAAGCTAAAAAACCTGAAATATTTCCTAAGCAAATAGCATTTAATTGCATTCCTCATATAGGAGAGTTCATGGAAGATGGTTCTACAAAAGAGGAGTGGAAAATGCAAGAGGAGGCAAAAAAAATTTTAGAAGAGGATATAAAAGTAACTGCAACTTGTGTCCGAGTACCTGTTCTTGTTGGTCATGCTATAGCAGTAAATGTAGAATTTGATCAGCATATAACTGAAGAAGAAGCTCGTGAAATGCTCAGTGAAGACGATGGAGTTTTAGTGCAAGATAAGCGCGAAGATGGTGGATATATGACTCAGATTGATGTTGTGCAAGAGAATGCCGTATACATATCGCGTATTAGACAAGACGATACCGTTAAACACGGATTAAATATGTGGATAGTAGCTGATAATCTACGCAAAGGTGCAGCACTAAATATAGTGCAGATCTTGGAGATCTTGATCAAAGAGCATTTATAGCTCAATAGCTTAAATCTATATTGACATGTCCCATTTTACGCTTGTCCCTAACCTCTTTTTTCCCATATATGGTTAAACTAGCTTTTTCGTTGCTCAAATATTTGTGAGAATTATATATATCATTACCTATTATATTTTTTGTCATGCAAGGAAAGCGTAATACTACTTCCTGCATAGATAGCCCGCATATTATCCTAACTAGCTGCTCGAATTGACTAACGTTGCATGTATCCAAGCTCCAGTGGCAAGAATTGTGGGGTCTTGGGGCCAGTTCATTAACTAGTAATTCATGATTTTGAGTGATGAAAAATTCAATAGCTAGAATTCCTACTACATCAAGTGCAGTTGCTATTTTCTCTGCAGTTTTTTGTACCTCTTGGGCTAATTTATTATCTATTTTAGCTGGTGCTATTGAAGTATTAAGTATTCCGTCAACGTGGTGATTCTCTGCTATAGGAAAAAAAGCTACTTTACCGTTTTTATCTCTTGCAACGACTATTGAAACCTCTTTCAGTAAATCAACACTTGCTTCAAGAATGTACTCTTTATTCCAATCGAAGGAAGCAAATTGCTTCAGTTCAGAATCATTTTCAATCATATATTGTCCTTTTCCATCATAACCCATTTCTGTTGTTTTTAGCCTCACTGGATAGCTAAAAGTTTCACTACTTTCTAGTAGCTGATTATAATTTTGTATACTTTTGTAATCAGCAGTTTTTATGCTTAAATCTCTAATAAAATCTTTCTCTCTCAGCCTATTTTGCGAAATGTGTAACGCCTTTTTACCTGGATAAAAATCTGTATGCTGCGACACAATATCAATTGCACTACATGGAATATTTTCAGACTCAATAGTGACTAAATCCACACTCTGTGCAAAAGATTCAAGTGCCCTCTTATCACAGAAGTCTGCTATTGTTAAATCATCAGCAACAGAACAAGCTGGATCGTTTTTAGCACTGGCAAAAATATGCGTTTTGTGCCCAAGTTTTATTGCAGCGATAGCAGTCATTTTACCTAATTGCCCACTTCCTATTATTCCTATCACTTTTTTATCCAGTGGATCTGTTTTGTTCATCATGTAGATTAATATTTCCTAGTTAGAGTACGATAATATGCTTGGAAAATCTATGAAAAAAGTGTATAATTGAAGTGTGTTAAATTTTTATCATGAACACTTTACGATGACCATGAAATACACACTTATTACTAATTCTGTTGAAGTTACAGTTTTGCCAATTTACATTGAAGAGCAATCCATTCCTTATGAAAATTGTTACGTATGGATGTATAATGTTAAGATAAAAAATAAAAGCTCATCAACCATTCAATTATTAAGTCGCTATTGGCGAATAATAGATCATAAGGGCAAAATAAATGAAATTGCTGGAGTTGGTGTTATTGGAGAACAACCTGTAATAAAATCTGGAGAGGTATTCAAATATACAAGTGGAACATACTTAAATACACCATCAGGAATAATGCAGGGTAAATATGAATTTCTGAACGAAGAGAGCATAAAAACCTTTGATGTTATGGTA
The DNA here is from genome assembly GCF_964030625.1 of Wolbachia endosymbiont (group B) of Melanargia galathea. Classification (NCBI taxonomy): domain Bacteria; kingdom Pseudomonadati; phylum Pseudomonadota; class Alphaproteobacteria; order Rickettsiales; family Anaplasmataceae; genus Wolbachia; species Wolbachia endosymbiont (group B) of Melanargia galathea. The sequence continues at coordinate 882,376 of NZ_OZ034910.1, read as the reverse complement.
CCACCCTTTTCCTTAGATAGTCCATACGTTAACACTAGACCTCATTGATCATCAAGATAGTGTATTTGTTTAAGTGCATCTGAAACCAGTGCTTCTTGTTTTGTCATTTGAGCTTCCATAATGTCATCCGAGTAGCTGATACTGAGATCCAACTAAGTTGATAAACACGAAAGCACTGACCATTTGCTTCTATAGTTGTCTTTTTTCGTCTATCTTATTTTGTTACTCTGCTGAACAGATGCAAAATAGTTTATTTTTGATTCTTATCATCAAGTGTGAATAAGATTATTGTAGAGGTTAAACCTATAATAACTATCATTAACGAAAATGGGGCAGCTTCTCTGTAACGCTCATCGCTGACAAGTTCATATACTCTAGTTGATATAGTTTCAAAATTAAATGGTCTGATAATTAGTGTTGCCGTGAGTTCTTTTACCGTATCCATAAACACGAGCAGAAATCCCGATAGTATGCTTTTCTTGATAAGGGGAATATGAATATTCAGGCACGTGGAAATAGGCCCATGACCCATAGTATATGCAGTCCATTCAATTTCATTTGGTGTTTTTTTGAGTCCCGACTCTATCGCCTTGAAAGATATAGCAAAAAAACGAAATAAATATGAGTAAACTAATGCGCCAATAGTTCCTACCAAGCTAATTTCTACAATATATTGAGTAATGAAAGAAGATATTCTGCTTAAAAACATTATTATGCTAATTGCAATAATTGCATTTGGAATTGCATATCCAAGAGAAATGAGACGTGCTATATTGCTTATTACCTTATTTTTACGTGCTGTATATCCAATAATTATTGCAATGCTGATCGAGATTAGCGCGGTAATAAATGATAAACCAACACTATTTGCTATTATATTATAGAATCTTGCTTCGTATATGAAAAAGCCTTTCTCTATGCTCCAATATATAAGTGGAATCATTGGTAAAATAAAGCCTATTAATATCGGCAATAAACACATAAGATAAGAAAAGATCAACGATATAGAACCGTTTATACTACGTTTATTGTGATAATCTGCATTAGTATTGATTGAAGAGTAAGATATTTCTCTTTTTTGTAGTTTTTTCTCGATAACTATTAGTGTTGCAACGAAAATCAGTTCTGCAACTGCCAAAACAGTAGTTGAATATTTGTCATGCAATAAAAACCAAGTACGGTATATTCCTGTCGTGAAAGTATCGATAGCAAGAAACTGTGGTGTGCCGAAATCTGTAATTACTTCCATTAGTACCAAGGATAACCCAGCTATAATTGATGGACGTATGGAGGGTATGATGACAGAAAACAGACTCTGTAATGAGGAGAACCCAAGTGTTGATGCAATAGTGACTGAGTTACTAACGCTCTTTAGACTTGAGCGGACCAACATATAAACGTATGGATATAGACTAAATCCCATTACTAATATTCCACCACCTAGGGATTTGATCTCGGGAAACCAATAGTCACCTTTGCCCAATTGAAAAGTATCTCTTAACAAGCTCTGAATCGGACCTGAAAACTCTAGCGTATTTACATAAACAAACGATACTATATATCCAGGAATTGATATCGGAAAGAATAAGGCAATCTCAAAAATTCTACTTCCGGGAAACGAAAAAAATGTAGTAAGCCAAGCTGGAATTACTCCAAATATAAAGGATATTAACCCTACTCCTACCATCAAAATTAACGTATTGAGTATATATTCAGGAAAAAGTCTACTAATTACCCATCCAGAGTTTGCTGATTCTGTAAATAGAATCGATATTAACGATAGTATAGGGCAGACAAATAATACACTTACTAAAAACAAGAATATATTTTTAAATACTCTCAGAAACATTAACTTGAATCTATATTTGATATTAAAATGTTATATGCAAAAACTAAAGATATCCAGTAATTAACAGCCGTCCTATTGAATATCTTCATAATTTTATATATTATGTTTTAAATCGATAAACTAATTAATTATGAGTTTTGTCATTGCAACTTTCTATCATTTTGTAAAACTCTCTAATTATTATGACATGAAAGATGAAATAAAAGTTGCATGCGACAATGTCGAATTAAAGGGTACTATACTCCTTGCAGAAGAGGGAATTAATGCAACCGTATCTGGTGAAAGAAACGCGATTGATAAAATATTCGATTTTCTACGTTCTGATTATAGACTAAGGGACCTTACATGGAAAGAGAGTGCAGCAGAATATCAACCATTTAGTAAGATGAAAGTGAGATTAAAAAGAGAAATTGTGAATCTTGGTGTAAGTAATCTCGATACTTCCGTTAGAGGTCAGTACATTGATCCAGATTATTGGGATGATTTTATCTCTCAACCTGATGTTTTAGTGATAGACACACGAAATGATTACGAAGTAAAACTAGGCAAGTTTAAAAATGCAATCAATCCACATACTCAGCGTTTTCGAGATTTTCCTCAGTGGGCAGAGTCTTTCTCTGAGAGTAAAGATCTGAAAGTGGCTATGTACTGCACTGGTGGAATCAGATGTGAGAAATCTACAGCATATATGAAAAGCCTTGGATTTAAAGATGTTTACCATCTTAAAGGCGGTATTCTTTCCTATCTTGAAAAAACTGGTAATAAAAGTGGTAATTGGGAAGGCGAGTGTTTTGTTTTTGATGATAGAGTTGCTGTTGATCACTCACTCGCCCCAAGTGATAAAATAAAATGCATATTCTGCTCAAGTAAAGTTTCAACTGATGAGCTGAAATCAGTTCCACGTGGCCAGGTAGTTTGCTCTGATTGTAAATCTTTAAGTATTGAAAGAAAGCTAGAATTCAATACGAACCTCTAAGAAAATCTGCTTATTGCACACTTACTAACCTCAATTTTATCAAGACATTTACCTACTACATAGCTCGCTCCAGCTCCAAGTAACGCACCAACTATAGCAAATGCAATCAACACTACACCAGAACCGCCAATAAGAGCTAAAGTTTCTTGCCATAAACAACATGCTGCAACTAGACCAGCAACTAAACCAATTCCTACACCTATGCACCTAAGTTTCATGTTATTACTAATATTGTAACCTCTTCTATGCTTTAGGCTATGACTAGTATTGTTACTTATCCAATCAAAGATTTTGACATTTGGGTTTTTGTCCATAAAATCGATAAGCTCACCTATTGTTTTGTTACGCAAACTATCTAAAAATATAACTTTATCTTCTACATATTGTTCAAATACATTTTTTTTACGTGTCATTTATTTTTCCATACTATTAGAATATGTTTTTACTACACTGCACATCTTAACAATTGGTAAATTCCCATACAAGAATAAGTAGATAATCTTACCACTATAGGTGGGACTAAAGCGCTATAAGATTAAATTCCTGAAAAATGTTGGTAAGAAGAGCTTTTCCAAAAACAATAAAGTTAAGAGTTGAAGAGATAGTAAAAGAGCGACTTACAGTTAATCCAATTGATTTTGGTGAATCGTTTTGTTACAAACTCAAAGGATACAGAAGACTGAGAACTGGCGATTATCGTATCATGTAAATGCTGCAAAGTATGAAGTGTTTCAATAAAACGCAGAAAAGACATTTACGAGTCTGAGGCTCCATACTAATATCCTTCCAGTATTAACTTACTGTAACCTTTCCGGTTGAGCCACTGCGCGTATTCTACGATGTCCTTTGAACTCACCGAGCAAGGGATCTCCTGCCTTCTCAGGAGAAAGTGTAAGACGCTCTTTTACGATTTCTTTTACCCTTGACCATATTGTCTTTGGAAGATTTGGAATGTCTTTGTGAACTACATTTTCCTCATAGCAGATTAAATACTTATCACCAGTTGATGTCTTCATGCCTGATGAATTTTGCATTTCGAGTGTCACGTTGAATAGCAAGTTTGGCTATTGCCATATCTTCTTCATTTTCAATTGCTTCTTGTATAAACTGCTCTGCTAGCTCTTGAGCTGATTGATTCTTTACTTTAGCTAAACGAGTAAGGTTTTTTAAAACTTTTTCACTAATGTTAATACTTGAATCAGCCATAAGTTTTACCGAAATCTACTGCATAATTATACAACATTTTCCTAAAATTTTCAATAAAGAATTGTATTGACGGATTATGGTAGATTGAGTATATACTAGTATTAGATTTTAGGGAGAAATGACACAGACGTATTGCAAGACATCATTAGGAATAAGGAAGGTATGCTGGCTACTGGATGTATTTCTATGATAACAACTACTCTTCATCATCAAAAATCAAGAAGGCTCTGCAACTTGATAACTCTATTCTTTTATTGACGTAGATGACTCTGAAAAATTGCGGAGCTGAAGTGCTATGGTTATTACGGTTTAAGAACAAAACGGAAAATCCTATGTTACACTAGAAATAATGTGCGGAAAAGGGGGGATTCGAACCCCCGACATATTTTCATATGTGCACGCTTTCCAAGCGTGTGCTTTAGACCGCTCAGCCACCTTTCCATACTTATTCATAATATTAAAAATTATGCTGCTAAACAACTGGTATATATGGTTCGCCACGGAAATTCACAGTATTGTTAAACTTGTTTTTGCACGTTAAAAACGCTTTATCACAACCTGCAAGTATCGAATATTTATCTCCGGTAGAAATTTGATATGGAGGAGAAGCAAATAATGTAACTACTTTATTTTTGTATTCTTTAACTACAACTTCAAATGTTGCTGAACTAAAGAATTTTACCACTCCGTGCTTATAATATCCATCACTTTCGATTAAATTAGTGTCTTCAAATCTTCTTTCATCTATCACTTTAGTAATTGTGCTCATTCTACTAAACTTTTTAGCATCAGCTTTACATCTATCATCGCAAAATTGTGCCCTGCATACAGGAGAATATAGCTCTGTTATGCTTCTCTCAAGCTTTGTCGCAAGACCTCTAATTTCAGCGATAAACCTCCCACTATTTAATGTTACTTTACCAAAAGTTCCTGCATGCAAATTCATAATTCCCTGACTCAAATCTTTATAATTCACAAGAAATATTTCAATATTTGCAAAGTCATACCTTCCTGATAAAACATCTTTTTCTTTAATATCAGCACTATTTAATACTCCTTCAATTTCTAAATTATCAGTTCTCAAATCGCTATTTAATATTATACTGCTGGCTATAAAACCGCTTGAAGATTTATAGAATACATTATTGAGATTTAAATCTTCATCATAGTCAGTAAATCCCATTACTTCTCCACTTACAAGTGTTAATTTCCAGCAAGTAGCGATGGTAAGTAATTCTCCAGTTAAATGGTTTTTTAGTTTGGTTTGCATACTGCTTAATTGATTGAATTTGAAAACGTTCGATAGGTAAGGGATTATATCCATTATCTGAGTAGCCATAGGGTGTCATGCCAGCGCCCAGACTATTGGCATCCAGTTAAATTTACGAGTATAAAAGTAATGTTAAAATACAACGTTTCTGATGATGATGGAAAAATGGATCCCAGTGTCAAGCACTGGGATGACACCATTTACTATGCAAATTGCCACAATTTTCGTACAGCTGTGACTGGGATGACATTACTTATTGTGTGAATAAAATAAATACTCGTAGAGTTTATTACGCACTGGCTTATGTTTATTTGATCGATGAGTAAATGCTAACAGATAAGATACACACCACATTCAAGTTGTGGTGTGTATTACTAGAACAAATTAGAAAGAAAACTTCACACCAGTGAGGAGAAGAATTCCTTTGTTGGAAGGTACATCAGCATTATTTTTATCTTTCAGCGCACCTTTTTCATCAGTCATAAAATAATGTAAGGCTGCATAAGGAACAAACTTGCTCTTATTGCAAGAAGATAGATCATACTGAACACCAAGTGCAACATCATGAAGCATATCTTTGTCGCTCATTCTGCTACCAAAGTATGTCAAGCTTGTGTAGATATTATCATATTGATAACCAGCACCTGCAGTCCAATACATAGTGTTTTTACCGTCCCCATCAAACTGAGCTTTCAGCCCTTTTACTCTTTTGTCATCATCAGTAGTACCGTTACCATCAATTTCTGTATAGGTATCACCGACTAATTTTTTAATACCCTTCGGTTGACCAGATTTGCCTAAATATGCAAAAGAAGCAGCGAATTTTACACTTTGATCTTCATCAATCTTATAATCAGCGCTTGCACCCAAATTAATGCCTGCCAGATTATTGTATTCTATGAACTCATTATAAAGGTGCTTATCTTTACTCGGTTGCTTTGAAAACCCATATTCACCAACTACGGAAGTTTTAACTTTTACATTATGTTTACTAAAGTCATATTCATATGATGCACCAGCGCTTATTATATGCTGGTAATCTGGTCCAACATGTCTTAACGTTTCCTCATTCTTTACCCCTGTTACCTTATTACTTGAATCTTTGAGGAAATCTGGAGCTATTTCTTTTACAACGGATAAACCACTATCGTAGCGAGGTGAGTAGCTAATACCAAATCTTGCACCCATATAATTTGGTGAGTAGTAAGCAGCTCTAAACGGCAATGTGGTCATAACCTCTTTGTTGTATTTTCCTGCCATACGGAAGGAGAGTTTTTCGCTCTCGCTCGAGAAGCTTTCAGTGTAAAGACGTGGTGTTACGTAAAATGGGAAGTTTGCAGCACTTCCTTCTAAGTTTACTTTTCTGAACCAGTCACTATCTGCAGCTCCATCAACAGTTGCAATTCTTGTTGCATCAAGTCTCATCAGAGACTCAGGACCAAACTGATAACCAAGTTTCAGATCACCATATTTTGAATTCAAAAACACATGTGCACTTCTACCTCTTGCAGCATTCACGCCTTGTGAAGCTCCTTTACCTTCAGTAACTGGAACATGGAATTGTACATCGGCACCATAACGAAGACCAATATCCTCATTTTTATTTTCAGCTCTTAAGTGCAATATTGCATCTGAAATCATGCCCATGTTTTCACTGTAATCACCAATATTCCCTATCCCTTTAGGAAATATTGGATTTGCTCCTTTTATACTATCTGGAGTATTGTTAAAATAATCTGTAGATTTACCTGGCATAACATTATAATGGTTATAGCCACTTAGCCCATGGTTACCATAACCTTGAGAATCAACAACGCCACCGAAAGTTATTCTTAAACCATCCCCTTGATTGGTATTGATAATATCAACCCCACCAACTGAAACAACAGGACTTGCCTTACCTTTTTCCTCTGTATTGCTGTTAACAACTTTTACATCCTTTTTTATATCTTTAGCTTCAATTTTAGCATTCTTAGTTTTAGAACCCTTAATTTTTGACTTTTCTACATTAGAATTTTTAGTGCTTAGAGCTTTCGCCTTTGAATCCTCTATAAGCTTTGCTTTTTTCTCTTTTGCTAGCCTAATTTCATCTTTTTTCTTTTGTTTTGCTACTAATTTTAACTCTTCTTTTTTCTTCTTTTGTTCAGCTGCTAATTTTAACTCCTCTTTTTTCTTCTGCTCAGCTGCTAATCTTAGTTCTTCTTTTTTCTTAAGCTCCTCGGCTTTTTTTCTTGGATCAGCATTACATATCCTGTCCATTTTTTCTTTTAGTTTCTTATTTGACGTCTTCATCACTTCCATCTTTCCAGAAGTTTTGATTGACTCGTTACTCTCTTGCTTTTTTACTTCCTTCATACTCTCGTCAGAAAAGTCAGCAGCAAAGCCACTGAAAGAACATAAAGTCAATAGAGAAGCTAGAGCAGTTCTAGTATAAATAGATTTTTTCATGAAGTGCCCCCAAAAAATTTTAAAATCATAACATAAATAGTATAAAGGTGTTGAAAATCCAACTTAAAGCAACCTTATAGCGAAAATAAAGGTAAAATGCAATACTTTAAAAGCAACTTTCTTAATACGCTCAACGTGTATATTAACCAAAATTTAGTACAGAGGTTTGCTTGTTAGTGTATTATAACTCTATACTTATTCTATGGAAGTAAAATTTACTCAAAGTAAAAGCATAAAAAGATTAAATTATTAATATAAATTGTTGACAATAATATTAATTTGTATTATAGTTGGTAGATTATTGTTTTATTTTTGATAGATTGGGGTACTTATGGATTTTAGTTTTTTACGCAATTGGTTTAGCACTACAGGTGCTGCTACAGGCTCAGAGCCAGGTAATACTGAACAGCCAGACTCTATTTCAGTAGATGATGGCAAATACGAGATGAAAGAATATGACGATGAATTTGAGATCATTGAAGATTATGAATTTATAAATCGTGCTGATCCAAATGAGCCATGTTCTTTACCTTCTGACTATAAAATAGATGAAAGTATTGTAAAAATTGCAGGATTTGATAGAGAGAAATTATTAGAAATGGGTAATTTCTGCAAGATAAGCTATGGCGATGATGATGGTAAATTAAGTAAAAAAAGATGTAACAACCTAGCTCAAAGAGTATACAAAACTGAATTTGAAATTGTAGAAGATTTTGAAATTGTTCCATCTACTGAAAAAATGTATAAAACTAGAGCTGAACTCATCAGCGAAGGTTATGAAATTATTCCATTTGGTAATAGCTTTGAAAAAGATGCTGGTCACGTTTTTATAAAAGGTAAAGAAATAACAATAGCCTACCATGGTACTCGTCTGAGCCAGAGTTTTAATGATGGAATTACTGATATAAATGTACTTTTTGCTACTTCGGAATTTTTACCTGAAGGTGGAAGAATTCATTGTGGTTTCTATAATTCATTTATGGATTCATGGCCTAATCTGTATGGCATTTTGAAATCTCATGCTGAAAAACAGGGATCAGAAATCAAGGATTTTAAAATTAATCTCACAGGTCACAGTATGGGAGGAGCTATTGCTAAGATAGCTGCTTTATGCCTCAATAAAACAGAAGGAGCTGAAGATGTTCATGTTGCAACTTTTGGTGATCCACGAGTTTTTGATCTTACTGCTAGTGAATTTTATAATGATGTTCTTCAAGAAAAAACCATTAGAGTAACTCAACATAGACAAGACCCAGTACCAGCGGTATCACCTGGTATTTGTGGTTATGCTCATGTAGGTGCACAATTGAGAATATCAGTACCTGAAGGATATTTTGTTCATCAAATAGATGGTTATCATGAAGCCATTAAAATAATGGATGAAAAAGATTTCCGATCGAACAATAACGTTTCTCTCTTTTATTACCCTTCGAGAATATTAAGTCGAATTAACTGTGCAGTTTTAGGTAATGCTCAATATTATGCTGCTAATTTAGGTAATTATATTCTTGGTGGACAAAATTTTTTCGAGAAAGTAAAAAAGGAATACCAAGATAAAAACTTAGAAAATTTTTCTAAGCTTGAACAAGCAGAAGTTAAGCAAAGGGCACATCAAAATGTCTTTTCTACTACAAGGAGTTTATAACTACTATACAGAGCAATCATTAGATTGCTCTGTAGCATCTATTCATTTAAATTCAATATAAAAATTTTCACCAGAAGTTATTTTCCATTCTTCTTTAAATTTCTTTAGGTGTTCTTTTTTTTCGCATTCTAAAAGCAGTTCTTCTATGCTCTTATTATAGCTTTCTGTAGTAATTCTTCCTTGATGATGCATAAACCTCAAATAAATCAAATAAGTGTTAATCACATCTGTTTCACAATAATCGCGAATCTCTTGTATTTTGCCACTATCATATAAGTCCATAACTTGTGAACCATCAACTCCAATCTTACCGGGAAGATTAAATGCTGCGCAAACTTCGTTCATCTTCATTCTTGCAGAAGCTCCAAAATCAGAGAGAGATTCAAGCAAATCACAATGCCAATCACTACTGTACCTCTGATTGTAACTATTCCACTTATCGCCAGCTTTGTGAAAATATTCTGCTTGAATGCCATGAACCATAGCACGGTACTTCAGTACCGGTATATCAAAAGTGCGTCCATTGAACGAAACTAGTCTTGGCTTTTTCTCTGATATGTAGTTAAAAAATCCCTTTACTAGCTCTTTTTCATTGGAGTTTACTGTGCCTCCAGATCTTATTTCTTGTAGTGTGAACATTTCATAACCGCTCTGGCGTGTTATATTACAAAGTAAAAAACTAATGACTACAACAAGGTGGAAGGGCTGACGCAGAAAAGAGTTTTGCCCGTTTGTTATTTCAAGATGATATTTTGTTAATGCGTTCCTCTTTTCTTCTACACTGCTATCATCACTAATATTTAGTAAATTCTTGCAGGAATTTACATCTGGTATAGTTTCAATATCAAATACCAACAAAGAATTAAGCATTACTTATATATTCCTCAGGGCGATCAGTCCAAGGTCGCACTTTTACGAACAAAAAGAGATGAACTTTACACTCAAATAACTTTTCCAATTCTGTACGTGCCTCGATATTAATTTTTTTTATGCTACTGCCGTCTTTTCCTAGCACTATTTTCTTATGATTATCTTTCAATACAAATATGATCTGTTTTATGACTAAACTCTTATCTTTTTTTTCCTCAAATTGTTCAGTTATAACAGCTGTAGAGTATGGCAATTCTTCACGTAGGTTCAAGAATAACTTTTCTCTCGTAATTTCCGCTGATAAAAAATCAGCTGAGGAATCAGTTATTTGATCTTTTTCATAAAACCAAGGGCCTATCGGTGCAATTTCAGACAAGTAACTAGTCAGATCAGAAAGTCCATCATTCTTCAGTGCCGAGATCGTAAAAATTTTTTCAAACTTATAAAGCAAATTTAGGTGCTCATGTGCCATCTTGAGCTCTGATTTCTTTACTAAATCAGTTTTATTGATAACCAAAATGCATCTGCCTTTTGTGCGCTCCAGTCGTGCAAATATCGTTTTTATTCTTTCTATATTTTTTAGGTAATTGTTTACATCAACAAGCAACAAAGTAATGTCACTATCCTTAACTGCTCCCCATGCAGATTTGACTAAAGCTTTTTCAAGATTTGTTTCTGCTGAAAACACTCCTGGAGAGTCAGTAAAAACAATTTGCGCATTGTTGCATATAGCAACACCCCTTACCTGCGTCCTTGTTGTCTGCACTTTAGGGGTGACAATTGCAATTTTCTTGCCTACGATGCTGTTAATTAGCGTTGACTTTCCAGCATTTGGCAAACCAGCTATCGTTACAAATAAGCATTTTTGTTCTTCCACAAAGGAAATTATAAAGAAAACTAAATGCTAACGTCAATTGATTATTATATATATTGCTCTTTCTCTTCCTCTTTTGAAGAAAAACATTTTCCAACTTTTTTAACTATAGGTGATATAATATACTCATTCACTTTCTGAGCTATTGGTGCAATAATACAAGCTGTTGCAATCATCCCTGCGATTACTGATATGGGTGCTATCACCGCACCTGCTAAAGCTGCAGATCCCATTCCAAGCGTTGCACCAGGAAAAATAGCCATTGCAGCTGCAGCAAGACCAACTCCAATTGCAGCACTTGCAACAAAGAAACAAGCATGAGTGCAAGCATGAGCATAAGAGAATTGGAATTGTGGGAGTCCCTCACCTCTACAAATGGCAAAGTGTAAGAGTGCAGGAACCGCAGCAACAATCCCACCCATTACCAATGGTGATAGAGTTGTAAAACTGAGCGCTAAGCCTGTAAGTGCTCCTATTGATGTAGCTATACCTAAGGCAAATAACATTTCTTTAGTATCGTTGTCCATATAACCTCCTTAATTAATTTTCTAAAAAACTTTTCTAGTATAGCTAAATTTCTTAGATAGATCAATTAATTTTTTTATGATTAAATGTGATTAAAACTCAAAGAGCGGGAGAAGGGGTTCGAACCCTCGACCTCAACCTTGGCAAGGTTGCGCTCTACCAACTGAGCCACTCCCGCAATAAAAATTTACTTATTCTTATTATAGGTGCATATCATAATTTGTAAACCCATGCATATGAAAAATATGGGAGCCAATCTTCTATGATCTTTTCGTATACTTAAAACTCATTTTTGATTATTGTATGTGTCATAAAACATATTAAATTTATGAGAATATTTGTATATAAAGACGACCTGCCAGCCAGTGCAATACCGAATGATATAAAATCTATAGCTGTTGATACAGAGGCAATGGGGCTACTGCATAGCAGAGATAGATTATGCCTTGTTCAGCTCTCTTTCAATGATGGCAACGCTCACTTAGTTCAATTCAAAAACGATTATACAGCTCCAAATTTGAGAAAAATATTAGAGGATAAAAATATAACCAAAATATTTCACTTTGCGCGATTTGATGTGAGTATAATACATTACTACCTTCAAACTTGGGCACTGCCTTGCTATTGCACGAAAATAGCCTCACGTTTAGTTCGCACCTACACAGATAATCATAGCTTAAAAGAGTTGTGCTTAGAACTACTTGATATAAAATTAAATAAGCAACAACAATCTTCTGATTGGGGAAATGAAAATTTAACAGACAAGCAAAAAAGTTATGCTGCATCTGATGTTTTATATCTCCATAAAATAAAGGAAAAGCTAGATTTAATGCTAGAACGTGAAAATAGAAAAGAATTAGCCGAAAAGTGCTTTGAATTTCTTCCTACTCGTATTGAGCTAGATTCAATGGGTTGGGGGAGTGTAGATATCTTTAATCATCATATGTAATCACTTCACTTGAATCCAGAAAAATTTAGTTGATCAGCTGTTAATTGATACGCTATATTTATAAAAATTTAGGTATTTTATGAGTGATGATATTAAAGCGGTAAATGATCAAAATTTCGAATCTGAAGTTGCTAACCACAAAGGATTTGTGCTGGTAGATTTTTGGGCAGAATGGTGTGGACCATGCAAAAGTCTGATGCCACGTATCGAGCAATTGGCTGAGGATAGAAAAGGCAAGATCAAGATCTGCAAGTTCGACATAGATGGAGAAACTGAGGTGCCAAGTAAGTATGGAGTTCAATCTATACCTACTTTAATCATATTTCAAGATGGTAAGGAAATTGCACGCAAAATTGGCGCAATAAATGATTTACACAGTTGGGTTGATAGTGAAATAAGCGAGTAGACAAATTTCCTTTTGCGTGTATTATAGGTGTTGATAAAAGGGATTGTAGCTCAGTCGGTTAGAGCAGTTCGCTCATAACGAATTGGTCGTAGGTTCGAGTCCTACCAATCCCACCACTATTGATACAATTGCAAGGCCTACTCTCTTAGATAAGCTTTTTGCCTTATTAAAGTACTTGGTTGTTAGTGTTTGAAAACTCCATGATATTAGATTTCTTGCATAACTGGAATTCAAAAGTTCCAGCGCGGTTTTCTTATTGGATCTCAGCTGGGATGACGCCTGGTTATGAAAGAAATCTATTGTCAAAAAAAATTACTTCCGCGTATTTTGAATCTGATTATAATGACAATTAGAGATATTTTAAGAGCTCAAATTTGTCTGCAGACTTTCAATTAATCTTTCAATAAAAAGCGTGCTCTTCAGCTTATATCTGTCGTGTGTGCGCTGCATTTTTTTCTAATCTTTTTATACAGGAGGATTTTATGTCCAGAATTCCAGATATTTGACCTTTACCTTAGCTAATAACAGGCGCCTGTGGTTTTTATAAAGAAAGTGTAGGAAATAACCAAAAACTTTTTCCAGGCATAAATTTGCCATGTATACCTAAAAAGTAATTATATTAGCATAATGTTCATACTTATATGCTAATATTAATATTATTAAAATTGAAGAATATTATGGAACAACAAGCATCAAACAAAGAGAAAGGGATTGAATTTAGATATAATCAATGTAATCAGAAATGCCATTCCTACAAAACAAAACGGACAGACCAAGAATGCCTAGATAAATGCTATGAGAAGTACGTTTCTAAACTTTATCCACAAATTAGTGAGAAATTATTAGCTAGTGAAAACAATCTCTATGATGAAAGCGAAAAATTATTGCTTATAGCAAATGAAATACACAATCAAGATGCAATGTTTTTTTAATCACAAAAGAAACACTTATTTCAATATTTGAAGAGATGTTAGCTTTTTAGATATATTCTGACTTATTGAATAATTCTTTAAATTGGTAAAATACTGTTTCTTTTCCTCTATTTCTTTTTCACTATTCTTTCCACATATCGCTTCTGTTTTTATCTCTGGTTGTTTCTCTTGATTGAGAGAGCCCTTCTTTTCAAAATAATTATCTGTGAATTCTAAAAAGAGTGAAATCAGCTCAGGAAGATTGTATTTGTGTTCACTTGATGAGCACAATTCTGTAATCGAAGAAAAGTGAATATCATCTGCCTTAATAGGTAGTAACGATAGAAACTTATTCCAGCATTTTCTCATTATTCCAACTTCAGATTCAAGGTTTTTTATTTTAGCTAAATCGGTATGCTCCATGAAAAACTCTTTGTATTGCTCAAAACCTTCAAAAGTTTCTTTTTTTTGGTAGTTTTTTTTCCTATGACTTTTTTCTATGTCAGAAATTTTAGTACCTATATTTGCCTGCTTACTAATAAAGCCATCGTTCTCTAGATTAAAACAAATTGTGTATGGAGTAATATCGTTTACTATTGTATGTGGCTTAAAGTGCCAACCAAAGCATTTGAGTATGAATTTTATTATAGGAGGAAATAGCCATTTAGGTTTTGATATGTGTAGTAATTTCACTACAAGTTTTTTGAATGAGCTAAAGGATTTATTGATAACGCATCTTAAATGAACATTGTCATCTTTTTTAAACTTTTTATAAACCTCTGCAGCTATTGGTCCTCCAGCACAGCTTCCATACAGTACTATATTGTCTGGGTGAATGCCTTGCTTTAGAAGATCTGAAATGACTGCAATTCCTGCATTTACTCGATTTTGACCGTTTAAAGAATGACCTTTGCTTTTTCCAGAACCAGGAAAATTAATAAGGTGAACATCCATACCTGCTTCAGCTGCCCAATTCCATTCACTTTTGTCTTCATCTGGCTCTTTTTCAAAAGTATATGTAAGCCCTGGAAAGTAAACTATATGCTTTTTCTTTCTGCTATCTGCACTGCTCTTCGAGTTTGACATCACTATCTTTTGAATTCGCATTCCATTTTGAACTTCTACGAACTCTTCCCTAATTTTTATTGTATTTTCTTCTGTTACTTTCATTTTGCGTTTTTCACTATATTGATTTAATAATACATGAAATTTTAGAAAAAATCAATTTTTACTAAAAAATTAACTTATAGCGTATCTATCTTTATATTTATTGGAATTAAGGTAGTAATGGGAAATGTCTCTTGACATTTGATAAACCTAAACGTAGCCTAAAACAATTTAGTGTTTATTTATGACATTTGTTCAATCACTTAATAATCAATTAGATAGTTTACACTTATTAAAACACCCATTTTACGAGTCATGGAATGAAGGTAGCTTAAGCCTGCAGGCTCTTCAAACCTATGCTAAGGAATATTATCACCATGTTGCTGCTTTCCCTCGTTATATCAGCGGTATACATTCTTTATGCCCCAATCTAAAGATGCGGCAAGTTTTACTTGGTAATTTAATAGAGGAAGAACAAGGCGATGAGAATCACCCAGAATTATGGCAGCGTTTTGCTGAAGGGCTCGGAGTAGCAAGGGTTGATCTTCTTGAAGATGCACAGGTTAAGGAGACGCAAGAATTAGTTGACGGTTACTTTGACATTGTAAAATCAGATTTTGCAGCAGGTCTTGGAGCTCTGTACGCTTATGAACGTCAAACTCCAGAGGTTTCTAAATCTAAAATTGAAGGTCTAAAAAAACACTATTCAATAAATGATGAGCGTCCTCTCAAATTTTTTACTGTTCATATGGAAGCTGATGAGTGGCATTCTGAAGAATGTGCAAACCTTATTGCAGATTTAAACGAAGAAGAACAAGAGAAAGTTATGCAAGGCGCTGAAAAAGGAGCAAAACTCTTATGGGGTTTTCTTGATGGCATGATGAATGTTGATGTTTGTCATTAATTATAAGTAGATACTAAATTCAGTGGTAGCATGTAATCTTCTTATATCTGATTTACGGCTTTGGGTTCATTTGGGATGTAGTGCAGAAGAGAAGTTTTCTCCCCAATTGGTGAGTATTGACGTTGATTTCACTTTTAAATCTCCTCCTTCAGGGCTTACAACTGATCAACTTAAAGATACTATCTGCTATTTGGAAGTAGTGCAAAATATTCAATCTCTTGTTCAGGGCAAGCAATTTAATTTAATCGAGCATTTAACTCATGATATATACAGGATGATTAACGACCTTTTTATGCAAAAAGAGCATTCTGTCAGGGTGACTACTCACAAAATCGCACCACCAGTTCCTGGTGTGCATGGGGGCGTTTTTTTTACTTACTGTAATGAATTGCAAGAATGATCTATATTTCTATTGGATCAAATATAGGGAATCGCCTTTCCCATTTACAAAGAGCTACTGAGTTACTAAAGAAGCGCTATTTAAAAGACTTAAAGTCTTCGATCATTCTAGAAACTAAGGCTATTTTACCAAATGGTGCTCCACCTGATTGGAACAAGCCATTTCTCAACATGATTGTCTATGGAAGTTGTTCTTCTTCTCCTGAGGAGCTACTAAAAGGCTTAAAACAAATCGAATGTGATATTGGTCGTCCACAAGTCTACGAAAAATGGGCACCTCGTGTTATTGATTTAGATATTTTGTTATGGGATGATCTAACGCTTGATACACCTGATCTTAAAATTCCTCACCCAGAATTGGTAAACAGGCCATTTTTGATCCACTTGATGGCAATGGTTAACAAAACATTTGCTTTCAATGTTCAAGACTGTTTTTCAAAGAGTTTTACGATTTCACCAAAGCTTATGGGTATTGTCAACATTACCCCTGATTCATTTTCAGATGGTGGTCTTTATTATGATGCGAATCGAGCAACCAAGCAGGCATTGCAGCTGGTATCAGATGGTGCAAGCATAGTTGATCTTGGAGCTCAATCAACAAGGCCTGGAGCTTCAATAAAGACGCCAGAGGAAGAGTATGAACGTCTAAAACCAGTACTTGATAATCTTAGCGACTATATGAAAAATGGTGATATTGAAGTCAGCATTGATAGTTTTTGGCCAGACGTTATTTTAAACGTTTTGAAGCACTACAATATTGCCTGGGTAAATGATCAGAAGGGAGATCTGAGTAGTAATACCTTAAAAGAAGTTGCTAGCAGTGGGTGTAGTGTCGTTATTATGCATTCACTTTCGATACCACCACATAAGGACAATATTATTCCACATGATATTGACCCAATTGATATCATAAATAATTGGGCAGAGGAGAGCATTAATAGGTTACTTGCCCTTGGTTTTGATGAAAGTTCAATAATTATTGATCCTGGTATTGGTTTTGGCAAATCTATGTATCAGAATATTCAGATTTTACGCAGTATAGAAACTTTACAAAATTTTGGCTGCAAGGTTTTAGTTGGCCATTCCAGAAAGTCATTTATTTCCTCTTTTTCCATAGAATCTCCCTCTAATAGAGATTTAGAAACAATTGCTATATCTGCTATACTGCAAAATAAGGTTGATTTCCTTAGAGTGCATAATGTACGCGACCACATGAGATTTTTTGTAGCCCAAGCTGTCTTAAAGGGATGAAGATTATTGGAATTATGGCTGTTGACCCTAATGGGGTAATTGGAATAAATAATGATTTGCCCTGGCGTTATCCAAGTGAGTTTAAACATTTTTGTCAAGTAACCGACAAGCAAGATATTGTGATGGGAAGAAAGACATTTGAAACCGTGCCTCAGAGTATACTAAAGAATCGTACACCTATTGTTTTCTCCCGTAACAAGTGTTTTAATAGAGGCCCAAAATGTACTGTTGTCTCTTCCATGAAAGAATTTCTGTCAATTCAAAGTAGTTCTCAAGTCTTTGTGATTGGTGGGGCACAAATAGCACACCTTTTTTTAGAGCATAACCTAATCTCAGAATTTATTATGACTGAAATGCATAAAACTTATAAAGGTGATACGTATTTCAATTTAGCACTCCTTGATCAGTGGAATAAAACTATTCTCACTAAAACTAAAGACTATACTATATGCAATTGTGTCCGTTCAGCAGAGTAGTAAAATAAGGTAGGCGAGAAAAGACAACTATCAGTGCATGACACTGGCTCCTTTATGATGGTCAGTGCCCAGAAACTGGCATCCAGTTAAATTTATGGATCTCAGTGTTAGCTACTTAAATAACAGGGGAGAGCTACTAAATGACATCTTCAATTTCTGTACAGCTACATCGCAAGAAAGGAAGCACTGGCTTTCACATTAGCAAATTCCCTGAATAGATGCATACAATTTAATGCATAATGAAGTGTGACCTTAGCCAAAAAAAAAGCAGCAAAAAAGTTAACGCGTTCTAGACGTAACTTTACTAAGTACCATTTCTCTTAATTCTTCAGTCAGTGTGCCACTATCCAAAACACTGTTATGAGGATCATCTCCATATATACACAGATCATCACGAATCTTGATCGGATTACCATTTAATAATCGATCATCTCTCATTGCATTTGCCAACTGTGCAGGAAGTGGTATTAATTTGTCTCTTGCGTGATTAATAATTACTATTGGCGTTTTTTCATTTTGTGACTTTTGTAAATTATCTACTATATCAAAGTCTAAATCGAAGGCTTTTAGTATTCTTTTTAGTAGGAATGAGGGCAGTATACTCAAAATTTTCGTTGAGGTATTGGAAAATGCTCTATTGCTGTATGAAAAGAACTAAAAGTGCTAGTGAAGACAATTCCTCCAAGTTTAACATCTCTATTCGCAAAATGCCTTGATACTTCTGATGCAACTGCTCCTCCAAAAGAATGACCGAAAAGTATAATATTTTCGGGTTTTACACCTTGATTTATTAGTTGATTAATTTTCTCTATTGAAGACTTGAATAAGTTTTGATTCTTATTTAGAAACGGAATCATGAGTAGCAATATAGATAAAAAAACACAAGCTGAAGCTGATAAGACTGCCAATCCAGCTGTTCTAGCTGTTATTGGATTAGTGAGCAGTATGACAGTAGGTGGCAATATTGATGCTAGTAAGCATACGAAGCTGGTTAAGGCATAAGTTATATAATTTTGAAATGCAGCCGGGTATTTGTGTGCATGAGTGTGAAAATTAGGTATATCATGGTGGTGCATGAGCTCAGATTGCATATCTTTACAGAATGTAGTTGCATTTTTATAATTATCCCCTAACCCATGAAAGAATATAAGATGTATTTCTTTTTCTTTAGTGTTAGGCATTATTTTCACTATTAAATATTTTCAATTATATACTATTCTTATAATTTTGTTGAGCTTTTTCTATGTTAACTAGTGAACCGGCAATCTTAAAATGCTTGCAAGATCTACTTACATCAAGGTGCATGAGTTTTTTTTGTATCCGTTCATCAGAGTAGTAAAATAAGAAAAAGAGAAAAGAAGACTAAATGAATTTCATCCGAGTAGCTGACACTGACATCTATATAAAGACAATCTAATGCACTCATTTAAAGTGAAGTTTTCTGGATCCCAGTGTCTAGGCACTGGGATGACAAGAAAAGAGTTGACTTGAATGACACCGAATAGGTACTGGGACAGAGGCTACTTGAATAATATTTCACCATGTCATTCCAGCACTTGATGCTGGAATCCAGAAGTTTTTTGAGCACAAAAGTCATGCTAAGTTTTTGTTGTTAAGAAAGGCTGGATAGCTACTTGAATGACACCATTTGTTACTGTGTTTTTGTCTATCTTATTTTGCTACCCTACTGAACGAATACACAAAATCTAACTTTTTTCTATACAACCAGCTAGGTCAAGAAAGGTGAATCTATCTCTTGTTGCAAATGTAAGATTGACTACCTTGCAATATTGCTCTTTGTTCCAATTAAGATGCTCCGGTAAGTACGGAATTGATAGATCTTCAAATACTTTCTGCAGGTGTTTTGCAGATAGTAAATTTTGCTTAATTAAACTAGAAATATTACTCCATTCTTTGCAAATAATCTCTTGAATTTTTTGCTGCATCATTTGCTTCTGCTTTAGAATTTTTATAAATTCGGTATTACCAAAGCACTGAGTTATATGTTTTACATCTAAAGTGATCGGTTTGGTAATCGGGTTTTGTATTGACAATATCTCCTCTTGCAAGTTAGCCATAGTAATCGTCGTAACAGCAATTTTTTCGCCATGTAACGAGGAGGAATAATCTTTTGTTACCGTCTCCATTGCATGAGCTATCATATGTTCTCCTTGGCTTGCAGAGTAGCTGCCTTTTGACATCACCATTCCAAGTCCTGAAATCAATAAGGCTTCCATAAGTAATAAAACTACTCTTTTATCTTTTTTAGCAAGTGCCAAGTGTTCTCTGAGCAAAATTTCCTCCAGATTGCGAACAAGTTTAAAGGGGAGTTCATTATATTCTGTGCCAAGTAATAGATGAGATAATAGCCAATCGGCTTGTACTGTTGAACGGCAGATGAAATCTGCAAATCCACTTAATGTGAGGCGTGGTGGTGCGTTGGCAATTATATCGTTATCAATGTATATTGCCTTTGGAAGATGTGCTCCGAACGATTTTTTATATCCATCAACTAATATTGAAGCGTTTGCAGAGCTATACCCATTCATGGAAGCGGCTGTTGGGAACGATATATAATCTTTTTTCTCGAGGTAGCTTGCATATTTGCAGATATCATTAACAGTGCCACTACCAAATGCAACCATTAAGTCACTATCTTTTGCTTTATTTCTAACTAGGTTTACAGTTTGGAGGGAAGCAGCGCTGTTCAGTCTATTTGGTGTCATCCAAGTAGCGTGACACTGCGATCCATCATAGTCACGCGCTGGAATGACAGTTGTGGCTGGAATAATTAAATGAGAAACTTTATTAAGTATGTTTTTGTTTAAAAGTTTTGCTGTATTTTCATCTGCAATCAGAAAAATGTCATTTCCATATTGTCTACATATTTCATAGATATTATCAGCAACTTCCCTAATAAGAACTTGTTCTGTGTGCTGTAATATTTGTTTTAAATATCGCATAGAATGTTTACAATACGGTAATGTTAGTATTTCAAGATTGATATGAAGATTGACCCTGTAGAACTAACTAAGAAATTAATTTCTTTTAAAAGTATAACACCAAAAGACGATGGGGCAATAGAGCATATAGCAGCCATTCTCAAGAAAAGTGGTTTTGAATGTGAGATTTTAGAGTTTGGTGATAAAGTTAAAAATCTTTATGCGAAATATATAAATGGAGTACCAAACTTGTGTTTTGCTGGACATGTTGATGTTGTACCACCAGGTGAGTTAAAAGATTGGATATCTGATCCATTTAAGCCAGAAGTTAGAAATGGAATGCTATACGGAAGAGGAGCAGCTGATATGAAAGGCGGAGTAGCTGCATTTATTGCTGCTATCGTAGATTCAGTTGCAGGTAAGTTTCGATTCAGTGGTTCAATCAGTGCATTGATTACCGGTGCTGAAGAAAGCACGGAAGAACATGGAACAAAGGCCGTTTTGGAATGGATGAAAAGTAAGCAAAAAAAGATAGATTTTTGTATAGTTGGAGAACCAACGAGTAGTGAGAAATTAGGTGATACCATAAAAATAGGTAGAAGAGGTTCTGCAACATTTAAATTGATTTGCCATGGTAAACAAGGGCACGTTGCCTACCCAGATCTAGCAGATAATCCAATATATAAAATGGTATCGATACTAAGTAAGATAAAAGATACCACTTTTGATACTGGTAATAAATACTTTCAGCCTTCACATTGCGAAATTACTACTATCGACGTTGGAAATAATACTAATAATCTAATACCTAGTTCAATAGCAGCAGGTTTTAATGTTCGATATAACAATACACAAACACCGGACGTTTTATATAAGATGATTGATGCAATATGCACCAATGTGACTAACGATTATAAACTGTCTATGCAGAGCAGCAGGGACGTTTTTCTCTCTACTCCTGATAGAAATACTGATATTATGCTTGATGCGATAAATAAAATTACCGGTATTGATGCTGTGCTGAGTACAAATGGTGGCACATCTGATGCTGCGTTTATTAAAGATATTTGTCCAGTAATTGAATTTGGTATGATCAACAAAACCGCACATCAGGTAAATGAATGCGTATCAATAGACGATATACATAAATTAACAGCTATATATAAGGAGTTTATAAAAAATTATTTTTACCCCACTAATAAAATATTAAACCAAATCAATGTAATTGGTAATACGCCTGATGGTCCATTATTAGCTTGAGGTGCAGTTGCATAGAGAAGAAACTTACTAGACACATTTTACCAACCCCTTATTATAATATTAAGGGTATTTTTGACTCAAAACTTGTCTTTGATCTGTGCGAGCTTAATAACAAAAATTCAGTAGAAAGCTTATTGGCGAAAATTATCTGTTCAGCAGAGTGACAAAATAAGATAGACAAAAAGGGTGTAAGAACAAATAGTGTCATGCAACACTGGCTTTTGTACACAAAACGTTGTAAAGCGCTTTTGTCAACCTGGATCCCAGCTGGCTTTGTTGCACCACTCAAGGAAAGAACAGGCAGTTACTGATGGAATTTGTTATAAAATAGATATTTAGCCGACAAAGGAAAAATATGCCAATAAGAATGAAAGTCAGTAACTGCAATGAATATAACAAATTTCTTCAAGAAAGGGGAAATGTTTTTCATTATATCAACGATGCCATTGAAAATTGGTACGAAAATAGTCCAAAAGTAGCAGGTGGCAACAATGTCTACAGCGACAAAGTAGTGATTCTAATTCACATAATAACCTATCTATTCAGGATTGGTCTTAGGCAAACAGTGGGATTTATAGAGAAATATCTTGAGCAAATAGGGAAAATTTTGCAAATTATCAGCTATTCGCAGGCTTCAAGAAGGTTTAAAAAGCTTAATATCAAAATCAACGACTGCAGAGTTGATAAGAACGATATGGAAGATATTGAAATTGCTATAGATAGTACAGGTATCAGCATCTACAATAATATTCCAGGCCATAGTAAGGCAAATGGTACAGATAGAAAGTATCGCCGCTATGAGCAAACAAGAAAGCTACATGTAATGCTAGAGATAGGTAGTAAAAAAGTTATAGCTGCAAAATACAGTAGTGGAGTTTATTCCGACCACTATGGAGCCTGTGATCTTATTGAAAGAGTGGATACCAAGTATAACATAAGCACGATATATGCAGATAGGGCATATAATCGAAAGAAGTTATACAAACTGTGCGATGAGCTTGACATAAAGACAAGGATTCCTCCGCAAAATAATGCAGTAGAGCATCCAAAGTTGGATTATATGAATGAGAGAAATTCTACAATCAAGCTCATAAAGTCATATGATGAAGATGGTATGAAGAGGTGGAAAAAAGAGATAAATTATTGGAAGAGATCTTATATAGAAAGTTTTTTCTCGCGACTGAAGCAAATATTTGGATTTAGTTTTAGGAATAAATCTGAGATTAATCGTGAGAAGGAACTGCTACTCAAGTGTTATTTGCTTAACAAATTTACTGAAATAGGCATGGCTAAGTTTGATATAGCTTCATGAATTTATTATACATTACCCACTATCCGAAGAGCTGTGCAACAAAGCCATCCCAGCTCGGATAACAAGAAAAGAAGCACTGGTTTCACATAGATCTGAACAGATATAATTTCTTAAACATTTATAGCTCACATAAAACCCGGTCTGACTGTCATAAAGGCTACTCATTGCAGCAGACAACTTTCGCACTACTTCAAATTCTAATTTTCAACTTAAAGAGGTACGTAATGTCAAATAACTTCAATTTCAAAGAATTTTTTCACCATCACGAAGCAAATAGCACTTTAGATGATATACAAAGGTACTGCATACTGTGGCAATCAGTGATATCACAGGCAATGATTGATGCAGCAAGTAACTGTAAAAAAACAGAAAGCTTGTTAGAGAAACGTAAAGCAATTTCCTGGCTATCAGACTTCAGTCAAGATTTTGTTGAAACATGTATACTGGCTGATTGCGATCCATTATACGTAAAAAACAAAATACAGCCAATTCTAAAAAAGATAAAGCCCTTTTAATGAGGTTTACCCCTCTCACCAAGAAAAATATCATTTAATCTTTTTTCTATAGCTTCATCTATATCTTGGATTAATAGCTGCTTTATCATATTCACTTTCCGTTCTGCCTCTTGAAGATTATTGTTACCGTAACTGTTCTGATTACTATAACCATAACTACTGCCATTTGGTTTATTACTCATTTTTCTTCTTGTGCTGAGTATCTGAACTATCTTCTCCTTGAAAAAAGACTTCCAGCCTGTGCCAGAAAATAATTTGTAGAGAAAATGCGGAGTAAGAAACGCTACTAATATTCTAATAGAAACTCCATAACCCAAATCATCTCTATTTTCATAATACCATTTTAAATATTGATACAAATGGTAAAATGCATTTTTGAAAGAGCTAAACTCTACAGCATACCAAAAGCCACTGGTGAGAAACATGAGCATAATGCTCGATGTATAAAGATACAGAGTGAAAAGAAATAGCTTGACAACTATATCTTTCAAGCTGCCCAGTATATAATTAAATAACCTTAATTTATAAAAAAGTGATATCATTTCACGCACACTTTAATAAAGCTGGGGTGGAAGGATTCGAACCTTCGCGTGGCGGTATCAAAAACCGCTGCCTTACCACTTGGCTACACCCCAATATTGTTTATATCAATAACATTATTAACCCAATTAGTAAAAGATTTATTCGCTTTTCCTATGGGTATTATCACAACGGCTGGTTGATCATAAGAATGCATTGCCTCGATTTTTTCTACAATCTTATCAGTCTGATCATTCCTGCTCTTCATAATTGCCACTATTTCACAATTACTATTAATTTTACCTTCCCATAAATACAGAGAATTTACTTCGGGAAATATATTTACACATACAATTAACTTCTCGTTTAACAATTCTTCAGAAATAGTCTTAGCCTCTTTCAGGTTTGAAAAAGTTATATAGACTAAAACTAAGTTGCTCATTAATCGCTACATAAATGCATTTTTACTATACTCTACTTAGATTTATTCATCAAGAGAAAATAGGAGAGACCTCTTCAGTGCTTGACACATAGAAATTGAAGATGTCATTTAGTAGCTCTCCCCTTGTCATCCCAGTAGTTCTCCTCTTGTCATGCAAGTAGCTATCCAGCCTTTCTTAACAACAAAAACTTAGCATGACTTTTGTGCTCAAAAAACTTCTGGATTCCAGCATCAAGTGCTGGAATGACATGGTGAAATATTATTCAAGTAGCCTCTGTCCCAGTGCCTATTCGGTGTCATTCAAGTCAACTCTTTTCATCCCAGTGCCTAGACACTGGGATCCAGAAAACTTCACTTTAAATGAGTGCATTAGATTGTCTTTATATAGATGTCAGTGTCAGCTACTCGGATGAAATTCATTTAGTTGTCTTTTCTCATCTACCTTACCACTTTCTTGAACGGATACCATTAGCCATTCCCCTGAATAGATACAACAAATGTTGTATCTTTATCACTTCACATACATTATTCCATATACTATATGAACAACTGAAAAAAGACTTCAGTTAATTGACAATGAATCACGTTATTTTGTCAAATGCGCTGCTATCGCCAAACCATAGCTTAGCTTGAGTGGCTGAGGAGGGATTTGAACCCCCGACCAAGAGATTATGATCCTCCTGCTCTACCACTGAGCTACTCAGCCTCATTAAAAACCTTGCTATATATATGATCTACATGCTTCGTATAATACTTCAAATCAAACAAAGATTCAAGTTTTTTAGAGTTAATAACTTCAAGTAAGGATTTATCTTGTTTCAGTTCGGCCAGAAAATCACTATTGTTTTGTTTCACTTTCATTGCATTGCTCTGAACAATTTTATACGCCTCTTCCCTCGCCAAACCACTATTTACCAACTCGAGTAATACTCGTTGTGAAAAAACCAAGCCTTTTGAAGAATTTAAGTTCTTTTCAATATTTTCCTTATTGATCACCAATTTATCTATCAAATCTGTTAATCGTACTAAAGCAAAATCCATTGCTATACAAGCATCAGGAGCAATGCACCTTTCCACAGACGAGTGCGATATATCTCGTTCGTGCCATAATGCAACATTTTCTAATGCAGGAAAAACGTAGCTGCGTACTAAGCGTGAGAGCCCAGTCAAATTCTCACTTAAAATAGGATTACACTTATGCGGCATAGCAGAACTTCCCTTCTGTCCAGTGGAAAAATATTCAGAGATTTCGCCTACTTCAGTTCTTTGCAAATGACGAATCTCAATTGCAATATTTTCTATTGAGCTTGCAATTACTCCCAAAATTGAAAAGAACATGGCATGTCTATCACGAGGGATGACTTGAGACGATATGGTTTCAGGTATGAGTCCCATTTCTTTCGCTACATACTCTTCAACAAATGGATTAATATTTGTAAAATTACCTACTGCACCTGATATTTTACAAATTGAGATCTCTTTTTGCGCGCTAATTAATCTCTGATAATTGCGTTTAAATTCAGCATAAAATCTAGCAAATTTTAATCCAAGAGTTATTGGTTCTGCATGCATTCCATGACTGCGCCCAACACAAACAATATCTTTATAGTCCTCAGCTTTTTTTTTCAATACTATAAGTAAATTTTTTAGATTCTTGAGTAAAATATCACATGACTCTTTCAACTGCACTGCAAAGCATGTATCTAAAACATCAGAACTTGTCATTCCGTAATGGAGATAACGAACATCAACTCCCGCTTTTTCAGCAATATATGTCAAAAAGGCTATAACATCATGTTTTACAATGGATTCAATTTCGTTAATACGCTCAATATCAAATTCAATAGCACCAGAGAGCTTTTCAGCAACATCATTTGGAATAACTTTTAATTTTGCTTGAGCTTCACATGCTAATTTTTCTATTTTGAGCCATATGTTGAACTTATTTTTTTCTTCCCAAATAGAAGAGATTTCTTTGCGGCTATAGCGTGGAATCATTTTTGATTTATTCCAATAATGGTGTCATTCCAGTGTCATGCACTGGAATGACATGAGGGGAGCACTGGGATGATACCAGCTTAGCAATGGAAGACATTTCTTTACGACTATAACAAGGGATCATCTTTGATCAGCTATCATCAGCATCAGTAGCTTCTTTACTCGCATCTTGCTCTGCCTCTTGTTGCTCAGATTTCTGATTTTGCAACTTTGCTTGCCTTAATTCATGTGCATCTTTCTCAGATCTGACAACGTATATAGTAATTGGCACTATCACTTTACTATGTAATTCTATATTCACTTGATACTCGCCCAAATTTTTGATGCTTATTCCACCCAAAGATAAACTATGATGACTTATATCATATCCTTCTTGTAATAAAGTTTTTGCAATTTCACGTGTGGTTACAGAGCCAAAAATCTTTCCATCCTCTGAAGCTTGCTTTATTAATATAATAAATTTATCATGCAGTGATGATGCAAGCACTTTTGCTGCATTTAATTTTTTGGTATTTTCTTCTTCCAATAATAAACGCTGTTCCTCTAACTTTATTAAATTTTCCTTAGTGGCTTTCATCGCCTTTTTTTGTGGAAAAAGAAAATTACGTGCATAACCTGGCTTAACTTTGACAACTTCACCAAGCTTACCTAAAGTTGTTATATTTTCCTTTAAAATTATTAACATAAATTACCTAACTTTTTTAGTACAGTAAGGAGCAAGAGCTAAAAAGCGTGCTCTTATAATTGCTAAGCGCAACTTTCTTTGTTTTCTTGCGCACACACCTGTTAACCTTCTAGGTAATATTCTACCATAGTCAGAGGTGAATTTGGACAATAAATCTATATTCTTATAGTCTATGTCCTCATCTTTAGATGCAGCAAGAGGACAGACCTTAGGACGCCTAAAGCCAGTTCTGTTATTTACAGACACGTAAGAATTATTAAAACTATTTCGTCTTTTCATCATTATGCACTTTTCTCCTCAATTTGTTTATCCATCATGTAAGATTTACCTTTAAAAAACTCATTAACCCGTACAGACAAGTGGCGAATAATATTCTCATTCAGTTTTACTCTACGCTCAAATTCATCCATAATGCTTGAAGTAAAACTTATACACATCATACAGTAATGACCACTTTTCATCTTATTTATTGGGTATGCAAAATCCAATAGACCCCAATATTCATATTTTATCAATCCTGAAGCTTCAATATTTTTCAAAAGCACTTCCAGCGTTTTATTCAATTGATTTGAGTCTACTATTTTAAAACTTTTTAAAACCTCTTGAAGGGGCTTTATTAGATGTTGTGAAATATTTTCCTTAAAAGCATTTACTACATTATAGATAAATGCACTTTTAGTGTTAGCTCCTGGAAGGTCCATAAAATTTTGTTTTATTCCCGTATCACTTAGTTCATTTTTCAATTCTTTATCGATTCTTGACTTTATTTCTTTTAAATTTGAAAAATCTTCTTCCAATTCAACCCACAAAATTTTTGTCAGAGTTTCCAAAAAATCAGAGTAAACAATCAGACTTTTTTTAATGCTTTCGGTACTTGCCTCTAGCTCTTGTTTTATAACTGTGCTATGTTCTCTTTCTATGAGACCTTTAACCTCCTGAGAAATAACATCTGCTTTAATATTTTTCAACAAAATAGCCAATTCTTGGACCATTTCTTCTACTTCTTGCTGCAATAAGTTCGGTTGTGCTATAAAAGTAAATTCATAGAGATTCACTATATCTTCCTTTAATATCAATTAAACACTTTAATTATATAAAACTTTTTTATATAAGCAAGTTATTTGTATTAATTTCTACGTCTTCAATCCAACTTAAGTGAGATATTTCATAAATAGCTTTGGGGGTGATTGAATATGTACCTGGCAACAAGATGCTGACTTTATGTTTTTCGAGAAGAAACTTTAGCATTATTTTGGTTTTGCCTCCATTTTTCAACACTGCATTCAACTCCTCAGCAACTTTTTGCGAGTCTGAACATACAGCAGTTAAAACTAATCCTTTCATTAGAGAAGTAACCTTTTCTGTAAATTCAGATATGTCCTTTCCTGATAGTCTCGTTGTGTTTTCTGAAATTTCAAGATCAATTATCACAAATGCTCCAGGTGAAAATAGATTCCTTTTTTCTTCTATTATTTCATTATTGTAGAATGCTATTTCAGAAACATTGTGGGGATCAGAAAGTGTTAGTATAACAAATCTTCCACGTTCTGAGGTTCTCATACGCACATTTAATATTACACCAGCAGTTTTTATCGTTTTACTCTCTCCGATAAACCCAATATTTAATTTTTTCAAGAGAGTTCTAAACTTTTCAAGTGGATGATTAGTTAAGTAAAATCCCAATGAAAATAACTCATGCTCTAATTTTTCCTCTTCATTAAAATCTTCCACGTTCTCAAGTTTTGGCTTCAGAATATCAAGATTACCAAATAAAGCAGCTTGATTTGACTGCCTATTTTTATTTGCAAAGTAAATCAATGTGTCTATTGACTCGTATAACTGCTTTCTATTTTTGTGCACACTATCGAATGTTCCAGATTTAATTAAACTTTCTAATGCCCTTTTATTTATTATATGCCCCAAATTTTGAATGAATTCCCATATGTCCTTATAAGAACTTGAGCGTGCATTTACTATTCCTTCTGCTATAGCAAAACCAACATTACGCAAAGCAGCAATTCCGTAGCGTATGTGCTCACCCTCTATTGAAAATTCAGCCTTAGATTTGCTGATATCAGGCGAAAGAACAGCAACTCCACTGAATTTTGCAGCATGATAAAACAAATTCAGTTTGTCTCTATCATCAATGTTGAGATTCATCAAGGCCGTAAAAAATTCTAGCGGGTAGTTAGCCTTAAGGTAAGCTGTTTGGTAAGATATAATCGCATATGCTGCAGCGTGGGATTTATTAAATCCATAACCAGCAAATTTTGCAACAAGATCAAAAATATAACTTGCCCTGTCGTAATCAACACCGTTTTTTGTTGCTTCTTGAACAAAAAGTTCACGTTGTTTATCCATCTCTGCCTTAATTTTCTTACCCATGGCACGTCTGAGTAAATCCGCCTCTGCTAAGCTATATCCAGAGAGAATACGCGCTATTTCCATTACCTGTTCTTGGTAGATTATTACTCCGAATGTTTCTTTTAACACCTCCTCAAGCAATGGATGAATGTAATCTGGCTTTTCAAGTCCATGCTTTCTTGCAACATAAGTTGGAATGTTATCCATAGGCCCTGGGCGATAAAGAGAAATTAAAGCGATGATATCTTCAATGCAGTCTGGCTTTAGTTTTATTAAAGCTTCTCTCATTCCCGAACTTTCAAGCTGAAACACTCCGATTGAATCACCTCTTGAGAGCATTTCATAGGTTCTTTGATCAATCAAAGAAACTGAGGAAATATCAAATTTTTTTTTATCACGATTAATTAAACGACATACATGATCTATTAGTGTTAGCGTACCAAGTCCAAGAAAATCAAATTTTATTAACCCAGCTTTCTCTACATATTTCATGCTGTATTGAGTGATTGGCAGAGCCGAATTTGGATCATAATAGACGGGAACAAAATTTTCTAATTTTTGATCGCATATTACAATTCCAGCAGCATGAGTTGAAACGTGACGATATATTCCTTCGAGCTTTAGAGATATATCAAGAAGTTTGGCAATTACTTCATCACTATCCCTTTCTTTCTGAAGATTTTGATCAAACTCTATCGCTT
The DNA here is from genome assembly GCF_964030625.1 of Wolbachia endosymbiont (group B) of Melanargia galathea. NCBI lineage: Bacteria > Pseudomonadati > Pseudomonadota > Alphaproteobacteria > Rickettsiales > Anaplasmataceae > Wolbachia > Wolbachia endosymbiont (group B) of Melanargia galathea. Next base: position 851,572 of record NZ_OZ034910.1, on the reverse strand, counting down.
GCGATAAAGTTACAGGATTTACTGGATTAAATGGAACCATTTTAGATATTTTATCCACTTGAGAGTAAGGCATTTGCAATACTCTACCAACATCACGCAATACTGCCCTTGCTTGCAATTTTCCAAAAGTGATTATTTGAGCAACATAACCGTACTTTTTCTGAACATAATCAATAACCAGGTCCCTTTTCTCTTGGCAGAAATCGATATCAAAGTCAGGCATCGATACACGATCAGGATTTAAAAATCTTTCAAAGATCAGACCAAATTTTATTGGATCAAGATCTGTAATCTGCAAGCTCCAAGCAACAATTGATCCAGCACCAGAACCTCTTCCCGGTCCAACTGGAATGCCATTTGCTTTGCTCCAACGAATGAAATCAGAAACTATCAAAAAGTAGCCAGCGTAGTTCATCGAAGTTATTACGCTTAGTTCGTAATTCAGCCGATCGTAGTATTGTTTAAGGTCTATGTCCGTTTCATTTGCAATGCGGAATTCTAATCCTGCAACTGCCTGCTCCCTCAGTTCTTCATTCTCAGTTTTATTTTCTCGACAAGGAAATTTAGGCAAGATAGGCTGCCTGCTTCTTGGCATGTAAGAGCACCGCTTAGCTATCACTAAAGTGTTATAAATTGCTTCGGGAATGTCGCTGAACAGTTCCTCCATTTCTGCCACAGATTTGAAGTAATGCTCGGTAGTTAACTTCTTTCTGTTATTCTCCAGGGCATAACTGCCCTCCGATATGCACGTTAATATATCATAAGCTTCATAATCAGATCTATTTGAAAAAAACACATCATTCGTTGCCACTAGTGGTATATTGCGCTGATAAGCAAAATCTATTAAAGCTTCTTCAAGCTCTAGCTCTTTATTCAGCCCATGACGCTGCAATTCAACATATAAATGACCATCGAATGCTGAAAGCAGTTTTTCAACCGTTTCTTTGTCTTGCTCCAATAACAGTTGAGCCAAACATCCACCAGTTAAGGCGATTAGACCTGTATTAAAACTTAATAGCTCATCAAAATCAACGTAGGGAATATCGCTGCTATTTTTGCGCTTTTTAAAAGACTCACTCACCAAAGTGACTAAATTAGTGTACCCTTGTTCATTTTTTGCAAGTAGGAGTATTGATAAATTTTGTTCTAAGTGTCGAACGATAATATTGCATCCTACTATTAGCTGTATTCCCTTATTTGCTGCATATTCTGCAAATTCAAGTGAGCCAAATAAGTTGCCTGAATCAGTAACTGCAACTGCCGGCATTTTGTTCTGCAAACAAAGACCAATCAGCTCCTCAATTTTAACCGAACTCTCAAGCAGAGAATAAACGCTATGAACACGTAAGTGTATGAACATAAAAAATTTTAGATTAGCAATAGTTAAGGATAACATTAATTTACTTATAAGGATATGCAATAGAGTCAACTTGACAAACCTCATCAGTCTTCTTATCATGACAATAAGAGTATTTATCCTTGTTTTTAATCTCTGCAGATTTAACAACAAAAATTCAGTAAAAAACTCAGGTATATATTGGCAGATTACATAAAATTATAGCGGCTGCATGTCTTTTTTATTTTTTCTACATTCAGCCAAAACGCGCTTTAAATAAGCGTTAGCACATTATTACAATGCCGATTTACATTATTATAGGGTTAAAACTCACTACTGGGGGATTCTTTTGCCTTTTTTTGCTTGGTAAATTTCTTAATATTTTTGATTGGTTAGGAGTTCTATAGAGATGTCATTTCAGTGCTTCTTATTACCTGTTCTGGATCCCAGTGGGCTTTGTTGCACCACTCAAGGAAAGAACAGGCAGTTACTGATGGAATTTGTTATAAAATAGATATTTAGCCGACAAAGGAAAAATATGCCAATAAGAATGAAAGTCAGTAACTGCAATGAATATAACAAATTTCTTCAAGAAAGGGGAAATGTTTTTCATTATATCAACGATGCCATTGAAAATTGGTACGAAAATAGTCCAAAAGTAGCAGGTGGCAACAATGTCTACAGCGACAAAGTAGTGATTCTAATTCACATAATAACCTATCTATTCAGGATTGGTCTTAGGCAAACAGTGGGATTTATAGAGAAATATCTTGAGCAAATAGGGAAAATTTTGCAAATTATCAGCTATTCGCAGGCTTCAAGAAGGTTTAAAAAGCTTAATATCAAAATCAACGACTGCAGAGTTGATAAGAACGATATGGAAGATATTGAAATTGCTATAGATAGTACAGGTATCAGCATCTACAATAATATTCCAGGCCATAGTAAGGCAAATGGTACAGATAGAAAGTATCGCCGCTATGAGCAAACAAGAAAGCTACATGTAATGCTAGAGATAGGTAGTAAAAAAGTTATAGCTGCAAAATACAGTAGTGGAGTTTATTCCGACCACTATGGAGCCTGTGATCTTATTGAAAGAGTGGATACCAAGTATAACATAAGCACGATATATGCAGATAGGGCATATAATCGAAAGAAGTTATACAAACTGTGCGATGAGCTTGACATAAAGACAAGGATTCCTCCGCAAAATAATGCAGTAGAGCATCCAAAGTTGGATTATATGAATGAGAGAAATTCTACAATCAAGCTCATAAAGTCATATGATGAAGATGGTATGAAGAGGTGGAAAAAAGAGATAAATTATTGGAAGAGATCTTATATAGAAAGTTTTTTCTCGCGACTGAAGCAAATATTTGGATTTAGTTTTAGGAATAAATCTGAGATTAATCGTGAGAAGGAACTGCTACTCAAGTGTTATTTGCTTAACAAATTTACTGAAATAGGCATGGCTAAGTTTGATATAGCTTCATGAATTTATTATACATTACCCACTATCCGAAGAGCTGTGCAACAAAGCCATCCCAGTGTCAAGCTACTCGGATGACACTGAAGGGGTTACTCGAATGACAAGAATAAGGAGTACTGGGATGACAAGAAAGCACTGGTTTCATATGCATCTGATAAAAAAGATGATGTCATGCAAGTAGCTGACACTGGCATGGCTTTGTTGCACAGCTCTTCGGATAGTGGGTAATGTATAATAAATTCATGAAGCTATATCAAACTTAGCCATGCCTATTTCAGTAAATTTGTTAAGCAAATAACACTTGAGTAGCAGTTCCTTCTCACGATTAATCTCAGATTTATTCCTAAAACTAAATCCAAATATTTGCTTCAGTCGCGAGAAAAAACTTTCTATATAAGATCTCTTCCAATAATTTATCTCTTTTTTCCACCTCTTCATACCATCTTCATCATATGACTTTATGAGCTTGATTGTAGAATTTCTCTCATTCATATAATCCAACTTTGGATGCTCTACTGCATTATTTTGCGGAGGAATCCTTGTCTTTATGTCAAGCTCATCGCACAGTTTGTATAACTTCTTTCGATTATATGCCCTATCTGCATATATCGTGCTTATGTTATACTTGGTATCCACTCTTTCAATAAGATCACAGGCTCCATAGTGGTCGGAATAAACTCCACTACTGTATTTTGCAGCTATAACTTTTTTACTACCTATCTCTAGCATTACATGTAGCTTTCTTGTTTGCTCATAGCGGCGATACTTTCTATCTGTACCATTTGCCTTACTATGGCCTGGAATATTATTGTAGATGCTGATACCTGTACTATCTATAGCAATTTCAATATCTTCCATATCGTTCTTATCAACTCTGCAGTCGTTGATTTTGATATTAAGCTTTTTAAACCTTCTTGAAGCCTGCGAATAGCTGATAATTTGCAAAATTTTCCCTATTTGCTCAAGATATTTCTCTATAAATCCCACTGTTTGCCTAAGACCAATCCTGAATAGATAGGTTATTATGTGAATTAGAATCACTACTTTGTCGCTGTAGACATTGTTGCCACCTGCTACTTTTGGACTATTTTCGTACCAATTTTCAATGGCATCGTTGATATAATGAAAAACATTTCCCCTTTCTTGAAGAAATTTGTTATATTCATTGCAGTTACTGACTTTCATTCTTATTGGCATATTTTTCCTTTGTCGGCTAAATATCTATTTTATAACAAATTCCATCAGTAACTGCCTGTTCTTTCCTTGAGTGGTGCAACAAAGCCCACTGGCATCCAGTTTTTTTGTGCAATTCCGTCAAAAAAAGCGCTTTCGTGTTTACCAACTTAGTTAGATTCCAGTGTCAAGCTACTCGGATGACACCAAAGAGGCTATTTGAATCTAATTTACTATTCACAATCCCGGTTATTAGCTTATTTGAGTTGACTTTTCATCATAATTATGTAATAATTAAACATATTGTTTAATATTGAAGGTAGAATTATGACAGGAGGATATGAGTCACTGGAAAAAGTACTAAAGACGATTGAGGCTGAGAAAGATTTAAATCTCAATAATATAATTGAGAAAATAAAAACAGAACTAGAGGAACAGGATCAAGGTCTATATAAAAATTGGGAGGAAGGTAAATTTGATGTAAATTATGTATTTTCTCTCTTCTTCTGTGAGTGTACGTTATTAACGATAGCTGCTGAGAATGGTTACACAAATATAGTAAATGTTTTACTAGAAAAAGGAGCAGATGTTAATCGGAAAAATTGGTATGATATGACTCCTTTGCATTTAGCTGCTGGGAATGGTCACGTAGATATAGTAAACCTTTTACTAGAAAAAGAAGTAGTTGTTGATGAGAGAGATCATTCGGGTAATACTGTTTTGCATTTAGCTGCTAAGAATGGTCACGTAGATGTAGTAAAGGTTTTACTCGAAAAAGGAGCAAATGTTGATGAGAAAGGTTGGCGTGATGCGACTCCTTTGCATTTCGCTGCTGGGAATGGTCACAAAAAGACAGTAGAGGTTTTACTCAAAGCAGAAGCAAATGTTAATGCAGTAGATATTGAAGGGTGGACTCCTTTACATGTCGCTGCTCTTCATGGTCGAGCAAATATAGTAGGGGTTTTACTCGAAAAAGGAGCAAATGTTAATGAGAAAGGTTGGCGTGATGCGACTCCTTTGCATTTCGCTGCTAGGAATGGTCACGCAAGTGTAGTAGAGGTTTTACTAGCAAAAGGAGCAAATGTTGATGAGAAAGGTTGGCGTGATGCGACTCCTTTGCATTTCGCTGCTGGGAATGGTCACAAAAAGACAGTAGAGGTTTTACTCAAAGCAGAAGCAAATGTTAATGCAGTAGATATTGAAGGGTGGACTCCTTTACATGTCGCTGCTCTTCATGGTCGAGCAAATATAGTAGGGGTTTTACTCGAAAAAGGAGCAAATGTTAATGAGAAAGGTTGGCGTGATGCGACTCCTTTGCATTTCGCTGCTAGGAATGGTCACAAAAAGACAGTAGAGGTTTTAATCCAAGAAGGAGCAAATGTTAACGCAGTAGATCGATATGGAAAGACTCCTTTAGATTATGCTGAAGGTTATGCTAAGAATCAAGACGTAGTAAAAGCTCTATTAGACGCAAGAGGAGGTTCTTTTGTGAAAGCACGTAATAAGGCAATGATTGCTGGTGGAGTGAATACATTATTAGGCACTGCTATAGCAGTGGCACTTTTTACAACTGGAACAATTACAGCTCAGTTGATACCTATCGTTATAGCAGTGGTTGCAGTTACAGCAGCAGCACTGGTAGTTGGTTGTGCTACATATGAATTACTAAAGCCTAGTACTAAAGTTGATGGAGCAGAAAAACCAATTGTCAACTCAATAAATGAACAGCAGGGAGTTACTAGCATTTCTTCATATTAGAGCGCGTGACGCAGGTTCCTGGATCCCAGTACTGGGATGACAATGAAGGGGCTGCTTGAATAACAACGAAGGGTTATTTGGATAATAGCCGTACTTGATCTGGATCCCAGTGTCTAGGCACTGGGATGACAAGGGGGGATACTAGGATGACAACGAAGGTGCTGGAATGAAAGGAGTGTGAGATAAAGCTACTTGTATAACTGTTGCACATCCATAAACTCTTTCTCGTCTTGCATGCTGATGATAGTGTGAGTGTTGAGAGGTAAAGGGTCATTTCTATGTCCATGTCCTACCCCTTTTATTGTAAATACTGGAAAGTTAACACTTTTTGCAAACCTTTCTTTTACAATTTCAACAAGATTATCATTATAACAGTTAACAAAGTCACCGAATATTACTGCATCTACTCCATCAAAAATATGAGCTTGTTTTAGGTGATCTAGACTTCGCTCAATTGAATATGGATAAACTTTTATGTCTTCTAAAAATAGAATTTTGTTTTTTGCGTTTATTTGCCAAGCAGTTCCTATGCTATTTTCAACCAAAGTCATATTACCACCGATGATTTTAGACTCTAATTTGCCATTTTTTAGTCTAATGCCATTGTCGATCATTTTTAGGTTATCAAATCTGATAGAGTTGCGTTGCTTAAGAATTAACTCTTTTAATTTTTCAACAGAGGTTTCAGCAACAGAGTTATTTACTATCATTTCCAACATGGTACCGTGAAGAGTTTGCCAGTCATATTTAACTTGCAGATAAATATGTAAAGCAGTGATATCACTATAGCCTATAAGAATTTTTTTGTTTTGAGCAATTCTTTCTTTTTTATCATTGGGTAACTTTTCTAGATAGGGAATTAGCCGAGAAGCCCCTTCTCCTCCTCTGATACACCAAATTATTTTGCTATCATCAGTGAGCGCATTAACCAAATCATTCGCTCTAAACTCATCAGAGTTAGAATAAAATGGGTTGTCATTACTGTATATTTTCTCCGAAATGTGAGGATTAAAACCCAAAGTTTTTACGGATTCTTTTATAGTGGGCAGATCCGATTCTTTTCCCTTCGAAGAAGGAGCAATAATATCAACTTGATTTGCAGGATTAGTGAGTAAAAGGCATAGAAAATAAAGAATAAAGGAATACATTAAAATATCTTATGAAACTCTTGCTTTAATATATCATCTAATTCGCAAAGAGAAACTTTTACTCCTAGTTTTTCCATTGATGTAACGCCGTAATCTTTTAGTCCACAAGGAATAATACCCTCATAGTGGGAAAGGTTTGGAGAGACATTAAGCGCTATGCCGTGATAAGTTACCCATTTTCTCAAGCGAATGCCAAAAGCTGCTATTTTTTCTTCTACTCCGTTGTTGTTCACCCAAATGCCTATTCTATCTTCCTTAAATTCCCCAAGTATATTAAAGTGTTTTAAAACATTTATGATCCAATTACTTAGGTCTCTGATATATAGTTTTATGTCACATTTGTTTCTTTTTTTAAGATTTAGCATTAAATATATAATGCGCTGCCCTGGTCCGTGATATGTATATTTACCACCCCTACCTGTTTTATATATAGGAAATAATTTTTCAATAATGTCATCATCTGTTGCACCGATTCCTGCTGTGTAAAGTGGAGGGTGCTGGAGCAGCCATACTAGCTCATCAGACAAATTATTGTAAATTTGTTGAATTTTTGCTTCCATGAATTTTATAGCATGGTTATAATCAGTAAATTGGTTAGAGATTAGCCATTCTGTCATGTTCTATTTCTTTAGGTCTATCAATGTCATTCCAGCGCTTGACACTGGAATCCAGAAATTTAATTGTAGATAGCACACTGAACTGGTGAGCATAGTTGCTTTACGCTAAAAGGAACGTATTTGACTAAATTGTATAAAAAGATGGATCCTAGTGTCAAGCTACTTGGATGACAAATATGGGCTACTTGAATGGCACTATCGCAAACGAACTAGTGTCAGCTACTCAGATGATATCATTCTTGTAACACCAATTGATATAATTCAACTATAATTTTAATCTTTTAACAAATTTAATTTTTCAGGAGGCACATATGAATTTTAACATTTTTCAAAGAAAGAAAAGCAGTGAATACTCTGCTTTGCAACTAATGATGGAACCAAGTTGGAGTAGGCGTGATTATGTAAGTTTTGCTGAGGAAGGTTACATAAAAAATGTTATTGCCTTTCGAGCAATTAATATGATCGCAAGTGCTGCATCTTCGGTACCTTTTATTCTCTGCCAGCTTACTGACCAGGGAAAATCACAACTAAAAGCACATCCGTTACTGAAGTTACTTTATTCTCCTAATCCAATGACATCAAAATCAGAATTTATTGAGGGGATTGTAACTTATCGGTTAGTTAACGGCAATTCTTATATATTGATGATTGAGCTGCAGAACAAACCAACAGAGCTTTATCTTCTGCGCCCTGATAGAGTTGAAATTGTTCCGGGGAGAAGTAACGTTCCTTATGCCTATCGTTATACCGTAAATAACAACAGTTATGACTTTAAAGTTGATAAATTGACTGGGCGTTCAACAGTACTGCATCTTAAAACCTTTAACCCTTTGAATGATTGGTATGGACTTTCACCAATTGAGGCAGCTGCATATAGTATAGATCAGCATAATCAGGCTGGTGCTTGGAATCAGGCAATGCTGCAAAATGGAGCAAGACCAAGTGGTGCAATAGTTGTGAAATCAGAAAAGGATGGAAGCGTTGGAAACTTAAGTCAAGAGCAGTACCAACGCTTAAAAGCGCAGATAAATGATCATTACTCAGGTCCTGTCAACGCTGGAAGACCGATATTACTTGAAGGAGGTTTAGAGTGGAAGGAAATGAGCTTATCACCGAGGGATATGGATTTTATTGAGTCAAAACATAGCTCAGCTCGTGATATTGCGCTAGCTTTTGGCGTTCCGCCGCAGTTGCTTGGCATACCGGGTGATAACACTTACAGTAATTTAGTTGAAGCACGTCTTTCCCTTTGGGAACAGACGATTTTACCAACGCTAGAAAATATTATCTGTCACCTGAATTCTTGGCTAGTGCCCAAGTTTGGCAAAGATTTATGTTTGTCATATGATAAAGACGCGATAGAAATTCTAATGGAGAAAAGACAAAAGATGTGGAAATACGTGCAAAACGCAAGCTTCATGACGCTCAATGAAAAAAGAGAAGCTTTTGGCTTGCAACCGTTACCCGGTGGTGATAAGTTGAATTGATGTTTATATAGTATAGATATTTATACTAAGCTGTAAGAAATTAGAGGTATTTTATGTATCAAGAACAAGAAAATTCAGTAAGTAATTCTCGATTGACTCTTCCTCATATGGAATTATCGTTGAGAGCCAAACAAGATACTAATCCAACAGATAATGAAGGTCTTGTCCCTTTACATTATGCTGCTTGCGGAAATCGCTTAGAGCAAGTGAAATTATTGCTTAAAAACGGAGCAAATGTTAATGCATTGGATAATTATGGTTTTACTCCTTTACATTATGCTGCTTCCATAAATTGTAAAGAGGAGGTGGAATTATTGCTTAAAAACGGAGCAGATATTGATGTAAGAAATCATTTCGGTGCTACTCCTTTATATTTAGCTGTTCAGGGAGGCCATGAGAATGTGGTAAAATTATTGCTTAAAAACGGAGCAAATATTAATATAGCAGATAATTCTAGCAAGACTGTTTTACATTTATCTGTTCTCAAAGGCCACACAGAGATAACAAAGTTATTGCTTGGAGATATGGAGACTCCAAGTACAAGCTGCATCGATATAAGCATTGAAGAGTTACAAGTAACTAGTAAGTCTTATTATTAGAGGGTAGATGAAGTTTACTATCTCCTAAATCGTATCTGTTCAGATTCATGTGAAATCAGTCCTTTTTTTCTTGTCATGAAAGTAGCTGACACTGGGATGGCTTTGTTGCACAGCTCTTCGGATAGTGGGTAATGTATAATAAATTCATGAAGCTATATCAAACTTAGCCATGCCTATTTCAGTAAATTTGTTAAGCAAATAACACTTGAGTAGCAGTTCCTTCTCACGATTAATCTCAGATTTATTCCTAAAACTAAATCCAAATATTTGCTTCAGTCGCGAGAAAAAACTTTCTATATAAGATCTCTTCCAATAATTTATCTCTTTTTTCCACCTCTTCATACCATCTTCATCATATGACTTTATGAGCTTGATTGTAGAATTTCTCTCATTCATATAATCCAACTTTGGATGCTCTACTGCATTATTTTGCGGAGGAATCCTTGTCTTTATGTCAAGCTCATCGCACAGTTTGTATAACTTCTTTCGATTATATGCCCTATCTGCATATATCGTGCTTATGTTATACTTGGTATCCACTCTTTCAATAAGATCACAGGCTCCATAGTGGTCGGAATAAACTCCACTACTGTATTTTGCAGCTATAACTTTTTTACTACCTATCTCTAGCATTACATGTAGCTTTCTTGTTTGCTCATAGCGGCGATACTTTCTATCTGTACCATTTGCCTTACTATGGCCTGGAATATTATTGTAGATGCTGATACCTGTACTATCTATAGCAATTTCAATATCTTCCATATCGTTCTTATCAACTCTGCAGTCGTTGATTTTGATATTAAGCTTTTTAAACCTTCTTGAAGCCTGCGAATAGCTGATAATTTGCAAAATTTTCCCTATTTGCTCAAGATATTTCTCTATAAATCCCACTGTTTGCCTAAGACCAATCCTGAATAGATAGGTTATTATGTGAATTAGAATCACTACTTTGTCGCTGTAGACATTGTTGCCACCTGCTACTTTTGGACTATTTTCGTACCAATTTTCAATGGCATCGTTGATATAATGAAAAACATTTCCCCTTTCTTGAAGAAATTTGTTATATTCATTGCAGTTACTGACTTTCATTCTTATTGGCATATTTTTCCTTTGTCGGCTAAATATCTATTTTATAACAAATTCCATCAGTAACTGCCTGTTCTTTCCTTGAGTGGTGCAACAAAGCCCACTGGGATCCAGTTTGACGAAAGCGCTCTACAACGTTTTTTGTGAAAAAGCCAGTGTCAGGCACTGACCATTTGTTGCTACGTTTTTGTCTATCTTATTTTGCCACCCTGCTGAACGGATACCCTAAATCATGTAGCTAAATGAGTTAACTATTTTTCTTGCTAACTAAGGTGTTGTAAATTTGGTCTACATCAAAACTCATCTTAGGGCACCAAATAGGGCCATCTAAGTGTGCCTCGATATAAAGAGGACTATTATGATTTGGTAGTATGAAAAAGAGTCTGAATATAGAAGTTAAGGAGAACTTAGATAAGATTAAATTAGAAGAGATAGAACCTGATGCTTGATCGATACTAAACTGTGAACTAGTTGAACATACACCACTGTTAATACTTACTTTTCCATTAATATTTTCAAAAAGCGTACTGCCATTATATATATCAACGTAAGCAAGCTTGGAAATTTCAGGTTTATTCTTACTGCTTAACAACTTAGTGATGAATGAATTAAAATCCACATTTGTAAACTCTATTTTCTGTGCTTGAAAGTTTACATTTCCTGATAAGTTACTAGCCCAATCATCAAAGCTTGTCCCTTGAGTTTTGATTTCACCACTTAAGCTTATCTTGCCATTTATGTTATTAACTCCTATAACTTCCTTGGTGTCCAAATTTGCAATAGAAAATTTTATGTGAATTGAGCCTGCTTTTAGATAACCCTGAAAAAACATTTGTCCATGTTCTAGTATGTAACTTATCTTTTTGATAGTGATAGTGCTGTTTCTTATCACTGTATCCAAGTTAAAATCTTTTAAGACGTTTTGCCCAATTTTAAATTCTGTAGTTTTGATTTGCACGTTTGCATCAAAATCTCCTTTCTCATCTAAAAAATTAAGCTGCTTTGTTGACCATTGAATTTGATTTATTTCATTTCTTGAGTTTCTTTTTACCTCTAATAGTTTTGGTAATTTAAAGATATTTCCATTAAATTTATTACCTGTAAGGTTTATGTCTAATAAAGGCTTAGTGTATTTTTGATCCACTAATATTTTTACACTACCGGTAATGTCGAAATTTTCTCCGAATAACTTTATTTTATCTGCAACTAGCTTGTTCTCTTGTATTTTTAATGAAAAATCCAAATCTTCAATTTTTGTACCATTGAATATAGAATCTTTAACACTAGTTCTTATATTTACATCATATTTAATATTTTTCAGCCATTGCACTTTGCTGAATAATGAATAATCATATTTATCTATATTAATGTTATGTATGCTAAATTTACTATCGATCATATTGTGTTTTTTTGTGTGATTTACCTTAATTGATCCTTGCCAAGATTCTTTGTTATTTAGCAATCTGATATCTGAAAGAGATAATATTCTAGGTGCTAAATATAGTTTAGAACTTGCTGTAAATTGACTTTTCTCTCTTTCTTGCATCTTGATAGAAGGTAAAATATGTGAAATGAACGACTCACCCTTTATCAATATATCACCATTAAATTCAGACAAGTTGCCATTGTTTGAAACTTTTCCTGATAAGCGAGATATATTATTGGTTCCAGGAAACTGAAGAAGAGTATCAACGTTTATTTCGCCATTAGCAAATTTTAGCGTAGCATGAAATTTGTCCAATATCCTGTTTTGATATTGAATATTTGAAGCTTCCATATTAAAATCCAAGCTCAGGTTCTTTGGCACAACCTCTCTAAAAGATTCTAAAAGACCCTTCATATCTGTTGTTTTGTGTGAGCCGTTTTTTAGGTCGACTTTACTAAAACTAATATTGATATTAGTATGATCACTTTTTCTATCATTTTGTATTATACCAGTGCCTTGCATGCTTTTGGACTCAATTTTTAAATCAGTTGCCGTAAACTCGCTTTCATTGAGATTGATATTGGATGATATCTCAATATTTTCGCTGGGAATCACATAAGAAAGGAAGCTAAGATTAATGATTTTTGCCAAGCCGCTCATAGAATCAGAATTATTATTAATCGTCAATACTAAATTGCCCTTGAGCTCTTCTTGATTTCTATTACCTTTAAATAGCAAATTTGCAAAATTTGAATCAACACTAATGTGTACATTATTTTTTGTGACATTAACCTTTCCAGAAAAATCGTAATTGTTGTCACCAATCTGTACTTCACCAAAAAACTGCTTATTTTTTTTTATAGCAACTTCCTTGATATTAATAGTATCGGCGTTAAAACTTATTTGGCTGTCCTTTATTAATATATCAACTATATTATCATTGGCTTTCGTATTTATAATATTAAGTAAATTTTCTTTGTTGCTTTTCATGCCCAAAAATGAGATTGACTTTGGTTGCAATGAAAATGAAAACAACGATGGCCTTATTTCAATTTTTTTTGCACTAATTAAATCTGATAATTTTTGCTCCTTGTTTTTGTTGTATTGTACATATACATTGTGAATAGTAAGTTTTGGAGTAATGAGCGAAACTTCAATTTTTCTTCCAACATGTACTTTAGCATCATACGTCTTCTCTAACTCTTTTACGATATATTCTCTGTAGCCACTCCAATCCTTAAAAGTTGCAGCAACGTGCATGAGAATTAATAGCAACGAGATTGATAATATGGCGTATAAAGAAAGTTTCATAATAGACCTCTCATTCCAGCATCCCTTCTCTTCTTGTCATCCCAGTTTGGGATCCAGGAAATTTGATTAGACATTAAGTTAATTAGCAAAAAAGTAGCTATTCTTATGTTAAAGCACAGCATTTTTACATGAGAAGCTGGTCTGATGAGCACTGGGTTCCCAGTGGAAATTGCTCTCAAACCACAACACTTATACAGTTGTGTGTGTGACACTGTGATCCAGTGTGACTTAAATAAGGTTTTCCAGATTATATAATCAACAAAATTTCTGGATCCCAGTGCTTGACACTGGGATGACAGGAATAGGTTATGGGATGAAAGAAGTGGATATTGGAATAGTAGCTGAAATGACATATAGCAATACAAAGGGTGTAATTTACACATATTTCAAATTATTCAAATTTCCTCTAAAAATCAGGTAAAGAGTGCTAGAATAAATAATAACACTCAAAGCTATTAAAGTTACTAAATAAACAATACGAGCTAGCCCTCTATCGAAAAACAACCCTGCTGATAAGTAATTAGAGAGATAAAGAACTATTGACATAACCAATGTTGCAGTGAGAATTTTTACAATATTTAGTAATAATGCTTGGCTAAGCTTATACATCTTATTTATTGTTAAATAATTAATCAATAAAATAGAATTTATCCAAGTGGAAATGGAAGTAGCAATAGCAATTCCTATATGTTGGTATTTGTTCATTAATAGGAGATTTAGTATTACGTTAATTCCAAGGCACGTTAATGAGAACATAGTTGGTATTTTTAGCTTTCCCCTAGCAAAGAATGTGGGTAGCAATACTTTATTTATAATAAATGCGGGTAAAGAAAGAGAAAATGCTACTAATGTAGGAACAGTTTGCTGCACTGCATAATAATCAAATCGGCCGTAAGAAAAAAGCGTAAGTAAAATCATGTCAGGAATAATGATAAAAGCAGCAGTTATTGGCATAATTAATATTAACCCTATATTAAGGGCCTTGTTCTGTATTTTGACTATATTCTCAGTATCATTTATTCGTTTTGAAATCATAGGAAGAAGTACTGTACCAATTGCAGTGCCAATTACTCCTTGCGGTAGTTGATTTAGTCTATCGGCATAATATATATAAGAAACTGCATTTGGTATAAAACTCGCCATGATTGTGTCAATCCATACACTTATTTGTATTACACAATTGTTGATAATTGCAGGTATTACACGCTTGAAAAACAACTTCACTTCGTTACTTAATTCTAAACTAAAAGAAAAGAAAGCCTTTAATTTGTATGCACTAAATATTATTAAAAGTAGCTGCAAAATCCCTCCAATCAGGACGGCTATAGAAAGGTTATGAGCCGGTGTTTCAATGTAAGGTAAAAACAAACTGATGATTAAACAGAGGTTCAAAATGATTGGTGAAATAGCTGTTGAAGCAAAATGCTGTTTTACTTGCAACATTCCACCAATAAGTGATGCGATTGACACGAAGATTATGTAGGGCATCATAATTTTCGACAAAGTTACAGTAAAGGTAAATTTATTTTGGTCAAATCCAGGAGTGAAGATTTTGATCATGTAAGGGAAGAAGGTTTGTGTGATAAGGCAAAAAATTACTAGAATAATAAACGTAATGGATATTACACTACTTGCGAAATTAAATGCCTTTTTATTATCATATGACTCTGCAGAGTATAATGGTATGAATGAGGTAGTAAATGCCCCCTCTGCAAAAAACGATCGAAATAAATTAGCAAAGCGAAACGAGGAAAAGAATATATCTGCAAGAGAGGTTGCACCAATAACCGTAGCAATCAATACATCTCTTATTAGCCCTGAGATTCTTGAAATAGCTGTAAAAAAACTAAATGTGAAAATACTTTTAAACATATCATGGTGTCAATACGATTGAGTATAATGATAAAAGCATGAATGAAAATATTTAAAACCCTCTGCAAAAGGAGGTAACTTAAATAATTAATTGACTATTTGTGCTCGTATGTTAAAAATTTTATATCTTGGCGGGCGTAGCTCAGTTGGTAGAGCGTCAGTTTGTGGTACTGAATGTCGCCAGTTCAATCCTGGTCGCTCGCCCCACTCAAAATTTTCACTTTACATAAATATAAACATTAGATATTTTTGCACGGCCGTTAGCATTCCTTGTTGCTCTAGTATTTAGATGGTGGAGGGGAAGTTTGCAATTTAGAGTAAAAATGATGCCTATTAATTAGTGAGAGGGATTGTATGTATATTTGTTTGTTAGCTTATAGTATAGTGTCAGCACTAGGAATATTAGCTTGGTGGTTGAGTTTTGACACTTCATCACCTTTAGCCATAGGTGCAATTGCTGGTTCTATGGCTCTAGCATTGATTGCGGTTTTGCACGTAGGATGTTTGCTATATAAGTTTTGCAAAAGAGATCCTATTGAGGAAGATCATGGAAAAATAGCAATTTTTTTGGGTATGGCTATACCTATAAGTACTATGATTGGGGCAGTGCTTAATGCAAGTGTGATTGCTGTTCTTCCTAACCCAGTAGTAACAGTGATTATCTTAGTAAGTGCAATAACAGGGCTAATAGCAACAATTATGGGGGTTTATGTAGCCACATCTTTAGTGCATTGTGCAGATGAAGCAGCAATTACATTTGCAGCAAGTGCAACTTCGATTACAGATTCTACATTTGTTAGAATATCTCAGGAAGAAGAAGTGGATGAGCGTATTACCTCTCCTACAGTTGAAAAAGTTTCTTCTGTAAAAGAGACGATAATTTGAGCTAAGTTAGTTTGTAACACTGGAATCTGTAAAATTTGACATCAATCACTGATAGTTGGAATATTATAGATTAGGAATTACTCAAGAAGATGCATAAGTACGACGTAGTGGTAGTAGGTGGCGGTCATGCCGGGTGTGAAGCAGCTACAGCTGCAGCACGTCTTGGTGCAAGCACGCTACTTATAACTCACAAAATTTCAACTATAGGAGAGATGTCTTGTAATCCAGCAATTGGAGGAGTTGCAAAGGGTGTTGTAGTTAGAGAAGTAGACGCCCTTGATGGAATAATGGGGAGAGCTATCGACCGAGCAAGCATACACTCGGTCGTTTTAAATGGCAGCAGAGGCGCAGCAGTATGGGGCCCACGTGCACAAGCAGACCGAAAATTATACAAAAAAGCAATACAGGAAATTATTCTAAATTATAACAACTTGACAGTAAAAGAAGAGTCAGTTGACGATTTTCTTATCGAAAGTGATAGCAATGGAGAATCTTATATAAAAGCTGTAATAACAGACTCAGGTGAACGTATACTGACAAGCAGAGTTGTTTTGACTACAGGGACTTTTTTACGTGGTGTGATTCATATAGGAGAGCAAACAACTCCTTCTGGAAGAATAGGAGATAAACCTGCAATAGAGCTTGCAAACACGCTAAAGAAGTATGATTTTAAACTGGGCAGGTTACGTACCGGAACTCCACCGAGGCTTGATCGTGGCACTATAAACTGGTCGGTATTACAAGAACAAGTGGGTGACAATCCACCTACACCATTTTCTTATCTTACAGAGAAAATTAACCAGCCTCAGGTTTCATGTTTTATTACTCATACTAATGAACATACACACAGAGTAATTCGAGAGAATCTTCACAGATCAGCTTCTTCATATTTAGATAACGTTATTGCACCAAGATACTGCCCATCAATTGAAACTAAAGTTAAAAAATTTGCAGAAAAAAATAATCACCAAATATTTCTAGAACCAGAAGGGATTGATGATAACACTATATATCCAAATGGAATTTCAAATTCATTGCCCATCGAAGTGCAGTATGAAATGATAAAGAGTATAAAAGGGCTTGAAAATGCAGAAATATTAAGACCTGGATATGCAGTTGAATACGATTATATCGATCCACGAGAGCTATTTCATACTCTCGAAACTAAGAAAGTTAAAGGACTATATTTTGCTGGTCAAATTAATGGTACCACTGGATATGAAGAAGCAGCTGGGCAGGGAATTATTGCCGGAATCAATGCAGCACTCTCTTTATCTCAAAAAAGTTTTGTTCTTCATCGTACAGACTCATATATCGGTGTAATGATAGACGACTTGGTCACTAAGGGAATTACCGAGCCTTACAGATTATTTACCTCGCGTGCAGAATATAGACTGGCAATCAGGTCAGATAATGCAGATAGAAGATTGACACAAAAAGGTTATGACATCTCTCTTGTGTCGCATGAGAGATACTCTGTTTTGCAGGGTAAACTTAAATCCATTAAGCAACTTGAGGAGAAATTAGAGAGCCTAACAATTACTCCTGAGCAGCTCAGGTCCTATGGCATTAAAATATCTTATGATGGAATAAGAAAAACAGCATTAGATTTGCTCGGTTATCCAAATATTGACTGGAATAAATTACGAGAAATATGGCCAGAGTTAAACATGGGTTCCAGTGTCAGCTACTTGCATAACGCCAAAGCACCTCTTCCTGTCATCCAAGTAGCTGACACTGGGATCCAGTACTTGAATGATGATGGAATGGATGCAGTTGACACTGAAAAAAATGTAGATTCCAGCGTCATGTGCTGGAATAACACTATAACTGATAGCATAGCCAAGAATGAAATATATGAAGCAGTTGCAATTGAAGCAAAATACAAGCCTTATTTAGTAAGACAAGAAGCAGATATGAAGTTTCTACAAGAGGAAGTTAATACTCAAATTCCAACTAATTTCAACTACTCACAGATTAAAGGCTTGTCAACTGAAGTGATAGAAAAGTTGCAGTCAATAAAGCCAGCAACAATTGGTATTGCGAAGCAAATACAAGGTATCACTCCAGCAGCGATAGTTAGCATATTAGTGTACCTTAGGAATAAGAAAACGAAAATAGCTGCTAATTCTGCGTAACATGTCAAAAATCGAAGAATTTCGCTCTTTTATGCACGAAATAAATGTTGATACATTTATGTTGAATACTAAAGACGAGTATTTAAATGAATATTCAAAAGAGTTAGCAGAGTTATGTGGCTTCACGGGAACAAATGGGCTACTTATCGTTACAAAGAGTAATAAGTGCCCATTTTTTACAGATGGACGCTATATCACACAAGCTCGCAGTCAGCTCGATCAGGGCAGTTTTCGAGTATATAATATACAAGAAGAGGATCCACACAAATGGGTAAAAGCAAACTTAACATTGACTACCTCACTGGGTTACTATCCGCAATATTTTACTATGAAGGACATAAGAAAATATGAAGGCATTTGTAAACTAGTACCATACTTAATTAAAAAAGATAGTAGTCATAAAGCACAAACAATAGTCTCACATGTATCTGGTGAGAGTGGTAAGGATAAATGTGAAAGAGTAGCTAAAAACATAGAGGCTGAAGCAGTGCTTCTGACTGATCCAAATTCAATTTCGTGGTTATTAAATTTAAGAAATGAAAGTTCTGAATATACTCCTTGTATATTGGGTCGTGCTATATTGTATAAAAATGCCAATGTTGATTTATTTATTCAAGATAAAGAACATTCAACTATAGAAGCAAATTTTGATAACCATATAAATGTTTTTGATATTAGTGAGCTAGAAAATTCACTACATAAGTTAAATTTGGTGGTGATAGATCCAAGCACGACTCCAATGAGCATTATGAATGCAATAGATCCCTTGTATAACCATTATTTAAATGAAAAATCAGCTTCGGTGTCATTCCAGTGCTTGACCAGAAATAAAAAAGCATGGATCCCAGTGTCAAGAACTGGGATGACAATAAGTAATGAAAGAGGTCTAATAGAAAATAAGCAGATAATTGAGAAGGAGGATCCTTGTTTGATTCACAAAGCAGTAAAAAATCAAACTGAAATAACTGGAGCTATAAGTGCGCACATCAAAGATGGAGTAGCAGTTATAAATTTTCTATATTGGCTTGAAAACAATATTGACAGTGAAATTACTGAGCTTGAAGCTGAAGAAAAAGTTTTAGAATACAGAAAAGAGCAGAATTTGTTTAAGCAACCGAGTTTTCCAACAATTTCAGCATTCAACGAGAATGGAGCAATCATTCATTACCGTGCAAGCAATAAGACAAATAAAGTCATTCAAGAAGATGGGCTGTATTTAATTGACTCTGGTGGTCAGTACCTTGATGGCACAACCGATGTTACAAGAACTATAGCAATTGGTAGTCCAACCAATGAGCAACGAGCTCACTACACAATAGTATTAAAAGCTCACATTGCGATAGCAAGTGCGGTCTTTCCTTCTGGCACTACTGGTGGAGAATTGGACATATTAGCGCGTATACATTTATGGAAATTTGGAATGGATTACATGCACGGTACAGGACATGGAGTAGGAAGTTACCTTTCGGTACACGAAGGACCGCAAACAATATCAAGAGGAAATAAAGTGGAACTCATTCCAGGCATGATACTTTCTAACGAGCCTGGTTATTATATTCCAGGAAAGTATGGAATAAGAATTGAGAATCTGATGTATATTGAAAGGCGAGAAAACGTCTTTTTAAGCTTTAAACAATTGACCTCTGTTCCTTATGATAAAAAGCTAATAGATATACAAATGCTTACTGAAGATGAAGTTAAATGGATAAATAGCTATCACCAATTTGTTTATAAAAATATAGAAAATGGCATAAAAGATAAGGAATGGTTAAAGAGAGTATGTGAACCTTTAAAATAGTTAATTTGTCATTTAATCAAGTATTAATATAGTTGTTCTTGTATTGTTTTTAATTAAAAACAATATATAATATTAGTTTCAAATAGGTGTAATTATGACAGATAAAGTGCAAGATGATGAATTTATGAAGCAGTACATGGATACTTGCAAAGAGCAAATAGAAAAATTGGCAAGCGACCCTAATTTGCTTCAACAGACCTTAAAGCCATTCATGCAAATGTCTCAGCAACTTATGGCTGGCGGTATGCTAGAAGGAAATATGCCTAGCATGATACCTGATATGGGTGGTATGGATATCAACAAGATGATTGCTCAGATGAAGGAAATGTATGATTACATAAAGAGTAATCACAAAGAGCTCATGAGAAAAGATGCTTCACAAATTCAAGAGCTTGATGATTCCAGCAGAAGATTGAGAGGCTTGGTCAAGAAATTGATAGAGAAAGTTGAAGCTAAGTAGTATTTATTCATATCAAAGAGCTATAGCAGTAGTGAGGTCTTGTTCCTCAAATTTAGTATTACCATAGAGTTAAATATAAACATAAAGGGATGAAGAGATGATTGAACTTAAAAGCCAAGAAATTTGCCCAAATGGAAATAAGAAAAATTTGATTATTTTTTTTCATGGTTGGGGCTCAAGTGGCGATAATTTCGTGCATCTTGCTAAAGTTATGAGCAAGTTTTTGCCTGATTCATGTTTTGTGGTACCGAATGCTCCGTTTGAGAGGGAAATAGGTGATGGTTATCAGTGGTTTAGTTTAGAGGATCGTAGTGAAGAAGCACTATATAATGGGGTGAAAAATGCTGCATCAATTGTAAATCATTTTATTGATACAAAATTAAAGGAGCTTAATTTAAAAGATACTCAGCTTTCTTTAGTTGGATTTTCTCAAGGGGCAATGCTTGCAATACATGTGGCTCTTACCCGGCTTCAGTCTTGTGCATCGGTTGTTGCATATTCTGGTAGGTTTCTTTCACCTTCAAAAATTGCACCGGAGATCAAATCAAAACCCAGCATATGTGTTATTCATGGTGAAGCTGATGATGTGGTACCTTTTTCTTCCCTTGATTTAGCGGTTAAAGCTCTGAAAGAAAATGGAGTAAACGCTCAAGGATACCCAATTCATGGATTAGGCCATATTATTAATGAAGAAGGAATAAGGTTAGGGGTTGAGTTTATCAAGAAAAATTTTGGAAATTAATTTCCATGCACTTGTTTTGCTTTGGTTACGGATATGTAGCTAAATTTCTATCGAAAAAATTGCTAAATTTAGGCTGGAAAGTTAACGGTACATCAAGAAATAAAGATATACAACTTTTTGATTATGAAAAGGTTGATCAAGATCTGCTTAAAAGCGTAACACATGTTTTAGTTTCTATTCCTCCAGACGGCGATGATGTTATGGAGAGATACGGTCATTGTCTGGAGAATATTAAATGGCTTGGTTATCTGTCTGCAACTAATGTTTATGGTGACCACTGTGGTAATTGGGTGAATGAGGAATCTGAAACAAAGCCTATAGAAATTAGAGGAGAAAAGCGCCTTGAGTCTGAAAAGAAGTGGCTAAGTAGCAAATTGCCTGTACATATTTTTCGTTTGGCTGGGATATATGGTCCTGGTAGAAATGCGCTAATTGACCTGCAGCTTGGCAAAGCAAGAAATGTGAAAAAAATTTTTTCTCGTGTTCATGTTGAAGATATATCGAATATTTTATTTTCTTCCATGCAAAATATAAAGCCTTATGAGATATACAATTGTGCAGATGATTTACCTGCTACGCAATCTGAAGTGGTCACGTATGCAGCCGAGCTTCTCAATATTAGCCCTCCAGAGCCAGTTGAGATTTCTTCCGTACCAAATTACGCACGGGGTTTTTATTTAGGGTCAAAAAAAGTAAGCAATACTAAAATTAAAAAAGACCTTGGTGTCTCTCTAGTTTATCCTGATTACAAGGTGGGTTTAAAGAGTTTGTATATATTAGAATAGAGAAAATAGATTGCCAGATGCAAAAAATTTTTCTTGAATGTTCCTTGTTTTGATGTAGTACCACTAGGCATACTATTATATAGAGGTAAATATGTTCAGCACTCAATCGCTCCCGGTTGAAAATATTCTATTACATCAAGCCGCTTATAATGGTAACATAAATGAAGTTAGGTTATTACTTAATGTAAAAACTGATATCAATATCAAGGATAAAAAAGGATTTACAGCCTTGCATTTTGCTGTTTATTCAGGACATTTAGACGTAGTAAAGTTACTAATCAGTAAAGAAGCTAATATTCATGCAAGAACTACTAAAGGCAGTACAGTTTTACACTTTGCTGTTGTAGCTAAAAGCAAAGCTATAGTAGAGGAGTTAATTAAAGCGGGAGCTGATCCCAATATAAAAGACTGTACTGATGGTAAGACACCTTTACATATTGCTGCTCAAAATGGACTTGTAGAAGTTGTAAAGGTGTTACTTAATACTCAAGAAATTGAGATTGATGCTAAAGACAATGAATTTGGTATAACAGCTCTGTACTTAGCCTCTCAGAACGGACATACTGAAATAGTTGAACTATTAATTAGCACAAAAAATGCTGATGTTAACATAGTAGATAAAAAAAATAATGTCACACCCTTGTATCTAGCTGCTCAGAATGGGCATGCAGCAGTAGTTAAGTTGCTTCTTGATAATGGTGCTAAAGTCAATGGCTGTGATACCAGTATGAATCCTTTGTGTGTAGCTATTGATAATGGCCATGACGAGGTAGCTCAATTATTACTTAGTGTAGAAGGGGTGGATGTCAATATTGGCAATCAGCTTGGCAATACACCTCTACATATAGCAGCTATGAAAGGTAATGAAAAAATGGCAAGATTACTGCTAGAAAAAGGTGCTGATCCTAATATTAAAAACCTTTCAGGAGATACTTCCTTACAAGCTGCTGAATACGTAAGAAAAATTAGCTGGCATGATAATCCTCCAAATGTACAAGGAGGATTCTTCGTGTTAGTTGGCTCGAATGGAATATATTCATTTCAGCAATTTTATGAGCAAAAAAAAATTATGGAGCTTTTGTCACAACATGTGAAGAACAACAAACCTAGCTCATCAGTAGATAAAATTGACGTATCTGTTCAGCAGAGTAGCAAAATAAGATAGATGAGAAAACTAGTTTGTGACATTGGCGTCCAGTTAAATTTACATGGATTCCAGTGGGCTTTGTTGCACAGCTCTTCGGATAGTGGGTAATGTATAATAAATTCATGAAGCTATATCAAACTTAGCCATGCCTATTTCAGTAAATTTGTTAAGCAAATAACACTTGAGTAGCAGTTCCTTCTCACGATTAATCTCAGATTTATTCCTAAAACTAAATCCAAATATTTGCTTCAGTCGCGAGAAAAAACTTTCTATATAAGATCTCTTCCAATAATTTATCTCTTTTTTCCACCTCTTCATACCATCTTCATCATATGACTTTATGAGCTTGATTGTAGAATTTCTCTCATTCATATAATCCAACTTTGGATGCTCTACTGCATTATTTTGCGGAGGAATCCTTGTCTTTATGTCAAGCTCATCGCACAGTTTGTATAACTTCTTTCGATTATATGCCCTATCTGCATATATCGTGCTTATGTTATACTTGGTATCCACTCTTTCAATAAGATCACAGGCTCCATAGTGGTCGGAATAAACTCCACTACTGTATTTTGCAGCTATAACTTTTTTACTACCTATCTCTAGCATTACATGTAGCTTTCTTGTTTGCTCATAGCGGCGATACTTTCTATCTGTACCATTTGCCTTACTATGGCCTGGAATATTATTGTAGATGCTGATACCTGTACTATCTATAGCAATTTCAATATCTTCCATATCGTTCTTATCAACTCTGCAGTCGTTGATTTTGATATTAAGCTTTTTAAACCTTCTTGAAGCCTGCGAATAGCTGATAATTTGCAAAATTTTCCCTATTTGCTCAAGATATTTCTCTATAAATCCCACTGTTTGCCTAAGACCAATCCTGAATAGATAGGTTATTATGTGAATTAGAATCACTACTTTGTCGCTGTAGACATTGTTGCCACCTGCTACTTTTGGACTATTTTCGTACCAATTTTCAATGGCATCGTTGATATAATGAAAAACATTTCCCCTTTCTTGAAGAAATTTGTTATATTCATTGCAGTTACTGACTTTCATTCTTATTGGCATATTTTTCCTTTGTCGGCTAAATATCTATTTTATAACAAATTCCATCAGTAACTGCCTGTTCTTTCCTTGAGTGGTGCAACAAAGCCATTCCAGTGTCAGCTACTCGAATGACATTATGGAAGCTGTGATGACAAGGAAGGAAGCACTAGAAAGAAATGGTGTCACGCACTGGGATGACATTATGGGAACTGAGATACAAGAAAAGAAACACTGGTTTGACATGCATCTGTCTCAGTGATGTAAATTCGACTTTACCCCATTTGCAACCATCAGGGTTCTTTGACTATAGACCTAACAATTCTTTTCTAATTTCTTCTTTAATTGTATCAATAATCTTTTGATCAAGTTTATTTATTAAGGAATCATCAATACCTGTGATGTCATCTGGATTTTGTATCATTTTTTCAATAGCATCATCTATTTTTTTTACTCTTTTTTCATTAATTTCCTCAAATATAGGTTTAATTTTCACATAACCAGGAGCGCCCTTGCTATAACTTTTGCTGCTTTCGTTGATACAACCACCAGCACCATATGTTTTATTCACGTAGTTTTTACTACATTTTGTTACATCTTTATACCCAATCTCACCATTTTCTATATATGCTATTTTATTATCTTTACTAGAGTTTAGCTTGTCCCCTTTCTTAATTTCTTCTTTTAATTTTAAACTTTGTTCATGAATTATTGTATCTTTGTAATTCTTTCCCCCATAGGTTCTGTATGTACCTCCGCCTGCAACAGTAATTAAATCTTTACAAATTGTTTCTGAAGAGTCTCTGCACATTTTTATTAAAGTTGGTCCCCCATCCTTGTTAGATTTATCATTTTCTTGTCCACCACCTCCTTCTGTTACTTTTACTTTAATATATGGATAACTAGGGTTGACTCTCAGTTTAGCTTTAATGTAATCACCTGGCATTCCTAGTCTACTTACAGTAGACTGAGCTTTACCATCTATATGACCAGCTTCACCACCTCCCCATGCTTCTATTTCAACGTAATCATACATTGACAGATCATCTGTAGAGCCATCTCCAAGCTCATAAAGTTTTTGATCCCTGTTTTCAATAATCTGCTTCTTATGTTTCAATTGTGCTATTATTATTTCACGTAATCTCTTTTTTAAACCCTCTAAATCGAACCTACACAATTTATCAGCATAAAAAACTTCTGTTCTATTTGCTTTAATCGGTTGATTTTTTAATTGTGTGCACTTTTGTATTTCACCTTTCTCGTTTTTTACTGTTTTACCATCCTTATCCTTGCAATCCACTTCCTCATATCTTAAGTAAAATAGTTTATCATTCTTATCTACATACTGTGTTGAGCGACTACATACTCCATCAAAGCAGAGGCAACCATCATCACCGTGATTACAGTTTTTTTCTTCATACTTTCCATCTGTTAACTCATATACTATTTTGCATTTGTCACAATTTTGTTTTGTATCTACCTCTTTATCCTCTTTTGCCATGCAGTTATCTCTAGACTTATTTTCAGCAGGAATGGAAATATATCCTTTTTTATTAAATATTATTTCATTCAGTGCATCTTGTGGCTTTGCTAAAACCTCAATTGTTTCGTTACAGGGAAAATAATAAAGCTGATCAGACTCCTTTGAATAAACAGTATTGTATTTATTGTATCTTGCCCCCATTGATTTTAGCGATATTAGCTTACTTTCTTTTTTAAGAACAAACTCCTCTGGTTCTGGTTGCCACCCAGAAAGGCAGAGCATTTTACTTTTAGAATTTTCTTTATATTTTATTTCTACTTTTGGATATCCTGAGCCATCTAGTTTGCACTTACCATTCTGAAGCTCTTTACATTCTGTTTCAATATCGGGAACATATCCATATTTTTCTAGAACTTCAAATTGCGAATTATTTTTTAATATACCTTCTATTACGCTATCGATGTCGCTTTTACTGTTACTGCTATCAGTTGTTTTTGCCACTATTGCTGGCTTTACTACTTTTAAAGGTAGATGGCCAACATATGTAGGAGAATTTTTATTAACATAAAAAGTACAGATGCCATTACTGTGAGTTCCACGTGCGTCATAAGTACAAACGTTCTCACTCATCTTCATTTTTACTTTTAGCGTATTTTCGCCTTTACCCTCATTAGGCTTTGGTATGCTCACTTCTTCAATCTTTGGAGCAGGTGGCGCTGGGAAGCAGCGAGCAGGAAATTGTAATTTTCTTTTGGACTCTTCTCTCTCAGTACCATAATATTCAGTGCAGAGCTGACCTTTTTTTCTATAAGTTTTAAAGTGATGGTGGGTATCTTTATCTGGAATAGAGTATGTAGCACTTTGAATGTTTTTATTACTTGAAATAACGCGTGGAAAAGGTAGCTCTCTTCTTTCCTTCAGCTCACCAATAATGACTCCAACTCTTGGATGGAAATAATCATTTTCTTCATTTGTTATAGGGACAATTCTAACTTGTGGTGGTGACATCGCAAGTTGTTCACAAAATGCAGGTGGGCCAGGTGCAAGTTGCACAGGGGCACACTTTACTTTTGTTTGATAGCATGTATCACAAACTTTTTCCATCTCTCCAGGACGAAAAATATTTTCCCCAGAAAATACTCTAGAGCCCCATGAAGAAATTCCTGACATACAAGCCCCTTTTTGACTACAAGCACATATCTTAGGAGAATTAGCAAATTTTACTTTTTCTTCATCAGTAACACCATCTGCCCATTCCCATCCAAGACCTTGGGCAATTTCTCCTCCAGCTTTTGTTTTATCTCCTTCCCAATCTATAAAAGCTGCTGCAGAAACTCCAGCTCCTGTACTCTGCGTTCCATATATCTGGCGGCAGAATGTTCCACTGGATAATATATAACAGTTGTCGTTCCCTTCGTAATCGCAGACCTTAATCTTTGGATCGAAGTAACCTTCTGGTTCCTGATTATTTACTGCTGTAACTTTAATAAATTGCAATAATTTTTCGTCAAAATCTAAATCGCTCCACTTGCCTTTAAAAAAATTCGCAATACCTTTTCCTGCTTTACTTCCTGTAGCTTCAATTTCAGTATTACTTTTTACAAATGTTGGACAATCAGCATATCCTTGATAAGAAAGACAAAATATCAAGGAGAATATCAATAAAAAATTAAGCTTTACATTTTTCATAGAACGCCGGTAACCACTTACTCACTTTTTCGCCTTTTTCCTTTATTGCTTCATACATATACTTTATAGTCTCTTTATTAGCTGAAAGTACATTTATTTCTTTCATATTCTTCAAATCTAGATTTAAAGTTACTAAACCTTTGTATTGCTTTATCAAAAATAAACCTTCCTGTGTTGGTGTTTGCAAAATGACATTCAGTTCCTCTTTCGACAGAGAAAATGCCTTCATGTATAATCTGTTTGCATTGATGTTCGGCATCAGGATTCTCGTATCGACATGCTTATCTAAATATTGAGTAAACTTGCTAGCAAATGCTAGGTTTAAGTTTTCAGTACTTAGAATTACTACAACATTTAACTTTGTCATTCTTTGCATCCAGTCGTCAAACTCTCCCTCTGTAGGAAAAATATTACTTATCTCCCATGCTTCATCCAAAACAAGTATTGCAGGTGAGCCATCACATTTTGCTTCGAAAGAGTATAAGAAATAGTAAAGTATCACGGACATACATTCTTTTTGCTTAGTGAGATTTGCAGTATTGAGGGATATAGTTTTTGTTCCCCAGTCAATGTCTGACTCATCACCATCTTGGAATAAGTAAGCAAATTCACCTTCACCACACCATTTACTTATTTTGCCTCCAAGAAGTAAAAGCACTTCAGAAATTTGAGAAATAGATCGCGATTCTCTTGGTATAGCAAATATAGAATCTACAATTTTTTTTGTCTTTTCTTCTACGTCTACCAAACTTGCATCTGCAACCATCCTTTTGATCAATTCAACAAGCATATTGCGATTAGAAGCACTATCTTCAATGTTCAGTGGGTTAAATTTTAGACTTTTATCTTTATATTTTGGATCAATTATGTAATATTGGCCGCTTACTGCTTTAGTAAATATTATTGATTTTCCAGTATTATCCAATATAACAATCCTAGGGTTAAATTTTCTTGATTCCGAAAGTAAGAAATTGATCAGTGAGGTTCTACCTGAATTTGGAGCTCCAAGTATTGTGGTATGACCATTATTTTTCTTTCCATGAAAGTTAAAAAAGTAAGGACTGCCTTTTTTTGAAAAAAAAACTGTTACTGCTTCTTTCCATCTTCCTCCTTTTAACGTACCTGATGTAAAATCATGCAACATAGCAAAGCTGCAAGCATATTTTTCTAATATATTTTTTGGTTGTGTAACAAAAGCAAAGTTTCCAGGAAGCTGTGCCCAAAAATGATTTTCCATGTGCAGATCAGTCCTAAACATCATCAACCCGATTAACGACATTACAGAGGATAAATCACTGATATTTTTAGCTAACCTATTCTTATCATCTGCAAAGATTGTAACAATAATTTTCTGTTGACAAAAATCCATAGCAGAAATTTTTTCAAGCTCTATTATTTCATTTATTCCTGAGTTTTGAAGTAAGGTATTGTCCTCACTGATTTGCAGTATATTAATTTGTTTTTTGAATTCTTTTACTGCTTTATTATTACTAGTAAATATTATTATTTCTGTGATGATAAGCTCAGAGTCAAGTTGCAAACACCTATCTATATTTTCTAAGGGGATTTCTCGATATTCCTTTATGCAAAAAATAGAACCAAACTTCTGTTGACCTTCAAACGATGTTTGAAATTTATTGAAACCAAAAGCTACTTTTAAATTTTTAACATGCTGCGATAGATCCCTTTCACATATTGGATAATCTTTGTGCGTTAATGTAATAATGTAATGGAGAAATTCCATCATTTGAGAATATATTTTGCCTTCACTAGACCTAAGGCCCAGTTTTTTAGCTCCAAAAGGTTCTAAATCTTTTTGAATCAGGTCAGTTATTTTTTGTAATTCTTGATGATTTTTTTGTAAAAATAACTTGTGCCTATTCTTTATCCTGCCAAAAAAAAATGCATTATTAATATGTTTGCCAAAATCACTAAGTAACACCACAATGTATAACTCATTTATATACTGTAGTTTACTATCAACTAGTTTATTAAACCACGTTGAGTGTAGCTGATCGGAAAAGTCTGAAGTTTTATTCCACTGTAAGCTCAGTTTATTGCGCTTACGGACAGTGTGAATCCAAACGGTAAAATATAAACTCTTGATATTTTTTGATATACTTTTTCTAATTTCAGTTCTAAGATCACCATAGTTATCAACTGAAGAATAGTCTTCTAATTTGATTATTTTTAATAATTCCCCCTGTTTTGTTAGTATAGTTTCTTCATCGTAGT
This sequence comes from Wolbachia endosymbiont (group B) of Melanargia galathea, assembly GCF_964030625.1. Classification (NCBI taxonomy): domain Bacteria; kingdom Pseudomonadati; phylum Pseudomonadota; class Alphaproteobacteria; order Rickettsiales; family Anaplasmataceae; genus Wolbachia; species Wolbachia endosymbiont (group B) of Melanargia galathea. The sequence goes on along the minus strand of NZ_OZ034910.1, from coordinate 821,855 downwards.
GGCAAGCATAAGGGATAAAATCTAAATTAATACTTTCTAGTAACGCTAAATTGTTCTTTTTTTCAGAATTAGATCTAGTGGCTGGTACTTTTGGTTGCATACAATATCATGCGTATTCAATAAAAAGATAATAAAGAATCATCTATCTTACTTAATCCTTATCTTCTTTTTTGTTATTGGATTGTAACTGTATGTCCTTTGCAAAGTTGAATTTTTCTTTCAGGTAATCTGTTGCCTTTTCTGTGCTTCCAAACATCATGATCAGTACGCCAAATATTATCATGAAAAAAATTAGGCCTCTGAACACTACTGCAAGTATCACTGTAGCTATACATAACCCTATAATTGTCGAAGGATTCATATTTTCTACAGTATCTTTAACTGAAAATGAAGAAATAAGTTCTTTCAACGTTCCTGGTATATTTTTCAATTCATCACTTGCTTTGCTAGAACATGACATGAAGATAAAACTTAACAGGGCTACAATAGCAAAAACTCTACCCAATTGAATACGCATCAGCTAAATACCTTTAAGATACTCCTCAAATGTAACAATTTTTACATCAATAGGCAAGAACCGAATTCACTTGCTCACCATAAGTAACTCATATTTAACTTTTATCACCGTGTTAGCTCTTTATTATCAACAAGAGGACTCACACTAATGGATGTCAATTTACTTGACAGAAAGTTTGAACACAATTCAGCAGCAGCTGCTGTAGCAAACACCGCAGCCACCACAAACAGTCCTGCTCCTACTAATCCTGATGTCATTGCTCCTGCAACAATGCACCCTATTGCTAAGAGAGCAGAACTTGTTACAAGTGCGACGTGAAGATTTTTGTTTTTACTATTATTTTCATAATTATTGGATTGCATTGTATCTTTTACCTTACTGCCTGTCACTGAGATCACACAATGAGGCCCTTCTTCAGTCTTCTTATAATGTTTAGAAGGGGATATTCTTCCGCTTGGGCCTTTGGGCCTTGTTTTGTTCGGATGTGCTAATTTTGTTTTTCCTTCATCTTCTAGTTGCAAACTATTATCTTTCTCAGCAGGGTTTAATTTTAAGTGTACACTTTCCTCAGATGAAATGCTTGTTACTGAAGTTAAGCTGTTCCTTCTGCTACTTGATGCCAAGCTAGATGAATTTATTCCACTATCTAAGTCACTGCTACTACTGAGTTTAGAAGTATTTGCACCGCTTGGCACTTCTACAGCATTCACAGTTATATTAGGCTTTTCATTTTTTAAATCTTTACTATCAATCGAAAGATCAGATTGACTATTCAATTGTGATTGTGCGATCTCCTTTCTTGCTTGCGATTGTTTTGATGTAGGATGTGCTGAAGCACCATAATAACTTGAATTTCTCAAGATGTTGTATTTGCCAGGAGTTCCTTTTCCACTTACACCCTTAGCTAAAGAATCCTTTTCCAGAGGATTAATACCTGAATTTTTAGGAATTTCAACTTTACCAGAAAGACTTTGTTTGTTAAATGTTTCCGCATTACCTTGTCTATCTTGTTGATTTTGAATAACGCTAGAATGATTTTTGTCACTGCCCTTATTAGTAATTTCTAAAATTATTCGTAATATTTCCCCTCTTATTGTTGGTGATCTTTGTGATGATTTTTCTTCATTGTTAAGTACTGAAGGTTTCATTAATTCCTCTGACTCTATCACTTCTTTTTCCAATGCTGGAAGAAATTTCTTGGTGTAATAATTATAATATTTTTCTTGCTCTCTCAGTAATTTTTCTAATTTAATTAATATGTTCGGATCAGCTCCTTTGTTGAACAACTCTATGCATTTTGCGATAGTTCCATCTCCCTTTTTTAGATTTTCATGATTATGTCTTTTTTTTGTGACCTTTTTGTATATATTGGTGAACAGTTTACGATCTTCTTCATTACTCAAAGATTGAATAAGCTCTTCTATTTGATAAGGTAAATCATTACTTCTAGATTTTTTTAAAGTACCTAGCATAACATTCCTCTCATACAAATAAAATGTATGAATACCTCTTTAGCGTTAATTTTACATTAAAACTGGGCAGTTATGCCTTATTACGGATAATTATAGCAATTTGCTAACTATTTTCTTTGCTGATTACTGATTTTGCATTTCAACATAATTGCTTGCCTGTTGAACTAGCATATCTATTACTTCTTTTACAGGCTTTTCTCTATCAACCATGCCAACACTTTGACCGGCCATTAAAGATCCTGTTTCAACATCTCCATCAATTACTGCCCTTCTTAAAGCTCCAGCCCAGAACTTTTCTATTTCAAGCTGCCCATTTTCTTTTGAGATCTTTCCATTTTGATATTTATCGATAATGTCTCTTTGATGCTTCATAAAATCATCACTTGCTTTGTTAACTATAGCTCTTACTGGAATTACAGGGAAATCAGCACTAATCTGCACAGAAGATACAGCATTACGCGCAGCTGATTTGATGAATACTTCTTTAAAATTTTTGTGAGCGATTGACTCATTCGTGCAGACAAATAATGTACCTATTTGACAGCCACTTGCTCCCATTTCTAGGTAGTTCACTATCATTTCACCTCTTCCTATTCCACCTGCAACAAACACCGGTGTTTTCTCATTTTTAAAATGAGGTAATATCTCCTGTGCGAGAACAGAAGTGCTAACAGGACCGATATGTCCTCCTGCTTCCATACCTTCTATTATTAACGCATCTACTCCCATTTTTACTAACCTTTTCGCGAGGCTTAATGCTGGTGCAAAACACATAACTTCAATGCCCGCACTCTTGATTTTTTCTATATTAGGCTTCGTTGGTAGTCCACCTGCAAGCACTATATGGCTTACTTTCGTTTCAATGCACACATCTATCAACTCACTCAACTTTGGGTGCATAGTAATTAGATTCACACCAAATGGTTTGTTAGTTAATTTCTGTGTCTCTATGATTTCTTTTTTCAGTAAGTCTGGAAACATTGCACCGCAAGCAATCACGCCAAATCCACCAGCATTTGAGATTGCTGAAACTAAATTTCTCTCTGAAACCCAGCTCATAGCGCCACCCATTATGGCAAACTCACTACCGAGAAAATTTGTTCCTTTTTTCCAGAGGCTACTTAACATATAACCTATATCATACGTTTAAAAATGTTTTGTTTATCTATAAATGTGTGTTTTAAAGCACCAATTATATGCAAGGCTATAAAGAGTATCATAAAATATGCAAGTATCGAGTGTAACTGATTAGCTGCACTAGCTAGATCTGCATTATGGTTAATTAATAAAGGGATATGAAAAAAATATTTGATCTCTTTGCTAGAAGCAGAAGACATGACATAACCAGATAGTGGCATTAGCACCATCAAAGCATATAAACCAAAGTGTATCGTTTTGCTCGCATTGATTACAAATCGAGAAAAATTGGCTGGTAATGGCGGAACATAAGTAAAGACGCGAAAAAATATACGTACTATAATTAATCCAAGAACGGTGATACCACAAGCCTTATGAACAGCGTATATGCTGAATTTAATTTCACTGCTAATCGGCAAATTTTTCATGTATAGTCCAGAACAAAGCATGCCAATAATAAAAGCAGACATTAACCAATGAATGATCCTTAAACCTAAACTATATTTATTGTCTTTCATTAATTTTGATTACTCTAAAGTAGAATTTATATAGTAGAAAAACTATTTCTCAATCAAAATTATCTATACATAATTTCGCTGCCTTGATCAACATAAGTGCAATAATTGTATGTGACACATAAACATTGTCTATCAGATCATGAAGAAGTGGTGAAGTTTTTGAGAGTTTTTCTATTGTAACGATGAGTTATAGCTTGTACAAGAAGCCTATTGACTTTAAGCACATTTTACCCTATACAATTCCAATACCTTAAGCTACCAAAGCATGCCTGATCTAAAGACAATGATGCTAAATTTTGGTCCTCAGCACCCAGCTGCACATGGGGTGCTACGACTTGTTTTAGAGATGGATGGTGAAGTGATCGAGAGAGCAGACCCCCATATTGGGCTTTTGCACCGTGGCACTGAAAAATTGATAGAACATAAAACATATCTTCAAGCTCTGCCTTATTTTGACCGCCTTGATTATGTGTCGCCAATGTCACAAGAGCATGCATATTCGTTGTGTGTAGAGAAATTGTTGCAATGTGAAATTCCAATTAGAGCAAAATATTTGCGTGTTTTGTTTTGTGAGCTGACAAGAATACTAAATCATTTACTAAATATCTCTTCTCAAGCACTTGATGTTGGGGCGATGACTCCTCTTTTATGGCTCTTTGAAGAGAGAGAAAAAATACTCGAGTTCTATGAAAGGGCCTCAGGTGCAAGATTTCACGCAGCTTATATAAGGCCAGGTGGACTTGCAGCAGATATCCCAGAAGGTTTGATTGAAGATATTGCAAAATTTATAGAGCAATTTCCAAAGTATATAGATGATGTTGATGAACTTTTAACGGAAAATAGGATATGGAAGCAACGCACTGTAGGAATTAGTGAAATATCAATAAAACAGGCGCTTGATTGGGGCTTTAGTGGACCAATGCTCCGTGCTGCTGGACTTGCTTGGGACTTGCGAAAAAGCCAGCCATATGAGATATATGATCAGTTAGATTTTGATATACCTATCGGCCAAAATGGTGACTGTTATGATCGTTATTTAGTAAGAATGGCAGAGATTAGGCAGTCTGTTAGCTTGGTGAAGCAATGCATAGAGAAAATGCCTGAAGGGCCAATAAAAACTGAAGATAGAAAAATTTCTCCACCGCCAAGAGCAGAAATGAAAGAATCCATGGAGGCTATGATTCATCATTTTAAGCTTTATTCAGAAGGATATCATGTGCCAGAAGGTGAGGCTTATGTGGCTGTTGAAGCGCCAAAAGGCGAGTTTGGAGTATATATAGTTTCAGATGGTACCAATAGACCTTATAGATGTCGAATAAGAGCACCTGGCTTTGCGCATTTACAGGCCTTAGATTTCATGGCAAAAGGACACATGCTTGCTGACATTGCAGCAATTATCGGTTCACTCGACATAGTCTTTGGTGAGATTGATAGGTAATTATTGTAAAATAGTAACTCAACTAATGGTCAATACATCCTCTATTAAAAACTGCACAAATTCATTGCCATTCCAGTAATTCATAGAGATTTTACCCAAAATGGCTTTAACATTACCCTGCATAATAGCAGAGCCAAGCTCAGTATTTGCACAGCGAAACGCAATAGCTTTGACCATAACATTATCGTCAGCAATAAAACATTTTATATGGTCAACTCCTATAACTTCCGGCTTTCTTATCTTTGCTCCTTGAATGATGAATCTCGGTTCAGGATTGCCAGCTCCAAATGGCTCTAAGCGCTGCAGTTGATTCCAAAGGGATAAGTTTATTGCTTTAGCTGTTACTATACCATCAGCTTTTATGATTTTGTCATTTGTAGAGTTTGCAAATCTTTCAGTAAAGAAATCATGTAGATCACTTATTTTATCTTCCTTAATCGAAAATCCTGCTGCCATACTGTGACCACCACCTTCAATGATTAGGTTGGTAAATTTTGCAGAAAGAACCGCAGCACCAATATCTACCCCAGAAATTGATCTGCAGCTTGCTTTTCCTATTCCATTGTTTAAAGATATCACTATCGTTGGTAAGTGAAACTGCTCTTTTAGTCTTGATGCAATGATACCAATTATTCCCTGGTGCCAATTACCACTTACCATTATAAAATTTACACCTAAGTGGGCAAAATTTTCCGCTTGTGTTGTGGCTTCCAAAATAGCCTCATTTTCTAGCATTTTTCTTGCATTATTCAAATCTATTAGTTTTAGCGCGATTGAATGTGCATCATCATCATCATCGGTGGAAAGCAACCTTGCACCGAGCGATGCTTCTCCAATTCTTCCTCCGGCATTTATACATGGCCCAATACTAAACCCTAATCGTGAAACACTTGGTTTTTCAAGGATTCCCAAAGCGTCAAACAAAACACGTAAGCCAACATTTTTTCTTGCTGACATAACTTTTAATCCTTGTAAAACAAAAGCCCTATTTAGGCCTGTAATCTGCATAACATCGCAAACAGTTCCAAGAGCAACCAAATCCAGTAGATCAAATAAATCTGGTTCTTTTTTGTTGGTAAAAAATCCTTGCTCACGTAGGATTCTGTTAAGAGCAACAATTAGCAGAAATGACACTCCAACTGCTGCTAAGTTATTATAAGGAGAGCTCTCATCAAGGCGGTTGGGATTAACAACTGCTACAGCACTTGGTAATTTTTCTGTTCCAAGGTGATGGTCGACAACTATAATATCAAGTCCAAAGACTTTTGCATCTTCTATTGGTTGATATGCAAGCGTACCGCAATCAACAGAAATACATAAATCAATACCATTCTTTTTAAGTTGTAATAAAGCATCTGTGTTCAATCCATAGCCCTCATCAACACGATCTGGAATATAGATTATAGAGTGTGTCCCAATCGCTCTTAGGTACCTATTAATCAATGCTGATGACGTTGCACCATCAACATCGTAATCACCAAATATTGCAATATTCTCATTATTGTTTATTGCTTTTACTATGTGAGAAACAGCTTTATCCATATCAAGGAGGTGAAAGGGATCTGGTAATAGCGATCTGATTAGTGGGTGTAAGAAGTCATGTGCATTTTCTATGTTAACACCACGAGCAACTAATATTCTTGCTAATATTTCTGGCAACTCAAATCTCTGTATAAGAGTAAAAATCTCCCTTTGATCTGCTTCTTGTAACTTCCACAGTGCATTTGTTATGCTGCATTTTTCAATATCAAGTAGCATATTTTTTGTAAATAAAACTACTTTACCAGAACTTTTACGTTTGTTCTATAATTGTGTTAGACTTCTGTATAACCTAAAGAAAGATATAGGAGAGTGTCACTCGAAAGGAATCACATTTATTTTGACAAAGAGCATCTGTAAAATCTGATACTTCTTCTTGCATAACATGCTCTTTAATTAGTATTATATCTATATTAGAATATGAGTGTGAATATTATATTAGTGTAATTACTTTTTGGTATACATAACAAATTTATGCCTGGAAACAGTTTTTGGTTACTCAAACCTTTTCTACCTTTATTTCATATTCTTTAAAGTATTTTTTGCACTTTCTTTATAAAAACCATAGGTACCAATCGGTTTTTAGCTTAAGAATAAAGGTTAAGTATCTGGAATTCTGGACATAAAATCCTCCTGAAAAATTAGAAAGAAAATGCAGCGCATATACAACAGAATTTGAACACGTGCTGAAGAAGATACACTACGTTTTTTTTGAAAAATTGACTGAAAAGTCTGCAGACTGAGATAGATTTTTGAGCTCTTAAAATACCCCTACTGTCAGAGTAAGGAAAGCGAGAAGGTTTGTCAAGCAATCTTTATTGGCTGTTGTACTAGAATTCAGTTTTTCGTATAATTTGCTAGAATTTGTGTGAAGAATTTTAAATATGAAAGGCCTATATATTAAAACTTACGGCTGTCAGATGAACGTTTATGACTCCATTTTAATGGAGAATATAGTTAAGCCTTTAGGGTTCAACGTTGTTAGTGATGCAGAACAAGCTGATTTGGTGATATTAAATACTTGTCATATTAGAGAAAAGGCAGCAGAAAAGCTTTACTCAGAGCTTGGAAGAATCCATTCATCACAAAAAAATAAGGAAATGACCATAGTGGTGGCTGGATGTGTAGCGCAAGCAGAGGGAGAAGAAGTGTTCAGAAGGGCTCCTTTTGTTGATATTGTTGTTGGTCCGCAGAGTATCGCTGTTTTACCGGAGCTGATAGTCAAAGCAAGCAGAAGTAAAGGTCATGTAATAAATACTGATTTTCCAGAAGTTGCGAAGTTTGATAAATTGCCAGATGAATGCTATGGCAATAGCCAGGGGTCTTCTGCGTTTCTTGCCATACAAGAAGGTTGTGATAAATTTTGTACGTTTTGTGTGGTACCATATACACGCGGGGCTGAGTATTCACGACCAGTAAATGAAATATTCCGTGAAACATTGAAGTTAGTTGCAAATGGGGCAAGGGAAATCAATTTGCTCGGTCAAAATGTTAATGCTTATCATGGAGAGTGCGAAGGAGAGGTGTGGGATTTAGGAAAATTAATTAGTCACATTGCTAAAATTGAAAAGCTAGAAAGAATCCGCTACACAACTTCTCATCCAAGAGATATGCACGAATCTCTCTACTTGGTACATGCGGAGGAATCAAAACTCATGCCGTTTGTTCACCTACCTGTGCAGTCAGGTTCGAATAAAATATTGCATGCAATGAATAGAAAACACACGGCAGAGGAATATTTGGGAATAATAGACAGATTGCGCAAATTGAAACCTGAAATCGAATTTTCTTCTGATTTTATTGTTGGTTTTCCTGGAGAAACTGAAAAAGATTTTGAGGAAACTATGAAGTTAGTAGAAAAAGTAAAGTACGCTCAGGCTTATAGTTTTAAATATAGCCCAAGGCCAGGAACGCCAGGGGCGGAAAGAAAAGATCAAGTACCAGAAGAGGTTAAAACAGAGCGTCTTCTTCGTTTACAGGAATTAATTAGCAAGCAACAACTTGAATTTAATCAGAGTATGATAGGAAAAACTATTCCTGTTCTATTCAGTGATAAAAAAGGTAAACACCAAAATCAAATTATTGGTAAAAGCCCATACATCCAATCAGTATGCGTTGATGATCCTGACGACAAATACAAAAATAAAATAGTAAATGTAAGGATATTGGAAGCTAGGCAAAATAGTTTGTTGGGATGCGCTGCCTAATTAGAGAAAAGTGTTCCCATGGTCTCATGTAGAAGCACTTTGTGTGTTTTTATAAGTTTATAAGCTATCTAGATTTAATCCTTAAGGGACTACAACTCTCTGTTACGCAATCATATGAGACTTGATATAATAGATTTGCGGGATTTTTTTTCTTTTCCCACTTATAGTGTACCTTTTTAATCTTTCCAGAATTATTATATTCATAGGAAACTGATTCCCAAACAAAGCTGCTTTTACTATTATTTTTGTTAGCATCATGAAATTTCTGATAAGGCCAACTTCTATTGTCTTTATTCATCTTTAACTTAAGTAAATAAGTCTGATTTATTAATATGCTGTATAATAATGTCAATACCTATCTATGTTTATAGAAACAGAGTTTTTGAATTTGTAATTTTCCAGAAAGCTCTATATTCTTTGATTTTATCCAGTTAAAATGAATATGAAGTATTATCCTGATACAAGCAGCAGTCCTGATTTTTCATTGCTAGAAAAGGAAATCATAAAATTTTGGCAGGAAAATAAAATTTTTGAGCAGTCAGTCGAGAAACGTTCCAAGGATCATTGTTTTGTATTTTATGATGGGCCTCCGTTTGCAAATGGACTTCCGCATTACGGACACTTGCTTACTGGTTTTATAAAAGATGCATTTGCAAGATATCAAACTATGCTGCAAAAAAGGGTTGAACGCAGATTTGGTTGGGATTGCCATGGGCTACCGGCTGAGATGGGCGCGGAAAAGGAACTTAGAATATCTGGTAGAACTGAGATAGAGAAATTTGGCATTGAAAAATTCAATAATCATTGCCGTACTTCTGTGATGAAATTTTCATCAGAATGGGAGAAGTATGTAAATAGACAAGCAAGATGGGTAGATTTTCACAATGACTATAAGACTATGGATAAGTCATTCATGGAGTCGGTCATGTGGGCATTTAAGCAGCTTTATGATAAAGGTCTGGTGTATGAATCAATACGCGTTGTTCCCTATAGCTGGGCGTGCGAAACTCCACTCTCTAATTTTGAAACAAGGCTTGATAATGCATATAGAGAAAAAATTAGCAAAGCTGTAACTGTTGCTTTTGAACTTTTAGAAAATCCAAAGCAATTTAAACAAAAATGTAGATTACTTGCTTGGACTACAACGCCTTGGACGTTGCCGAGCAATCTTGCACTGGCAGTAGGGGAGGATATTGAGTATTGTATGGTGTTAGTAAATGGTGAAGTCTGCATCTTTGCTGAAAGTTATTTAGAGAAATTTGTCAGCCACTGTGAACAAAGCAATATTCAATATGAAAACTGTAATACAAAACTTAAAGCGAGTGATCTTGCAGGTCTTTCCTATAAACCACTGTTTGATTACTTTAAAGATACAAAGAATGCGTTCCGTGTTTTCATTGCTGATTATGTTACAGGAGAAGATGGTACTGGTGTTGTGCACACTGCTCCTGGATTTGGTGAAGAAGATTTTTACCTTTGCCAAAGCCATGATATTCGAGCTGTTTGTCCAGTTGATAACGCTGGAAAATTTACTACTGAAGTTTCAGATTTGGCAGGAGTTCATGTTTTTGATGCCAATGATACAGTAATCAAGAAATTAAAAAGGCAGGGGAGCTGGTTTAAAACTGAGCAATATATTCACAATTATCCACACTGCTGGAGAACTGACACTCCTTTAATCTACCGCACTATGCCTTCTTGGTATGTTGCTGTGACAAAGTTTAAGGGAAGAATGACAGAGCTAAATAAGAGAGTTAATTGGATGCCAAATCATATAAGAGATGGTCAATTTGGAAAATGGCTTGAAGGAGCGCATGACTGGTCTATTTCACGCAATCGATTTTGGGGTACGCCAATTCCTGTGTGGAAATCAGATGATGCAAAATATCCAAGAGTGGATGTATATGGTTCGATAGCAGAACTAGAGCGAGATTTTAATGTTAAAATAGATGACTTGCACAGACCATTTATCGATACTTTGATAAGACCAAATCCTGATGATCCAACAGGAAAATCAGTTATGCGTCGTGTGCCTGATGTGTTTGATTGTTGGTTTGAGTCTGGCTCGATGCCGTTCGCGCAAGTTCACTATCCGTTTGAAAATAAAGAATGGTTCGAGAAAAATTTCCCTGCGGATTTTATCACTGAATATATAGCACAAACAAGAGGATGGTTCTATACGCTTTTTGTGCTTTCCACTGCTTTATTTGATAGTGAGCCATTTAAGAATTGCATATGCCACGGTGTGGTTCTTGACGTGAAAGGTCAGAAATTATCCAAGCGTTTAAATAATTATGCAGATCCAATGGAGGTTTTTGACAAATGTGGTTCTGATGCGCTGCGTTTTCTTATGCTATCTGGTTCCATTGTTTGCGGTGGTAATTTACTACTCGACAAAGAAGGAAAATCGATACGAGATATTCTGAAGGACGTAATAAAACCTATTTGGAATAGTTATCACTTTTTTACCATGTATGCAAATGCAGATGGAATTAGAGCTGAGGTTTGTAAAGATTATCAGAGTACCATTGATCGCTACATGATTTCCAAATGTTTTGAAGCTGTGGAAAGTATACAAGCTTCTATGAACAACTATAATTCCCAAGAGGCTTGTAAAACCCTGATGAATTTCTTTGAAGTGTTAAATAATTGGTATATTCGTCGCAGTCGCGAGCGTTTTTGGAAAAGTGACTTAGATCAAGATAAAACCGACGCTTATAATGTTCTGTACACAGTTTTTTATTACATGCTTCGAGCTGCAGCTCCTTTGTTGCCACTCATAACAGAGACTATATGGCAAGGGCTTCAGTACAAAGAAACATCTGTTCATTTGGCTGATTTTCCACAATCAGATAGATATGACAGTGAACTCATTGCCAAGATGGATTTGGTAAGAGAGATATGTAACTCTGCATTATCCATCAGAAATACGTTTAACATGCGCATCAGGCAGCCACTTGGCAGTATGACCATTTATCATAGGTCTTCCTGCGATTTCCTTGAAAATGAATATCAAGAGATAATAAGAGATGAGGTGAATGTAAAAGAACTAGAAATAGTAAGTGAGTTGAAAGAAGTTGCGTCACTAGAGCTAAAACTAAATTTTCCGCTACTTGGTAAGAAGATTCCAGATAAAATCAAGAAACTAGTTCAATATGTCAAAGAAGAAAAGTGGAAGCAAATTGAGAATGAGCAAATATTTCTGGGGGATGAAACAGAGAACTATACTATAGAAAAAGGTGAATATGAACTATTGTTAAAAGCAAACAGTGAATATTCTTCTGTATTTGATGACAATAAAGGGGTTGTTATTCTGAGCACTGAGCTCAATGACGAACTAATTCTAGAAGGACTCGCAAGAGATGTTGTGAGGCTTATTCAAGAAACTAGAAAGCAGGCTGATTTCCATATATCAGATAGAATCAGAGTAATAATCAAAGCAGAAGATGAGAAAGTTAAAGAGGCAATAAACAGGTGGGATGAGTATATAAAAGAGCAGACCCTTGCCTTATCTTTGGACACTAATAAAGAGATCGAGGCCGATTTCTATTCTAAGGAATACCAAGGTTTGACAGTTGGTATTAAGTTAATAAAGTTGCAAAGTTAGTAATGTTTATGCTATACTTAAATTACCTTAAGTAGGGTGGTGATATGAATCAAGTTGTTGCAGATGGTCATAGAGAAGTTATTGATTTAAATAACAACAGTGATGGTTCAGGTAAAGTAGAATCTATTTCCAATGTTGCTTTGGAAGAGGAAGAAGAGTTTTTTGATGCTATGGAAGATGTTTCTAATGTAGAAGAAGGGAATGATTTAGGTCTTGCTAATTCAGAAGAGGAAGAAGAGTTTTTTGATGCTGTAAGTAAGCAGGATTGGTTAATTAAACAAATAGCTGCTTTTAATGTTCCGCTCAGTATATTCCATTATAAGGATTATGACTCTGACTTTTTTACCTCTTGGTATAATATGTCAAGCGAAATATTGAAAGAGATAAACAGAGCTTGCCCAGAGAAGAAAGTATTAAATTTAGCTCTGTCAGTTTTAATGCTTCCTTATATTGCTTTTACTGCAATGGGGTTAGTCATATATAGTAGATTTAAAGCAGACAGCAAGACACAAGCTGATGTAGGTGAAGATAAGACACAAAAGAGTGAGGCAAGTGTACCAAAAAGACTGGCATATGGCGTTCTTGCTGCAATAGCAATTTTTGTTAATGTGGCTGTGCTAACAGCCTTAGTTATTCCTGCAACAGTTGCTTTGGCTACTTTTTATCTTTTAAATAGAGAGTTAGTCCATTCTTTAGTTACTGTTCTTAAAATAAGTACGGGGCAGTATTCTAATAAGCACCACAATATTGAGGTATCTTTTCATGAAACAGAAGTTCCTGAGCCAAGCATTGAATATGATATGGAAATAAAGTTTCCACCGCAATTTAAACAATTACTTAGAGATTTATGCGATAATGAAAATAATCAGTGGTTTAGTGTAACGCGGGATTCAGAGCGCAATATCGTACTGAAATTGTCAACTAACATCAATTTAAAAAATGGTCTTAAGCCCTTACATAGTGAAATCAAGAATGTGCTTGCAACTTCGATTCAAGAATGCGCAAGAACTATGGAAAAGCTGATGAAGCTAGAAAAGAAAGATATTACACATGATAAACTGAAGGAATTGTTGAACGAATTCAGGCTGAAAGTTGTAGATAGTATAGGCCATCAATTGACAACTCATTTGATAGAAAATGCTTATCAAGTTGCCTTCATACAAGCAATTAAGTTTCAGCAAAATAGACGGGGAGAAGATTTTTCACTGGAGGATGAGCTAAAAAATACTTTAGTGAAACAGAAATTAGAAAGTCAAGGTAAGGAATTACCAAATGAGAAAGAGATGATAATAGGAGATATAAAAAAACTGAAAAATAAAGAGGCACTTGATTTAGCTGATGAAGATGATCGATTAGAAGCATTGGGAAAAGTAGGTGGGATAACAAGAGATATAAGTGATGATGCACTTCCTGTATTTAAAGCAGAGTGGGAACGACTTAAAGAAGAAGGGAAAATAGCTAAGAGTACAATCATTGATGTTTATAAGGATATATATCCTCAAGAAACGAAGAAAGCTCTAGATAACACTAAAAGAGAGATTGAGTGTTTAAAAAAAGAAGGACAGGAAAGATATATTAGGATACATGCAAAAAAGAATAGCTTAGCGGAGGATAATTTAAAAAGAAGATTAGAAGGTCTTTTTAAGTTCGAGTATGATAATCAAGAGGTTAAGCAAAGGCTAGTAAAATCAGTAATGAGAAAAGCCAAAGATAAGTTAAGCCGATTAGGTATATTAAGCCTGATAGAGGAGCAGTTTGTAAATTTAGAAAACAAGATAAAAGCTTCTTTAAGTGAAGAAGCTTTAGATGAAGTGAATGATTTTGTAGAAAAGGTGTATTTAGAAATAACGAAATGTAAAATGCTAAATTTATTTAGAGGTCAAGCAAAGGGTATAGAGAATTCATGTAAGTTATTAGAAAGGGAGGCACCAGATCTAGTAGAAAAGATTAATTCACATCGAGTGAGAATTGAAAAATACTTAAAAAGACCTGAAAAACCTATGCTATTGAGAAAAATAATAGAAGGGAGTAAGGATTTAAATAAGTACTTAAAAGATGAGCAAGAGAGAAGAGGAGAAAAGCATCCAAATACAAAGCTAGTACAGAAGCACTTAGAAAATAACAAAGAAATTCTAAAAACATTAGAACAGTTGAAATTGGAAGAAAAAGGATTATTGATAAATGAAAAAACAATAAATGATTATAGAGAAGAACTAGAATCTCGTGAAAAAATAAAATTTGCAATAATAGAAGATGATTTACTGAAGGCGTTCGAGCATGAAACTTTTAACGAAGAAGCAATTAAGAAGTTACTAGAGAGAGCAGAACTTGAGTACTATTTGGCAGAAAAGTGCATAAAAAGTCCTGTGATTAAGACAAAAGACAATATCAAACATTTTTGTCAAGATTTATTGTCTCCTTTAATAAATAGGTTGGTGGAAAATATAGTAAATAATGTACCAAAAAGTGATAAGAGTTCATGGCTGCAGCCTATAAAAGCTATTAGGACAGGCTTGGGATATATTCAAACAGGTCTTGCCGTTGCAATGCGTGGGGATAAGAGCACAGAAGGAAAAGCGTTGAGTGTGGCACATGATACTCATAAGGAAGTAGAAACATTTCTTCAACATTTTCAATCAAGTTATGAGGAAGTAGGAGTTTTTTTGGGTAATTTATTTTCTGATGATGGAACGACATTTAAAAATGATGTATGGCCTAAAGTAGAAGAGCATTTGCATGGAATGTGGGATAGGTTTTTCAAGGATATTGAATTCAAGATAGGAAATAAATTGGATGAAGTAAACGTGACACAGCAAAATCAGGAAACGGCGATTACGGCTTAATGATGAGCTCTCAAAGTTCCTTCAGTATTTTCACACACTAAGTTGACTATCATATTTGATTCTTTTTGGATTTCCTCTTCAGTTAAAGTGTGAGTTGGAGAGCAGAAAGTAACTGAAAATGCTATAGACATCTTATTCGATTCTATATTGTTTCCATGATATACATCAAATATCAAAACTTCTGTGATGAGCTCTGAGCTTTTTTTCACCATATTGATTATACTGCCTGCTGCTACATCTTTATTTACAATAAATGCAAAGTCGCGTTTTACACTTTGATATTTATAATCGATAAATTTTTTTCTACTTATAGGTAAATTTTCGATATTTTCTAATATCAACTCAAAGCCTACAATTTTTTGTTTGATGTTAAAAAAATCCAATATACTCGGATGCAATTCTCCAAAATAACCAACTATTTTACTTCTAAAAGATAAGGAGCCTGATTTTCCTGGGTGATAATATTCTTTTTCTGCTCTCTCTATTGCTAAATTATCACAATTGACATTAAAAAGTTCCAAAGCTGTTATGAGGTCAGCCTTTGCGTCAAAAATATCTATTTTTCTATCAGTGTTATAGTGGTTTTTCGGCGAATTATTTCCTGATCTAATTCCACTTAAAACGTACTTAGACTGAGCCTCACCATTATAAATTGGTCCAATTTCAAAAATTGCGAGATCAGATATCCCGTGAGCAATATTATCTGCAGTGACTTGCAACAAATTTGGTATGACACTTGGCCTCATTATATTGAAGTTATTATTAAATGGATTATCGATAATGAATAACTTATTCAAGTAACCAAACTTTTCAGCTGTTGATTCACTCATAAAAGACCAAGTTATCACTTCATGAAACCCTCTGCTTGTCATTAAAATGCGCAAATCATCTTGTGTCTCTTCTTCTACTGTAACGTCTTCTGCTAGTTGCTCTTCCTTTATTTTATCATAGCCGTATATTCTTACTACCTCTTCAACTAAGTCAGCAGGTATGGTTACGTCCGGTCTCCAGCTTGGTACTTGTATATTCCAATTACCTTCGGTTTTTTTATCGATACTAAACCCTAGCTTTGTTAAAATATCGAATACCTCATTAGGTGATGCAGATACACTTCCAAGTTTGTTTGCATTCTGATAATCAAAATTTATCTTGGTATAAGCCTTATTCAAATTGCCAGCAGACACTATGCTTGACACTTCTCCGCCACATAAATCCAAAATCATTTTGGCTGCAAGATTGAGTCCATCAAGGGTAAATTCAGGGTCAATTGAACGTGCAAATCTGTAACTTGAGTCTGTGGAGATGCCTAGCTGCCTTGAAGATTTAGTGATGGAGATGGGGTCAAACCAAGCAGACTCTAAAAAGATATCAGTAGTTTCAAGTGTACATTCGCTATACTTGCTGCCCATAATTCCAGCAATTCCATGAACATTTTTATCATCAGAAATAACTCTTATTTCTTTATTTAATGAATATTCTTTACCATTTAAACCAATAAATTTTTCTCCATCATTTGCTTTGCGTACTATGAGCTCACCTTCTATTTTCTTTGCATCATATGCGTGCATTGGGCGGCCAAAAGATATCATGATGTAATTAGTAATATCAACTATTACAGAAATGGAGCGCATTCCTATCGATTCCAATTTATCTTTTAACCATTTTGGGCTTTCTTTATTTTTTACATTGGTGATGTATATTCCACTAATAAAGCTCTCCCCGTCAGTAACTTTGACGTTTACTGGTGAATTTATAGAGCAGGCAAGTTGTGGAATGTTTGAAGCCTTTAACGTTCCAATTCCAGTTGCTGCTAAATCTCGAGCTATTCCATATACGCCTAAGCAATCTCCACGGTTTGGAGTGATGTTTATGTCAATTACAGGATCGCAATTGAAAAATTTATCTCCTGTTTTATAATCATCAGAAAGCTCGATTATTCCTTCACTTTCATCTTGAGTCAGCGAAAGCTCAGAGGCAGAGCAGAGCATCCCTTCACTTAGCACTCCTCGTATTTTTGTAGGCTTAATTGTAAAGTCGCTTTCTGGTAATGTGCTACCAAGAGATGCAAGTACAGTCTTCATGCCTTCTTTAACATTTTTTGCTCCGCAGACTATCTGCAGAACTTTACTTCCATCATTTACTTTACATAATTTTAATTTATCAGCATTTGGATGAGGTGCGACTTCTAATACTTCTGCAACAACAAACCCGGCCAATCTGGAATTGTCGATCACATTCTCTACTTCCAACCCTATGTGAGTTAATTTATCAATAATTTCCTCTAAACTAGCATTGGTTTCTAAGTACTCTAATAACCAAGATAATGTGAACTTCATTTATTTAACAGAAAATAAAAAAGTTATTGTAATGTAAAATATAATGATTTTAAAGCTTGTTGTAGTGAGTAGCTTCTCTAATTGTAAAAAACGAAGGAGAAGCCTACTTTTTCTACAAAGAAAGAATTTTCTTTATATCACCTTTGCAGTCCATTTCCATGCAGAGTTAAATGTTCATATTGTGATCATCTATATGGAAATTATAAATGTAAGCATCACCAGTGAAATTTCCTATAACATCATGGCTTTCATTTAGCATTTCACCTGCCATGTGGAAAAGACCAGTGTCTGAGTTAGAAGAATAATCTGTAAACTTGATGTACCCGTTACCACATTCCTGTTCTAAATTTAAAGGTGGATTAGTAAAATCTATTTCGTTCATAATTGCCTCATATTAAAACTAAATTATAGTTAAAATAAGATGTTAAGTCAAGAATTTAGAATAAGATTGGTAGCTGACTATAATTTGCATTTTAATTGTATATTTTGTTAATATGTTAATAATACAGAGCTCCTTATATTAATTCTTGACTTTATTCTATAAAATTTATACTTTATTTACTGCTGCAGTTTAAGTATACAGGGTCAAAATGGCGTTAAATCCGCTAGAACAATTTAAAGTATATACAATAATAGAACTACCAAAATTATTTGGGTATGACATAAACTTTACCAACTCATCTCTTTTTATGATGATCTCGGTGATATTAATGGTACTGTTTTTGCTCCTTGGAATAAGAAAAGGTGCAGTAATACCAGGATATTTGCAAGCTGCAGTTGAATATGTATATGATTTTGTTGTTTCAATAATAGAAAGTAACACTGGAAGCAAAGGTTTGGAGCACATTCCTTTGATATTTACAGTATTTATTTTCATTTTATCGTGTAATTTAGTTGGTGTTCTTCCTTATAGTTTCACAGTTACAAGTCATGTGATAGTTACCTTCGCTTTATCAATGGTGGTTTTTACTTATATAACGATTGTTGGGTTTAAAGAAAGAGGAGTAGAATTTTTACGCATATTGCTACCAAAAGGAACTCCTTCGTGGCTTGCACCTATAATCATCATTATTAAATTATTTGCTTATTTAGTAAGACCGATTAGTTTATCAATAAGGCTTGCAGCAAATATGATTGCGGGTCATACAATCATCAAAGTGATAGCAGGATTCGTCATAAATATGAACATATTTTTTACACCTGCACCTTTTTTGTTTATAATTGCACTAATAGGATTTGAAGTATTTGTTGCAGTTTTGCAAGCTTATATATTTACTATATTAACATGTGTATATTTGTCAGATGCAGTAAAGTAATTGACTTCCTTGCAGAATATTTTACAATTATATTATAAAGAAATAGTTAAAGGTAATATATGGATTTAGTGGCTTTAAAATTTATAGCAATTGGTTTGGCTGTATTTGGAATGCTCGGTGCTGGTTTAGGTATAGCTAATATCTTCTCTGCTATGTTAAATGGGATTGCGAGAAATCCTGAGTCAGAAGGTAAAATGAAAAGTTACGTTTATATTGGTGCTGCCATGGTTGAAATCATGGGGTTGCTTGCGTTTGTACTTGCAATGTTATTAATATTTGCTGCTTAACAGATGCCACAGCTTGATGTTTCAACTTTCTCTTCTCAAATTTTTTGGTTTTTAATTTTTTTCTCTTCACTTTTTTTTGTAGTGAGTTGTTTGTTTTTACCGAAGTTAGATGAAATAATAAGCACTAGAAGTAAAGAAGTGTTAGATTCATTTAATAGTTCTATTCACCTTTTAAGACTTACAGAAGAGCAAATTGCCAAGTATAATGCAGCTTTAAATCAAGCTAGAGTACGGGCAAAAAAAATCATAGATGATGCATTTGCTCAAGTAGAAGAAATGAGAGCGAATGTTAAGGATATATTGGAAGAGGAAGACAAGAAGATGATTAAACTTGTTGAAGAAAAGGTAGTACAATTTAAATCTAAGTATATTAGTGAATTAAAACAAATGGCTACTAGTATTGCTTTGATTTACTATACTAAGTTAACTAATTCTGAGATTGAAGAGGAATTTGTTGCTGACTTGGTGTCAAAAGAATTTTAGGGTTTTTATGTCTACATTACTAGTTATAAGCCTTGCTTTTTTAGTAGGTTTTATCCTCTCATATAAATTGCTAAGGAAGGTAATAAAAAACGCGCTTAACAATAAACGTAACAAAAGCAAGTTTTCAAGTGAAGAAACTGAAAAATTCAGAAAAGATATGTTGGAGTATTACAAAAAATCTTCTGAAAAATACAAAAAATTAGATGCAGAAGTTAACAAAATGATGAATGAAGCACTTGATAAGGCTAATAGTATTATTAAGCATAATAGACAGCAACTCGATCAAACGTTAGATGAAAATGCCCATTCTAATTTGAAGAAAGTTACTGACCAAGTTGAAAAAGCTCTTGGGGATTTACAAGCTAACACAGCGAGTATAGCTGCTGATGCTGTAAAAAAAATAATGCATGAACGTAAAGATGATAAGCGTAGTAGTGAGGTTATATCTTCGTTTTCACGTGACTTGAGCAAAAAGTTGCATTAAGTTTAATGCCTGTACTTCAAACTGATAATGTAGAAAAAATTAAATTTGATTCTAGTTTATGCAAAGAACAAGAGAAACTTTTCTACTATAGGTTTAATATAATTCCTTGGCAAAAATTAAATGATACTACTTTTTTTATGGTTGAAGACATAAGCCAAGATATCAACCTTTGGGTCGAATCTCATTACGGTATTGAATATGTATTGATAAAAGTAGATAGCAAACAGATTTTAAATCTTCTTAACTCACACTTTGGTATTTCAGAATTCGCAAGTAACTACTTATATTATAAGAATCCTAATTTTTCAGCTAAAAGCATTAGGCTCAGTTCAATCTTTTTTTCCTCTTTCTTTGTTATGATTTCGACTTTAACACTGACAAAAAAATATGCATATTTTGCTTTGGTGTTGATATTTATAATCGGATGTTCTAGTTCTTTATTCAAATTTGTAACTAAAATTTTTGGCTTGCGTAAAATTTCTAACCAAAAAGCAGATTATGATAAGATGAATGAACCTATATATACTATTTTATTGCCTGCTTTTAAAGAGAATGCGGTTATAAAGCAATTGATTAAGAGCATTGAAAGTTTGGATTATCCAAAATCAAAATTAGATGTAAAGCTTGTGATAGAGAGCGATGATCAAGAAATGTTGGCAGCTATAGAAAAATGCACTTTACCACAGTATTTTGAAGTAATAAAAGTGCCTCATTCTCTGCCTAGAACAAAAGCTAAGTCATGCAATTATGCTATGAGCTTTGCTAGAGGAAAGTATGTGGTAATATATGATGCAGATGACAAGCCAGATCCGTTGCAGTTAAAAAAAGCACTAATTGAATTTAATAAGGGCGACGAAAAGTTGGCTTGTGTACAGGCGAAATTAAATTACTATAACTTTGGTTGCAATTTTCTTACAAAATTCTTTTCTCTCGAGTATATGAACTGGTTTCAATATTTTTTGCCTGGATTTCAAAAAATGAACATGCCAATACCTTTGGGTGGTAGCAGTAACCATTTTTCAGTGGAAATTTTAAAGAAAGTGCTTTTTTGGGATGCTTACAATGTCACTGAAGACGCTGACCTTGGTTTGAGACTTGCGCAAATGGGATATAAAACCAGGATTATTGATTCAGAAACATTGGAAGAATCACCAACTACTGTGTTTGCTTGGATCAAACAAAGAGCACGCTGGATTAAAGGTTATATGCAAACTTATATCGTTCATTTAAAAAATATAAAATTACTTTTTAAGCACACTGGGCTTAAGGGAGTTTTGCTATTAAACCTTTTTGTTGGTTCCTCAGCTTTTATATTTTTCACGACTCCTTTTTTGTTACTTTCATTGGTGCTGACTCAAATTTTGAATGAATTATTCTTATATTATTTTATAATAGTATACGGTATTAACTTGATTTTTTTGATAATAGCTATCAGACAACAAAAAATGCCTTTTTATTTTTATATAGTATCAATATTTTTTCCCGTCTATAGTCTACTACATAGCGTTGCAGCTTTTCTCGCTTTGTGGGAATTTGTTATTCACCCTCAGCAATGGAATAAAACTCAGCATGGATTATGGAAGCAAAACCTGTAGCTATTTGGCTTTTTCTCTGCTCTCTCATGGTGATTTGCATGGTGGGAATTGGTGGATTTACCAGACTTTCAAAAGCAGGATTGTCAATCACGGAATGGAAACCAATTACCGGAACATTGCCACCGCTGAGTGAACAAGACTGGCTAAAAGAAAAATCAAAATATGAAGCTACACCTGAATATAAAGCATTTAATTATGGTATGAGTATGGAAGAGTTTCGCACCATATACTTAATAGAATATGTGCACAGGTTAATTGCAAGGCTGACAGGTTTAGTTTTTATTTTACCGTTTATATACTTTACACTAAAAAAAAGAATACCTAAAAATGCAGTAATAAGGTTATCTACAGCACTATTATTTGGAATTTTACAAGCTTTTGCTGGTTGGTATATGGTAAAAAGCGGTTTGGTAGTCAATCCTCATGTTAGTCACTATAAGCTCGCACTTCACTTACTGCTTGCGTTGGTTATCTTTGCATTATTGTCATATCAATTTTTTGATTACCAAATCAAACCAAGGCAAACTAAACTTAAGGTTAGTACATGTTACATATGGATAATTTTAATCCTAGTGACAGTACAAATAATCTTCGGTGCATTTGTTGCAGGGCTAAATGCTGGTTTAATTTACAATACCTTTCCACTGATGGATGGACAAATTGTTCCGGAAGATTTATTTTACTTACAGCCTGCTTGGCTAAATATCTTTGAAAATAGAGTAACAGTGCAATTCATACACCGGGCATTGGCATTGCTGATATTAGTTCTGACAGCAATACTCACAATAAAAAATGCCAGTGTAAAACCAGTATATATTATGCTACTCTCCGTCATCATTCAGGTAATTTTAGGAGTAGTAACTTTGTTGCTGCATATACCAATGGCCATTGCTATAGCCCATCAAATGTTTTCGTTTATCTTATTCGGGTCAAGTTTATACTGCTTATGTTATTTAAGAAACCAGATCTAATACCAAATCACCAGCATGTATATTTTTTCCTTCTTTAACAGGGATATTTTTTATCACCATTTCTGATTCAGCACATATTATATTTTCCATTTTCATTGCCTCTACAACAAATAGAGGTTGTCCTACCTCTACCTGATCTCCAGCATTGACGTGTAATTTAACCAATAAACCGGATATTGGAGATTTTACAGCGTCTACTGAAATCCCTTCTGTTTTGTTGTTTAGCATTAATTTGCTTAGTTCAGCTACATGAGGTTTCAATACACAACATTTAGCTTTCATACCTGCGTGTCTTATAAAGTATTTGCTGCCTTGCCTTTCTATTTTAAGTGCTATATTGGTATCATCATTAATTGTGATATATAGTAATCTGTAACTTGATTTCCACTTACCCACCACGGAGTATTTATTGTGGTTATATACTGTTGTTAATGTGTTATCTTGATACTTTGCATTTACGGAGTACTCATTGTCATCTATTTTCACTATGAATGCTTCGTCTGTTGACTTACTGTAATACTTTCCCTCATTTTCTAAGTGAACATACAGTGCAGTAAAGATAAATATTTTAATATATTCTTCTGTAATAAGATCGCCTTGAAACCCACCAGGATAATGATTTGGAATGAATCTTGTGTGGAGCTTTGCTGCAATAAAATTTGGATTATGGAAGATGGATTCTAGAAATTCTATATTATTTGTTACTCCTTCTATATAACATTTAGACAATGCTTTTTGCATTCTGCTGATTGCTTCTATTCTATCTTTTCCATAGGTTATAATTTTTGCAATCATTGAGTCGTAGAACATGCTGATTTCTGAACCGCTAGCTACTCCATCATCTATTCTTACATCATCTGGTTTGTCGTAATATTTGATTCTTCCGCTGGAAGGAAAAAATCTCTTTGATGGATCTTCAGCGCAAATTCTGCTTTCTATTGCAGAGCCAATAAGTTTAATATCATTCTGACCAAATCTTAATTTTTCTCCGCAAGAAATTCTGATCATCTCTTCCACTATATCTATTCCAGTGACAAATTCTGTTACTGGATGCTCAACTTGTAATCTCGTATTTACCTCAAGAAAATAGAAGTTTTGGTTCTTATCTACAACAAACTCGACAGTACCTGCTGAAAAATAATCAACTTGCTTTGCCAAAGAAACACATTGAGCATACATTTTTTGTCTTACTTCTTCACTAATAAATGGGCTTGGTGTTTCTTCTATTATTTTCTGGTTATTCCTCTGTACCGAGCACTCTCTCTCCCCAAGACACACTATATTGCCGTATTTATCTGCTATGATTTGTATTTCAATGTGTCTTGGCAGCTCTATATATTTCTCTATAAAAATACTGCCATCTTTAAAACTTTTCTCTGCTTCATTTGTTGCTGATGTAAATGCTAGTTCAATTTCTTTTTTGGAATATACAATTCGCATTCCTTTGCCACCACCACCTGATGCAGCTTTGAGCATAACGGGAAAACCAATCTCTTCAGCAACGATGGCTGCGTGGGCAGCATCTTCGATCTTACCCATATATCCTGGCACTACATTTACTCCAGCTTTTCTTGCCTCTTCTTTTGCCGTTATTTTATTGGCTGTAACTTCTATTGTTTCTGCACTTGGACCAATGAAATCTATGTTATGTTTTTCCAGAGCACGGGGAAAATCTGGATTTTCTGCTAAAAACCCATAGCCAGGATGAACCGCCTCGGCACCTGTTTCAACTGCTACTTCGCATATTTTTTCGATATTTAAGTAACTAAGATAAGCAGGCGAAGGGCCAATGTGCCTTGACTCATCTGCTTGCTTTACATGCACAGAATTTGCATCTGCATCTGAGTACACAGACACACAAGATATGCCCATCTTGTGCGCAGTTTTGATTATTCTGCAGGCAATCTCCCCTCTGTTCGCTACTAAAATCTTACTATACTTCTTTCTTATCATCTTATAAGTATACTTTCTTAAGTTAAGAAAGTAAATTTCTATATTACTACCTGCAAATACTTCACACTGGGGCTAAACCACTATCTAAAAGTTGCATAACATCAGGATCTGTCACTATAGTACTTTCGTTATAGAGGCCATATACTTCATTACATGCCTTAAATAACAGATATGAAGATCCTCCAGAAGCTATTGTTGCTATTGAAGCCAATGCAAGAGATTGAGAAGCCGAAAATAGAAGATACAAAGATACACACATAGCGGTAGCACACACTATAGCTCCTACTATATATAAGCATATATGAAACTTCTTATTACATATAAAGCCACATTTTATATCTGCAATTTGCTTAACTTCTTTCCGCTCTGCAGGGTCCAAGAAATAAAGGGGTGATACTGCCTTCTTCCCTTCATCCTTAATATAGCTTTTATCGAGGAGTGCTTCCTTAATATATTTCTTGTTATTCTTAAATTCCTTTTCTAATCTTTTTACTTTTTCCCAATCTTTAGCTTCTTTTGCTTTCTTGACTTTGCTCTCAGTATCTTTTTCTAAATACTTTATGATCCCCTGTAACGCAGATAATAGAAACCCTTTACTTGCTGCTATATGAAATGGGTTTCCATTTTCATCAATTCTATGCTTAGCTACACAAGCAACTCTTTTCCTGCAAGCTTCAATAAATTTATTTTCATCCTCTTCTGTTACAACTCCTCTTGCAATTTCAAATAAATTATCCATATATACACCTCACTGCATTCACTAATATTAAATTATACAATGCAGTTTGTTAAAAATAAATGTAAATTGATCTTTCAAATTTACTATAGTTCCACGTTGTTGCAAGTACAAATTTTAGTTATCATCGGTTACGTTATCACAATAGACAAATATGCCAGGTATAGTCACTAGATTCGCTCCATCACCAACAGGATTTTTACATATTGGAGGAGCTCGTACTGCGTTATTTAATTGGCTCTATGCAAAGCGTCATGGTGGGGAGTTTTTGCTAAGGATTGAAGACACTGACAGAAAACGTTCAACACAGGAAGCAGTTGATGCAATAATAGATGGGTTAAAATGGCTTGGAATAAACTATGATGGAGAAATAATATACCAATCGAGAAGAATAGCTAGACATATTGAAGTTGCAAATCTTTTAGTTGAAAAGGGTAGGGCGTATCACTGTTACTGCCCTGAAGATGAAGTTGCAGAAAAGAAGGCAAGAGCAAGAGAAGAAGGAAAAATATATAAGCATAAGTGTACTCATTCGACATCAAGCGCAAACCCTGTTGTCCGTTTCAAAGTGCCAGACTCAGAAGATATTGTTGTTGACGATAAAATATACGGCCAAGTTACAATAAGTAGCGATCAGCTTGATGACATAGTAATCTTGCGCTCTGACAATACTCCAACATATATTTTTGCTGTAGTGGTTGATGACCATGATGCTGGAATAACCGATATTATACGTGGCTCTGATCATCTCACTAATACCTTCAAGCAATTACTAATATACCAAGCTCTTGATTTTGATGTTCCACGCTTTGCACACGTACCGCTTATTCATGGAGAAGACGGGAATAAGTTATCTAAAAGGCATGGTGCAACAAGTGTTTGCGATTATGAAAAGATGGGAATATTGCCACAGGCAATGCGTAATTACTTGCTAAGACTTGGCTGGAGTCATGGCAACGATGAGATTATTAGCGATGAGCAAGCAATAGAGTGGTTTAATTTAGAAAGCATCGGTCGCTCACCTGCACGGCTCGATTTCAAAAAACTGGAGCATTTGAATAACCACTATATTAGTAATATGAGCAATGAAGATATTCTGACTCTAATGCTTAGAGAAAATACTCTAACTGACAAAAAAAAGAGCTATTTACTGCAGGGACTGACAGAGCTGAAAAAAAGAGCAAACTATTTGACCGAATTATTGGACTTAGCAAAATTTTATATTCAAGTTGATTTTAGTGAAGAAGCTCAGCAAATTGTCAAATCTAACTTCAATGTAATTAAGTTACTTGCATCATTTCTTTCGAGTGTAGGTAGTGAAGATTGGAATAAGAATTTTTTATCTTCTCAGATTAAGGAATTTTCAAAATTACATAATATAAAAATGAGCGATATATACCACTCATTACGCGCCCCAATAACTGGAATAATGGATGCGCCTGGAATCATCGATATCATGGTAATTCTTGGTAAAGATGAGTGTATAAAAAGATTGCAAGCAATTTAAATAAAAAATTACTTGACAGACTCTGGTGGCTTCATTATAGTGGAGGATGAAGATTTTTTAGGATCCAAAATCTATCTTCACCTGCAGGTTTTTTCACCAAATAATCAAATTTCAGCAAAAAATATATAAGTTTATTTTTGCTAGCTCTTTATTCATATAGGAGGGTTTATGTCTAGAATTCCTGATACTTGACTTTTATTTTTAAGTTAAAAAAACAATTGGCGCCTATGGTTTTCACATTAAATCATTTTAAATTGTTAAAGTTAATACGGGCTTTTTTTGCCTTTTTTTATTGGTATTTTTTTCATATTTTATTATATCATTATACTGTGGTACCATATAGACTTCAGTTTCATGATAAGGGGAGCAGGCTCCGTCTCAGCTATGGAATTAAAAAATGACTATGCATAAGATCTAATGGTGTGTCTAATCTATAGATAATTTTTTGTATTGCTAAGTTAATATTTTACATATCTGTTCAGCAAAGTGGTAAAATAAGGTAGACGAGAAAAGACAACTAAATGAGTGTCATGAAAGTAGCTTACACGTAGCTGTAGGAATTTCATTTTTTAAGGTAAATTACACAGCAAATATTGTCATTCAAGTAGCTGACACTGTAATTCCAGCTTCTATAATGTCATGCCAGTGCTCGACACTGGCATCGAGCAAAATTTATCACAAACAAGACAACATTTTCAATTAAAAAATCAGTGTCTGGGTGCTAAGATGACACCTTCATAAGGGAGCCAGCATCAGCTACTTTCATGACACTCATTTAGTTGTCTTTTCTCGTTTACCTTATTTTGCCACTCTGCTGAACAGATATTAAAATAGCAAGCCTCAAGGTCAGAAGCCTGCTATTACTTACTGATTACTTTACATCAATTTTCTTGATGTGTTTCTCTGATTTAGGTATGGTTACATGCAATACCCCATCTAAAAAGTTGGCAGATACCTTATCTTGCTCTACATTTGTTGGAAGTTGAATAGATCTATAGAAAGAACCATAGTACCTTTCTTTGTGGTAAAACTGCTTATCTTTTGATTCATTATCACATGTTTTTTCACCCTTCACTATTAAGTTATCGCCAGATATACTAATGTCTATGCTTTCTTTAGGAATACCTGGTAACTCTAATGATAGGCAATAGCTTTCCTTTGTTTCATAAAGGTCACAAACTGGTAGTAGGCTACTGCCTCTTTTAGAAAGCTCTGGGTTCCATCCTGTAAAGAAGCTATCAAATATGTCATCAACGGCTCTTTGTAACCCTCTTACACTAAAATTATCACGATTATTGTTTTTATTTAAATGAACTATATTACTCATGTTGTACCTCCTTTTACTAATACATGCATTACATAATCACTCCACTTATTAATTTCAATCCTAAATCTAAAATTTTTTAGATGCGAAAAATTTTCCCCGTTTACTATAACTTGATTATGAGAAAAAATCTTATTTGGATTACCATGAGTAGTTGTATAAACTAGATTAACTGTAAAAAAGGGCAAGTGTATGCAAATTTATTACTTCTCTTTCCACTTCCACAATCAAACAATTTTGAATGTTTCTTATTTGACTTGCCAACAATGAGAATTGGTATAACTGCTAGCTCCGTCTTTCAGCTATGGCATTAAACAATGACATGCATAAGATCTAATAATATGTATAATTTATAAATAATTTTTGAGGTAAATTGTGAAATTGGGCGTTAATATTGATCACGTTGCAACCCTTCGCAACGCACGTGGAGCTTCTTATCCAGATCCATTAAAAGCAGCAAAAATAGCTATTGATGCTGGAGCAGATTTTATCACCGTACACTTACGAGAAGACAGAAGGCATATCAGAGATGAGGATGTATTCAATCTAAAACAAAACATTAGCACTGAGTTAAATCTTGAAATCGCAGCTACGGAAGAAATGCTCAAAATAGCAAAAGAAGTAAAACCCTATTCGATTTGTATAGTACCAGAAAAAAGAGAAGAATTAACAACCGAAGGTGGCCTGAATATCGTGAATATGCACAGTAAACTTTCTGGTATAATAGAGGAAATGCATAGCTTTGACATAAAAGTCTCACTGTTTATCGATCCAAATATTAATCAACTAAAATATCTTGAGAAGCTAGAAAGAAAGCCTGACATAATAGAAATTCACACAGGGGATTACTGTGATAATCCATCAGAAGAAAAATTAAAACTTATTACTAACTCTGCAGAATACATTAATAAGCTAGGAGTAGAATGCCACGCAGGGCATGGCATAAATTATAAACATGCTAAAAGAATAAAAGAAATACCTCACATCTCAGCTCTTAATATAGGCCATTCTTTAATCAGCGAGGCTATATTTCATGGCTTACATAGTGTAACTAAAAAGATGAAAATGACAATATCTAAGTAGCTTATACTTTCTCTTTGGTATTTAAAGTACTTGAAAGAGCTTGACTTGCTTTAAACCTTACTCTTTTCTTTTCAGGAACGGTCATAATCTCACCATTTTGAGGATTACGGCATTGTCTTTCCTTACTTATAGCAGTAGAGAATGTCCCTATTCCATGCAAACGTATTTCACCTTTACGATTTAGATCGTTCTTGATTGTTTCCATAAAAATATCATGAAGCTTACCCAAACTAGCTTTTGTTATATCTATACCTTGACTAGAGCACTCTTGACTCAGTTGGTTTACTATATCTTCTTTACTCATAAATTACCTTAATATTGAAAAATTACATAAACAGCATATTATGCTAATACCAATAGTCAACTAAATTCGTCATAAAAAGAGAAAATGTCATAAAACCTTGTAAGAACTTGTATAATATTTACAAAAAAATACCATTATGAAACAATTATCTCTTAGAAAACTGACATTTTTTCCGAGCTTTATGTTGACCATATTTCTTACGCTCAACAACACGTGAATCTCTAGTTAGGAATCCACCCTTACGTAATATAGAGTGTAGATCTTGACTTATACTACTTAAAGCTCTGCTTATTCCATGAGCTAAGGCACCTGCTTGGCCAGATAGTCCTCCACCTTTTACAGTTGCAAACACATCATACCTATCTAACATAGAAGTTACTATGAATGGCGCTTTAATCATTTGACACACTGATTCTCTTTTAAAATAAGAAATTAAATCATCTTTTTTATTAACACTAAATTTTCCACTTCCTGGCTTTATCCATACTCTTGCTACAGATTCTTTCCTTCGACCTGTGGCATATGAACGACCAAGTGAGTCAATCATTGCCTTTTTTGGCTGATCATTATTATTTATTTTCACTTTTTACTCCATTATTTCTTATTTTTACGATTTAAAGAGGCAAAATCTATTTTTTCAGGTTGCTGTCCTTGATGCTTATGTTCTGAACCAGAATAAACATACAAATTTTCAAACCGTCTACGTGCCATAGGACCATCATCAAGCATTCTTTTTACTGCCATTTTTATCACACGCTCAGGGAATTTGCCATTTAAAATATTATCTGGAGTAGTTTTCTTTAAACCACCAGAATAACCTGTATGCCTATAGTAGATTTTATCTTTAAGTTTCTTTCCGGTAAAATGTACCTTTTCTGCATTAACAATAATTACATTATCTCCACAATCCATATGAGGTGTGTATTCAGGCTTATGCTTTCCACGCAATAGCGCTGCTACAAACGCTGCAAGCCTTCCTACTACTAATCCTTCTGCATCTATAACAAGCCATTTTTTATCGACTTGTTTCTCTTTTAAGAAAAAAGTTTTCATATATCAATACATAACAGTAGATTATGATACACTGAGTTGCTTGATAGTGTCAACAACATTAGTTATTGATTATTAAAGTAATTTATGCTAATAACTTAAACAACATGCTAGAAAGCAAAATGTTTCGATTGATTATTATACTTATAATTGCTTTTGGTACTATAGGTTGCTATGCAATCGATTTGGAAGAAGCCATAAGCAAAGCTATCAAAAACAGCTCAAAAATAAAGTCTCAGTTTTACCAATATAAGAGTGCTGAAAAACAGCTGAAATCTTCTGGATTGGCTGGATTTTTACCTGACATTAATTTACAATATAATTTCGATAGTAATTTTAATATTATTAACGATCGACAAAACTCTGGAAAGCGTCTAACATTAAGCCAAAGAATAATAGACGGTGGGGGCACTTTTGCTACATTTAGCCGATCAAGTCATCTTCTTAAAGCAGCAAAAATTAGATTTCAGCAGTCAAAGCAAGAAGTTGCACTCAGCGCTGTGAAAGCATATGTTAATGTTTTACAAAAGGCAGAAATATTAAAACTGAGAGAACATAAAGAACGTGTTTCTTTAGAACATTTGTCAGCTATGAAAAAACGCTTTTCTCTTGGAGAAGTTACTAATGCTGAGGTTTTATTCGCAAAAGCAAAATTTTCATCTTCTATATCCAAAAGAGTTGATGCTGAAGGTGAATTAAAGCTCGCTAATATTGCTTACTATCATTTAATTGGTGAAGATGCTGATAATCTTCACGAGACTAATGGTAAACTACCTTCTATACCAGAATTAAATGAATGTTTACAATTAGCAAAAACTAATAACTTGTCCCTAAAAGCAGCAGTTTATCAAAAAAGAGCAGCCGGAATGGAAGTGATCGCTGAAACTTCCAAGTGGCTTCCTTCTTTGAATCTAAGCGCAAGTAAAAATTTTGGAAAGGACAATATAAAATTGGACACGTTACTAGAAAATGTGAATGTTGTCTTTACTCTTGATATTCCGATCTTTAAAAGAGGAGTTAATGTTTTTGGTGTTAGTAGAGCTAAAATGGATGCAAAACAATCCACTTACGATTATTACGAAGCAGTAAAAAATATAGAACAAGCAGTTATAAATGCTTGGAATAACGTGCTGACAGCAAAAGCTATTATTAAAGCAAGTCAAGAAGCAGAAAAAGCAGCAGCTTTAGCATTGGAAGGAGTTGCGCAAGAAGTAAACTTAAATTTAAAGAGCACAATTGATCTTTTGGATACTGAAGATGAACTATTTAAAGCACGTTCCGATCTAATTCAGGCAAAAAGCAATTATGTAATTAGTGTTTACAACTTGCTTTTTATGATAAATAGTATAAACCTTTAAATTTAATGGTATGAGCGATAATCAATCTGTAAAAGATATACTAGAAGATATAAAAAAAGCTATATCGGGTAAAAATCCAAGTGGTGATAGAGCAGAAATAATAGATGAAGATGATGACGTATTATGCCTTGAAGAGGAGTATCCAGAAGACATCGAAGAAAAAGAAAATAGTGAAGAAGAGAATAATTGCCAAAGTGAGAAAATGAATAACCAATTTAATAGTTACAACTCAGAAGAGAAAAATTTGTATGATAATATCCAAATGAGTAATAACAAAGTGAGCTATCAAGAACAAAGTAACGAGCATTTAGTTTTAAAAGAAAATATGGAGGAAATTAAAACATTGCTTGAAAAGATGCAAAGCGAACTACGGCATAAACAACAAAAAAGAGCGGATCTTACTGTTGAAGAATTAGTTGTATCTCTTTTAAAACCTCAGCTTTCAGAGTGGCTGAATAAGTATCTACATGCATTGGTAAAAGAAGTAGTTGAAAAAGAGCTCAAAGATATAATCAATAATAAGTAGGTTATTAGTATAAAGACCAGAGTAAAAACAGCTAGAGGTAGAAAGTTATCTTCAACAAGATGGCTACATCGCCATTTGAATGATCAGTATGTGCAAAAAACCAATAAGGACGGTTATAGATCGCGCTCGGCATATAAGTTAATAGAAATAGACGATAAATTTAAACTACTCCAACAAGGGCAAAAAATTATTGATCTTGGCGCTTTTCCTGGTGGATGGTCACAAGTTGCATCTAAGAAAGGAGCGAGTGTGATTGCTGTTGACATAAAACCAATAAACGCAATTAGTGGAGTAGAGTGTATACAGTGTGATATTATCAGCGAACTTGAAATTTTAAGAGAAAAATTCAAGGATCACAAATTTGATGTAATTTTATCTGATATGGCACCAGAATCTTGCGGTTTAAAATCGTTAGATCATATCAGAATTATGCTTTTATGCGAAGCAGCGCTCAATTTTGCAAAGCATTTTTTGAATCATGATGGCAAATTTGTAGTAAAAATTTTTCAAGGAGAGTCTGATAAAGATTTCTGCAATGAGCTAAAAAAAATGTTTAAAACAGTAAGATACTTCAAACCAAAGTCAAGTAGATCTGAATCTACAGAAATGTATTTAGTAAGTTTAGGCTTTATTGGTGGCAACTATTCTGTATAGCAGGTACTTACAGAAATGTTGACGAATCTTATCCTATTAAACTGAAGATTAATAACGCTCGCACAAAAGCCCCTTTTTCTTGTTTAAATATTTATGATAATTAATTAAACTCTTGACTTTATTGCTTAAGTATATGATAATTAAAGTATATTATTATTATTATAGGAGAATTTTATATGTATTTAGCATTGTTGAAAAAGATATTAAGTATAGTAAATCGTGAAAATGATTTGAATGGTAATAACATAGTTGAAAAAATAAAAGAGCGAATAGAAAAAAGAGACCCATCTACTTATGAAGAATGGAAGAACGAAAGTTTTGATATAAATTATAAATTTAGTGTTTATGATTATTATGACAAAAAAGGATTAACATTATTAAATGTAGCATGTCTATATAATCAAGAAAATGTAGTAAAAGCTCTATTAGAAGTAAAAGGTATAAATGTGAATTTTCAAGATGGATCTGGAAAAACTCCTTTGTATATAGCTGTTGATAAAGGTCATCACAAGATAGTAAGAGCTCTATTAGAAGCCGGTGCTAATCCTTTAGTAAAAAGTCGTTGTAACAAAAATTTGGCAGAAATATTTACTAAAAAAGCAATTGGGAAAGCAGTAGACTTGGGTGCTCATATATTTATTATTGCATCTTGTATAGCTGCTATAGTAGTTACTTATGCATATTTTTTTGGTGTGTCATTATCAGTAGGTGCTATGGCTGGGATAGCTGTGGCTGCTGCTGTACTCACAGGACTTGTTGCTGGTGGTATTACGTATGAAGTGTATAAGCCTTGTGATGAGTTAAAGGACGCTATTGCAAAAGCAAAGTCAAGTCCTGGTCATAAGCTAAATGAAGTTGATTTACAATCAGAAATTTCTTCAAAGTCAAGTGTAACAGTGTAGTTAAGTAGAAGGAAGAAGTCTCTTCTTCCTTTTCAAGTAGCTGACACTGATTTTCATCCAAAATAGTTTCATTCAAGTAGCTGACACTGGTTTCTTACCAAGAAAAACTTAGCATAACTTTTGTGCTCAAAAAAACTTCTGGATTCCAGCATCAAGTGCTGGAATGACATGGTGAAATATTATTCAAGTAGCCTCTGTCTCAGTGTCCATTTGGTGTCATTCAAGTCAGCTCTCTTCTTGTCATCCCAGTACTGGGATTCAGAAAACTGACCAGGTTGGTCACGCGCTGGCTCTCTAAAATTACTTTAGCTACAAATATTAAGAAATTTACTAAATAAAAAAAGACAAAAGAATCCCCGTATAGCGAGTTTTAATAATGTAAATTGATAATGTGCTAACAAGCGCGATTTGGCTGAATGTAGAAAAAATAAAAAAAGCTGCTATAATTTTATGTAATTTGCCAATAAACACCTGAATTTTGTCGTTGAGCCCAAAAACAAGGATAAATACCTTTATTAGTATAATAAGGAAAGTGGGAAGGTTTGTCAAGTAATAAAACTAGAGGGCTCAAATGAAAGAAGGTAAACTCTAAAGTGTACGTTCAGTAGCACTTTCTATAAGAGAGATTGTATTATCTATCCCATAAAGCTTTATAAAAGATCCCATTCTTGGACCAGTTTTTTGGCCAAGCAGCGTTTCATACAGCAACTGAAACCAATCACGTAAGTTGCTGTAATTGTGCTTTTTTCCAATGGAAAAGACCTGAGATTGAATCTCTTCAGCAGTGGCGGTAATAGGCAAGGAATGTAGGTTATTCTTTAAATCTAGCAACGCTTCTTTCTCTTTTTCGTTTGAGGTTTTATATGCTTTTATTGGCTTGATAAAGTCATAATAATACCTAACTGCAAAATCTGAAAGCCTATCTAGCATTTTGTTGCTTTCTGGTGTAACGTTTGGTGCATAAGTTGATATAAAACCCCAAAGAATCTCTTTATTTTCAGCATTACAAGCTGCTGCCAGGTTTAAAAGTAAAGAAAAATTTATGCCTGAAGTTTCTACGTTTGGAACTTTACCCTGGTGGATGTGCCATACAGGGCTATTTACATCCTTTTCTTTACTTTCATTATAACGCTTAGCAAACTCTAAATATTCATCAGTTGATTTTGGTATCACATCAAAATATAAACGTTTAGCTTTTTTAGGGCTCTGAAAAATATATAACGCTAAACTCTCTGTTGGCGCGTAAGTTAGCCACTCCTCGATCGAAATACCATTTCCTTTTGATTTTGATATCTTCTTTCCTTCTTTATCAAGAAATAACTCATAGCAAAACAGAAGCGGTGGCTTTTCTCCAAGTATTTTACATATTTGACTTGAAAGCACAGCAGATGGTGTTAAATCTTTTCCATGAGCTTCATAATTGACTCCAAATGCAGCCCACCTCATCCCCCAATCAGGTTTCCATTGCAGTTTACATTTTCCTTTTGTCACTGGAACTTCTATTTTTTCCCCGTTTGGGTCTTCATACGTGATTGTTCCTTTATCTGTATTTGTTTCAATTACTGGAACTTGTAAAACTTGGGAAGTTTTTGGGCATATCGGCAAGAATGGACTATAGGTTTGCTGCCTTTCTTCCCGAAATGATGGAAGCATTACGTCCATCACTTTATCATAATTTTTCAGCAGGAGTAAAAGTTTTTCATCGTAAACGCCAGATTTATAACACTCTGTTGCACTCCTAAATTCGTATTCAAATCCAAACAAATCAAGAAATTTACACAACAACGAATTCATGTGATGACCATAACTCTCATGAGTGCCAAATGGGTCAGGTATCATGGTTAATGGCTTGTTCAGATTCTCTCTTAGCATTTCCTGATTTGGTACATTATCTGGTATTTTTCGCAAACCATCCATATCGTCGGAAACTGCAATGATTTTGGTTTTTATACTAGGAGCTATTTTTTTTAGAGCGTTTGCAATAACTGTGGTACGAAAAACTTCCCCAAAAGTACCAATATGTGGTAAACCCGAGGGACCATAACCAGTCTCAAATATTATCTCTTTTTTATTAGGGAATTCTTGTAGTATTTTTTCTGCTTCTTGAAATGGCCAGCTTATAATCATTGAATTTAAATTAATTATCTTACCTAAAGTGCTATTCATTTCAATAGATTTTTAATTAATGATGTAGTATTAGTGTTAGAGCTCTTATTAGAAGGTTAAAGATATGTCTACTGGCAGCATACAAACGAATCAATTATTTAAAGGTCTTACAAGACCTGCAATGCTCTTTGGTGTGAGTTATATGTTTGCAATATTAAACGTTCTAATTTGCATGCTAATTTTCATTAATACAAATGATCTTAGAGTAATTCTCCTGATGTTACCAGGTATACATGGACTTGGCTATATAGCTTCTGCAAAGGAACCGTTGTTTATTGAGTTATTTATGGTAAAGTTGGGAAAATGTTCCAAATGTTTAAATCGGTTTTATCATGGAGCCAATTCTTATGACATTACTTGATGTTATGCAATGTTGAGATTTAGAGCTATTCAATCAAAGAATAAATCTATTCTAAGTAGAGAGGTTCACGCTGCCGAATTTATACCTTATTCTTGCTATTGGAATAGTACAACCTTGATAACAAAGCAGAATTGGTTAGTTAAATTTATAAAATTAAATGGCTTTGCGTTTGAAACGGCCGATGATGAAGACTTGGTGATACAAAATAATATCAGAAATCAGATGCTAAGAAGCATTTCATCTCCAGCATTTAGTTTGTACTTTCATACCATCAGACGTAAGAAAAATATTTTTTCTGATGAATTTGCAAATCAGAGTTTACCAAATTTTTTTGCTAACCATGTAAATCTAAAATGGAGAGAAAAACACGCAACTAGGCAATCTTTTATTAATGATTTATACATTACGATTATTCGTAGGGCAGATACAAAGGGAGTAGAATTTTTATCACATCTACTGAAAAAATTTGGGCATGTAACTTCAAAACATGCTTGGGAAAGTGATATGCGTGATACCTATGAAGATTTAGAGGAAACGACAAATCGTATAGTAACAAGCCTTAGGAATTATTCGCCTAAAGTCCTTGGAGTAAAAGAAACTCCAAACGGACTGTTTTGTGAAATAATGGAGTTTCTGTCTAGAGTTGTAAATTGTGGCTTTGTTACAAATACGCTTTTTCCACTAAAAACTGAAATATCAAGATACTTACCAGTTCATAGGTTATTTTTTGGCCATAAGATGATACAGGTTGTGACTCATAATGAAAGTAAATATGCTGGAATAGTTAGTATCAAAGAATATGGAAATAATACTTCCGCAGGAATGCTTGATTCTTTTTTACAACTTCCTTATGAATTTATTATCACGCAGTCTTTTCAATTTACAAATAGGCAAATGGCAATTGCGAAAATGCAGATACAGCAAAATCGTATGATACAATCTGCAGATAAAGCTATTTCTCAAATAGCAGAAATTTCTCATGCGCTTGATGATGCAATGAGTGGTAAAATTGCGTTTGGTGAACACCATTTAACTATCTTATGTATAGAAAAAAGCCCTAAATCATTGGACAATGCTTTATCATTGGTTGAATCGGAGCTTTCTAATTGTGGTGTTTATCCTGTTCGTGAGAGGGTTAATTTAGAACCAGCATTTTGGGCGCAAATTCCTGGTAATTTTGATTATATAGTAAGAAAAGGTACAATAAGTAGTCTTAATTTGGCCGGTTTTGCATCTCAACATAATTATCCTACTGGTAAAAAATTCAATAACCACTGGGGAGATGCTGTTACAGTTTTTGATACAACATCTGGCACTCCATTTTTCTTCAACTTTCATATAAGGGATGTTGGACATACTATGATAATTGGGCCAACAGGTGCTGGCAAAACTGTTTTAATGAATTTTTTATGTGCTCAAGCAATGAAATTTTCTCCAAGAATATTCTTTTTTGATAAAGATCGCGGTGCAGAAATTTTTTTAAGAGCACTTGGTGGTATCTATACTATAATAGAACCAAGAACTAAGACAAATTTTAATCCTCTGCAACTTGACGATACTCCTGATAATAAAACATTTTTGATGGAATGGATAAAATCTTTAATTTTAGTGTACAACGATAAATTCACTTCAGAAGATATTGCTAGAATTAATGATGCAATTGAGGGAAATTTTAAATTAAAAAAAGAAGACAGATTTTTGAGAAATCTTGTACCATTTTTAGGACTTGCGGGCCCTGATACTCTAGCTGGAGCAATATCTATGTGGCATGATGATGGCTCTCATTCTGCAATATTTGACAATAAAGAAGATTTGCTAGATTTTTCAAAAGCAAGAGTGTTTGGCTTTGAAATGGCTAGCTTGCTAAAAGATCCTGTTGCTCTTGGGCCGGTCTTGATTTATTTGTTTCATAGGATTAGTATATCGCTTGATGGCACTCCATCCATTATTGTTCTTGATGAAGCATGGGCGTTAATAGATAATCCAGTTTTTGCACCTAAGATAAAAGACTGGTTGAAAGTGCTGAGAAAGTTAAATGCTTTTGTGGTTTTTGCTACTCAGAGTGTTGAAGATGCAAGTAAAAGTGCTATTAGTGATACGCTTGTACAGCAGACAGCAACACAAATTTTTTTGCCAAATCTGAAAGCTACTAGTGTCTATCGAGATGTTTTTATGTTAACTGAACGTGAGTACATACTGATCAAACACACAGATCCAAGTACTAGATTCTTTTTAGTAAAGCAGGGAGTTAATGCTGTAGTAGCTAGAATAGATCTGAAAGATTTGGATGATGTGGTCAACGTGTTATCTGGACGTGCGGAAAGTGTTCTATTGTTATATGATATACTGAAAGAAGTCGGAGATGATCCAAAGATGTGGTTGCCTGTGTTTTATCAAAAGGTGAAAAATGTTTAAAACTAAACTGTCATTACTGTTAGTTGCGATATTTTTGTTAAATATAGATTTTTTGCTCTCGTATCCAGTGTTTGCAGATACAGTAAGTGGTACTGACAAAACGGAATTTGTTAGCAGATTTAATTCTACTGGCAGCTTTAGTCGTGCTTCTAATCCTGACTGTAAGGCGTTTGAAACAGCTGCAGCAGTTGCTGGGATAGCAATTGCTATTGGTGCAATATTTACTGGTATTGTTTTGATTGTCTCTTCTGCTGGTTTATTTACTGCTCTTGTTATCGTTGGAATGATAGCTGCAATTGTTGGGGTTTGGAAGGCGATAGGAGGACTTGTTGTTTGTGAGCATAGTTTTGTTAAACACCCAGTTGCACGTGATCATGATGGAAAGTATAAAGATTTTGAATTCTCAAAATCAGAATACTCAAAATATTCAGATTGCACAAATAAGAATTATCAAAAGGAAGATGAATATTTTAAATGTTTTGATGGGGCAAATGGATCAATAGAAGTAGGTAGAAAAATAGAGAAGGGCATTTTAAACTCCATACCTGACCAAAATACTGGTGGTTATTACTGGCCAAAAAACGGTGTGCAATACAGTGAATATATAGAAGTATGCCATAGAAATCCTTTAACATTTAGCAGATTGTTTTGGTTAGATACATCAATAAAAGCAGACTTTGATGTTAGAGAGAAGGACACTGGATATGAAGGTGGGTCATGGTCTCCAAAAGTTGATGGTGATCTGGAATGTAAAGTTCTTAAAGCAGGACAAAGCGAAACCATACATGGGTCAACATTCAAGGCAGTAAAAAAA
Source organism: Wolbachia endosymbiont (group B) of Melanargia galathea (assembly GCF_964030625.1). Lineage (NCBI taxonomy): Bacteria > Pseudomonadati > Pseudomonadota > Alphaproteobacteria > Rickettsiales > Anaplasmataceae > Wolbachia > Wolbachia endosymbiont (group B) of Melanargia galathea. Next base: position 781,952 of record NZ_OZ034910.1, on the reverse strand, counting down.
ATGGACAGATTGTGTGTGGAGCTGGCAAGTGTGAGAATGCTTGGTATCAAAATGACTCCTTGGCCGCAAGGGGTTGATATGGGATGCACAGAATTGCCACCTGACCCACTTGCTCCTATGTGTGAAAAATCTGTGATGATATTCAAAAATAAAGATGGTACAGGTGAATATGAGGAAGATCTTAATGATTCTAAAAATAAGGACAAAGATTACAAAACTATTATAAGGGAAAAGAAAGGAGAGGGAAAAATTTTTGTAGGTTATAATAATGCCAGTTGTTTTAGCCAGTATGTCTCTGAAGCTTGCTACAATCAAGCGGGAAGTAAGTCATTATCTCCTATTCCTATAACTTCTATGATAGTGCAATGTATTAAGGAGTCGTTAGATAATTTAGTGGCAGGTATTGATTCAAGTGGTAACTTACTTACAGACAAAAATGGACATGCTAAGGGTAGTTTTTTGTCTGTAGCACAAAAAAGACTGAAGAACACTGTTACTGCTATCTTAATTTTAGCTTTGATATTGTTCTCTATAAAAGTTATGTCTGGTGGAGTGCGTAGTCCGCAAGAAATGTACATGTTGATCATTAAATTCGCTTTAGTGATTTACTTTACGACAGGTAGCACTATGTCTCATTATTACGGGGAATTAACAAAACTTTCGAACGGCTTATCAGAAATAGTGCTTAAAGCTTCATCTGAGAGTAAAAATATATGTAATTATGAGGCAGGTAAAGATTATGAATACGATCGTGCAGGGCAGAAGGTATCCTACAGTTATCTTGCACCTTGGGATAGGCTTGATTGCAGAATTTTATTCTATTTAGGTGCCCCTTTAGATGGAATTGGTGGCAAAATTGGTACTGGAGGTGTTGCAACGTTAGCGGTCTTGCTTGGCGCTGCTCCTGTCTTGTTAGTTGCAGGTTCGGTGATTGGTATTATTTTCGCTGGTGGACAAATTTTAGTAGCTCTTGTCTGTATATTTATGGCCATTTTGATGATGATGGTTATTTTATGGATGTGCTATGTATTTATCTTATCTTTAGTTGCGCTTAGTGTAATTATCATCTTATCGCCTTTATTCATTCCTATGGTTTTGTTTCAACATACTAAAGGATATTTTGATGGTTGGCTAAAAGAGTTAATTACCTACAGTTTATACCCAGTTATCCTCTTTGCATTTCTATCTTTTATGTTCATAGCATGTGATAAAATCTATTTTAAAAATTTAAATTTTAAACTGGACGAGTCATATAAAAATGAACAACCAGACAAGTCATATGAAAAGAAACAAGCAGAAATCTCATATAGTAAGAAAAAACAGTGGTTTAAATTGAAAGATGGGGAATGTGATAAAAATGAAACTACTCTCGCATGTATGATGCAAAATTATAGCTTTAAAAAGAGCAGCATACTTGGTCTATTCGACTTTAGATACATGGAGTTTGGCAGCTCTCTAATCGGAGAATTATTAAAATTGTGTTTAGTATTATTCCTCTTTTACCACTTTTTAAACGTTCTTCCCGGCATGGCTGCTGAGCTTGCTGGTAATCACAGAGCAGCACTTGGTTCAGGTAGCACTCCTGCACAAATGGTGAATAAAGCTTTATCTGCTGCCAAAGCTGCTGCTGGAGGTGCTGGTCAAGTTGCTGCTGCGGCTGTAAATAAGGCAAGAGGGGCTATTGGAGGAGGTGGAGATGATAATAAGGGATCGGGATCTTCCTCTAGTGAATCTATAAAATCAGGTGGAGAGTGAGCGCAGGTGAGTAACAGATGTTTGAACATTTGAGCAACCAAAATTTGGTTAAGCTATGCATAAGTTTTGTGATACTCTTTTTATTATCTGGGTGCGGGTGTATTAAGCCAGAAGATTCATCAGGCTTGCGTGAGAAATTGGATATAGTGTCAACAGAGCAGAAATGGGTTGATTCTGGAGTCTATATTTCGGATAAAATAAAAGTAACAGAGATTAATATAGTACCTAATAAGGTTAATTTTTGTTCGCAATATAAAGATTTTGCAATTGAACCTGGAGTAAGAAACGTTACATTACCGTTTGCGCTTAAAGCTGGCGATGCGATAAGCTTTAGTGTTGTTGGAAGTAAAATGTGTAAAAACAATAATGGCATGGTCACCTGCAAAAAAATTGACGAAAATTGCAGTGAAGGGGAAAAGGAGTATTTTTCACATGTTTTAAATCAAGAGAAGTGTCAAGGTGAAATATGTCCTAATAAATATGAAATAGGCAATGCACAATGGTTAAATGGAAAAGAGTACTGGTCTTCAGAATTAGATCAAAGTGAAAGAGAGGAAATTAGAAATGTCATCGACTCTATAAAACAGCAAGGGGAAAATGTAGACTGTAGCAAGCTTTCAGAGAGCAGTGCAAGTAAGATAGATACGCGCATTTTAAATTTACTCTGTGGACGTATATGTAAATTTTCTTTCGGCAGCGGAGAAAAAGGTTGCGTATATATTGAATACAATAGTATAGAAGGTGAGATATTCAATACTTTAAATTCTAGAGGTGAATCTGTTATTGCTGAAATTATTGATAACGTATTAAAGGAAAAACGGGTAAAAACTGACATTACACTATTACGTGTTCACATGGATAATGAGGAATTTGAACACATTCCAGGAGGCGGTATATGTATTAACTGTGATCATAAGATAGATCGTAACCATCCAAAATCAGAGTTAACTTTTAGTTTAGGTGATGGTAAGGGCAAGGGTGGTTTCAATATAAGAGTAACGAAGAACCATAGTCTAAAAAACAACTTATATATACATGTTTCTGATAAGTTTCCTGAGCACAATCCTGGTGAAATTCTGGGGGATATACCTGTGGATATCAGTGAAGTTCATAATACTGAGTATATGGAAAGATTAAAAGAAAAGCTAAAAGACAAGAGTGGCACTATATATTACGGAATAAGAGATCATGGCTGTGATTATAAGAAAAATGAGGGTCAGTTTAGTATTAACCTTACAACTAAAGAGCCACCTGTAAGAACTTTTAGTGCGATATATAATTTTTTTGATGAAAAAGTAAAAACTGCATTTTTCGGTTCTAGCTACAAAGACACTAACGCGATTCACTCTGATACTAGCCCTGTGAAGTCTCTTTATCAAAGTTTTGTAGCATCAAATAGAACAAATACCATCAGATCTACAATAGTGTCGTTATTAGTATTATATATAGTTTTATACACCCTTTATTACTTTTTTGGATTGTCTCATGCTTCTATATATGAATTTTTAATTATATGTGTAAAGATAGGAGTTATTACCCAATTGCTGAACGATAACAGTTGGAGTTTTTTTTATAACAATGCATTTTCTATTTTTGTTAATGCTCCAAAACAGTTAATAGAAATAGCAAATTTCAGAGGTACAACATCAAATGTTTTTGAATTTCTTGATTTACCGCTCAATAGGTTTTTATCAGCACACTCAGTGTTACTAATAGTATCTCTTATATTCTCCGGTCCTTTGGGTATTGTATCGTTTTGCTTGGTGATTTGGGGTTTGATAACAGTGAGCTTATCGATGTTTAACGCCTTATTTTCTTTTATCACATCTATAGCAATAGTTGCATTATTGCTTTCCTTGGCGCCTCTTTTTATTATTTGCCTTCTATTTGGATATACTAGACAGATGTTTCACAATTGGGTCAAAAATTTAGCAAGATTTGCAATTCATCCGGTAGTGCTTTTAATTTTTATATCATTAATAAGCCAGGTTATGGATTATATTGTGTATTCGGTCTTTAATTTTGAGGTCTGTCCTACATGTATACTTAATCTTAACTTAAAGATTTTTAATCCTTGTATTATTTATGGTTATGCTTCCAAACATGCACCTAATATCACCGCTATGATGGCTTTTGTGATTTTGGGACATGCTATGAAAGCTTTAGTTGAGGCATCTTCAACAATATCTGATTCGTTGTTTGGTGTTTATGTGGCAAGCGAACCAGGAAGGCAATATCAGCAAAGCTTAATGGGAACAGTAGGTTTAGATGAACAAAGTATCCAAAGAAGAGCAGGTCAGCAATCTGGTACACCAAGTCGAAGACCTCAAATACCACAATCAGCTCAAAGATCAGCACCTAAAATACCGACAAACACAGGAAATCAATGATGAGCAGAAAATCATTATTATTGATACTATGTCTTGTAATTACTGGCTGCACAATGGATTGTGTTGAACCTGGGCTGCAGAGCAGAAATACTAGTGTCAGTATAGATGTTCCAGTTCGTGAAGCTGGCGAAGGAGTTAAAATTCATTGGGTTGATTCTGGTCAAGTAATTAGCAAGGATGAGAAAATCAAATTTACTCTTGGTGGGTCAGTAAATTTTTGTCCTCTTAAAGAAGGGAAAAATCCAAAGAGAGTACTTGTGCCCGCTGTATTTTGTGCTAATGATTTAATACCAAATTACAGTAATAAGTTAACTGATAATGCTAGTCTTGATGAACGAGAAATATGTGGGGATATAGGCTTTGGAAATAATGAATTCTATAGCAATAGACGTTATGTAGATACTGGAATTAAAGCAAATCCTGGTGATAAGTTAAGCTTTAGCTTAGTTCCCAGAGAGATAACGATTGATTATGACAATCCACAAGGAAAAGGTATCAGTTTTGATGATAATTGCTATAGAACTGAAAAAGGGGATGAAAAAGATAGAGCTACAATAAGAGACATGCTAAACGGAGGAAAGTTCTTTTGTGGAGAAAGTGGTAAAAGAACTGTAGTAGAATTTCCGCCGCTGAATAAAGAAGAAATGAATAAAAGAAGAGTGCTAGTTGGCAATGGCTACACTCCATATGATAATAAGGTACATTTTAATAAGGATTATATTCAAAATTCATGGATAAATGGTGCGTTGTTAGATCTACGACGAACTAAAATAGGACTGAATGAATTATGTAATGGGAAAAGGTGTGATTTTAATGAGCTGAACAAATACAGTTCTTATGAACTTAATTGTTACTATCAGAATATATGTTACAACGCAAAAGGTATAGGGGAGAATTGCGTCTCTTCTATAAGGTATGAGAAGTATGATAAAGGAAATACATGTGACATGTATTCTCACCTTAAACGTATTGAGGATGAACTAAAAAAGATTGAAGAAAATAAGAGGGATTCTAAGCAGATTGACATTAATTTAATATCAAATTCTAAATTAAACTTCAAAGAGGACAGAGGAGATATTTCTTGGGCCGAAGCTCTTGTTGCAAAAATTGGCGATTTTGATGATCAGGATACTGCTAAAGGTATTCAATGTTTTCCAAATGAGAAAGGTGCGAAAGGAGATAATGTATGTTCACAGATTAATTATAAATTTGAAGATTACTCTCTGAGATTAAATCATGATTATAAAATAAAAGGTATAACACCTGGTAGTAGTGTGATGCTTGCTATAGCAAGTAATGGCAACTACCAACTTCATAGAGGTGGATATCATGTTGAAGTAACTAGATCATGTAACTTTGATGGTGGTAAAAAATTGTATGTGTACTTAGGTGATAATCCGCCAAGGGATCCATCTGCTCGAAAGACTAATGATTTCAAAAAAGTAAAGAGGTTGGATAAAATAACAGAGGATAATGTAGACTATTACATAATAGATGGAAGTCATTTGGTAAATGAAGAGTCTAAGAAAATATATTTTGGTATTAATGTAGAAAACGTAGAGAAAGATGATATTACGGACAAAGATAGCAAATATTATGAAGATAACAAATACACAGTAAATTTATTTTTAAAAAGAAAAATAAACGATTTTATTTCATCAACTGTAAACAAGATTTTTGATTTCATAACAGACGGGAGTGAAGACGGAATTAAAATTCCATATGAAGGATATAGAAAGGGGCTTCTACAAGGAATAAGAGCTTTGCTTATTCTATACGTTATATTTACTGTTGTTGGCTATATGCTTGGAACAATACAATTAAGTAAATTCGATTTTATTATAAGAATATTCAAAATAGCATTTATAGCTTTTGCTTTTAGTGATAGAAGTTGGGAATTCTTTGGTACAACTTTGTCTGGGCTTTTTGTTGAGGGTAGCATTTATTTAGTTGATAGTTTTTCTGGCTATATAGGAGAAGGAGGTAAAAAATTTGCATTCTTAGATTTAACAGCCGGAGTATTATTTACAGGAGAAACATGGCTGAAATTTTTATCTTTAATGCTATCAGGACCTTTTGGCTTTATTGCATTTTTGGCAATACTTTATGCTACTTTTGTGTTTTTAAGATGCATTATTAGTGCTACGTTTAAGTATGTAATATCTACTGTTTTAGTGGCATTTTTATTGTCATTGGCACCTTTATTTATCGTATTTATTCTATTTCAACAAACTAAAACATTATTTGATAATTGGATAAAAACGCTGGCTCATGTTTCATTGCAACCAGTCATTTTATTTTCATCCTTGTCTCTTTTAAACCAGTTAATGTATTCAGTTCTATACAACCTCACAAATTTTTCTGCATGCTATCAATGCTTAATTAGTGTAAATTTTTTATCGTATGATCTGTGTCTTATGAAATCAATATTACCTCTTGGGTATAGTCCTGGTACTAGTGTTGATGTTGCGCTCAGTACTGGAGAAAGGGCTGGTGGGCACTTTGCAGCATTACCTATAGATCTAATCCAGGCATTTATATATCTCATCATTGCTAGTGCAATGGAAGCTTTTGTTTCTATATCAGAAACTATGGCGCAGGCGTTGTTCAGCTCTGGTTATGGAGTTGCTCAAAGTGTTAGTCATATTTCTAGGAGCGCATCACAAGCTATGCTGTCAACTGTTGGCCTTGATGATAGAACCCAAAATATGATACATAACATCAAGCAGGGAATGAGTAAAGATCGTAGCAAAATTGAAGCTAAATTGCCTGATACACCAAAGCAAGCAGATGGGAAAGGGAGTGCTGGCAGAGAAATGAGCAAATCTGAAACACTAAGCCAGCCAGATAAGCAAAAGGATTCTGATAAAACAAAAGGACAAGTCAAGGAAGATTGATGAGATATATGGAGTAACTAATTAAAAAGATATTTGAAGTAAGGTTTTAGAAATTTATTCTGTATTGGAAAAAGTTTAGGTATGCAATCACGCTTAGGCAAATGTTGGTTTAGGTTATTAATTTTGGTAATCTGTGTTCTGGTTACAGGTTGTAGTAAGAATGATATGCCTTTTCCAAGATGTATATCTGCTGATTATTTTGGTCCTGAACCCATTGCAATTGGTGCTCATTTTCCAATCGGTCATGATGCGTTTTTTCCAGAAGGTGAAAGTGGAGAACCTATTGATCCTGAAACCGGAGAAATCAATTATGGTTTTCACCCTAATCAAGTAGTGAAGTGGAAGGATACCGGCCTTGAAACCAATGGAGATAGTTTAGTAGTACGAGTAAATGGTGCATGGACATCTTGGAGCAATAGTAATAAGAAGAAATCTCAAAGTAGTTATAGTTTGGAAAGTTTGGAGCAGTTAAAATATGCAACCAAATTTGAAAGAGGGAAAGGTGACAACAGTCTGCCTGACTTTCACTTAGTTTGTAATGATTATAAACCTAGCATACAAAAATTTTCAAGTAAGCCTAAAGAAAGTTGCACTGTAAAGTGCAAGTGCATTAATGAAGATGATAGCGCAAATACAGTATCACGTGGTGCTCCATGTTGGTTTACTAACGGCCATGGTGCTTATCTTTTATTTAAAAGGCCTAGCGATTCTAGTCCTAACGAAAATTTAAAATCCATGCGTAACCCTGAGTCTCCTACTGTACATCTAGGTTACAATTCCGTAGCGGAAGATGGAAGTGGGCTTTTTACTTTAGACAGAGATAACACCACATTACAGGACAGGAGTTGTAATACGGTGAGGTTAGAAAAAGGATGGAAAATATATGTAAAGATATTAGATAGATATTATCTAGATAATGCAGGTGGCTACTCTTTTGAATTTTTGAGCGGAGTGCAGAAACCAAGTAACTTTGGATTTTTTGATTACATTTATAACTATCTAAAATGTGTATTATTGATTAACGAAAATTGTAAAAAGCATTTTGATAGCAATGATCCTGCAGCTGCACAGGCGATGTTCGAAAATATAGCTGAAAAAAGTACGAGCTTTCACAATTTTGTTCTTTCCTTGCTTGTTCTATTTATAGTGATTTCATCGCTTCTTTATCTTTTTGGAATGATAAGAGAAACTAAGCATGATATGCTCATCAGAATGATGAAAATCACTCTAGTAATAGTGCTTATATCTCCTGGAAGTTTTAGATTTTTCTATGATCATTTTCTTGTTTTATTTGTTAAAGGTCTTGAACAATTGATAAGCATAATTACTAATTTTGCTCCCAACATGAACACCGGAGGTAATTCAAACGTTGCTCAAGGAAATGAAGCTAAATTGTTTAGCTTCATGGAGGATATGTTTAATAAGTTTTTTGCTTACTCTGTTTGGAAAAAGTTTGCAGCATTTTTACATTATCAAATGTGGGCAAGTCTCCTTATGATACCGGCAATTTTTATAGGGATTGTCTTATATTTCCTGCTGTGTATGTATGCTTACATAATATTCCTTTCTGGTTTTATGGGTATAGCTTTTCTTGTAGCTATAATGCCGCTATTCCTAATCTCTATTTTATTTTCACCACTGAAAAGTCTATTTGAGGGTTGGATAAAATTCTGTATTAGTTTCTGTTTGCAATCAATTATGATATTTACCCTGCTGTCATTACTTGCTGCGATGATAATGAATACCTTTTATAAACAGTTAGGCTTTACTGTGTGCTATAATAAATGGCTTGAAATAAAGTTATGTGCTCCAAAATGGGTATTTGGTGGTTTTTGTATAATTGATAAAGAATACTTTAGCTGGACTCCAGGGCAAATTTTTGTACCTTATGCTATTGGAGAGGCTTCTACATTGAACGTAGATAAGAATATAGAAGGTATAGAAAAACTAAGCAGAATAGGTGGTACAGTAAAGTTTACTGGTGGCGCTGGATATATCCCTCTTCCACCAGATTACATTAATAAAGGTTTTCGTTATATAGATTATCCTTTCTTTAATCCAATTCCTGGAACTAAAGATAATCCAGCAGACCACTATATTGCGGAAAGTGATATGATAGTTAGTAATGGCTGTAGTGCAAAAGATCTAGTACGCTTAACAAATAGTTTATCTCATGCATCAGAGAGGGCTGACATTATATTACTGATCAACAATATAGAGAAAAGGATAGGTGATGTTAGTGAAATAATAAAACGCTACTGTCAAGATATAAATAAATGCAATAGTTATAGGGAAATAATTAATGAAATAAGATCTTTAGTGCGGAGTGCGATAAAAAAACAAGGTTGTAGAATACTGAAACTTCATGATTTATATAAGGATCCCAACAGTGAATACTGTCAGAAATGTAAAGATTGTGAGGATTGCAAAAATTATAAAGAAAATAGTGATTACCAAAGGGTGCAAGACATACAGAGAGGTTATTTAATCAACGCAGGAGAGATCTTTGTATTGTTCTTGCTTTCGTTTTTGATGTTTTCTTTGAAGGAGTTTGTACAACAGATGGGCTCAAGCATTGCCGGTGGTGGGTTTGGTGTTTACAATATATCTAGTATGTATCAAGCATCACCTGTGACTGGTTTAATGCAGGGATTAAAACAACAGATGCAAGATAAAATTGGTGGAGGGCTAGAGTCTTTAGGTAATTGGGCTACTCATGTACCGGACAGATTAGCTGGAGGTACAGCTAATTTGCTAGGTAGAATACCAGGAGTTGGGGGTGTGCTGAAATATGCTATTAATGTGCCACGTAAGCTTGTAGGTGCTACTATTGAAGCAACAAAATTTGCAACATCACCTAAAAATGATGTTGATAAGCTTGAGGAAAAAATCTACAGGGCGTTTGGAATTGATAAAGAAGATATTGCACATAGAAGAATTGATAAATATTTAGAATATTATAAAGGATATGTAGGATCACATTTGGGCTATACAATAGAAGATGCTATGAAGTTTACTTGGGAACATGGTCTCGACTCTATAGGAATTAACCCTGCTACAGGAGAAAAGGATGGTTACCAGCATAATCTACTCTATAGAGCAAAAACATATAGACGGGAATTTCTTGAGAAGCTTCATGACTACACTATTGGCCGCAAGAGAGAACCAGAAGAAGATGAATCATCAAAAGAAAATAAGCCTAATCAATCAAATCGAAAATTAGGTACGGAACCAGAAACCCTAAAAAACACTACAGAAGCTATACGTGCCGGAGAAGATAGAGAGCGTCAAGATAATGAAAGGAATGAGAACATAGAGAATGATGAAGAATCGTAATTTCAAAGGGCTAAGTTATTATGGTCTTCAGCAAGACGAAGATGGTAATATCAAGTTAAACGATTACAATGATGTTTTAAATGCGCGCAGAGCGAGGGTAGATTTGTTACTAGATAGCACTAAGCAAGGTGATGTTAGTCTTTCAAAGCTAAATAAAGCTCTGAATGAGAGACTTATAGATGATAAAGGGCTATCGTCAGAATTTGACAAAGAAGACAAAGAAATTGCACAGAAGGAGCTTAAGATGTTCTCTATTTTAGACGATCTTGATAATCTTGCAAACATTGAAAGTGAAGATCTATTAGAGGTTAGTTTGTTACTATCAGATCTTAGTTTTATAGAGAGAAATATTGTGTTGAATGCCGATCAGAGTTCTGATCTAATAGGGTTCAAAAATCTATTTATAGAAAAAAAAGCATCTGGTGAGGAATATAGTGATGAAGAGTATCACAATTTCCTCGATAGTATAGAGAAAATCAATACTTTAATTAAGTTAGAGTTAGAAAGTAGAATTGAAGGGATGGGTCATGATGAAAAAAACAACCATGATGATTTACAAGACGAGATTGGTCGTGCAATCAGTATAGAAAATAAATCAAAGAAAAGCGATTGATCTTGCGTTCCTCCACAAGCAAACTTCTTTCTATTAGACTGCTGAAGCTATGTTGACATTAAATGTGTATTATAAATAATTAGTTAACTTCGAACTTGTTTTATATGTTACGTGTTATTGCGGGTAAATATCGTGGAAGAAAAATAACTACAGGCAAGAATTTAGCTGCACGGCCCACTATGAGTAGTGTCCGAGAAGCAATATTTAGTATACTTTCTTCAAGAAAACCTATTTATAACCTAAATGTACTTGATTTATTCTGCGGAAGTGGCTCTTTTTCATTTGAAGCACTTTCTCGAGGTGCTAAACATGCATTCATGGTAGATTCAGATTATTACAATTTGCAACTGCCTAAAAAAACAGCAGAAGATTTTGGAATTACGAACGATATCACGTTAATTTGTTGCAATGCTAACGGATTACCAAGACCTATTTCAAAGTGCGATATAGTTTTTATGGACCCACCTTATAATATCAATCTGGTTAACTCAACTTTAGACGAGTTAGCTCACTCAGGCTGGTTAAATGATAATGCGTTAATAATTCTAGAAATGAGGAAAAATGAAGGTTTTGAGTGCAATAAAAACTTCAATATAATTGTGGAGCGTACCTACGGTATTGCAAAAATAATTTTTCTTTCTTCACTCACTTGAATTTCTTTTGTAAACATCTATAGCTAAGCTAAGTAAGATTTTTCCGAGGACTGAAAGAAAAAATCAATTCGTTTTGGTGGGAATACGGTGTGTAACAGCAAATCAATACGAGTTGATATACTAGAAGAAGCAGTATGGAAAGAAATGAAGATGGTACTCAAAGAACCAGAGGCAATGACTAAGGAATATCAGCTCAGACTCGTAAAACATGAAAGTACGCAAGCAAAGGATTAACTTGAAAAGCGTGCAAGTAAAATAGAACAAGGTATAGAAAAATTAGCTTATGTATATGCAAGGGGTCATATAACGAAGGAAAAGTATGACTTAGAAGTTGAGAGCATGGAAAAGGAGTTAAAGGAATCAGAGATCAAAGGGAAGAAGCTATCGATGAAAAGAGTCTACAGAGAGAATTAGATTTTATCACAAACAGTGTAGAAAGTTTTTCCTCTGAGAGAGCTTAATCAAGCAGACTATGAAACTAAACTTGATATAATAAGAAAGTTAGTTCAACGCATTGAAATTGACGATGATAACGTACATATAGTGTTTCGATTGAAAGAACTTACTCTCGAAAGGCAAAAAAAAGTGTTCAACATTGTATCGGGATGCCAGTGTCAGCTACTTGCATGACATCCTCTTGCTTCTATAGGTGTCTTTATCTCGTCTACTTTATTTTGCCACACAGATACAATGGTTTCACATGCACTTGGTAGGCTATCTATTTTGACAAAGAAGGACTACCAACACCTTCAGCGTTTGCATCACTAAACTTACTTGCTACTTTATCAATAGTCCAAACGAGTGGCGTAACAACGAGCGCAGCAGCCCAAATAACAGCACTAACAACATAACTCAAAACTGTGTTAACAAACTGAGCTAATGCACTACTATGGACACGTGCCTTACCTGACAACATGGATGAATAATCTATCAACGATTTTGTACTGTACTTAAGATCACAACCATCTGTTACTTTCGCTAACCCTTTTGCCGGCCAATATGATAGATACGCCAATGCTAGATATAAAGGTTGTAGGGCTATATTAGCTAATGTATAAGTAGTAAGATAAGTCAGAGAATGACACCTCAAACTACCAAAAGCTACATTTTTCACTGGCTCAATAACACTATTAATATAATAAACGGACTTATAGAAACTATTTTGTGGAACTTCGTTACCTTCAACGCTTTTTCTAGGAATATCTCCGAACTTAGCATATCTACTAAAATTCTTGAATAAACTTGACATATTACCCCTCTAAAAATAAAAAATAATTACCTTGTCAGTATAGTTCATTTTAGAATAACTGCAATAAACATCTTACAAATTATGTGTTGCGCAAAAGCACATATTAACATACCATCGAAAATAAAGAGGTCAGCATGAGTTTTACTTTACCTGAGTTGCCATATGATAAAGCAGCTTTAGAACCTTACATATCTGCAAATACATTGAATTTTCATTATGATAAGCACCATAAGGGATATTTAAATAAACTCAACGAACTGGTTGAAAACACAGATTATCAACATATGGAAATTGAGGAATTAGTAACGAAAGTTCATGGAAATAATAATACAGTTCCTATTTTTAACAATGCAGCACAAGTTTGGAATCACACTTTTTATTGGAATTCAATGAAAAAAAATGGTGGTGGTAAACCTAAAGATGATGGTCTTCTAGCAAAAAAAATTCAAGATGATATTGGTGGCTTTGACAAATTTTGTGAAGAATTTTCAAATTATGGAGTAAGCCAATTTGGTAGTGGATGGGTGTGGTTAGTGCTTGAAAAAGGAAAACTCAAAATCACTAAAACTCCAAATGCGGATCTACCGCTAATTTATGGCCAAGTGCCACTACTTACTATGGATGTATGGGAGCATGCATACTATTTGGATTGCCAAAATCGCAGAATTGACTACATAAAAGTTTTTCTTGATCATTTGATCAATTGGGATTTTGTAGAAGAGAATTTAAAGAAGAATATATAAGATGAATATACCACAAGTAACAAAACTAGATAATGGTCTGCGCATAATAACTGAGCGAGTGCATGAAGTTGATTCCGTAGCTTTAAATATACGAGTTGGTGTTGGCAGTAGAGCTGAAAGTGCAAGTCAAAATGGAATATCTCATTTCCTAGAGCACATGGCTTTCAAAGGAACAAAGACAAGAACTGCTTTTGAAATTGCAAAAGCTTTTGACGATATAGGTGGAGCCTTCAATGCCTGCACCGGTAGAGAAAGCACCAGTTATTATGCAAAGGTTCTTAAAAAAGATATAAAAACTGGCATTGATATATTAATAGATATATTAATGAATTCTACATTTCCAGAGGATGAATTGGAACGCGAAAAGGGTGTTGTAATACAAGAGATTTTTCAAACCAATGATTCACCAAGTGATATCATTTTTGATAAGTATTTTGAAGCAGCTTATAAAGATCAACCATTTGGTAGATCAATCCTGGGCACGCAAGATACTGTCAAATCTTTTACTCGAGAAGATCTGAATAACTACATAAAGGAGCATTACTTTGGCGGAAATATGATATTTGCTGCTGCAGGAAATGTTGAGCATGAGGAAGTTGTTCAATTAATCAAAGACTTTCTCTCAAAGATTCATTCAAAAGAGCTGAAAAAAAGCCAGAATGCAGGTTATACCAGTGGTGAGTATCGAGAGCATCGTAAATTAGATCAGGTGCACTTGTTAATTGGGCTACCTAGTGTTTCTCGTGATGATAATAAATATCACACATTTAAAGTGCTTGATTCTATACTGGGAAGTGGCATGTCATCACGCCTGTTTCAGGAAGTAAGAGAAAAGCAGGGTCTTGCTTACTCCATTTACTCATTCAACTCTAGCTATGCTGATACGGGAATGCTTTCGATTTTTGCTGGTACAGATAGTAGTAATCTAGATAAGCTTTTAAAATCCATAACGACAGAGCTAAAGAAATTGTCTACAGATGATTTAAAGGAAGAAGAAGTAAATAGAGTAAAAGAACGAGTAAAATCTCAAATTTTAATGTCACGCGAAAGTGTTAGCTCACGTGCTGAAACATTAGGACACTACTACGGTAACTATAATAAATACATCAGTAAAAATGAATTAATAGAAAAAATTAGTGCTGTTACTATTTACGATATAAAAAAAGCAGCAGAAGAATTGCTATCTCAGCATGAAAGAATTACTTTAGCTGCGATTGGAGAAATTAATTCATTGCCAAGTTACGATAAAGTGGTTTCTATGCTTAGTGTACTTTAATTATGTTGCTTATGCTCACTAAAAAGTTCAATGAATGGTTGCAAAATCCTTTCTATAAAAAGTTTGCTTTCTGGTTCATCGCATATACCACTAAATATATAATGTACTGTCAAGTTTTTAAAGAAGATTAAAAAATGCAACGCACATGTGCAAAATATGAACTAGGTATATAATTCACAATGCAGCGGTATTTCACTAATCCAATTATTTTTTTCCTGATCTAGCCTATCATTCAATATTGCTTGTCTTATTGATTCCATCAACTTATTCATGAAGAAAACATTGTGAATGGTAACGAGTGTATAAGCCAGCAACTCTTTAGCTTTCAGTAGATGGTGTATATAGGCTCTTGAATGTTTTCTGCAAGTAAAGCACAAACAGTCATTTTCAATTGGGTTATCATCTAGTTCGAATCGTTGATTTCGCAAATTAATATGCTCTTTACGCTTTGAAGAAATAGAATCTCTGTTTTTTACTTTAACAAGCGCGCCACCATGTCTTGCGAGGCGAGTTGGATGCACGCAATCAAATGTATCAACTCCAAGCTCTACTCCACGAAAAATGTCTACAATTCCACCAATACCAAGCAAATGAGTAGGCCTATCTTTTTTTAAATGTTCCATAGTAAAGGAAACTACATCATACATCTGCTCTTTACTTTGACCAAGTGATCCACCTATTGCTTGACCAAAAAATGGCAAATCGTTGATAAAATCACAACTTTCTCTACGCAAATCTTGATACACTCCGCCTTGACTAATTCCATAAAGCACCTGTTTGCCATTATTATTTTTTTCAAATTCATTTAAAGAACGTTCAGCCCATCTATGGCTCATGAGCATCGATTTCCTTGTGTACTCCTTGCTGACGTGAAATGGAGTACATTCATCTAAAACTAAGATTAAATCTGCACCTAATTTTTGTTGAATTTGTATCGACTTTTCAGGAGTTAGACAATAAGTTTTACCATTTATGTAAGAACGAAAAATTGCTCCATCCTCGTTAATTTTGATCAGAGTTTTTTGTTTCTGTCTTACTCCCTTTATCTCTTCTGAAACTGATCCGTGTCCTAAACTAAATATCTGGTATCCACCAGAATCAGTGAGCATTGGCCCACTCCATCCCATCATCTTGTGCAAGCCACCAAGCTTTGCCACAGTATCCTCTCCCGGTTGGAGCATTAGGTGATAGGTGTTGGAAAGTATTATCTGAGTACCTGCTTCTCTGATTCTCTCGATATCTGCAGCTTTAATAGCAGCTTTGGTTGCACAAAATATAAATGCTGGTGTTTCTATACTTCCATTTGGAGTTTTGATCGTTCCAACTCTTGCAGAACCTGATTGCTTAGTTATCCTAAACGAGAACTTTTCCATCTATTTACTTGAAAGTTCTGCTATGATATTTTCCACTTTTTCAGGAGTGAGGTTTTCATAAAAGTCATTATTGATCTGCACCACAGGGGCATTAACGCATGCACCAAGACATTCAACTTCCTTTAAAGTAAATAGATTATCTTTAGTAGTTTCACCGATATTGATTCCTAGTTTCTTTTTAAAGGTATTTAACACTTCTTCGCTATTGCACAACCAGCAAGGAGTTGTTCTACAAATTTGTATGAGATATTTACCTACTGGTTTTAAATTATACATGGTATAAAAATTTGCCACTTCATACACGCGAATATGTGGAATATGAAGCATGTCAGCAACGTAGCGCATGGCAGATTCAGGAACCCATCCGCATTGTTCTTGAACCAGGTATAGTAAAGGCATGACGGCACTACCTTCTCTACCTTTAGGATACATCTCTATAGACTTTTTCGCTTTTCTGAGGTTGTCTGATGTAAAACTAAACTGCTCTTCTTTCTCTTTCATCTAATAAAGTTCGTGTAAATCTCAACAAATTATACTTGAAGAGTTAACAATTGCAATTGTTGGTTTTTTGAGCTCTACAATATTATATCTGTAGAGTGGGCGCATTCAATTTGTGAATTCTTTACTGCTACTCATTTTCCATATTTCGCTTTGCAGATTATAAAGGTATTAATTTCTTAATTTTAGTTAAAATTTTATTGACGTTACATATAGAAATAATCATAATAGCGTTTTATTAAAATTTTAAATATAATTATGTCTATATTAAGTAGATTATTTAGAGTTAATACAACTACACTGAAAGTTAAAGAAGCGATAGGTTTTAACCCAGTAAACGTAGGGTTGATTGAAGGAAATGGAGTTACTTATGGACTCAGCTATCAAGATAACGGCAATGGAAGCAGTAGAGTAAAGTTACTTATTAGTCCATTATATCAATCGAAAACATACGAGTGTGATACATGTGTCAACGTAGCAAATGAATTCAAGGGCCAATTATCTCCCACACTAATAGAAAATTCAGCTGAAGTAGATAAAGTTGGAGTTATTTTTCCTACAGAAGAAACTAACAAAGAAAGAAAGTGCATCAAAGGCTTAACATTCAACACTTACGAAATCAAGCATTCAACTAATGCTCCCTTAGTTGAATACGTAGGAAAAGTAAAATTATACAAGAACATTGATATAAATAATCTTGCAAATGAAGACAATAGTTACTTTCAACCAAAAGCAGTAAAAGTTGATCATGGTAATATTGTTGTAATTGCTCATAACTTAAAGGATCAAGCTTTAGTTTCTTGGTATTTACAATCAGACACGAATGGAAAATTTAAGATTCTGCGTGAAAAAAACGGTCTTACAGAAAGAAAATTATTCAAATTTGATAATCCAGGGCAATTAGTACTAGATGAAAATACGATGCTTTATGCACAGATGAGCAAAGAGATTATTGGGAAGCCAGAAGTAAGAACAAATATCTTTAAATTCGACTTGATTGACGTGGCTCAGAAGCTGAAAGATAGAAAAGAAGATGAATGTTTGCTTAAGAAAAATTGTCAAATAGATAAAGCATCATCTACTATCTATAATCCAGGAAAAATAAACTTTTTACAGTATGTAAGACGAACTGAAGGTGATGATTTAGTTGCTTTTCTTGCGAAAAAACAATCTTCTAATACGCAAGAATTGCATTTAGCAAGGCTTGCTAAGAGAGGACCAAAATCAAATTTTACTGTTTGTGAATGTGAAGATCCTATAGAACAATTGTATGTTAAAGACAATGGTCAAGGAGGTTTTATCGTCACTGCGGTAAGTGGAGAGAGTATTATAACTTTTAATAGAGAGAGCTCTGGAAAATCTTCTGAAGCAACGATAATACCGACAAGCAGTATCAAAGCTCTCAGTGATTTTGTTAATATCATTAACGGCCAATTGATGCCTAGTATTATTTCCAGCAGTACTGTGGCTCCTATAACTGTTACAGAGACGGTTGTGACTTCTAAGAAAACGACGACTGCTGCAATTACTAGCACAACAGAAACCGACACTGTAAAGACTACCAAATTAACAACAGAAGCATCAACTATCATTGTACCAACTTCCACAATGAGTAAATCTTCAACAGAGTCAACAACTCAGGCAAGTACAGTAACAGTGGAGTCAACAACAGTAGCATCAACTACCACTGCACCTACTTCTACAACGAGTAGGCCTTCAACAGAGTCAACAATTCAAACAAGTACAGTAACAGTGGGGCCAACAACAGTAGCAAAAACAACTACTACTCCACAAGCGACCACAGTTGCTACAACGTCAACTAGTGTGCCTTCGGAAACTGAGACAAGTACTGTAAAATCTACAGCAGCGACTGTTGAGTCAACTTTTACAGCAAGCAGTACTACGATGAGTAAGCCTTTAACAGAATTAACAACTAAGATGAGTTCTCTAATTGCATAAAAGTCAACAATAATTTTTTGTATCATGAAAAATATTTTTTGATGTAAAATTCAGCTCTAATACAACCTTTTATTTATTATTGTATTATCTTATTCAATCAAAAGAGGTTTTATTGGCAATAAAAACATCAACACTAATTTCCAATTAATCTCTTTTAAACTATGTAGCCAATGAATATGTGGATAAATACGTCCACACAAACTTAAAGTATTTATCCACATATTCATTAAGCTTATAAAAACTAAGGTATCATTCTTTTCCTCTATAGTCTTAATGATTTTACATAAGTTAAAAGTAGCATGCTTCCATTGTTCTCTCCGCGGTCTAATATGGCTAATTCATATTGTAGCCAAGCCGCACTATACTTGTTAGGCGGAAGTGGACGGCAACATGTACGCCACGAAGTCTATGCTTCAACTTATCCTCTTGCTTATCCCTTCCATCGGCATTGCTATCTTTACTTTCAGTAAAATTATTGTTTTATACTTCTTTAGTGTTTATTGATAGCAAAACTCTTTTCTATCGATTAGCATCTTATGCATAATCACGGCTAATTTTCTTGCTACTGCAACAATTGCTTTTTTCATGCCCTTTTTCTTTTTAAGCTTCAATCCCCAGCTTCTTAATTTAAATGTCCTTTTACATTTTACCAGTAAGACCTGCGCGGCTTCATATAACATATTCCTACAGTCCACTGGTCCCATTTTTGATATACTTCCGTGTCGATCAATCTCACCAGAAGCGTACTGTCTTGGACTTAATCCCATATAGGCTCCAACTGTATAAGATGTTTCAAACCTATGCAGATCATCTATTGCAGCTTTATATGTCATTGCTACTATAATACCAACTCCTGGAACAGTAGTTAATAATTTACAATCCTCATCTTTTTTGCTTTGTTCTGAGAGCATTTTATCAAGTTTTCTTATTGATTCTTCTATTATTTCTAAACTATGTACTAATGATTCAATTGAGGTTTGGCTAATTTCATCTAGATTATTAACCATTTCTTGCACTTTTAAAGCAAAGTTTGCAGAACTAAGACGTTGATTAACTTTTATCCCGTATATTTTCAGTAATCCCCTTATTGTTCCCGCAATTTGCTCTCTGCAACGTATTAATTGTCTTCTGCTTCCAAGTATTATTTTAACCTGACAAGCTTCGTCTGATTTTACTAATACCTCCTTAAATAGCCCAACTCTCATCATTTGTGCTATGCCTCTTGCATCATTTTTATCATTCTTATTGATTCTCGCAGATAATGCTGCTGCCATATGCCTTGCATCTACACAAGTTACTGGTAATCCAAGATTCCTCAACTCTTTGCACATCGATATTGATAATTGCCCGCTTTCTATTCCTATGGACTCGTATTTTTTGTTTTGACCAAGCAGAAACTCAGCTATTGCACTGCTTTCACTTGCAACAACCCCTTCTTTAACAATTTTTCCTTTCTCATCAATGATACTAATAAAAGTTTCTTTGAGTGAGACATCTAACCCGCTATAATGTTTCATGAGACTACTCCTACTGTAAAAGTTTAAATTATTCTTGAAGAACTAATTCATTGAATTTGTTACTTCGTGCTAAAATAATGGAGTATGTCTCTCCATCATTCAATAGCAATTACAGTATGTACGTCATCAGAACCAACAACAGTAGCTGAAACTATTGCGACCTCACAAGCGACTATGATTACTACAATGCCAACTAATGTGACAACAACAAACTCAGAGGCAACTATACAAACAGTGTCCACTATATCAAATACTGGAACAAAGGTAACAACTCCTTTGTTCACTACAACTTTACTTCCTCAAACTACTCCTTCACCACAGCCCGCTCAGCTTGCTATAGAGTCTAATAGGGCAGGAATGATAGGTGGGTCTTTAGTTGGAGCGATAATAAGTATTGCTGGAATTATAGGATTCATAACATACAAATATGTTAAGGGTCGTAATTCTGCCCCTGTGTTAGAACTAACTAATTTCAATGATAGAAGGCGATCATCTTCAAGTGGCAATAGCGATGAAGAAATTTTTATCGCTAATAACAGAATGAGACATATATCTATGCGAACTATGGATCAATCTGAAACAGTGCTAAACAGTATATCGGTGGAGAGTAGTAGTCGGTCAAGAAGTAGCTCATCGTCTTCAAGCGGTGGACCAGGATCTTGACTGACTGAGCTAGAGTCTAAAAGTGAAAAAAGCTTATCTTGGGATAGCGATGATGTACCGGAATATCACCTTTAGCTATTTGTCTGAATGTTTTTAGTATGTAGACTGTTAGGAAATTTTCTTTTGCTTTTATGATTTTAATGTTAAAGTATAATTCCTAGGTGCAATAAGTAGCTGCTGTTGTGTGATAAACACAGCAGAGGAAAGTCCGAGCTCCAAGAAAAGGTAGTGACGGGTAACGCCCGCCGGAGGTAACTCCAGTTATAGGGCTACAGAAAATTACCGCCTAAATATTATTAGGTAAGGGTGAAAAGGTGTGGTAAGAGCACACCATAACAATGGCAACATTGGTAGTCAAGTAACCAACACTAGGAGCAAGATTAAATAGAAGTAGATTTTATGTTTTTCTCATATCTACTCGGGTAAATCGCACGAAGTAAATGGTAACATTTACTCCAGATAAATAGCTACATAAACAGAACTCGGCTTATATTTCACCTAGGCAATGCATGAATGTCAGCCATACTATGTAAATGTATCAAACATTTCACATACCCTGTACGCTCAATTTGACCACCTATATTCCTTTTACTTCTTGGCTTATCTCTTTATTTTATTTCCTTTTGAACTTAACAAAGCTTGAATTTTAACCGAGCTTTTCCTTTAACTAGTCATTCTCTATCTCTAAAGCCTTACTTTCTTACCTATAACTTTTTAGCTCCGCTTCCAACTTTTCTATCTTTTGTTGCAAATCTTTGTAAAGTTCTAAAAGACTGACCACGTTACCTCACTTTTAGGATTAGTTTTTATCTTACTAAATCTACCTTTTCGCTTCTTCAATCAACAAGTAAATAAAGCATTTCATGCGCTGTCCTTGACTTGTTCTGCTTGATAGTCACTACTGCTTTCGCTTATATTAACACTAGAGTATTCTTCATCGTCAACATACTCTTTTAGAACATATCCTCTACCCCAAACGGTTTCTATGTGGCTTATTCCGTCATTTGCACTTTCAAGTTTTTTACGTAATTTACACATAAAAACATCAACTATTTTGTTGTCTGAAGGTTCGTCCAAGCCATTGTAAAGATGGTTTAAAAACATTTCTTTTGTCAACACTGCTCCTTTACGCAATGCCAGCAATTCTATCATGGAATACTCTTTGTTAGTAAGGTGAACTGTTTTGCCTTTTACCTCAACAATCCTGTGATCAAAATTGATATTCATATTACCAATCTTTATCACTGATTCGGGATGGCCTTTAGTACGTCGTACTATGGCCTTAATTCGAGCTAATAATTCGCTCTTGTGAAATGGCTTGGTTAAGTAATCGTCGGCACCATACCCAAGTCCTTTAGCTTTATGGTTGGCAGCGGAGATACACGAAAGTATTAAAACAGGAACTTTGATTTTTGCACTTCTTAATCTTAACAGTATATCATATCCATCAATATCACCAGGCAGGTGTATATCTAGAATAACTAGATCGTAACAGTCT
This sequence comes from Wolbachia endosymbiont (group B) of Melanargia galathea, assembly GCF_964030625.1. Classification (NCBI taxonomy): domain Bacteria; kingdom Pseudomonadati; phylum Pseudomonadota; class Alphaproteobacteria; order Rickettsiales; family Anaplasmataceae; genus Wolbachia; species Wolbachia endosymbiont (group B) of Melanargia galathea. The sequence continues at coordinate 759,532 of NZ_OZ034910.1, read as the reverse complement.
CCACCCGAGGAAACCATATTATTGTTATAATCTTGTGCAGAAGTAACAACGTCGCAAAAATGTCCATCAGAAGTTAAGGCATTAACTACAGTCCTTGCACTTACTTGATCATCTTCAATTAATAATATACGCATATTTTACACCCCATAAATAATTTATAATTTTAGTAATATATATAACCAAGGAAAGTAACAAATCAAATTTTTATTAATGAATAATAGAAATTACACTTATTAATTAATAGTTAATGTGTCGTTCCAAAATTATACAAATAGATCTAAAATACAATAGATATACTATAATAATACTATTTTTAGTAAATATTGAATAGAAGCTATTTTTATTAAAAGAATACTTAGGTTAATAGATATTTAAACTATTTTATACTTTTATGTTATATTTTTAATTTACTTATTCTACAGTTTTAAATTATAAGTAATACTTTCAGGAATATTGAGTGGTAATATCAGTTTTAGGTGCTGGCGCATGGGGTACAGCAATTGCGATTTCATTAAGTGGTAAGAAAAATGTAATTTTGTGGACTCGCAATAAGGCCATATTTGAATCAATTAAAGAGAAAAGAGAAAGTGACAAGCTACCTGATTGTCCAATTTCTGATAATGTATCAGTAAAATTAGCTATTGAAGATGCAGTGAATGCTTCAGTAATAATTCTAGCTGTTCCCACTCAGTCTCTAAGGGAGATATGTCATCAATTGAATGATTGTAACCTAAAAAAAAATGTAGCAATAATTTTGGCTTGTAAGGGAATAGAAAAATCTACATTAAAATTACCTAGTGAAGTAGTCAATGAAGTTTTACCTAATAATCCTCTTGCTGTTTTTTCTGGTCCTAGCTTTGCTATAGAAGTTGCAAGAAAATTACCATATTCGATGGTTCTTGCATGTCAAAATGAAGTATTAGGTTTAAAATTAGTATCAGAGCTACAGCAAGAAAATATTAAATTGTACCTTAGTAGCGATGTTATAGGAATACAGGTTTGTGCAGCGTTAAAGAATGTTTTTGCTATAGCATGTGGGGTTGTTCTAGGTAGGTTTGGGTTTAATGCTCATGCAGCATTAATTACGAAAAGTATGAGTGAAATTAAGGCTTTATACTCAGCAAAAGTTGGTGACGGCAATGTAGATATAAATACACTACTTGGACCAGCATGCTTAGGCGATTTGGTTGTGACATGCACATCATTAAATTCAAGAAATCTATCTTTTGGATCTAAAGTAGCTAATAGTAATGGTTCTAGTGCTCAGCAGATTTTATCAGAAGGTAAGTCGGTAATTGAAGGTTTTAACACTGCTAAGTCTGCATTTGATTTAGCAGAAAAGCTAAAGATAAAAATGCCCATATGTGAAGCGATCTATAGATTGCTATATGAAAATACTTCTATAGAAGATACTATTTCTGTTCTTGTAAATTAGTTTTATATTTCGGTATATTGTGAAATTTTTATATAAATTAATATCAACATGGTGGCTATCTGGCACGGTAAAACACATGCCAGGTACTATAGGCAGCTTGGCTGCTTACCCAATTGTTCCTATATTACTCAATGACAGAATTTTAGGTACAGCAATTATTTTTTTTTTATTCTTAGTTGGATTATGGTCTACAGGCAATTATATACAACATTACAAAGCTCCGCATGATCCAAAAGAGGTAGTAATTGATGAAGTAGTTGGTCAATTGCTGACAGTACTTCTAGTTTCAATATTATTAGAACAAGAAATGAATAGCTCTGTATTGTTGGTGTGCTTTTTCTCCTTTAGGTTTTTTGATATAATAAAAGTGTGGCCTATAAATTTGATTGATAAAAATACAAAAGGTCCTTTAGGTATTATGCTAGATGATGTTGTAGCTGCAATTTTAGCCTTTGTTTTTATAGGAGCCTTTTATTGTTTATTGTTGGTTTATGCAGAATAAAAAAATTTGTTATTCAAGCTTAATTATTCAGAACCTAAAGGATTATATACTTTATGCAACGAATTTGTCCAAGTGGGAAATACATGACGAATTTGATAATGTTATATTTACAGTAAATGGTACCAGAGAATCGTTATTTAATTTTGTGTTTTGTGAAGATCAATGTACTGAGCTTTCCATATGCAGAACTCTAGATTATCTCAAAGCACGAAATATAGAAGCAACATGGATAATAAGTCCACGTATAAAAATAGGGGGTATTTTAGAAAAATGCGAAATAAAACACGTTAGCACACCAAAAAAAGTTTTACTCAATATAAAAGATTATTTTTTGCCTGATGATGCTGTTCCAAATTTGAAGTTCAATGTTGTAAATAGTAGTGAGCTCTTAGAGCAATTAGATTTACACACTTCTAAAATTTTTTATCATAGAATTAGTATTGTTAGCACATTTTTTCGCCAATTATCGAATTATGATGATAAGAGCTCAAGGTTAAGATTTTTTCTTGTAATGCTAAATAACGAAATTGTTGGAACATGCGGTCTTTATATTCAAGACAGCATAGCTGGTTTTTATAGCGATGGAGTTTTACCAATTTACAGGGGTCGTGGAATAGGAACTCAAATGGTTCTAGAAAGAATAAAGATAGCTAGGCAATTTGAGTGCAAATACATAGTAGCACATTGCATGAAACCTTCTGTAAACCTTTATAAGAGATTAGGCTTTAGGGTATTGGGCAATCTTCACTTATATACCTCTTCAGTACAATCTCTTTGCTGAGAGGTTACAAATTTTTATATTTGTTTTAGAATACTATGTTTTTTTTGTATGAAATAGTTTTACTACTAATTCTAGTATTCTTCTTTTTCTCATATTCTAAATTAAAAATTAGTAATAAAATTAAGGACTTACAACATCAAAATGTTATCATAAATAATTTAATAGATACTGTGAATGATGGATTTTATATTTGGGACGCAAAAAAACGTATAGAAAAATTTTCTCCCAATTTACTAATTTTGCTTAATACTGTTTTTTATTCATTTAATGAGTTTGTAAATTTTTTTGAGCAATCAGAAAGCTTAATTAAAAGTTTTGCTGAGGCAAAGGAAATAAATAAATCTTTTACTCTAGATTTAAAGTCAAAAGACAGTGAGGTTTATTGCACATGTTATGGTAAAAGCATAATAGATTATTCTAATAATGTGATTGGTGTGTTGTTATGGATAAGGAATATCTCCGATTATAAGATAAAAGCTAATGAACTTGAGTTAGAAAATAGTAAGCTTATGCGAGAATTGGAGAACTATAAAAAAATTTTTGACTCTTTACCATTTCCAATACTGAAGTACAATAAGAATAAAAAAGTAAGGTTTTATAACTTATTTTATGATAAATATATAGGGAGCTCTAAAAAATTTACTGTTGCAAGTGGCTCCTATAACGTAAAACCAGGAGAGTGTGTAATAACTTACAAGAACGAACCTAAGGTTTTTAATTTTGTTGAAGTTCCAATGCAAAATTCTAATAGCATAGTAATGTATGGAAAAGATATTAGTGATGAAAAAAAATTACATACTGAGCTAAGCAATTGTTTAGCTGCACAAGAAAGTTTGCTTGAGAAGCTATCGATTGCTGTAGCGATATATAGTAAGAATCAAAAGCTAAAATTTTATAATAATGCTTTTATAAAAACTTTTCAGTTTGATCCAAAATTTTTGGAGTCTTATCCAACTTATCACGAGATTATGCTTCACCTATTTGAATCTAAAAAGCTTTTAGGAAAAAAGGATTTTCAAACTATTAATAATCAAAGACATGAGTTGTTTAAAAGATTACTGGAATCATATGGTGAAACAATACATTTCATGAATGGAAGAACGTTTAGAGTATTAACAATACCCTATGCTTCAGAGGGTCTACTATTTTCTTACGAAGAGTGCCAGAAATAACACTCAAATTCCTTCTCTCTCTACCATAAGCTGTTTTACTTTCGCTATCGCTTTTGCTGGGTTAAGCCCTTTCGGGCAGGTTTTTGTACAATTCATTATTGTATGACAACGATACAACTTAAATGGGTCGTTTAAAGAAGCAAGTCTTTCTTCTTTCTTATTATCACGACTGTCAGCAATCCATCTATAAGCTTGCAGTAATACCGCTGGCCCTAAAAATTTATCACCATTCCACCAATAGCTTGGGCAACCAGTCGAACAGCAAGCACATAGTATACAATCAGACAGACCATCCAATTTTTTTCTATCTTCAGGAGATTGAAAGTATTCTTTATTTTGTAAGGCAGATTTATCTGTTTGTAACCAAGGTTTAATCGATTTGTATTGCTCATAAAATTGGCTTAGATCTGGAACTAGATCCTTTACTATATACATATGAGGTAGTGGATATATTTTTACTTCACCTTTTATATCATGTATAGATTTAGTGCATGCAAGAGTGTTGGTACCATCAATATTCATTGCACAAGATCCGCATATTCCTTCTCTGCAAGAGCGTCTAAAAGTTAAGGTTGAATCTATTTCATCCTTTATTTTTATTAATGCATCAAGTACCATAGGGCCACAATTATCCATATCGATAAAAAATGTGTCTATTCTTGGATTTTTATCATCATCAGCAGACCAACGATAAATTTGAAATCTTCTAATATTTTTTGCTCCAGTAGGAGTAGGATAAACCTTGCCCTTTTTATTAACTTTAGAATTTTTTGGTAAAGAAAACTGAACCATATTGCTTACCTTTTACAGCTAAAACCCCTTTTTTGTAAATAACATATTTTGGTATTATCTACCATACTTTTCCTTTTCAAATTCAAGCAAAGCTAAAATCTTGCTCTCTAAACTTTTCATTATAATTTCTTCATCTTCTTTTTGATGATCATAGCCAAGTAAATGCAGCAATCCATGAACTAACATGTGTGCAGTGTGAGTGAGGATAGATATACAGTACTCATGAGACTCTCTTTCTATTGTATCTACTGCAATTGCTATGTCTCCTAGATCACATTCACTAGATAACTGTTCGCATGGAAATGATAGTACATTAGTTGGCTTATCTATTTCTCTAAACTTAAGATTAAGTTGATGTAGCAAGTTATCATCAGCGAGAGCTATTGATATATTTGGTTTATAATGATCTATTTTTAATTCTTTTAGAGAAGCATTAATAATATTTAATACAAAACTCTGTGGGTCCTTCGTAATACTATGCCACCTCTTATCAAGAATGCTCACTTCTAACATTCGCTCATCCTTATTATTTCATTCCACTCAGTCTCTAAAACTGGAGAAACTGATAAACGTGATTGTTTTAATATAACCATATTTTTCAAAAGTGGGTTTTGTTTTATACTGTTTAACGTCACTTGGTTACTTAAAGGTTTCAAAAATTTTACATTCACTAGTCCAAATTTGGAATTATAAACATGATAATACTCCTTTAATACTTCAACTATTCCAAGTATAACTCTCTCTTTACCTGTATGATAAAAAAATGCAAGATCGCCTAATTTCATAGCTCTCATGTAATTTTGAGCTTGATAATTGCATACACCATTCCACTGCGTCACCTGCTCCTTTCCCATTTTTTGCCACGAGTATTCACTTGGTTCTGACTTTAGTAGCCAAAATTGCATTATTTTTTTCTTCTTAAATAAGCTGGTATATCATAAACATTGCTGCCCCACTTAACTCTTTCATTTGTTTGCTCAGTTGAAGCATATTCTTTTGTTTCTAATATTGGAATTTGATTATAAGGCCATTTAAAATTTTTTTCCTCTGCTGGGATCTTGTTTTGATTAACAGATGAATTGTCGTTACAGCTATCAATGCCAGTTGCAAGAACAGAAACTCTAACTCTTCCTTCCATCGCCTGATCAAAAGTAGCACCAAATATTATATTTGCATTTTCATCCACTTCTTCACGCACTCTATTTGCTGCAGAATCAACTTCAAATAGAGTCATATCTCCACCACCAGTAATATTAATCAATATTCCTTGTGCACCTTTCATTGATACATTATCAAGTAATGGATTAGATATCGCAGCCTCTGCAGCACTAATTGCCCTATCTTCTCCTTCTGCCTCTCCAGTACCAATCATTGCTTTACCCATCTCACTCATTACTGTTTCTATATCAGCAAAATCAAGATTAATCAGTCCTGGCATGATCATCAAATCAGTTACTCCTCTTATGCCAATATGTAGAACATTATCGGCGAGTTGAAATGCGTCAGCAAATGTAGTTTTCTCGTTAGCAATTCTAAATAAATTTTGATTGGGAATGACAATAAGTGTATCTACGTATTTTTGCAACTCTTCAAGTCCAAGCTCTGCAATGCGCATACGTCGCACACCTTCAAAACCGAACGGCTTAGTTACAACTCCAACAGTCAGTATCTTTTTTTCTTTTGCTCCTTTATCTTTAACTACCGCTCTTGCTTCTCTGGCTGCTTTTGCAATTACCGGTGCAGCACCTGTTCCAGTACCACCACCCATCCCTGCTGTGATAAAGAGCATATGGCTATCTTTTATATGCTCCATAATTTCATCAATTGATTCTTCTGCTGCACCTTTACCAACATCAGGCAAAGCACCAGCACCAAGGCCCTTAGTTAAGTTAATACCAAGTTGAATTTTTTTATCACATAATGACTTCTCTAACGCTTGAGCATCGGTATTTGCTACAACAAAATTTACTCCTTGTAAATTGGATTGAATCATGTTGTTCACAGCATTTCCACCAGCACCACCCACTCCCACAACGGTAATCCTTGGGTGCAATATGGGTAATTCTGGTAAACTAAGGTCAATTGACATTTAAATTTTACTCAAATATTAGTGAATTCACTTGATAACAAGTTACTGCTTTTTTAACAATATGCAAACATTTTTCATTTTGACATACGCAAACAGTAAACAAGATTTACTTATTCTTAACATTATTAATCAGTAGATGTAATAATTATAGACTTTCAAATAACACTACTTAAGATGCAAAAAAAACAGAAAGTACTTGTAAGTAAAAAAGGACAGAAGCCTGTCCTTTTTGTTGAAAGCATAATTTATACAGAGCGAGTTTGCGCCACGCAAGAGATTACTTTAAGTTCACCAATCTTAGTTTCTGGTTTTTTAACATCGTCTTTTACTATTGCTGATATTTTGTCGATGTCGCCATTGAGGGCTTTAATTTCCTCTGATTTACCACTGTTTTTATATGCAAGCACAGGTGCAGTTATTAAAGCTGCTACTGCAGCAAGAACTACCAAACTAGCAATGAGTGGATGAGCAACTGCAAATGCAGACATTGCAGTAATAGCAGGACTAACGAGTGTTGCAGCTTTTGTTCCAACTGTACCAACAAAAGTTGCATAAGCTGGACTTAAAAAATAAGCAGCTGTAAGTGAAGTTACTAGTGCAATTGCTGCAAAAGTAGCAGCTGTTTTATACGGGTGATGACATACATATTGCCAATTTGCGTTAGCAACTCCTTTAGTTACATTCAAAAACCCATTGCCATTATTCTTCCACCCTTTTTCATTAGCGACCCAGAAGGAATCATTTTCTAAAACCTGTAATGTCATAACTCTACTCCTAAAATATTAAAATTTCACTAATGGCAGTATATGGCAAAAAAAGTTTTCTGTCAAGCAGATTAATTTATTTATACATTCTTATTCTGTAATTCAGCGCTTCTGAGATGTGTGCTCTTTTTATTTCCTCACTTTTCGCAAGATCTGCAATGGTTCTTGCGACTCTTAATACACGTGTATAGCCTCGATTGGAAATGTAATTTTCTTTCAGTACGTATTTTAGCAATTCTAACCCTTCCTGATCTGGTTCAGTGAATTTATTTAATGCTTCACCACTGACTTCTGCATTGCAACGAATATTAAATTTACTATAACGCTCAGTTTGAATTTTTCTCGCTGCTATCACCCTTCCTCTTATAACCTCGGTACTTTCTCCCTCCACAGAGATTTCAGGAGAAAGTATGCTAACGTTTGGCATTTCAATGCATATGTCTATTCTATCAAGCAAAGGTCCTGATATTTTGTTTTTGTAATCTGTGCCGCATTTTGGAGCTTTGTTGCACGATCTACTTGCATCACCTAAGTAACCGCACCTGCAGGGATTCATTGCAGCTATAAGTTGAAAATTAGCTGGATAAGTAATGTGAGCATTTGCACGTGCAATAGTTACCTTTCTATCTTCAAGTGGTTGGCGTAGAGAATCAAGCACAAGCCTTGGAAATTCAGGTAGCTCATCAAGAAATAACACACCATTGTGAGCCATGGTGATTTCCCCAGGCTTTGCATTTTTTCCTCCTCCTATCATCGCTGGCATGGAGCATGAATGATGAGGTTCACGAAAGGGACGAGTTACTTTAAATGTTTCGTTACCGGCTTTTGTTATGCTAGAGATAATATTAACATCAATCATCTCCTGCTCAGTCAAATCAGGTAATAGCCCTATAAATCGCTTAGCAAGCATTGACTTTCCAGTACCAGGAGGTCCAACAAGAAGCATATTGTGTCCACCTGCTGCTGCAATTTCAGCTGCTCTTTTTGCAACAACTTGACCTTTAATATCCTTTATATCTGGAACTGAATTTTTTTCTTTGGGCGCAGCGCTATAGTTAAAAGTTACCGGCTGAATTAACTGCTCACCCTTAAAATGTCTGATAATATCGGTTAATTTCTCTATAGCCAGAATAGAAACATTCTTTACCCATGAAGCTTCTACTCCATTTCCCCTTGGGCAAATTACTCCTTTATTTACCTGTTTTGCATTGATTGCTGTTGGAAGTACTCCTGAGATTGGTATGACTCTGCTGTCTAGTGCAAGCTCGCCCATGATTATATAAGACTGAACTTTTTCAACTGGTATCACATTCATTACAACAAGTAATCCAACAGCAATAGCTAAGTCATAATGACTACCTTCTTTAAGCAAATCCGCAGGGGAAAGATTAACCGTAATCCTTTTTGGAGGTAACAGAAGATTGATTGAATTTAACGCTGCTCTGATACGCTCTCTGGATTCTGCAACAGTTTTATCCGGCAGTCCAACAATATTGACTGCTAGTACAACATTGCATAATTCTATTATGGCTACTTTGATCAAAATTTGCAAGATTTTTTATGCGAAATACTATGTATAAGTGGTTGTGGTTGATTTCAATTTGATGAATCAACATTCTAATAATATTTTGTTTAGTCTGCCAATCCACTTGATCAAGCTTTGACTCAACGCTTGAGGAAAAGTTTTTCAAGCTATCTGTAACAAGGCTCAATTCTTGTTGTAGTTTTTTTTGATCAATCGTTCTTTCTTTCTCTTCTTCAATTTCTTTCAAATGCTGTTTCATTGTTGTGATTCTTGGTTCAAATTCTTCTTGGCTTATAAACCCTTTGGCATAGCTATCAATAAATTTTTTGATACTTAATCTTAGCTTACTTTCTTGCTTTTCACGTGTTTGATTATGTAAAGGTTTTTTGTTCTCTGATAATCTACGTTGATATTCATTTGCAATCCTATCTGGCTCTTTCAAGATACTCTTGACTTCTTCCCATATAACTCCATCTAATATATCAGTGCGTATTGATTTATTATCGCAGATTTTATTGCCATTGAATTTGCTAGAGTTTGTACCAGAGCAACGATAGTAATAATATGTCGACTTTTTATGAACGTGGTTTGTACCACAATAAGTATATTGACAACGTTGGCATACCATTAAACCTTGTAATAAATATGTTTCTCTTCTTTGCCTTACTCTTGCTCTTTGTCTATTTTCAGCTAATTGTGTTTGCACTGAATCAAATAAATTTTCATTGATTATTTTTGGTACTGGAATATAAGTCCAGTTCTTTTTATCACTGTTAAAGCGACCACTTTTAAGTTTACCACAAGTTCCTTTTTTTGACTTTTTTACTTGTGGTTTTGAGCATGTCCTAGTTTTACCATAAGCTGCTTGTCCTATATAAGCAGGATTTTTTAACATGTTCCAAATAGTGCTCCTTTTCCAATACCTTTTTCCTGTTCGTGTTATTACCGGTATCTTATTCAGTTCATGTACAACTTCTCCTATACTTGCTCTTTCTTGGCCAACCCAACTAAATATTTTACGCACTATATTTGCCTCTTCTTCATCAACCTCAAATTGAGCACTTCCTTCACCTACGTGTTTTGCTATGTAGCGATAACCGTAAGGCGCCCTACCCATCACACTTATACACCCAGCTTTGGCCGCATGAAGTTTACCTCTACGGTTTCGTTCCATAATCTTTGCACGTTCATACTCTGCTATTGCTCCTTGAATCTGTAGAAATAAATGGGAATCAGGATTATCATCAAACTTATGATTCAAAAATACTATTTCAGATCCAGCCTTTTTAAACTCTTCGAGTAAGATCATTTGATATGAAAATTTCCGTGATAGCCGATCAGGTGAATGAATGTATATCTTATCAATCTTACCTTCTGCTACTCTATCACGTAAACTCTCTAAGCCAGGACGTTCTAAGTTTGATCCACTGTAGCCATTATCGATGAACCTATGCTCATCTAATAACTCATGTCCATCGCTACTAATGCGACGCTCCAATTCTACAATCTGACTCTCTATCGTATTCTCTTGTGCTTGTTGTCTTGATGAAACTCTTGCATACAAGCTTACCGTTGTCATTTTCTTTCACCTCCTTAGTTCTATATTTCAATAATTGTTCATAAGCATCTGCCAAATATGTACCCGCTAACCTATGAGGTTCATAACGGCAATAAATAGTTAAATCCCCTTTTTGCATGTTTTTCTTCCTGTGAATTTTCTAATAGGTTGGGAGAATTCTTATCAACAGCTAAAAGAAAACTTTTACCATTTTAGACTAAACCAATGGATACCTTATTCAAGGTAGCTGTCTAGTTCACACAAATTCTCCCTAATAAATATACAAGATTTGAAAAAATTATGTCCAAAAAATCTTTGCTTAAATTATCATATTATATATGATATAGCTTATTTAAAGTATCATGAATGTTTATCCAAGTAATGAATTCTGGGAGAGTGATTTAGAAGTTCCTGTTAACCTCTTACTAGAACGTTTTCAGGATTCTAATGTACGTCAATCTTGGTTAGATTCCCTTTCTGGTAAACAACTTAGCATCATTTTTCAGCATTGCTTTAAAAATCATTTAAATGGGCAACTTTTTCAGGACGGAAATTATGACGATAGATCCACTCAACAAAAACGTAAGATACTTACCAGTTACTCTGACTCTCTTTTTGACTATTATCTCATTAGCTACTTTGATCGTACAAAACTTGAGGCTACAGTTAGTGAAGTAGCAAGATTTGCTCTGACTGAGAAGTTAATGAGATCGTACCTGGTAAAAAACAATACCAAGTATGATAAAAGATCCTTATTGTTTTTACTATTTCACATAAATTGTGAACTTCTAAAATCTGTCTATCACTTTGATAAAGTACAAAAGAAAGGTTTCGTATCATTTGCTTTACAGAAATCACCAAGACAAATACATACTTCATTTAAGGAATTTATGTCACGAGAAGCCGTAGAGCAGATACTTAAGGATGATGACCAGTTGCAGGGTTTTTTCCATCATCAAGATCGAATATATATGTTTGTACGTCGAGGAAGTGACATGGATTTACTGCTTAATTCAAACAAAGTTGTTCATGGTCATAAACCTGAGTGGATGATTTTAGACTTTTCTCTTGATGGCACTCAGGTTAATCTCTGTGCTAAAAATACTAACAAGGCTGTGGAAATAGCAAATAGCATTGTAAGTGGGTATTTTGACTGCGAATGTACTTTTGTAAGTATACAAGATAAGAACTTTCCATTACAAGTGAACAAATTTCTTCAAGCATGTATAGATGGTTCTGACTCTGACATTTGTATATTTGAGTTAAATTTTAAGTCAGATTATTTTAAAAATAGTAATACATATCTTACTTTGAGTGTAAAGCCATATGATCCTATTGCACCAGAGTTACATATTTTAAAGCCAGCTATTGGCAACATACTACAATCTATTCAATCAGCTAAAGTAATGTTCCAAAACAAAAAGGTAACATTTTCTTTCAAAATAAGTGGGGAAGTTTATTATTCAGAGCATCCACTCAATAAAAAAGAAAGAGAGGACCTGAAGAAACATATGGAACAATCTTATGGTCTTAAAATTCTTTCACGAGCAAATTGCTGATCTTTTAAGTTCAAATAGTTCTTGGGTAAATCCAAGCCAAAATCATATTAAAGCAGCAAGATACTTATTTGATCTTGGATGGATAAAAATGCAAGAAAGGTATTATATTGTTTGTTCTCGTGAGGAAGATCGTCTTGATTGGCCAAATGTAGTTGATCCAAGTTGTAGTAATGAGATTTTTATTGATTCAGACTTTGATGAAGCATGTGATGACGCTATTTGTGAAAACTGTTCTCGTCATATTTTACCTAACACTTATCAAAAACAGAGATTTCATCTCTTATCCATATACTTAAATACAGAAAAGGTCATAGACTGGTTTGAAACAAAGTTGAATGATTCAAGACTTATGTGGGAAAAAGTGGAACAAGGAGTTTATTATATTTGTAATCAAGGTCGTATTGTAAATCTAATAATCCTTGATTTTTGTACTGATGCGATATTTTTAACTATAGATAAACTTAGAGTCCACCCTACAGTTCTCATCACTCTAAAAAAAGATATACCAAATCTATTACTGAATCTATATGTAGTGCCAATGGTGAAACTGTTTTGTCAGCTTAAGACTGTAACTGAGATATTCCAAGAAGCAGCTAAAAAAGGAGTACCAGAGGTAGTAGAAAATACTTCTTTGCAAGTTTTACCAGCTTCATATATTTCGCTTAAACGTGTTGAACCAATTGTGCCAACAAAGCTTCTGGAGTTACAGGTAGTTAAAGGTATGGTATATGTTAATAGTGTTGAAGTTATAAATAAAAAAGCTGTATCATGTCTTAATATTTTTCGAATATTGTTCAAGCAATTTTTACATGACTGTGAGAAAGAATTACCACCTGAAAAACATAAACTTCTCAATATTAACCAGTTAGAAAAACTCTTGGGACTTAGTTTAGAAGCAGATTTAGAACAACAGATCAGAAAGCCATTAAATAAAATGCAAAGAACAATCAAATCTACACTTGCTGAGAAATTAGGATTAAGTATTGAACGTGATGATGTAATACAAACCCTTGGTTGGCAAAGATCATCATATGGTTATCGTATTAACCCTTTTACTTTGACTATAAAAAAATAGAATTTCCTGATTTTAAAAATTTTCAGCTCCATGAGTAAATTTTCCAACTCCACGTGCAAATGGTCCTGTTTTTACATCAAGCCATTTATCTTCTTTTGAACCATTAGCCATTCCTTTAACTATTTGCTTTGCTTGTAAAAGCTCTTGAACTATACGCTCTAGTCTATCCCTTCCCATACTATGAAAAACTTCAAGCAATCTATGTCGTTGTTTATGTATGCCTGCACTTCCTGTATGAGTAAATGGATGTCCTGAACTAGCAGCTCGCGCAATTGAGTCAATAAGATATATTTTTAGATCTTTATCGCTAATATTTTGAGCTTTTAATTGTTCAGTAATGTCTTCCAATAGCCCTGTTTCTTCATTTCTCAGATAAGTTCTCTAATTGCATAAAAGTCAACAATAATTTTTTGTATCATGAAAAATATTTTTTGATGTAAAATTCAGCTCTAATACAACCTTTTATTTATTATTGTATTATCTTATTCAATCAAAAGAGGTTTTATTGGCAATAAAAACATCAACACTAATTTCCAATTAATCTCTTTTAAACTATGTAGCCAATGAATATGTGGATAAATACGTCCACACAAACTTAAAGTATTTATCCACATATTCATTAAGCTTATAAAAACTAAGGTATCATTCTTTTCCTCTATAGTCTTAATGATTTTACATAAGTTAAAAGTAGCATGCTTCCATTGTTCTCTCCGCGGTCTAATATGGCTAATTCATATTGTAGCCAAGCCGCACTATACTTGTTAGGCGGAAGTGGACGGCAACATGTACGCCACGAAGTCTATGCTTCAACTTATCCTCTTGCTTATCCCTTCCATCGGCATTGCTATCTTTACTTTCAGTAAAATTATTGTTTTATACTTCTTTAGTGTTTATTGATAGCAAAACTCTTTTCTATCGATTAGCATCTTATGCATAATCACGGCTAATTTTCTTGCTACTGCAACAATTGCTTTTTTCATGCCCTTTTTCTTTTTAAGCTTCAATCCCCAGCTTCTTAATTTAAATGTCCTTTTACATTTTACCAGTAAGACCTGCGCGGCTTCATATAACATATTCCTACAGTCCACTGGTCCCATTTTTGATATACTTCCGTGTCGATCAATCTCACCAGAAGCGTACTGTCTTGGACTTAATCCCATATAGGCTCCAACTGTATAAGATGTTTCAAACCTATGCAGATCATCTATTGCAGCTTTATATGTCATTGCTACTATAATACCAACTCCTGGAACAGTAGTTAATAATTTACAATCCTCATCTTTTTTGCTTTGTTCTGAGAGCATTTTATCAAGTTTTCTTATTGATTCTTCTATTATTTCTAAACTATGTACTAATGATTCAATTGAGGTTTGGCTAATTTCATCTAGATTATTAACCATTTCTTGCACTTTTAAAGCAAAGTTTGCAGAACTAAGACGTTGATTAACTTTTATCCCGTATATTTTCAGTAATCCCCTTATTGTTCCCGCAATTTGCTCTCTGCAACGTATTAATTGTCTTCTGCTTCCAAGTATTATTTTAACCTGACAAGCTTCGTCTGATTTTACTAATACCTCCTTAAATAGCCCAACTCTCATCATTTGTGCTATGCCTCTTGCATCATTTTTATCATTCTTATTGATTCTCGCAGATAATGCTGCTGCCATATGCCTTGCATCTACACAAGTTACTGGTAATCCAAGATTCCTCAACTCTTTGCACATCGATATTGATAATTGCCCGCTTTCTATTCCTATGGACTCGTATTTTTTGTTTTGACCAAGCAGAAACTCAGCTATTGCACTGCTTTCACTTGCAACAACCCCTTCTTTAACAATTTTTCCTTTCTCATCAATGATACTAATAAAAGTTTCTTTGAGTGAGACATCTAACCCGCTATAATGTTTCATGAGACTACTCCTACTGTAAAAGTTTAAATTATTCTTGAAGAACTAATTCATTGAATTTGTTACTTCGTGCTAAAATAATGGAGTATGTCTCTCCATCATTCAATAGCAATTACAGTATGTGCTTTCAGTCTGTGTAAGCGCACTTATCTGTGTGATTCATATAGGTTATTACAATAAAAATGTAAGATCAAATAGAAATTTGTACTTGTGATAGTTTATATACCTTATTACAATTATGGTGGGAAGTATATCAACAATAAAAGCCGCAAGTAAATGGACTCTAAAGTTAAGCTACGCCTGAATTGGGTAAACCTATATAAAAAATTAGGTCATGCAGGAAGAGTATGTCAGCACTATAATATTTCACGCTTTACCTTACGCAAATGGTGTAAACGTTACAAGGAGTTTGGTGAAAAAGGATTAGAAAATCTTAGTAGCAGGCCTAAAACCTCACCTTTACAAAAAACCAATATATCTAGTGATCAACTTATTCTCCACTTAAGAAAAACTAGAAAATTAGGAGCAAGACGTATTCAAACTGAATTGAAACGTTTACATGATCTCTCTTTTTCATTGGCTACTATACACAAAGTTTTCAAAAAATATGATGTAAGTCTTTTACGTATTAAACGTCATTACCGCAAACAAATAAAGCGTTACAACTGTAAAGTACCAGGAGAACGTATACAGATGGATGTATGCAAAATAGCTTCTGGACTTTATCAGTATACCGCTATAGATGATTGTACACGTTATAAAGTTGTTACATTGTACCCAAGACGTACTGCAGAAAACACTCTAGATTTTCTTGAACAACTAAGAGAAAAAATGCCATTTCATTGTCAAAGAATTCAAACCGATAGAGGACAGGAATTTTTTGCTTATAGGGTGCAAGAATATTTGAAAAAATGGAAAATCAAATTTCGTCCTATCAAGCCATTTTCCCCGCATTTAAACGGTAAAGTGGAAAGAGCTCAGCGTACAGATTTAGATGAATTTTACAGTAGTGTTAACATCAAGGATCCTGACCTACAAATTAAACTCAGAGATTGGGAAAACCATTATAATAGACAACGTCCTCATAGCTCTCTTCAAGGGAAAACTCCATGGGAAAAATATAAAGAGCTAGAAAGTACAATTCCTTGTTTAAGTGAAGTGCAAAAAAATTACATTCCGTCAAAGGAGCCTTTTGTCATGCAAAATTACAAGCATGATCAAAGATTAAAGTCAATTCAAAAACACAACGTTACTTAACTATTTAAAATTCAGACTTAATCTGACAAATCAGTTGTTATGACCTATATGAATCACACAACTTATCCACAACTACACTAATTTTCAATCTAAGCAGCTTTAGGGCTATATTCCTCAGTAAAAACCCTGCCATCTCTGATTAAAGAGTTAGCAAGGATAAGTAATTTTCTCATGGCAGCAGTAGAAGCAACTTTATATGGTTTTTTGTATTGATCGTATAGCCTATCAAAGAAGATTCTTATATAAGAATTGTACTTTTGTGCACTAAGAACACACATATGTAAAACTGTTCTAATCTGTGATCTACCACCTTGAATACATCTTTTTCCTTTACTAAAACCACTATCTCGATTAAAAGGTGCAACTCCAGAAAGGCTAGATATTTCTTTATGTCGGAGAGTTCCTAATTCTGGTAGATAACAGATCATAGTAATAGCTAAGATTCTACCTGCTCCTGGCATACTAGTTATTGATATGTATTTTTCTTTAAGCTCTTGACTTTGCTCAATCAATGTTATCATCTCGTCTTCTAAAACTTGAATTTGACTTTGCAAAATGGCAAGTAGTTCTTCCATTTGTTTGATTATGGATATATCAGTTACTTGATGAGCTTGAGTTTTTTGTATTTTTGCCATTTCCACTAATTGATTTCTGCGAGATAACTTTTGCTTCAAACTGTCAATATTACTAACCTTTAAAGGAGTAACACGCATATCTGTATTATTGATATAACGTGAGATGATGCTGCAGTCTATTTTATCAGTTTTAGTAGCGATACCAAGGCTTTTTGCATAATCTCTAACCCATCTAGGTTGAATAACATATACTTCGAAACCATGGCTTAGTAAAGTATAAGCACATAATTTTTCGTACCCACCAGTTGCTTCAAGTCCAACTTTGGTTACATTATGCAAACGTAAAAAGTCGAGTATTTGATCAATAGCTTGAACGTCATTTTCAAATACTTTATAATGTCCAAGTGGATGAATGTGGATATCTAGCTTATTTTTGCTAACATCAATGCCAGCAATGATATTTGATGAATTCATAATTCCTCCGTAAGAATAATATAATACTGCATTTTCCACCCTTATATACGAGCCTAAAAACTCAATCAGTTGTTCGGAACTATTCAGTATATAAACAGAGAAGAGAACCTTGCTCCAATACGGTCCCTTATGACCAAGATCTATGACGGTTCCTCTTCTCTATACATCTTTATATTACTACTTCTTAATACTTATAAAGACTTGTTTTTAACATATAAGATCACTGTGAAGAAGCATTGCCGCATTTTTGTATAAGTGGAAGCAGAGATGTATTTATAAACGGAAGACCTGTCTGTAGGCAAGGAGATAGTTTGAGTGAAGGAAAAGTAATGACTCAAGGGTCGAAAGCAGTGTTTGCAAATGGCAAAGCGATTGCTCGTACTGGTGACCTAATTTCCTGTGGAGCAATAGCAGAACAAGGAAGTAACAATGTCTTTGCAGGGTAAATAATATGCGTGGTATGAGTTCTGAAACTGGCAAAAGAATCAGTGGTATAGAGCATTTAAAACAATCAATAGTTGATATTTTAACTACACCAATTGGTACTCGTGTTATGCGCCGAGATTACGGATCAAGATTATTTGAGCTGATTGATCATCCAATTGTACCTGGTTTTGCACAAGAACTTTATGCAGCAGTTGCAGAAGCACTGGAAAAGTGGGAGCGTCGATTTAAGCTTAAACGTGTACAAGTAACAGAAATTAAAGAAGGCAAAGTAACTCTCATTTTAGAAGGAACCTATCTACCAAATGGAGAGCCGATCCGCCTTGATGGTATTATAGTATAAGGCAGTAGAATGAAAACACCAAATATTGTCGAAACATTAAAATTTGAGGAAATCCTTTCGCGAATGAAAGAAGAGTTAATGCGTCGAGATGCAAGTTTTTCTGCGCTAACTGAGAGTGATCCAGCAATAAAAATCCTGGAAGTGGCAGCCTGGCGTGAACTACTTCTTAGGCAAAGGATTAATGATGCAGCACAGGCAAATTTACTTGCTTTTGCAAGAGGTAATGACCTTGATCACTTGGCTGAATTTTATGGTGTGCTGAGAAAGGAGTCAGAGAATGATGAATCCTTAAGAAAGCGGGTAAAAGCCAAAATTGTTGGTTGGTCAACAGCAGGAAGCAAAGAGCATTATCGTTATCATGCATTATCTGCTGACACAAGAGTAAAAGATGCGCAAGTGGTATCAACTATACCAGGAAGTGTACAGATTTCAATATTTTCCACAGAAAATGATGGAGTACCTTCAGAAGAATTGCTAGAGATCGTCAGAAATCACGTTATTCGCGATGATATTCGTGTATTAACAGATACGCTTACAGTTATTGGCTGTGGTATTATTCCCATTACTATTCATGCTAAAGTGCATATTTACCCTACTGCATCCAAAGATGTTATCGAAGCTGCAAAGGAACAATTTATCAAAGATCTTGAATCTGCTAAAGGTTTAGGGTGGAATGTTACCAGATCATGGATTATTGCCCACCTCTTTATAGAAGGTATGCAGAATATAGAGCTTACAGAGCCGATAGAAGACATCGTCGTGCGAGATAATGAATGCGTTACTTTAAATAATTTAAGTGTTAGGTAAAAATTGGTGATACTTCCTCCAAATGCTTCAAAGCAAGAGCAAATACTTACAGACATAATTAATTATTCTTTTGATGCAAATTCTCTACGGGGATTTAAAATTAACCCACAGACTGAAATGTTGCCGTGGCTAGTAGCGGAATACGGCTTGGGAGAAATTTTATCCTGGGGTAAGAAAGCTACTAAGAGTGCATTAAAAGAATGGGTCTCAGCTAAGCAAAACGGAATAAGATTTCAACGTTTGCGCGGTACACCACAGTCACTGAAGATGGCGCTGAAGTGGGCAAACATTGATAATATTACCATTCAAGAAGAACCACCAGGAGAGCATTTTGCTGAATTTCAAATTGGCATCTCTGATGTTCCTAATGACTTTTTTGTCGATAGTGTAATTGCTCTGGCAAAACTTTCTGCACCGGCAAGATCTCGATTAATGCGAATATTCAATGACTATTATAATGCTCAGCGATTTATGTTAGATGAAAGTATTTTTGGAGATCTTCTTTCAGACTACTCAGGTGTAAAAATAGCAAAAGAAGGACCAGTATTATCGTTTGGAAGAAAAAACTCATTTGAGCTGAAAATAGGAAATCCAAGATTTAAATTTGGCACTTTTAGATCACATTATGATAGAAGTTACAGTAATGATTTATATAGGTTAGATGTTGCAACATTAGGAGAGAAAGAGCCTCACACGAAGAATTACAACGGTACATATGAAAGAAATCATGAGTGGTACAACTTAGAAGCACTATATCCTCTACCACAGAGTTTATTGCCAGAAATTAAGTGTGCTAAAGCATTAATAGTATTGTCAGATAGTTGGAATTTAGGGGATATCAATGCTTGTTTTGCATCAACTACTTATGAAGAAATAGAGCATACACTTCACTTAAGTGAAGATAAACTTTCTGAGCAGATTTGGAATTTTCAACGTACACCAATTTTAGAGCGATTTAGTATAACTTATTACTATGAAGCGAAGAATTTTACTGATCAAAAAATAATAGAGTCTAATTTAGTGGAATATCATGTTGATTGTCAAAATGATTCAGATTCAAAACAGAAAGATCCCATTCATGAGCTAGAAAATTACGTAGCAGCATTCTATTCAGGTATGGTTACTTGGCATGAACATCGCCACTTAAATCGCCCTTGGAAAGATTTTGATCCTATTATTGCAAAAAAATTGGACGTTTTTTCTACGGATCTTGTATATACATAATATCAACTGCACAATCAACTATGTCAGTACTCACACAATCAGGCAGAGCAGCTATTGCTGCGAGCATAAAAGAGCAACCGATACATCTTGCTTGGGGATCTGGAGATTCTACCTGGGAAAGCAGCTACAAAGTTGAAAAAACTTTTGCAGCAGGCGGCAAGATAAGTTTAGATCACCACACTATTAAAGATGTAAAAGTTTATACAGGGCAAACAATTTATCAGTCAAGCATAGATTATATAGTTGATAGTAGCTCAGGCACTATTGAGCGTGTAGAAAATGGTGCAATTATAGCAGATAGCGTAATCACTATAGAGTACACTCAAGACACACCACCGGAACTAATTACTTCTGCAACATTAATTAAGGAAGTTGGACGTCGTGTTGTTGATGAGATACTCTTTTGTACTGATGATGATGATGGAGAGCTTCTAACTCCCACAGGTAGGTTTAAACCCTCTAATGTACCAACTAATAATCTCTATCTTAAATTTACTTTCGATTTCACGGACGCAGCAAATCAAGTAATAAGGGAGCTCGGAGTTATGGTTGGTACAAAGGTAAAGGAAAAAGTGTCATCTGGGCAGAGATATTTTGAGCCAAAAGACGTGGAAAATCCGGGAATTTTGTTAGTTTTAGAACACACTGTGCCACTTATCAGAACATCTGCAACTCGGGAAACTTTTTCATTTGTTGTAACTTTTTGAAACAAAATGACCTTAAATAGTTATTATAACCGCTTTAATCCTGACAAAGAATACGAAAAAAGTTTGTTCCTGGCAGGAAGAGGTCTACAATCTGCAGAATTAAACGAGACTCAGGAGTATGCTCTTTCTAAGCTTAAAGGCATAGGTGATGCAATATTTCGTGATGGTGATGTTATAACAGGAAGCAATTGTATTATAGATAGAGAAACTGGTAAAGTTACACTTGAAGGAGGAAAAATCTATCTTCGTGGAGCGGTGAGAAAGGTAGAGGCAAAAGAGTTTGTTATTCCACTGAGTACCACAGTTCGTATAGGTGTTTATTATCTAGAATCTACGATTACAGAACTTGAGGACGAAAATCTTCGTGATCCTGCTGTTGGTACACGTAATTATCAAGAAGTAGGAGCTGCAAGGCTTAAAGTTTCCACCATTTGGGGTTATCAAGCAGAAGGTCTTTCTCCACGTTTTTCTGCAGGAGAGTTTTATCCAATCTATAACATTGAAAATGGAGTATTAATAGAACATTCACCACCACCACAAGCAAACATAGTAACTACTGCTCTTGCTCGTTATGACAAAGAAGCTAATGGTTCCTACGTTGTAAATGGCCTTGAAGTAATGTTTTTGCAAAAGGAAGAAGAGGGCAAAAAACAAGTATTCGTGATTAATGAGGGAAAAGCTCATGTTGATGGCTATGAGATTGAGTTACCTCATAGTATTCGTGTTTCTTTTGATCAAGATCCGAATATAAAATCAGTTGAATCAGAACCACATACTTTTCAGCCGAATAGCCAAAGAGTAATGGAACTTAAAGTTAATGATTTTCCAATAAGTGAAATCAAAAAAGTAGATATAACTGTTCAGAAAACCACTACTGTTACTCATGGTTCATACTCAGGAGCTGTTGATCCGATACCTGACTCTGCAGTACTTGAGATTATTCAAGTTAAACAAGGCAATGTTATTTATGAAAATAGTACAGACTATAAGTTAAATGCAGGAAACGTTGATTGGTCATTACCTGGCAAAGAACCAGCTCCTGGGAGTAGTTACCTGATAACCTATCGCTGTCGTACTCATGTAAGTCCTGAAGATATAAGTGAAGAGGGATGCAAAGTAAAAGGAGCAGTTGATAACAGCTTGGTTCTGATTGATTACACCTGGAAAATGCCCCGCTTTGATTTAATTACTATCGATAGCAAAGGGGTGGTAAGGAGAATAAAAGGAATTTCCCATTCTTGGCGACCATCGATGCCTAAAGCGCCCTCTGGACAACTTTTGCTCTGCTACATTCATCAGACGTGGAAAAACGGAGAAAAAGAAGGGGTGAAAATAGTGAATAATGCTGTTCATGCTGTACCGATGAATGAGCTTGAAGCAATGAAAAAAGGAATAAATGATCTTTATGCGCTGGTTGCAGAGGAACGTCTACGCAATGATGCAAATTCAAGAGAACCTACAACGAAAAAAGGAGTGTTTGTAGATTCGTTCTTTGACGATGATATGCGTGATCAAGGAGTTTCGCAGTCTGCAGCGATAGTAAATAAGGAACTAATTTTACCGATAGACGTAGAAATTATTGATGTTGAAAAGAGCACAAAACCTTATCTTTTACCGTATGAACTTGAGCCGGTATTAGAACAGCTTTTACAGACTAAAAGTGAAAAAATTAATCCGTATCAAGCTTTTGATAAAATAACCGCAAAAGTTACCATAAATAAAAACATTGATCACTGGACGGAGGTAAAAACAAATTGGAAAAGTCCAGTAACTAGAGAATTTAATACTAGAGAGACCACAGAGCTATTATCAAGTAATTCTTATGAAACTGAATTTATGAGAGAAGCAATACAGAATTTTGAAATTGAAGGTTTTGAGCCAAATGAGAAGCTTAAAGAGATAAAATTTGACGGAATAAACATTCAACCTATAACTTAAAACTGGAAAACCAAATGTTAACAGCTAACAATCAGGGAAAATTAAAGGGAAAAATAAAAATCCCAGCAAACATTCCAGCAGGTACTAAATTGGTGCAATTTTATGGGAATAAAGGAAGCTATGGAGAAGCAACTTATACTGGTAAAAAAACAATTACCATAGAAGAAAGAAGAAGAGTGATCGCAGCAAGACGAGTTGATCCTTTAGCACAAACATTTACTTTAAATGAGAGCAGACACATAGGGGGTCTAGATTTATGGTTCACAAATAGCGGCAAAAAACGTGTTGTTGTGCAGATTAGAGAAACAGCAGTGGGAATGCCCTCGCAGACTGTCATTGCTGAAAGTTATATTGAGCCAAAAGATATAAAGATAGATGGCACAGCAACACGTATAGAGTGGTCACCAGTGTTTTGCCATGCAGGAGAGGAGTATTCAATAGTACTGCTTACTGATGATCCTGGTACTGCAGTAAAGATAGCAGAACTTGGCAAATATGATGCAGTAAATAGCCGTTGGGTAACAAGTCAGCCATATCAAGTAGGAGTATTACTTTCATCTAGCAACGCAAGTACTTGGACACCACATCAAAATTTAGATCTAACTTTTAGGCTTTTAGCAGCGAAGTTCACTGAAAATTCTCACGTTATTGATCTTGGTAAAGTTACTGCAAACAATACTTCAGATTTAATTGTTTTGACGAACGTCGAAAAAGTAGCATTTGATACCAATGTAGAATTTATTCTGATAGATGAAGAGGGAAAAGAAAATTTTCTATCTGATAACTTGTCGCTCGCGCTGCGTGAAAGACTATCTGGAGAGTTAACAGTAAAGGCAAATTTAAAAGGGTCAAAAGAAAAAAGTCCAGTGCTATATCCTGGGTTACAGCTAGTTATGGGTAATATAGGGGAAAAAGGAGATTATGTTACAAGAAGCATTACAGCAGGAGCTAACACTAAAATTACCATAACATATGATGCGCTAATACCTGGCACTGCAGACATTAAAACTTATGTAGAGAAAAACGTGGGAGAATGGCAATTAGTAAATTTAACATCAGGAAAACCAATTGGAGAAAATTGGGTAGAGAGAACTCATGTGCTGACAAACTTTAATGGCAATGAGACAAGGATAAAATTAGTTTTAAGTGGAACAGTTATCTATCGTCCTAAAGTCAAAAATCTACGAATCATTGTTACATAGAAGAATGTCAAATGATAAAACGAGTAGAGGGTATCCACTACCTCATCCAGAAAACATTGCAGTGGAAGATGTAGTACGTATTCGTACCACAATTGAGAAAATAGATGAAGATATGAGTGAGAGAGAAAATAAACATAATCAACTGAAAAGTAATTTTGAACGATTTAGATTTGAAACTTTTTTGAATTTTTGGGAATGAAAGAAGCAATATACCAAAGGATAAAGGATTTAGCAGTAAGTAGCACAGCTGATCAACTGGCATATCTTGCAAAATCGCTGGAATTGATAGCAGATAAAAAAGCTATTTCCAACGTTGTGCAGATGACTGAAGTAAAAGGAATAATTGATGCACTACAAAAAAGACTTAAGGATTTAGCAGAAAACAGTACTCCAGATCAATTAGCATATCTTGCTAAAGCATTGGAATCAATAGTCGACAAAAGTGCGGTTTCTGAAATTGTGCAGATGACAGATGGTAAGCTAAAAGAACTTCTTGATAGTGCAAAAAAACACTTAACTGATCTGGATAATAAAAAAGCTAGTTCTTTAGCAGTGATCTCTGAATCAGAGAAGCAGTTATTAAAGAGAATTGATGAAAAAGGGACAACAAATTTATCGCTACTTGATACGAGAAAGAATGCCAATATTGCAGCAATAAATAGCATTAGTAACAGTCATAAAGATGGTCTTAAAGGTTTAGTAGAAGATTTTCGTGCTGTTAATAATGTACCACCTGGCTCATCAATTATAGGAGAAATAGAAACTCGAATTGAAAACATCTCTAATGAGGTAAAAACTCGGGATGAACAGTTAAAAGCGTCTCTTATAAATGAAATAAGAAAGCGCAACATGGTTGAACCAGGGTCATTACCTTTCCTATTTGGTGTACTTGGCAGAAAAAATAATTATTTTGGCCACGGAACTTTTACGACAGAGCTTGGAAAGTGGAGTAGTGATATAACAAAAACTGACTATATGTTACAACTACTAGCAGGTAGCCATACGTACAATACAGATTACGTTAGTTTTTATCGGCCAAGACAACTAAGTTTTATAGAGGGAAGCAAGGGAACATTTATTTACGGAGAGTTATGCACAAAAAGCTTTTCGGGTAGTTATGATGAGATATACTATTACCCATATGCTGCACTTGGAGTAGTATTTGTAAAAAATACAACCAATGTGAACATAAATAAAACAATAGAATTTGTTGGATCATCATATTCTAGTACGGAGTATGGGGGTGCAGGACTATTTGTGGGAACACCAGATAATACCAATTCTAATAAATCAAGTATTTCAAGAATAATATGGAAAAATGTTTACCAATACACGAGTTCTGATAGCAAGTTAGTTGGATCTGGTAATGTGGAAATTCCAGCAGGAAAAACAGTTGCAACATTACTTTACACATCATCTTACCTATGTTCCAGAACACAAGTCAGTCAAGGTATGCTTGCATCAAATTATGTATACAACTATGGTCAATTTATTCAGTGGGGGATTTATAACATACGTAGCAACTTTTTGACTGTAGGACTTGAGGTGGACGTAGAGAGAACGCTAAGAGCTTGGCAATGCCCAGGATTAGATGCCACTCATAAAATTTGGAATTAAAAACGGAGAAAACCAATGTCAATTTATATTCATTTTGAAAACCACAAGCAGATTGAAACAACAACACTTGAAAACAAGCCAACTGGAAATGATTGGTATGAAGCACCAAAGAATTTTGACTGGCAAAAAAGTTATTGTTTAACAGAAGGAGAGAAAATTGTTGAAAGGAATAAGGAAGATATTGAGCTGGAGTTATTGGAAAATGCGAAACTTTCTGCACTTCGTTTTTATTTTAATAACTATACTAACGAATACGCTGGAAATTCTCACCAAAAAGCTAAATCGTATCAAATACAAGAAAAAGCCGCAAAAAGCATTCTAGCAGCACCAGAGTCTATAAGTAAAAAGGATACAGAAATTATAGAACCATTAGCAAAAGTCCGTGGTATTACAGTTATTGAAATGGCAAGAATAATTGAAGAAAAAGCAAAAAAAGCAGTAAAAGAAATAATTAAATGTGAAGAGTTGGAAGACATTACCAAGAAGAAAATTGCAGAAGCCAAAAGTGTAGAGAACTTACTAAACGATTTTAAACAAAAGATACAAAGAAATGGCCGAAGAATTTTTACATGGCGTAAATGTTATTGAGGTAACCTCAGGAGCAAAGACAGTACGTACAGCTAAATCATCAGTGATAGGTGTAATTGGTACTGCACCTGAAGCAGATGAGCAAAAATTTCCACTGAATAAGCCAGTACTGATAGCAGGAAGCTTAAAAGAAGCGGTAAAACTTGGCAAAAAGGGGACTCTTTTTTCAGCAGTAAATGGAGTATTTTCCCAAATTGGTGCAACAGTAGTAGTTATTCGAGTTAAAGAAAGTGAAAACAGCGATTCAAAGCTCAAAGAAAGTGAAACTATCCAAAATATAATTGGCGGTGTTGATAAAGAGACTGGAGAGTATTAAGGGATAGAGGCATTCCTCAGTAGTGAAAGCATAGTTCATGTTGCTCCAAGAATATTAATTGCACCTCAATTTACTCACCAACTACCAGAAGATGGCAAAAATCCAGTGGTTGCAGCATTAATTCCTATAGCAGAAAAGCTGAGAAGCATAATAGTAGCAGATGGACCAAATACTAATGATGAAGAAGCAATAAAATGGCGAAAGAGCATCGGCAGCTCAAGAGTTTACGTCGTTGATCCATGGATTAAGTTATTTATTGAAGGAAAAGAAGAAATCTTGCCATCGAGTCCATTTGTAGCTGGTTTAATAGCTAAGATAGACAGCGAGCAAGGCTTCTGGTACTCACCTTCAAATAAAGAGATAAACGGTATTGTTGGCACAAGCAGGCCTATTGATTTTACGCTCGGTAATACAAATTGTAGAGCAAACCATTTAAATGAAAATGAAGTAACAACGATAATTCATCAAAATGGCTATAGGCTTTGGGGAAATAGAACATGTTCAAATGATTCGAAATGGGCTTTTCTGTCAGTGAGAAGAACTGCAGATTTAATCAACGATAGTTTACTTCGAGCTCATCTATGGGCAGTTGATCGCAATATCACCAAAACTTATATAGACGATGTAATTGAGGGGGTGAATTCTTATTTGGCCAATTTAAAAGCACAAGGAGCTATTATCAGCGGAAAATGTTATGCAACTCCAGAGCTCAATACACCAGCAAATATTGCAAGTGGAAAAGTATACTTTGACTTTGAGTTTACACCACCATATCCGGCAGAACAAATAATATTCAGATCTCATCTCGTAAATATAAGTTAGGAGAAAGCAAAGTGTTACCGAAAATACTGAGAAATTTTAACGTATTTGTTGATGGTCGTGGTTATGCTGGTCGTATCGATGAGATCACTCTGCCAAAACTCACCATTAAAACAGAGGAATATAGAGCTGGTGGTATGGATATTCCAATAAATATTGATATGGGCATGGAGAAACTGGAAGCAGATTTCACTCTTTCTGAATATGATACAGAGCTCTTTCGGCTATTTGGGTTGATAAATGGAAACTCTGTATCTTTAACTCTTCGTGGTGGAATGCAAGGAAGTGGAAGTAATGAAGTTGAAGGAGTTATTATCAACCTTAGGGGCATATTTAAAGAATTTGATTTTGGTAGTTGGAAACCTGCTGAAAAAGCAACGCTGAAGTGTACTGTAGCTGCCCATTACTATAAACTTACTATAGGTGGTAATGAATTAATAGAAATCGATGCTGAAAATATGATCCGTAAGATTAACGGTGTTGATCAAATGGCTTTGTTGCAAACGATTCTAGGGATTTAATGGAATGGACGAATGCCTTTTCACTTTTTTATTGAAAAATTACTGATAATACTGTATAATTACTAACGTTTTTTAGGCATTTTTGCTATGGCTTTATCTAAATTTCTCGACCCCAAGAACGATATTGCATTTCGCCGTATCTTTGGTACTGAAAAGAATAAAGACATCCTCATTCACTTCCTCAATGATATTTTGAGCTTTACTGGCAAAAATGCAATACAGGATATAGAGTTTTTAAGTACTATTCAAGATCCTGAAATTGCCGCTAAAAAGCAAAGTATTGTTGATGTGCTATGTAAAGATTCAACAGGAGTGCAATGGATAATTGAGATGCAGGTCGCTAAAACCAAAGGCTTTGAAAAACGTGCCCAATATTACGCTGCTAAAGCCTATTCAAGACAAGCAGATAAAGGTGATCAATACCATGACCTTAAGGAAATTATCTTTATTGCTATAGCAGATTGTATACTGTTTCCTGATAAGTCCGAGTATAAATCAAAGCACACTATTCGCGATGAAGATACTAATGAACATGATCTAAAAGATTTTTATTTTGTATTTATTGAATTGCCTAAATTTTCCAAAACTAAAGAAGATCAGCTTTCAAATATAGTTGAGAAGTGGGTGTATTTTTTTAAGTACGCTGATGAAACAAGTGAAGAAGAATTGGAAAGAATAATAGGAAGTGACGTAATAATCAAAAAAGCGTATGAAGAGCTAAACAGGTTTAACTGGTCAGAAAAAGAGTTTATAGCATATGAACAGGAGAGCAAGCGTATTCGTGATGAACAGGCTGTCCTTGCTCAAAAACTTGATGATGCTAAAGAGGAAGGAATCAAAATTGGTGAAGAGAAAGGAAAGATTGAAGGAAAGATTGAAGGAAAGATTGAAGGAAAGATTGAAGGAAAGATTGAAGGAAAGATTGAAGGAAAGATTGAAGGAAAGATTGAAGGAAAGATTGAAGGAAAGATTGAAGTTGCAAAAGCGATGTTGACTAATAATGTTGATATTAACACTATTGTCAAGTGTACAGGTCTTTCTGTCGATGAAGTTCAAGAATTAATTCAAGTTGAAGAGAAATAACCCCTACTATAACTTTTATATTAGGTTGCCTCTTCAATCAAACACAAAAACTGTAATAAAAAAAATTAGTTATGTAAAAGCTATGAAGTTTTTATTTAATTAACTTTTAGGGGAAAACATGACAACAGTAGAACTTAATAACCCAATAACAGTAGAAGGAATTTTACTCTCAGAGCTAACTCTGCGCCGTCCAAAAGTGCGAGATCGTTTAGCTGTTGAACGTATGAGTAATAACGATGCAGAGAAAGAAGTAGCACTAATTGCAAATCTTGCAAGTATTTCAAGAGAAGCAGTAGAAGAACTTGATCTTGCAGACTACAGTAAGATTCAAGAAGCGTTACAAGGTTTTTTGTCTCAGCAGAAGACTTGAGGCTGAGCATATTGTCGCTTAGCTCAATGGTTGGTGGTGGAATCAATCAGTGGCTTGATATGGATATTAAAGAATTTATTACGTGGTTTGAAAGTAGCAAAAAGTTATACAAATGAAAGCAATTTCTATAGTAATTGGAGCAACACTGCAAAGCAGTTTTAATAGTACGATAGCAGGTAGCACGAAGCAACTTTCTCGTATTGGTAGTACGATAAAACAACTTGAATCATCAAGTAAATCAGTATCCAAGTTTAAACAATTAAGCCACGATGCTCTGCTTGCTCGGCGTTCTTGGAATGAACTCGAAATAAAAACAAAATCTCTTGCTCAGCAGATAAAAAACGCAGAAGAACCAAGTAAGAATCTGCAAAATGAATTTACAAGATCTAAAGCTGCAGCACTGAAAGCTAAAACGGCTTATTTACAAAAAAGAAGTGCTCTTCACCATTTACGCACGGAGTTCAGTAAAAGTGGTAGAGACATAAAATCTCTTATTGGAGATCAAGCTAAACTTGGCTCTTCTATTGAAAAGCTTAAAAATAACTATACGGCTTTAAATTCCGTAATGCAAAAACGTAAAGGAGTTCTAGCGCAAAGAGTAAATTTCAAAGCTCAAATGATAGATGCTGTAACACTTGGACTCACCCTTGCAGCACCACTTAAAGCTGCAATTAGTTTTGAGAGTGCTATGGCTGATGTAAAAAAAGTTGTAAAATTTGAAGATAAAGATGTAAATGGGTTAACAAAGCTTGGGGAAACATTAAAGGCAATGTCACGAACAATTCCGCTATCTGCAGCTGTGTGATTCATATAGGTTATTACAATAAAAATGTAAGATCAAATAGAAATTTGTACTTGTGATAGTTTATATACCTTATTACAATTATGGTGGGAAGTATATCAACAATAAAAGCCGCAAGTAAATGGACTCTAAAGTTAAGCTACGCCTGAATTGGGTAAACCTATATAAAAAATTAGGTCATGCAGGAAGAGTATGTCAGCACTATAATATTTCACGCTTTACCTTACGCAAATGGTGTAAACGTTACAAGGAGTTTGGTGAAAAAGGATTAGAAAATCTTAGTAGCAGGCCTAAAACCTCACCTTTACAAAAAACCAATATATCTAGTGATCAACTTATTCTCCACTTAAGAAAAACTAGAAAATTAGGAGCAAGACGTATTCAAACTGAATTGAAACGTTTACATGATCTCTCTTTTTCATTGGCTACTATACACAAAGTTTTCAAAAAATATGATGTAAGTCTTTTACGTATTAAACGTCATTACCGCAAACAAATAAAGCGTTACAACTGTAAAGTACCAGGAGAACGTATACAGATGGATGTATGCAAAATAGCTTCTGGACTTTATCAGTATACCGCTATAGATGATTGTACACGTTATAAAGTTGTTACATTGTACCCAAGACGTACTGCAGAAAACACTCTAGATTTTCTTGAACAACTAAGAGAAAAAATGCCATTTCATTGTCAAAGAATTCAAACCGATAGAGGACAGGAATTTTTTGCTTATGGGGTGCAAGAATATTTGAAAAAATGGAAAATCAAATTTCGTCCTATCAAGCCATTTTCCCCGCATTTAAACGGTAAAGTGGAAAGAGCTCAGCGTACAGATTTAGATGAATTTTACAGTAGTGTTAACATCAAGGATCCTGACCTACAAATTAAACTCAGAGATTGGGAAAACCATTATAATAGACAACGTCCTCATAGCTCTCTTCAAGGGAAAACTCCATGGGAAAAATATAAAGAGCTAGAAAGTACAATTCCTTGTTTAAGTGAAGTGCAAAAAAATTACATTCCGTCAAAGGAGCCTTTTGTCATGCAAAATTACAAGCATGATCAAAGATTAAAGTCAATTCAAAAACACAACGTTACTTAACTATTTAAAATTCAGACTTAATCTGACAAATCAGTTGTTATGACCTATATGAATCA
This sequence comes from Wolbachia endosymbiont (group B) of Melanargia galathea, assembly GCF_964030625.1. Lineage (NCBI taxonomy): Bacteria > Pseudomonadati > Pseudomonadota > Alphaproteobacteria > Rickettsiales > Anaplasmataceae > Wolbachia > Wolbachia endosymbiont (group B) of Melanargia galathea. The sequence continues at coordinate 728,128 of NZ_OZ034910.1, read as the reverse complement.
CACATCTAATATTTACCAAATTGAAATTGGTGAAATGAAAAGCGTTGGTGATGCGATAAACCATATCTCTGATAACACTGCAGCAAAGGCCAAGGAAATTGTTCCGACGCTAAACAGAATTGGTGGTACAGCAAGGCAATTTGGCTTAACTGCAGTGGAGGCAGGAGCTTTAGCAAGCAGCTTTATTAGTCTTGGTAAAGCTCCTGAAAAGGCAGGAACAGCAATCAATGCCATGCTTAGCAAACTACAAACAGCAAGTAAACAAGGTGGCAATTTTCAAAAAGCGTTTCAAGTGCTAAAAATAAACGCTCAGGAGTTTGAGAAAGCAATCGGTAAGAATGCACAAGGTACATTAGTTAAATTTTTAGAAACAGTTGCAAAATTAGATAAGCAAGAACGTTCTAGCGTTCTCTTTGACCTCTTTGGTCTTGAATATCAGGATGATATAGCGCTACTTACTGGTAGTCTAGATGAATATAGAAAATCTTTGCGATTAATAAACGAAGAATATCATGGCTCAATGCAAAGAGAGTTTGAAAATAGAGCAAATACTAAAGCAAATAATCTTCAGCTACTTAAGAATTCAATAGCAGAAGTAGGAATGAATCTTGGTTATGTATTATTACCACCTTTAAATTTTACTGTTAATCTTCTGAGGTCAGCAACTACACAAGTAGCACTTTATGCCAAGGAGTATAGAGTACTGACTACAGTAATCATGAGTACTACTACAGCGTTGATTAGCATTAAAATAGCAGCTATATCTCTTGGCTATGCTTGGACTTTTGTAAAAGGTTCCTTATTCGCTCTTTTGTTTACTTGGAAAGTGTTTGGATCTGTTATTACTTTGGTAAAAATAGGTCTTTCTGCAGTTTTTCCAGCAATAATTGCTGGATTTAAAGCATTGACAATTGCCTTAATGAGCAACCCTATGGGACTGGTTATTGGTGGTTTTGCTGTTGCTGCAACTTTGATAATTACCAAATGGCAAGCAGTAAAGAACTTTTTTGTTACTATCTGGGAATCAGTGAAAATTGTATGGAAGTCTTTTTCTGATTGGGTAGGAAAATTTTGGAATAATATTACTCAGCCTTTTAAAACAATCAATAATCTGTGGAGCAAAAAAAATGAGGCCAGATTAGAAGTTAGCTCTGTAAATAACGTTGTCAGCGATTCTCTTAAGCACCCCATTACAGCACAAAATAAGACTATAGAGAACAAAATGCAATTTAGTATTAATATTCATTCAAGACCTGAGCAGAATGCACGCAGCATTGCTGATGAAGTAATGGAGAGAATTAGAGAACAATTTAGTGGCGCACTTTACGATATAAATTAAATTATGTTATCTCTTGGTCCATATAGATTTGCATTAACTGAGCAAGGTTTTACACGTAGAAGTGAATATCGCTGGCCTGCACTTGAGCGTATTGGGGAAAAGCCATTGCTTCAAAGTATTGGTCCTGGAGAGGACATTGTTGAGCTTGCAGGAGTAATCTATTCAGGAGGGATGAAGCAAATAAATAATATGCGAAATTCATCGAAACCTCTTTTACTTATTGATGGCCAGGGTAACATTTTAGGCCATTTTGTTATCGTAAAAATAGAAGAAACACAGAAATATTTTTTTCCAAATGGAGAACCAAGGAAGATTGAGTTTCATTTAAGCCTGAAACACTACGATAACGTGTTGTTAGATGGATCACTAAATAATCCCGTTGACGATATACAATTTGATGATGATGTACTACAAAACTAAAGAAAATGACATGTTAGATTTTATTTGCTGGAGACACTATGGATTCAGCTCTGGCACAGTTGAGGTTGTATTGGAAGCTAATCCTGGTCTTGCAGAGTACGAGCTTCTTCCTGCAGGGTTAACCGTTAAACTGCCTGTAATTCAAAAAGCAATACAAAAGCAAGTAGTAAAACTATGGGATTGAAGTGACACCAGATTTTAGTATTTCAGTAGAAGGAATTTCCATCACTGAGTTGATAAAGAGTCGGTTAGTATCAATTCATATTACTGATGAAGCTGGAGTAATAAGCGATACTGCTATAATTCACCTTGATGACCGTGATTCGTTATTTGAGATTCCTAGAACTGGAGCAAAGCTGAATATTTTACTTGGATATAAAGAAACTGGTATTGTGCCAATGGGAGATTACATAGTGAATGAAATTACGCTACAAGGTCCACCACAGGTGCTAAAGATTAAGAGTTATGCAGCAGATTTAAAACAGTCTTTAAAGGAACAAGTGTTTAATGAGTGGCATCAAATTACTTTAAATGATTTAGTGGAAAAAATTGCAAACAAACATGGCTATCAAGCTAAAGTTGCTGCAGAGTTTGCAAATATCATGATATCGCATATTGATCAGACTGCAGAGAGCGATATGCATTTTTTAACCAGGCTTGCTCAAATTTATGGAGCAATAGCAAAACCTGCAGGAGGATATTTACTTTTTGTTTCAAAAGGGAAAGCAAAATCAGTTACCGGAAAAACTTTAAGCACTATTACTTTAACACCTAGAGATATTACAAGTTGGCAAGTAAGATTTAATGAGCGTAATCAATATGGCTCGGTTATTGCCTATTGGTATGATTATGAAAAAGCAGAGACTATAACAGAAAAAATAGGTGATCAAGAACCAAGCTATATTCTGCGAGATGTTTATGCAAGCAGTGATTTGGCGCAAAGTGCAGCATCTGCAAAATTAAATCAGCTGATGAGCAGTACAGCAACACTCAACATTACAATGGCAGGAAATCCTGAATTATTTACCGAAGCAAAGATCAACCTTTTGGGATTTCGCAAAGGAGTTTATGGTGGTTGGATAATAAATAAAGCTGAGCATGTAATTGATAACCTGGGCTATCGTAGTATGATAACAGCTGTTACGGAGGCACGGGAAAGTAAATTGATAATTTCCTCATAGATATCTTTTTTTTCTTTATTATTATTTAATTCCTCTACAGCAAGATCTAAAGGAGTTTTTTTATCTTTGTTTTTAGCAAGAGGATTTGCTCCGTTTTCCAGTAGAAATTTAGTGATTTCTAGATGTCCTTTTCGTGCAGCATAATGCAAAGCTGTCCAGCCAAAAGCATCAGTAGTATTTATATCAATGCCTTCTTCAACCAGAAATTTTATAACTTCTAAACAGCCTCCACTTGTAGCATAGTGTAATGATGTTGCACCAAAATGATGAGTAGCATTGATATCTATTGTATTTTTTATTAAGGATCTTACAGCATCGAAGTTACACTTTTGAGCTGCAGTAGACAATGTTTCAAGATCATTGCCATTTACCTTACTTTTTATTGGTATAATTTTTGATGGTTTACAATGCTGAAACAAAAAGATAACACATATTATTGGTATTATCGAATTTACTAACAGTTTTCGAAAAAGGCTGAATTTCATATCTATGATATTATTTACATTACTTGCTTAATGCAATGAGTTAGCTTTAAGAAAAATTCTTAAGATTTTTTTGGACGTATTTTTGACAAATCTTGTATATATTAGTATACAGCTTTTTGTACAAAAACATGAAAAACCAAAGTACAGGAAAGATCCCTGTAGCAGTAATTGCTACTATGGTAATACAAACAATAGCATTTATCTGGTGGCTGGCCAAACTTGACTTAAGAGTGCAGATACATGACAGGTTTATAGAGCAAAATCAAAGGACTACAGAAATCATCTATCGTCTTGAAGAAAGAGTCAAAAACCTTGCTGAAGAAGTTAACGAGCTTGAGCAGAGACAAAAATGACAAAGTACATTTTATCGGTTGATGGAGGAGGAATTAGAGGAATAATTCCTGCAATTATTCTAGCAGAAATTGAATCTAGGATAAAAAAGCCAATTTCTCAGATCTTTGATTTAATGGCAGGTACCTCAACCGGTGGAATTATTGTTGCTGGACTTTGTAAAAGCAATAAACTTCAATACTCTGCCAATGATTTGGTTGAACTTTACCAAGAGTATGGAGCATATATCTTTCAAGCATCACTTTGGAGAAAATCAATCGCTTCTTGGCTGAGTGGTTCTCAGTACTCATATAAAAATATGGAATTTATTCTCAACAAATACTTCGGCGAAAGCACTATGGCCGATGTTGCGAGTAATCTACTGCTCACTAGTTATGACATTCACAACAATTGTGAATTTTTCTTCAAAAGTTGGAAAGAAGAAAACATTAAGTTGAAAGATGCACTCAGAGCTACAACAGCTGCCCCAACGTACTTTGCGCCAAAACGTCTAAAAGTTAGCCAAACAGAGAGAGTATTGATAGATGGCGGAGTGTTTGCCAATAATCCAGCTGCTTGTGCATATGCAAGTGCTAAGAGGTTATTTCCAAATGATGATATTGTATTGTTATCGATAGGTACTGGCAGAACAGATAGAAGCATAGAGTATGTTAATTCAAGAAGATTGGGGAAAATAGGATGGGTCAAGCCACTACTGAATGTGATGTTTGCCTCTGGATTGGATTGTGTTGATTATCAACTAGAACAAGTAATAGATGATAAATATATGCGAATACAATCACAATTGAAAGTTGCATCAGCTGAGATGGATGATATAACACCTCAAAATATTAAATGTTTGCAGCAAGAAGCAAAGGCAATGATAGAAAGTCATCAAAGAGTGATTGATGTGCTATCAAAATGATATAAGTTTATGAAAAAACTTTTTTTCTGATGAGAGAGTTATAAAATTCAAAGCTTTTTTGATAAAAATAAACTTTTAAAAAATAATTTGGACGTTTTTTGTACCAATCTTGTATATATATAACATAAACTTGAAGCGCAGGAACTACAAAAGAAAATTCAGCTTTAAGAGAAAAAAGATAGTAAAAAAAATCTTCTAATCAAAAAAGGGATGTAATATGTTAAAAGGCATGAAATCTTTATTATACAAAAGTAAAATGTCGAAATGTTTTTTCACAATGTTACTTGCATGCTTTATTATGCCAATATGTAACGCTCAGCCACCTCAAAAAAATAACGTACATGAGTTCACATCAGCCACATGGAATACCAACGGCCCGCGCTGGAATGTTGTGCAAGCGTTGATGAATTATGGATTAGACATTTTAGCCATTCAAGAAGCTGGAAATATTGGAGATATTTCTAGTCAATTGTCTAGTCCGGCCGGCAATCGATTACAGATTTGCTTTGGGGGGTTTGATCTTGAGCCTAACTCAGATGTAGGCGTTCAGGAATATATTTGGAATACTGGATCAGGAACTTTTTATATGTATTATTACAACAATCGTTTAGATATCCCGTCAGCTCCGGGAACGAGTCAAGGGACTACTAAGCAAAATATGGTAATAATTTCCAGGCAAAGGGCAGGTGAAATTGTACTCATTCCATCTGAAGTTAGACATACACCAATAGATGCTGCGTCAGAGAACTATCAATCCCGCACTTTTATAAATCGACCAGTTTTAGGAATACGTATTGCCAATAGTGTTTTCTTTAATATTCATCCAGAACCAAATAGAACGCGTAATGAAGCTCCTGAAATGATAAACGTTATACAAAATTATATGGAGACATATTATCCTGATCAAACCTGGATGGTGATGGGAGACTTCAACAGAACTCCAGCACAACTTAGGTCAGATCTCCCTAGTGCTAATAATGGTAGGTTTATCGATATAATGAATTCAGGGCAGAACACACGATCATCAGGTGAGTTAGATTATAGCATTGTGGGTGGTCCAGCAATCCATCGAACTGATATCATTGCAATAGTAGCACAATTACTACAGATGCAGGTGCCAAACCCCTCAGATCATAAACCTGTTAGATTTAATTAATCTCTAAATATAATACAATGGTTGAGATTGTTCATCAACTTAGTGAGTCATCGATTTATTTATATAAAATTTATAGGATTTAGGCCATCATGAAAAAATATTTGAAGTATATAAAAACGTTACAACTGGCAAAGGGTATTTTGGCAGGTTCGATTTTTCTTATATATTCGTCATATGCATTAGCTTCAGATAATAAGCTTTATTTTTTGACTGGTAAGGTTGATACGATAGAAAGTGATAGTAGTGATTGCTCGGTATCAGTAGTCAGTCAAGGACTAAAGTCATGGATGTATACTGATAAAAAAAATATTTGCGATTTTTTACAGAATGCTAAAGATTTTGATCAAAAGGTTAACTTCGAATACACTCTAGGAAATGGCTACGCAAGCATAAAAGTTAGAAATAAGCTCAAAGGGGTGAGCTTTGCGGGTAAGCAATCAATTTGGTTTACCAATGAAACTTTGCCTAGTACTGGAAGAATATACGGTCTGAGTGGAATGGTTGAAAATGTTTATATTAACAATAATGATTCTTGTTACATTGCAATAGCCGAAACCAGTAAAGGAAAACGCCAAAAAAGCCCTGTTGATAGGAGGTTTAATTTAACTGAAGATGAAAAAATATGTAGGCTTGCAGAAGATGCTTTTTATCTAGGCCTAGATGTTGAGCTAGGTTCTTATGTGGAGAAAGGTTACTCTAGGGTCTACAATTTAAAATTAACAAATGTATGTAGGGGCGGTTAATCTTCATAACAAGGTCTAATTCCATTACTGTAAAAACAAAATGTGGCCTCAAGGAATGCTGCCACCTACCCACTCTGAGAAGTTATTATCTTCTCATGCTCTCAACCAAGCAATAACAATTTATATTATCTCTATAGAATAATATTTAATACTGCATTTTCCACCCTTATATATACGAACCTAAAAGCTCAATCAGTTGTTCGGAACTTTCAGTATATAAAATAGAGAAGAGAACCTTGCTTAAAAACGGTTCCTCTTCTCTATATGTTCTTGCATTGCCATTCTATAACATTTATAAAGACTTGTTTTAACATATAAGGATAGGTCAAACCAATATTGAATATGATGTTTGCCTCTGGATTGGATTGTGTTGATTATCAACTAGAGCAAGTAATAGATGATAAATATATGTGAATACAATCACAATTGAAAGTTGTATCAGCTGAGATGGATGATATAACACCTCAAAATATTAAATGTTTGCAGCAAGAAGCAAAGGCAATGATAGAAAGTCATCAAAGAGTGATTGATGTGCTATCAAAATAATATAAGTTTATGAAAAAGCTTTTTTTCTGATGAGAGAGTTATAAAATTCAAAGCTTTTTTGAAAAAGATAGAATTTTAAAAAATAATTTGGACGTTTTTTTTACCAATCTTGTATATATATAACATAAAAGCGCGTTTTCACGCAAATAAATCATATGGAATCCACTTCACAAAAGTCTACTATTGAGGCCACAAAGCTTGAGCTGCCAAAAGGCGGAGGAGCGATAAAAGGAATCAGTGAAGCTTTTGAGGCTAACTCATTCACTGGTACTGGATCTTTCTCAATACCAATTGCGCTACCAACTTGTCGTAATTTCTCACCTTCTTTAAGCGTTAATTACAGCTCTGGAAGTGGTAACGGAGTATTTGGTATAGGGTTTAATGTTTCAGTAGCAAGTATTATCAGAAAAACATCCAAAAAAATTCCAACTTATGATGATGAAGATATTTTTGTCCTAAGTGGAGCAGATGACTTGGTTGCGATTAATCAAACAAGTAATAGCAAATATGATATTACTTATTATCAGCCACGTGTTGAAGGATTATTTGCTAAAATAGAGCGTTTAATAAGTAAAAGTGATAGCACTATTCATTGGCAAGTTACTAGTAAAGATGGCAGCATTGCTATTTATGGTAAGAATGAACAAGCGCAAATCTACGATACGAATAACAAACAGCATATAGCAGAATGGTTACTTGAGGAATTAAGCGATGTATATGGAAATAAAATATTTTATCATTATCGCTCAAGTACAGAAAAACAAGGTAGTGGCAGAGTAATTGATCGGATTACTTATGGCCATAATGAAGAATTAAACTATAATCACTTTGAAGTTTTATTTGATTATGGCGAAAATGACTTTGCCAGTCCTATAGATAAAAAATATAGCGAAGAAAGAAATGCAGTTCTCCGTCAAGATTCGTTTACCTCACACATTACAGGGTTTGCAGTTAGAACTGAACTCTTATGCCGAGCGATAAGAATTTATCGCCGTTTTGACGAACTGGGTAAAGAGCCAAAGCTAGTAAATGGAACGTACTTTGATTATGACGAAAAACCAACAATTACCTATTTAAGAGCAGTAAAACAGGTTGGCTATTATGAGAGAGGAGAAAAAAGATTTAGCAAATCAACACCAACTTTAGTTTTTTCTCATACCAGTGATGATTCTACCTACGTTTCAACAGTTTCGTCTGTCGGACTTAAAGATGGCAACAAACCGTCTAAAGAGCTTCTACAGATTCTAAAAGAACAAGACTATATATTTAAAAAAGATAGTGCAGAGATTGTAGCAGAAAACTCAAATTGGAAAATCAAAGACAGTGAAAAAACTCTTGTCATAAAAGAAAAAGGTAATTTTTTAGATCTTCACAATAGAAATAATAAAAACTCTTTTAAACCAGTAAAAATAGAAGGAATAAACAAAAACTTTCCTGGGTATTTAAATGATCAAAGATTTCAATCGGTTGATTTATATCAAGAAGGTATTGAAGGGATATTATATAACGATGGCAACACAATCCTTTATTTTAGACCAAATGGCAATGGAGAGTTTGCTCAAGCTAAACTGCTAGAGCGTTTTCCATCGCTGTTTCGTAAAACTACTTATTCACTGACGAGTTTAGAAGGTAACGGTGAGTTACAGCTTTATGTGAATGAAAGTGGTTTTCAAGGTTATCATGATTTTGATGGTAAGTGGAGTGAATTTAAGCCTCTTGAATCGCAAATAATCAATTTGAGCAGTGAACTTCAAGAGATGATAGATGTCACCGGAGATGGAAGAACGGATATCGTAATATTTGAAGGAGAAAGTGTAAGAGTATATCCATCTATAGGTAAAAAAGGATACAAAGAAGCTATTTACAGTAGAGCGCCAAAAGATTTGCCAAATCAACGTGTCAGTTCAGAGAGTACTTTAGTACGCTTTGCTGACATGTTTGGTGATGGCAAAAGCCATTTAGTAAAAATAGAAAATGGTAAAGTAGAATGTTGGCCAAATCTTGGCTACGGTAAATTTGGTGAAAAAGTTGTATTTGAAAACGCTCCATATTTTAGGAACGGATTAAATGCAAAAAGACTTTACTTTGCTGACATTGATGGCTCTGGTACTACTGATTTAGTTTATGCTAACCATAATAGTTTAGATATCTATTATAACAATAGTGGTAATTCATTTAGTAAGCCAGTTAATTTGAAATTACCGGTAGATTACAATCAAATTGGTCGTATTGAGTTTGCTGATATTCTAGGAAATGGAACTAACTGTTTGCTTATTAGCTATCTGGATCAAAACTTAAAATTACAGCATCTGTACTACGATTTTTACAACGGAGTAAAGCCGCACTTACTGAAGCAAATAGATAATAACATGGGTAACCTTACCCGTCTTCATTATGCAGCTTCTACTCAGTTTTATTTGAAAGATAGAAAGGCATGGGTAACAAGTCTGCCGTTTCCAGTACAAGTAATTGAAAAAATAGAAACTCTAGACAATATAGTAGGAAGTAAACTTACAAGTAAATATAGCTATCATCATGGATTTTATGATTACACTGAAAAAGAATTTCGCGGATTTGGTTTTGTAGAAACCTGGGACACGGAAGATTTTGCCACTATTGAGAAAAAAGAACATTATGTAGCACCAATTTACACCAAGACTTGGTATCACACTGGAGCTTATAAAAAAGCAGGAGATTTAGTTGAGAGCTATAGAAAGGAATTTTACCAAGGAGATGGTAAAGCGTTAAAAATAACGCCACAAGTATTAGATAAAAATATCATCTCAATAGAGGATAAAAGACAAGCATACCGCGGGATTCAAGGGCAAGTGCTAAGACAAGAAGTATATGGTTTAGATAAAGGAGAAAATCCAACCCTCTACTTGCATCCATATTCAGTCACTGAATCCAGCGCTGCAGTAAAACTACTAAGATCGAGTAAAGATAATACTAATAAAGACTCTAGATTTAAATACGGAATATTCTTTGTTAATTTACAGGAAACTATTAGCTATCATTATGAAAGAAACTGCTGTGATCCACGTATTCAGCACGACTTTGTTTTAGAGGTTGATGAGTATGGTAATGTCACTAAATCAGCAGGTATTACTTACCCTCGCCGAAATCAGCCAAACAATTACTCAGAGCAGCAAAAGTTACATGCTACTTTAGAACATAACTTTTACATTAATAACACTAAAGAATTTTACTTACTTGGAGCTCTCTATAAATTACAAGCTTTTGAGATAGGTGGATTAAGAGTTGCAACAGATAGCTATGTTAACATTAGTGACTTAAGGACACACGTAGAGAAATCTCTACAAAATACGATAAAATTTGAAGAAAACTTAAACTATACAAATCCGCAAGCAAGGATCTTAAGTGAAAATCACAATTATTTTTGGAATAAAGAACAAAATTCTACTTTATCACTTGGCTCTGTAACCCAGCAAGCACTGCTTTCCCATACTGAAGCTATGGCATTTTCTGATAGTCAAATCAAAGAAGTATTTTCGGGCAAAATAACCTCTGATCAGATGTTAAAAGACCTTGGCTACAAAAAAACGTCGAATAATCTTTGGTGGGTACCAAGTCCAACACAGTACTATTATGGTAGCGATAAATACTATTTACCGGAAAAAGTAATTGACGTTTTTGGCGCTGAGACTGCAATTGTTTATGATAAATATAATTTACTGCCAATAAAAACAATAGTTAAAGCCACTGCAACCTCAAATTATGAAACAACAGCAGAATATGATTATCAACTTTTAAGTCCAGTAAAACTTACTGATCATAACGATAATGTTTCAGAAGTTATATTAAATCCACTGGGAGTTGTAATTGCCGCTTCAATTTACGGCAGAGAAAACGGAGAAGAAAAAGGTGATAAGCCACTACTCGAATATCAAGTAAGAAAAAATCCAAATTTTGAAGATGTTTTAGGGACAGCAGAAGGAGCAAATGGTCCAGGGCACTACTTACAGAATGCAACAAGTTTCTTTTATTATGACCTAGAAGCATGGAGAAAGAATGGTCAACCTGTGCATGTGATTAATCTGCAGAGAGAGACTCATGTTTCAGAAGGAGCATCGACAAGAATCAGGAGAGTTGTAACTCACATTGATGGGTTTGGCAGAAATCTTGAAACTAAAATGCTCGTAGATTCAGATAGTAAACAATGGCTAGCATCAGGGAGAGTTGTTTATAACAATAAAGGTACGGAGGTGAAAAAGTATGAACCTTTTTATAGTAATTCACCTTTTTATGACGCCGAAGAGAGTGTACGTAATCAGGGAGTATCTGACACTCTTTATTATGATCCTCTGCTGAGAAACATTCGTATTGATACGGCAAAAGGTTTTTTCAGCAAAGTAGAATTTGATTCATGGACTACCAAGAATTTTGATCTTAACGATACGGTGAAAGATTCAACATACTACCAAGAATTTACCGAGAAATGGAATAAAGCAAGTGCAGAAGAAAAAATAGCTTTAAAGGATGAAAAAGACGCACTGAGTAAAGCAGAACAGCATTATAATACACCAACGATAGAGCATTTAGATAGCTTAGGAAGAAAGTTTTTGCAAATAGACATATTAAGCAAGAATGGGCAAAGTAATATAGAGTTAAAATCGCACATCAAACTTGATATTCAAGGAAATGAACGAGAAAGTGTTGATTCAAGGTTTTATGAGCAAAACCAGGGTAAGGAAGAAAAGATAAAGAATTTTTGCCACATTTATTCGATGGCCGGGCTTTTAAAGAGCACCAGTATTGATGCTGGAGAAACTTGGAGTTTAGCAAATGTTTCTGGAAGTGCAGTATACAATTGGGATGGCAAAGGATCACTTACTTACACAGAATATGATAAATTACAACGGCCAGTAAAAGTAAAAGTTATTGATCAGGATCTAAATTTAAATGGCAATATCGTCGAAAAATTCTTTTACTCTGAAAATACTCAAGATAAGGTAACAAATCGTTATGGAACGCTTATTGCTCATTACGATCAAGCAGGATTGACTGAAGCCAAAGAAAATGATTTTAAAGGTCAAACGTTAAAAAGTAGTTTTCTTTTAAGAAAAAACTATAAGCAAGAAGCAGATTGGAGAGGTGTTGAAAGTATTACTACAACTCATTCAGACCTTGAACAAGAAATATTTTCTTCCACTGCTCAGTACAATGCACTAGGCGAAATAATTAAAAAGACTGATCCACAAAATAATGCTCATATTCCAATTTACGATATAGCTGGCAGAGTGAAGCAAATTAAGCTTAAAAAAGGAGGAGAAACAATTAACAAAGAGTACGTTTCAGACATAAGTTATAATCCCAAAGGCCAGCGTACATCGATTACCTATGGCAATGGTGTTGTTACCAGCTATAGTTATGACCCTAAAACTTTTCAGCTTACTAAACTAGAAAGTAAAAAGGGACAAAAGAAATTACAAAGTATTCATTATATCTATGACCCTGTAGGTAACATTACTAAAATGGAAGATGAGTCTTATAAGACCATCTTTCCAAATAACAAAAGCATAGATACTAAGTCTGATTATCACTATGATTCGCTTTATCGACTGATTCAAGCAACTGGCAAAGAACATCCAGCACTTAGTGGAAAGGAAGAAATTATTACGCCAATTCCGCATCTAAATAACCAAGATGCGATTAGTAATTACACTGAGTATTATGACTTTGATTATGGCAGTAACATTACGAAAATTAGGCATAACGGAAAAAATAGTTCCACTAAAGAATTTTACATATCGAATAAATCTAATCGCAGTGTGCCGATAATGGATAAAAGACCTGTGAATGAGAATGATATAGATAAAAATTATGATGAGAGCGGTAATCTACTGAAACTGAATGGTTCGCAGGATTTGCACTGGAATTACCGAGATAACATTGCCTATGTTGATATTATAAATAGGCCTAGTGGTAAAAATGATAGTGAATATTATGTTTATGATAGTAGTGGACAAAGAGTCAGAAAAGTTACTGAAACCTATCAGAATGATGAAGCTCATTCTACTAAAGTAGACAAAATCTACTTTGGTGATATCGAGGTTACGAGAACTTATCAAGAGAGTGATTTAAAGAAAGAGAAATACACTGTTCATATAATGGACGATAAAAGTAGAGTAGCTCTACATCACTATTATACCAAAGGAAGCTCCGAAGAAACTAAAAATAGTCAAAGTCGTTATCAGCTGAGTAATCATTTAGATTCAGTAGCATTAGAGTTAAACGATAATGCTGAAATCATGACTTACGAAGAGTATTTGCCGTTTGGTGGTACAGCGCTGATTGCTGGTAAAACTACTCGTGAAATAACGGAAAAAGAGTATAGGTATTCAGGAAAAGAAAGGGATAACAGCACAGGTCTCTATTACTACGGTGCACGTTATTATGCGCCTTGTCTCTCTAGGTGGATAAATCCTGATCCCGCTGGGACTGTTGATGGTCCTAATCTTTATCTGTTTGTGACGGGAAATCCAGTGAATAGCGTCGATATTGGAGGGATGGGTAAGAAAGGTAAAGAATACAATTGGTCTTCTTACTCAGATTTTTTGAAGAACAAAAGTACTAGGGCAATGTATGGACGTAAACCATTAGGAGAGGAGGATTTAAAAAAAGCCTTGCCAGCTAGAGTAAAGTTTAAATACAGTGCTGCAATTAACGCATATTCAGATAATCCTTATAAGGAAATAAATGCATCGTTAAGAAAAGAGACAGTTTCAGGAACAACATATCTTTCGGACACATTTCGAAAGAGTGTTATAGAAGACATTAAGCAGGGTATAAAGGAGCTAGCAGGTAATCAAAAGAATGATCTTAAACAATCACAAGTATCTCCAATATGGAATATAGGAAAAGGTATAAGAACATATAGAGGAACTTCATTAAAAAATATACCAGAAAATGCAATAAAACGTAAAATAGTAGGAGAAGATGAAAGAATAGGATCTGTCTTCAGAGATAAAGGAGGACAAGGATTTGTCTTACAAGATAAAGGATTTTTCTCTGCCAGTCATAACGAAAAAACTGCAGCAGGATTCGCAAGTCGTACAAAGGACCCATTACCTACTCTATTGCAGATACATGATACAGGACAAGGAGCTAATATTAGAGAGATGTCAGATTATAAAAATCAAGAAGAAAGATTATTTTCATCCGAAACTGAATTTTTCATTATAGAGGGTGCAAAAGGCACAACCACAACAGCAAATAAAAAAATTGTTCCTATCACCAAAGCTTTTGTTCTTCTTAAAGAGGGTGCAAAAAACTATGTTCCACTAGTTAAGGTTGAACAAGATAGGAAGAGGTTACTAAAAAAAGAGGGACCTAAACGTCTCCAGAATTTACAAAGACAATTAGGCATATAAAGCTCAAGAATGCAATAATTAGTAGCAGAAAGTGTGTCAAACTGAAAGAATATATTATAATGAACATAAAGAATGGAGATTTAACAATAAGTCAGAAAGTAGTAGACAGAACTACTGATCATACCAGAAAAAGTGGAGAAAGGAGTTCTTCTTGGTAAGGTCAAAGAAGTAATGCAGGTAAAAAGGTGCAATCACAGAACACAAGGCTAGAGATGTTTATCAAAAAGCCTTAAGCAGGAGAGAATACTCTTCTTTACCAATGAATTTTATTTAAAAAACCTAAATAACTATGGAGAGGAAAAACATGACAAATGAAAATACAACTAATGATTCTCAAATCCGCTTAGAGAAGATGGGAATCAAAGGAGAAATAGCTAATAAACTACTGAGCTTTAAAAATGAAGGTGGTGAGTTAGAATACGACTCAGCATTTAAAATCACGGATTTGTCTGAGAATACCTTTATTGATAAGGTAAAAAACACAATTTCAGTGGAAGAAGCAAAAGATATCTATCAAAGGGCCTTAAACAGAAGAGAATTTGTTTCCCATTATATTAAAAATGCAAGAGATATAAACGAACCACACTACCGAGCATTACGTGTCTACAATATTGACCATGATACAGCAGCTCAGTGTAAAAAAATTATACAAAATTTGTAAGGAGAACAATATGACAAAAATAGTTGAAAATACATTTGGAACAGAAAATGTTTATTCTGAATGCGATGACTGCCAGTCAGTTTTAAGCCCAGCAGCTTATTTCGTTAAGCTTATGGAAACTGTTGAAAAATACATTAAACCCAACACACTGAATTCACGACGTCCTGATTTGGAGAATATTAAATTAGACTGTGATAATACTAATAAGGAAAAACTATATCTGGAAGTTGCTAATCAGATAATGGAGGAGAAGCTCAAAAAAGAATCAAAAGGAAACATACTACAAAAATTAGCAACAGCTAAGTATCCATTTAATTTACCAGCTAACTTTCCCTTAATTGGTATACGTGCTTATCTTAAGGAGCATGACATAAGTTTAGCAGAGATGTACAAAATACTAATAAAAGATGCTGACACAACTGCAGAATCCTTACATCTTTCACCAGAAACTTATCAAATAATCATTTCTACAGAGAAAACAGAATCTCATTTAAAAGAAGTATATGGAGTTGATAATTTAGAAGGACTAGCAAAAGTTGATTTATTTATTGCTAAAGCTAATATAAGTTATGATGAATTAGAGTTATTGCTTGATAGTTATAACAAAATTAAAAAACTTGCTGATTCGGCAAAACTAACAATTAAAGATAAAACTATCAATAATATTGATAATAATGCGTTGGGATTTTTACACCGTTTTATTCGTCTGGCAGTACAACTTGATTGGTCATTTACTGAGTTAGGCCAAATTTTATTAATTATCGATAAAAATGAAATTAATGCTGATACTATAAAGTTAATAGCGGCAGTTAAGAATCTGCAAAATAAATTAAAACAACCTTTGAACAAAATATCCGAACTTTGTTATTCCTCAGTTGATTTTTTTGTTACTAATAAAGTTCCCGAAGAATTTCGAGAGCTGTTAAAAAAAGACTATCAACAGTTTCAGGACATAATAGATGCTAATGTCAAAATCAGCAGCACATTACAAGATATTTTAAAAGTTGATGGTAATGAGTTATCCTATTTAGTTAATTATAATGATACTAAAGATAAGTCTAAATCTTCCGGAAACTTGAGGTTTTTAAGAATATATAAGCAAGTTTCATTAGCAAAAGTAGTAGGCATACCAATATTGGAGCTTATTAAATTTTTATCACAATTACAAATTACTGAACTAAATTTTACAAATATAGAACACGTAATTGAATTAAACGACTGGTTGAAAAAGTACTCAATCACTATTGCACAACTAAATGATCTGCTCAATCCTCCTATTTCTTTTCAAGAACAAGTAAGTAAAATAGAGGAAGAAATAGAAAGGCAATCTCAATCATCAGAGCTTTCAAGAGAAGAACTTCTTTATAACATAATATCTCAATATGTAGAAGTACAAACAGATCTATTCAATGCTATTTATGAATTTACTAAAAAGTATAAAGGATCTAAGGTACCAGTAAAACCACTCCTACAAAATATTGCTATATTTAAAGCCTTAAAATTATCAGCAGAAGACGTCAATAATATTACAAAACATGGTGACTTTTATGGGATAGTTTCAAATTGGTCATTAGAACAGATTAAAACTATCGTAAGCTATAAGGTTCTAACAGATCAATTTTCTAATAACGATATTACCTTTTCAAAGTATACAGATTGGTTACGTGGAACAGACTATAAAGAAAGTGAAGTTATAGAGAAGATAGAATCACTCACTAACTGGAACAGGAATACGCTGAAAAAGATAAAGGAGATAGAAATATTTAAAGAAAATTTCACTAAAGAAAAAAACTCTATAGAATCTTTAACAAAAATTAAGCTTGTTATGGATGTAGTAACCGAATCTGGAATTAATGACGTAGCTTTATTAGAATTAAGAGATTTATATAATTTAAAAGTAAAGGATGAAAGTGATTGGAGAAAATATAATGATACTCTAGGTAACTTAGAATTATCAGGAAATGACGAAGTTAAAGAAAGAGTGAAAAAATATTTAGCCGAGCAAAAACGTGATATTCTAGCAAGATATTTAGTACACATACTCAAGATTAAAGATATGCGAGAATTATATTCGCATTTATTGATAGATGTTGAAATGAGTGATTGCTCAAAGATATCACCTTTAAAAGCAGCACTAAACAGTGTGCAACTATATATTCACCGCTCTATAATGGGCTTAGAAAAAGATGTCACTATTGATAAAGAGCTAAATGAGGAGAAATGGAAATGGCTATCGAGTTATCGAGAATGGGAAGCAATCAGTAAGATAAACTTATATCCTGAAAATTATTTAAATCCTACTTTACAGAAGATAATAAGCCCAGAATATAAAACACTACAAAACACCTTAATGCAAGGAAATATTACAGATGAAGCAGTAAGCAATGGATACCTCAAGTATTTTGAAGATTTCGAAGGAGTTTCAACTTTAAAAATAGTAGATAGTTATTTTGAAGAAGTAGAGGATAAAATTTTTGGAGCAAAAAAAGATACTCTGTATATTATAGGACGGACAATTGCCCAGCCATACAACTATTACTACCGCACAGCAGTCTTCGATAAAGATAACGAAAAATTTGTCTATTGGACTGCCTGGGAAAAAATTGAGTCAGCAATTCCAGCAGAAACTGTAACGCCAATTTATGCATTCAATAGACTATTTATTTTTTGGTTACAACAAGTTACGAAGAAAGAAAGTGAAAAGGGCAAGCAAGATGATTTATCTGATAAAATTTATGCAACAATCAATTATATCTTTCAGAAACCAAGTGGCAGTTGGTCAGCACCACATGAGTTAGCAAGTAGTATTAAGATAGATATAGATAAAGCTGAGGAAAAAAATAAATTACACTGGAAAAAAGTGGCAGCTTTTTATCTAAGAGAGAAAGAACGAGAAGAGGGACGTATTATAATTTTAATGGGTGAAATGAGAGAGGGTAAAACTTTCAATTTATTTACCCTAGATGAGGATCTAACTGTCGAAAATAGGAATGGGAAATTTGCTGATTTTTCTTTAGAAGGAGAGCGCTACTCCTGTGCTATAGATAAGGATAAAAAAGATCAACTTTTTCTGAGATTGACCAAAAATATTTTTAAAAGTAATGCTACCAATCAAATTGATAGTGATAATGAAAATAATTTTATTCCAGGTGAAACAAAACTGCTTGGGGATTTTAAAATCTCTCTAGCTCAGCAAGTAATGAACAAACCAGGATGGTTCATTATTGAAGGAAATCTTAAAGGTGAAAACGTCCATGAGTCATTTCTATTGTTTACCAATAAGGCATATGACTTGAGTAGAATTAGTGAAAAATCAACCTATGAAATTATTGATCAAAAGAAATTAGAATGTAAATATAACAGTCCGGCTCCAAAGATGCCAATAGAAGATGTCTCATTTACATTTGTGAGATTAAATATTACTGGTAATGTCCGTGAATTACGTAAAAAAGCTTATTTAGGTAATCCTAAGAGGGTTTTAACTTTAGATTCACAAAAGTTTGAACAACTTAAATTTAACAGATTTGAGCCAACCGCAAAAGTGAGTCATCCACCAGGCAATACTCTAGATTTTAATGGTGCTTATGGTATTTACCTGTGGGAAATATTCTATCACATACCAACACTGATTGCTTGGCATTTAAATCAAGAACAAGATTTTTCTATAGCACAGAAGTGGTATCAATATATTCTAGATCCTAATAACACCGAACAGCCGTGGCAGTTTTTACCTTTTATTCAAGGGAAAAACATTATAGATTATTTAAAAGACTCTCAGACAAAAACGGAGTTAGAAATAGATCCATATGATCCATATATTATTGCAAAGCAAAATATAGAATCATTTAAAAAGTACATCATAATTTCTTATGTAGACAATCTAATTGACTGGGGGAATATGCTCTTTGCTAAAGGATCATGGGAAGGATTAAATCAAGCTACTATGATATATATTAGAGCTTGGGATTTACTTGGACCTAAACCCATTAAAAATGGTAAACATGAAACTATTGCTAAAAGCTTTAAAGAATTAAAAGGCTTAAGTATAGCTCAAATGGAAGCAAAATTACCAGCTAGTGCTCAAAATATACAAATACCTTATAAAAGACGATCCATTAATGAAATTATTAATATTACAAAATATGATGATTATTTCTGCACGCCTCCAAATAAAGAGTTTATCGACTTATGGAATAGAATTGAAGACGAGCTTTATAAAATAAGACATTGTTTAGATAGGACTGGAAAAAGTTCAGTATTACCTTTGTTTGACTCACCAATAGATCCCAATCAAAGAGTTGCTGAAACTAGTAGTGGTAATAATATCAAAATACCTGATCAGTCTATACCACATTACCGATTTAGTTACATGATTTCTTATGCTAAATCAATAGTGGAAACTGTAATTCAATTTGGTAACGAGTTATTAAGTGCACTTGAGAAAAAAGATACTGAGACACTAGCTGTCCTTTACAACAAACAAGAAGGAATAATGGCTAATCTCATTACATCAATTAAAGAAAAAATTATAGAAGCTTTAAAAAAGGAGAAAGATGGACTGAATGAAAGTCTACTAAATGCTAAGAATCGTCAATCACACTATGAAAGACTAATTATCAATGATTTGTCAGCTGGCGAAAAAGAAGCAATAGCACTCTCTAGCACAGCGATTGATGTAAGAACAGGGGTTGCGGTTACCAGAGGAGTTGCTGCTGTTGCACACTTGATACCTACAGTCTACGGTCTTGCCGTAGGAGCTTTTCAACCAGGTAATGCTATCGAAGTAGGAGCAAATATAGCTGAATCAGCAGCAATGATTTTAAATGAAAAAGCACAAATAGCTTATACTACGGAGAACTACAGAAGACGTGCTGAAGATTGGGAGTTGCAAAAGGCTATGGCTTCTTACGATACAGAGCAGATTAACTATCAAATAGAAGCAAATAAAATTTATCAAGATAATGCTATACAAGATCTTAAAGCCCATAAAAAATCAATAGAACAAATTAAGGAAAAAGAAGAGTTCTTTAGAAGTAAGTTTACTAATCGGGAGTTGTATAATTGGATGAGGGGACAGATAGCACGTGTGTACTTTCAAGCTTATAAAATGGCATTGGAAGTTGCTGTGCAAGCAGAAAAAGCTTATCAATATGAACTTAACAATAATAAGTCATATATCACAGCTAACTCTTGGAATAGTATGAAAGAAGGACTGCTTGCTGGAAACAACTTAAAGTTTCAACTTGAAGAAATGATAAAGAACTATAACAATGATAATAAAAGAGCTCTTGAAATCACTAAAGTAATTTCTTTAAAACAAATGGATCCTTTGGCACTTCATGAACTCAAAAATAAAGGCAGTTGTAAGTTTAGTTTTACAGAAAAATTGTTTGATCTAGACTTTCCTGGTCATTATTGTCGTAAGATAAAGAACATAAGAATTACTGTTCCTGCAGTAGTTGGTCCTTATGAAAATATTCATGCCAGCTTGCAGCAAACAAGTAATAAGGTAGTACTTAAAGATGATATTGATGCAATAAAGTTCTTGTTAGGGGAAAAAGGTATTAATCAACCAGACAGTAATGTCCTAAGAACAGATTTTAAACCGAACCAGCAAATAGCGATATCAAAAGGAGATCAAGATAGTGGATTATTTGAACTTAACTTTAACGATGAACGTTATTTGCCTTTTGAAGGTACAGGAGCGGTTTCTGATTGGGAATTAAATCTTCCTCAAGGAACTAATAGGTTTAATGTTAGTACTATCTCTGATGTGATAATACATGTTGATTATACAGCATTTGATGGAGGAAAAGGATTCAGACAAGATGTACAGAACCTTTCTACACTCAAATGCATATCTGAAATGTTGCTTTTAAATCTCAGTGTAGCTTATCCTGATGCCTGGGAGAAATTTAAGCAAAAATACGATGAATTAACATTTAAACCATCTGCTGAGATCTTTCCTACTTATGTTAAGAACCCAGAAATTGGAGATAGCATTTATGTTTTTCCTACACCACAGGCTCCTAATATGAAAATAACAGTAAATAGCTGTAATTGGGATCCAAAGTCGTACAAGATCAATATAGACAAATCTTCTATTAAGCTTGATAGCGATTGGAAGCTCAAAGCAGCTGGTACTAGCTCAATTGACGAAATAACAATTATTATTCCTTACACAGGAGAAATCAATTGGAGTTAGAAAAAATAGCCTACTGATTATTCCGCATAAGAAGTCAGTAGGCTTCAAAATAAAGCTAGCTTAAATTTTTTATATTGCTGCCTGCCTTACATAAGTTTCCTAACTTGAGTTGAATTAACAGAAACATCTTCCAGATAGTTGTTAGGCTTATTACTCTGCAAGTTAAAACTTCTTTGCTGTTCTGTATGACTAGAACTTGGCAATGTATCATCTGCATCCTTATAATAATCTATGTTTAACCTGTTATTAAAGACAACCATAAATTGATTACATTTTTTTGAATTTAATTTAGCTACTTGCTCACCAGTGCAAGCTTTCTCTATATACAAACTTAAAAACTCAGGTACCTCATTAAGTTTATTGCTAGCAACCTTAGTATAAATTCCTTTGTACACCTCTAAAAAATCAATATCCAACAAGCGTATTGGTATACGACTCTCTCTTGCCGCGTATTTCACCGCTTTCTCAAATGCATGATTAATACTTAATGTATAACCTAATATTTGCTGTTCAGAAGGACCTTCAACTTTAGTAGAAATATATTTTTGCCCAGTAAATTTTCTTACAATCACATCCAGTAGTGATATTGTACTATTAAGGTCAACCTGTGATGGATGAAGAGCTAATGCATTATTTTGACTATTATAGCCATAAGCCAATTGCGGGGTTTTTTCAATCTTAACGTTATAAGAGTTGCCAACAAGTAGGGCATCTCTTGAACTTAGAGAATTAGATAAATGGCTTGTTGGGCTTTTAACTTTAGTAGGGTAACTAAGTGAATGCTGAACATCACGACGTCTACGACTAGCGCTCTTTGCTTGTAGAAAGTCTATAACACTTTTACAATCCTCACTTTCTTGTCTCTTAGCAAGATCCAAGGGCGTTCTACCTTTGTCATTTTTAGCATTAACATTAGCTCCTTTCTCATCTACGAGGTACTTTACTACGTTCAAGTGACAGTTATTAGCAGCTACATGTAAGACTGTATTGCCATAATTATTTTTAGCATTAGCAATATCAGGCTTTTTATCCACAAAGATTTTCACTATCTCTAACTTGCCATTTTCAGCAGCAACATGTATTGGCATGTTGCCGTCATTATTAGATTTAGCATAGATATCGATATCTGGAGTATCTACAAGAACTTTAGCCACAGCTGAACTACCCTCTCGAGCAGCTATATGCAAAGGTGTAAAACCCTGGTTGTTTTTAGAATTAACATTAGCGCTCTTCTCTATGAGTAATCTAGATACGCTCAATCTATCATTCTTAGCGGAATAGTGTAGAGGTGTCCACTCACTATTATCCTTAACGTCAACCGAGACGCCCTTGCTCAGAAGGAATTCAACTACTTTTGAATCAAGATTATTTTCAGCAGCGTAATGTAATGGTACTTTGCGATAATTATCTTGAGCATTAACATCAAATTGTTTTTTTTCTATAAGGTACTGTACTAAATCTAGTACATCACTATGAGCAGCACCGTGTAAGAGAGTATGTCCATCATTATCTTTAATACTAACATCAGCTCCTTTTTCTATGAGATACTTTACTACATCTAGGGTGCCGCGATAGGCAGCACTATACAAGGGAGTACATCCATTATTATCTTTAGCATTAACATTAGCGTTTTTTTGTATAAGAAACTTTATTATATCCAAGCTAGCCCGGTTAACAGCATCGTGCAGAGGGGTAGATTCATTATTATCTTTAGCATTAACATTGGCCCCTTTTTCTATGAGATACTCTACCATACCCAAAGTAATTGACATATTCCAAGGAAACGAATAAACAGCTACATGTAAGGGAGTAGATCCATTATTATCTTTAGCATTAACGTTAGCACCTTTCTCTATTAAACGTTTTACTTCATCTAAGTCACCAAGTATAATAGCTGTGTGCAAATTATCATGTTCATCATCATACGTAGGACTAATATCAGCTTTTTTTTCTATAAGGTATTCCACCATATATAAATCGCCCCGAAAAGCAGCGTAATTCAAGGCAGTGTACCCACCATCATTGCTAGCATTAACATCAGCCCCTTTTTCTACAAGATACTTTACTATATCCAAATTACTACGAAAAGCAGCATAGTGTAAAGGAGCGCTACTACCATCACGCTTAGCATTAACGTCAGCGCCTTTAGCTATAAGAGACTTTACTCTATCTAAGCTATCTTCAAGAGCAGCATTACATAGAGGGGTATATTCATCATTATTCCCGACACTAATATTAGCGCCTTTTTCTACAAGATACTTTACTATGTCTAATTTGCCCTTACTAGCAGCTCTATGCAAGGGGGTATACCTATCATTATCTTCGGCATTGATATCAGCCCTTCTCTCTATAAGATACTTTACTATATCCAATTTCCCCTTATCAGCAGCCCTATGCAAGGGGCTATATCCATTTTTGTCTTTGGCACTAACATCAGCCCCTTTTTCTGTGAGATGCTTTACTATATCTAGGCTGCCCCCTAGAATAGCACTATGTAAAGAAGGTCCAAGATAACATTCACTATTAACAATAGCCCCTTTCTCGATGAGATACTTTACTACATCTATATTGCTTGCCTGAGAAGCATAGTCCAAAGAACTGCATTTACCATAAGCACATTGACCATTAACATCAGCCCCTTTTTCTATGAGATATTTTACTACATCTAGGCTCCCTTTAAAAGCAGCATAATGGAGAGGCGTGTTACCCAGGTCATTAATATTAGCATTAACATTGGCTCCTTTTTCTACTAGATGTTTTACTGCATTTAAATCTCCTTTAAGAGCAGAATCGTGTAAAGGAGTATATTCAGGACAATCAGTTTTTAGATTAGCACCCCCTTCTTCCACTAAACATTTCACTACACCTAATTCACTCAAAAAAAGAAAATATTTAAAAGTAGAGTTACCAAGCTCATCTTTAGCATTGATATCAACTCCTTTTCTTATGAGATATCTCATTACAGACAATTTTCCCATTAGAGCAGCCACAAACAAAGTAGTAACTCCATCATCAGCTTTAGCGTCAATGTTAGCCCCTTTCTCTACGAGATACGTTACTATATTTAATCTACCTGAGCAAACAGCAGTATGCAGAGGAGTCAATCCCTTAAGACCTTTAGCGTTAATGTTAGCTCCTTCTTCTATGAGACGTTTTACTATACGTATCTTACCTGAGTAAGCAGCAGCGTGTAAAGGAGTTCCACCATTACATATATCATCAATATCAGAACTTCTTTCTTCTATAAAACTTTTTACTATACTTGTCATGTTTAAAGAAACAAAAGGGGAAGAACTCTTTCCCTCATTGTCCTTCGCGTTAACATCAACACCTTTTTTAATGAAATGCTTTATTAAACCTCGTGTGATGCTGTTTTCAACTTTATTGATATTGTTTGCTAACACAGCATTCAACAACCCCTTATTTAAATCTAATTGTACTTGCTTTAGATGTTCCACAACATCATTACGTTTGCCATCAATAGCAATATCTAGCGGTTTCTTGCCATTCTTCGCTTTAGCATTAACATCAGCCCCATTCTCTATAAGATTTTTTACTATATCTAAGTAACCTTCTTTAGCAGCTTCGTACAGAGGAGTATTCCCAATACTACTTTGAGCATTAACATCAGCCCCATTCTCTATAAGAGTTTTTACTATATCTAAGCAACCTTTTCTAGCAGCTTCGTGCAGAGGAGTACGTCTAATATTACTTTTAGCATTAACATCAGCTCCCTTCTTTATTAGCTTTTCTATTAAATTTAATTTGTCCTTGTAATAGTTAATAGCATAAAAGAGAGGAGTCAAATTCAAAGCATCCTTAACATTAACATCAGCTCCCTCCTCTATCAGCTTTTCTACTGCATTTAATTGGCCATATGTAGCAGCAAAATGCAGAGGGGCAAGACCTCTATCTTTAGCATTAACATCAGCTCCCTGATTTATAAGCTCTATAATTTTACTAAGATTGCCTTCAGCTGCAGCAACCATTAAATCATTATTCTTACTCATAAGAACTTCCCTTTTGAAATTTTACAAAAACTAAACTTAATTTTAGTATAAATATTACTTAAGGTATAATAATATTTTTAATTTGTCATGACTTTTTTTTCAAAATTAAAAATATTTTTCCCATATAGCAATTTAGATCAGACCATAGACATATTTTACAGCACTAGTTGCTTCTGCTGTTGTCACATAAATTGCATGTCTTCTGTATCTACTGCAATATAAATCTGAGATTTTTTACCAGCATAATAGAGCTTTTCTTCAGCATTATCTGCATTTTTAACACTTTGAACATTTGAAACTTGTTTCTGACTATTGCTCTCGCCAACTAATTTTTTTGAAGACTTGTTTCAGCAAACTTGGTTTTTCTTCATTCTTTTTATCCCATATTTAAAAATAGTAATGTATACCCTGAAAAATCCTTGGGTTCAATAATATCGACTTTGGAGATACCCCACAAAATACTTCATAAATTTTCCTGGTCTTATTTTTTCTATTACTCTCAAGAATTGTTTTCTACTTATATTTCTTGAGTACACATTTCTCATATTTATATACATCATCTACTAGTTTCTAATGCATATGTCAGTCCATATTATTTATTCACAAGAGCTTTAATCACTAAATGAACAATGTCACGCAAAGTTTCATCTTGAATTTTTCTATATTCTCTTACTAATCGTGATATTTCTTCGCTACCTACATTGCTACGAAAGGCCTTATCATGTAAGTCTTCAGAGGCTTTGGTAAAAAAATATGACATATCAACAGACAAAACTTCTGCCAAATTATACAATCTATCAACTACAAGCCTAATCTCTCCGCTTTCATATCCTTGTACATGCTGAAATGAAATTTCAAGCTTTTTTCCTAAGTCTCTTTGACTAAAACCACACATTAGCCTTCTTTTCCTTATTCTTTCACCTATTTGTTTATCGATAGGATGTTGTTCAGCTTGCACAATCATTTGTTAATATCTTAACTTATATATCAAAGCAATACTAACTCTCATTGTAACCTTGAGAAAAAGATTTGACTAACGTATAAACTACACTACGCAACCTTTTGCTCTTAATTTCGTTATATCCTTTGACTAGCTTTAACACCTCTTCATCGTAAGCTTCATGTGAGCTGGCATGCACATCAGTAAAAAAGTCAGCAATATCAATCGATAGAGCTTTTGCTAAGTCGTATAATCTACTAGCTAAAATGCAATTTGAACTATTTTCGTACCTTTGTATCTGTCTATATGAAACACCTATTCTTTTTCCTAACTCAGTTTGTGTTAAACCACAGTATAACCTAAGTTCCTTTATTTTTTTGCCTAATTCCATTACTAATTTTAACTACTCAATTTACAACAAATTTTATGAAGTGGAAAAAAATTAGCAAAGTAATTGCTTTAACAATTTCTGTCTCTCGTTAATTAAATTGCTTGGCCTTATATGTTTTTTCTCAATTTCCCTCATCTCTTTTTCTCGTTCTGCAATGCTATTTCGTATTACTTCAGCCGAATATCTGCTTTTACCACTTGCAAACTCTGATCTTAACCTTCTAACCTTATATTCAAGCTCAGCAAATCTTTCATGCTGCTCAAGAAGTTCTATCATGTGACTGATTTTAGAACTTAGCTTTTCTTCCTCTACATCTCTCACAATAAAAGAAAGTAGAAGCTTATCTATTTGGTAATCAACATTTGGTTGAGCAGCAAATAGATCAATCATGGCTTTTACATCAGTGGGATTTGCAACTAATAAGCTAAAATTACTACATAAAAAACTATAGAACTTTATCGTCTTCTCAAGATAATTTTTCATATCTTGTGATAATTGTAATTCTTTGTGAATTCCTGACAGCAATATTTTTAATTCTTCCAAGTATTCTACATCAAAATTACCTACTTCTTGAGGTAGAAGGATCATTAGCAGCTTTTTTACAAGCTCAACATCATTTGATTTTACAGCATTATAAAGAGCTTTTCCTTTATCTTCTTTTAAATCATAAAGCTCTGATGAGTTATCTATACTGAATAGATATTCAGTATTTCCTTGAGGAGAGTAGATTAAAATATCCACTTCTCTTAGCGGGTGATCATCATTAAACTTTTCTAACAACTCTTTATCGGTAGTTTCCTCTATTGCCACAGCAGCTTTACTGATCTTTTTCAGTTCAGAAACATTATCTCTTGAATTTTCAAGTATATCTTTAGCCTTATCTAGAAGCTGCTCATATAGAATTATTTTTTCTTCATTATCAAGTAGCTGACAATGCTTCTTCAACTTTTCAGTGGAGTAAGACAGGAGATCCATTTCTTTCAACTTTACAATCACAATAGCCCATTTTTGTTGAAACTGAAATAATTTTTACAAGATGTGTTTTTCTAGTGTAAGTACCCGTAAAACTTGTTATTATAATATAGAATAAATCAATAAGTCGTATAATATTAACAATTAAATAATACTTATCACGATATAGTTAATAAGATTAAGTGAGGGTTACAATGAAAAAAATAAATGGTAAAAAATTGTCTAGTAAAATGTTAAAAGCAGTAGAGCGAATAGCAAAAGAAGGGTTATTACCTAATTTTATAAAAGCTGCTCCAACAGCAAATAAAAAGATCAGTAAATTGCCTATCTTAACATATCCTGAGGAGCTCAATCCATTTCGATCAGCTTTATGCAAGATAAGGCTAAGTGAATATGAAAATATGAAACTAAATGAATTATTGGAAAAAGCTATTGCAGCTGAAAATATAGACAAATTAAGTAAAATTGTCGATGAAGTTTTGGATTTAGGAATAAGAATAAATGCTGCCAATGAGGATGGCTTTAGCTTTGCTAACGTTACAATGTTTAAGATGTATCGTGATGAATTCAAAGGAAATAAACAAGAGGATATAATCAGAAAGTTAGCCTTAAATGGAGCAGATTTTAATGTACAAGTTGATAAGAACATAACTGAAAAAGTGCAAAAAGAAATTGAGCCACAAATATATAGTAGGCTCAAAAAACTCAGGGAAGTTGGAGAGAACGCTACTATAGAAGGAACTGTTGAAAATGTAGAAATCGATAATAAGACCTTCTATATGGAATTTTCGCATAGCTGCATAGTTGATGTTGCAAAAGTTGTAGAAGGTGCAAAAAATTTGGGTCTAAGCAAAGGAGATTTAAATCTCGGTGGCAATATTATAAAAATAGGTGACGGTGAAGTTGAAGTAAAAACTGGGAAGGACGGCAAAAGAAATTACATGGATATATCCGATAACAGCGCTTTTACAGTAACACTTTGCACTAGCCTAGGAGAACTAAATTTAATGGTATATCATGACACAGAAGACTATCATCAAGTACAAATTGAGGTAGAAGATGAAGAAATGTGGAATGAGTTGCAAAAAATAGGAGAAATCATAGGACAGGGGTGTTTATTTGGTGGAATGTCTATTAAAGAAGCAGTAGAAAGAGGCAGTTTTACTAGGTGTGGAAGGTGGGGTGACCAAAATTCTAAAAGTAGTGAGACCTTTTCTTGGGTGAATAAATTAAAAGACAACAAAACGACATCCGTAGGACGTTCTTGATTGGAGACAAGTGGCTATGTTTCACATAGCTACTTGTATATCAGAAATAAATGGTTAACTATTACAAAGTAAAGTGGTTTTTAAAACTTAATCCAATTTACCATAAATAATTTACTTTAATTAGTATTGCTTGTAGAAGTGTTTTATATTATAAAAAATACCTGAACTTTAAAATTTGTACTATTTGTTAGCAATAGCCTTTATCACTAAATGCACAATATCACGCAATGTTTCATCTTTAATTTTTCTATATTCTCTTACTAATCTTGATATTTCTTCGCTGCCCACATCGCTACGGAAGGCCTTATCATGCAAGTCTTCAGAGGCTTTGGTAAAAAAATATGACATATCAACGTACAAAGCTTCTGCCAAATTGTACAATCTATCAACTACAAGCCTTATCTCTCCAGTTTCATATCCTTGTATATGCTGAAATGAAATTCCAAGCTTTTTTCCTAAGTCCCTTTGGCTAAAACCACATATTAGCCTTCTTTTTCTTATTCTTTCAGCTATTTGCTTATCGATAGGATGTTGTATGGTCATTTTACATATCAGGTAATATTAGCTATGTATTATCACTTTGAGAAAAAGATTTTACCAATATATAAACTACACTACGTAACCTTTTGCTCTTAATTTCGTTATATCCTTTGACTAGTTTTAGTATTTCTTCATCGTAACTTTCATGTGAGTCGGCGTGCATATCAGTAAAAAAATCAGCAACATTAATCGATAGGGCTTTTGCTAAGTCATACAGTCTACTGGCTAAAATACAATTTGAACCATTTTCGTACCTTTGTATCTGTCTATATGAAACACCTATTCTTTTTCCTAATTCAGTTTGTGTCAAGCCACAGTATAACCTAAGTTCCTTTATTTTTTTGCCTAATTCCACCTTTCATTACTAATTTTAGCTGTTCAAGCTTATATTGAATTTTTTAATTTATGAAGTGAAAAAAAGAAGGAAAGTTGGAGAACTTTCCTTCCGGTCTACAGATTACAATAAACCACTATCATAAAAACTAAAGTGGCTCTTCTGTGTTACGATTATATGGTCTATCAATTTCATTCCTACATTTTCGCAGGTTGCAGCTAATGTAAGTGTGTTATCCTCATCCTCTTTTGATGGTTCTATATCTCCACTTGGATGATTATGTGAAATTGCAACAGATGCTGCATCAATCAGTAATCCCTGTTTTATTATTTCCCTCACATATAGAGGTACTCTGTCTATAGTTCCACAATCTTGAATATACTCATATATTAAATGACCACTTCGATCTAAGTATACCACTCGTAAGCTTTCCTTTCGTGACTGCCCTATTGCTGCTTTAAAGTATTTTAATAGCTCTTCTCTATTATCAAGAATCGACAGCTTTTTTAACTTACCTTTCAATATCCTATCAAAAATCTCTTTCAGACAAAAGATATTTGCTATTGCTCCATCATTCATTCCTGTAACGTTTTTTAGCTCATGAAAATCAGCATTAATTACCCTTCCTAAACTACTAAAGAGCTCAATTAGCCTTTTTGCCACTTCTCTTCCTTCTGCATATCCAGACAGAGTACGTTCTAGTAGCTCGTGATCCAATAAAGACCTGCCTCTGCTTGATAGAATACGAGTTTCCAATTTTTCTTTTCTCTCACTATTATTCATAAAAACCTCCAAGGTCAACATTATATACAAATTCAACGCCAGCTTTCTGACGCAGTAGTTCTCGAGGAATAACCCTTTTGAACTCTAAATTTGCAATGTTGTCCTTGTTGCTTTAAAAGCTGGAATACCATTTGCCATGTGAATTTGTGCATTAACATTTACTGTGCTGGTTCCCTGAAGAGCAACGGTATTTATATTTGCAATCATACTATATTATATAAAGTTATTAATATAATATATTGACAAAGTAACGAAGTAAACAGTAGCTGTTAAAAGTGGTTTAATTTAGCAAAAAAGTGTAGTACTCTATCACTTTGCTGATTATATATGTTTATAAGAATAATCGCTTTTCTTTTGCTATATTCAAGCGCAGTTTTCTGTAGTGATTGTAACTTTAACTTACCATATCGTGGGCTCAGTTGTGATTTGGATCTATCATATAGAAATTTAAGTAATATAAAGAAATTATTGAATAACAAAGATAAGTTTGTTGCACTTACGTTTGATGATGGACCGTCTTATAATAGAGCGGGAGATATTATTAATATTCTGGAGAGCAATAAAACAAAAGCGACATTTTTTGT
Source organism: Wolbachia endosymbiont (group B) of Melanargia galathea (assembly GCF_964030625.1). Classification (NCBI taxonomy): domain Bacteria; kingdom Pseudomonadati; phylum Pseudomonadota; class Alphaproteobacteria; order Rickettsiales; family Anaplasmataceae; genus Wolbachia; species Wolbachia endosymbiont (group B) of Melanargia galathea. The sequence continues at coordinate 696,921 of NZ_OZ034910.1, read as the reverse complement.
GCTTGGTGGACGTATAAATAAAAAAACATATGAGATAGTAAAGAAAATCCATGAAGCAGGTCATGAGTTAGGCAATCACTCTTGGTCGCATAGGAAGTTGACATCACTTTCAAGTGAGGAGCAATTGCAAGAACTGGAAAAGACAAATATAGCAATTAAAAATGTAACAGAACAGAGTGTAAAATGGTTTCGTCCACCATATGGATGTCACAATGATAATTTGATCGAAAATACTAATCGATTAAATATGTGTTCCATACTATGGACAGTTGATTCTCTGGATTGGCAAGGTGATAAATCAGAGATTTTGGTTGAAAGAGTTTTAAGCAATGTACATAATGGAGCGATTATATTGTTCCATGATCACGATAACAAATCAAATACAGTTGAAGCTTTACCTCAGATTATTGAAATACTAAAAAAATCGGGTTACAAACTTGTTACCTTAAGTGAGTGGGAAGAAAGGGTTTGTGATGTAGTGAAAGCTAGAAATGTGCCAATAAAAGGAGGATGAGTGCGTTCTAAAGGAATTCTATGTGGACAAAAAACAAGGTCTTCAACCGTAGGTTATTCATATTAGGTGGTATTCAGCTTACTATTTCTGCTATTTTTAGTTGTAGGTTGTATACTTTACAAGTACGAGATAGACAAAAATATGAAGTGCTATCCAATAATAATAGGATAAAAGTTGTTACTATTGTGCCTAAACGAGGCAGGATTTTGGATAGGAATAGCGTTGAACTTGCAGTAAACAAAATTTCGTATATTGTTTTGTTTGATGGGCAAAAAACCTTTACTAGGGAAGTTGATTTCCAGATGTTATCAGAAATTAAACCTGATGCAACAAAATCATCAGATACAAAAGTAACTGCTCTTTATAAACGTTATTACCCGTTTGGTTCGATATGTTCTCATATAATCGGATATACAAAAAGACAGCAAGACATAAATGAAGCAGGGGTTAGTGGAATTGAATATACATATGATCATGTATTAAAAGGCAAGACCGGAAAATCTGAGCAGGAAATAAATTCTAAGAAGCGTATCATGAGAGAGTTATCTAGCATACCGCAGCAAGACGGACAAGATATACAGCTGACAATTGATGTTGATTTACAGAAGAAAATTGCAGAGATATTTAAAGACCACCAAGGTTCCACAGTGGTAATTGATGTAAATAACGGAGAAATTTTAGCATTATATAATTCACCTTCTTACGATAATAATCTTTTCACTAGCAGATTATCAAATGAAACTTGGAAAAATTTAAACAATCCTTCATTACCGCTTGTAAACCGTGCATTATCATATCAAATTCCACCTGGTTCAATATTTAAAATAATAGATGCGCTTGCGGGTTTAAAAGATGGAATAATAACACCAGAAGAAAAGTTCTCGTGTAGGGGCTATATGAAAATAGGTGAACGAAAATTTCGTTGCCTAAAAAGCAAAGTCCATGGATATGTATCTTTAAACGAGGCAATGGCCTTCTCATGCAACACTTACTTTTATAATATAGGAAAAAAAATAAATGTAGATTCTCTACTAGAAATGGCTAGCAAATTTGGTATAGGAAGTGGACCATTAATTGGAATGTTTAAGGAAGAAGCTCCGGGATTGTTGCCTGATGTGGATTGGCGTGCACGCAAGCTATATTCAGAGTGGTATTTAGGTGATACCATTAACTTAGTTATAGGACAAGGGTATTTACTTACAACGCCATTACAGCTTGCGGTTCTTGCAGCGAGGGTTGCAACAGGAAAGGAGGTAATTCCCCACATTGAGATGAGTAAATCAGGGCAAGACTTTCTTGATATTGATGTGAATCATGAGCATCTTAGTGTGGTTCGAAAAGCTATGTTTGACGTGGTGAATTCTAACTATAGAAAAGGACTAGGCAGTATACAAATTGCTGGCAAAACCGGAACACCAGAGATAAACTCTAAAGGTGAAAGTCATAAATTGTTTATCGCTTATGGCCCCTACCATGATCCGCGCTATGCAATCTCAGTGTTTATAGAACACGGCAAAACTCCACGCCAAGATGTTGCAATTGCTAGTGAGATATTGCAATATATGCTTGAAAAATGAACTTATGAAATTGCCATATATGTTACTTGTAATTTATATATTCAAATCAGAGCTTTGAGGTTAAAAAAAAGAAACGAAAATTGCATAAACCTTTTCAATTTAGTGCTTTAATGTTTCTGATGAAGGGAAGGTATTATCCTTATTTTCTATGGAGCTAGACACACTAATTTCGTTATTATCATCAATTGAAGTAATAGGGTGCATCAAAGCAACTTTTATAACTTCATCAATATTCTCAGCAAAAATTACATTGATTTCTTCTTTTATATTTGCAGGAATCTCTTGCATATCTTTCTCATTTTCACTTGGTATAATCACAGTTTTGATTGATCCTCTTAGCGCAGCAAGCAATTTTTCTCTCAAACCCCCAATAGCCAACACTCTACCACGCAATGTTACTTCACCTGTCATAGCAACACTTTTGTTAACTGGTATATTTGTCATAAGAGAAACAATAGATGTACATACTGCACTGCCAGCAGAGGGACCATCTTTTGGCACAGCACCCTCAGGTACATGCAAATGTATATCATTATTTTGAAATTTTTCGGGTTTTATACCGAAAAATAAACAATTTGATCGCACATAACTATACGCAGCTTTTATAGACTCTTGCATAACCTCTCCAAGCTTTCCTGTGTATTTTATTTCCCCCTTGCCCGGAATTAGGACTGACTCTATCATTAAAATATCACCACCTGTTTCAGTATAGGCAAGACCAGTTACTATCCCTACCAAACTCTCATTTTCTGCAATGCCAAAGGTATACTTACGTACCCCTAGATAATCTTGTAAATTACCAGTCTCTACGGATATTTTCTTATTTTTATCAGTTAATATTGCTTTAACTGCCTTTCTCATGAGTTTTGCAAGTTCCCTTTCCATGCTTCGCACGCCGCTTTCACGTGTATATAAACGTATCAACTCGTATAATGCTTCATTGGTTATTTCCCACTCCTTCTGATGCAAACCATGCTCTTTTTTTAATTTTGGAATAAGGTGATGTGTAGCAATACTGATCTTCTCGTCTTCGGTATACCCAGATAATTGTATAATTTCCATCCTATCACGCAAAGGATGCGGTAAATTTAAGCTATTTGCTGTGGCTACAAACATTACACTTGAAAGATCAAACTCAACTTCCAAGTAATGATCTGTAAAATGTTTATTGTGCTCAGTATCCAAAACCTCAAGTAATGCAGATGCAGGATCACCACGCGAATCAGAACCCATCTTATCTATTTCATCAAGCAGGAAAAGCGGGTTGCATGAATTAGCTTTTTTCATGTGTTGAATGATTTTACCAGGCATTGAGCCAATATAAGTTTTCCTGTGTCCTCGTATTTCAGACTCATCACGTATACCACCAAGAGATATGCGAACAAAATCTCTTCCTACTGCTTTTGCCATAGACTTAGCTAAAGAAGTTTTACCAACACCAGGTGGTCCAACTAAGCAAAGTATAGGACCCTTTATCTCTTTTACTCTCTTTAATACTGCTAAAAATTCTATTATTCTATCTTTTACTTTCTCTATGCCATAATGATTTTCATCTAAGATTTTTTTAGCCGCATTTAAGTTAATTTTTGCATCTTTGTACTTTCCCCATGGCAAATCAAGCAACCAATGCAAGTAACTAGATATAACTGTTGCTTCAGGAGAAATGGGATTCATTTTCTTATATCTCTTTAAGTCAGTTATGGCTTTCTCTTTTGCTTCCTCAGAAAGCTTTGTTTCATTTATCTTTTTTTCAAATTCATTGAGTATATTCCCTTCATCTCCATTTTCAAACTCACCTAATTCTTTCTGTATAGCTTTTAATTGCTCATTAAGGTAGTAAACTTTTTGAGTACTTTCAACCTGTGATTTAATTGTCTTATACAAGCGGTTTTGTGCACTCAAAATACTTATTTCTCTCTCAATAAGAGCAAAAACTTTTTTTAAACGCTCTTTTGGGTTATAAACTTCAAGTATGTTTTGCTTGTCTGATACCTTTATATTTAAGTACGAAGCTATCATATCTACAATTTGATTAACCTCTTTAACTTGATCAATGGGGTCAATAATAATCTCGGGCCGACTTTTCTTGCTTAGTTTACACCAATTGTCAAATGCATCTATAACAGAACGCCTTAAAGCTTCTAAATCAATATTATCTTCATTTTCTCCATACTCATAATGACCATCTAACGCTACTCTGGCCTCTAACAAAGTGTGAGAGCTAATATATTCTATAACTCTTCCCCTTCTTACCCCATGAATCATGACTTTTACTGCATTGTCAGGCAGTTTTATTAATGGTTGTATAATGTTTGCTAACACACCTACTTCATAAAGATTCTCTGGCTCTGGATTATCAATAGAACCATCTTTTTGTGCTATGAGAAAAATCTCGTTTTGGTGACTACTGCTACTTATTGCATACTCTAGTGCATGAACAGATTTTTCTCTACCTACGAATAAAGGCAACATTATATTTGGAAAAATTACTACATCTCTTAGAGGTAATACTGGTAATACAGTAGAATTAAAGTTTACAGCACGTCCAATACTCATAATATATGCCTCAAATTAATCATTAACCGTTATAACACTACCCTTATTATTATGATTAATCGTCACTTTGCCTAATTCTACCATTTTCTTAGTAACCGTTATAGTGCTACCTTCAAAACCTCCGTTGCCGGATATATACATAACATCAAGCAAAAGTGACTCTAAGATAGCACGTAACATCCTTGCACCTGTTTTATAGCTTATAGCTTTTTTAGCAATAGCTGATATTGCTTCATCTGAAAACTCAAGGTTTACTTTACTAAATGCAAGCAATGCTTTATATTGTTTTACTAGCGCATTTCTTGGCTCTGTCAACACATGTATTAAATCTTCGTGATCCAGCTCATCTAGAACAGCAGTTATTGGAACTCGTCCTACAAATTCGGGTATCAAACCGAATTTGATTAAGTCCTCAGGTTGAGCATCGCGTAAAGCATTTTTTTTCTTTTGTGCTTTAGACTGACTTATATCTGCTCCAAAGCCAACTGATGTTCCCTTTTTTCTTGCCTCAATAATTTTATTTAGGCCTTCAAAAGCTCCTCCACAAATAAATAGTATATTACTAGTATCTACTTGTATAAACTCTTGTTGCGGGTGTTTTCGCCCTCCTTGTGGCGGAACATAAGCAACTGTACCCTCCATAATCTTAAGCAGAGCTTGCTGGACCCCTTCACCTGAAACGTCACGGGTTATTGAAGTGCTTTCAGATTTTCTTGTAATCTTGTCTATTTCATCGATAAACACTATACCATGCTGTGCCTTTGCAACATCATAATTTGCAGCTTGTAATAGACGTGACAACACGCTTTCTACATCATCACCTACATAACCTGCCTCAGTCAAAGTTGTCGCATCGGCCATAGCAAATGGCACATCTGAAACTTTAGCAAGTGTTTTTGCTAGCAAAGTCTTACCAGAACCAGTAGGGCCAATAAGCATTATATTTGACTTCTCAATTTCAATATCACTTATAGAATGAAGTTGCACCATGGATTGACAATGGTTATACATAGCCACAGATAAAACGTGTTGCGCATGTTCCTGACCTACAACATGCTTACTAAGAAAAATTTTTATATCTTCAGGTTTCTTTAGTAATAGCTTCATATCAGATATATGATCTGAATTAAAAGCTCTCTCTTTCTTTTGACTTATTGCTTTATGGGATAACTCTATGCATTCATTACAAATGAACACCTTTAAACCATCTGAAGAGTTAGTAATCAATTTATCTACTTCGTTTTGTGCCTTGTTACAAAAAGAACAGTAGTGTAAATCATTATTGTTATCCATTAAACTACCTTTTGTTTAACTTTAATATTTTCAATCTTCATATCTTTACGCTCAGCTATTACTCTGTCAATTAAGCCAGTTTTCATTGCTTCTTCAGGATCCATGAATTTATCTCTTTCCATCATTTCTTCAATTTTTTTTAGTGAATTTCCAGTATGTTTTTCATAAATTTGATTTAATTTTTTCTTAACTCGCAAAATTTCATTAGCATGTATTTCTATATCAGTTGCTTGCCCATGATAACCACCAGATGGCTGATGTATCATAATTCTTGAATGAGGTAGCGAGTAACGTTTACCCTCCGCACCAGCTGTAAGCAACAAAGAACCCATAGATGCAGCTTGACCTATACACAAAGTTGAAACGTCTGGATTTATATACTGCATTGTATCGTAGATCGACAAACCAGCAGTTACAACACCACCTGGTGAGTTAATATACATACAAATGTCTTTATCGGGATTTTCCGATTCTAAAAATAAAAGCTGTGCTACTATTACGCTGGCCATGTTGTCTTCAATAGGGCCAGTTACGAAAATTATTCTTTCTTTTACTAGCCTTGAATATATGTCATAAGCCCGCTCACCGCGACTAGTTTGTTCAACTACAATTGGTATAAGAGTCATACCTTTTCCTATCAAATATTATCAAATAATTCCTTTAATTCTTTCACAGAAACAATCTGTTCTTCTTTACTAGCTTTTTCTATCATATAATCCGTCACTTTATACTCAAGCGCTTGCCCTCTAACTAATTCCTGAAATTGTCCATCTGATTTAAAATGTTTAAATACCCTGTCAAATGATACATCTTTACTGACATATTGATTTACAATAACATTCATAATATCACTTTGAGTTAATGATATTTCATGTTCTTTACTGAACTCCATGAATAGCATTGCAAGCTTTACGCGTCTTTCAGCTTCTTTACACGAATCATCTTTAGCATTCAACTCTCTTTCCACTCTCTGCTGTTCCTGTTTTACTACTTCTATAGGCAAATCAAAACTATAACTAGCATCCAAACAATCAAATAGCTCTTTCTTAATTAAGAGATCTTCCATTTCTTTACACTGATTATCAATTACTTCTTTTACATGATCTATTAGCGAAGAATGATCTTCAAAACCAATTCTCCTAGCTATTTCATTATCACTTTGCAAATCTTTGGCAATCTGAATGTCATTAACTCGAACAGAAAAAGCAGCCTCCTGTCCCGCAAGGGAAATTACCTGGTAATCTTCAGGAAATCTCAACTTAAAGCTTTTTGTTTCCCCTTTTTTCATGCCAATTAATTGATCTTCAAAACCATTTATAAATGTTCCAGATCCTAAATTAACAGTAAAATTTTTGCCACTTCCACCTTGAAAGAGCTTATTTCTAATTCGCCCTTCAAAGTCAATTATCAGTTTATCCTCGTTTTTTGCTTGATAAGAAGCATCATCAACAGAGACAAAGTTAGGAAATTTTGTTTTTATAGAATCAATAAATTCTTTTATGTCTCCCTCTTTGATTTTTGCCTTAACTTTCTTCAAATTTATTTTATCAAGATCTATTACTGGCACTTTTGGCATCGATTCAAAAGATAATTTGTACAGAAAGTCACCTTTTTTATCCTTTTTATCAAGGTTTGGTAATGACATAATATCAACCTTAGGATGGATGTGAGACTTAACTTCGATTTTTTTCATTAAATCACTTGAGCAATAGTCAATCGTATCGTTTATCACATATTCCAAAGCTTCGTTTTTATAATTTGTAATAACAAGATCGTAAGGCATCTTTCCTGATCTAAATCCAGGAAATTTTGCATTCTTCGCTATTTCTTGTAATCTAGAGTTTATCTTTTGTTCTATATAATCACTACTAACTGTGATTTCATACTCATACTTTAGTTTATCTACACTAAGTTCCTTATAGGTATATATATTACTTAATGTATCTGCTTCGACTGCATTTTGAGGTATATTACTAGACATTACAACCTGTTATCAATATTTTATTTATGTTTTAATAAAGCCATTTTACCAGAATTTAAGTTAAATACAATCCTTAAGAACAGGTTCTTATACAAACAAAAGTGTACTTAGTGATTATAAATTTTCTCTTAAAACCTGAGTTACATGACTTTAAGTGCGGATAGAGGGACTTGAACCCCCACGAGCAAGCTCACCAGGACCTAAACCTGGCACGTCTACCAATTTCGCCATATCCGCAAGAGCCCTTCATTAACTTATAGATAACCACTTCTGTCATCTTATGCAATTTAAAGATTAGATTTTAGTACCACAGACTGAACTTATAATACTGGTTAACTCCACTATGAGTCTAAGCCTAAATTACTTTAACTAACACTATTAAGATAAGTTCTCTAATTGCATAAAAGTTCTCTAATTGCATAAAAGTCAACAATAATTTTTTGTATCATGAAAAATATTTTTTGATGTAAAATTCAGCTCTAATACAACCTTTTATTTATTATTGTATTATCTTATTCAATCAAAAGAGGTTTTATTGGCAATAAAAACATCAACACTAATTTCCAATTAATCTCTTTTAAACTATGTAGCCAATGAATATGTGGATAAATACGTCCACACAAACTTAAAGTATTTATCCACATATTCATTAAGCTTATAAAAACTAAGGTATCATTCTTTTCCTCTATAGTCTTAATGATTTTACATAAGTTAAAAGTAGCATGCTTCCATTGTTCTCTCCGCGGTCTAATATGGCTAATTCATATTGTAGCCAAGCCGCACTATACTTGTTAGGCGGAAGTGGACGGCAACATGTACGCCACGAAGTCTATGCTTCAACTTATCCTCTTGCTTATCCCTTCCATCGGCATTGCTATCTTTACTTTCAGTAAAATTATTGTTTTATACTTCTTTAGTGTTTATTGATAGCAAAACTCTTTTCTATCGATTAGCATCTTATGCATAATCACGGCTAATTTTCTTGCTACTGCAACAATTGCTTTTTTCATGCCCTTTTTCTTTTTAAGCTTCAATCCCCAGCTTCTTAATTTAAATGTCCTTTTACATTTTACCAGTAAGACCTGCGCGGCTTCATATAACATATTCCTACAGTCCACTGGTCCCATTTTTGATATACTTCCGTGTCGATCAATCTCACCAGAAGCGTACTGTCTTGGACTTAATCCCATATAGGCTCCAACTGTATAAGATGTTTCAAACCTATGCAGATCATCTATTGCAGCTTTATATGTCATTGCTACTATAATACCAACTCCTGGAACAGTAGTTAATAATTTACAATCCTCATCTTTTTTGCTTTGTTCTGAGAGCATTTTATCAAGTTTTCTTATTGATTCTTCTATTATTTCTAAACTATGTACTAATGATTCAATTGAGGTTTGGCTAATTTCATCTAGATTATTAACCATTTCTTGCACTTTTAAAGCAAAGTTTGCAGAACTAAGACGTTGATTAACTTTTATCCCGTATATTTTCAGTAATCCCCTTATTGTTCCCGCAATTTGCTCTCTGCAACGTATTAATTGTCTTCTGCTTCCAAGTATTATTTTAACCTGACAAGCTTCGTCTGATTTTACTAATACCTCCTTAAATAGCCCAACTCTCATCATTTGTGCTATGCCTCTTGCATCATTTTTATCATTCTTATTGATTCTCGCAGATAATGCTGCTGCCATATGCCTTGCATCTACACAAGTTACTGGTAATCCAAGATTCCTCAACTCTTTGCACATCGATATTGATAATTGCCCGCTTTCTATTCCTATGGACTCGTATTTTTTGTTTTGACCAAGCAGAAACTCAGCTATTGCACTGCTTTCACTTGCAACAACCCCTTCTTTAACAATTTTTCCTTTCTCATCAATGATACTAATAAAAGTTTCTTTGAGTGAGACATCTAACCCGCTATAATGTTTCATGAGACTACTCCTACTGTAAAAGTTTAAATTATTCTTGAAGAACTAATTCATTGAATTTGTTACTTCGTGCTAAAATAATGGAGTATGTCTCTCCATCATTCAATAGCAATTACAGTATGTACTGTCTTAGAAATATTCAAGGCTTATTCAATTTATAGTATTTACACAATAAAAAAAGCTTATTAATATTCTTTAATTAAGGCTCTAAACTCTGGAAATTAATAATGAGATTAATAGCAAGCTTCTTACTCGCAATTTTTCTGATTACACAGAGTGGCTGTACGACTCTTGTAAGTGGTATAGTGGTAACAGCAACTGCAGCGGCTACAGCAATAACAATGCAAGATAAATCCTTGGGAAACATTATTGATGATACAACTATAGTAATAAGAATCAATAAGGGACTCTTAAAACACGGACTGTTCTCATCTATAAAAGTTAAAGTGAGTGAAGGAAGAGTATTACTCATTGGAAATGTTGATAATCATGAAAAGCAACTCACAGCAGAGAAAATAGCTTGGCAGCAAAAAGAGATTAAAGAAGTGATAAATGAAATAAGAGTCACACCAATTAAAATGGCTTCTATGCTAGATGTTACTGTAGATGGTATGATAACAGCAGAGATAAGCACAAGGCTTTTGGGAAAAAGAAATATTAAATCAATTAATTATAGCGTTAATACAGTTGATAGAGTCGTTTATTTGATGGGCATAGCTCAAAATAAGGCAGAATTAAAAGCTGTAATAGCAATTGCAAGAAAAGTAAAAGGAGTAAAGCAAGTTGTAAGTTATGTGAGATATAGACATAGCAAATTGCGCCATTGATGAAAATTTACTTGAGTGTTAGTATCATGTAGCTAAGCCATAAAGCTACTTTACAAATTTCGTCAGTTCACTCTTATGGTATGTATAACAATGCTACAGAAAATAATATCATAGAATTCAATAGAATAATTTCTAGAAAATCTCTACATACTAAAAAAAGTAAAATGCTATTTAAATAAGCTTAAGAATAAATAGCAAACATCTATATCTTGTGCGATATGGCGTTTTATTCCTGAGATTTTTTTACCAGCGTCATAGCCTTTTTCTTCATCAGTGTCTGCGTTCTTTACACTCTGAGCGTCAATTATGCAAAAGCTGGTTTTTTCTTTCCAAACATTGTTTTGTCGGACCACACTAACTATTTTTTTTAACATGCACTCCAAAATACTTTTTTTTATTTCCTTTTACTTTTTCACTCCATTTTGAAATAATCATAACAATTGCGCCGTTTTGGGAAACTCTTTTGGTAGCATCCTCCACTGATAACCACTTTTTGGGGCGTACAACACTCCGCAAAATATATTCATACAAATCAAGTTTTCTTGGTTTTGTTTTTTCCACAAGACTCCAGATCTGGTGAAATAATCTCAAACTTCTCTCGACTTATGTCACTTGGGTATACACTCCTCATATATCCTAATTTATACACTCTATTTCTTACTTTATGCCTTTCTTGAGATTATGAACAGGTTCTTAGAAAGCTAGCGTTCTACTAGTCATGTTCTTTATCTTGCTTTACAACAATGCATCTTTTCATTCCAGCCAAGTCGTATACGTATTCCTGAAAAGCCAGTCCATATAAGGGTATTATTTTGTCAATATTGCTCTGATCTTCGCCTATTTCCAGTATCGCAAACCCATCTTTTTTAAGGCACTTTTTCAATATTGGAAAAATACTCAGGTAACAGCTCAATCCATCGATACCACCATCAAGAGCAATTCTTGGCTCTTTTTGCACTTCAGCTTGCAGATTTTTTAACTTACTTCTTTTAATATATGGAGGATTGCTTATTATAAGATCAAATAAATCTCTACATTCTGTCCACGAATTTGGAAATATTTTAGCTCTGTTGAGAAGATTATGTTTCTTTGTGTTCTGGCAGGTAATTTTGTATGCTTCCAGGCTTTTTTCAAAACCAACTCCAATAGCATATTCATACTCACTAAGTATGGAGATCAACAAACAGCCTGTGCCTGTGCCAAAATCTGCAATTTTTATTTTTTGCTTCTTATTTTGGTAATATTTTAACACTGTTGAAATTACTGTCTCACTATCTGGTCTTGGATCTAGAACATGTTGGTTAACTATAAAATTTTTACTCCAGAATTCACGATTACCTATTATTTGCGATATTGGATATCTTTCTGCTCTTTTTTTTGTTAATTTCCAGAATAGAAGCTCTTTGTTTCTTGGTACCTGATTGGTGTGATTCATGATTGTGAATGATCTTTCTACTCCAAGTACGTACTGCATGATGATTTCACAATCCACATGTGGTGATTCAATTCTATGTGATGATAGTAGCTTTGACCCTTCTTTAATTAAAGCGCTGATTGTTTTCATTATTCTAAAAACGTGTTCCTTGTATGCAAGAACAGCAAAATTGAGTATAGAATTTTGAACTTAGGGTAGCTGCATTAAATCTAAGTGTCAAGAGTAGGATTGTAAAAATCATCTGGCTTTACTGGTAATTCGGTTAGTATTTTTGCATTAATGTTAGAAACTCTTGGCTCTATTATAAGGATTATTTTCTGCATATTCTTTGATAGCCATCACAGTATATTACTTGTTCCATATCTATATTAATTCGACCACAGCAAGTGATAATTTCTTAATATTAAAACCAATATGCGCTTTAGCATATAATTATCAGTAGCTTTCAAAGCAATTGGGTTGAGATTATTAGAGTAGTAATGTTTATTTTTATATTGACTATTGAGGTTTATTATTTTATAACTAAGACTTAGTTATTTTCAGAGTTTTAAATTTACAGTATATGCCTACGATAAATCAATTAATATGTAAGGGTAGATCAGGGTTAACTCGCAAGAAGAAGGTGCCAGCTTTGGGAAAATGCAATCCTCAAAGAAGGGGTGTTTGCACTAAGGTATATACTACAACTCCTAGAAAGCCTAACTCAGCACTACGTAAGGTAGCTAGAGTAAAGATTAGTGGATACGGTGAAGTGACGGCTTATATACCTGGCGAAGGTCATAATTTACAAGAGCATTCCGTTGTTTTAATACGTGGTGGGCGAGTTAAGGATTTGCCGGGTGTACGTTATCACATAATAAGAGGTGCTCTTGATCTACGTGGTGTGCAAAATCGAAAGAAAGCCCGTTCGAAATATGGTGTAAAGAAATCTGGTTAAAATTTATGGCACGTCGTAATAAAGCAAAAAAAAGAACAAGCCCTGACTCTCGTTATGGTAGTGTCTTGCTTATGCGTTTTATTAATATAATTATGAAATGTGGTAAAAAGTCTATTGCAGAAAAGATTGCTTATAGTGCTTTGTCCTTAGCTGAAAAGAAAATAGACAAAGATGCCTTATCAATTTTTGAAACAGCAGTAGAAAATGTTACCCCTTCTATAGAAGTACGCTCTCGGCGTATTGGTGGTGCAACTTATCAAGTCCCTGTTGAAATTCGTCAAGATAGAGCAATTTCTTTGGCATTAAGGTGGATTGCTAGAGCAACTTCTGCTGCTCGCAAAAAGAGTGGTAGAACTACTGTTTATTGTTTGCAGTCTGAAATATTAGATGCTTATAATAAATGTGGTGGTGCATTTAAGATGTGTGAAGAAAAGTATAAAATGGCTGAAGCTAATAAGGCATTTTCTCATCTTCGTTTTTAATATTAGCTGATTGATTGTGGTATGGAAGTTTTAATATCTAGGTATAGAAATATAGGAATAATGGCTCATATAGATGCTGGCAAGACCACCACAACAGAGCGTATTTTATTTTATACTGGTAAACAAAATAGGATTGGTGAAGTGCACGATGGTGCGGCTTCTATGGATTGGATGGAGCAAGAGAAGGAGCGTGGCATTACAATTACCTCTGCTGCAACAACATGTTTTTGGAATGATCATAGGATTAATATAATAGATACTCCTGGTCATGTTGATTTCACTATTGAGGTTGAGAGATCTTTGAGGGTTTTGGATGGTGCAGTTGCTGTATTTGATGGAGTTGCTGGAGTTGAGCCTCAGTCTGAAACGGTTTGGCGTCAAGCTGATAAATATACCGTTCCTCGTATCTGCTTTGTTAATAAAATGGATAGAATAGGGGCAAATTTTTATCGATGTATCGATATGATAAAAACGAAGCTTGGCGCATCACCTTTAGTTATTCAGTTGCCAATAGGAAGTGAGAAAGATTTTAAAGGCATAATCGATCTTATTTCTATGAAAGCTATTATATGGCAAGAAGAAACATTGGGCGCTAAATTTTCTTATGAAGATATTCCTTCTGATTTGCTTGATAAGGCTCAAGAGTATCGAAATCTTTTATTAGATGCTGCAGCTGAAATGGATGATGAGGCGATAAATACTTACTTTGAATCTAACGATCTGCCAATTGATTTGTTGAAAAAGTGTGTGAGAAGCGGGACCATTAAAGGAAAATTTGTCCCTGTATTATGTGGGTCAGCTTTTAAAAACAAAGGCGTGCAATCACTTTTAGATGGTGTGGTTGATTTTTTACCCTCTCCTATTGATGTTGATGTAATTATTGGAACTGATCCTAAAGATTCAGAAAAGAAAATTGAGATCAAACCTTCAGAAAAAGAGAAATTCGTTGCTCTTGCGTTTAAAGTGATGACGGATAAATTTGTAGGTAGCTTGACGTTTATTCGTATTTATTCCGGTAAGTTAAAATCTAAATCTGCTGTGTTAAATGCTGGAAAGAATGAGACTGAAGGAATTGGTAGAATGTTGCTTATGCATGCAAATAACAGAGAAGATATAAACGAAGCTAAAGTTGGTGATATAGTTGCCTTAGTTGGATTAAAGAAAACAATTACTGGTGATACTTTATGTTCATCTGATTTTCCTATACTATTAGAGCGTATGGAATTTCCTGATCCTGTTATTGAAATTGCTATAGAACCGAAAACCACCTCAGATCAGGAAAAATTAGGTGTTGCTTTGAATAGATTGGTTGCAGAAGATCCTTCTTTAAGGATGTCAGTAAATGCAGAGAGTGGGCAGACTATATTGAAAGGTATGGGTGAGCTGCATCTTGAGATTATTATTGATAGAATGAAGCGCGAGTTTAATGTTGAAGCTAACGTTGGTGCGCCTCAAGTTGCATATCGTGAAACTATCACTAAATCTGTTGAAATTGATTACACTCATAAAAAACAATCAGGTGGTGCTGGTCAGTTTGCTAAAGTTAAAATAAAATTCGAACCTCTTGAGCCTGGTTTTGGCTTTCAGTTTGAAAGTAAAATTGTAGGCGGTGCTATTCCAAAAGAGTATATACCTGGAGTGCAAAATGGCTTAGAGTTGATAAAAGAAGGTGGTATAATTTCCGGCTTTCCATTGATTGATTTTAAGGCTACTCTTCTTGATGGTGCTTTTCATGATGTTGATTCTAGTCCTTTGGCTTTTGAACTTGCTGCTAAGGGTGCTTTTAAGGAAATGGCAAATAAAGCTGGTCCAAAAATGCTAGAACCTATAATGAAAGTGGAAATCATTACTCCTGAAGAATATATGGGTGATGTTATGGGTGATATAAATAGTAGAAGAGGCAGTGTTGTTGATATGCTGGATTTAGGTAATAATAGCAAAATAATTACTGCTTCGGTTCCTCTTGCAAATATGTTTGGTTATATAAATGTTTTGCGTTCTATATCTCAGGGAAGAGCTCAGTATAGTATGCATTTTTCTTGTTATGAACAAGTGCCACAATATGTGGTTGATGAGTTAAAGTTAAAGTATAATTAAAGGTTAGTAATTATGACAGCGATAGTAGAAGCATTTGGAAAGCCGCATGTAAACGTGGGAACGATAGGACATGTGGATCATGGGAAGACAACGTTAACAGCGGCGATAACAAAGCATTATGGTAATTTTGTAGCATATGATCAAATAGATAAAGCGCCAGAAGAAAGAAAGAGAGGGATAACAATAGCAACAGCGCATGTTGAATATCAAACAGAAAAGAGACACTATGCACACGTTGATTGCCCTGGACATGCTGATTATGTAAAGAATATGATAGTAGGTGCAGCACAGATGGATGCAGCGATATTGGTAGTGTCAGGGGTTGATGGGCCGATGCCACAAACGAGAGAGCATATATTGCTGGCAAAACAGGTGGGTGTTGGATATATCGTGGTATATATAAATAAAGCTGATGTTGCTGATGCTGATATGATAGATTTGGTAGAGATGGAAGTGAGAGAGTTGCTGAGTAAGTATGGATTTCCAGGTGATGAAGTGCCTATGATAGTTGGGTCTGCGTTAAAAGCATTAGAGGATGATAGTAGTGAGTATGGAAAGAAATCAATAGATAAATTGATGGAGAAGTTAGATGAGTATGTGGCAGTACCTCCAAGGCCTATAGATTTGCCGTTTTTGTTGCCAATAGAAGATGTATTTTCAATATCGGGCCGAGGGACGGTAGTAACAGGAAGAATAGAGAAGGGGGAGATAAAGACAGGGGATGAGATAGAGATAATAGGTCTGAAAGCGACGCAAAAGACGATATGTACTGGTGTTGAGATGTTTAAGAAGTTGCTAGATAAGGGAAGTGCAGGACTCAATGTAGGAATACTACTAAGAGGAACAAAGAGAGAAGAAGTGGAGAGAGGGCAAGTATTGGCAAAACCAGGGACAATAACCCCGCATAAGAAATTTAATGCGGAGGTGTATATATTGAAGAAAGAAGAAGGAGGAAGGCATACACCATTTTTTGGAAATTATCAGCCACAGTTTTATTTAAGGACAACGGATGTAACTGGGAGCATAAAATTGCTAGATGGAAAGGAGATGGTAATGCCAGGGGACAATGTAAGTATAGAAGTGGAGTTGCAAGTACCAATAGCAATGGATAAAGGATTACGTTTTGCGATAAGAGAAGGTGGTAGAACTGTTGGTTCTGGCGTTGTTTCGGAAATTTTAGAGTAAACTTTGAATTATAGGAGTGTAGCTCAATTGGTAGAGCGCTGGTCTCCAAAACCAGAGGTTGTAGGTTCAATTCCTATCGCTCCTGCATTAATATTATGGTAGAAATGTTAAAAAACCTGTATGTTTTTTTTTGCGATATAAAGCAAGAAATAAGGAGAATTGCTTGGATAAAAAAACAGCAGGTATTGTCATCTTTGTTTATTGTAATAACTGTTATATTATGCTTTTCGATTTTCTTTTGCTTCGTAGATTTTATGTCTCTTTACGTAATTAAGACTTTATTTGGAATTATTTATGGAATATAAGTATAAATGGTATATCATTAAAGTCGATTACGGGTATGAGAAGGATATATGCGAGTTGGCAACCAATACTGTTTACTTTAAGGAGGTGTTTATTCCTTATCAGACAGTATGTGATGTAAAATCTGATATAAAAGAGTTATGTGAAGTATATATATGTATGCATCTGTGTGATGAAAGCAAAAATATTTTGAATCAAATGACTGGGTTTTGTGGTGATGAGTCTGGTCATTTTGAGATGATTTCAGATGATGAGGTAATTTTAAAACGTAAGGAATTTAATAGATATAAGTGGTACATTTTAAGAGTTGCCTCTAATTATGAAGAGAAAGTGCGCCAATATATATTAGAAAATTCTATGAGATTGAATATTAATAATTATTTTAATAGGGTTTTTATTCCTTGTGAAGAATTAAGTGAGATGGATTTAAAATCTAAAAAAAATGCTAAACGAAGGAAGTCCTTTCCTGGTTATGTCTTTTTATACATGAATTTATGCGATGAGGTATTAAATTTTATTAATAATATACCAAAATCTCTTAAGGTTTATGGATTTTTGAAAAATGGTAATGTTCCAAAGGTGATTGAGGATAATGAGATTCGCTCAATGTGTAGTGCGCTTTACAATGCTCAAGAAACGAAAAAGTTGAGTTATGGTTATGAGAAAGGTGAAAAAGTAAAAATTAATGATGGTCTTTTTCAAAATTTTACTGGTAAGGTAGATATGGTAAATGATGAGAAAAAAATTATTAATATTGAAGTATCAATCTTAGGTAAGCCAACAATAATAGAGCTTGATTTGGCTCAAGTAGAGAAAATAGAGGATTAATTATGAGTAATGTAGTTGCTAAGATTAACTTGCTTATGGAAGCTGGAAAAGCAGTTCCAGGACCGAAAATTGCTTCAGTACTTGGCCCGCGTGGTATACCTGTTCCTAAATTTTGTGAAGCTTTTAATAAAGCTACTAGCGCTGCTAACGCTAGTTATAAAGTAGGTGATTTAGTAACAGTGAGAATTTCCATAAAGGATGATCGCTCTCATGATTTTACTGTCAGCGGTCCGCCTGTGGCTTATTTGCTTAAGCAGGAAGCTAAATTAAGTAAAGCTTCTGGTAATTCTGGTAAAGAATTAGTGGCTAAATTATCTATGTCTGCTATCATTAAAGTGGCAAAGTGTAAGATGGTTGATATGAAAGTGGATAATGAAGATTCAGCAGTGAAGATGGTTATAGGCACTGCAAAATCTATGGGTATAGAAGTTGTGGAAGGTTAGGTAAATGAGTACATATAATGATAATTCTAAGCAATGTTTGGAGAAGGTTGTTGAGTCTGCTTCAGCAAAATTTAATGAATCAGTTGATATCGCAGTCAATTTAGGTGTAGATTCACGTAAATCTGAAGAGCAGGTGCGTGGTACAGTAGTTTTGCCTAAAGGTATCGGGAAGAATATTAAAGTAGCTGTTTTTGCTCAAGATAAACATTTATTAGAAGCTGAAAAAGCTGGTGCTGATATTACAGGAGGAGAAGATTTAATTGAAGAGATAAAAAAAGGTAGAAAGTTGAATGTTGATTGGTGCATCACTACTCCTGATTTCATGGCAAAAATCACTCCTATTGCAAAAGTATTGGGTGCTAAAGGGCTGATGCCTAACCCTAAATTTGGTACTGTGACTTCTAACATTGCGGAAGCTACTAAAACCATTAAGTCTGGTCAAATAAAATTCAGGACGGATAAAAATGGGGTTATTCATGGTAAATTAGGAAGTATTAAATTTGATATTGATGATTTGCTGGAAAATTTAAAAGCCTTTCTTAAAGTAATTAGAGACAATAAACCTGCTTCTGTGAAAGGAGTTTACTTTAAAAGCGTTTTTTTAAATTCAACTATGGGTAAAGCTCATAAAATAAACAAAGTAGAAGATATAATTTAAGGGAGCGAAATTGTGAAGCGTAAAGATAAGGATGAATTTATACAAAACATAATGAATGTGTTTGTAAATAATGATTTCTTAATATTGGTAAATTTCAAGTCTATGAATGTTAGCAATTCATTAATTCTTAGGAATAGTCTAAAATCTGTAATGGGTGGGATGTTAGTAGTTAAAAATACTCTAGCTTGCTTGGCTTTGGAAAGGACTGGTAAATTTTCTTATTTATCAGGTAAATTTTCTGGTTCTGTTGCTATTATATATTCTAGTGCTATAGTAGAAGCTGCAAAGTTAATAGTTGATTTTATTAATGCTAACAAAGAAAAAATGTCTGTGATTTGTGCGGCTCATATAAATGAATTGTTAACAGTGGAAGATGTTAACAAATTGGCTAAGCTTCCCTCTCTGGATGAATTGCGTGTTAAAATTATGCGTTTAATATCTTATGATATTCCTGCTCGGTTAGCATTGTCTATTAATTCATCTTCTATGAGGCTTATGAGAGTTTTGGATTACTATAGTTCTAAAAAATAAATTTGTTGTTAAATAAGGTGGTCAGTATGAATAATGTAACAAGTGATTTGGTTGATAAAATATTATCTTTAAATCTATTAGAAGCTTCTGAACTTGTAAAAGTTCTAGAAGAAAAAATAGGGTTGCCTAGTGGTTCTTTTCTTGGTGGAGCTGTTGGTGCTGGGGTGCCTATTAGTGATAATGCTAATGCTCCTGTTGCTCAAGAAAAAGCTGAATATAAAGTTGTAATCAAAGAGATTGATGCAAGCAAAAAAATAGGAGTGATTAAAGCTATTAGAGAAGTTAATTCTACATTGAATTTAAAAGAAGCGAAAGAATTAGTTGAGTCTTTACCCAAAGATTTGACTGCTAATGTTTCTAAAGACGAAGCAGAAAAAATAAAGCAAAAACTTATTGAAGCAGGAGCAACTAAAGTTGAGCTTGAATAAAATGTTAGTATATTAATTTTATGTTGATATAGCTCTTTTAATTAGTGAAGGTATTTTAATGGTTGATTCTTCTTATATGTGTGCTTCTAGTGCTTTTGTTCCTAGAGTTTCTTATTCCAGGTCGATTGATTTAAAAGATTCTTTGTTGGATTTGGTTAAAGTCCAAAAGGGGTCATATAATTCCTTTACTCCTAATAATGAGAGTAATGAAAGACTTGAAGCTATCTTTCATACAATTTTTCCAATATCTGATCCTTTGCATAGGGCTACTATCGAATTTTTGAATTGTAGGGTAGATGATCTTAAGTATAGTGAATCTGAATGTATAAAACGTGGTATAACTTTTTCTGCTCAGGTTATTGCTTCTATACGTCTTGTTATTATGCAGGATGGTGTTTCTCTTGAAAAATATCAAGAGATTAAAGAAGATGATGATCATTCTAAGCTTGCAACTGTTATAAAATCTGCTGAAGAGCAGGAGGTTCGCTTTTGTGAACTGCCTATGATGACTGATAAAGGTACTTTCATCATCAATGGCGTAGAGAAAGTTATCGTTTCACAAATGCATAGATCTCCTGGAGTGTTTTTTGATAGTGATAAGGGAAAAACTTACAATTCTGGCAAATTGATCTATTCTGCTAGAGTTATTCCTTATAGAGGTTCTTGGCTTGATATTGAGTTTGATGTTAAAGATCATTTGTATTTTCGTATTGATAGAAAGAGAAAGTTGCCAATATCAGTTTTATTAAAGGCTTTGGGCTTATCAAATAATGACATACTTAATAAATTTTATGAAAAAATAGAGTATATAAAACATAAAAGTGGCTGGAGAGTACCTTTTTCCCCTGATAAATTCAAGGGAGTGAGGCTTCCTTTTGATTTAAAGAATGTTGAAGGCAATGTGTTACTTAAAGCCAATGTTCGTATTACTTCAAAATTAGCTAAAAATCTATATGATAACGGATTGAAAGAGTATCTAATTCCTTATGATTCTATATGTGGTTTATTTCTTGCAGAAGATTTAATAGATAGTGCTAGTTCTACAAAAGTCTTATCTGCTGGTGAATCTATAAAATTAGAGGATATAAAAAAGCTTGAATTATTATCTATAGATAAAATATCAGTGTTGAACATAGATAATGTTTCTGTTGGACCTTACATATTAAACACACTTTTCTTAGATGAAAACATGTCTTATGAGAACGCTCTATATGAAATATATAAGGTTTTGCGTCCTGGTGAAGTTCCTGTTTTAAAGATAGTAGAGGAGTTTTTTCGTAATCTTTTCTTCAGTTCGGAATATTATGATTTGTCTAACATTGGTAGATTAAAACTTAACTCTTGCCTTGGGTTAAATTATGAGGAAAATTTAACTACTTTAACACATGAAGACATTATTGAAATTATAAGAAAAATAGTATTGTTACGTGATGGTCAAGGATCTGTAGATGATATTGATCATTTAGCAAATAGAAGAGTCCGTTCAGTTGGAGAGTTTATAGAAAATCAATTTAGAACTGGATTATTAAAATTGGGACGGGCAGTAGTTGATTCTATGTCTACTTCTAGTTTAGATAAAGTCTCTCCATCTGATTTTATAAATCCAAAAGTGTTAACCAATGTCTTAAGAGATTTTTTCAACTCTTCCCAATTATCTCAATTTATGGATCAGACTAATCCATTATCTGAAATAACACATAAAAGAAGGTTGTCAGCGTTAGGTCCTGGTGGTTTAACAAGAGAGAGGGCGGGATTTGAAGTGCGTGATGTTCATCCAACTCATTACGGAAGAATTTGCCCTATTGAAACTCCTGAGGGGCAGAATATAGGCTTAATTAATAGCTTAGCTATATACGCTCGTATTAATAAATATGGGTTCATTGAAAGTCCTTATAGGAAAGTAGTTAATAAGGTTGTTACTGATCAAATTGAGTATCTGTCTGCTATAGATGAAGGTTTATATTATATAGCCGATACCAGCGCAAAGCTTGATGAGAACAACTGCTTTGTTGATGATATGTTATACTGTAGGTATGCTGGTACCTTTGTAATGGTAAATAGTAATCAAGTAAGTTACATTGATTTATCTCCTAAGCAGGTAATATCGGTTGCTGCTTCTTTAATTCCATTTTTAGAAAATGATGATGCTAATAGAGCGTTAATGGGTTCAAATATGCAGCGTCAAGCTGTACCTTTATTGAAGCCTACTGCTCCTTTGGTTGCTACTGGCATGGAATCTTTCGTAGCTTCTGGCTCTGGTGCTGTAGTTTTAGCAAAACGTGGTGGCATAGTTGACAGCTCAGATAGTAACTCTATAGTTATACGTGCTTTTGACAAAGGAGGAATTAACTACTTGGATGTAGATATTTATCATCTAAGAAAATTTCAGCGTTCTAACCATAATACTTGTATTAACCAGAAACCACTGGTGCATGTAGGTGATTGTGTTAAGGAAGGTGATGTGATAGCTGATGGTCCTGCTATTAATAACGGTGAATTGGCACTTGGCCAAAACTTGCTAGTCGCTTTTATGTCTTGGCAAGGTTATAATTTTGAAGACTCAATCATTATTTCTAGTGAAGTTGTTAAAAAAGATCTATTTACTTCTATTCATATAGAAGAATTTGAATGTGTTGTACATGACACTCCTTTAGGGTCGGAAAAAATAACTCGTGCCATACCCGGTGTTAATGAAGAAAATCTTTATCACTTGGATGATAGTGGTATAGTAAAAGTTGGTACAAGAGTTGGTCCAGGTTATATTTTGGTGGGGAAAGTTACACCTAAGCATTCTCTTTCATTGCCTCCTGAGACAAAATTGTTAATGACAATTTTTGGTGAAAAGTCATTTGATTGTGTGGATTCCTCTTTATATACATCTCCAGATATTGAAGGGATAGTGATTGATGTGCAGGTCTTTACACGCAGAGGGGAAGAAGAAAACGAAAGGGCGTTTCTTATTAAACAAAAAGAGGCAAACGACTTTGAGAAAGAACGAGACCATATAATCAATGTTATTAATCAATATTTCTATGATGAATTAAGAAAAATTCTTATTAATTCTGGCTCTCAAGATCGAGAAAGTATTAATTTTATTGAACGTGAGGGATGGTGGGATATAGGATTGAAAAACCAATCTATTTCTAAGCAAGTTGAGAGCTTAAAAAAAGATTTTGATGAAAAAGTATCACATGCGATAGCAAACTTTAAGCGAAAAGTAGAAAAATTGCATGAAGGCTATGATCTGCCTCAAGGTGTGTCGATGTCAGTAAAAGTTTTTATTGCTGTAAAACATAGTTTGCAGCCAGGGGATAAAATGGCTGGTAGACATGGAAATAAAGGTGTGATTTCTCGAGTTGTTCCAGTAGAAGATATGCCTTATTTAGAAGATGGTACTCCTATTGATATTATTCTTAACCCTCTTGGCGTTCCTTCGCGAATGAATGTAGGTCAAATATTGGAAACGCATGTAGGTTGGGCTTGTAAAAAATTAGGAGAAAAAGTAGGCAATATTCTTGATGAGATCAATAAAATCAAACGTGCTTTTTGTGAGGCAATTAGATCTCTCAGTGATGATGATTTTGAAAAATTTGCAGCATTATATCTTGATAATAAAAAATTTGAGGATATTAATGATGATGAAATAACGGCTTCTATTTTAGATACGCCTAATAAGGATGAATTAAATAATGAATTGACTACATTAGTAGAGAATTATTTCAACTCTTGTAAAGATGCACACAGTAGTTTACGTCACTTCCTGATTGAGGTTTATAGTTGTGGCAGTAATTTATCTATTTGTAATAACATTCGCGATATTAATGATAATCACCTCATTGAATTTGCGTATAAGTTGCGTGATGGCATTCCTGTTACTGCACCTGTATTTGAAGGTCCAAAAGATGAACAAATAGTAAAGCTATTTGAACTTGCTGGATTGGATAACTCTGGGCAAGTTGTATTATATGATGGTTGCTCGGGTGAGAAGTTTGATCGCAAAGTTACAGTTGGTTACATGTACATGCTTAAGTTGCATCACTTAGTAGATGGTAAAATTCATGCGCGTTCAGTAGGACCTTATAGCTTAGTTACTCAACAACCTCTTGGAGGAAAGTCTCATTTTGGTGGTCAGCGTTTTGGTGAAATGGAATGTTGGGCATTGCAAGCCTATGGTGCTGCTTACACTTTGCAGGAAATGTTAACTGTGAAGTCTGATGATATTAATGGCAGGGTTAAGATTTATGAATCGGTAATAAAAGGTGACAGTAACTTTGAATGTGGAATTCCTGAATCCTTTAATGTCATGATAAAAGAGTTGCGTTCCTTGTGTTTTAATGTGGATTTGAAGCAAAATGACATAGTAATTGAAGATATATCTCATACTAACATCGCGCAATCTTTTAATGAGGTTAGCATTTCCATTGCTAGCCCTGAAAGTATTAAACGTATGTCTTATGGAGAGATAACAGATGTTTCAACTGCAAACTACCGTACATTCAAAGTTGAGAAAGGTGGATTATTTTGTCCTAAAATTTTTGGTCCTGTCAATGATGATGAATGTTTATGTGGAAAGTACAAAAAAAGAAGACATAGGGGCCGTATATGCGAAAAATGTGGAGTAGAAGTTACATCTTCTAAAGTAAGAAGAGAAAGAATGGGTCATATAGAGCTTGCATCTCCTGTTGCTCATATATGGTTTTTGAAGTCACTTCCTTCAAGAATTGGAGCATTATTAGATATGTCTCTTAGAGATATCGAAAGTATTTTGTATAGTGATAATTATGTTGTAATAGATCCTCTTGTTTCCTCTTTTGAAAAAGGTGAAATTATTAGTGAGAAAGCTTATAATGAAGCTAAAGATAGCTATGGGGTCGATAGCTTTATAGCTATGCAAGGTGTTGAAGCTATAAGAGAATTGCTAATACGCCTTGATTTACATGAAATTAGGAAGAATTTAAGACAGGAGTTAGAGTCTGTTGCTTCTGAAATGAGAAGAAAGAAAATTATAAAGAGATTACGTATTGTTGAAAATTTTATCAAGTCTGGAAACAGACCTGAGTGGATGATACTTACAGCTATACCTATTTTACCACCTGACTTGCGTCCCTTGGTATCGCTTGAAAGTGGTCGACCTGCAGTTTCTGATTTAAATCATCATTATAGAACTATTATTAATCGAAATAATAGATTGAGAAAATTGTTAAGTTTAAATCCTCCTGAGATTATGATTCGTAATGAGAAAAGAATGTTACAAGAGGCAGTTGATTCTCTTTTTGATAATAGTCGTCGTAATGCTCTGGTAAATAAAGCTGGCGCTACTGGATATAAAAAGTCTATTAGCGATATGCTGAAAGGAAAGCAAGGTCGTTTCCGTCAGAATCTTTTAGGAAAAAGGGTAGATTATTCTGGACGTTCTGTAATAGTTGTTGGTCCAACTTTGAAACTAAATCAGTGTGGATTACCGAAAAGAATGGCTCTTGAGCTATTCAAGCCTTTTGTTTACTCAAGGCTTAAAATATATGGAATGGCTCCAACTATTAAATTTGCTAGTAAGTTAATAAGAGCAGAAAAGCCAGAAGTTTGGGATATGCTTGAAGAAGTAATAAAAGAGCATCCTGTTTTGCTAAATAGAGCGCCTACGCTACATAGGCTTGGTATTCAGGCTTTTGAGCCAGTCCTTATTGAAGGTAAAGCAATACAGCTTCATCCACTTGTTTGTACAGCATTTAACGCTGACTTTGATGGTGATCAAATGGCAGTACATGTGCCAATTTCATTGGAAGCTCAACTTGAAGCTAGAGTGTTGATGATGTCAATTAATAACGTTTTAAGTCCTTCTAATGGAAGACCGATTATAGTTCCTAGTAAAGATATAGTGCTTGGTATATACTACCTAACTTTACAGCAACTTAAGAAGGATGATTTACCACTTTTTTGTGCTTTTTGTGAAGTTGAGCATTCCTTAAACAACGGTACTCTGCATATTCATTCTCATATAAAGTACAAAATGGAACACATCAATAGCGATGGAAACATTCAGTATAAAACTATTTGTACAACTCCTGGACGTTTAATATTATGGCAGATTTTTCCTAAACATGAGAATCTAAGCTTCGATTTAATAAATCAGGTATTAACAGTTAAGGAAATAACTAGTATTGTTGATTTAGTATATCGTAGCTGCGGTCAAAGTGCTACAGTGGTATTTTCTGATAAATTGATGACACTTGGCTTTGAGTATGCTACATTTTCTGGTACTTCTTTTAGTCGTTGCGATATGGTCATACCTGAAACTAAAGCTACACACGTTGATTATACAAGGGGTGAAATTAAGAAATTTTCTGCACAGTATCAAGACGGACTAATCACTAAAAGTGAGAGGTATAATAAAGTTATAGATGAGTGGTCTAAGTGCACAGATATAATAGCGAATGATATGTTAAAAGCGATATCTCTGTATGATGAAAATAGTAAGTACAATTCAATATATATGATGGTTAGCTCCGGTGCAAGAGGTTCTACTTCCCAGATGAAGCAGTTAGCAGGAATGCGAGGGTTAATGACCAAACCTTCTGGTGAAATTATAGAAACACCTATAATTTCTAATTTTCGCGAAGGATTAAATGTATTTGAATACTTTAATTCTACTCACGGTGCGCGTAAAGGTTTAGCTGATACTGCACTTAAAACTGCAAACTCTGGATACTTAACTCGTCGCTTGGTTGATGTATCTCAAAATTGCATAGTTACAAAACATGACTGTAAAACGAAAAATGGCCTTATTGTAAGAGCTATAGTTGAAGGTAGTACTATAGTTGCATCTCTAGAGAGTGTTGTACTGGGTAGAACAGCTGCAAATGATATATATAACCCAGTAACCAAAGAGTTATTATTAAAAGCAGGGGAACTAATTGATGAAGGTAAAGTAAAGCAAATCAACATTGCAGGTCTTGATGTTATAAAAATTAGATCGCCTTTAACTTGTGAAATAAGTCCTGGTGTGTGTTCTTTGTGTTATGGAAGAGACCTTGCAACTGGTAAAATTGTTTCAATAGGTGAAGCAGTTGGTGTTATCGCTGCTCAATCTGTTGGAGAGCCAGGTACTCAGTTAACGATGCGTACTTTCCATATAGGTGGGGTAATGACTAGAGGTGTTGAATCCTCAAATATTATAGCTTCTATTAATGCTAGAATAAAATTAAACAATAGTAATATAATTATAGATAAAAACGGAAATAAAATTGTGATAAGCCGTTCCTGTGAAGTCGTTTTAATTGATAGCCTTGGTAGTGAAAAATTGAAGCACAGTGTGCCTTATGGTGCTAAACTTTATGTAAATGAGGGTGAGTTAGTAAAAATTGGTGATAAAGTTGCAGAATGGGATCCGTATACACTACCTATTATTACGGAAAAGAGTGGTACAATATCTTACCAGGATTTAAAAGATGGAATTTCAATCACTGAAGTGATGGATGAATCTACAGGGATATCAAATAGAGTAGTAAAAGATTGGAAATTGTACTCTGGTGTAGCTAATTTACGTCCTCGTATTGCACTGCTTGATGATAATGAAAAAGTAATAACACTTTCAAGTGGTGTGGAAGCATGTTACTTTATACCAGTTGGTGCAGTGCTTAATGTACAGGATGGCCAAAAGGTTCATGCAGGTGATGTTATCACAAGAACGCCGAGAGAGTCAGTTAGAACTCGTGATATTACTGGTGGCTTGCCTAAGGTTATAGAATTATTTGAAGCACGTCGTCCTAAAGAGCATGCTATCGTTAGTGAAATAGATGGCTATGTAATGTTCTCTGAAAAAGACCGTAGAGGAAAACGCAGTATAGTAATTAAACCTGTAGATAAGCAAGCTTCTCCAGTTGAGTATTTAGTATCAAGAAGTAAGCATGTAATAGTTAATGAAGGTGATTTTGTGCGTAAAGGTGATTTATTGATGGATGGCGATCCTGATCTTCATGATATTCTACGTGTGCTTGGGTTAGAAGCGTTAGCACACTATATGATTTCTGAAATACAGCAAGTTTATAGATTGCAAGGTGTGCGCATAGATAACAAGCATTTAGAAGTGATCTTAAAGCAAATGCTACAAAAAGTAGAAATTACCGATCCTGGTGATACTATGTACTTAATTGGAGAAAATATTGACAGGCTGGAAATTGATAGAGAAAATGATGCTATGAATAACTCTGGAAAACGACCTGCT
This sequence comes from Wolbachia endosymbiont (group B) of Melanargia galathea, assembly GCF_964030625.1. Lineage (NCBI taxonomy): Bacteria > Pseudomonadati > Pseudomonadota > Alphaproteobacteria > Rickettsiales > Anaplasmataceae > Wolbachia > Wolbachia endosymbiont (group B) of Melanargia galathea. The sequence goes on along the minus strand of NZ_OZ034910.1, from coordinate 668,688 downwards.
CATTATCTTCCTATTCTGCAGGGAATTACTAGAGCAAGCCTTGAAACTAATTCCTTTATTTCTGCTGCCTCTTTCCAAGAAACAACAAAAGTACTTACGGAAGCAGCATTTTGCGGAAAGAGTGATCCTTTGAGTGGGTTAAAAGAAAATGTTATAGTAGGAAGGTTAATTCCTGCTGGTACGGGTCTGATTATGAATAAGGTGAAAGCACTTTCGCTTTGTGAAAATATAGATAAATATGAAAAATATTTTGATATTGAGACTTATGACGAAAAATTGCTGAGTGATAATAGTTATCAATTACATTCTGATGAAGAAGAGAGTGTGGTGGCATCGCACTATGATCAGTCAAATTGAATATATCTAATGAGGTAGTATGTTTAATCTGTTTTTAACTAAAAAAATCGATTATATTTTCTTTCACCTCTGTGCTGTCTATTATGTTATTTACTCTTACACGAAATTCAGATGAGTTTTGAAGCCCGCTACTGTACCATCCTATATGTTTGCGGGCCATCTTTATTCCTGTATCGCTTCCATAGTACTCAAGAATACTGTCATAATGCTTGAGTATTATGCTTAATCTCTCTGAGGCTGTTGGCTCAGAAACTTTATTTCCACTCAAAAAGTTTATTGCTTGATTAATCAGCCAAGGTTTGCCGTAAGCACCACGACCTATCATTACTCCATCTGCCCCAGATTCTTTAAGTGCACTTTGAACATCATTCAAACTCTTAATATCTCCATTTACTATAACTGGAATTTTTACCTGCTCTTTAACATTTCTAACGAATTTCCAATCTGCTTGACCATTATAAAGCTGTGCCCTTGTCCTTCCATGTACAGTAATCATCTTTGCTCCCAAATCTTCTGCAATTTTTGCCAAGCGCGGAGCATTACGATTTTCGTCATTCCATCCAGTACGCATTTTTACTGTAACTGGCACACTCACTGCCTTGACTACAGCTTCTATTATCTCAGCAGCCTTTTTTTCATCACGCATAAGTGCTGACCCTGCGTAACCGTTTACAACTTTTTTAACTGGACAACCAAAATTTATATCTATGATTTTTGCACCCATGCCCTCATTTAACTTTGCAGCTTCCGCCATAACATCAGGCTCACAACCAGCAAGTTGTACAGCGGTTAGTTCATCGACTTTTGCTTTTTGCATGCTCTGGCGAGTTTGCATGATCATAGCTCTGCTTGCAATCATTTCTGAGACTAGCAAACTTGCACCAAGTTTCTTTACAATACTCCTAAATGGATAGTCAGTCACTCCAGACATTGGCGCTAAAATAACTGGAGAATCAATCGTCAAACTTCCTATTTGTAGGGACATAGGCTTTCTAGTCGCTAGAAAATGCATTTTTAACACTATTACAAGCTGCTATTATAACATCTTGCACAAATGAATTTGCTTTCTCTATAAGAGAAGGCTCTACCTCTACCACCTCGCACCTCTCATAATGACCAGGCGTTAAGTATATCGTTTCTTGTTTTTTATCACCCCACAACTCGTCATTTAATTTATAACTCTCACGATTAAATATCTGATTTAGTTGATCATCATTTATCATTTGTAGATTTGGCTCAAACTTTTTTTGCTCCTCGCTGTTGTTATCTTTATAGTAAACATTAATTTCAATATTAGCTAAAGAAGCTAATATACTAATTTCTTCAATAAAAATAAAATAACTTTGACTTTTTATTGCTTCAAGATAAGCTTGATAGAGTTCAGGTTTGTTAAGGAATGATTGTGTAATAAATTCACTATTATACTGGGTATTGTATTCATTTTCACCAAGGCCATAAAGAGTTTCTGCATATTCTTTTAAATTATGTATAGCTTGATCGCGTGATATATTAAGTTTACTAACAGCTTTACTCACTAACTTTTCTACATTATCTTCAGCATTTTTAATTTCCTTATTCATTTGTTCAACCAACTTCCTTATTTTATCAGACTTACCAGTTAAATCGCCTGGCTTATTTAAAAACATATTAAAAACCTTTTCTAGCTGCTCCTTTAAAGGAGTTGGCATACTTGAATCACCTAAAGATTTAAATTGACTTAAAAATTTGTTCCATTCCATTCTCATATCTTGTGCTCTTTCAGCCTTATATTGACCGGAGCTGCTATCACCAAACACTGCATGAAAAAAGCAGTTTCCATCACCTGTAGTATTATATCGAACAATTTTTGTTTGTTTAGGTTGCTCACTTTCTATTGAGCCCATACTCACACCACTATCTGTAGATGGAGAATAGGAATTTCTACGTACCCTCTTATCCGAATCATTTGTTTGTCTTGATATAGTATCTAGTCCACTATCCAGTGATTTACTTCTTGTGAATTTTTGCTCTTTTGGACTCTTTTCTTCCTTTACAGTTCCTTTTTCATCAACATAACCTTTTACCAAGTAAAATAAAGGTTCAATAACCATCTTGTATGTCGCTGCAAGCACTATTCCCATTAAGATCCAAGCTATAGGGTTGGAGATGAGCATAGCAAGTGGTAAGGTTAAGAGGAAAGATCCCATTATTAATCCCAAACAGCCAATGGTAAATGTAGTCGCCAAATATATACAAAAAGCGTAGACAGCAAATCTTCCACTAGCCTTAAGTTTAGTGAAGTGAGTACTCTCTTTAGATTTATTGTATCTTTCTATGATGGCTAACATATTATATTTCACGTTTATCAATTCTAGCAAATTATGAAGGTAAAATCAATATTAGCATTTATATGTAAAAATATTGAGCATTCAAAGCTTTTGAAGTAGAGTAATGATGTTAGTAATAGCACAACATATGCATGATATAGAACATATACGCAAAAACCCTAAAGGATTTGAAAAAGCAATAAAAAGCAGAGGGGTGAAAGAATTTACTACAGAAGAAATATTAGAGATTGACCATAAAAAAAGATCACTGACTACTAAATTGCAAGCTTTAAATAAGCAACGAAACGAGGTCACGGAAGAAATAAAGAGGCTTAAAATGAACAAAAGCCCATGTGAAGAACAAGTAAAGTTATCAAAAAGCATCACAAGTGAGATAGAGACAATCAGCCTCAAGGAGCAAACAGAAAAAAATAAGTTAGTGGATATTTTATCTAACTTACCAAATATTTCTGCACAAAATGTACCAACAGGTGAAGATGAGAGCTCCAACGTAGAAATCAGAAAATATGGAAAGAGAAGAAAATTTGATTTTACACCAAAATTTCATTATGAACTCGGAGAAAGGTTAGGCTTGATGGATTTTGAACAAGCAGCAAAAATTTCTGGATCAAGGTTTACAATACTAAAAGGACAGTTAGCTAAGCTTGGACGAGCATTAATAAATTTTATGCTGGAAACACATGTTAATGAATTTGGTTATACTGAAGTGCATCATCCAGTTTTAGTAAAGGATAGGGCGATGTATAATGTTGGTCAACTACCAAAATTTTTTGATGATTCATATTTAACTACCGATAAATTAAGATTAATTCCCACAAGTGAAGTAGTTTTAACAAATTTAGTTGCTGACAAAATAATAGAAGAAAAAGAACTGCCTATTCGTTTTACTGCATATTCAGAATGTTTTCGTAAAGAAGCTGGTAGCGCAGGACGAGATACAAGAGGTATGATAAGGCAACACCAATTTGGTAAAGTGGAGTTGGTAAGCATCACAACTGAAGACCAGTCAAATGATGAGCTTGAACGCATGACAAATGCTGCTGAGGAAATATTAAAAAAATTAGAACTACCGTATAGAATAATGCTGCTTTGTAGTGGTGATATGGGCTTTGCTGCACAAAAGACTTATGATATAGAGGTATGGTTACCTGAGCAAAATAAGTACAGAGAAATATCAAGCTGCTCAAATTGCGGTACGTTCCAGGCAAGAAGAATGAACACTAAATACTTCTTAGAAACTGACAGAAAAACAAAAAAATACGTTCACACTTTAAACGGCTCAGCTTTAGCCATAGGAAGAACAATTGTTGCCATAATGGAGAACTATCAAAATTCCGATGGGTCAGTTACAATACCAAACGTGTTGCAAAGATACATGAGTAATGATACTGTTATAAGCAAACAATAATTTTGACATATAGAAAAGCGAGGAAATAAAGATGAAGGTTCTGGTTATAGGTTCTGGTGGGCGTGAGCATGCTTTACTTTGGGCTTTAAAGAAGTCTCCTACCTTGACTAAGTTATATGTTACTCCTGGTCGCCCGGCCATGGAAAATTTTGGAGTTCTTGTGAATATAAATATTCAAGATTCAGTGGATGTTATACAATTTTGCAAGAAAGAAAATATAGAGCTAGTAATTATTGGTCCAGAGCAACCGATAATTAATGGACTTGCTGATGATTTAGCTGCAGAGGGAATAAATGTTTTTGCTCCAAGTCAAGCAGCTGCAAAACTTGAGGCATCAAAGTCTTTTACGAAGGAACTATGTAAACAGTATGGTATACCAACTGCAAAGTATGAGCGTTTTATTGATGAAAGGTTAGCTAAAAATTTTGTCCGTAGTAATAAAATAAAATTTCCGCTTGTAATTAAAGCAAATGGAATTGCAGCAGGGAAAGGCGTCATAATATGCCACACAGAAAATGAAGCTTTTTCAGCAATAGATTCAATGCTAGTGGAGAAAAATCTTGGTGAGTCAGGTGAAGAAATAATCATAGAAGAGTTTTTAATTGGAGAGGAAGTAAGTTTTTTTGCTCTTATTGATGGGTTGAAGGTAGTAACCCTTGGGTGTGCAAAAGATTACAAGAGAGTTGGTGAAAATAACGAGGGACAAAATACTGGAGGCATGGGGTCATACTCATCACCTTCGATTATAAGTAAGGAGATGGAGCAAAAAATTATCCAAAAAATAATATATCCTACAATTCAAGCACTGACTAACATGGGAACATCCTATAAAGGCGTACTCTTTGCTGGTTTAATGATTTGCAAAGATAGTCCAAAGCTTCTTGAGTATAATGTTAGGTTTGGGGATCCGGAAATACAATCTATGTTACCTAGACTTGATCCAAATTGTGATTTGCTAAAGTTGATGTTATCAGTTGCAGAAGGCAAGTTAAATACAAAAATGGTGGAGTTTAATCACAAAACTACAGTTTGTGTAGTCGTTGCAAGTAAAGGCTATCCTGGTGATTATCAAAAAGGAGAGGTAATTAAAGGATTGGATAAAATTGAAAACATTCCTGGAGTGCTAGTATTTCATGCTGGTACTAAGCTAGATGAAAATGGTAATTGGATTTCCGATGGCGGAAGGGTACTAAATATAGTAGGAGAAGGAAACACTGTGGAAGAAGCTAAAAGTAAAGTGTACTCAGCATTAAATTTTCTAGAATGGTCAGGTGGGTTCTTCAGGTATGATATTGGTAGTTAATTTAGCTCATGCAGAAACGAAAAAAGTCACTTTGCAAGCAGTAAACTAAAGAAAAACATGATATCTGTTCAGATTCATGTGAAACCAGTGCTTCTTTTCTTGTCATGAAAGTAGCTGACACTGGGATCCAGGTTGATGAAAGCACACTAGCATAGAAAGTGGTTACAACGTTTTCGATGAGATTATATGGAAAACTGGATTCCAGTGGGCTTTGTTGCACAGCTCTTCGGATAGTGGGTAATGTATAATAAATTCATGAAGCTATATCAAACTTAGCCATGCCTATTTCAGTAAATTTGTTAAGCAAATAACACTTGAGTAGCAGTTCCTTCTCACGATTAATCTCAGATTTATTCCTAAAACTAAATCCAAATATTTGCTTCAGTCGCGAGAAAAAACTTTCTATATAAGATCTCTTCCAATAATTTATCTCTTTTTTCCACCTCTTCATACCATCTTCATCATATGACTTTATGAGCTTGATTGTAGAATTTCTCTCATTCATATAATCCAACTTTGGATGCTCTACTGCATTATTTTGCGGAGGAATCCTTGTCTTTATGTCAAGCTCATCGCACAGTTTGTATAACTTCTTTCGATTATATGCCCTATCTGCATATATCGTGCTTATGTTATACTTGGTATCCACTCTTTCAATAAGATCACAGGCTCCATAGTGGTCGGAATAAACTCCACTACTGTATTTTGCAGCTATAACTTTTTTACTACCTATCTCTAGCATTACATGTAGCTTTCTTGTTTGCTCATAGCGGCGATACTTTCTATCTGTACCATTTGCCTTACTATGGCCTGGAATATTATTGTAGATGCTGATACCTGTACTATCTATAGCAATTTCAATATCTTCCATATCGTTCTTATCAACTCTGCAGTCGTTGATTTTGATATTAAGCTTTTTAAACCTTCTTGAAGCCTGCGAATAGCTGATAATTTGCAAAATTTTCCCTATTTGCTCAAGATATTTCTCTATAAATCCCACTGTTTGCCTAAGACCAATCCTGAATAGATAGGTTATTATGTGAATTAGAATCACTACTTTGTCGCTGTAGACATTGTTGCCACCTGCTACTTTTGGACTATTTTCGTACCAATTTTCAATGGCATCGTTGATATAATGAAAAACATTTCCCCTTTCTTGAAGAAATTTGTTATATTCATTGCAGTTACTGACTTTCATTCTTATTGGCATATTTTTCCTTTGTCGGCTAAATATCTATTTTATAACAAATTCCATCAGTAACTGCCTGTTCTTTCCTTGAGTGGTGCAACAAAGCCATTCCAGTGTCAAGCACTGGAATGACACCGTCTATTATGCAAATTACCTGCTAATTGCAATGTTCGTACAGATGTGGGTCACGCGCTGGAATAACACCCTTGGTGATAACAACTAAAGAAAAACATCAACTAGGTTTATAGTCTATCACTACTGTTTTTGCAATTTTGTCATTAAGGAACTGTTTATGTTTATCAAATGTTGCAAACAATATGATAATAATTGGTAAAATTATAAATAGACTAGAAATACTCAATATTGTATAAAAAATTATAAAATATAACACTCCAAAAGTTCCTGTTCTGATTATTGTTTGTGTTATAGTGATTTTTTCAAGTGTATTTTTGTCTTTTATATGCATACGAAGCAATAATTGTCCCGGAGTTCCGCCGAATTCTATTATCGTAAATGCATAAAATGCTAATGCCAATATTAGCGCTGTTACATTAAGAATTGTTGCGTTGTCTGAAATTATTTTAACCGCATTGGGTGTTAAAGAACCTAAGGTACATCCAACGTTAAATCCAATAAAATACTTTATCGCCGTTAATAAAATATGATCAAACGCAAATGCAAAAATGCGTCTCGTAACTCTTGCATAGCTTATTTTAGTATCCATACAACCCCACCCGCATTACTAACTGACATAAGAACATGTTATTAAATAACTGTAAATATGTCAACTTGTACAGTACTAGCTGCTTGTGCCACTATATTATTTGAATTAACATTAAATCATTTACAGTTAAGGAAGTTATGTCAACATCAGTCACAGTTGCGTATGGTGATGGTATCGGACCAGAAATTATGGAAGCGGTGCTATCGATATTGCGTGAAGCGAAAGCAAAGATTTCAGTAGATATTATTGAAATAGGAGAGTGTGTTTATAGTAAAGAATGGTCTCATGGAATTTCTCCGAGTGGTTGGGAATCTATCGAAAGGACAAAGATATTACTCAAATCTCCAACAACAACCCCTCAAGGTAAAGGGCACAAAAGCTTAAACGTTGCACTCAGAAAGAACTTAGGGCTGTATGCAAACATTAGACCATGCATTTCGTATCACCCTGTTATAGAAAATAAATTCGATAAATTTGATGTTGTTGTAATACGCGAAAATGAAGAGGACGTTTACACCGGAATAGAGCATAGGCTCACTGGTGACTCGTACCAATGCACTAAAATTATTACTAGATCTGGCTCAGAAAAAATATGCAGGTATGCTTTTGAATATGCGAAAAAACATAACAGAAAGAAAGTAACTTGCCTGACTAAAGACAACATAATGAAAATGACTGACGGCGCTTTTCATGCAGCGTTTGATCGTATTGCAAAAGAATATTCGGATATAAAGGCGGAACATTATATAGTTGATATTGGAATGGCACGTGTTGCCACAGAACCCGAGAATTTCGATGTTATAGTAACTGAAAATCTATATGGCGACATATTATCAGACATAGTAGCACAAACCTCAGGTTCTGTAGGGCTTGCAGGAAGTAGCAATATAGGTAATGAATATGCAATGTTTGAAGCGGTTCACGGCTCTGCTCCTGATATTGCAGGAAAAAATATAGCTAATCCTTCTGGTCTTTTAAATGCCGCAGTACATATGTTGGTCTATATTGGTCAAGTGAGTACTGCAAAACTAATCTACGATGCATGGCTCAAGACTTTGGAAGATGGAGTACATACCGCTGATTTATATAAGGAGAAAAAGAGTAAACAAAAGGTTGGAACAAAAGAATTTGCAAAAGCTGTTATAGATAATCTAGGGAAAAAACCCACAACGTTATCTGAGCTTATAATTAGCAGTGATTCGGATAGTAAAATAAATAAAGTACAAGACAATTACGAACAAGATTACAAAGTTAAAAAGCTAGTGGGTAGTGATATAACGCTTGCTTGGGACAAATCCAACAATTTTGATCAAATAGTTAGGTTATTTGAATCGAGTAATCTGAAAATGATAGCAATATACTCAAAAGGACTTGCAATTTGGCCAGGAGGCTCAAAGTCTTCAAGTGACCAAATAATCTGCAGGTTTATTGCAAATAATGAAATTACAAATAGTGATGTGAATAACTTGCTAATCAAATTTGAGGAACACAATTTTGATGTGGTGAGAATGGATAAGTTGTATTTGTATGATGGGAAAGAGGGTTTCTTCTCTTAGTGGTTGCTTGATATTTTTATGCTTGTGTGAAACATTAAATATATTATACTAATAGCATCGTGTATTTATGTGAGGTGTAGTAATGAGTCAACATTTTAAGTTAACTGGTCAGGAGTTTTATGATAGTAATGGTCTGTTTAACGTACTAGAGATAAAAGCTGAACAAATTGTAGGTAAAGATTATCAAGCTCTTAGCAAGTTTCTGAAAAAACAATATAATAAATTGATACTTGTAAACCATCCTGACAAAGGTGGAAACAAAAATAGATTTGATCAGATTTATAAAGCTTATCAAGAGCTAAAAAAGTACATTAAACCTTTGGAGTCAGGAAATCCTTGTGTTAAAGTCAGCGTTGATGCTGAAAGTAATGGACGTTTAACGGCAAGAGAGTTTCACTATAGGAGAAAGTTGTTTAACGAGCTAAAAATCAGTGAGGAAGAAGCTGTAGGTAAAGATTTTGATGGGTTGATTGCTATACTAAAAAGAAATGATTGTTCGTTTGGAGAAGACCTAAAAAGCTATAATGAACTTCAGGCTCAAATAGAGAGGATTTTGCTAAATCCAAATTTAGATAATTTTCAGAGGAGTGTACAAAGTGCAAAGTTAATGCAAGAGTTATATCAATATATAGCAAAGCCAAGCATACAATTATTCAATTATATTTCTCCTCTAAAGGAAAAAAAGAACCTAGTAGATGAGGATAAAAAAGAATTAGCGTTAAGATTTATAGAACGTAAAAATGCCTTACTATTTATTCGGACTCTTAGTGTTCTACCCTTAGGCCTGTTAACTACAGTTACTATAGGTTGCTATTTTTCATGGTGGATCATAGCATTTAACATCGCTATTAGTAGAGCCTCTGGTTTATTAGTGAATTATTATATGGAAAAGTATAAAAATTCAGAAATTTCTACTGATGAATTCATGAGTAAAATGAGCTATATCGAGCTAAGTAGTAAGCTTCTTATCAACTATCCTTTAGCTGCTTTTTCTGTTTATTTAGTTACAATAAATTTCATTGCTAATGGATTAACTGTTGGTGGAGCTGTACTTGGTCCACTATTGTTATTGGCAGTATTAATTGAAATGTTAGCTCCTGTTTTCTCAAAAGGCTGTGAAATATATGCTGACAAGCACACAAAAGATTTACTAGAAGAGGATCCAAGAGATAGAGTGCAAAAGGAGACTGATCTGTTAGGACGGTATGATCCACGAAGGCTATTAATGCCGATAATTATGCCTCTTGTTAGAAAGTGTTTTGCAGAAGTGGCAAGCAAATTTGCTGAGAGGAATTTTGATGAGGTAAAAACTGATATGTCTGATGTTAATACTGAAGGACTATCTAATCCTCAAGCAATTGAATTTGCACAGCAAACAGTATAGTATAAGCTTTTAGCTCTATGCATGGACTCAAAAAAAGTAGAATTAATATTTGAAAAATTTCAACAGTCAAATCCTGCGCCAAAAATAGAGCTAAATTATACCAATCATTTTACGTTATTAGTTGCAATAGTTCTGTCAGCGCGGACGACCGATATAAGTGTTAATAAAATTACAAAGGAGCTATTTAGTATCGCTGATACGCCAGAAAAGATGTTGAATCTTGGGCAAAGTGAGCTGAGAAAATGCATAAGCAGTATTGGTTTATATAATTCCAAAGCAAAAAATATAATCGGGCTCAGCAAAATATTGATTGAGAGGTACAATAGCAAAGTGCCTACTAATTTCGATGATTTGGTATCTTTACCAGGGGTTGGGAGAAAGAGCGCTAATGTGTTCTTAAATTCAGGGCTTGGTATTCCAACATTGGCAGTTGATACTCACGTTTTTAGAGTGAGCAATAGAGTTGGGCTTGTGAAAGAAAAAGATGTACTTAAAACAGAGCAGTCTCTTTTGAATGTAGTGCCAAAAAAATACCTACTTTATGCTCATCATTGGCTAGTTTTACACGGTAGATACATTTGCAAGGCACAAAAACCTTTGTGTGAAGCGTGCACAATTCATGATTTATGTGAGTTTGAATGCAAGAGGTATAAAGTCTAGCACAACACTTCGATATTTCTTACTTTTATCATCCAAGTAGCTGATCTCTATGATGGTGTCAACCGAGTAGCTTACACTGGGATGGCTTTGTTGCATCGCTTATCGGATAGTGGGTAAAGCATAAAAAATTCATGAAACTACCTAAAACTTAGCCATGCCAATATCAGTAAATTTATTGAGTAAGTAACATTTTATTAGCAACTCTTTTTCTCGATTTACTTCAGATCTATTTCTAAAACTAAACCCAAATATTTGCTTTAATCTTGAAAAAAATCCTTCAATATATGACCTTTTTCCATAAACTGCTTCCTTCTTCCACTCTTTCACACCGTCTTTACCACATAATCTAATGGCAGCATTCCTTTCAGCCATATAATCCAATTTTGTATGCTCCGCTGCACGATTTTTCGGTAAAATTTTGTCTTTATATCATATTTTTTGCACAATTTATAAAGCTTGATAGGCTCTGTCTGCATATAATGCTTTTATAGCATGCTGAAAGCTGAGCAAGTCGCAAGCACCATAATGGTCGGAGTAGGCACCATTGCTATATTGTGCAGCTATAGCTTTTTTACTATTTATACTCAATATTACGTGTAGCTTTCTTACCTGTTTATAACTGCGATACTTCGCTATTTTCCTTACTGTGACCAGGTGTATTATCTGATACTTGTACTGTCTATGGCAATTTCAATATCTTCCATATTGTTTTTATCAACTCTGCAATCATTGATCTTAATATTGAAACCTTCTTGAAGCCTGCGAATAGCTAATGACTGCTAACTACTTGCTGCAAATATCCTTTTATAAACCCTACCGTTTGTCTTAAGCCAATTCTAAAGAGACTAGCGACTATATGCACTAAAATCACAACTTTATTACTATAAATATAATTTCCACCTCGCATTTTGGGGCTATTTTCGTACCAATTTTCTATTGCCTCATTAATAAAATGAAAAATATTTCCTCTTTCTTGCAGAAATCTGTTATATCCATGGCAGTTACTGACTCTCATTTTTTGTGACATATTTTTCTTTCGTAGGTTAAATGCCTGTTTTATAGTGAATTTCGTCAGTAACTTCCAGTTCTTTTTATCTGAGCTATGCAACAAAGCCCACTGGAATCCAGTCTTTCTTACCAACAAAAACTTAGAATAACTTTTGTTCTTAAAAAATTTCTAGATTCCAGACTCATGTTTCAATGTTAAACAAGGTACAATAGAATTGAGTAGGGTAATTTCTAGGGAATTATTATATTCTAGAAAAAGTAAAATGTCATCCAGATAGGCTAATGTACAAGGTAAGCTGAATGTCTATAAGGAAAAACAGCAAGGCATTTTAGGATTTGCTATAAATCGCATCAGGAGCTCAAGAGTACAGCTTACAATTACAGATAGGTATAGTTGAGTTTAAAGTAACTACATAAATTTACTACAATTTTCATACCTATAAGCTGCTATGCAACAAAGCCCTGTGTGGGTATAATTTTGACAGGATACAAAGCTTAATGGAGAAAGTTACGAACATCAGTGAAAAACATGGCAATTTTATTCTCATTTGCAGCTGCTATCACGTCTTGATCTTTCAATGAGCCACCTGGCTGAATTATAGCTGTAATTCCATGCTTTGCACTTTCTACTATACTATCTGGAAATGGAAAAAATGCATCTGAAGCAAGCGCTGCGCCTTTACATTTTTCACCTGCTTTTTTTACTGCAATATTCACACTATCTATTCTGCTTGTTTGTCCTGCACCGATGCCAATAGCACAACCGTCTTTTGCTATCACTATTGCATTGGATTTTACATGTTTACATATTTTCCAAGCAAAAATAAGATCTTCCTTCTCTTTTTTTGTTGTAGTGCATTCTGTCACTCGGTTTATTTCTTCTACTTTTACTGTATGGTTATTATTTTCTTGCACTAAGAACCCGCCAACAACATTTTTGATTTGATATTTTGCATTTTGCTGAAGAGATTGATGAATAATCACTCTTAAATTTTTCTTTTTTTGTAAAATTTTTAGTGCCTCATTGTTTACCGATGGTGCTATCATCACTTCCAAAAATATCTCGTTTAATTTCTCTGCTAGCTTTAAATCTATCTCCCGATTGAAAGCAACTATTCCACCAAAACTGCTTATTTCATCACATGATAGAGCTTTTTCATATGCTTTTAAAGCACTATCACTAACAGCAGCGCCACATGGATTATTGTGCTTTATTATCACTGCTGCAGGTTCTTGAAACTCAGAAATTATGTTAAGTGCAGACTCTATGTCGACTATATTATTATAGCTCAACTCTTTTCCATGTATTTTCTCCAGTGGATACTTGCTAAATTGATTGCTATAAAATGCAGCTTTTTGATGAGGATTTTCACCATATCTGAGTCCTTGTGCTTTACATCCATATAAAGTAAAAAACTCTGGTAACTCATTGCTTTTACCCTGTGATAAAAACCAATTGTAAATATTAGAATCATACTGTGCAGTCAGAGCAAATGCTTTAGTTGCTAGATGTTTTCTATATTCTAATGTTGTCTGATTGTTATTTTTGATCATCTCAGCTTTCAGTGTTTCGTAATCTTGAATGCTAGAAATCACTGAAGTGAAATGAAAGTTTTTTGCTGTAGCTCTAATTAATGCTACTCCACCTATATCTATTTGTTCTATGATTTGCTTCTCACTTGAGTTGCTATTAACCGTTTTCCAAAATGGATATAAGTTAGTTATAAGCAGATCTATCGGCTTAATTTCTAGATTCTGCATTTCCTTTTCGTGCCTTTTTCGATCACAGAGTATTCCTCCATGAATTTTAGGATGTAAAGTTTTCACTCTGCCATCTAGTATTTCTGGAAATTGTGTGTAATCTGAAACTTCTTGCGTTTTTATTCCCGCACCTGATAGCACTTTATAAGTATTCCCTGTTGAGAGAATTTCTATTTGTTGCTGCATCAAAAACGATGCAAGTTCAATTATATTTGTCTTATCGTATACTGATATTAAAGCTCTTTTAATTTTCATATGGAAGGTTTCTTAAGATTATATCTAAGAAAAGAAAATTTGTCTATATATAGCTACTACGTCATACCACTGCGGTATCTCGTTGTAGATTCCGCTAACAAGCACATAGCTGTACGAACATTGTGATACAAGAGATCAAGAAAGATGTCATCCCAGTCCCCAGACACTGGGATCCAGAAAACTTCACTTTAAATGAGCACACCAGGTAATAGAAACTGGATTCCAGTGGGCTTTGTTGCACCACTCAAGGAAAGAACAGGCAGTTACTGATGGAATTTGTTATAAAATAGATATTTAGCCGACAAAGGAAAAATATGCCAATAAGAATGAAAGTCAGTAACTGCAATGAATATAACAAATTTCTTCAAGAAAGGGGAAATGTTTTTCATTATATCAACGATGCCATTGAAAATTGGTACGAAAATAGTCCAAAAGTAGCAGGTGGCAACAATGTCTACAGCGACAAAGTAGTGATTCTAATTCACATAATAACCTATCTATTCAGGATTGGTCTTAGGCAAACAGTGGGATTTATAGAGAAATATCTTGAGCAAATAGGGAAAATTTTGCAAATTATCAGCTATTCGCAGGCTTCAAGAAGGTTTAAAAAGCTTAATATCAAAATCAACGACTGCAGAGTTGATAAGAACGATATGGAAGATATTGAAATTGCTATAGATAGTACAGGTATCAGCATCTACAATAATATTCCAGGCCATAGTAAGGCAAATGGTACAGATAGAAAGTATCGCCGCTATGAGCAAACAAGAAAGCTACATGTAATGCTAGAGATAGGTAGTAAAAAAGTTATAGCTGCAAAATACAGTAGTGGAGTTTATTCCGACCACTATGGAGCCTGTGATCTTATTGAAAGAGTGGATACCAAGTATAACATAAGCACGATATATGCAGATAGGGCATATAATCGAAAGAAGTTATACAAACTGTGCGATGAGCTTGACATAAAGACAAGGATTCCTCCGCAAAATAATGCAGTAGAGCATCCAAAGTTGGATTATATGAATGAGAGAAATTCTACAATCAAGCTCATAAAGTCATATGATGAAGATGGTATGAAGAGGTGGAAAAAAGAGATAAATTATTGGAAGAGATCTTATATAGAAAGTTTTTTCTCGCGACTGAAGCAAATATTTGGATTTAGTTTTAGGAATAAATCTGAGATTAATCGTGAGAAGGAACTGCTACTCAAGTGTTATTTGCTTAACAAATTTACTGAAATAGGCATGGCTAAGTTTGATATAGCTTCATGAATTTATTATACATTACCCACTATCCGAAGAGCTGTGCAACAAAGCCATTCCAGTGTCAAGCACTGACCATCTACTACTCAAATTACCTGCAAATTGCAATGTTCGTACACCAAAACGCGGTATCTTGTTGTAGATTCCGCTAACAAGCAGCGGAATACCAAATTGTAGAAGTTGCTTTAGCTCTCCTCACTCTCCTTTCAAAGTAGTCTATTCTATAAATTTTTTTGTTAAACTTGATTTTAAGCCACGAACAAAATCTTTAATATCGCAAGGATTTCTTCCTTCCATTTGTACAACTTTAGGAATTAAAGTACCACCTTTTAAACTTATATGCATATTATCATTAATGATCTCACCTTGTCCTGAAGTGAAGGCTTCAAATTCAGCATCAAGTATCTTGATACGTTTATTCTCTACCTTAATGAATGCTTTTGGATAAAATGCTTTAACCTTTCTATAAGCAATTTCACAGGTGTCACTTGCGTAAATTTTATAGTCTTTTACTTTGTCAGCATAGCACGCATCGTTATCGCTCTGTTTTAAGGGAACTTGCTTTTCAATTTCGTTTAGTACTTTCAGCAGTAAATCACTACCTAATTCAGACAATTTATCATACAACGTCTTATAATTATCGCTTTTTTCAATAAGAAATTTTTTCTGTTTTAAAATAGGGCCAGAATCTAATCCTTCATCTAGCTGCATAATGCTAACTCCGGTTTCTTGATCTCCGGCTAAAATTGTGTGCTGTATCGGAGCTGCACCGCGCCACCTAGGTAGCAATGATGGATGAATATTAATACAACCATATTTGGGAATATTTAAAATTTCTTTTGGAAGTATCAATCCATACGCAGCAACAACTGCAACGTCTGGCTTAAAATTTCCAAACTTTTCTTGCTCTATCGAAGATTTTAAAGAGGCAGGAGTACATACCTCTATGTCACTTTTTTCAGCAACGATGTGTACTGGCGATTTTGTTAACCTCTGCCTACGTCCAGAAGGCTTTGGAGCTTTGGTATATACTGCTACTACTTCACTCTGTAATTTCAATAGTAAGTTTAACGCACCAACAGCAAACCCCGGTGACCCCATGAAAATAATTCTCATGTTTTCAGGTGTGTTTGCTTTAGGAATTTTCTGCTAACTTACTACTTACAGTTTCTATTAATTTAGCAAAATCATCCTTATGATTAACAGCCATCTCAGCAAGAATTTTTCTATTCAAATCAACTCCAACAAGTTTAAGACCATGCATAAACCTACCATAAGTAAGTCCATGTTCTCTTGCCGCTGCATTAATACGTATTATCCACAAACCACGAAAATCACGCTTGCGATTTCTTCTGTCTCTATAAGCATACTGTAGTGCTTTTTCAACCCTTTGTAATGCAATTCTATAACAATTCTTTGCCCGTCCTCTATAACCCTTTGCTAATTTTAATACCTTTTTATGACGAGCATGAGTAGCGGTTCCACGCTTTATCCGAGCCATTTTTATCTTACCTCCATTTTATTAAATACCATAAGGCATATAAAGTTTAACTATACGCGAGTCAGATTTATTGAGAATCGTTGTACCGCGTTGATTACGAATATTAGATTTACTTCTTTTTACCATGCCATGTCTCTTACCTGACTGAGTAGAGATGACTTTACCCTTAGCTGTAAGGTGAAAGCGCTTTTTGACAGAAGATTTTGTTTTTAATTTTATTTTCGTCATATTCTAAACAAATTTACAAACACCACTATTTAGTTCTTTATTAGTAATTAAGTATGAGTATAGATAATTTTATTAAAGAATCAAATTAAAATTGTATTTTAAAGCAGCTTGAATGTAATCACACCCAGTATATGTGTTATACCTTCTTCATTCCCAATTGGTAGCAATACTTGCCTTATTTTAACACTTTCACTTTCTTCCTCTTCGTTAATTGAGCATTTACTCTCTATTACAGTCTCAAGTTTATCAATAACTGCATCTATTTTATATAACCGCAAAAATGGTGCATCAATTGCATACTTATCATCGATGTACATCTTTTTTTCAAAACCATAGAATTCAATAGCTTTTTCTCCTGCATTTTCACAAATATAACCTCGATCTTTAACTTCAATGATAAAACAATGCTGCCATGACTCCATGATTTCTGCAGTGTCTATTTCATGTCTTTCTGGCCATTCTCTATCTGATCCTTTTATATCACTCCAATGTTGAGTAACTATATTCACTATTCTTCTTTCTTTGCCTGCATAATTTTCCATTCGAAATTCCACATATAAAACACAGATATGAGGTAAATTTATCGTGAATGTATTGATTTTTTCTTACTAAAGGATGTAGATTATTGAAAATTCTCATCCTGTTTACACAACAGGTAATGATAAATTAAGTATAATAATTAGAGCATAAAAATTATTAAATGAGGAAACTGTAAAAAAATAATAAAAAAATTCTATTTTTGCAATATTTTGGCTAACGAATAGAATTAGTTCCACTTTCTAAAGTTATTGCACTTAATAAATAACTAGATGGAGTTTCTTCCTTAGCACTACTATGGCTTTTATTTTTTCTATTATAAAACCAACATTTAAATGGTACAGCTGCTACCAAAGCTACTGTTACTGCTAACATACCTACTGTGAACACTATATTATTTTTCTCGTTTGAAGGTGTTTCCAATAATTTAAACTCTCTCAAGTTTGTATCATGAATCATAGGATTACCCAAAATATTCGTCGTATTTTGAACACTTTCTATATTTCGCATTGTAATTCCATTGCTAGCGTTTGATTTTTTCATTTCTTCCATTACTTGTTTTAAGTTTGGTAGTTCTGCTGTTGTATTTTCAATATCACCAGCTTCCAGCTTTTGCAAGTTCTCATTACTCAAAAACTCTTTGAGATACTTTTCATAAAACTCTTTGGCATTATATCTTTTATAACTTCGTATTTTTCCACTCTTGAGATCAGAAACAATATCATCAATCATCACTTTTGGATTTTCTGCATGCACTATTTCTCCTTCAGCAACAAGAATACGATAAGATGTATCGTCAAGCATACATACATACTTAAGTTTTAAATCACCTCCTCCCAATAGAAAATATATTGTTCTGTTTTGTTCTACATCTCGCAATTCTGATTCAATACTAATCCATCTATTCCTTTTTTCCTTATTGATTGATCTTTTTTTTCCTACAGTATTTTTAAATCTTCTTGACATATATGACCCCCAAGCTGACCAATATTTCCTTATGTATAAAAGATAAATTATTTAAGTCCACATCTTTTCACTAAGATTTTTATATTTTTATTATACTAAATAATACATATATTAATATCTGAATTTCTCATTGCAATTTATTATACCTTAGTAAAAACGATATAAAATTAGAGAAAGAGTTATAAAATTTTTTGTAAGACAGGAAAATTTCTTCTCCTTTGGTTCCAGAGCATATAAGTGCTGTAAGAGCTAAGTTGATGGCACTGTTGTGCCATCAAACTCTGGAATCTTACTCGACACTAATCTGAGAAGATAGATGTGCTACCGATGTAGCATTGCTGAGCAAAGATTCTATTTCTGATGTAGATCCGGAATGCTCAAGTTGAGCTTGTTCAGGAAGGTTTTTCATCGCTTTTTCAACATCGTAGCTACCTTCCCTATTTTTTCTATGCCATACAAAGTATCCTAATCCTGCAAAAGCTACTGCTAGCACTCCACCAAATATACCACCAGCAATCCCTGCTATTCCTATATACTGTCCTCCATTTATTTCGGGTAATTTAGGCCCTTCCACATCTGTGCTATTAAATATAGAATGATCTAACACTTCTTGTGAATTACTATCAAAACGGGAAACACTACTTATATCTTCAAGAGTAATTCCATAACTAGCATTTGATTCTTCTATTTCATTTATTACGTCATTAATCTCTTTAGTAGTTACTTTGCTTGATGCAAAATCGAATTCTTGTTTTGTTAAAGAAGCTGATTCGATAGTTACATCTTCCTGCATCTGATAATCAATTTCTTCAGTAGTAGATTCTCTCAATTGGCTATTTTCATCAGTTCTTTCTTTTAGCTTTTTTGAACTATCCTTACCCAATTCATCTACAAGGTTTTTTAGATATATTTTCTTAAATTCTCTATAATTATATTCTTTACTTTTTTCTATTTCTCCACTCTTAAGACCTAAAATAATTCCATCTATTGTCGATTCACGAATTGCTTGAGGAATGTCTATTGAATTTACTATTCCTGTAACCAAGCCTATCTCAGCTGCTCTAGAAGATATAGAGAGGTCTTTTACTGTTAAATTCTCTCCTTTAATTAAAAATTCTACTCTTCTGTTTTGTTTTATACTTTCCAAGTCAGATACAATTCTAATTGTTGGACCATCCATCTCCTGCTTATTTGTTGTTTCTCTCTTTCGCATGCTATTCTTAGTGTTTTGGAATTTTTTTGGCATTTCACACTCCTTAAATTAATTAACAAAAATATTATTTGAATTAACAAATACTTCTCTATGTTAGTGGATAAAATATTTAAACCTATATCTTTTTATTAAAATTTTTATGTAAAAGTTACTTTTATTATACTAAGTAATGTATATATTAATATTTAGATTGATAAATTGATTTTACTTCTGTTACAACTTATTATGCATAGATAACCTCAGTAAAAACGATGAAGCTAAACGAAATTAGAGAAAGATTTATAAAATTTTTTGTAAATAATAATCACGAGCAAGTTCCTTCTTCTCCTTTGATTCCAGAGCATGATCCAACACTCATGTTTACAAATGCTGGTATGGTACAGTTCAAAAACATCTTTACCGGCACGCAAAAAACTGAAATGAAACGTGCCGTCTCAAGTCAAAAGTGTCTCAGAGCAGGTGGTAAACACAATGATCTTGAAAATGTTGGCTATACATCTCGGCATCACACATTTTTTGAAATGCTCGGAAATTTTAGCTTTGGTGATTACTTTAAAGAAACTGCGATAGAATTTGCGTGGAAATTTATTACTGAAGAATTGTCTCTTGATAAAAACAGACTATCCATAACTGTTTACCACACTGATGATGAAGCATATGAAATTTGGCGTAAGATAAGTGGCTTTTCAGATGATAAAATCATAAGAATTACAACAGATGATAACTTTTGGAGCATGGGCAATACTGGTCCATGTGGCCCATGTTCTGAAATCTTTTACGATCATGGAAATTCCGCTTTACATGAAGACGACAGAATTGTTGAAATTTGGAACCTGGTGTTCATGGAATTTAATAAAGATGAAGAAGGTAATTTACAAAAATTACCAAAAAAATGCATCGATACCGGAATGGGCCTTGAAAGAATAGCAGCTGTTATGCAGAACGTTCATGATAACTATGATATTGACCTATTTTCTGCTCTGGTAAGTAAATCGCAAGAGTACTGTGGAAATACGGAAAATAAAGTAGCTCATAAGATTATCGCAGATCACCTTCGTGCAGCTGCATTTCTCATCGCAGAAGGAGTGCTTCCTGGAAATGAAGGAAGAAATTATGTACTACGCAGATTGATCAGGAGAGCAGCACGTTATATCCACCTACTTGGATATAATGATTCTCTATTGAACCTTGTTTTTCCTGCACTCATAGATGGCACAAGTTTGGCTTATATGGGAGATGCTTATCCAGAGCTAATCAGAGTTAAAAGCTTAATAGAAACAACGTTAAAATCAGAGGAAGAAAACTTTAAAGACACTTTAATGAAAGGCATTAATCTCTTGGACAAATTCACTGCAGATTTAAAATCAGGTGACACTCTATCTGGAGAATCAGCATTCAAACTATATGACACTTATGGATTTCCTTTGGATATCACACTTGATATTTTGAAAGAAAGGAAAATAAATTTTGACCAAAAAGGTTTTGATAATGCAATGAAAGAGCAAAAAGAAAGAGCACGTGCTAATTGGACTGGATCTGGTGAAAAATCTGTTGAACAAGTATGGTTTAATTTAATCGATCAGTTTGGCAAAACGGAATTTGTTGGTTATGAACGTGATGAAGTAAAGGATGCAACAGTACTCGCAATAATTTCCTCTAAAAATGAAGTAATTGATTCTGCAAAAGAAGGAGAAAAGATAACTATTATACTTGATAAAACACCTTTTTATGGAGAGTCAGGTGGACAAGTGGGAGATATTGGAAAGTTCCTTCTTGTCATCCCAGTACTTGATACTGGGATCCAGATTCCAGCGTCACGCGCTGGAATGACACCAGATTTAGGCGTAATCATAGTGGAAAATACCAACAAGATTAATGACCTATATTTACACAGATGTATAGTGGAGTCTGGTTCAGTTCGTAAAGGTGATACAGTTACAGCTAGTATTAACAAAAAAAGAAGACAAGACTTAAGAAGAAATCATTCAGCTACACATCTTCTACACTTTGCACTCAGAAAAATCTTAGGTGATCACGTTACTCAAAAAGGTTCTCTAGTCGCACCAAATAGACTAAGATTTGACTTTAGTCACAATAAGCCAGTCACTCAGGATCAGCTGTCTTCAGTAGAAGATATAGTAAACTCTCTAATCAGAGAAAATCTTTCTACGTCCACAAAAGTTCAAGGTATGGATGAGGCAATAGACGAAGGAGCGATGGCCTTATTTGGTGAAAAATATGGTGATAATGTTAGGGTTGTAAAAATTGGAGATTCAAAAGAATTATGTGGTGGTACACACGTGGAGCGTACCGGAGAAATTGGTTTGTTTAAGATAGCAGCAGAATGTTCCGTTGCATCTCGAGTAAGAAGAATTGAAGCTTTAACCGGTCAAGAAGCAATTAATTATGTACGCAATAACGAAATTAGCTTAAAAAAAGTTGCAGAATGCGTAAAAGCACCAGTAAATGAAATAATAAGTCGACTCAGTATTTTAAGCCAAGAGCGCAAAGAATTTGAAACCAAAATAAAAAATCTTTATAAAAAGATTATCAGTGTAGAAAATATAAAAAGTACTGAAATAAATGGAATAAATTTCGTAATCCACACTTTTACTGACGTTCCAGGAAGTATCATAAGGGAATTTGCTCTACAGCAACAAAAACCGAAAACTGTAATAGCCTTCATGGTAACAGAAAAGGATAAAACAGTTTTGATTGTCAAAGTAAGTAAAGATTTAACTAATAAGATCAATGCAAAAGAGCTAGTATCTACTTTAACCAGAAGGGATTGCGGTGGAAATGCCGAACTTGCCCAAACAGGCTGTGATAACAATAAAATAGATGATGCCATTACAGCAATCCATAGCAAAATAACAGCTTGCAAAAACTAATACACCCTACTACCTCGATATCTTTTAACCGTAAACGAAGGTATTATGCAAATAGGGGTAGAGAAGACTTAACTGTCAAATGAGCATATCAGGTAATAAGAACTAGATTACAGCTCCATGCACTGGAATGATATCTAGGTCTAAAGTCTACATAAAAATCGTTTACAATCGGCGTTCAATGTGATAAGTTGAAAGCAGTTTATTCCTCGGTAGCTCAGTGGTAGAGCAGTTGGCTGTTAACCAATTGGTCGCTGGTTCGAATCCGGCCCGGGGAGCACTATTTTATACAATCTGTACATTTCACTTTTAGCCCAAAATTCACTACCTTTTTTTTGTCTCTTAAACAGACAAAACGTGTGAAGTTATATAGTTTTAAAGCCTTTACTGTCAAAATGCAAAGATGTCTGCGCTTCACTTAGCTTGCTATCTGGCTCCTCTCCTATTTTTCTTTTATTACATTTCCTTTTTAATTGAGGAAGGACATTTTTTGGCAATGTTTCATCAATACTGCAATAATTGTAAATGAGCGAAGTAAGACGCACCAAATTTCCACTCGCCAAAGTCTGTACATCTCTGTAATTAATGCTGTTATCATATACTTTAAGTGTAATAAGATTTTTAAGGTTTCCACTTGCTGCTAAAGCCTCTGCACCTTCATTACTGATTTCATTCCATCCTAAACTCAGTAAAATAAGCTTTTGAAGGTTTCCACTTGCTAAAGCTTTTGCCCCCCTATCGCCAATTTTATTATCATATAATTTAAGCTCAGTAAGACTTGTAAGATTTCCACTGGCTAAAGCCTCTACACCTTCATCACCAATTTCGTTTCCTCCTAAATCAAGCGAAGTAAGATTTATAAGATTCCCGCTTGCTAAAATCTTTGCACCTTCTGTACCAACATAACTGCAACTTAGATCAAGTGAAGTAAGATGAGAAAGCTGAGCTAATTCTTTTATAACCTCATAATTAATTTTTGAACATCGTAAAATAAGTCTTGTAATGTTTGTATTGCTTTTTAAAAAGTTTACTAATCTATCAACATTAATTATAGCACCTGATGTTGCTAAAGTATTATCCTTTACATATTGGCTATAACTCATTTGACCTCACTATTAAAGCTATGCAAGTGTTTTAGTAAACACTTCAGCAACTGTCAATCACTTTAATAAAATATTTTATGAAAAACTTCATATACCATTGCCTCCAAGCAGCTTTTTCTATCTCTTATTTTAACACAAAAGTTGTGAGAAGAGTTTGTTTTTGGTACCATTGAGGGTTTCGATGTTAACTTTTATATGAACTTTAAATCAGTCGTTTTATGTATACTAGATGGCTGGGGTAATGGAATAGAAAATAGTAAATACAATGCTATTAGCAATTCAAATCCACCTTGTTGGCAACATATTAGCTCTAATTATCCAAAGTGCAGTTTATCTGCCTGTGGAACTGATGTTGGATTACCAGAAGGCCAAATAGGCAATTCAGAAGTTGGTCACATGAATATTGGTAGCGGTAGAGTGGTAATGCAAAGCCTTCAGCGTATTAATCAAGCAATCGAAACGATAGAAAATAATGCAAATCTACAGAATTTTATTAATGATCTAAAAAGTAAGAATGGCATATGCCATATAATGGGATTGATATCAGATGGCGGTGTTCATTCGCATCAAAAGCACATTTCAGCTTTAGCAAACAAGATATCACAGCGCGGAATTAAAGTTGTAATACACGCATTTTTAGATGGCAGAGACACACTGCCAAATTCAGGGAAAAGATGCATTCAAGAATTTACAGAAAGCATAAAGGAAAATGATATAAGAATCTCCACTATCTCTGGGCGTTATTATGCTATGGACCGTGATAATAGGTGGGAAAGAACAATTGAAGCTTATGAAGCCATCGCATTTGCAAAGGCGCCTCGTTATGATGATGCAGTATCGCTTATTGATGAAAATTACCAAAATAATATAACCGATGAATTTATCAGGCCCGCAATAATAGGAGATTATCAAGGTATAAAACCAGAAGATGGATTGCTATTGGCTAACTTTCGTGCTGATCGAATGATACAATTGGCAAGTATTTTGCTAGGCAAAACAGATTACGCTAAGGTAGCAAAATTTTCTTCAATTTTAAGTATGATGCAATATAAAGCGGACTTAAAAATCCCTTATCTCTTTCCTCCTGAATCTTTTGCCAACACTTTGGGACAGATAATAGAAGACAATAAATTACGGCAACTGCGCATTGCTGAAACTGAGAAATACGCGCATGTGACTTTCTTTTTTAATTGTGGAAGAGAAGAACCTTTTTCTGGTGAAGAAAGAATACTCATTCCTTCACCAAAAGTTAAAACTTATGACCTGCAGCCTGAAATGTCAGCCTTTGAGCTCACAGAAGAGCTTGTAAAAAAAATTCATTCTCAAGAATTTGCGCTGATAGTTGTAAACTACGCTAACCCTGATATGGTGGGACACACAGGTAATATAAAAGCAGCCGAGCAAGCTGTGCTCGCTGTAGATGATTGCCTTGCAAAAGTACTCAGCGTTGTCAAAGAAGTGGGTAATACTGCACTCATTGTTACAGCAGACCATGGTAATGTGGAATGTATGTTCGATGAAGAAAATAACACACCTCACACAGCGCACACTCTAAATAAAGTTCCATTTATTATATCTTGTGAAAATTTAAAACTGAGAGATGGAAAATTATCTGATATTGCTCCTACTATTTTACAGCTACTTGGACTCAAAAAGCCAAATGAAATGACAGGTAGTTCGTTGATTGTATAATTTTTCGTATTACTCTCTATTCACAACTGTTGTAGTTTGAGACACCGGAAGGGTGCTATTCAAACAGCCCCTTGTCGTTTAGGTAGCCCATTCGGTGTCATCTCAGTGCTTGACACTGGCTTCTTGATTCCTGGATTCCAGCGGGCTTTGTTGCACCACTCAAGGAAAGAACAGGCAGTTACTGATGGAATTTGTTATAAAATAGATATTTAGCCGACAAAGGAAAAATATGCCAATAAGAATGAAAGTCAGTAACTGCAATGAATATAACAAATTTCTTCAAGAAAGGGGAAATGTTTTTCATTATATCAACGATGCCATTGAAAATTGGTACGAAAATAGTCCAAAAGTAGCAGGTGGCAACAATGTCTACAGCGACAAAGTAGTGATTCTAATTCACATAATAACCTATCTATTCAGGATTGGTCTTAGGCAAACAGTGGGATTTATAGAGAAATATCTTGAGCAAATAGGGAAAATTTTGCAAATTATCAGCTATTCGCAGGCTTCAAGAAGGTTTAAAAAGCTTAATATCAAAATCAACGACTGCAGAGTTGATAAGAACGATATGGAAGATATTGAAATTGCTATAGATAGTACAGGTATCAGCATCTACAATAATATTCCAGGCCATAGTAAGGCAAATGGTACAGATAGAAAGTATCGCCGCTATGAGCAAACAAGAAAGCTACATGTAATGCTAGAGATAGGTAGTAAAAAAGTTATAGCTGCAAAATACAGTAGTGGAGTTTATTCCGACCACTATGGAGCCTGTGATCTTATTGAAAGAGTGGATACCAAGTATAACATAAGCACGATATATGCAGATAGGGCATATAATCGAAAGAAGTTATACAAACTGTGCGATGAGCTTGACATAAAGACAAGGATTCCTCCGCAAAATAATGCAGTAGAGCATCCAAAGTTGGATTATATGAATGAGAGAAATTCTACAATCAAGCTCATAAAGTCATATGATGAAGATGGTATGAAGAGGTGGAAAAAAGAGATAAATTATTGGAAGAGATCTTATATAGAAAGTTTTTTCTCGCGACTGAAGCAAATATTTGGATTTAGTTTTAGGAATAAATCTGAGATTAATCGTGAGAAGGAACTGCTACTCAAGTGTTATTTGCTTAACAAATTTACTGAAATAGGCATGGCTAAGTTTGATATAGCTTCATGAATTTATTATACATTACCCACTATCCGAAGAGCTGTGCAACAAAGCCCACTGGAATCCAGAAATTTTTTGAGAACAAAAGTTATGCTAAGTTTTTGTTGGTAAGAAAGGCTGGTGTCTGGGCACTGGGATGACAGTAGTGTGAGATGGGGCTACTTGGATCTAATTTGCTATTCACAATCCAATTATTAACTTGTTTAAAACAAATATTGAATTTTTATTTTAATTATATAATAATTAAATATATCATTTAAGATTAAAGATGAGATTATGACAAGTGATCAATTACTAGCAGAAGTACTGAGTATAATTAACGATAAGACAGATTTAAATGAAGATAATATAATTCAGGAAATACAAGAAGAACTAGAGAAACAGAATCAAGATCTACATGAAGAGTGGAAGAAAGTTAAATTTGATGTAAATCATTTATTTAGTCAAGAACTTACATTGTTGCACGTAGCTGCTAGAGGTGGCTTTGAAAACGTAGCAAAAGTCCTGGTAGCAGGAGGAGCTGATGTTAATAAGAAAGATAGTAAGCGCGAGAAGATTCCTTTACATTTAGCTGCTGAAAATGGTCATGTTGAAGTAGTAGAATTTTTCTTAAATAAAGGAATAAGTGTTAATGTAATGGATAAAGAGGGCAATACCCCTTTGCATTATGCTGCAGATAATGGAAGTAGAAAAACAATATCAATTCTAATAAGAAAAAATGCAGATCCTTGGTTAAAGAATTTTCATGGTAAAACTCCAGTGAATATTTATGCATTCAAGCATCCTAATGGCTCTGGATACTTAATGCAGCTGAAAAAAGCGAAAATTCAAGGTTATATCGTTTTTGGCTCAATGTTGTTGTTAGGTGCTGCTATGGCAACATCAATTGTTGCGGTTAATTTAATTGTACCTGATGTGCCTGTATTAAAGGTGTTATTGTGTGTAAGTATTTTGTATGCATTTGCATCTATAGCTAAATATATTACGTACAAAGCGGCTGAATTGGATGCTAAAAATGAGATTAAAAACGAGCAAGATTCAAACATAATAAATATTGAAGAAGTGAGTGATGAAAAAAAATCGGTTAATAAAGCAACGCGCTCAAAAAAATTAAATGATCTTGTTTGTGCAATAAAAGGCTCTTCTAGAATAGAGATAGTTGATCCAGACAAGCAGAAAAAAGTAACACTTGATGATGTTATTGTTTCAGAGGAAGTAAGAAAAGAGTTAAAAATGATTTGTGGTCATATATCAGAGAAGAAGAAGAAAGCTCTTGAAATGCTAAGTTGCAAAATGCCAACAGGCTATATTTTATACGGTCCACCTGGAAATGGTAAAACTCTTATTGCTCGTGCAATTGCATGTGAAGCTAGTGCTAAATTTATTAGCGTTTCTGGATCTGAATGTATGCAAAAATATGCTGGACACAGCGCGCATTACATAAAAGATCTTTTTGCAAAAGCGAGAGAAAATGCTCCTTGCATAGTCTTTATAGATGAAATAGATGCTGTTTGTACAAAACGTAGTAATAGTGGACGAAGTGATGAAGAACACAACCGAATTGTAAATCAGTTTTTATGCGAGCTTGATGGTTTTAATCCTATAGAAGGCGTGACAATCATTGCTGCAACTAATCGTCTAGAAAGTTTAGATGAAGCAGTAATTAGATCAGGTCGCCTCTCTAAACATATTGAAATTCTTTTACCAGATAAAAGCCTACGTGAAAAAATATTGGGTCTTTATACGGAAAAAGTGCCAATGGCACCAGATGTAAATCTAGCAAAACTTGCAGAAGAAACTAATGGTTTTTCAGGAGCTGATCTAGAAAATTTGGTAAATGAAGCAAAACTTCATGCTGTAGATCAGATTTGCGAAGAAGAGTCAGAAGATGAAGAGCTAAAAGTGACAGTGAACATGGATGATTTCAATAATGTACTTAAAGATCTTAAATCTAAAAAGGTTGAGGTTAAGAATGAGAACGAGGCAGTGAATGATTTTATAGAGTTTTGTAAAAATATTTCAAAATGTACAAGTTCGAGCAAAGATTCTTCTTACTTAGCTACATAGAAAACATATGGATCTCCTTATTGTAAAGCAGGAAAGTGATTCAGCAAATGTAAATGCAAAAGTAGAGATAGAGTACAAAAAAAGCAGGTAAAATTTAGTTGTGTTAGATAGATTTTGACTTTCTGCCCTTTTTCTTACCGTTTATCGCAAATCTCCCTAACGTTTATATCTCTCTTACAGATTCATTCAAACTTAATTAAGTGGGAGTATTGTTAATGCGAAAAGGGTTTAATTAAAATGGTATGGCGTGTGAGGAAGACATACATCAATTGGTAGAAAGTGGATTTGATATTAACTCAAAAGATGTAAGCGGAGTCACTCTCTTGCATAAGTTTACAAAAGAAGGCGATTTAGTTGGAGTAAAATCATTATTAGAGCACGAAGCTGACTTTAATGTTGTGGACAATGAAAATAGAAATCCACTGCATTATGCTATTATGCATGGACACAAAAAAATTGCTAAACTTCTTGTTAATCAATTGACAATTAATTCTAGAGATAAAAATGGATTTACTCCACTTCACCTTGCTACACTACAAGATGACACAGAATTAATGGATTTTTTAATAACAAAAGGCGCAAAAATTAATGAAAAAGATGCTGAGGAAGGCTATACTCCTCTTCACATAGCTTCATTATACGGTTCTAAAAAGAGCGTCCAGATTTTAATTGATAGCGGAGCAAATCTTGAATGTGAAGATAACAACTTTCGTACTCCTTTATTTTTGACCATTTATCAATGTACTACACATTATGAAAGTAGAGCAGAGATTATAGAATATCTGATAAAGAAAGGTGCAAACATAGAAGCAAAAGATGCAGAAAATAATACTACGCTTTTTCTAGCAGCATATAACAACAAAATGCAACTGGTAAAGCTTATTGTAAAGCAAGCAAAAGCTAAGTTAAAAGAGTTTATTTGCACAAAAAATAAACATGGTTTTGATGCACTGGATTGCGCTATTAAGCATAATAATAGGCAAATGGTAACATTTCTTGTTTCAAAGGGAATAGAAGCAGATGACCAAGATTGTAGCGGTAACACCAGGTTACATAAAGCTAGCTATAATGGTGATACTAAAGCAGTTAAGTTCTTATTGGAGCTTAAGGTAAACGTTAATGCCGTCACTAGATGCAACAGAACTCCTCTGCTACTTGCAGCTAAAAAAGGCCATGTAGAAATTGTAAGAATGTTGTTAGCAGTAAAAGCCAATATGAATATTTGTGATCAACAAGGTTTTACACCTCTGCATCTTACTATTCAAAAGGATTATTTTGATATAGCTCAGCTATTAATAGAAAAAGGGGCAATTAATTGTAGTAATGATTATACTGCAATAGATATGTTTATTGACAAGGCTCATAGCAAAAAAAATATTGAAGAAAATTACAAAAAATTTTGTAGGTTTTTGATGCTTTACTTGAAAGAGCTACATAGTAAACACAAAGCCTTTTGTGTACTTTCAATCCTAGCTCTAAGCTTAACAATTATAGGTTTACCATTTATTTTCAAGCCTATTATTAAATATAGAGAAAGAAGTAAAATATATAAAAAAATTAGGGCTATGCTGATTTATATTTAAGTATAACAGGAGAACTAAGCTAATATATGACAATTATCTGCTCGATAAAAATGGAATTAAATGTATCCGTTTAGCAGAGTGGCAAAATAAAATAGACAAAACCATAAAAATAAATGGTGTCATGCAATTTGAGCTTCGGCATAGATCCCACATAAATTTTTTGGTACATATTTTTTCAACATTAATTTCGTATTCCATTCAAAGAATATTAATATTGGCATATAAGTATGAATATTATGCTAATATAATTACTTTTTAGGTATACATGGCAAATTTATGCCTGGAAACAGTTTTTCCTACACTTTCTTTATAAAAATCACAGGCGCCTGTTATTAGCTAAAGTAAAGGTCAAGTATCTGGAATTCTGGACATAAAATCCTCCTGTATAAAAAGATTAGAAAAAAATGCAGCGCACATATGACAGACCGCTGAAAAAGATACGCTACGTTTTTTATTGAAAAGTTAACTGAAAGTCTGCAGACAAAGATAGATTTTGAGCTCTTAAAATATCTCTAATTGTCATTATAATCAGATTCAAAATATGCGGAAGTAATTTTTTTTGACAATAGATTTCTTGCATAACCAAGTGTCATTCCAGCTGGGATCCAACTAAACACTTTACAACGTTTTTTGCGCGAAAAGGCTGGATGCCAGTGTCAGCTACTTGCATGACATCGTCTTGGATGAAAATCAGTACGTGATGCACCAAAAATTGTGCATCAAAAGGGTGTCATTTGAGTAACTTTTTTGTTGTCGTGCCAGTGTCAGCTACTTTCATGACACCTATTTGTTCCTATGATAGTCTTATCTGTCTATCTTATTTTGCTACTCTGCTGAACAGATACGTTTTTTTTACCTTTTTTATTCTGTAAATTTTTTAGTATTTGTATGTTTAACATAAGAACTACACAAGACTACAAATGGTGAATCAGCATTACCTTAAAGAGAGTACCCATATTTTCAGTTAACCTTAAAAATTCACTGAAGATCTTATTCTTCTGTTCATTACTTGCATTTTCCATTAAAGCTTGCGCTCTTTCCTTTATACCAAACAAATATAAAAATTCTCTTTGAGTTAAAATCTCACAATTTAAGTATTTTAATGAATCTTTTAACGCTTGAAAGTTTACAAGTGCAGTAATATCACTGTTACCAATATTTTCAAGAAAATTAGCATACTGATGCTGCCTTATCGATTGCAAAGTGCTCTTATATTCAGGATATACATAACCATAATCTATAATCAGGGCAGCTCCTCCGTTATTGACTATCTTATTCTCAAGTTTCTTTAATATTTCGATTCCGGCTAGGCATACTTCCACTACTGCACCATTGAAACCCCCTGTCATTCCAGTCTGGAATCCAGTTTTTGGTCTGGTTAAGCACTGGAGTGACAATGAAAGACTGCCATCATCTTGTTTTATTACTCTATTTTCATACCACTGCCCATCACGATAAATAAATTGGTCAATTGGAAGGGCGTCAAATAACTCATTTGCAAAAAAAATAGTTGGCTGATTTGGTAAGTTGTCGACATCTGTGTGCCAATTAATATCTAATCCCTTTAATTTTTCCTTTTGTATTTTCTGTAAAATAGGGCTTATCTCAACTAGATGAATGTCCATTGAGCTAAAAAAACAGCTATATTTTTTGGTGACTCTTATTACATCATGAATGAGTGTTCCTTTACCTGGTCCAAGTTCAACTAGAGAAAATTTTGATGGCTTTCCTAATTTTTCCCATGTATTCATTATCCACACTGCAATTGTTTCACCAAATAGCTGACTAATTTCAGGTGCAGTAATGAAGTCACCATCTTTGCCAAGTGGTAATTTATTCATGTAATAGCCGTACTCTTTATGATATAGAGCAGCGTTCATAAAATCACTGATAGATATTGATCCTTGGCTTTTATCAATTAATTCGTGTATATAAGTGAGCATATTATTAATAAACATTTAACTATAGCGTGCTATACTATAAAATAGTGGAGTATTTATATATATAATATAAGTTTAAAAACATATGAGTAGTATTCCTTTGGTTATGGACAATCAAGATACGGATTATGTTACCCTTATACCTCAAGATGATGGTATTGAATATAAATTTAAAGAAGCTATCAATTTTGTAGAAAATAAGGTTGTAAGTGCTGATGGATTAACTTTAGCGGAGGTATTTCAAGCATTGGTTCAAATGTTGAATGGTGATCTAGAGTTAGTAAAAAAAGTGTTAGCATATACTAATATTATGGTAAAGCATGGAATGAGGGTAGCAAAAGAGTCACAGCTAAGCAGAGCCGATGTTCGTCGAGCTTTAGAAGGCAAAGAAAGTGTGTTTAATAGGCAAGATTTTATCAAAAAACCACCTCTTGTATCTTCTATAAAATCGGTTAAAAAGAAAAGTAGAGGTCTTTAAATGGCTGAGTCTATAAAAAAATTTACTGTACAGTGTGATTTCAAAGGACAGAATGCACCTTTTGCAGTATATATAGGAAATCCAAAGGGTGATACTCATCCAATTCACCATCAAGATTCATGGCTTGCAAAGGAGCGTGGAGGAAACATTCCTAATAAAGTTAAAGAAAGTTTGCAAAAATTATACAAGCTGTCTCAAGAAAACGGGATCTCTTTTCCAGAATTATGCGCATATGCCATTACTATAGTTAGTAATAATGATAAAAAAAGTGACGGTAAGTAGTTAGATTCTCAATATTTCATTTATAGAAGTTTTTGATCTCGTCTTCTCGTCCACTTTTTTTACTATAACTGCACAATAGGTTGAGACATTATTTCTAGATCGAGTAGATCCTGGCACGACTACAGAATAAGGTGGCACTTCACCGTAAAATACTTTGTTCGTTTCCCTATCAATGATTTTTGTTGATGCTCCAATAAACACCCCCATACTAAGGACTGATCCTTCTCTTATTATAACACCTTCGGCTACCTCACTGCGCGCTCCAATAAAGCAATTATCCTCTATAATGACTGGAGAAGCTTGAATAGGCTCGAGAACTCCGCCTATTCCCACTCCACCGGAAATATGACAGTTTTTTCCTATTTGTGCACAACTACCAACTGTTGACCAAGTGTCTATCATTGTGCCAGAATCAATGTATGCACCAACGTTGATAAAGCTTGGCATTAGAACAACATTTTTACCTATGTAAGCAGATTGGCGGACAAAACATCCAGGAACTGCTCTAATTTTTGAATGGTAAAATTTTTCTTCATTCCATTCACTAAACTTACTACCGATTTTGTCAAACCAGCAATTGGTGTTGTCTATTATTTTGCTTTCCTCAGTGAGGAAATGTAATAATATTGACTGCTTTATCCACTTATGTACTATCCATTCTCCACTTGATAGCTTTTCTGCTACTCTAATTTTACCACTGTCAAGTAACTCAATTACCTCTTTGATTATTAATCTTGCTTCGTGTTTTAGATTATAGTCGTTAAGTTTTTCTTTATCTTTCCAAATATTTTCTATCTCATCTTGTAATTTTTTAGTTGCAAATTTTTCATTTATTATATACATATTGATATCAAATTTATATTATTTTATACGTAAGCACTATGAAAATACAATGTCATAATTGTACTAAAACTTACTTAGTATCTCGTGGGCAAATAGGTGAATCTGGAAGAAAAGTGAAATGTACAAACTGCAATCACATGTGGCATGAGTATCTAAAAGAAATGTCAAGTGAATTGTGCCCTGCTGGTATACAAGAAAAAAAAGCTAACTGGAGGCAAAGTTTAACTCTAGCTTTTGCAACAGTTGCAGGGTTATGCGTTATAATTGTTGGTGGTATCTTTCCAGGAGAGGTAAGTAAGATATATAAAGCAGTTAGTTCATATAAAGATTCAATAAGCCATAAATTAGGATACAAAAAAGTGCAAACGGAAAATTCAAGTGCGAGAGAACTTGTTGTAAATGAGTTTTATCAAGATTACCTTTTTCTATCTAATTTTAGATCTAATTAAATAGGCATAAGTCATCAATGTTATGCAAATAACTACACTTATTCCTTTATGATAGTGTCATTCCAATTTCAGCTACTTTCATGACGCCCTATGGTTGTTATTACATCGTTTACTATAGATTTGTTTCAGAAGCTTACATCCAGAAAACTTGTATAGATTTTTTCTACTTCTGTGATATTATAAGCCTGTGATGATAAAATAAGTGGATATGGATAAGTCAGCGTATGAAATCATAGAGCATGAGTATGATGTGGTGATAGTGGGTGCAGGTGGAGCAGGGCTTAGAGCAACACTTGGAATGGCTGCAACTAATTTTTCAGTTGCCTGTATTTCTAAGATTTTCCCTACACGGAGTCATACAGTTGCAGCACAAGGCGGAATTAGTGCAGCCTTGAGCAACATTGCTGAAGATGATTGGCGCTGGCATGCGTATGACACAATAAAAGGTTCAGACTGGCTTGGCGATCAAGATGCAATAGAGTATATGTGTAAAAATGCTGCCAAAGCTGTGATTGAACTTGAAAATTTTGGTGTACCCTTTTCTCGTACGGAAGATGGAAAAATATATCAGCGTGCCTTTGGTGGAATGACAACTCACTTTGGTAAAGGAAAATCGGCTCAGCGTACTTGTGCAGCAGCAGATAAAACTGGGCATGCAATTCTTCATACTCTATATCAGCAATGTCTTAAATTTAACGCTGAATTTTTTGTCGAATATTTTGTAATCGATTTGATTATGGACAAAGGGACATGCTGTGGGGTGATAGCTTGGTCGCTGTGTGATGGTACGTTGCATAGATTTCGTGCACATTCTGTGGTAATAGCAACAGGTGGTTATGGACGTGTTTATTTTTCTGCAACAAGTGCACACACCTGCACAGGTGATGGTAATGGCATGGTGGTAAGAGCTGGGTTGCCACTTGAAGATATGGAGTTTGTGCAATTTCATCCAACAGGAATATATGGCTCAGGGTGCTTGATGACGGAAGGATGCCGCGGTGAAGGTGGGTACCTCGTTAATTCTCAGGGTGAGAAGTTTATGGAACGTTATGCGCCAAAGGCAAAAGATTTGGCTTCTCGTGATGTAGTAAGTCGAGCAATGACAATTGAAATTAGAGAGGGAAGGGGAGTTGGGCCAAAGAAAGATCACATGTACTTGAATATATCGCATCTTGATCCGGAAGTGATCAAACTCAGATTGCCAGGTATTAGTGAAACAGCAAAAACCTTTGCAGGAGTTGATGTTACTAAAGATCCGATACCTGTTATTCCAACTGTTCACTACAACATGGGCGGTATTCCGACCAACTATCATGGGGAAGTGATCACGTTGCAAAAAGGTAAAGAAGAAGTGGTAGAAGGATTATTTGCAATAGGAGAGGCAGCATGTGTTTCTGTACATGGTGCAAATCGACTTGGCTCTAACTCGCTTCTTGATCTTGTGGTTTTTGGTAGAGCTGCCGCGCTTAGGGCAAAAGAAAAATTGAAACCTGATACACCACATAAAAAATTGCATTCAGACTGCACAGACTGGATAGTAGATAGATTTAATAAAATGAGATTTGCTTCCGGAGAGTTCAAAGTAGCAAAAATACGAAGTGAAATGCAGCACACTATGCAGAAATATGCATCGGTATTCCGTGTTGCTGAAGTTTTAGAGGAAGGTAAAAAAGCTATAAAAGAAGTAGCAAAAATGATGCCTAACATTGCAGTTGAAGATCGTAGTATGATATGGAATAGTGATTTGGTTGAAGCTCTGGAGCTTGCCAATATGATTCCACAAGCAGTTATTACCATGGAATGCGCAGCTAATCGCGAGGAAAGCAGGGGTGCTCATGCTCGTGAAGATTTCCCTGAACGTGATGATAAAAACTGGATGAAGCATACTATAGCATGGCTTAAAGAAGAGAAAAGCCAAGTTAGTGTAGAAATTGACTATAAAAAAGTTGCTGAAAAAACTCTGAGCGATGAGATTGATTTCATCGCCCCGGAAAAGAGAATTTATTAGTTAACCCATCTGGTTTATTTATAAATTGACGTAGTATTGATACATAGCTCATTTGAGTAGCTGGGCTTTCTGTATGCTCCGATTGATTTGACGATCTTTGTACTTCTTGCTCTGCTGAGTTGTTAGCTAAATTTTGTTGTTCAGTAATATTTTCAGGTTGTTTTGCAGCTAGGTGATCATCTTTACGGCTTTGCTTATCGTTGGTTAATTCCTTAACAGACTTCCTAATGCCGCTAAGTCCCAAAGTGAATATCAGACAGACCACTCCTGTTATAGCTATGATGGGTAACGCTGCTCCAATTGCAATTTGTCCTTGAAAGCAAGAAAGTGTTACCATTGTAATAATAGTAGTTGCTACTGTGATTGCTAACAATACACTAGCTCTCCTGCCCGGATCAATGCATTTCCATACAACAGATGCTCCTTTTTTTACACCAGAACCTAGCTTTTTAATGCCTGATTGACATTTTTTCGAAGCAGTTCCACAGTGGTATTTTTCCTCAAGCTTCTCTTTTAGTTCTTTAGCTTTCTCCTGTGCTTTCTGTGGAGTGCTTGAACAATCTTTTAGATCTCGTAAAGTTAAATAGTACTTTTTAGTATGGAGTTCTGGATCTTCTAACCATAAAGAATCAGGGTTAGCACCGTTTTGTAATAATGCTGCACAAAACTTTGTTGTATTATCATAATTAGTTGCTAAATCAAAAATTGTTTCTTGCGATAGGTATTCGATACTTTTTTTTTCTGCTTTTTTCTTTAGTGCTAATTCTAGAGGTGTATTTCCTTGCCTGTTAGTTGCTTTTATAGCTTCATCTAATTTATCTTCAGATATTTTTCTTTCTTTTACTAAGGCTGATATTAATTTCAAGCATGTAACTTTTTGCTTCCCTCTCAGCAAGGCAATATGGTGTAAAGCATTATTGCCATTTGCATCTTTAAGGTTAATATCTGCTCCTTTTTTCAATAATTCCTTAAAAGATTTTTCATCTTTATCTTTAATTGCTAAATGTAGTTGATAATTATCATTACTATCTGGAGTATTTATGGTATGGGCTATAACTTCTTCAACTTTTGTTTTTATTTCTGGTTTTCGCTCAGCCAATTTCTCTAAAAATTTAAGATAGTATTCATTTTGCTTTTTAGATAATTTTTCTAAATCCTCTGTAGGTAAGCTTAGCTTGGCTCCATACTTTAACAATTTTGCAAGAAACTTAAGTGTGTTATCGTTATCTTGGATTGTGTGAGAATCATGTTTCCCTTTTATTATCTTGTTAATTAGTGCTACCTGAAAAGGAGTCTTTCCTTCTTGATTTTCACTATCAACAAGTTGTACTAAATTTTTCTCGTTAGCTATTTTTATCAAGGTATCTAGAAACTTAAGCTTTTGTTTCTTTTTGAGCGATGCAATAAGGTGTAAAATATTATTTCCTTTTTCATCTGTTATGCCACTGATATTTGTGCAATCTTTTAGGTATTTTCTAAATTTCCTGTTGTTTCCATTTTGGATTGCATTTAGTAATTGAACGTCATTATCAGAATCCGATATTCCGTTTATTCCATCTTCAAAATCGCTATCAGAATCTGATATTCCGTTTATTTCATCTTCAAAATCGCTACCGTAGCCACTGTCTTGTTCGCTGTACCTACTAAAACAACTTTTAGTGACTTCAGAAATTACTTGTTTTTTTGTTTCATTTGATATTCTTTTCGATCGTTCTATTACTTCACCTAGCACTGGAAGGAAACATTGGACATAATATCTGTGATATTTTTCCTGTTCTCTAAGCGATTCTTCTAATTTAGTTAATACTTCAGGACTAGCGCCTTCCTTAAATAACCTTTTACATTCCTTGAGTGTTCCATCTCGACTTCTTGGTTTTTCATGCTTATGTTTTTCTTTTTTTACCTTTCTCTCTATAATATTATACAATTGCTTGTCTTTTTTATCTTGTTTTTCATTTTTGTTTATACATTTGTCTAGTTTATTTGCATTACTAACTAATACACTTGAATCTATACTCATATTAAAACCTCAATATTAAAAGCTATTTGGCGTTAACGAATTGTATTAAACTTTTAAATTGAGCTAGATGTTATCGAAATATAGGTGAAAAGGCAGAAAACTAGTTTCTATTAGAAAATCTATTGTCATAGTCAAATCCCCACTTTAGCACTTGTCTACTATTTTAACTATTTTATCTTAAAAAATAATAAATGTGGCTAAACTGTGAAGCGTGAATGCTGCTAAAAGAGATAAACAAATATTTTTATAGATCTTTCAAACTTGATTTTTCTTCTAATTTTTTAAGCATTCCTTTACTTAGTATTGATTTTATCTCTTCTACGCTTTTATCAAGATTATCATTAATTATTACGTAATCATATTTATTACTTTTACTTATCTCTTTTTGCGCTTCGGCTAATCTACGCTCTATTTCAATTTCATCATCACTATTACGCCTTTGTAGACGCAGTCTAAGCTCTTCCATTGAGGGAGGTAGTATAAAAACACTTACAACTTTTTCTCTTAAGATTTCAAACAAATGAAATGCTCCTTGCCAATCTATATTCAGTAAAACACTTATTCCACTGCTCAGGTTTTGTTCTATAAAATCTTTTGGTATACCGTAAAAATTCTCAAAAACTTTGGCATATTCAAGCATTTGACCAGCCTTACATAGTTCGTGAAACTTTTCTTCAGTAACGAAAAAATAGTCTTTTCCGTTTACTTCACCGGGACGAGGTTTGCGTGTAGTCATAGAAACAGACATAACTAAATCAGTTGATTGCTCAAGTAATTTTTCTGATATAGTAGTTTTTCCAGCTCCAGAAGGAGAGGATAGAATCAGTAGTATGCCCTCATTTTTTACGGTCATTTTTCTTTATTTAACAAGTACATTATAGAGCTTTTTTAAGACTTTGTATTTTTTAAATCAAAGTTTAAAAGACTAGAGCCCTCTAAATTAGAATTTGATAAATTGGCATCAATAAGAGAGGAATTATCAAAGACAGTATAACGTAAATCGGCTTTTTCAAGATTTGCCTTATTCAAATTAACGTTTACAAACTTTGCTCTGCTTAATATTGAATTAGAAAAAATAGCATTTTCTAAATTCATATCTTTAAACTCAAAGTAAGAATAATTTACATCAAATTTTTCACCCTGCGATATTTTCTCTTGCAGATCTTTAATTGAAGTTATAGCACTCTCTAGACCTGTAATTTTGCTCTGTCCCTGATTGTCAATCATAATTGAATTATCAAATTTGCAATCTGTTAAATGAATATCAGCAATTGAACTTTTATATATGCTTGAAGAGAGGAAAGAGACATCACTCACTGTTGAATTATTCAAATTGCTAAGAAAAAAACTAGTCTTTCTAAAGGCATTATCATAAAACACGGAGGATTTGAAATCACTTTCAATAAAGTTTGAATTAGTGACTTTTGACTTAGACCAGCTCGAATTATCAGCTAATAATTTGAAGAATATTGAATTTTCTATCTCACTCGAATCCATATTATGGTGGGAAAGAGTACTATTATAAATTTGAGAGTCTTTAATTTTTGTCTTATAAATTGAAGTTCTAGAAAGATCTGAATCTTCTATTTTTGCAGAGGTAAACAATGAATGATCAAAGAACGAACCACTCATGTCAGAATTCACAACTTTAGTATTATGAAACTTTCCATGACAAATGTTAGCGTTATAGGTATTAACTTTATACAATTCACTAAAACTAAAATCAATATTAGATAAATCAGCATCCTGAAGGTCTGCTTCGAAAACATATGCATGTTTTATCTTGGAACCATTTAGTATAGATTTAATGAAGTTTGAATTATCCCCTTTCACATAGGAAATTTGTGAATTGCTTAAATTGGCTTTTTCGAAATTACTGTTGACTATAATGGAAGAATTAAAATAGGCGTTTGAAAGATTGCTACCTGTAAAATCCGATTTTTTTATTTCTGCACCATATATGTTAGCATTTTTTAATGAAGAAAATTGTACCTTGAGCTTATGTGCATCCACTCCAAAGAAACTTGCGTTGTCGAAATTATTTTTCTGCATAACAGTGTCGTTTATTTCACTATCACTAAAATTGATGTAGCTTGCACTTGAGTTTGATAAATTGGAGAAATTCATTTTTACATTCAAAAACTTGGTATGCAAACCAATTATATTACGCATACTTACTTTGTTGAGATTAGAATTGATAAAATCAGCATAACTGATATTAGACTGATCAAATATGATATCTGTTAAATTTGTAGAAGCAAATTTTGAAAAACTTAAATTTGTGCCTTTTATTTTAACGCCATGTAAATTAGCATTGGAAAAATTGGCACCACGCAAATCAACATCGATAAAAGACACATCTGATAAATCGGTGTTAGAAAAATCGGCACCAATTAAACTTACTCCATCAAAAATAGATTTGCTTAAATACAATTGACTAAAATTAGCACCATTTAAATTAGGACCAAAACCTTTCTTAAAATCTTGTGGTATGCTGGCTTTATTACACTGTACTAAAAATTTAGCAAAATCTTTTGTATTGTAAGATATGTATTTTACATCGTGCAGAGCACTTAAAAAATCATTGATTGCATCATCTCCATAGCATAAATGACCAACTAAAATTAATATCAAAAGTCTAATTATCTTTTTCATCGCAGGTACTTTCTTTTGTTTTTATAGCAAAGTTATACATCTCTGAGTCTTCTTCATTGTTTATTTCTTTATCCTCTAAAAGGTATGGCATCATTTCAGCAATTGCATTTATTATATCGATCTTCTTTTTCTCAATTGCTATGTCGATAGGGGACTTAAAATTATTATCAACTACTCTAGGATCAGCACCTTGTAA
The DNA here is from genome assembly GCF_964030625.1 of Wolbachia endosymbiont (group B) of Melanargia galathea. Lineage (NCBI taxonomy): Bacteria > Pseudomonadati > Pseudomonadota > Alphaproteobacteria > Rickettsiales > Anaplasmataceae > Wolbachia > Wolbachia endosymbiont (group B) of Melanargia galathea. The sequence goes on along the minus strand of NZ_OZ034910.1, from coordinate 627,668 downwards.
TAAGAGAAAGCGAACTGTGTCTATTTGACCTTGTTTCACTGCATAAATTAGAGGAGTATCACCCAATTTATTTCTAAATCTTAGTATTTCTTGAATTGTTAATCCAATTTTTTCTAGCTTATTTATTACTCCTCTTAGACAAATTAAGTTGCCCTTCTTGATGCAGTAAAAAAATTGCTTACTGTAATCATCAGTAAATATAGTTTTAGGAAGGTGCTCATTTAGGCTATCATATTGTCTTTTATATATAGACTTGCTTTTATGTTTTTTTATTTCTTTGTTTAGCTTTGTCCATTTTTCGCTTTTTTCATTTTTTTTGTTCACAGGTGTTATATTGTCAGGCTGTTCTTCTTTCTTTTTCTCTGTTAATTGGCTTGTTGAAAGTTCGGTGTCTTTTTTGCTAATCTCCTCTTCAGGCTGTAGGTTTGTTTGATTATTGTGACTGATTTTCTTCTCTTCAGGTTCTTCTTTTTTTTCTTCTGATAAAGGACTTGTTAGAGCTTTGGTATCTTTTATATTAGTCTCCTCTTCAGACTGTAGGTTTGTTTGATTACTTGAAGGTACTTCTTCATTGATTACATTTGTTGGGTCTGTGATTTCTTTGAGTTCGCTCAGAAGCGGAGAAGTTTTTTCAGCATCAGTGTTGCTTTTCGATACGTCTTCTTGATTTATACTGCTTTCATTTTTATTTTCTTCAGGCTGTTCTGCAGCAAGCAGGTTAGATATAACAATTAATAGTATGAAGAATGCTTTATATTTCATAAACATTGCAAATATAGGCTTAATTAAAATGATACTATAATCAAATGATTAATCTACAGTAAAAAGTGCTTTAGTTATTGTACAAGTATGATTATGTAAAAATTTATTTTTCTCTTTTATCTAGGTTTTATTTGAAATTGTCATTTGAGTAGCTGACATACAACTGTACGGACATTAAAGAAATCAGTATACAGCTGTATGAACATTGTGGTAATTTGCGTACTAAACAATGTCATCTAAGTAGCTGACACTGGGATCCATTTTCCATCATCATTAGAAACGTTATATTTTAGCATAACTTTTAACTCACAAATTTAACTGGATGCCAGTACTGGCTACTTTTATGACATCTATCATTTTATGTTTATAGTATTTTTTGCAAATAAATATTTGCTAAATTAAGTGCAAAAATTACTTGACACATTTTGTAGTTTGATTATTATTAGTGAAAATGAGGGTATTTTAGAGCTCGAAATTCACCTTATTCAAGTCTGCAGACTTTTCAACTAATCTCTCAATAAAAAAATATAGCACAGTCTACTTCAGTGCATACTTAATTTCTGTCATGAGGTGTGTTATATTTTTCTAAATCGTTTTTTATAGGAGGATCATTATGTCTAAAATTCCTTAAAATTAATTAAAGTTAAACATTTATTAAATAGTGCAGTACTGCCTTACGCGTTGCTAATCCAAACTTTACTTGCTGTAAAATAACACAATCTGCTATATCATTGCTAATCTCAATGCCTCTATTTATTGGTCCTGGGTGCATAACAATTGCATCGGGTTTTGCATGCGATAGTTTTTGTGCATCAAGTCCATACAAATGAAAATATTCTTTTTCTGAAGAATTATTATTCATGCGCTCTTTCTGCAACCTCAAGAGCATAATTACATCAGCATCCTTTATACCTTCAGTTAATGAATAATGAAGTGAATCTACTTCAGGAAGATGCTTACAAATCAAAGCTGGTGGTGCAACTAAGCTTATTTTTGCTCCAAACATTTTTAGCAATCTTATATTTGATCTTGCAACTCTACTGTGCAAAATATCTCCACATATCACAATTTTGAGGTTTTTTATTTGCTTTTTATGACTGATAATTACGAGATAATCTGCAAGAGCTTGAGTTGGGTGTTCACTGCTTCCATCGCCTGCGTTGATTAGCGAGCAGTTGACATGCTTTGCCAATGTATTAATAATACCACTACTTTTATGCCTGATTATCATATAGTCAGGATTCATTGCATTTAGTGTTTTTATCATATCTTTTAGATCTTCCCCTTTGTTAATAGAAGAAGATTTTATTGGTAAAGTTATAACATTTGCTCCAAGGCTCTTTGCTGCTATTTCAAAAGATGCGAGCGTACGTGTTGAATCTTCAAAGAATAGGTTTATGACTATTTTATTTTTCAGAACATGACTATTTTCAACTTTTTCTTCAAGGTATTGGTTGGCTAATTTAGTTATATTTTCTACATCACCGATTGTGAGGTCTGAGATATTTAATAAATTCCTTCTCTTGTCCATAGCTCCTTTTTTGAGCTTATTCTACTTTCTTAATTTCAATTACACAACTGTAAAGTAAAGTAGAAGGAAGCTATAAAATTTTATTTCCACTTACATTCATCTGCTATCATAACAGCCTCAAAGAGATGCTTCTCAAGCTCACTTATAGGCAGAGTACTTTGTAGGTAATTTCCCCAAGATTTTAACACATCAGAAGTTTCAATACCTTCAACAATAGGATATTCTTGATTTTTTTTAGCATATAGCTCTTGAGCCTGTTTGCTTACAAAAAACTCCAATAAAGCTATGGCATTTTCTCTGTGTTTTGCTTTTTTTGTTACTGCTGCACCACTAATATTCACCATTACACCATCACTCGGAAAGAAAGCTCCTAACTTTTCTGTGATATTCTTTTTATTTTCTGATGAAAGGATTCTTGCAAAGTAGTAGCTGTTTACTATTGCAACATTGCCTTCACCAGCGGCTACAGCATAAATTTGATCTGTATCACCACCGCTTGGTTTTCTTGCCATGTTCCTTACAATTCCACTCACCCATTCTTTTGTTTTTTCAAAACCATTTTTTGCAATCATAAAAGCGATCAATGATCGGTTATATGGACTTGTGGAAGAGCGTACTAATATTTTCCCTTTCCATTTTTCATTCGCTAAATCTTCATAGGTACTTAATTCCTTAGGATCTACTGATTCTTTATTGTAAACCAATATTCTAGCTCTTTTTGTGAGACCAAACCAATAATCTTCATTATCTCTAAATTTTGCAGGTATGGCATTTTTTAGAGTCTCTGAATCCACTTGAGATAAGAGCCCTCTTTTTTTGGCTAAAATCAAATTCACTGCATCTGCAGTTAAAAACAAATCAGCTTCACCACCATTTTCCATGCGTGAAAGCAATTGGGAATAATCGTCAATGATATAACGTACCTTGATGCCAGTGGTTTTTGTAAAATCATCAAACAAACTATGTACTAATTCTTCTTTACGAGATGAATAAACGTTTACTACTTGTGAATCATCAATTCCGCTATTTTTATATAAAAAATTAACGACTATCAATAAAGCCGCTACTAAAGATATAAATATTAAACCTTTTTTCATAAACAAACCCCTTCCTTGTCATCATCTCAAGCTATCAAAATAGCAAGGTCTTAGCAAGTGTAAATCTTCAAAACGTTGCAGTTACAGTACTGGAATAGCGATAAAAAGAAGTACGAGCCAGATTTAATTAATAATATAAGTAATATCTGGATGGCCACATCGTTCAGCAACTACTTGTAACAATTTTGAACTAATCTTTTCTTCACTCTTTTTGATAGTTCTAATAGCTGTTTCATTGGGCTTTCCACTACTAGCATCTTTTGTATCTAATAACAAGTAATCTTTAAAATCAGTTTTGCTCCAATGATGAATTGTGCAAGCTAAAGTGAAAAGCAGTAGAGTGCCTGAAATTGCAACGATTGGCCAGTAAATAGTAGGATTTGTGTATGAACTTACTATGTTGCTCAAACCACCTGTTGAATAAAGTGCTAAAGGGAAGGTTATGTTTCCAGTAATAAGAACTGTTCCTAAGATAGGAAGCCATATTCTATCATTGATTAATGAATTTACTTTACTCTTGTAATAGATTGGCTGGCCTGTAAGTTCTACGATGTTCGGATTACTTTTTGCTTTTTCTGGAAGAGAGTGAAACGTAAAGTAAACACGATTACCGTTGCTATATTTTAATACCAAAGATTTGATGCATTCCTCGTCTTTTGAAAGTGTATTTGATATCTCATCTAAAACTTCTTGAGTATCTCTTTTTGTGATCTTGTGCTCCTTAGTACGTACTGCTTGCATAAATTCCCACATAATTCCCAAGGCTAAACAAGACGCTAATACTCCGACAAATATAGTAACAGGATTTATGCTGCCGATGAATCCAATGAATTCTCTTTGCTTCACAGCTAAAACGATTGACGTAATACAACATGCCGTAATAAGACCTACGAAAGGCATTGTAACTTTCTTCTTTTGCATCGTATATTTTACTTTCTGTAAAAATCTGTTTGTCTTTTTATTATCTCCAAGCAAAGATTTTTCAGAGCCATCTGTTTGATATGATGGTGGAGGAGAAGGTGATCTGCTAACTGATACACTACCTGAACTCTTTTTTGGAGATTTTGTATTTGGATCTATGGATGCATAAATAGGTTCTGTATTTGCACCATTCGATTCTTCTTGCCTTTCTTCATCAGAACTTGATTCGCTAGCCGAATTTGTTTGTAACGCTGTGTTTCTAGGTGCTGGTGTTGGTTGAGTTGCTGCACTATTTTCACTCACCGTTGTATGAGAAACCAGTGTGACGTTATCTTTATTTCCTGATTCAGGCATATTCGCTCCAAAATTAATTACAATGTTATGTTGATTACGCTATAGTTATTAAGATATAGTGAATACTAATTTAAGAATAAATATTAGTATAAGAACTGCTGATCAAAGATCCTTTCATTCAAAGGGCAATCTTTGTCAAAAAGTAGAGTGACTGTATTTTCGTGATCTTTCTGTATTTTTACCTGCGATATGTCGTGAAATTCCTTGTAATCTGATACTACAAGTGCTGGACGATTTTTCACATCATTGATATCAATTTGCACTATTGTATCATTTGAGATTAGCGCTCCATTCCAACGCCTTGGGTAGTAGCTATTAATGGAAGTCAGTGCAAGTAAATTTGAATTAAGTGGTAAGATTGGCCCACCGGCAGAGAAGTTATATGCAGTGCTACCTGTTGGGGTAGACAATATAATTCCATCTCCTCTGAATTTTTCTACTTTTAGCTTATCATTAATGGTAATATTCATCTCCACTATTTGATTTGCATTTCTAAAGACATACACTTCATTTACTGCGATGTAATGGTGTTTTTTGCCATTTATGTCTTTGGCTTCCATTTTTAGTAAAGTTAGCTGAGTAGGAACTGCATGTTCTATATGATCAATTAGATCTTCAAAGCATTTATTCATCAAAAATCCGACGTTACCGGTATTTATTCCATACACATGTATATCTTTATTTCCTATGACGTAGTTGTGCAGAGTGCGTAGCATAAAACCATCACCGCCAACAACTATCAGCAAATCAACTTCAGGCTTACTTGCTTCTGCTATATTGATAAAATTAAGCTCCTGTAGTAGTTTAGATACTTCCTGAGACTTGGGTAGCGAAGAAGCAATATAGCCTACATTTTTATATTTATACATGTTAAATAAAGAGGGGAGGAACTAAAAAAGACTCCCGTATTTATCATTAAACTTAGCTATTTTACTATCCTTCTCCCCTGAACCGCTTGTCAAACTTCCAGTCCATGCAGGATGAGTAAGAGGATCTCTATCAAGCTTTATTCTTTGACCTTCTTTTCCATAAGTGGAATAAGTTTCAAACTCTTGACCATCTGTCATAACTATAGTAACTTTGTGATAGTCGATTTCTGCCATTGTTCTTACAAATTTCTTACCAGCTAAGATTTTAGTGAATCTGGTTCATTTGGTCAATCATTATTGTGAAATATTGACAAAAAATAAATAAAGTAGTATTATCAATGAAGAATGAAAAACTTTTTATGATTTTTGCTTTTCCTGGTCAGGGCTCCCAATTTGTAGGAATGGGAAAGAGCTTATATGATGAATTTTCAGTTGCAAGGAACGTATTTGATGAAGTAGATGACATATTGGGTAGAAAGCTGTCTCATTTGATTTTCAATGGCCCTATTGAGAAATTAACCATCACGGAAAACGCTCAGCCAGCTATAATGGCAGTGTCAATTGCAACGCTACGTGTTATGAAGCACGTATTTGGTGAATCTCTTTACAGCGTTCAGTATGTTTGTGGGCATTCAGTTGGCGAGTATACAGCGCTGTGTGCTGCAGGGGCATTGACGCTTGAGTCTGCAGTCAAGTTGCTAAAAGTTCGTAGCGAAGCAATGCATGAAGCTTCACTAAAATGCAAAGGTGGAATGTTTGCTCTACTTGGAGCAGAAATAAGTGAAGTAGAAGGTATATTAAAATCAGCTCAAATTGATTGTGAAATTGCAAACGATAATGGTGGTGGGCAGGTAGTGGTGAGTGGTACTGCAGAGGCTCTTGAGGTCTTACCTGATTTATTCAAAAACTCAAGTGTCAAGAAAATGATAAAATTACAAGTTAGTGGGCCTTTTCACTCATCTTTTATGAAACCTGCTGATGAAAAACTTCTGGAATTTTTAAAAAGCATCAACATAACTCGCCCTTCGATTCCTTTTGTATCAAACGTTACAGCTAAGGAAGAAAGTGATCCAGAGATCATAAGAGCTTTGCTCGCTAAGCAAGTTGTAAGTAGAGTAAGATGGAGAGAGATGGTTTTATATATGACAAGCCATGGCACTAATAAGTTTGTTGAAGTTGGCCCTAACAAAGTTTTATCTAATCTAGTTAAAAGAATTGACCAATCTATCAGTGTGAAAAATATAGATAGTATTGGTGATATTAATAGCTTCTTTGATGAATCATTAATGTTGACAGCAAAAAATTTAAAAATTGGGTTAAGTTAGCATATCTGATTGGTGTCATTCAAGTAGCTGACACTGGCTCCTTTATGATGGTGTTATTCCAGTTACAACTGTACGAACATTATCTGTAGGAAGATGTCATTCCAGTGCTTGACACTGGTTTTTCATAATCATCAAAACGTTGTATTTAACATAAAGCAGCTACTTTTATACTCGTAAATTTAACTGGATCCCAGTGTCAAGAACTGGGATGACACCGAATAGGCTACTTGAATAATACCGAAAGAGCTACTGGAACGACAAGGTGCTACTGAATGACACCTCTGGGCACTGCCGTCATAAATCTGCTACTTTCTCGTGACGCTGGAATGGCTTTGTTGCACAGCTCTTCGGATAGTGGGTAATGTATAATAAATTCATGAAGCTATATCAAACTTAGCCATGCCTATTTCAGTAAATTTGTTAAGCAAATAACACTTGAGTAGCAGTTCCTTCTCACGATTAATCTCAGATTTATTCCTAAAACTAAATCCAAATATTTGCTTCAGTCGCGAGAAAAAACTTTCTATATAAGATCTCTTCCAATAATTTATCTCTTTTTTCCACCTCTTCATACCATCTTCATCATATGACTTTATGAGCTTGATTGTAGAATTTCTCTCATTCATATAATCCAACTTTGGATGCTCTACTGCATTATTTTGCGGAGGAATCCTTGTCTTTATGTCAAGCTCATCGCACAGTTTGTATAACTTCTTTCGATTATATGCCCTATCTGCATATATCGTGCTTATGTTATACTTGGTATCCACTCTTTCAATAAGATCACAGGCTCCATAGTGGTCGGAATAAACTCCACTACTGTATTTTGCAGCTATAACTTTTTTACTACCTATCTCTAGCATTACATGTAGCTTTCTTGTTTGCTCATAGCGGCGATACTTTCTATCTGTACCATTTGCCTTACTATGGCCTGGAATATTATTGTAGATGCTGATACCTGTACTATCTATAGCAATTTCAATATCTTCCATATCGTTCTTATCAACTCTGCAGTCGTTGATTTTGATATTAAGCTTTTTAAACCTTCTTGAAGCCTGCGAATAGCTGATAATTTGCAAAATTTTCCCTATTTGCTCAAGATATTTCTCTATAAATCCCACTGTTTGCCTAAGACCAATCCTGAATAGATAGGTTATTATGTGAATTAGAATCACTACTTTGTCGCTGTAGACATTGTTGCCACCTGCTACTTTTGGACTATTTTCGTACCAATTTTCAATGGCATCGTTGATATAATGAAAAACATTTCCCCTTTCTTGAAGAAATTTGTTATATTCATTGCAGTTACTGACTTTCATTCTTATTGGCATATTTTTCCTTTGTCGGCTAAATATCTATTTTATAACAAATTCCATCAGTAACTGCCTGTTCTTTCCTTGAGTGGTGCAACAAAGCCATTCCAGTGTCAAGCACTGATCTTCAATCTCCCTACATCTCTGCGTCACGCACTGAAATGACACCCTGAAGCTTTAGCTATAAATATTAAGCAAGCAAAAAAAGGCAAAAGAAGCCTCATGGAGATAGTTGCTCCACTCTTTTTACTTGATGCTGCTCAAGCAGGTCACTTGGATGTAGTAAAATACTTAGTAGAAATAGCAAACGCAGGTGTTAATTATGTAGTTAGTACTCTTAGTCTACCTCATTTTGACTATGAAAAAACTTCTCTTGGAAAAACTGCTCTAATGTTTGCTGCTAAAAGTAGTCATTTTGTATAGTTTTATCCAACTCAGACGTAGTTTAACCCTAGAATTTATCCTTTGCAATTGTAATAAGGTCTATAAACTACTGCAAATCCAAATTTCTATTTGATCTTACATTCTTATTGTAATAACCTCTATGGATCACACAGCATTAGTCGTGTATCTGAACAGATACTTTTGTACATGGATCAGCTTTATGTGTATCAATTCTGTCTACTTCAAGTTTCCAGCAAAACTACTTTCTAATGTATTGCTTTCAATCAAGTTCTTTGTTAAGCTCACTGTTAGTGGATGTCAATTATCTTAACATAAAAATCAAGGCAGCTTTAGGTATAAATACGAGTAACTCGTATAAGTAAAGAGGCTATAAGAAGTTTCTTACCATTCTATTCAAACGGGTTTTAAACTTTTGAAATGTCATGACATTGTTGATACGTTTGTCAAGAAACGACAGGGTATCTGCAAAATCTTCTGAATAATCATTGATAAAAAAAAGTATCGTACTTAAGTACACTCCAGCTAATATTGCTCTTTTTGTATAGTAGTTAAAATCTGTTGATTGATCATGAATGCCATACCAAATCGCGCTAACAGTTCTGTACAAGAGTTTACTAGAAAAATATGTATTTTGGGGTAATATAGAGAATGATAAAACATTTTTTAAAAACTCTCTGTAATTTTGTAACTTAGCATAGTTTGAAAGGCGTATTTGGACAGCTAACTTTATCCGCTCTCTTACCTTCATATCTTCTAAATTGGAATTCCAAAGTTCAGTTTCCATTGAGCTATTTAAGTCCTCTGCTATGTACTCCAAAGCACTATATATTCCATTTTGAAATTTACAAAAACTATTGGCTAGGTTAAGGTTCGTGCACACTTTCAATAAGGTTGCATCACTTATTCCTTCAAATGGAACAACCTTAATCAGCTCATCTACTATTAACTTTTGTTCCATACAATATTATACTAAACATCACATATAATTATACCTGAGATTTTCAAACATTCTGCAAAATGCTTCACCGCGCTCTTCAAAATTTTTCCACTGATCAAAAGAAGAACATGCAGGAGAAAGTAATATCGCTACTTCTTCTTTGCTATTTATGGCCTCTTCAAAAGCCAGTTTAAATGCGTTTTCTAGATTATAGCACTTCATATAATCTATTTTGTTCTCCATAATGTTTGCAAAAACTTCAGTTGATTCTCCAATAAGAAAAGCTTTTCTAATCTTGGTGAAATGCTTGCTTAATGATTCTATTCCGCCTTTTTTGCTTTTTCCGCCAACAATCCAGTATATGTTTTTATAAGATAAAATTGCCTTTTCGGTCGATTCTGCATTGGTTGCTTTGCTATCGTTGATAAAAAGTACATTATGTATTTTGCCAAGAAATTCATTTCTGTGTCTTAGCCCTGGAAAGGATTTGATTTCATTGACAATAGTGCTGCTATCTACTCCAAGTAACTTGCACACAGCGTGTGCAGCTACTATATTTTCTACATTGGATACTAGGTTTACTTTCATATCACTCATTGATAAGTTGTGATTCTCTAGTTTTAGCGAGATCTCCTGAATCTCAGCACTCCTTTTGTCATCCAAGTAGCTGACACTGGGATCCAGATAATTTCGATCTATACCAGTAATCTGTTCACTATAATCAAGCAAATTGTTATCTGCCAATGATATTAGATCTCTTGCACTACCCTCTGTCATCTGGGTAGTTGGCAATGGTTTTTCTTTTCTGGTCACGCGCTGGAATGACACCAGGGAATATGTTACTGAAATTGGAATTTTGTTCCCAGTGAATTTATTGAATACATCAGCGGTAATTTTGTTATCACATCCTATCACGGCAATCTTGCTACTGTTTATCAGTTTTAATTTAGTTGCTATGTAGTTATTCATACTTCCATGTCTATCTATGTGGTCTGGTGTGATGTTTAGCAATACAGAAATGTCTACATTAATTTTATTTATTAGCTCCAATTGAAAAGAGGAGAATTCAATTACATAAATTTCTGCATCTCTTTCTAAATCCAAAATAGGCACACCTAAATTCCCGCCAATAGCTACTTTTTTCCCTGTGGATTTTAATATGTGCCCTATTAGTGACGTGGTGGTTGATTTGCCATTTGTTCCTGTAATGCCTATAACCTTCTGATTTGTAGTTTTAGTTTCAAGAAATAGCTCAATGTCTGATTTTATTTTGCAGTCAAAGCTTCTTGCAAGTTTTACTACCCAATGCGTTGGTATTGGCACTCCAGGGCTCAAAATTAGTGTGCTTATCTCATGCCAATTATACTCATTGGGATGAGTAAAGTTACACTCTTTATATATCTTTTTTGCATTTGCTATTTGCTCTTTATTATCATCCCATGCATATATTTTTGCACTGCTTTTTGTTAGAGCATTAATAACGGACAAACCAGTTTTACCAAGGCCGAAAACCGCAACACTTTGATTTTTGTATTTGTTTAGTTGCACTTCTAGATAACTTATGCGAACCATTTTATAAAGATATAATACAAATTATAATGACTTCTTCCATAGTTTTTGGCAGTGCTTAACTTTATTGTCACAACCTTAGCCAATAGAAAACTCCTTGACACATTTTGCCAGCTCCCTTGCCATGACAATAAGAGTATTTATCCTTTAGAATTAATTAAGAGAAAGTTTTTTCTCGACTTGTTGTATAATTTGATAAAAGTGATCAAAATCTAAGCTTGCACTACCAATTAAAACTCCCAATAGATTTGGAATACTGAGCAAGTTTCCTATATTTTCTGAGCTGACTGAGCCACCATATATAATGTGTTTTTTACCAGTACACAATTTTATTATCTCTATCACCTCAGCAATTGCGTCATTATTTGGCACATTTCCTGTTCCTATTGCCCATATCGGTTCGTATGCTATGGTATATTCACCTTGTGTTGGCAAACGGTTTTTGCATTGATATTCTATTACTTCTTTTGTTTTTTTATTTTTATAATCTTCTGAGTTTTCACCTACACAGATGATTGGGTGTAATCCTGATTCTATTGCTGTTTTCGATTTAAGTTTTATTTCACTATCTTTTTCATGAGCCCTTTCAGAATGTCCAAGTATTACGTAACTACATCCTAGTTCCTTCAACATTCCTGCACTAATTTCACCTGTGTAAGAACCGAACTCTTTATGATGGCAATTCTGTCCTCCTATTTTAATATTGTTGTTCAACTCTATATTGCTTGGAAATGATGTAAAAGGAGGGCAAATTACTAATTTAGAGGTAATTTCGTTGCTCTTGTTGTTAAGTTTGCCTATAAAGTCAACAAATGAAGAACGTGTTCCATTCATTTTCCAATTTGCTACTATTAAAAAAGACATCAATTTTTCTTATATGAATGAGAGTGCCGGCTGTCGGACTTGAACTGACAACCTACTGATTACAAGTCAGTTGCTCTACCAATTGAGCTAAGCCGGCATTAAATACACTGACAATATACAATTATTGATGAATTTTCGTCAACTAATTTTTAAAATACTGCATACTAAGATCATATGAAAAAATTTTTACTGAAGCCAAAAAAGAGTCTAGGGCAAAATTTTATTTTATCGAATGAGATAATAAAAAGAATAGTTGCCTTAGCTGGTAGCCTGAAAGATTTTAATGTTATTGAAATTGGTCCTGGGTATGGTGCGTTAACAAGAGAAATATTGGCATATAATCCAAAGTTTCTACTTTCTATAGAAAAAGATAGTAGTTTAGTGAAACATCACGAACAATTGCTAAATGAGCATCAGGGAAAATATAGAATTATAGAAGCAGATGCACTTAATGTTGTAGAAAAAGAGCTGGTAGAATGTCCAGTCAAAGTCATTGCTAACTTGCCTTACAATATCTCAGTAGCGTTATTTTTAAAGTGGTTAAATAATATAAAATTTTTTACGAATTTGACGTTAATGTTCCAAAAGGAGGTAGCAGAGCGTATTACAGCAGAACCTAATTCTAAAGATTATGGTTCCCTATCAGTGCTAAGCCAGTTACTATGCGACATAAAAAAGGAATTTGATATTGAACCTAAGGAATTTTTTCCAAGACCAAAAGTATATTCTTCAGTAATTACAGTAAAACCTTTACCCACTCCAAGATTTGCAGTAAATTTAGAAACCTTAACAAAGCTAACACGTGCTGTGTTCGCTCAAAGAAGAAAGATGCTGAGAAATAGCTTGCAAAGTATAACTAGTGATGTCTCAACTACTCTTGAGAATGCTAAACTGAGTGGAGACGAACGTCCAGAAAGCTTAACTATTGAGCAGTTCTGTTTGCTAGCAAATAATATAATTATGCGATAAATATATTAGGAGCTACATACCTCTTCTATCCTATTTTGATCTAAAAATAGCTGGAGCCAGGCTAATTTTGCAAAAGCTCTATTGCAATTTCATTAATTGGCGTATAAGCTTTAAATAAAGCATATGAAAAAAATGGAAGCTTGTTATTCGTTTGACGATGTACTTCTCTTACCGGCCTATTCTGATGTATTGCCTCGTGATGCAGACACAAGAACTTATCTAACAAATAATATAGAACTAAATATCCCTCTCATATCCTCTGCAATGGACACTGTCACTGAATCAGGCTTTGCAATAGCTATTGCCCAACATGGTGGAATAGGTTGCATACATAAGAATTTATCAATAGATGAACAAGTGTTAGAAGTAAGAAGGGTGAAAAAATATGAAAGCTGGATCGTGTATAACCCAATTACAATTTCCCCAGATAAAACAGTTGCAGAAGCAGTTTCATTAATGAGAGAGTATAATTATTCCGGCATTCCTGTAGTTGATCAACGCAAGTTAGTGGGAATTTTAACTAATCGAGATGTGAGGTTTATTGAAGACCAGAACATGAATATAAAAGTTTCCGAGGTAATGACAAAAGATAAGTTAGTAACAGTTCGAGAGCAGGCAGTAAATAGCGCCTCAGCAATGAAATTGTTGCATGCAAATAGAATAGAGAAGCTTTTGGTTGTTGATGAAAATTCTTGTTGCATAGGTCTAATCACAGTTAAAGACATCGAAAAATACAATAGATATCCAAATTCATGTAAAGACAGTAAAGGTCGACTCAGAGTTGCCGCTGCAATTGGTACTGGTAAAAAAGACGGTATAGAAAGATGTGAAGCTTTGGTCGAAGAAGAAGTTGATGTGGTTATTGTAGATACCGCTCACGGTCATTCCGAGAACGTTGTCAGCACTATTAAGGAAATAAAAAAGATGTATCCGAATACGCAATTAATCGGCGGAAATATTACAACAAAGGAGGCTGCTGAAGCGTTGATTGATGCTGGTGTTGATGCAGTGAAAGTTGGAATAGGGCCAGGATCAATTTGTACTACCAGAATAGTTACAGGCGTTGGTATGCCACAATTCTCTGCGATCAAGAATATTGCAGAGGTTTGTAAAACAAAAAACGTCAGACTAATTGCTGATGGTGGAATAAAATATTCGGGAGATGTTGCAAAAGCTATTGCAGCTGGTGCTGATACTGTGATGATAGGTTCAATCTTTGCTGGTACTGAGGAAAGCCCAGGTGAGATTATCATGTATAAGGGTAGAGCATATAAGGAATATCGAGGAATGGGATCTATTAGTGCAATGAAACGAGGGTCAGCTAGCCGTTATTTTCAAGATTCAAAACTTGATTTAGTCCCACAAGGAGTAGAAGCAAGAGTTCCTTTTAAAGGTCCAGCTTCAGGAGTGATCTGTCAGTTAATTGGTGGGTTGCAAGCTGCAATGGGTTACACTGGCAACCGTAATATAGAAGAGATGAAAAAAAACTGCAAATTTGTCACTATTACTTCATCAGGGTTAAGAGAAAGTCATGCTCATGATATAATCATTACACAGGAAGCTCCAAATTACGCTTACCAAGCATCTAATTTATCATCTGATTCAGAGTAAATACAATCCCCTTTTGAGTGGGTCATTTCAACACTGGTACACAATTGATATTAAGAGTCAAAAAGATGTCATCTAAGTGGCTGACACTGGAAAATCGATTGTAAATAAACTGACTACATAAAATTTTTGATCAAAATCAGTGCTATAAGTTGGAATAGCAACTTAAGGTAGATTGCCAGCTTAATATATTTTGATAAATCCAAATTATTTTAGCTATAAGAGAGCTTTGCTTTTTTGCTCCATCAGAATTGGCTTACTTTTAGTGATTCATGGAGTTAAAAAAGTCAGCATTGCTCTTTGTTAAAAGTAATTTGTCACGTAAAAACTCCATTGCTTCAACAGATCCCATAGGGTTAAGTATCCTACGCAATACCCATATTTTATTTAGTATGGCCTTATCAACTAATAGCTCTTCCTTCCTTGTTCCGGATTTTGTAATATCAATAGCAGGGAATATACGTTTATCAGCAAGTTTTCTATCTAGTATAATTTCAGCATTACCTGTGCCTTTAAACTCTTCAAAAATAACATCATCCATTTTTGAACCAGTTTCTATAAGGGCTGTAGCGATGATTGTCAAAGAACCACCATTTTCAATATTACGAGCTGCTCCAAAAAAGCGTTTTGGTCTTTGCAGCGCATTTGAATCTACACCGCCGGTTAGAACCTTTCCAGACGAAGGAATGACTGCATTATAAGCACGTGCAAGACGAGTTATAGAATCAAGCAAAATCACTACATCTTTTTTGTGTTCAACCATTCTTTTAGCTTTTTCTATTACTATTTCAGCAAGTTGGACATGACGGTAGGCAGGTTCATCAAATGTAGAGCTTACCACTTCACCCTTTACAGAGCGTATCATATCTGTCACCTCTTCGGGTCTTTCATCTATAAGTAATACTATTAGTTCTATTTCAGGATGATTTGTAGCTATAGAGTGAGCCATTTGCTGAAGCAATATCGTTTTTCCTGTACGAGGTGGAGCAACTATCAATGCTCTTTGTCCTTTTCCAAGAGGTGTAACTATATCTACAGCACGCATGTTTATATCTTTTTTATTATCTCCGCTACTGTTGTTTTCAAGGATGAGGCTTTTTTCAGGATAAAGCGGAAGCAAATTATCAAAATGGACGTACTTTCTTAATTCACTGATTTCAGTAGAGTTTATACTTTGAACCTTAGTTAAAGTAAAATATCTTTCTTTATCACCAGGTGGCCTTATTTCTCCACATGCCATATCTCCTGTACGTAAATTAAACTTCTTTATTTGGCCATTGGAAATATAAACATCATCGGTACTTGGAGCATAATTTGCACTTGATGAACGTAAGAAACCAAAACCATCAGGCAATATTTCCACTACTCCACTTCCTGTGGTTATGCCTCCTTCTTCACTCATTTTCTTCATTAAACTGAATATCATTTCCTGTTTTAGCATCCTGCCATTGCCTTTACCACTAGTTGAAATTTTTCTTTCTTCAGCTAGCTCTAACAATTCTTCTGCTGTTTTCTCTTTCAATTCGCTCAGGTCCAATGTTTTCTTGTTTTTTTCATCACCTTCACTGGTCATTTGTTTTACTGCGTCAGCATTATGAATTTGTTCGCTTTTTTCAGGTTGACCTACAACCCCTCCTTTTGCTAAGACATCTTCATTGATTGTTGTCATAATCCTCCAAAAATTTTAATTGATGCTTACTAACCTAAAATGTGAATATAAAACAATAAATTAGGCTGAGCTAGTTTTCAGTGCGTATTTAGACTTAATTATTATTAAACTAGATACTTTACTTGCATTATACTGATAAAAACTAACAAGTCAAGTTAATTTAATATTAACAAAGTACAAGAATTTGAGAATCATCAATAGCTATTATTTATATTTTTTAATCTTTGTTTCTTCTCTTCTTCTACTTTCGCTTTTTCTACTTCCGCTTCTAAATTTTCCTGGCTACATAAACCAAGTAGTACAGGATCTTGAGGTTTGATATTGAGTATGTTATGATGAGATCTATCTCTTACCTGCTCAACTGTGTAATTTGTTGTACCAACTAGCTTAGCTATTACATTATTGTTCAAGATAGGAAATTTTTTTACCAAATAATAAATCGCATTAGGTTTATCTCTACGCCTTGCTGTGGAAGCAAAGGCAAGAAAGCTAATCGTCTTTGCCCTTTTTTTCATATTTTTTATAATCAAATTTGGTACACGATTTGGATTTTTTTTGCAATTATCGATTTCTTTTTCAGTAATTATTTCAGAAATAATAGGGTCATACTTTTCAACTTCTATTTCCTCATCAGCTATGTCTTGTACTTTTTCAAGGGATAACTTGCAACATTGTGCTATTTGATCAAAAGTTAAGCTAGTGTTATCAACCAACCAAGCAGCTACTTGCATGAGAAATTGTTCATTTCTATCTTTATTGTCTTTAGAAGATTCCATTGACATCGAAAAAACATCTCCCATTTTAATATTCCTTTGCTGTTATAGAAATAAAATATAAACCATTAAAACTAAAAAAGCATTAACTTTGTCATCCAATGGCTTTTTGGTTTATATTTCTTATCTCTTAGAACCTGTTCATAATCTTTTGAAGAGGAAAGAAGCAAAAGCAAATTTGTAGGCTAGTATTAAATTTACGCTCGCAATTTTTCCAAAGTTGCCTACATTTTTCCAACCAGGCAAAAGAAGATCTCTCAACAACCCATCTTTTTGGCAATACAGCAAAGGTGTGTAATTCGCTTCACCTCAACAGTTGCACCAATAGTTACTTTCATCTGTGTTGCAAAATTTTCTCCAGTGTAGCCTGCATCAACCAGTATGTTTTTAACTTCAGAGAGACTTTCTTTAGCATTTTTAACCATTGTCAAAGCACTGCTACGATCAGTTATTTCTGCCGTTGTTATATGAATTGCTTGTGTCAAACCTTGTGTATCAACTGCGATATGACGCTTTATTACTGAAATTTTCTTGCCAGCATCATAACCTTTTTCTTCAGCAGTATCGGTATTTTTTACACTTTGGGCATCAATGATGCAGAAGCTTGTTTTGGTATTTCGACCACTGTTCTCTCCAACCAATTTTTTTAAAGACAATTTCTAGAACATTTTCTCTATCTTCATTCGTTTTTTTACTCCATTTCTTGAAGTAATCGTAAAAATTTCGCCATCTTGGAAACTCTTTTGGAAGCATTCGCCATTGACAGCCACTTTTTAGTACATAAAGCACACCACAAAATAACTCATATAAACCTAATCTTCTTGGCTTTGTTTTCTTTCGCACGCTTTCTAAAATTAGTCTAATCTTTTCGAATTTTTCACAACTTATGTCACTTGGATATGTATTCCTCATACTTTACCTCATGTCAACTATACCTCATCTTACCATATTCAGAGATCACTTACAGGCTCTTAGGTTAATATAAGCTTCCATTCAATTTAATACACTACAATATTACATATATTAGCTAATTTGTTAATAGATTTACAAATATTAAATTATTGCTATTCTAAATTTAAGTGTTAGTTAACTAAGTTTACAATGAGTATTAGAAATTTTTTTACCAAGGCAATCGTTCTCCTTTTAGTTTGCTTATTAATCTTTATGGGGATTGGCAATCTTTTATCAAATGATGATGAAAGGAAAGAATTAGCTAAAGTAGGAAAGGAAGTTATAACATCAGATGAATATAAATTACTATATCAAAATTATAAAAAGCAAATTTCTGGATCTGATGTAAGTAAAGAACAAGTAAAAAAGCTGAAATATGATTTACTTAACGCACTTATAGAGCAAAAACTATTGTTTAACCTAATTAGCGAACTTGGATTAAAAGTTGGAGAAGAATCTATCAAAAGCCACATAAAAAATACCAAGTACTTTCAGGACGATAAAGGAGAATTTGACCATAATAAATTCCATCAAACTCTAAATAGCCTGCATATAACAGAAAAGGAATATATAGAAAAACTAGAGAAAATCCTGCCTGCAATGATGTTCATGACTTCGTTATTTAAAGATAATTATCCGGTAACTTTTGGTGAGGGTGTTGATGAGCAGATATACAAAAATCGCTACCAAACTAGAGTAGTTGATATTGTTAAAATAACTGAGGATGCAATTACAGACGTTCCTGAACCAGATGATCAAGCCTTACTTGATTTGTATGAAAGAAATAAGTCCAATTTTTATTACCCTGAGTATCGAACTGCGCAATACATTTCTCTGGATCAAAAATATTTTGAAGATCAAATCAGAATTTCAGATGAAGAGGTTGATAGTATAATAGAACATCAGGAACTTAAAAATCAAAGAGACATATTCAATGTGATATTTCCTACCAAAGAAAAAGCTGAAATAGCAAGAAGAGCACTTGAAGAAAGTAAAGCAAGCTTTGAACAAATAATAGAAGAGTTTAATAAAGTGAAACTCGATGAAACCAGAGTAAATAATATAACTAAGGATTTCTTACCTGAAAATATGAGAGAAAAGGTATTTGCTCTCAAAACAGGTGAAGTAAGTGAAGTTTTAACAAGCAATTTTGGATGGCACGTAATAAAGGTAGAAAGCATACATCAAATCTCTGATGAAGACTTGGTTGATTTAAAAAAAGACATAAGGTCAGTTTTAACCAATCAAAAGTCTTTTGAAAAAGTCAATGATTTCATAAATCAAGTGAATTATAAGATATACAATGGTGCAACGATTGAAGAAATCTCCAATAATTACAATTTACCTATACAAACCATTGGTCCAGTAGATGCTAGTGGAAAAGACCAAAGTGGTAATGAAGTAGGAAATTCCAGTGATTTCATTTCTTTCATTTTTTCACGCGAGAAAGATCAGAAGAATTATTTTAAGGGTGTTGGAGATACTGTTGTTGGTGTAAAAATCAGTGATATCGTTCCTCCTAAATTACAAAATTTTGAAGAAAGTAGGGAATCAGCCATAAAGCTTTGGCGTAGTGAATTTATAAAAGAAAGAATGTTTAAAATGGGACAAGAAGTAGCAGTTCAACTAAGAGAAAAGACAGATTTGGAAGAAATGCAAGGTATAAAATTGGTTAAAGGCCAGCAAATACAACGCAATGAACAAAACTACCCTTTTTCTTTCATAGAAGAGATTTTCAATATGAAAACAACTAATTCGGTAACAGATCCTATTCAATACAATAATGAAATTATAATAGGCGTTCTAAAACAAATGCATTCATCAAATGGTAAATTAAACATGCTTGACACCGGAAAACGTGTGATGATATCGCTAAAGGAACAGTTAATTAGCTATCTAAAATCAAAGTATAGAGTAGAAGTTAATCATGCTATGATTGATGATATATAAAAAAGTTTATTATCTTCCTTTTATGAGTGATTAGAGGGGGCTATATTGTATTTTTAGGTAAAAGAGGTACAATTAGTTTGACTTGAGCTGTTTATTGTATTTAAATTGTAATTAATATATGAATAAAGGTTGACATGGCAGTTAAAATAAGGTTAGCAAGGTTTGGGGCAAAGAAACGTCCTTTTTATAGGATAGTTGTAGCCGACTCACGAGCACCAAGAGATGGGCGCTTTATTGAGAGAATAGGACAATATGATCCAATGTTGCCAAAAGACAATAAAAATCGTGTTGTGGTAAAAGCTGATAGATTAAAACATTGGCTAAGTGTAGGAGCGCAAGCAACTGAAAGGGTAATGTGGTTCATTAAAAAAGGCATAGTAGATTTAGAAACAGAATCGAAAAAAACAGAAAAGAAAAAAGTTGAGAAAGTACAAGGGCAAGAAGCATAAGTCCTCTTGAATGCTAAACACTGATTTAACAAAAAGTAGTAAATTAGATGATATTGTATCTTCTGATTTATTGGCTATGAATGACTTTATCTTCAAAAATGTCAATGATGAAGGTACTAAGCTTGCTACCGATATTACATCTCATCTTATTAATTCAGGAGGAAAAAAGATAAGGCCTAAGCTCATTTTTATTATATGTAAAATGCTGAATTACTCTGGAGAGAGTAGGGTCAACATTGCTGCATCGGTAGAATTTATACACAACGCTACTTTACTTCATGATGATGTGCTTGATGAAAGTAAGGCACGCCATGGAGTTGCAACAGCAAATAAAATTTGGGGGAATAAATCAAGCATTTTAGTTGGTGATCTATTATTGACCTTAGCATTTAGATGGCTTATAGAATGTGGGAATTTAAGTGTTCTCTCTATTTTATCTAAGGCATCTAATTTGCTTGTCAAGGGTGAGATAAAGCAGATGACAACGCGTTTTGACCCTAACACAATTAGGAAAAATTATTTTAATATCATTGGAGAAAAGACAGCATCTTTATTTTCTGCATGCTCCGAGGCTGCATCAGTAGTATCTGGAGCCACAAGTGACGAAACAGAGAGGCTAAGGAATTTCGGGTTTAATTTTGGCATGGCATTCCAAATAATTGATGACGTGCTAGATTATACTGCTAATCAATGCACTTTAGGAAAGCAACTTGGAAAAGATTTCTTTGAAGGTAAAGTCACTTTACCTTCTATTATAGCATATGAAAAAGGCAGCTCATCAGAACAAAAATTCTGGGAGAAATCTTTTTCTTCAGCTAGACACAATTTTGACCAAGCATTACAATATATTAATCATCATAATGCCATTCATGTTTCTATGGAAGAAGCTAAACACTATATTAATATGGCGCAAAGTAATATTGATACTTTTTCTGATTCTCTTTATAAAACTGCTTTGATTGACTTTTTAAATGCAAGCATAGAAAGACAAGGATAGCTAACGCTTGATATTTTTAGATTGATTGTTATATATTTATTAAGTTTGTAAGGGTGAATGATATGTCAGATAGTAATAAAGAGAAAAAAAAGAAATTTGCAGATATGGTCAGTAAACGAAAAGGGGATGATCAAGAAGATCAGCAAACAGGTGATTTAAGTGAAGAGCTTAATATATTAAAAGAACGTGCAGTTCAGCTTGAAGATCATTTACGTCGCGCTGTTGCGGATAATGAAAACGTTAAACGTATAATGCAAAAGCAAATTAGCGATGCAAGTGATTATGCAGTCACAAAATTTGCACGTGATATGATCGACTCTTGTGACAATTTAAAAAAAGCAATGGAAAACTTGAAAGATGGTGATCCTATTCATGAAGGAATAAAAGTGGCGCACCAAAAGATTGTGAGTGATCTAAAAAAACATGGAATAGAAGAAATAGATCCAATAGGTAACTCTTTTGACAGCAATTTACATCAAGCTGTTGTGGAAAGAGAAGATAATGAAAAAGAGCCTGGCACTATTGTAGAAGTACTACAAACTGGTTATACCATTAAAAATAGGTTGCTTCGTCCTGCAATGGTTATTCTTTCTAAAAAATCTGCTGATTGCGAAAGTAACTAATAAAACACTCAAGGTATGGAAGAAGTTGTCTTCTCAGGTATTCAGCCAAGTGGAGTATTACACTTGGGCAATTATCTTGGTGCAATTAAGCAGTGGATAGGCTTGCAGGATAAATATAAATCTCTTTTTTGTGTTGTTGATCTGCATGCAATCACAGCAAATAAGCTTCCCGCAAATGAATTAAAAAATAATATTTTTAAAGCAGCAGCAACTTATATTGCATGTGGAATAGATCCGGAAAAGTCGATTATTTTCAATCAATCCGCAGTTAGTGGTCATGCAGAATTGGGCTGGCTGCTAGGGTGCTATACACCAATTGGTTGGCTTAATCGTATGACTCAATTTAAAGATAAGGCTGGAAGCGATAGACAAAAAGCTTCTCTTGGGTTATATAGCTACCCAGTACTTATGGCTGCGGATATATTGCTTTATCAAACTAAATATGTTCCTGTTGGCGATGATCAAAAACAGCATTTAGAACTTGCACGTGATATTGCATCAGCTTTTAACAATCATTATAAATGTAGTCATTTCATCATACCTGAAATCTTAACTTTGGATTGTACATCAAGGATAATGAGCTTAAGAGATGGAGCAAGCAAGATGAGCAAATCTGATTCTTCAGAATACTCATGCATTAACCTTGACGATACAGATGACTTGATTGTCAAGAAAATAGAAAAAGCAAAAACAGATTCAATTCTAGGCTTTGATTTTGCTACTTTAAAGTGCCGTCCAGAAGTAAACAATTTGGTAAACGTTTATTCAGTGCTTAGTGATTTAAATGTGGAAAAAGTGTGTGAAGAAGTGAATAAACATGATATGAAACACTTTAAAAAAGAGTTAGCTGACTTAATCATCAGTGTTATATCACCCATACGTGAGAAGTTGAACGGTCTTTTGAGGGATCAGCTCCATTTACATAAAATATTAAAAGAAGGTACAGAAAAAGCAGCAGAGATTGCAAATAACAATATAAAAAAGATCAAGGATATTATAGGGTTTGTTCAATAGGTTACAACTATTTCTTCCCATGGCTTTCAAATCGTGCAGCTATTTTCTTTACACTAACATGAGTGAGAAGAGGTTTTTTACTAACCGGAAGTTTAGAATCGGACTTTGCTGTTATGGGGTTCATTTTAGATCTTTTATTTCCTACCGGAAATGAGTGAGATTGGGAGGCAGTTTCTTGCGATGGTGCAGGATCTTTCTTCATACCGATATCTGCTTGTGTTGCAGGGGTGGCTTTGCTCTTAGCAACTTGATTTTGCTCA
Organism: Wolbachia endosymbiont (group B) of Melanargia galathea; assembly: GCF_964030625.1. Classification (NCBI taxonomy): domain Bacteria; kingdom Pseudomonadati; phylum Pseudomonadota; class Alphaproteobacteria; order Rickettsiales; family Anaplasmataceae; genus Wolbachia; species Wolbachia endosymbiont (group B) of Melanargia galathea. Next base: position 604,458 of record NZ_OZ034910.1, on the reverse strand, counting down.
AACTTTCCTACTATTGACTTTACTCTACCGTCCTTCTTGCTATTTACTTTTTCTTTTATAATAACCGCTTTTACTTCTGATGATGCTTTATCAGCAGATTTTTTCAGGATTGGTTTACTTTCAGCTGATTTTTGCGAAGTCACTTCTACTATTATTGGTTTCGTGCTCACTTGTTGATCAACAATATCTAGCCTTTTAGGATTTGACAGTATTTCAGATTTATCTTCTTTAGTTTCTTGCTTAATTTCTTGATTGGTAGCGTTTAGCGCTGGTGGCTCTGGAGCCTGTCTCTTTTTATATCCTCTTCTTGTTCCTGCATTTTTCTTAGGTTTCGTTTTGTGAGTTGGCTCCTTTTTAGCTAACTTTGAGTCTTCCGAATCTTTTGTTGAAGATTTACTACTTTTCTCTTGATAATTTGATATTTCCTCATTTCCAGACTCTTCACTTAATGAACTTTCATAGCCTGAATCTTCAGGAGATACATTCTCTATTTCTGGTTTAAAGTGTACCTTTTTTGAGGCAGTAGGAGGTGGCGGAGGTGCCGTTGTTGGCCGTTTTATTTTCTTCATACCTGATTTTCCTGCCGGCTGTTTTCCTTTTTGCAGCTTAGGAGTATCTTCCTTCTGCTTTGATGTCGTTTTATTTTCCGTGCTTACTTCGTATGATTTATGTTCTTTATTGCCTTTTCCACTCTGTTTCGAATCTAAAATTTCTTTAAGTCCTTTCTTGAATAGATTAATTGTACTTAAAATATTTGTGTATTCGGCTGCTTTTTCTATAGTGAAACCTGATAATTCATCACCAACAAAATTTTTTATGTCATTATCATTAGTTGGAATATCTTTTCCCAAGACTCTATCTAATATCCCTTTTAATGTTCCAATAAAACCGAGTGGCTTTGTGCTCAAAGGTTCTACATAATTATTCAAGTCGCTATATATAACAAATTTGGCTACATCTTTTGCGTTGTTTGTAAAATTCTTCAGAGCTTGAGATAAATCTTTCAGTGTTTCATCATATTGTTCATTAATTTTTTTTGTATCCTTCAGCTTTATGACTCTTATCAAAGAATTGAGATTTTTATCATAATTGTCACTTTTAAATAGATCACTCATACCAATTACTGTTTATCGTTTACTTAAATATAAATTCAAAGTATTAAGACCGAGTAAATGTTATATGACTTATCCTCTGACTCATAAACGCTTGCGTTCCTTAATGTGCAAAAAATTTCAATAATCTTCAATCAGCAATAGTATAGAAATCCAAAAAACAAGTAGCTAACACTGGAATCTAGGAATTATGATTGGGCACAAGTTGATGAGTATAGTTGTTTTATGTTGAAATACAGCATTTATGGAAAGATTAGATGTCAGTCTAGAATGACACTCTTTCTGGAAAACTCGGATTACAGTGTTTGTATAACTTAATAATTAGAAACTAAAGGAGTTCTTTTTTAAAAAACTTAAGTTATGCTTATAAGTATTTGATATCTTTTGTAGTGATTATGTCGAATTTAAGCTGCCTTTATGGCGATAATGTCGAATTTGTGGAAGAAATTTATAGCCGTTACTTGCAAGGCGATAAATCAATTGGAGAAGATTGGCACAGAATTTTTTCGAGCAATTTAGAAGTTAATAAAGCAGAACCCTGCAGGGCACAGAATGAAGCTAAGGTAGATGTTGATGATTTAGCAAATTTTTTCAGATTTTATGGTCACTTTTTTGCAGACTTAAATCCATTATCACCGCATGTAAATAAGGAAATAGATTATCAAAAATACTTGAATCTTTCTCCTACAAGTGACACTAGAATCTACAGAGATATTTACTGCAAGAATATCGGTTTTGAATTTATGCATATTTCCTCTTATGAGGAAAGAGTTTGGCTGCAGGAGAAAATTGAAAATCAGGTCTATACGCTAAGCCCTCAGGATAAAAAAGAAATACTAAGGCACTTGATTGAATCTGAGATGTTCGAGCAATTTCTCCATATGAAATTTCCTGGATATAAGCGTTTTTCTATCGAAGGTGGGGAGTCAGCCATTGTTGCAATTGAAAGAGTTATTAGTGATTCTGCAGCTTTTGGTATTGAAGAAATAGTTCTTGGTATGGCCCACCGAGGACGGCTCAATGTTCTAACCAAAGTGATGGGAAAAGATTATGCGGCAATGCTGTCTGAATTTCAAGGCAACCTTGCATATCCAAGTGGTCTTGAGGTGTCTGGTGATGTCAAATATCACCTTGGTTACTCTTCTGATCGAGCACTTGCTGGTGGTAAAAAAATACACTTAAGTTTATGTCCTAACCCATCTCACCTTGAGGCGGTAAATCCGGTTCTAGCTGGAAGAGTAAGAGCAAAACAAAATACGAGATCTGTGCTTGGCATATCAATTCATGGTGATGCAGCTTTTATCGGGCAGGGAGTGGTTGCTGAAACCCTGACTTTGAGCAACATTGAAGGTTATAAAGTTGGTGGTATCGTGCATATTGTCATTAATAACCAAGTTGGTTTTACTGCAAATCCTAATTGTGCACGCTCATCTTTTTATTGCACTGATGTAGCAAAATCAATAGAAGCTCCAATATTTCATGTTAATGGAGATAATCCAGAAGCTGTGAGTTTTGTTGCGAATTTGGCAATGGAGTATGTGCAGAAATTTAAAAAGGATGTGGTGATTGACATAATATGCTACCGCAAATATGGCCATAATGAAGGCGATGAGCCAAATTTTACTCAGCCACTTATGTATAAAGCAATATCAAAGCATAAAACTCCAGGCACGCTGTACGAAGAGAAGCTGACTGCAGAGAAAGTGCTAGGTAGCGATGAAGTAAGTAAATTACGCAGCGAATTTAGAACAAGATTGGATAAAAGCCTTACTGAGTCAACGACTTATACTCCGAAGAAAGCTGATTGGTTTGATGGAGTGTGGTTAAAACTCAGGAGAGCAAAGTTGAACGATTTGAGTGAATATTATACGGACTCTGGTGTTTCACCAGATGAGCTAAAAAAATTAGGTGTACACATAAATAGCAATATTCCAAGTAGTTTTAATCTCAATAATAAAGTCAGAAGAATACTTGATGGCAGAATAGAAAGTATAAATTCCGGTAGCAACATAGACTGGGCAACTGCTGAAAGTCTTGCATTCGCGTCATTGCTTAAAGAAGGAATAGGAGTGCGCTTGTCAGGACAAGATTCTGGTCGCGGTACCTTCTCGCACCGTCATTCAAGACTTGTTGATCAAGTAACAGAAGAAACGTTTATTCCACTGAACAACATAAGTGAGAAGCAAGCTCGCTTTGAAGTTATAGATAGCGCACTATCTGAGTATGCTGTGATGGGTTTTGAATATGGATATAGCCTTGATTCTCCTTATTCACTTGTGCTCTGGGAAGGGCAGTTCGGTGATTTTGCAAATGGCGCGCAAATTATGATCGACCAATTTATCTCATCTGCAGAAACAAAGTGGTTGCGGTCAAGTGGTCTAGTTCTACTTTTGCCTCATGGTTATGAAGGGCAGGGGCCTGAGCATAGTTCTGCTCGTATAGAGAGGTTTTTGCAGCTCTGTGCAGAGGATAATATGCAGGTGGTTAATTGCTCTACTCCTGCGAATTATTTTCATGCTTTACGCCGACAAATTAATCGAGATTTTCGTAAGCCTTTAGTGGTGTTTACACCTAAATCACTATTGCGTCATAAAAGCGCAGTTTCTAACCTTTCTGACTTTGAAGGAAAATTTCTTACGGTAATTCCAGAGTGTAGAACAGGTTTAGTTGCAAGTGATAAAATACGTAAAGTTGTAATATGTAGTGGTAAAGTTTATTACGACATAATTGAAATGCTTGAAGCACAAAAAATAAACGATATAGCAGTAGTGCGTTTAGAACAATTTTATCCATTCCCGGCCGATAAACTAAACAATGAACTCGAAAAATATAAGAACGCTGAAATTATATGGTGTCAAGAGGAACCAAAAAATATGGGAGGATGGTTCTTTGTCAACCCATTGATAGAAGAGGTATTGTCTGGCCTCAATGCTCAAGCAAAAAGACCTAAGTGCATTGCAAGACCTGCTGCTGCATCTCCTGCATGTGGTTATGCTAATATCCATGCTCAGCAACAAGCAGAAATTTTGAAGCAAGTTGCGCAGGTACAACTGTACAAACACTGAGCGGCTTCAAGCAGACTTATTAATTAGACTCTAGCACTTAGATAACTTACAACAATCAAACCTTTTATATACTCATACAAATATAAAAAGACTTTTATTTTTTTATAAAAGTATAATATTTATTAAGATTTTCATTTATTTTTCTCAAAGTAGTTAATATAGTAAATATTAATATTAATTAATATAAGATATATATGAGGACAAAAACATTTGAGAGGCTAATAGGGCAAACTAGACTACGCAGCGATAGCAAGGCTAAAATCATACGGTTAAATAGAGACAAAAAGGCTTTTATAGATGAGGATAAAAAGTCTATCGAATTAGCTGAGGCTATTTTTGCAGAAAATAATATGTTTCGTTTTCGTAAACCAGGTCCTGCTACGGATTACATTTTGCACAAACTAATAAATGATAGAAAGCTTCTCGAGGAAATGAAAGATAGAGGTACAAGTATAATACGTCTTTTTTCTTTGCTATCAATGTATCGTGGTCTTCCTAAGTGCTATGTTGTGAGAAAAGAAGGGTGTATTACTGAGTTTGGAATACTTACTTATATTGACGAATGTTTAGAATCAGTACCTTTAGAAGATTTTATACTTATTGAGTCTTCCTCGTACCTAGAGTACATTTTGTTTGATAATGATAATATCAGAAATAGGTTAGCTGAAGATTTGACTGAAGATAAAACAAAATTAGATATTTTCGTAAATGGAATTTTAGCAATAAATAGCTCGGATTTAGTATTATCTTGTATCAACACAATCGAGGCTTTTAATGAGGAAGCTAGAAATTTTGTCAATCACATACAGAAAACCAATAGGATGGACTACCTCTTTAAGGAAAATGGTACAACACTTGTAAAGTTAGTTCTAAAAGAATTATTAAAACTTTCTATTTTACAAGAAAGAGAAAACACTACATTAGAATTTCCTCAAATTTCGAGTGTGGAACATTGTAATGGGCGATAGACTTTAAAATGTGCAAGGCTCATTTAAATATGAGCCTCAGTATCGCTTAACTTTTATGGAGCATACTTTAACTTTATTTCACTTCCACCAAGGGAATATTGTTCCAGCTATTGCTGCCATAGTTATCAATAGAAGCGTTTAGGTAATCTGTATCAAATCGTACTGGTACATCAAATTCGAAGCTTGCGGTGATTATTGTGCCTTTTGCTGGTGGTTTCATAAATGCTATTTCTCCAGTTGAATAATTCACTGAATATTTTTCTGTCTTTTCACCATCTAGGTAAATTTTTATTGTATCATGCACTGGCTTTTTAATAGTTCGTATATGCTTGTCTTTTCCACTTATGTAAGTTTTCATCAGTTGAAAGATCGTTTTTTTATCGTCTCCTATGCCAATTTCTTGATTGATAACTGTAAAGTCTGACCAATCCTTAAAACGAAATCCTATTGCTTTACCTTTTCGTGCCTGAAAAAATGTTATGAGTTCTGTTAGCTGCTCGTTTGACCTGACTCCATAAGCTATGTTATACCTGGCACGTGCACGAGACCAATTGATATTGCGCTGCTCACAACCATTATGAGTTGTTACAACGTCAGTCGAAAATTCCGGTCCTCCAGTAGAGCCATAAGATATATTTTCTGGAAATCTAATTTCTGTAAATGACATATGTCCTCCTGTAAAAATAAAATTGAGTTGATATAGATGAAGTAGGAAAGATCTTAAATTTTTGAAGCTGCTTTATCAATCAGGCTATAAATTTTAAATCCCGTTTCTTCTAAAAAAGTAAAGGTGTTGTTTTCTCCTACCTTACCTTTCAGTTCGTTAATGTCTTGATGACTCTGCGTTAACTGATATGCACAAATACATGCAACAACTAAAGCCACTCCAGCAAAACATGCTAAAGGCATTGGTTGAGTAAAAACAGCAGCTATAGCAGATGCTGTGAATGCTATAGCTGTTATTACAGCAGCTATGCTATAAATAGCTTCTCTTCTGTAACTATTGATTAATTTCTTTTCTATTTCCTCTTGTTGTGTTTCTTGCCCTTGTTGATGAGAAATAGTAATTACTGTATCTGTATGAATTGGCTCACTAGCGCTGGTATTAATTCTCTCTTTTTGTGTTTCATGATCTTGCACAATTGCTGATTTGCTAGTTCTGATATTATATTGTTCTTCTTGCTCTGATTGATCAGAAGCAGAAGCTTCTGTAACCTCACCAAAGATTTCTTCATTAGAAACTGATTGATTTTCTGTTATATCAGAAGGGATTTTGCTAAGAAGTGGCACAAAATGCCTCATGTAATTCACTACTCCTACAGTTTTTTGCTACTATCTATCTCTAGTTGATTGAGATTTATATCTTGTATAAAAACTTCTGGATCATCATCATGTGCTGTAATTTTAGTTACCGTAACTTTTTGACTATCTTCCTCTATTGAATAAATATAAAGTTCCACTTTGTACTTGTCGCATATCATTCTACCTTCAATGTTTGGACGACCCCATATAGGTGCGTCAGCTGTATGTGTATTAGTAATATACTCTAAATATTTGAAAAAAGACTTCGCCTTGTCTTGCTTATTAAGTCCATTTTCGCTTATTACTTCTCCATCCGGATCTTTTTGAGGTACGAAATACTCTCCGGCATCTCTTATTACCGCTTTATAAACCCACTGATCTGGCTTTTTGTTTGCTCTAGCATAATCTGCGCAGTCTTTTCTTAATGATTTTGCAGTAAAACGATAATCAGGTTTTATGTTTAATTCATTCAATCCTTGAGCCACAGAGTCAAAAAAGCAATCCCCTGTCTTTATAGCAGCTCCTATTTTTAGCTTTTCAGGATGAGCGCTCTTTAGATTATGCAATAAATCACTTGATTTTTTATTTTCTTTGATTTGTTGAAAAAGAGCAATTGGCTCTCTTACATAGTTAGAATCTCTCATGTTATAACTCCAAAATAATGATTGTATTTTAATAGATTAATCAGCCTAGGAAGGCTAATTACTTAAGGTCGTGCTGTGTTGCAAGCAAACATCACCTACTTTTCTTGAACTAATATGTAGCCTATACATATTGTTACTTACTATATCTTAACTATACTTAAACTCTCTTATGCTGTCAAGCAGGGAATTTATTAATCTTTTAACTCATCCACTTTTTTGCGTAATATATTCAAATCAGTTTTTCCTACAAAAAGACTATCTCCTATTATCAAAAAAGGTGTACCGCCTACTCCTAGATCCCTTACTAAAAGTTTGCTGTTGTTTATCATTTGCTCAATTTTGTCTGCATTATTTTTCATAGAGTTATTAAAATCGTTCTCGTTGATCCCTATATTTTTTACTATATCTAATATAGTTTCGTCTGAAAATTCTCCTCTGTGATCTAGTGCAGCATAGTGAAAATCTAAGTACTTTTCTTTATCGATAAAATAAGTTGCTAAAGCACCTTTTGCTGCCTTTAAAGAATTGTTACCAAGTATTGGAGCATCCCTAAAGATATACTTAACTTTGCCATCATTGATCAATTGTTTTACATCGTTCTTTATAGCTTTGCAATATCCACAAGAATAGTCAAAAAAACCTACAGCTATGATATTGCTATTTTCATTTCCTGAGTAAGGATAAGTAGAGTCGAATATTTCATTTTTATGCTGAGAAATTTTATTTTTGGTTGCATTAGCATAACTATTTTTAGCTGACTCTTCCTGGAGAGCTTTTAGAACTCTATCAAAATTTTTACTGATGTAATTATCCAATCTCTCACCTATATAATCATCATTTAAGTTCTGACTGCGGTGTGAAAGCCAATTGTTTATTACTGGTAAACTTGCTACTGCAAGTATAAAAATCAATAAAAATGGTATCTTAGACATATACTTACTTAAAGAATACAAATATTAAAGAAATGCTTAATGTTAAAACATTTTTATCAAGAAATGCAAACTTTATAAAATGAAATTTAAGATATTTTTGTAAAGTTCATCATAAGATTTGGTGATGAAAAATTTTGCAAAGTAAGGCATTTATAAAGATTTAGATAGTCTTTACCGCTATTTCTAGCAAATTGTAAGCAAAAAAGTTGATTATCTTGTAATCGCTGCATATAATATCGGTAAGCGCGTCGCTAAGTAATATGAACACACTAAGTCTTACATTTCCGATAGTGTTGTTCGGATATAATAGAATGATTTTTCAATAAATGTAAGTAAAAAATGAGGTTTTTAAAAGCTGTCTTTAACTTAGCAATGTTAGCATTTTTTGTAGCTTCGACAGCTGAAGCAAGGTGGAGTAAGTACGAAGATGCTTCTGTCGAGGTTAAGTTTTCTAATGTTAACATTAATGTTAATAGAGATGGTACCTACGAAACGGAAGTAGAACTACAAGCAAAAATACTCAAGGAGTCTGGGCGTGATAGATTTTCTCTGTATAGTTTAATCTACAATGATGATAGTGCAGATTTGACTGTTTTAGAAGCTAAAACAGCTTATAACGGAGAGGAATATATAGTCACTGAAGACATGATAGAGGATAAACCGCTAGCTAGTCCTAGTAAAGGCTTCGATCAGCTAAGGCAAGTAACTATATCGTTTCCTAAAATAGAAATTGGTACAGAAGTATATTTAAGGTATAAACAAGTTAACAAAAAGGTTCCTGTTGATAACTTTTATGGCTTGAGCTTTTCTTATCATGGGGATTATTTACAAGCAGAAAATACTAAAATCAATTCTGAATTACCCCTGGAGATTAAAGTTAATGATCCAAGAGAAGTATTAGAAATCGCTGAGGAAAAAAATGATGATATACACTCTATAAGCATTGCTTTAAAGAAAGCAGTTTATGAAAACACAACAAATGAACCACATAATGGAATATTGAACATAAAACACAACACTTGGGTATCACTTTCAAGCTTATCTGAATGGGAGGATTTAGCTAAAAAATTAGCTCCTGGATATCATAGCGTTATCAATCAGCCGCTTCCTGCAACTTTTGAAGCTATAGCAGAATTTGCTGACAATGAGAGTACCGATGAGGAGAAAATTAATGCAGTCACTTCTTTATTGAATGAAAAAGTTCAGTACATGGGAGACTGGCGTACAGTGTCAGGAAAATTTTTTCCGAGAGATTTGGAGAAAATTGCTGATTCTCAAGTCGGGGATTGCAAAGACTTTTCTGCTAGCACGGCTGCTATTCTGCAAAAACTTGGTTATAAAGTTCAACCTATTTTAGTTATGAGAGGAACTACTAGCACTTCTAATCCTGAAGCATTACCTAATATGGGTAATTTTAATCATGTGATGCTCAAAGTAACAAATAGAGATGGAAAAATATATTGGATCGATCCAACTAATACCGTCAGTATGGCACAGGGTATTTTTCCAGACATTGCTGATAGGAACGCTCTAGTACTCGATTCTGAGGAAGCAGATTACATAAAGATTCCTGCTGTACAAGGTGAAAATTCAAAAGTGATATCCCATAGTGAATTAACTATAGAAGATAATGTTGTAAATGAATATGGCCAGCTTACCGTGCAAGGGGAAGCAGCCTTAGGCTTAACAGGGGTTGGATTGTATTATTCAAATGAGCAATTAAGGGATTCTGTTTTTCGTATGATTAGTGGAGTATATCTTGATGAAGAAGAAAAGAAGTTCTTAGAATTGCCTGACCTTACTTTACGTAATGTAGAAGATCTTACAATCAAATATGAGTTTCAGCAAAAAAATAAGATTTTTAAGACAAATCTAGGACCTGCTTTGAATTTAGGAGATAATTGGCTTAATGATGTTGTCAATACAGCTTCTGACCAAGTGTCAGATCTTTTTATTGGTGTTCCTAAAACTAAGGAAAGCCATATGATAATAAAAGATATCAAAATTAAAAATTGTGAAAATTTGAATTTTGAAATAAATTCTCCTTGGTTATATGTAAATAGGTTCTGTAAATATCAAAATGATGGAACCGAATTTAGCAATTTAATAACCATAAAGAAAAGCTTTATTACCAATGAAGAATTAAAGACTGCTGAATATAAAAACTTAAAAAGCGAATTGGAGAATAATTTTTCTAGAGCCTCTATAATAATAAGTGAATGAGTTGTGCTGGGAAAAGCACTTCTTAAAAGGCTTAAAATTTTTAAAATATGTACAATAACTTACGCGACTTCATCAGAGCATTAGAAGAAAAAAAAGATCTAATTAGAATTAAAAAAGAAGTTTCAACTATTCTTGAAATGACAGAAATTCATCGTAGGGTTTTGTCAAACAAGGGACCAGCTATCATCTTTGAAAATGTTGTCACAGAAAATGGCAAAAATTCAATTCCCGTTTTAGTGAATTTATTTGGTACTATTGAGAGAATTGCATTCGGACTTGGTATAAATTCTGATGAATTAAGGGATCTGGGTAAACTTCTAGCATTTTTGCGATCACCTGAGCCACCAAAAACCTTCAAAGATGCTGTGAAAATGTTTCCTCTACTAAAAGTTGTATTGTCGATGCGGAGCAAAGTTGTGAGCAAAGCCCCATGTCAAGAGGTGGTGCTAACTGGGGATGAGGTGGATCTTAGTTTGCTACCTATTCAGACATGCTGGCCAAACGAGCCTGCACCGCTTATCACTTGGCCACTTGTGGTAACAAAAGGACCAACAGCAGACAAGCAAGATAATTTCAATCTTGGAATATATCGTATGCAGGTTGTGAATAAAAAAACGACTCTCATGCGCTGGCTTGCACATCGTGGTGGTGCAGGTCACCATAAACGGTGGAAGGAGAGGGGACAAAATATGAAGTTTCCTGCGGCTGCTGTGATTGGTAGCGATCCTGCAACAATTATTGCTGCGGTAACTCCGGTGCCGGAGACTTTATCAGAATACCAATTTGCCGGGCTGCTGCGAAAAAAACCACTTGAGCTTGTAAATTGTAAAACTATTCCTCTTCAGGTTCCAGCTCATGCAGAAATTGTTTTGGAAGGATATGTAAGTTTGGATAATTACCAAGATGAAGGGCCATATGGAGACCATACCGGTTACTATAATGCTGTTGAACAGTTTCCTGAGTTTAACATCACTGCAATTACAATGCGCAAAGATCCAATTTATCTCAGCACTTTTACTGGCAAACCACCTGATGAACCATCAATTCTTGGTGAAGCACTCAACGAAATCTTTGTGCCGATTCTTATCAATCAGTTTCCGGAAATAGTAGATTTTTATCTGCCCCCAGAAGGTTGTTCATATAGAATAGCGGTAGTGTCGATAAAAAAGGCTTATCCAGGGCATGCAAAAAGAATTGTTATGGGCACACTATCTTTTCTCAAACAGTTCTTATACACGAAATTTATTATAGTTGTTGATTATGATATAAATATACGTGATTGGAAAGAGGTGATGTGGGCAATGTCAACAAGAATGGACCCTGTGCGTGATACAATTACGATAGAGAATGCCCCAATTGATTATTTAGATTTTGCTTCCCCTGAAAGTGGTCTCGGAGGTAAAATAGGGTTTGATGCAACAAACAAACTTCCACCTGAAACCAAACGAGAATGGGGAAGAAAAATTGAAATGAGCGAGGAAATAATAAAGAAAGTTACAGAGAAGTGGAAGGAATATGGGTTGACAGATGATTAAACTATGATGTAGACTACCGCCGTGTATTTAGGTGTGGTTTGTGAGGCTTTTATATCTTTTATTTTTGTCGGCATGTTTTTCTCTGTATTACTATGTGGGTCCTACATTCTCGCCTTGCCCAAAAGCAACAGTTTGCTTCTCACCTGAAGAAGACTGTGCTGTACCGATAATCAGCGAGATAGACCAATCTAAAGAATCTATCTTAGTTCAAGAATATACATTTACTCTTGGAACAGTTGCAAAATCTTTGATTAACGCCAAAGAGCGTGGTGTTGATGTTAAAGTCGTCTTAGATAAATCACAACTCCATTCAAAATATAGTGTCATAAGCGAATTGTTTTCAAATGGAATACCGATTTGGATCGATAATAAGCCAAAAATTGCTCATAATAAGGTAATAATTGTTGATAATCAAAAAGTCATCACAGGATCGTTTAACCTCAGTAAGACAGCTGAAAAGGGAAACGCTGAAAATTTATTAATTATTGAAAATTATCCTGAATTAGTCCAGCAGTATGTGAAGAACTGGGAAATACGAATGTCACAATCCTATCAATATGCTCCCTAGATACTTGATATCAAAAAAAGTCTTTTTATTGATAGATTTAATTTCTTGTGATATAATAAATTAAAAGGTTTTAAGGGGTAGGTAATGGATTACATAAATGATGCTGCCGATAGTTACGCTGCCATTCATGATTTTTTTCAAAATAATGGTGTTGGAGATTACAAAGTTCAATGCAATTATGGTGGTGTACCGTATGCTACTGACAAATATGTACATTCTGGAGACAAATTTTGGAGCAATAATTTTATAGACTCACATTTTGGAAGGGAAATAAAAATGTATCCTCAAAGTGAGCTTTTAGCTAAAGAGTATGCTGGTAATACACTACCGGTTTCAATATCACTAGACAAGGATCTAATAAAAATAAAAGAATGTCAGAAAAAAACTAAATTTGTAGAACTAGAAGGGGAATCAGGTGATATAGTATATGATAAGCAAAAGCATATAAAGTGCTACACGACAAAGTTATCATATGACGATGTTTCTGTTCATAATAAAAACGAAGTTTCAATACTGAATATTAGATATGATGTGCCAAACGATCCAAGATACAGTTTAAACATAGCCTTCACAAAGGTTAATGATAATAAACCAGGGTTTTGGCAAAAGTTTAAAAATATGTTTTAATAGAGTAGCTTCTAAATCAAGGGGATTTTGTTGAAAAATGAATATCTACTTAATAATGAATTTGGTCAGTAGCTACTAAGTTTGTTTCATAGCTATGCAACAAAAGGTTTGTGCCCTCACGTTTATTCTCTGCAACACGAAAAGTTCGTACAGTTGTACATGCTATGTAGTAGATAAACTTCTACTATATTTTTTTATTCAACTTACCTCTTGTCTATTGAATAGATTTTGTATTAAACCTAAAATTCAACGCACCTAAATATATAAGCATTCCCAACAAAATCATAGGTATAGAAAGCAACTGTCCCATAGTTAAATTGAACCATAAATAGCCAATTTGATAGTCTGGCTCGCGGAAAAATTCAACCATAAAACGTGCTACTCCATACAACATAACTGCAACTCCAGTTGTTGCACCATAATACAATCTCATTTTGTTCAAGTAAAATAGTGAATTTACAACTACGAAAAGTAGCGCTCCTTCAAAAAATGCCTCATAAAGTTGGCTTGGATGGCGCAATAAATTATCACCACTTTCTGGAAATACCATACCCCACGGCATAGTTGTAACCCTGCCAAATAACTCTCCATTTATAAAATTACCTATGCGGCCTAGAAGTAAACCTATCGGAACTCCACAAGAAATTAGATCCAGTGTGTAAAATATAGGAATGTTATGTCTTCTACAGGAGATTATTACTGCAAGCAAAACTCCTATAGCACCGCCATGAAATGACATACCTCCTTCCCAGGTCTTTAGTATTTCGATAGGATTGCTTATATAGAGAACTGGATCATATATCAATACGTACCCAAGCCTACCTCCAAGGATAATGCCTATAATAACGGCTGTTAATAACGAATCGTAAAAATTCTTAGTAAATATTTTTTGATTGTCTAGCTTATGTAAATACCAATATGCAAAAACTATACCCAAAACATATGCTAAAGAGTACCAATATATAGAAACAGGACCGATGCTAAAAATAACTGGACTTAAAGACATATTTTACTACAAATTATTCTTAGACAATCTACTTTTCTCACGTTCCCACTCTCTCTGCTTTATGGTTGCTCTCTTATCATAGAGTTTTTTTCCTTTCACAATGGCAATTTTAGTTTTTGCCAACCCTTTATCATTAAAATAGATAGAAAGTGGCACAACAGTTATTCCAGAGGTTTTGATTTGACCAATTAGCTTATTTATCTCTTTTTTATGCAAAAGCAATTTTCGTTCTCTTTTTGGCTTGTGATTCTTTTGGTTTGCAGCTTTATACTCTGCGATATGCATATTGTTTAGCCATATTTCACCTTTTTTTTCAGTAACGTAAGCATCAGAAATGTTTGCTTTTCTTTCCCTTAGTGATTTCACTTCACTACTTAAGAGGATCATACCTGCTTCAAATTCTTCTAAGATAAAGTATTCAAACCTTGCTTTTCTATTTTCTGCAATAACTTCCATATCTAAAGATATCTTTAAGCTTCAATATATTACAGAACTTTTGGTTTAATTCATAACAAAACAATTATCTCAGTAAATGCAAGTTTGGTTAAAAAAGCTCCAATCTTCCTGCAAGTGTAATTTGTTCCACTCTTCCTACTGCCATTTCAGCCCTAGGACTAGCATTACCTGACAAAGAACTTATCACATCTTTGCAGCCCCATTCAATAGCAAAGTGTAAAGGAGCATATCTATTATTGTTCTGTTTACTAACATATGCCCCACTTTCAATTAAAATATCTCTTATACTTTCATGATCGCTAGCAAAATGTAAAGGAGTGCGTCCACAACTATCCCACACATTAACACATGCTCCATGTTCAATCAGAGTTCTTACTATGTTTTCATTATCACTTTCAGCAGCAAAATGCAAGGGAGTGCTTCTATAATTATCCCACGCATCGACGTATGCTCCGTGTTCAATTAGAGCTATTACTATGTTCTCATAGCCACTCTTAGTAGCAAAATGTAGAGGAGTGTGTCCATCATTGTTCTGCGCGTTAACATCTGCTCCACATGCAATTAGAGCTCTTACTACACTTTCATTCCCACCTTCGGCAGCAAGATGTAAAGGTGTACATACATCATTGTCCCACGCATTAACATTTGCTCCACTTTCAATTAAAATATCTAATATGCCTTTGTGGTTCCATTCAGCAGCAAAATGTAAAGGAGTGCATCCATCGCTGTCCCATGCATCAACATATGCTCCATATTCAATTAGAGCTATTACTATGTTCTCATAGCCACTCTTAGCAGCAAAATGCAACAATGTAGTTTCTACAGGATCTAGATCACTATGTGTAGTGAATATATGATTGATATTAAATCCACTATCTTCCCACCTCCGTAAATCAATTCTTTCTAATTTTATTTTTATTCGTTCAACTATGTTGTTCTTGCTTAAACCTGAAGTATCATTTATTTCTTCAAGCATTTTTAGAAAATCATCAAGCGTCATAATCTCCACTACTTATTAAAATAACTTGGTTATTATGTTCTTTGACACAAAAATCAAGAACTTTTTATTTTTCTAAAAAATCATTTAAGTTATACTCCAAATCATGAAAGTCAGGCAAAATATTAAGTTTTTTTCTCTATCATTTGTGATTTTGTCTTCTCTATGGATTACATTGTCTGGTTATTTTGAGCCTTTTTTTATTCTCTGTGGAGTATTTTCTTCTGTGTTCACATTGATTATCTTTAAAAGGTTAATTGATGCTGAAAGTGCCCTTAGTCAAATTCTAAATGATAGTGGTAGGCTGTCACTTTATCAGCTTATAAGTTATATACCTTGGCTAATTTACCAAATTATTTTTTCAAGTATTTATGTAACAAAAAAGGTGCTACGATTCAAATCTACAGTTGAGCCAATTGTTATTGTAAGAGAATGCATAGGACATAATGATAAGACCATTGCATTATTTGCTAACTCGGTTACGATTACTCCTGGAACTTTAACTATCAATGTTGAAAAGAAGCAGAAAACATATTTATCTACCATATGTTTGATAGATAAAGATCTTGAAAGTGGCATTTCTGAAATAGAAGGTAAAGTCTTAAAAATGTTACACCTAGTTAAGTAATTGCTTTAAATAAGTTAACAGCGTCTCTGTATTCTCTTCTTAGGCTTTCAAGCATTTCTTTTGGAAGGCTATCAATAACAGTAGAACATAAATAATTGTACAAATCTTCTAGCCTTGATATGTTATTTTTCTTCTTGCTGTTGAATTTGTACGGAAAAATGCCCTCCATAATTTCAATATCAACAACCTTATTTAAAAATGCATTTTCACTTGTTATGCTTATTCTTGTAAGTATAGTATTAATTTCAGGTTCATTACTCGTATAAATATCTGATAATTCTGCCATTTTAATGACGTATAAAGTTACTACTTTTGATAAACAATTATCAGAATATTCACAATTTTTTATTACCTCCCACTGAGTAACCTGAGACTTGCTTGTTTTTGCATTGCTTGGTAATTTATTCATTGAATTTTCTCCATTTAATTCAGTGTAGTAAATTATACTAATACTTTGTTAAATAAATAATAACGCAGCCATAAAAATATGCATTTATTTACCATAAATTGTATAATATTCCTAAAATGAAATGTTAAAGTTACTTCAAACTGAATGATTTCTTTAATTCCATGTTATTCAGCAGTGTAAAATATTGCTACACAATAGTATTTATTCTAAAATAAACTTTCCTTTTGAGCTATTTTATTAATATCCATTCTTACGGCTGCACTAAAATGAAAAAGATAAAACTCGGAATACTAATTTCAGGTAGAGGATCAAACATGCAGGCTTTAATAGAAGCATGTCAAGATCAGAATTTCCCTGCTGAAACTGTGTGTGTTATCACAAATAATAGTGAAGCTGGAGGCCTTAAAATAGCAAAGCAAGCAGGAGTTTCAGCGTTTGTTGTTGAAGATAAGCCACTTGATACTGATAAAATTCATGAAATACTTGTTCAACATAAGGTTGATTTAATTTGCCTTGCAGGGTTTATGAGAATTATAAAGGCCAATTTCCTGAATAAATGGCATAACAAAGTTATAAATATTCATCCCTCTTTACTTCCGTCATTTAAGGGCCTAAATGCTCAGGAGCAAGCTCTGAAAGCGGGTGTAAAAATTACAGGATGTACTGTGCATTATGTTACTCCTGAAATTGATGCTGGAGCCATAATCGCTCAAGCTACTGTTCCAGTGTTACCAAATGATGATGTTCACAGTCTCTCAGAGCGCATTCTAGCTGAAGAGCATAAGTGTTATGTAAAAGCAGTAAGATCAATAGTAGAAGGTATTAACTATTGACCTTGAGCGTTTCTTCCAACTTCAACAAAAAATAAATTTTCAGGATTCAGTAAAGAACTTGCCAGCTTGTTTACTTTTTCCAATTGAACATCATTAATGATATTTGCATAATTATTTATATGGTTAATATCACGATCATCTATCTGCATACTATCCAGTAACGTTGCTGTATTCGCATTATTGGATAGAAAAGAGAAGATAAGGTTATTTACTAAACTGGTTTTTGCATCCTTGAATAATTGTTCGTCAATTCCTTCCTCTTTTATTCTGCTAAATGTATCTTTTACTGCTGATATAGCTTTGCTAGCAGTGGAACTATCAGTACTCATAAATCCAGATATAATATTTCCATGCTTATTAGGAACATTACGTGCACTAACACCATAAGTAATACCTAGATTTTGTCTCAACTCTTTCATCAGTATTGAGTTTAGACTCATACCACCAAGCGCATTAATCAAAACACTAGCATTATAGTAATTAGGGTCTTCATATGCTATGCCTTTTTGAGCAAAAAGTATTACACTCTGTGGTATATCCATAAAAACGCTCTTACTTTCTGCAGGCCCAAATTCATTTTTTACAGATACCTTCCTAACTTTCGATCTTTTTGATGGTAACTTAGATAAATATTTATCGAGCAGCGTACTAACTTCTTCTTTTGTTGCACAACCAACAATACTAATAACGATATTATCCTTAGTAAAACTACGCTTTATGTATGTTAAAACATCGTCTCTAGTAATGTTCATTATAGTGTCTAGAGTTCCATATGGATCTCTTGAGTAAGGATGTTTTTTGAACAACAATGTATCTAACTCTTTTGCAGCAATAAAATAAGGGTCTTTTTCAAAATTATTAAAGTTTACTTTGGCTTTTTCGAATACTCTATTTAACCCCTCAGGATCAACTTTAGGGCGCATTATAGCATCACTCAGTAGTGAAATTGCATCCTCTAGATTCTCAGATAAAGTGTTTAATGAAACCCTAAATGCTTCTAAATTAGCAATAAAATTTAAACTAATTCCTTTATCCTCAAGCTTTTTCGCAAAATCTTTGGCATCATTTTTTCCTGCTCCTTCTTGAATTACAAGAGAAGTAAACCAAGCAAGCCCCTGCTTTTCTGCACTTTCATACACACAACCTGCATCTTTGAATGATATATTAAGTGAAACTTTTGGTAGATCATGGTTTTCAACAAATAAAAACTTAAATCCTTTATTAGTAGTAACCTCCTCTATATTTAAGTGACTGCTTGCTTGCAAATTAAAGCCTAGACAGAAAAAAAATAGAAATACATATTTACTTATCTTCATTATTACCTCCTTTTGGTAGCAAACGACCAACTAATTTATTAGTAGAAAAGATAGCGTGAACTTTATTATTTACATCCTCTAGATTGACATCATTAATTTTGCTATATGAAATGTCTATTTCATCAAGTGGAATACCTAGTGCTAGACGTGGTATATAAAACATTGCTATATTAGTTAAATCAGATAGATTATCAAGCTGTGCTGCTTTGTATTTAGACTTTGTACTTTGCAACTCTTCACTTGTTATTCCTTCAGAGTTAAAGTGATTAATAGAATTTTCTAACTCTCTTGCAACAGCATCCAAATTCACCCCGCTTTTTGGAGTTACCCGAATCTCAATGTAACCATTACTAAAAGCTAAGCTATTATAATAAGCAAACACTTCTACTGCTACATTCTTATCTAGAACTAAATCTTTATATAGCTTACTAGACTTGCCATTCCCCAAAACATCAACTGCCAAATCAACAGGAAAAGTTTCACTTATTTGCTCAAATAAAGGAACACTATAGCGAAAGTATAAAACTGGCTCTTTTACTTCAGTGCTTTCTAAAATTACCGATATATCTGCATTATGTATTGAATCTTGGTTCGGATAATGCTTCACTACAGGCTCAGCTTTAATTGCACCATATTTTTCCTTTGCTAATCCCACTACTTCTTCAAATTCTACATCACCAACAACGAGCAGTATAGCATTACCTGGATGATAATAGTTATCATGAAACCTTGTTATGTCATCTTGATTGTAAGTTTTAATATCGCTCTCCCAACCAATAACAGACCTACCATAACCATTACGATAAAATGCACTGTTCATTTCCTCCCATAGTAAAGCTTCAGGATTATTATCAAATCTCATCTTTCTTTCTTCTAATACGATATTTTTTTCTCTATCTATTTTGTCTTGAGTAACATCAAAATTGCCCATTCTATCTGCTTCAATTTCCATTGCTAGTGGTAAATCTTTTTTGAGAACTAATTCGTAGTAGCAGGTGTATTCTTTAGTGGTAAAAGCATTAAATTGGGCCCCAATGCTGCCCAAAGTGGATTCTATGTCTTTAAATTTTCCTGTAGTTTCAAACATTAAGTGTTCAAAGTAGTGAGCCAAGCCTGCTTTGCCAATTGGGTCATCCATTCCCCCAACTTTATATATTATTGCATGAAAAACAGCTGGAATTCGGTGATTAGGTACTACATAAACATCCAATCCGTTACTGAGCTTAGCATGCTTTATGATTTCAGCTTCCAAAGAAATCGGACAAATGAAAAAAAATACAGATAGTATAAAAAAACTAAAGAATTTGCGAAGCATTATTTCATTCCTCATTTTGCTTAGAGATAGACCTATCATATATATACCACTTATATAACAATGTACACATTCCACAAACTATAGATAGATCTGCTAAATTAAAGGCTGGCCAATACCAATCATTGATATGAAAATATATGAAGTCATATACAGCTCCCCAATAGATTCTATCAATTACATTTCCGATCGCTCCACCAATCATCAGAGAAAAACTAAGGTAAATTGACTTATCATTAGATTTATATATCAAGTATGCAAGTATACCAATTATTAATATTGAACATGCTGAAAAAAAGAAGCTGCCATGCGGCAGAGTACTACACATTCCAAAGCTAATTCCTGAATTCCAAACTTCAACTAATTTCATAAAACTAGTAATCTCGATTGACTCCCCCTCATCAATCAAAGAGTTTATATACAATTTACTTGTTTGATCGAATGATACTATAATCAATATAATAACTAAACATATCCTTTTCATAAATTTATCTTTAACTGGTAAGCCTTCATTATATCACGATCTATCTGTTTTGTTAACTCGTTAATACTATGGAATTTTTTTTCTGCCCTAATAAATTTTAAAAGTTGTATATCAACCTTAAAATTGTATACATTTTCGTTGAAGTCAAATATATGCATTTCTACTATAGGTTTTTTTAAGTCCTTAAATGTAGGTCTCATACCAATGTTGACTACTCCATATAGCCAACTTGAACTATTTTCAGAAAATGCAACTTTGGCGTAATATGTACCAAGCTTAGGTTTTATCATGTAATCTTCTATCGGAATGTTTATGGTTGGAAACCCTATTTCTCTACCTCTACATGCACCTTTTGTTACAATACCAGAAACTTGATAAGACCTACCAAGCAATTTATTAGCAATTTCTATTTCGCCTTTTTGTAAACACTCTCTGATTGAGGAAGAAGAGCAAATTTTTCTATCGATTATCAATGGCTCTAATTTAGTTAAAGAATATTCATACATCTGAGAATATTTTTCTAGAGTTAATATGTTACCCAATCGTTTGTGACCAAAAGTACAACTTTCTCCAACAGTTATATGTTTAGCACCATACTTCTTTACCAAAATCTTACCAATGAAGTCATCGCAGCTAACCTCAGAAAAACCTCTATTAAAATTAATAATATACAAGTAATCTATACCATAGCTGCTGATTAGTTCCTTTTTTTGTTCTTGGTCTATTAACCTAAAATTGTTCCTACTAAATAAAACAGTTGATGGGTGAGGCTCAAAAGTTAAAACTGCAGAGGGTAATCCTCTTTCTTGTGCTACCTTCTTTAGATTGGAAATTGCAAACTTATGTCCTAAATGAACGCCATCGAAATTTCCGAAAGTTAGTGCCACATTATCTTTTATCCCTTGCTCACAGTTGTAAATAATTTTCATACAATTTGATATTTTATATATATTTTTTATATATAATAGTTGTATTTTATGAACTATGGAGATAAATCGTGAAAAACACTAAAGGAAAAGTTGTAATATATGTGAAGAAGTATTGCCCATTCTGCAAGAAAGCAAAAGAGTTATTGGATGAAAAAGGTGTGAAATACGAAGAAATTGATGTACTTAGAAACTCGGATTTGTTTGACGGTATAAAATCAAAATATAACGTCAGGACAGTTCCACAAATTTTTATTACTGATGAAAATGGTGATTATGTACATCATATTGCTGGATGTGACAAATTGATGGACCTTGAAAAAGAAGGAAAGTTGGATAATATGTTAAATAACAATGAAGATAGCATTAATGCAACAGCTTACACAAGCGGCAGTGATGAACACGAGGGATGTAATATAATACATAATGAAGATTTTATGTGATTTTTTTGTCTTACTGTTGCTGGCATACCCACTTTAAACAATTTTTAATGAATTAAAAATACAATTCATCTAGTGAGTTTTTTTAGTGGGAAAAAATGATAAAAAATATTATAATTGTTAGCAAAAACTTAATTAGTATTGAATTAATTAACAAACAAGATTTAGAGAGTTTCATCAAGATTTTCACAGTGCTTGATAAGCATATAGCAGCTAAAACTCTTTTTACAGAAGAAGTGACAATAGAGTATAAACAACACAATTGCATAGAAGTTGTTGAATTGATAAAAGATACAGGTTTTACATATCATGATGTTGAGAATGTGTTAAATCACCTAAGTAATCATGGAATGAAAGTACCAAGTAGCGTTATAGCAAGCACCCTTTCTTCTTCATACAATCACGCACTTGAGTCTAAGGATGTAGCATTTGCCTGTTCTAAAGGGTTGCCACAATTTTACATCAGGGTAAATAAGAATACCTTTATAATGACTCCTATAAGTGAAGAGAATCTGGAATTGAATTCGCAAAATAGCAAAATGCTTATAGAGTCATTAAAGAGCGAAAAAAGCACTTATGATTGCATAGTGGAAGAAAATATCATCAAAGTTATAGTGCATTCTGAAATACATCAGGCTATAAACTCGATTATAAAATCACTGATAAAGTCTTGCCTTTTAGCAAGAGATGAAGAAGAAAAATTCAAAGAGAAATTGAGACAACTTGCTTTTAAAGATCAAGCTTTCGTTGAGTATTCTAGCATCAAAACCATTCATAGATATCCGAATAACCATCCTCTGAGAAAGCATGAAAGTGTTATTAAAGATATAGAAAATATTTTATGTGATTTCATAATAAATGAGAACAGCGGGTTTGCTATAGAGCGGTTAAATAGACTGGGCTCAGAAGTCTCTCCAAATACTCCAAGAATCATCACTAAAACTATAGATAAGCTTGTTAAGTTTCACTAAAATGTTGTTGGAATGGTTTTAGCCAATGTCTACATATATCTGATTTTTACTGATTGAGTGGAGCAATTGAGCTGCTCTCTGTCATCCCAGCGTTTAACACTGGGATGATTTCGTTGTATGGTATCTTATATAGTGTTTTACAAATTCACATAGCTATTTCAAATTTACCCATATCAATGTCAGTAAATTTATTGAGAAAATATCACTTAGTTCTTTAAATTTATGTTTTTGAATATATATTAATCATTTATTTTCAAAGCCTCAATAAAAGCATTTTGTGGAATGTTTATGTTTCCTACAGAATGCAATCTTTTCTTACCTTTCTTCTGCTTTTCAAGCAGCTTCATCCTTCGTGTAACGTCTCCACCATAGAGCTTGGCTGTTACATCTTTTCTATACGGGTTAATCGTTTCTCTAGCAATAATTTTTCCGCCTACTGCCGCTTGAATCGCGATTTTATATTGCTGGCGTGGTATCAAGTCTTTCAAACGTGCACATATTTCACGGCCTCTTTTTTCTGCCCTGCTTTTATGAACAATGCAGGCTAACGCATCCACAGGTTCTCCATTAACTAAAAAACTTAATTTATCTATCTGACTTTCCTGATAATCGGATATTTCCCAATCTAAACTTGCATATCCCTTGGAAATTGATTTTAGTCTATCGTAAAAATCAAAAACAACCTCAGACAGCGGTAATTTATACTTCAGTAGTGCTGTTGTCGTATTACCAACATAAGATAAATCCTGCTGTTCTCCTCTCCTCTCTTCACACAGAGATAGAATCTCTCCTAAATATTGATCAGGTACCATTATAGTTGCAGTGATCCATGGTTCTTCCACTATTTCAATTTTTGTAGGGTCTGGCATATCGCTTGGGTTATGGATATTTAAAACTTTACCATTTTGTGTTGCAACTTTATATATAACACTCGGTGCAGTTGCTGTTAGATCTAAATCAAATTCTCTTTCGAGTCTTTCTTGAATGACTTCAAGATGTAGCATTCCTAAAAAACCACAACGAAATCCATAACCTAGCGCATTTGACGTTTCAGCATCAAATGTAAAACTAGCATCATTTAAATGTAATTTTTCTAGTGCTTCCCTTAAATATTTAAAATCATCTGTGTTATTGGGAAAAATACTGCAAAATACTACAGGATGTACTTCTTTAAAGCCAGGTAATGCCTTGCTGCACGGCCTTTTCTCTTCAGTAATAGTGTCTCCTACTTTGCAGTCTGCTACTTCTTTCATTGAAGCAGTTATAAAACCAACTTCACCTGCTGAAAGTTCACCAGTCATAACTTTTTTAGGAGTGAAAATACCGATATTATCGACCTGATATGTAGCATTATTAGACATCATAACGATTCTCATGCCTTTTTTTAGTACTCCATTTTTAACTCGCACTAAAATTACTACTCCTAGGTAAGGATCATACCAACTATCAACTAAAATTGCTTGCAGTGGAGCATTTGTATCACCTTGAGGAGCGGGAAGTTTTGTCACTATAGCTTCAAGTACATCCTTTATCCCAAGACCAGTTTTTGCCGATATCAAAATTGACTCAGTTGCATCAATTCCGATTACCTCTTCAATCTGAAGCTTTATCCTTTCTGGATCTGCAGCAGGAAGATCGACTTTATTAAGCACAACTATTATCTCATGATTATTGTCAATTGCCTTGTAGACATTTGCCAGAGTCTGAGCTTCAACTCCTTGGCTGCTATCTACTACCAAAAGTGAGCCTTCACATGCGGCTAAGCTTCGGCTGACTTCATATGAAAAGTCAACATGACCTGGTGTGTCCATGAGGTTGAGGCAATATTTATTACCATTATTTGCAGTGTAATTGAGTTTTACCGTTTGTGCTTTGATTGTAATTCCACGTTCACGCTCTATATCCATTGAGTCAAGTACCTGATTGGTCATTTCCCTTGTCTCAAGACCGTTACATTCTTCTATCAAACGATCAGCAAGAGTTGACTTCCCATGATCTATATGTGCTATTATTGCAAAATTTCTTATATTGTTCATAGATCTACTTATTTAAGTAGATCTATTTTACATTTTAAGTATTACAAGAGCAATTACTTATATCTCTCTTTGCTAAAAACATTAAGCTGTCCTTGCCAATGGACGGCAATGCTCATTAGCTGATGCTTGCTTCACTGTGCTACTTGGATCTTCTTGCTGTCTACACGTTTTTACTGCATCAGCAAGGCTTAGGTAAGCATCACCAACTTTAATCTTTACATCTTTATTTTTTTCTAAATCCGCATCAGTTGGTCTATCACTTATTATTCTAATACTATCATCACTGTTAGCACCTAATGTAATGCTACATTCCTTTCCGTCTACATACCAGTTAAACTTTATTCCATATTGAACTGTGGTACCTATATGATAATATCTAATCCCCTCATGTATTTTACCACTGATAAATTCTTTTTGATCTCCACTTGAAAGAAGAAAACCGGCAATATTGTTTTCTTTACAAAAATCACTATTTAAAAATTCGCTTACTTTAATATCTGTGCTTTTATTGTCTTCTTTTAGCTTAATTATTGTATAAAGAAGATCTGAATTACTATCCCTTTTGATTGACATCGCATCAATAGTGCCGTTTTCTATATACTTGCTAAACTCTGCTTTAGCTTTCTCTTCTAACTCTTTTTTCCTTGCTGCACTTTGTTCTTGTTGTTGCATGTTTTCTAGCACTTCTTTCATTTTTTTTTGGAGTGATTCGATATCCTGGATTAACCCGGATTCATCAAAGTCGAAGATCACGAATGCTTGGCCCAATCTTGTCTTCAATTCTTTAATTATGTTTACTATCTTTAAGATAGACTCTAAGTTTTGATAATGTACAATAATTTTTTGAGCATTTAGGCTACCCTTATTGCCATCCCAGTCAGAACTAATGTTATCAAATATTGAATTAAGTCCTTTATAAATGGTTATCAATTCATTTGATTCCTCTTTGCCTATTCCATTACTTTTAATACTGCTAATACAATTATTGAATAACTCTATCTCTTTAGAATCTGCAAATAATACACCATACAATTTTTTATGTGCTACTGCATCTTGTATCTTTTGTTTTAGTTTCTTTAATTCTTCTAATTCATCACTATTCATACATTTTACCTCATAAAACTATTTAATATTATATACATAAACATTAGGGAATGTTAGCACTTTCTATATGCTTGCGCACTTCCTATTATTCCTTTAACATAGCTGACACTTTTTTTGAATGAGAAATCACTTTATTAATCATATAATTCTCATGATTGTTATCTATTTTAGGCAGCTCATACAGATAATTCACCATTATTCCGGCTGACTGACTAATGCCTTTTTCAGAAGTATCAGCCATCCAGTTGATTTGTTTGATTGATGCACCATTGCTTAAATGAAAGTGTGCTACTGGATCATAAGCACCTCCACCACTGCTTTTAACCTTTAGCAAATAATGTGCACAAAGTTTCAGTAGGGACTGTTTTTCGCATTCAATGTTAGTTTTTATGCTTTCTAAAATTTCTGTACCTGATTGTTTTATATTAAGCTTACCTAATAAAGCTACGTCTTGATTTTTTAGCCATTTTGTAAATCCAGGAACTGGAGAAAGAGTTGCATACACTTTTACGCTTTTAAATTCTTGCGATAGTTTTTCTACGACTCTCTTTATTAAAAAGTTACCGAGGCTAATTCCAGATAAACCAGTTTGAGTGTTTGATATTGAATAGAATATAGCAGTACTTGCACTGCTTGGGTCACTTGAAGGAACTGACTCGTCCAAAACGTGTTGAATACTATCTGCAATCTCATTCATCAGTGCAACCTCTACAAAAATTAAAGGTTCATTTGGTATTTTGTAATGAAAGAAAGCAAAACAGAGATGATCAGAATCTAGTCTGTTTTTTAAGTCACCCCAAGAGGAAATTTTATGTACAGCTTCATATTTTATAAGTTTTTCCAACAATGATGCAGGTGAATCCCAGGTGATTTGATGAAGATCAAGTAGATCAACATCAACCAAAGTACAAAGTATACTTTTTAATTCGTTTTCTAGTGGACTTAGACTTTTATATTGATTCTTCAGCTTGAGTACATCAGAACGCATATCAACAATAAACTTAAGGCCCTCCGGTAAGGAGATAAACTGCTTCAATATTTTAGAGCGTGGTGATTCAAGGACTTTTATTAAGTCTTGTTCAAACTTATAGCTCGACTCAGAATCTTGATTTTTCTTATATACTTTCATTTCTTCATCTATTTTCGTTTTATCCGGATTGAACTTTTCTGCCAGGGTTTGTAAAAATTTTATTTGACCTGCCTCTGATAAACTCAAGTACAAATTACCAAGAGATACGGTGTTCTTACGTGCTGAGACTTCACCCCCCTTTGGGTTTAAGCATTCGTTCATCTTCAAGACTAAACTATCGACATCGCGACTACTACTTAAATCAGGGCCAATATTGCCAACCCATGACCTTACAGCATCTGCTACTTCACCTAATATTTTAAAAAATCCCTTTGTTGCTTTCTTATCTTCAACTTTTACTATATCAGTTTTTGCTAATGATTCTTTTGTCATATGTTCCTTTTATCGTGTATCTATCTTAATTTAAAGAAAAATCTTAGTCTATAAAGAAGGCATATATTTTCATGGTACAACTATTTTACAATCTATTTAAAATTTTCGTAAAGAGAGTTAGATTTTTAATTTCATTATTTCTCTTACAAAAGTACTTTTATTATAAAAATGCCCTTTTGCCTCTTTCTTTTCCGGGTAAGGCTGATTTTTTAATTACCTAGTCGAAGTTACTTAATTTTTACACATCTATTGTAAAGTACAAAATCTGACTTTGGAATGAAAATGCTAGCTGATGCTTGGACTTTATTGATAATTACGCTACTTGAAACTATACTTGGTATAGACAATTTAATCTTTATTTCTCTAGCAATAGATAAGGTGCCAAATCTGCTGAGAGAAAGAGCCCGCCTTATAGGTTTTGGCTTAGCGCTATTGATGCGTTTTGTAATACTATTTTTTACATCATATATACTATCAATGCAAAAGCCTATATTTCACGCTGTATCGCTAGATATCTCAGTAAAGGATTTACTTATGATTGCAGGAGGGTTATTCCTTATTGTTAAAAGTTCTATAGAGTTATGGAGCGAAATTTTTGTACATAAGGAGAACAAAACAAAGGCAAATGTTAAATCACAATTTTTTTTAGTTGTGCTACAAATTATATTAATAGACTTAGTTTTTTCGGTTGATTCAATATTAACTGCCATAGCATTAACTCACAATATGATAATCATTGCCATAGCATTTACATTTTCCATATTAGCGATGCTATTTTCATCAAATTATACCGCTCAGGTAATAAAATCCAACCCAAGCTTAAAAGTAATTGCCATTCTATTTATTTTACTCGTCGGTGTATATCTAACACTTGAAGGGCTTCACATAGAACTACCAAAAGCATATTTGTATTCTTCATTTATGTTTGCAGTGCTTGTGGAAGCTATAAGCAAAATAAAGACAATGCGGCCTTGAAATTATTTTGCACAAGGCAAAAGTCTAATTTTTATTCCGGTGTGTGACGAATATCTGTACGAACATTTCGATGTCATCCGAGTAGCTGACACTGGTTCTTTTTTTCTGGATTCCAGCGGGCTTTGTTGCACAGCTCTTCGGATAGTGGGTAATGTATAATAAATTCATGAAGCTATATCAAACTTAGCCATGCCTATTTCAGTAAATTTGTTAAGCAAATAACACTTGAGTAGCAGTTCCTTCTCACGATTAATCTCAGATTTATTCCTAAAACTAAATCCAAATATTTGCTTCAGTCGCGAGAAAAAACTTTCTATATAAGATCTCTTCCAATAATTTATCTCTTTTTTCCACCTCTTCATACCATCTTCATCATATGACTTTATGAGCTTGATTGTAGAATTTCTCTCATTCATATAATCCAACTTTGGATGCTCTACTGCATTATTTTGCGGAGGAATCCTTGTCTTTATGTCAAGCTCATCGCACAGTTTGTATAACTTCTTTCGATTATATGCCCTATCTGCATATATCGTGCTTATGTTATACTTGGTATCCACTCTTTCAATAAGATCACAGGCTCCATAGTGGTCGGAATAAACTCCACTACTGTATTTTGCAGCTATAACTTTTTTACTACCTATCTCTAGCATTACATGTAGCTTTCTTGTTTGCTCATAGCGGCGATACTTTCTATCTGTACCATTTGCCTTACTATGGCCTGGAATATTATTGTAGATGCTGATACCTGTACTATCTATAGCAATTTCAATATCTTCCATATCGTTCTTATCAACTCTGCAGTCGTTGATTTTGATATTAAGCTTTTTAAACCTTCTTGAAGCCTGCGAATAGCTGATAATTTGCAAAATTTTCCCTATTTGCTCAAGATATTTCTCTATAAATCCCACTGTTTGCCTAAGACCAATCCTGAATAGATAGGTTATTATGTGAATTAGAATCACTACTTTGTCGCTGTAGACATTGTTGCCACCTGCTACTTTTGGACTATTTTCGTACCAATTTTCAATGGCATCGTTGATATAATGAAAAACATTTCCCCTTTCTTGAAGAAATTTGTTATATTCATTGCAGTTACTGACTTTCATTCTTATTGGCATATTTTTCCTTTGTCGGCTAAATATCTATTTTATAACAAATTCCATCAGTAACTGCCTGTTCTTTCCTTGAGTGGTGCAACAAAGCCATTCCAGCGTTACGCGCTGGAATGACATTAAATAGTTTTCCTTAAAATTTGAGTTATGCAACCAGCCTCTTTGGTGTGATTCGAGTAGCTGAAACTGGAATGAAATTATTGCTACTCCCACTCAATAGTTGCTGGTGGCTTGGAAGTTAAATCATACACAACTCGATTTACTCCGGAAACTTTGTTAACAATTATACTACTGACGTCTTGCAAAAACCTCCAAAATACTAACGAATGTTGATCTTTATTTTCAAATGGAAATGCATCAGCTGTCATGCCATCAGATGAAGTCACAGCCCTTAAAGCGCAAACATATCCGTATGTACGATTATCTCCCATAACTCCCACAGTTTTTACTGGTAACAGTACAGCAAAAGCCTGCCATATTTTATCATACAGATCATAATTTTTCATTGTGTTGATATATATTTCATCTACTTCTTGCAATATTCGTACCTTTTCTTCATCAACCTCACCTATGATCCTCACTGCAAGTCCAGGCCCAGGAAATGGATGTTGAAATATTATCTCATCTGAAAGCCCAATTTCTTTGCCAAGCAGCCTTACTTCATCTTTAAAGAGATAGCGTAAAGGTTCTACTAATTTCAGATTCATTTTTTCTGGCAACCCACCAACATTGTGATGAGATTTAATTGTACTAGTGTTTCCTGAAGCGTGCCCTGATTCAACTACATCAGAGTAAATGGTGCCTTGCATTAAAAAATCCACATCACCTATTTTTTTTGCCTCTTCTTCAAATACTTCGATAAAAGTATTGCCGATAATTTTTCGCTTTTCTTCCGGATCAGTTATTCCCTTTAACCTACTTAAAAACAAGTTTGATTTATCAACGTAATTTATTGGAATTTCTTTTAACATAGCAGTGGTCTGGCTCTTACGCAATAACCCAGTATCGATAAAAATACAGTTTAATTGTTTTCCTATAGCTTCGTGTGTAAGAACTGCTGCAACACTTGAATCAACCCCCCCACTTACTGCAGCAATTACTTTTTTCTCCCCTACTAAGTTTTGAATTTTTTCCTTCTGTTTTTCAATGAATGACTTCATTGTCCAATCTCTCTCACAATTTGCAATATCTAAGAAATTAGAGAGAAGTTTACTACCATTTGTCGTAGGCTTAACTTCAGGATGGAACTGAGTACAGTAAATCTTCCGCTCTTCGTTGGCAATTATTGCGATTGTTTGATTTATTATACCTGAGGCAATAGCAGTAAATCCTTGCGGTATAGTTTCGACACTGTCTGCATGGTTCATTAGCACATCGACTTCGGAATTAACGTCCCAAGTATCCTTTATAATTGGGGATTCTTTTAGTATCTTGATTTTAGTTTTGCCAAATTCCTGATTGAATTCTTTTCTTACCTTTGCCCCGAAATAATGACAAATGAGTTGCTGTCCATAACATATTCCAAGTATAGGAGTGTTTATTGTTTCGTTAAGTTTTATAATTTTATGTGCTACTTCACTTACTTCAGAGCAATTGTCATTTACAGATTGCGGTCCTCCAGAAAAAATAAATCCATTGAATTTTGATACTGTTTCGAAATCGATATTGCTTGGAAATATTTCACAGTAAACGCCCATTTCCCTGATTTGTCTTGCAATAAGCTGTGTAAACTGTGAACCAAAATCAATAACGGCAATTGCTGACAATGTGCTCCTCCATATTATTTAAAGCAATATTTGATAATAAAGAAAACAATAAAGTAAGTAAACTAAGACCTGTTTAAAAACTTTAATATATGACTAAAGTAACTTAAATTTACTGCAACAGATTTATGATTAAGCTGTCTTAATTATCATTCTGATACTCTCTTCTTATCATAATAGCAACCCCAACATCTTTCCTTAAGTTGATGCCATTGCCTGAACGGATACGTTTAATATATATATAAATTCCTATCTTTTATATCTAATAAACCAAGTGTTGGTACGATTGTTGCTTTCAGGAAGATGACGGTTTCTACTGTCTTAGCCAGTTTTTTTGACTTTTGATGCAATAAGTTTTGGTTATCTTTTCTATGCTCTATAAGCCCACCAATTACCATAACTTCGCCGCTCTTAATTTTTAACGTAGAGTGCATTTCTCTGGTTTCAATAATTGGAATGTCACTATTTAATTTCATTTTATTCTGTTGTGCGACATATTCTATATTTGGGTCTTTAGTGTAATTGTTAATTCTTGATAAGGTTGGGTGTATATCCATAAATATTTCGTTAGTATCAATGTTAATGCTTGGGTGGATTATTAACACCACACCTATTGGAGTGCTATTCATCTTGGTAATTAAGGCATGATTGGAGTTTCCGGTATCTTTCTGTATATCGGAAGTAAAATAGATATGGTTTTTAGTAAATGAAATCATTGCTTGCTGATTATTTATAGCATGTACTCTAGGGCTTGAAATTACGGTTGAAGTGCCAAACTTGTCTAAAGTTTTTACTAAATTTTCTAAATCAGAGTTCATTACCAGGCTAGTAATGGAACTATCTTGATTTGTTATAGATTTTGTTTCATTATGCAAATCATTTAAGTTGATACCAGAAAGGTATTTATCGTCTAATACAACTTCAACTATTTTGGCCTCGATCATTACTTGAGAAGACGCCAATTTCTTAACTTTATTAATATATTCTTCAACAGCTTTGTGAATATCTTTTCTAGCATTTAGAATAATGACACCAGCTTCTCTGTTGGATGAAAGAAATTCACCATCATCCACTCCATTAACATCCATTATTGCATTTAAGCCTTTTTCTAATGAACTCCATAAGTCACTGCTATATTGAGACTTTCTAACATTCCTGTCAGCATCGCTGCTTGTAACATTGCCACTAACGACAAAATTGCTTTGAGCAGAGTGTTGAATATTGATGAAGTCTACGTAATAATTTTGTGCATATGGCAAATCTTGTTCAATTCTAATTACACCATTATTCATTGAGTAACGCAATTTGGCGCTGTTGGCTATATTCTGAATTACTTCGTTTATGTTCTTATCTTTTAGCTTTAAAGTAATATTACCTGATATTTTGGGATCTATGTCTAAGTTAATGTCAGAAAGTTTTCCTATTTCAATCAGTAAATCCTTTACTGGTACTTTTTCATCAACATTAATCGAAAGAAACTGATTACTGGTTGTAAGATCGGGAAACTCTACCGGTAAAGGTATCATTTCTGGTATTGCTGGTTCGTTATTCTTCAAAGGAGTATTATATTGTTGCAACGAATAATCGTGCTTATAATTGTCTATATTAACAGAATGTTGCTTGTTAGGTAAATGTGTGCAAGAAATAATGAAAAGGAGTATTAAACATTTTAAAATAGCCATGAGGGCAGCATACAAATCTATACTAATAGTTTTCTATAAAAATGTTAAAAATGTATTTAATTGTATCCGTTCAGGGGAGTGGTTTAAGAAATGATAGATAGGAAATTATGAAAAGGGTTTAGCCGCATGGAAGTGGGATGAAAAGAAGCACTGGTTTCACATGCGTCTGAACAGACACCATTTTACAGCATTTTAAATTTGTCCTGTGCAATGTTTGTACAGTTGCGATAAAAATTACTTGACAAATTTTGACAGCTTTGTTATTTTGATAGTGAAGATATTCTAGAGCTCGAAATCTATCTTCGTCTGCAGACTTTTCAACTTCATTAATTTATAATCTCTAGTTAAAGTATATTGTACTTATGTATAGATAACTTCTATCATAGCTATATACATTTTTCTGAGTTTTTTTGTATTACTTAGGAGGATCATCATGTTTAAAATCATGGATTACGCATATCATTGACATAAATGCCTTAAAAGGACAGATGGTACCTACGTCCTCTTTATATAGATTATGTATTTGTTCAGATACGACTAAATTGTGTCTAGTGTAGAAAAAATTAGACAAATTCAGCCTTATATAGAACCAAATTCAACGGAAGTAGAATTATCCTCATTTCCATAATAGTAAGGATTTGCTTCTTGCGTATTATTAACAGCAGTTTTTAATAGTACTTCCTTATCACTATTCCATGCAACTTTCTCCATAATTGGAATATAATCCTTACACTTTTGATTATCTCCACAATCCTTGATTTTACCATCATCATTTAGATAACGCTTCAATGCATCATAGTATACTTTAGTGTTATTACCCTCTTTATCTATCATTTGTCCTAAGGTATTAACAAGTATCAATGGTGCAACTTGTTTTGCTTTTACAACACTTGTTTCACTGGGCTCTCTAAAGAGATTAGGACATGCTCCTCTGGAAAAAAAGCTTTTGTTGAATTCTGGATTACTATGGTAAACGTTCGGGTAACAGAAACTCTTAATCTCTTCTTCTTGACACGCTAACTCTATTTGATCATCCACACATTTTTCACATTCTATATTACCAAGCCAGGATATTGAATTAAGATCCTCTGTAAAGGCAAATTTAAAATTTACTGCACCATAATTACCATTTGCTCCCTCTTCTATATATTTTGCAATCTTAGGATTACTGTACATCTCAGGATATAATTCCTTTAGTAAATCAGATGAACTAAAACCTTGACAACCTATCTTATTATCAACTTTATAAAAATGAGAATACGGCCCACAATTTTCATACTTGGAACAATCTGAGGTTACTTTTCGAGATGTAATTTCTCCATTTTCATTCTCTCCTTCATCGGTAACAGGTTCGCCCGTACCACTTCCTTTTTTACATTCTTCAGCTATTTTTTTATACCACTCAGTCTCTGCTTTTGCTCGCTTAACTTCCTCTTCACATTTCGTAAGCTTCTTTTCTACTAGTTCAAAATCCTCTTTTACTACGGAACTATTTGTAAATTCCTTCTCAGTCGTAGTTTCACCTTCAGTGATCTCATCTATATCCTCTTCACCATAAAAAAGTTTGTTGTTATATAAATAACTATTATTAATTTGGTCACTATAGGTGTTTTTTGACATCGGAACCTCCTCTACAGTCAAAATTGAAATTGTATTAAAATAAAAAAACTACAAATTTAATGTGAGTAAAAGAAACCACATTTCAAGAAACTTCATGGTAACTTAGGAGCTATTATAAGCTAAAGTAATTAAAAATTTAATAACTTGAATTATAAATATAGCATATCTATCAATAGAAATTTTCTTTCAATTTCTAACGTATCTTTGCTAATTTTGCATACAGTTCACCTTAGAGAGTCATGATTCTTCTACTTTCATGTGATTAATCACTATAATCTTGAAGTGTGGTTTGTACGTAATTAGTTCTGGAACTTGCTAATGGATGATTGCTCTACATTTTAATCTCTGTCGCTGTTCACAACATTACACTCTGGAACTGCATACCTAATACCGCATACTGATTTCTCTCTTTATCTTCTGCAAATTAATTAAATGAAGGGCATTAAGTATCCACACTACTAAAAAAAGTGTGGTACAAAATATAAACATTGCAATGAGTGGCAGCAGTAAAGAACCTTCTATTGCTACTCCACCTTTTCTAAAAATACTTGCTGGCTGATGAAGAGTAGACCATAAATTCACAGAAAATTTTACTATGGGAATATTTATAGCACTAAAAATGGCAAATACTGCTGATGATTTCTCTGCTCTTGCTTGATTATCAAAAGCGCTCCACAATGAAAGATAACCAACATACAGAAAAAACAAAATCAGCATTGAAGTAAGCCTTGCATCCCATACCCACCAAGTACCCCATGTTCCTTTTCCCCAGACGCTACCTGTGATTAAGCATATTGCCGAAAAGACTGTCCCTGCAGGAGCAGCAGCATGTGCCAAAACACTAGCAACGCTATTGTTCCACACCAATGAAATGAAACTGAGTGATGCAATGAGTCCGTATATTCCAAGAGCAAGCCATGCAGAAGGCACATGAAGATACATAATTCGTACGATTTCTCCTTGTTTATAATCTCCTGGGGAGAAGAATAATGCTAAGAACATTCCAATTAAAAAACATGCGAAACAAATAACCCCAAGCCAAGGTAGAGCTTTTTTAGTAAAAGAAGTGAAATTTGTAGGCTTTAATAAAAACATTTGTTTTGAGAATAATTGTGTTAAGAATTTATCAATTAGTTTGAGTTTTATCAACAAGATAGTTTTTCTATATTTACGTAGTATAATAAATTAGCACAATTTCAGTAGCAGATTGCTTGCTATTATTTTTAGTATAACGTTGATGACCCTTAAAAAGCTTAACCTACACTTAGTGTCAGATTCAAGTGGTGAAACTGTTATATCAGTTGCAAAATCAGCCCTGAAACATTTTCGTTCTGTAGAAACTATCGAATATGTTTGGTCTTTTGTAAAAGGAGAAGAGCAGATCGATAAAATTCTGGAGGAAATTGAGAGAAAAAGTGATGAGCATAACTTTGTTATATGCACTATTACTGATGATGGGCTCAGAAAATATCTAAAAGATAATTGTATCAAGTTAAAAATTCCATATCGAGCAATATTATCACATATTATTAGAGAAATCTCATCCTATCTTGAAATTGAAAAGGATGAAAAACTTGACCTGTATACTGAAATAAATAACGAGTATTTTCAGCGCATTGAGGCAATAAACTATACCATTAATCATGATGATGGACAAAATATTCAAGATATTGATAAAGCCGATATAATTTTGGTTGGAGTTTCACGCACATCAAAATCTCCCACCAGTATGTATTTAGCTTACCGAGGCTATAAAGTTGCAAATGTTCCTTTTGTTAGCGAGATACCCTTTTACGTCGACTTAGCAAAATTAAAAAATAAACTGACTATAGGAGTAACAATAGACGTAAGAAGGCTAATAGAAATACGCAAAAATAGACTGACTTCAATTAATAATGAAGGTAATAATATATATGCTGACCCTAGAAAAGTAGAAAAGGAAATTAAAGAAGCAGAGGAGTTCTTTAAGCAAAATAACTGGCCAATTATTGATGTCACGCAAAGGTCAATCGAAGAAGTATCAGCAACAATTATACAGTATTTTAATAAAATGTGAAAAATTTATCAATTGACTAACTCTCTGTCAGTGATCATAATGTAAGGTAATTCTATTCTTACTGTAGATATGAAAGTTAAAGGGTCACTAAAATCTCATCGTAACAGAGATAAAAATTGTAAAGTTGTGAAAAGGGGTGGTAAGGTTTATATTATAAATAAGGTAAAGCCAAGATGTAAAGCGCGTCAAGGTTCTTAGCTTTTTGTTTTCCTTTTTATGTCATATGTTTTTCATATGGAAGCATGGTTAGAAAGAAACAAAAACTGTTGCATAGCACTGCCCATTTCTTCTCTTACATTATATTTTGGTATTAACATGATTACAGGCAGACGTGGCTTGTTAACATTAATTAACTTAAAAAAAAGAAATTAATTACGTGCGTCAACAAGTCCATGAATTTTAGTTCCACCCTAAGCCCTCTTGAGCTTGAGAATTTTTTCTATATATAGGCTGAGCATGAATGACATCTGATCATCAATTATGCAAATCTTGTTGTGCATACTTAAGTCATTTTGCCAAAATTCCCTTTTTGCATCACCTTTTAAACCTCTTGTGTATACTTCTGTAATTGTGGTAAATTTTTGATCATTGGCAGCCACTTCTCCACACTGCTTCCATACATATTCTCAACTTCTTCTCGCTTTTACTGTGTATTCCTTTTGTGCTCTTTAAAACGGTACCTTCTATATATATATTTATTGTCATTAGGCTAAGTTACCGCTTTTTTTCCATTTTTATACTTCCTGCCCTTGATTAATTTGACCTGCTAACATTTTGTTTACAGGGCCTGCTATTAACTCTGCACAATTTATTCTTATGGTAAAAACTTCTTCTTCACTCTTATTTTTCCTTAACTTGACGCATATGGTTTGTTAAATACTCCCGTCTGTCAAGGAATTTCTACTCATGAAGGTTATGGCTTGGAAGATTACTGAAATTTTGAAAAATGTAGTCTACTTCTATATTCAAATATATCAAGCAGTAATTCAAAATTAGCTATTGTACCTTTTGCACTATTATATGCAAGGTTGAGCAATTCTCTGTCCTCATATAAATCAGCAAATTTAAACTCCATGCACCCTGATTGTTTTGTGCCTAGAATATCTCCGCTACCCCTCAGCATCATATCCTTTTCAGCAATATAAAATCCATCTTGTGACTCACACATAATCTTTAACTTTGAATACGAACTTTTACTGAGATTGTCATATAACAGTACACAAAAAGACGGTTTATTTCCTCGTCCTACTCTACCTCTTAACTGATGTAATTGCGATAACCCGAACTGCTCTGCATTCTCTATAATCATAATAGTTGCATCTGGTACATCTATGCCAACTTCTATCACAGTGGTTGCAACAAGCAGAGAAAATTCATTTCTCTTGAAGGAAAACATCACTTGATCTTTCTGCTCTTGAGTTAGTTTTCCGTGTATTATTCCGACTCTATCAAAAAATGTCTTTTGTAGTTCCTGAAAGCGCATTTCTGCTGCGGCAATATTGAGTTCTTCGTTTTCTTCTATGTATGGACAAATCCAATATGCTTTTTCGCCTCTATTTATAGCATTTTTCAGTCTTTGAATAATATCTGATACTTTTTTAACGTTCATAATAACGGTTTTTATTGGCAATCTAGATTTTGGTTTTTCCCTTAAAATAGAACATTCAACATCACCATACATAGCTTGCTGCAAGGTTCTTGGAATGGGAGTTGCAGTAACAAAAAGTATATCGGTATTTTCTCCTTTTCCTACCAACCGATTCCTCTGTATCACTCCAAATCGCTGTTGTTCGTCTATGACTGCGAGTCCTAAATTTTTAAATGTAACGTTAGCTTGAAATAATGCATGAGTACCAATTACTATATTTAAAATACCACTTGCAAGTTCGTTCATAATAATCTTTCTTTCCTTGCTCGCAGTTTTACCGGTAAGCAAAGCAACTTTTATATCAGTACAAGATAGAGCTTCTTCGATCCAATTATAATGTTGCTCAGCCAAGATAGTAGTTGGTGCCATTAGAGCTGCTTGCATGTTATTTTCTACCACATTCAGCATCGCAAAGAGTGCAACTACAGTTTTGCCACTCCCAACGTCACCTTGCAGCAGACTTACCATGCGGTATCTGGATTTTTGTCTTTCTGAGATTTCATCTATCGCTCGAATTTGATCATTTGTTAATTGGAACGGTAATTCATTTAAGACCTGCTCTTTGTATTTACTCAATATTATAAATTCTTTTCCCTCTTTTTTTACATGATTTTCCCTTGCAAGCTTTAGTGCCAACTGGTACGCAAATAGCTCATCATAAGCAAGTCTTTCTCTGCAAACTTCTGCTTCTGCGAGTGAGCTCGGTCTGTGCAATCTTATGATGCTTTCTTTCCAATTCAGCCATTTCTTTTGCTTGATTAATGTTTCATCTATCCACTCTGGCAAATCAGGCAAATCTTTTAGATTAGAACTTATTATGTTTCTAATGCTCTTGTTAGTAATACCGCGACATAATTGGTAAACTGGCTCTATGCAGGCTATTTCTTTAAATTGATTGATATCAGATAACATATAATCTGGGTGAGTAATTTGCCAATGTTCGGCAAACTTTTCAAGTTTACCACTGATTACTATATCTGTTCCAACTGGAAATAATTTATACAAATATTTAACTGAGTAATTAAAAAAAACTATAAATAAATACTGACTTTCACTTTCAACGATTATTTTATATGGCCTACCTCTAACAGTGGGGCGCTGGTGCTCATACACTTTTGCCATAAAAGTTGTAAATTCTCCTACTTGAGCATCAGGTAGTGATTTACTTCTATCCACATAACTGAGCGGCCTATAAAACAGCAAGTCCATTACTCTGTCTCCACCGCAAAGTTTAGGCAATATTGCGGAATGAAACTTTGGTATATTCTCAATTTTACTATTTAGAAAAGTCAGCACACTTGACTGCTCATCAACATTCATACTGTGTAAAACCGTTTATTCATAATAGAGCCTTACTAAAATCCTGTCACCCTATTATGACTGTCTATGTTAAGTATATTATTGACATATTAACTATTTTTATGTATTATTATACTATCAGCAATTCATATCAAAGTATTAACAATGAACAACTCTACACAGGAAAAAAATGAAAATCCAGTCGTTACACTAAAAGCTCAGGCAGAAAAGTTTGATTTCAGTAAGTTAAGAGCTTCAAGAGAT
The DNA here is from genome assembly GCF_964030625.1 of Wolbachia endosymbiont (group B) of Melanargia galathea. NCBI lineage: Bacteria > Pseudomonadati > Pseudomonadota > Alphaproteobacteria > Rickettsiales > Anaplasmataceae > Wolbachia > Wolbachia endosymbiont (group B) of Melanargia galathea. The sequence continues at coordinate 564,680 of NZ_OZ034910.1, read as the reverse complement.
AATAAAGCAGCAAATTCTGGTGAAGCTATATATAAAGATTTTGACAGAATGGACTTTGTTATTAAAGACAGAAATATAGACAAAATCTTAATTAAAGCGCTGGTAAACAGAAATAAGGAAGGATTTGATAAGATTTGGGAAGAATATTGTGAAGATCCGGAAATCCCTAGTGATAAAAAAACTGATCAATATAAAGAAGAGATTAAAAGATTTTACGATTTAGGTAAAGAACACACGCATCTATTACCGAAAGAAGGAGATAAAAACAAGAGTTATCGTGCATTTGCAAAAGAAGTTTTTAAGGAAATATTTGAATATGCCAACGCTCAGGTTCCAAGTGACTCTATCTTAGAGGAATTGGTTACCAATTGTAATCAGGCAGGGTATGAAGCTGGTGTATTTATAGAATCTCAATTTGCACTTAGCCAACATTCATTGAAAATACTCTCACCTAAAAAAGTTATAAATATCTATTATGTTGACCAAAATAATGTGAGTGTTAGATCTGATATGACATTACCAATACTCTCCCAAGAGAGTGATGTTCAATTAGGTGACAAGGTATGCGATCTATCCAGCTCACTAGAATTTACACTTGAATCTCAAGATGGGAAAGATGATGTGATATATAAAGATGGCAAATTGTCACTTACTGTGCCTAGAAAATTGAGAGATTACAAAATTGATGGCAGAAGTTTATTTGATACCATTAAAGAATATTTCTACAAATTCTGCGAGAAGTTAGGATTCAAGTTTGAAGTAGAAATAGAACACAATTTTGAAGAAGAAGATTCTTTATATGAAGGTGAGGAGTATAACTTTGAGGGAGCACGTCTTGTGTTTCAAGAACAACCTCAAAACTATATAGAAGATCCAGATGTGGATCCTCTTAATAAAAAACGTGAAATTTCACCTTGATAATATGTACTAGACGCAACTTAATCTGACAGAAAAACTAATGTCAATCTCTATGTTTGATGCTACTAATATTTTTCTAAAAAGCAATATGCTTGCTATCAAGAAAAGTCTGCATAGCAATATTTACCTAAATGAGGCCTTGTCTCAATTCCTAAATATAGCTGTGATTTTCTGGTTTATCATAGCCCATATCAGTCAAAATGCGCGATAATAGCACCATCAAAGAAAGATATATTAAAAAGATTAGCGGCAGTAATTGCAGTTTTCTCTGTTTGCCATAGCAACTCTTGAGTAGGTATCAGTAATAATGATAATCTATATATCTGCTATAAAACCTCGAGATCCGTAGAATAGGGCTGACTAAGGTTCTCATACATTCCTGTATGCTGAGAACATAAAAGCTCTTTTGATTCTATTCCTAAATCCTCAAGTATTTGCTCCTGTTCAGCTATAAGTTCTAATAGCCCTGTTCCACTTTCACTTACTTCACTTCGTTCAAGACACATAAGTTCTGTTAACTCTGCTATGTCTTCTCTAGAAAGCTGATTTTTTTCAGAAAAAGTTGCTTCACTCATATGGTCCTCTTTTTGATATAAAGAGTATCTTATACAAGAGAATAACTAAAATAATCTAAACTCTTGTGTCATATTTGTAGCTTGGTGTAGTTATATGGTACATTTCAGATAAGAGTACTGATTATCTAATTGTAGGAGAAGACCTAGTCAAAATATAAAAAAGCAGTGGAATTTGGGGTGGTAAATTCAGAAGTGTCTGAATAACTGTGTGAACTAAGTTCGGAGGAGAATAGTATCAAGAAAGGAGAAAATTATATGGTCTTACCTTTATTGATGTATTAATTGAGAAGAGTTCTTAAAAGTTAATGTTTTGTTAGTTGTTTCATACTAAAATAGGCATATATAAATAATTAGGAGAATGTTATGCGGTCTAATTCCAATTCACTTAATAAATACGGATATGTATCTGATGCAAATGGATTGTCTCACCAACAAATGGGAATGTATGATGATTTAGGAAGATATGAAGTTGCTGATGAAGATATGATGTACCAAAAAAACTATGGTATTATTGGTGATAGTTTAAAAAAAGTAACAAATCTGACTGGAGATACAGCAAAGAGTATAGCAGATTACCTTATTAAACCTGTTAGTGATCAGGTTGCAAAGCAAATCGTTGTTCCATTAGGAACGGAGATTATAAGTAAAATTGTCGTACCTATTACAAAGAAAGTTGCAGAACAAAATCAAGACATGATAAAAGAGCTAACAGATAAACTCATGGTTCGCGTGGAAGATTTTGCTCGGTTACAAATAGAAAAATTAAAAGAAGACGTAAAGCAAGAGATAACATCAATACCAGGTAAAGTTTTAGAGAAGATAAAACCTTCTTCATGGCTTCCATGGAAAGCAGAAAGTTTGGATGAAGCTTATTCTGACACTTATGTACCAAATGATATAGATGAATTTGCATGGTAGAGCTTCAAGGTTTAGCAAAATGTTTTTTGGTTTATATTCGCTTGAGGTTAACATCATTGGCCTTAAGCTTTTTTTAATGCTAAATGATCTTACTGTATATCTACAAATTCTTCCTGTGATTTTCAACTCTAGAGGTTATGCTTAAATTATAATATCTACCAAAAAAATAGTCATTTTGCTTGGATATTTGATATAATTTAGATCTATTAAAGCAAAAGCATGAATGAAGTAATAACATTTGGTTGTCGTCTAAATTTCTACGAGAGTGAGTTAATCAAAGAAGCATTAAAAAAAGCAAAGAGAGAAAATGTTGTTGTAGTGCATAGCTGTGCAGTGACAAACGAAGCAGAACGCCAAGTGAAGCAAAAAATACGTAAGATCTATAAAAACGACCCAAGTAAAGAAATTATCGTAGTTGGCTGTGCCGTTCAATTAGATCCTAAATCATATAGTGATATTCCTGGTGTAAGTAAAGTGCTAGGTAATCAAGACAAGCTAAGAGCTGAAAATTATCTACTAAATAATGATGAAATCTTAGTCAGTGATAACCAAGTAGAACCTATTCTCATTAATGGATTTGAAGATAAATCAAGGGCATTTATTGAAATTCAAAATGGTTGTAATCATAGTTGTACATTTTGCTCAATTACTGAGGCAAGAGGAAATAATCGATCTGTGCCAGTAAACAATATTATAGAGCAAATTAAGATTTTTATAGAAAATGGGTATCAAGAAGTGGTGTTTACAGGTGTTGATATTACTGATTTTGGTACAGATTTGTTTGGTAAGCAATCACTCAGTTCAATGATTAGAAGAGTTTTAAAGGATATACCACAGTTAAAGAGACTAAGACTTTCCTCTATTGATGTTGCTGAAGTTGATGATGAACTAATGGATTTAATAGCTAATGAGTCAAGACTTATGCCTCACTTACACTTGAGTCTACAGTCTGGTAATAATTTAATACTAAAGAGAATGAAACGTCGTCACAATAGAGAACAAGTGATAGAATTTTATCATAAAATGAAGAGCTTAAGACCTAATATAGCATTTGGCGCTGATATTATTGCTGGATTTCCAACAGAAACTGATGAAATGTTTCAGGATACAGTTGATTTACTGAAAAAAATAAATGTAGTTTATCTACATGCTTTTCCATATTCAGAGCGGAAAAACACACCTGCTGCACGGATGCCACAAATACCAGAGAATGTACGTAAAGAACGAGTAAAGCATCTAAGAGAAATAAATAAAGAAATGATGAGCAGTTTTTATCAATCTTTGCTCGGCACTGAGCAAAGCGTTTTGGTTGAGCAGAATAATATTGGTAGAACAGAAAATTTTGCATTAATAAAACTTACATCAAGAGTTCAAGCTAAAAGTATTGTGAAAGCTCATGTTAAAGGAATAGAAAATAATTGTTTAATTGGAAATATTATTTCTTAATTTTTGTACATTAAAGGAATATATGATATAGTAGTTATACTATAAGTGATAATTCATTTATGATAATTAGAATATCTATTGCTTTATTTTTCATCTTCATTCCGTGTGTCTATTTTTTTATTACTTATATCAGTAACAATACACACATTGAGCAAGTACAACCGTTAAAATTAGAAACAGATAATAATGAAAGTGTAATACGTTCTGAAGAGGTTGCTGAAAGAGAAATACCAATAAAATATCAAGAACTTAAAAGTAGTTCACCTTCTATTTTCCAAGCAGCTGGTCAGAAAAATATGTTGCCACGTATTACAGATCAAGCTGAACCTACAAAGGCAAAATCAAAAAAACTTGATTTCTATGTTAGTGCTAACGGTGGTAAGATATACAATGATAATTCAGAAACATTTGTAAAGGGTATAAAGGCAATAGGAGAAAGGTTTATTAATTTAATCAATACAGCTAATCCTAATCTTTCTTTGCAAGAAAAAGTAGTATCATTGTTTATCAAAGCGGGATTAGTGGATGAAATTCAGAGTATAGAGAAATTTAACGGCAAAATTGATTTCCAGTGGCTTAGGAGCGTATCTTTAGGTTACTATGCTGGGGAAAATGGCCGAGTTGATTTTGAAGCTATGTATTCTACAGCCAATATTAAAGATAGTAATTCTCCTCCGGTATTTGAGAAATCAGCAAGCGTGTTTGCATTTTTATTAAACTTCTATTATAACTCCAGCATTCAAGATACACAATTTGCTCCGTATATTGGTCTTGGTATAGGGCCAACAGTTTTTAGATTAAAAAAGATTAATGGGTCACCAGAAAATTCAATGCCACTGAATGTTCCTTGGTTTGCTTATCAAATAAAGCTTGGTGTTGACTACTCAATAATCCCAGAAGTTAAAACCTTTTTCGGCTATCGTTACTTTAGTATCCCAATACCTATTGCAGATGATATATCCACTCATAATATTGAAGTTGGTTTGATGTTTAATTTTTAGTAATAATATCTTTTCAATTCTAATATCCTGATTTCCATTCAGAAATTTGATAAATCTATCCATATCTTTAATCTTATGGCCATATCCTTTGTGATAGCCTGAAGATGGTTTCTGTTTCTTTTTTCCTTTTCTTCCACAAATATATTGGTTTTATGCTCACTAAATTGGTGAGCATGTTACAACGTTTTTGACGACGAAAAGACTGGATAGCTACTTTCATGACAACCATTTAGTTGTCTTTTCTCGTCTATCTTATTTTGTCACTCTGCTGAACAGATACTAAAGTACTAGCTTTTGTGGGTTGATGCACAATTCTATCAGAAGTTTTGTGACTATAATTGCAGAAAACATCGAGCATAAAACTCCTATCGATAAAGTGATAGAAAATCCTCTAATTGCTCCGCTACCAATAATGAACATTATTCCTGAAGCAATTAGTGTAGTGAGGTTTGAATCAAGAATTGTTTTTATTGCGTTTTTAAATCCTTCTTCAATGGCACGAGCTGTTCTTTTTCCTGCTCTTATTTCTTCGCGGATGCGTTCAAATATTAAAACATTTGCATCCACTGACATGCCAACAGTTAGCGCAATTCCAGCAATTCCAGGGAGAGTAAGAGTTGCTTCAAGTAAGGTAAGAATGAGTAGTATAGAGATTACATTAAAAACGAGTGCAACAGACGCTAATAAGCCTAATTTGCCGTAAGTAATGATTATAGATAAACCAACGGCTATGATAGAGATTATTGCTGCAATTTCTCCTGCTTTTATTGACTCTTCTCCAAGGCTTGGACCAATGTTTTTTTCTTCAATTATTTTAAGTGGTGCAGGTAGTGCACCTGATTTTAAAAGTATTGCAAGTTCACTCGCTTGTTTTTCAGTGAAATTACCGCTAATTTCTCCCTCTCCATTTAGAATAGGTTCACGTATTGTTGGTACAGTTAAGACTGTGTTATCTAAAACAATTGCAAAAGGCTTTCCTACATTTTCTTTAGTAATTTTTGCAAATTTTTTACTTGCTATGCTGTCGAATTTGAAATGTACTGTTGGTTTACCTAAATTGCCAAATCTAACTGATGCGTTAACTAATGAATCACCGCCTATTTCAGTTTTGCGGAATATCGGGTAGGAATTACCCAAAGAATCCTTGAGCATAATCGTAGTGTCATGATCGATATCTTGCATTTTAGCTACATTGGTGTTTGCCAAATGGAAGGCCAGCTTGGCTGTTTTGCCAAGCAGAGATTTTATCTGCTGAGTGTCTTCTACTCCAGGAACTTGGACTAATATCTTATTTTGTCCTTGTTTTTGCACACTTACTTCCTTAGTACCAAGCTTATCTAAGCGTCTTTGAACATTAACTATTGACTCTGAAACTACTTCATTGATTAATGAATTCTTATAATGCGGTTTATATGAAATGAAAATTGCAGTATTTTTTCTACTCAATTCTAAATTTGGGTTTATTTTATGTATTAACGTTGAAACTTTTTTGTAATCATCAATATTATTTAAAGTTACAACCACTTGTTTATCGTTTTTTGCGCTAAATTCAATCTTTTGTGTTAACAGACCTTCTTTTATTTCATCGGTTAGCATGCTTAGTTTCTCTTTGAAGTAAAAATCTAAGTCTACATTTAGAAGCAGAGATGATCCACCTTTCAGGTCAAGCCCTAAATTTATTCTCTTTTTTGAGGTAAAGAACTTATTATCAATAAAATTTGGCAGTATTATATATAAGGACAGCAAAAAAATTAGTAACACTGAAAGAGATTTAACTATTATCTTGTTTGGCATAAATTTAAACTATATTAGTGCATTGTAGACCGAATAGTTGCTAATCACAAGCACCTAAAAGATTAGGACCGCCTAAAGCCCTGATCTATAATTGATGGTCTGCGTTTGTTTTTCTAAAATATCATTATAAATCCATGAATGAGGTTCAGAGGTAGCTTTAAGATTCTCTATTTGTTTATTTTTTCTAATGCTATCAATCGGAAGGTAAATGCATAAACCAAGTATTGAGAAAGTAACTATGGTAGCTGGTATGTGAATAGCAAGAAATTCACTATAACTTGGATCTTTCCAACCGAGAGGACTAGATAGAGAAGGATGAGAGGAAAATCTGGGAATTGCTACTACTGCACTTAATGCTGTTAGAATAATAGCGACAGTAGTACATACAAGAGGTAAAATATTCTTTTTATTAAATCTGCCATTAGAATCTTTTAAAATATCAAACATACATACTCCTAGATTACTAAATGTTCGTGATACTAAGGGCTAATTGTAAAATGTTCAATAACTAAATTGGAGATAATAAAAAATGGGCATAGAATATAGACATATAATATGAAGGATATATGCTAGTTAAAATAGGTACGAGAGGAAGCGACCTTGCGCTCATCCAAGCTTTGGAAGCAAAACAAAGATTATTAGAGTCTTTTCCTAATCTATCCGTTGAGATCATTAAAATCAAAACTTCTGGTGATAAATATGCTAATGTAACCCTTGCTGAAATAGGAGGTAAAGGACTGTTCCTCAGGGAGATTGAGGCTGAATTACTCAAAAATAATATAGATATGGCGGTTCATTCGCTAAAAGATGTACCTGCGTTTTTCTCGAAGGACTTAACAATTCCTTGTGTTTTAGAGAGGCTAAGTCCATGTGATGTATTTATTTCTCATAAATATAAGAGCCTAAAAACTTTGCCACAGCAGGCTACAATTGCAACTTCTTCAATAAGAAGAAAAGTTCAGCTGTTAAATCTCAGGCCAGACTTAAATGTAGTGCCACTGCGTGGAAATGTGACAACTAGACTGCAAAATCAGAATTTTGATGGAATGATTTTAGCTGAAGCAGGGCTGATAAGATTAAAAAAATATCACTTAATTACAGAGGTATTGCCACCAAAAGTCATGTTAAGCGCAGTAGGGCAGGGGACAATTTGCATTCAATGCCGAAAGAATGATATAAAAGTTATCGATCTTTTAGAGAAAATTAATAATAATATGTCTTTTATAAGGGCAAAATCAGAGCGCAGTTTCATGAAGACAGTAAATGGTTCATGCTTTACACCGCTTGCAGCTTTAGCAGAATATGTGAGTGAAAACATGCTACATCTTTATTGTATGTTAGCGGGCGAGAGAGTTATATACTTTACTGAACGCACTTCGTTTGTAGAAGATGCAGAAAAAATGGGTATGGATGCAGGATTAGAGTTAAAATCAAAATGCTTATAAGCTTACCTAAAGTATGTGGAATCTACCGTTATAATGTTTCAATGTCTAAAATGACTTGGTTAAATGTTGGTGGCCAAGCTGATGTACTATTTAAGCCACGTGACATTGAAGATCTAATGTGCTTGATAAAAGATGCGGAGTTACCAATTAGCGTTATCGGTGCAACATCCAACATAATAATTCGAGATAGTGGCATTCGAGGAATAACGGTGAAATTAGGTAAGGAATTTGCGTATATTAAATGTAAAGATAATAGCTCCATAGTTGCAGGTGGTGCTGCACTGCTTAGTAACCTTGCCTACTTTGCAGGGGAACAGCAAATTAGTGGGCTTGAGTTTCTTGCTGGAATTCCAGGAACAGTTGGCGGTGGAATAGAAATGAATGCAGGTGCATATGGTAGTGATATTGCGAGTGTTGTAAAATTTATAAGGGCAGTGAATCTAGAAGATGGAAATTTATATGAATTCTCCAGCGAAGAAATGGGATATTTTTATCGTGGACATAGTCTAAAAGGCAGGTGGATTTTTATTGAAGCTGAATTTAAAGGAGTAAGTTCAGAGTATGAGCTTATATTGCAAAGATTGAAAGAAGTTATTGATAAAAAAAATAAAAGTCAACCAGTAAGAGGAAAAACTGCTGGTTGTATATTCAAAAATCCAATAGGCTGCAAGGCATGGAAACTGATTGATGAATCTGGCTGCCGAGGATTAGATAATGGTGTAGCTAAAATTTCTAAGAAACATTGTAATTTTCTACTCAATTACAATAATGCAACTGCACTTGACTTAGAAAACCTTGGCAACAGAGTACAAGATGCAGTAAAAGATAAATTTAACATTGAACTTGAGTGGGAGATAAGGGTTTTGGGTAGGTAACTTCTAACCTTCTCTAATATGACCTATTTCAATTGAGTACACTTCAATTTAAGTCCAAGGTACACTATTTTGCGAGGATAATTTATGCTTCCTTTGAAGAAAAGCATTCTTTTATTTTTTCAATTACCGGCTCTATAATGTAGTGATTTATTTTCTTAATCATAGGTTCTACAATCATATTTCCAACAATAAGGCCTGTAATTGGGGCAATAATTCCTATTGTCGCACCCATCAAAACTGCTGATCCTGTATTTAACATTACACCAGGAAAAATAGCACCTATAGCTGCACCAAGACCAATCCCGATTGCAGTGCTAGTAACGCCCATACAAAATATAGGGAAAATGCATTCTCGATTTACTTTATCTTCCTTATAATCACAATATGTAAGGTATGCGATAGATAATATTGTAGAAACAGCAGCAATAATTCCACCTATAATGGAAGGTGATAAAATTGCGAAACTTGGACCAAGACCTACAAGCAATCCTATTGAAATATTCATTCCCATTAATATTCCAACAAGGATTAACTCTTCTTTAGTTTTTTTATCCATACCCCTCCTTAACACTTAATTAATAATAAAATGTTACTCATCTTTACTTAACCTGTAAAGTTATCTTAACCTAATTTCAAAAATTATTGTATAATATCATTTTGAGGTTTTATTTTCAATGCGCAAACTTGCAATACTCTTTTCTATACTGTTTGCGGTAATTGCTTACTATTTAAACAATGAAGTAATATTTGAAATAGCAAAGCTATTTAGCGATATATTCATCAGTCTGTTGAAATTGATTAGCTTACCTTTAGTTTTTCTATCTATAGTGTCCACAATTTCAGGGCTTAAAGACTCAATTGAAATTAAAGTATTACTTAAGAAGACGCTGTTTTACACGCTGTTTACAACAATTGTAGCTGCATTTGTTGCGTTATCTTTCTATTTATTCATAGACCCAGTAAGAAAAAATTTCATAAGCAACACAATAGAAAGTGTGAGTGACAGCAATCACAATTACTTTTCATACTTAAAATCACTCATTCCATCAAATTTTGTGCAAGTTTTTCTTGAAAATAACGTTATTGGCAGCATATTGATTGCTTTTTTGATGGGTGGAGCTATTATTTCGCTCTCAAAAGAAAAACAGGATATATTACACCAAATATTCTCTGCACTGTTTGATACACTTCTTAAAATTGCTCAAGGGTTGTTAAAGTTTATTCCTCTTGCTGTATGGTCTTTTATCACATGTTTTTTATACGAGTTAAAAGGTGGCAGCGAATTCCATAGTCTTTTTTGGTATTTTGCTTGCATAATGTCTGCAAATTTCGTGCAAGCATTTGTGATTTTACCACTACTCATGTGGTATAAAGGTATATCACCAATTCAGACGCTAAGGGGAGTTATGCCGGCACTCATACTGGCATTTTTTTCTAAATCATCCAGTGCGACACTACCGACAACCATAGACTGTGTGCAAAATCAGCTAAAAGTGCCAAAGAAATTGTCATCTTTTATTCTACCAATATGTACAACTATCAATATGAATGCGTGTGCTGCATTTATTTTAATCACAGTGATGTTTGTTGCGGAGATGAATGGGCACACATTTTCCTTAAGTGAGATGTTCATATGGATTTTCTTAGCTACAGGAGCTGCAATTGGCAACGCTGGAGTGCCGATGGGGTGCTATTTTATGGCAACTAGTTATTTGGTATCAATGAACGTTCCTTTGTACATTATGGGGCTGATTTTACCTATTTATACAATCATTGATATGTTTGAAACTGCAATAAATGTTTGGTCTGATGTCTGTGTAACGCAGATAATTAATAAAGAATGTAAAACTTAGAATGATACTAGACAATCCGATAATAAAAGAGTTTGAAGAGGCTGGTGCGATTTTGCACGGACATTTTGTACTCTCGTCAGGGCTGCACAGCAACACTTACATACAATGCGCTAAAATTTTTGAAAATCCAAGCAGAGCAATGAAGGTTTGTGAGCTATTGGCAAATAAAATAAGAAAAGAGCTTGTTGAACCCATAGACTTAATACTATCTCCTGCAATTGGTGGAATAATTGTGGGTTATGAGATTGGTAGACAGCTTGGAATCCGAACAATATTTTGCGAACGTGTTAATGGTAAATTTGAATTACGCCGTGGATTTGAGATTAAACAAGGTGAGAAGATATTACTAATTGAAGATGTGATTACCACAGGTAAATCTTCACTTGAAGCAGTAAAATGTGCAGAAGAGAAGGGAGGTAAAGTTGTTGTTGAAGCTTCTTTGATAAAGAGAAGTAGTGAAACAAAACTACCTTTTTCTATTATATCTTTGATTGAACTGAACATTCAAAACTATAGCGAGAAAGAACTGCCAAGTGAGTTAAAACAATTACCCATAACGAAACCTGGGAGTAGAGAATATTTAACAAAGTAATTCTATATAGTATATTTTCTCTTGGTTTAGCTAAGGGTTTTATGGGTTTTTTAAATTTTGCCCATAAAACCCCTTTCATGATTAAAAATACACTAAATCTTGGTTTTCACATGTTTCATCTCGTGCAGCAGAAAACAATAAGTGTGTGATTCATATAGGTCATAACAACTGATTTGTCAGATTAAGTCTGAATTTTAAATAGTTAAGTAACGTTGTGTTTTTGAATTGACTTTAATCTTTGATCATGCTTGTAATTTTGCATGACAAAAGGCTCCTTTGACGGAATGTAATTTTTTTGCACTTCACTTAAACAAGGAATTGTACTTTCTAGCTCTTTATATTTTTCCCATGGAGTTTTCCCTTGAAGAGAGCTATGAGGACGTTGTCTATTATAATGGTTTTCCCAATCTCTGAGTTTAATTTGTAGGTCAGGATCCTTGATGTTAACACTACTGTAAAATTCATCTAAATCTGTACGCTGAGCTCTTTCCACTTTACCGTTTAAATGCGGGGAAAATGGCTTGATAGGACGAAATTTGATTTTCCATTTTTTCAAATATTCTTGCACCCCATAAGCAAAAAATTCCTGTCCTCTATCGGTTTGAATTCTTTGACAATGAAATGGCATTTTTTCTCTTAGTTGTTCAAGAAAATCTAGAGTGTTTTCTGCAGTACGTCTTGGGTACAATGTAACAACTTTATAACGTGTACAATCATCTATAGCGGTATACTGATAAAGTTCAGAAGCTATTTTGCATACATCCATCTGTATACGTTCTCCTGGTACTTTACAGTTGTAACGCTTTATTTGTTTGCGGTAATGACGTTTAATACGTAAAAGACTTACATCATATTTTTTGAAAACTTTGTGTATAGTAGCCAATGAAAAAGAGAGATCATGTAAACGTTTCAATTCAGTTTGAATACGTCTTGCTCCTAATTTTCTAGTTTTTCTTAAGTGGAGAATAAGTTGATCACTAGATATATTGGTTTTTTGTAAAGGTGAGGTTTTAGGCCTGCTACTAAGATTTTCTAATCCTTTTTCACCAAACTCCTTGTAACGTTTACACCATTTGCGTAAGGTAAAGCGTGAAATATTATAGTGCTGACATACTCTTCCTGCATGACCTAATTTTTTATATAGGTTTACCCAATTCAGGCGTAGCTTAACTTTAGAGTCCATTTACTTGCGGCTTTTATTGTTGATATACTTCCCACCATAATTGTAATAAGGTATATAAACTATCACAAGTACAAATTTCTATTTGATCTTACATTTTTATTGTAATAACCTATATGAATCACACAGCTAAACCTTTCTAAAATTGGCTTGTGTTTTAAATTCCAACGTTGCCCTGAAAGTTTATCGTTTCCCAATACAAATTTATTTCCTTCTTCTTCTATGCTATCAACCGGAAAGCACGCATTTGTTTCTCCTAAGTTCCAACTGTCCGATAATATAACTTGCGCTTTCGCAAACTTTATTTCTGGTAATAAGCTCTGTGGTAGTGGATATAGTGCTTTTAAATTGTACCACTGATGATTTCTTTCATAAATGCCTTTATAATCCCTTGTGTGAGGTTCTGTTTCCCCAAGTACTGCTACATCTAAGCGATATATGTCATTACTAAATGCTTGCTCATAATGGTTACGTAGATAACTCTCTATAACCTTAATTGATGTACCACTAAACCAAAAAAAATTTACTCTTCCAAACGATAATACTGGTCCATCTTTTTCAATTTTTATCCCTGAGTAATCCGATAACAAATTTCCAAAAAAGCTTTCATCTAATATAAACCTATCAACGTTATAGTGATCATTGAAAATCCTCATTAGCCGCGATCTTGCTGGTAACGATAGTTTTGCAAGTTCTACTACTGCATCTACAAAAAAGTCATTTGGAACATCTTTTATTCCTATCTGTAATTCAAAAAAGTGCTTGCCAGATGGCTCCTCAATAATTGTAATATCTTCTATATTCGCCCACTTTAGTGCTATTTTGAGTGATGCTGGAGTTCCTCTCAGTCTTTGAAATTTTACTCCTTCTACTACGGCTTTTCTTTTATCCTTTATCCAACGTAGAATTTCCCCCAATTCATATTCCTCAATCAACCACGGCAGTATTTCATCTTTGAGACTAAATTTAAATTCCCTGATGCAACTTGGATTAACTTTGTAGTCGATTGCTTCTACTAGCACTTTTTCTTGCTTTGTTGCGTTTGGCGGTAATAAACTTTTCATTTGCTTTTTCTTGCTCTAACTCTTTTGCTTATATGATACATAAGTAAACAAGAGATAGTTCTGACCTTGGTACGGAAATTTCCTCATTAAAAGTGTATCTGTTACTAAATTTGCTTAACGTAAAAACTGCTTGCCGTTACATTAGACATACTACTTCCAGGCTCATTGAGAGATACTCTGTTTTTTTTATTATCTTCTATTCTATGATTTCTACCACCGAGAGATACAATACCTTTGTTGGCAATGCAAATTATCATATCACCATCAGATTTTGTGAATATCTCTTTCTCCTCGCTTCTAGTATAGTTATGGCTATCATGCAACGCTTTTGCAATACTGTAAATGAGCTTCATATCACCATATGATACTTTTTCAATGCCAGCTCGTGTCAATGCTTTTAGGTCTGAACATATCCTGCTTGCAATTTGGTTAATAATAGCTTTTCTGCCATGCAACCCTCTTTGAATTTCCACAATATCAATCTCAATAATAGCTGTTCTGTCTTCCTTACTAAGCTTGATGTTGGGATGTTCTCTTTGCAGATCGTCAATTTCTTTCTGCTTCAGTTTACTTGAAAAGCACCTGGGTATTGAAAACGCAACAAATCCAGATCCAACTTTCAAGATCTTCATGCCCAACTCTGCACTGCTTCTTAACATTTCTGCGTGTAAACAAACCCTTGGATGGCCATCCACCACTTCTTTTAATGCAACTCTTGCATCTCTTTTAACCTTATCTGATGAATTACACCAATTACATGGATTAAACACATAAACTATTGCATGTAATGGCAAAAGTAGTGCTCTGCCTACAGCCCCGCAAAAGTTTGCATTTGATTGTTGTTCCTGTGCCATTAAAATACCCCCTAATGTTACCTATTTAAGTTTTGTATCCTCCACACATACAATATAATCTGAGGTAATATCGTGTCAATTGATTTACTGCTAATGTAATATATTCAAAAATATTATGAACTTCTTAAAAGTGCTTGCTAGTAAAAGAATACGTTTCAAATCCTATATTTCCTCTAATTTAACATGACTAAGAACTGCACACTCATTACCTAGCACCACAACATCCTCTCTTGGCTCGATTAATTCTACGTTTTCTACTCCTTCCACAAACAAATTCGCTATTATCCAAGATTTTGTAACATTCCATCCCAATCTTTTGCTTGCTTCAAACTTCTTGATGAACTGCTTCTTGATTTCCTCCTTTGATATCACAGGACTTATGCTCATTCTGCTGTGAATATCTATTTCCGTAATATTGCAACCAACTACTGTTACTGTATCTGTTAAAACCCTTATATCATCTCTAGTAACCTGCTTTTTTACAATTTCTAGTAGCTCTTCTGACAATATGCCAGTTTGTGTTGATAAGATTGAAATTTGTACTTTTCCTGGTATAGGTGATTCTACTAGTGCATCTTTTACTCTACTATCTGCTGACAGTGCATGATATTTATAATATTCCTTACTTCCTCCTGTTGACCAACCTGCTATTTTTGCTTTTACCCTCTTTCTAAATCTTTCATCCTCTTCTTCTTTTTCTCTCTCTACTCCATAAAATTCAGCCAAATTATCAAGATCTTCTCCCTTTGCAAATTTCAGTAAATTACTCTTTACTGCTTCGTTCATCCTTTGTCTGAGCAAAAGTTCTCGCCATGCTGCTACCTCCAGAATCTTTATCGCTGGATCACTTTCCACCAATCCTGTAAAGCTTGCATCCCGACTCACTAACTCTTCTTTCATTCTGAAAAATATTTCCTCAAAGTTCAGTGGTTCGATAATATTTGGCTGCTGCATTTTTAAACAACTACTCCATTAATATTTATGAACTTACCTTCTGAAAGATAGACACCTTCTAAATTCAATGTTACTCTCCCTTCTTTTACTTCTGTTATCTTCACTTTCTCTAATTTAAACCTTCTCTCCCATTTTTCCAAAGCTTCTGCAGTTGCTGCATATATCTCAAGTGTTAAATCTCTATTTATTGGCTTATCCACCAATTCAAATAATCTTGACCCATAATCTCTCCTCATTATTCTACTGTTAATAGGAGTGGTCAGTATATCAATTATCGATTGCTTTAAGTGCTCTATTCCCTCTAATTCTTTCCCTGTTTTAGCATCCATTCCTTTCATATATTTTTCATGGATTTGACTTAATACTTGCATGTTTTTCACGTGCTATAGAAATAGCCTTTCTCAACTTCTTTTCAAGAATTTCTTTAGAAGGAAGCTGTGTTAAATACTGTGCAACATGAATATTAGAGCCTTCGAGTTCAAGATATTCTATATCCTCTTGATCCTTATCAGCACATAAAATAATCCCTAACGGTTTTTCTTCACCTGCTTTTCGTTCATTTTTATCTAACCAATTTAAATACCATTCCATCTGTCCTTTATAAGCTGGTTCAAAGCGACCTATTTTTAGTTCTATTGCTATAAGGCGTTTTAATCCTCTGTGAAAAAATAGCAGGTCCAAATACCTGTCAGTTGTTTTAGTACTCATCCTTTTTTGACGTGTTACAAAACAAAAATCATTTCCAAACTCTTGTAAAAATTTTGTCAATTCATCCAAGATTGTATTTTCTAGATCAGTCTCACTATAACTTGATGGCAATTCCATGAAGCTAAGGAAGTATGGGTCATGAAAAATGAATTCTGGTGCTAACATATTTTCTTCACGTAAATTTTTTATACTCCTTCTTATAAACTCTTCAGGTTTTTTTGCTAGCGCTGTACGTTCATACAACATAGTATCGATTTTACTACGTAGTGCCCTAACACTCCACCTTTCAATACGACACATTTCTATATAATAATTACGCTTCAGCTCATCAGAAATTGCAATAATTTCTACAAAATGTGACCAACTCAATTGTTGTGACAGTGTCGCGACAATTTCTTGATCAGAAAAGAATTTAGAAAATTGCACCATACGAAATAATGACGCTCTATCAAACCCACGTCCATATTTAATCTGAAGTTCTTTTGCAAGTTGGGAGATGATTTGCTTCCCATAATCTGCACGTTTGTGCTTTAGAATATCTTGATCAATTCTAGAGCCAATTTCCCAGTTTAACAATACTAGAGTAGAATTGAATTGAACAGAAAGATGATTTTTTGCTCTATCTATTAAATTACTAATGTCTCCTAATAGGCTAGTAGTTATATCCATATTCATAACTTTATTTTTGATAAGTATAGCATATTTTATCCTGAAAAAATGTTACTGCTACCACTGATCACCTTGGAACCACAAGAAACCATATCACCAACTCTTCCCACTCCAAACCCATTTGCAAACACTGTTTTTGATCCTTCAGTTAATACTCTACCTTCTGTAAAATTATCTCCTTTCCGGCAAACTGGCTTACCATTTACAAAAACATTGTTACTGCCACTAACGCAAAAATGTAGTGTTGCTTCTGCACAATAATCTCCTACTCGCACAACCGATTTATTCATCAATTAAGCTGTGTGATTCATATAGGTTATTACAATAAAAATGTAAGATCAAATAGAAATTTGTACTTGTGATAGTTTATATACCTTATTACAATTATGGTGGGAAGTATATCAACAATAAAAGCCGCAAGTAAATGGACTCTAAAGTTAAGCTACGCCTGAATTGGGTAAACCTATATAAAAAATTAGGTCATGCAGGAAGAGTATGTCAGCACTATAATATTTCACGCTTTACCTTACGCAAATGGTGTAAACGTTACAAGGAGTTTGGTGAAAAAGGATTAGAAAATCTTAGTAGCAGGCCTAAAACCTCACCTTTACAAAAAACCAATATATCTAGTGATCAACTTATTCTCCACTTAAGAAAAACTAGAAAATTAGGAGCAAGACGTATTCAAACTGAATTGAAACGTTTACATGATCTCTCTTTTTCATTGGCTACTATACACAAAGTTTTCAAAAAATATGATGTAAGTCTTTTACGTATTAAACGTCATTACCGCAAACAAATAAAGCGTTACAACTGTAAAGTACCAGGAGAACGTATACAGATGGATGTATGCAAAATAGCTTCTGGACTTTATCAGTATACCGCTATAGATGATTGTACACGTTATAAAGTTGTTACATTGTACCCAAGACGTACTGCAGAAAACACTCTAGATTTTCTTGAACAACTAAGAGAAAAAATGCCATTTCATTGTCAAAGAATTCAAACCGATAGAGGACAGGAATTTTTTGCTTATAGGGTGCAAGAATATTTGAAAAAATGGAAAATCAAATTTCGTCCTATCAAGCCATTTTCCCCGCATTTAAACGGTAAAGTGGAAAGAGCTCAGCGTACAGATTTAGATGAATTTTACAGTAGTGTTAACATCAAGGATCCTGACCTACAAATTAAACTCAGAGATTGGGAAAACCATTATAATAGACAACGTCCTCATAGCTCTCTTCAAGGGAAAACTCCATGGGAAAAATATAAAGAGCTAGAAAGTACAATTCCTTGTTTAAGTGAAGTGCAAAAAAATTACATTCCGTCAAAGGAGCCTTTTGTCATGCAAAATTACAAGCATGATCAAAGATTAAAGTCAATTCAAAAACACAACGTTACTTAACTATTTAAAATTCAGACTTAATCTGACAAATCAGTTGTTATGACCTATATGAATCACACAGATAAAATTAAGCAACTTGGCCAGCAGAAGTAACTCCTCTCAGGCTCTTATTATCCGTAGGTTCTATAGTAATGCTGTTAAGTGAAGATATTGGCCGCTGTGACTTTTTCAAATTGCTATTTTCCCATTGTATAAATCTTTGTATTTGATCGTCATAATGATTCAGTTTATATTTCAGCTCAATGAGTGACCCTTCTCTGTCTAGTGATAGATTTACAGTCTTCTGAACACCTAGAGATGTCACTCTCATATTTTCCAAATTTCTTCTTTTAGGTGATATACACTGACCCTTCACTGAGCCTGATAAAGTACAATCTTGCAACTCTGAGACTTGCTGCTGATTATCCATTTTTCTCCTTTTAGTTTTTGTACTCTCTGTGTCTAGAAAACTTTTGTTTTCTAGCAGTAATTCTTCACTTGATACTGAAGAAGAACTTTCGCTATTTTTTTCTACATAAAGCTCTTTTAAAATTGAGACACCCTTAGCATTCAAATCAGATTTTTCAAATTGTAAGAGCGATTCTCTTTTTTCTATCTCATTTCTTAAATATGTTAACTTGTCTTCACCTTCAGTAAATAATTCTTGTATAGCATTTACAGTTCCTAAAGTGTCAGGATGATTTACTCCTATCACTTTCTCCTGTAATTCTTGCAATTGTTGGAGTTCTTGTAATGCTTTTTCCTTATCCCCTAAGCAGCTATGTAAAACAGCTATATAAAACTTCACAGATAGTACGTTAGGATGATTATCTAAAAATCCATAATTTTTTTGTAGCTTCAGTACTTCCTCAAAATATCGCAATGTTTTTTCTCTTAATTCCCTCTGAATGACTTTTTCTACTTCTATTTCAACAAAATAAGGAGCAGGTTGTAAGTACTGACTACCTTCTTGATTTATTAGAACATCTTGTAGATTCCTAAATAAAGCTTGTATACTCAATTCACGAGGTAAATCCTCTTTATGTGATAACTCTCCTTCATTTATAGTTACTTTTTTTCTTTCTTGAACCATAAAGAAATATGCTAGGGCATAGATATATTTTGTATCTAAATTATAAAGTTCATATATCTCGGAAGGATAAAGATAAGGATCATCATCGGAGTAAAAATCACCTAGTTTAAGGAAAATTTCATCTCTCAGTCGTCTTACATAGTACAAAGTTGTAAATGCATCAGTATATCTTTTTTGCATCACAAATACTTCAGCTATAATAACTGCTATATCTAGATGTTCTTCCATAAGTTCCATGATGTCTTCTCCATATAAACTATTGACTATAAAGTTATTGTATTTAACGTATGACAATGCTTCTTTATAATTTTTTTGTTTGAGATAAGTAGAAAGTATTTTTTTATCCAAAGTAAGAGAAGGAAATGTATCATTTACCTTCTCGAGTTTTTTTAAATCCAGAAAGATTTTTAACGCTCTATCATATAGTCCCAAACCAGCTTGCGCGCAGGCAAACTCATATTTAATTAATCTTGAATATCTATCATCTACAGCAAGTAATTGATATAATTGTGACGTGAGATTGATAACTTTTTTA
Organism: Wolbachia endosymbiont (group B) of Melanargia galathea; assembly: GCF_964030625.1. NCBI lineage: Bacteria > Pseudomonadati > Pseudomonadota > Alphaproteobacteria > Rickettsiales > Anaplasmataceae > Wolbachia > Wolbachia endosymbiont (group B) of Melanargia galathea. Next base: position 544,822 of record NZ_OZ034910.1, on the reverse strand, counting down.
TACTCATGTAACTCATTTAAGCTACTCAAAACTAAACAAGGAAAATTCTTATTTTCTTCTATTAGATAGTCATATTTTTGACTATGATCAAACAAGGATAAGAGATGAACTACATCTAAAAATCCTCCTTCAGCTTCAGATACCAGTTCTATGACACAACTTAATATGTGTTTTTCCTCATCTATGCTAAGCCATGAACGCACTACTTTTTTGACCGATTCATGCATAATGTAAACCTTGTATTTATCTGATCCTTCTACATAAATTATGGAATACTGCTCTAGCAATTCGAAAATGGAGTATAGTCCATCCTCATATCTAATCCAGGTAAGAAATAAACTGGGATCAATTGCACTATGATCAAAATAAGCCATAATACTTAAAATTTTTAGAATTTTCTCTCCAGAACTCATCTTTTCTATTGTTTCCATCGAGATTAGTAATGTTATTTGCAATATTCTATCGTATTCATTTTGTCCAGTGTTTCGTGGAAATTTCTGATTAAACCTTTCGTATTCTATTAAATATTCAAAAATTCCAAATGCTTCGCTCAAAGAGCTTGATCCTTTGTTTTTAATACATGCTGCTGCTAGATTTATAGCCAATGGAAAACATTTTAGTTTTCTTATGAGCGCTTTTATTTGTTCATCTTGCGATCTATCTGCCATCTCTAAAATTATTTTGACAAGTTGTACAGCTTCTTTTTCTTCAAGACTATCTAAAGATACTTCTGCTATATCTTGATAATCTTGATCAGAAGAAGTAAACAGGCAATCAAAACCACCTCTTTGACCTCTGATCTTTAAAATCCTCTCTAGATCTTCTTTTTTAACTCCCTGAAAAAGGAATAGGCATTTTTTCTTTTCTTTATTTCCTACTCCTCCTTCCATAAACATGGCTAACCTATCTCGGGTAAAGGAAGCAAAAGAACTTTCTATGGATAATATATCTTGAGTACTCACCTCATAGGCATGAAGATAAGCTCCTTTGTTTTCTTCAACAAACTTTCTAGCTAATTGAGTTTTACCAATACCAGATGGACCTACTATTACTACCGCTCCCCCCTGCAATTTTGTATATATCTCATCTATTTGTTCTTGCCTTCCAGTGAATTCTTCTACTGGATCACATACATCCTGAAAATTCATTTTACCAAATAGAAATCCTAATTTTTTTACATTTGATAATCTTTTTATACTAGACCGAAAACTCCTAGATCTTGCTGCATTATCATGCTCTGATTCAAGTAGGTTGCTATAGTCTTGAGCGACTGTTTCAGCATGCTTTACAAATGCTTCTTTTACTTTTAGATAATAAGATAAATTTGGAATTGTTTTTAAATTGTTTTCCATCGAATATATAACATCACTATTTTTTCCAGCCCTTTCTATTATCTTTTTGCCTTTCCTTATTCCTTCTCCTTCAACTAAGTATCTCATATTCATATCTAAACTTTGTTTGCATCCTTGACAGAAAAGTAAGATATACTCGCTTAAAACGCTTACCTCTTGTTCAATATGAGATTTAATTTTTACTATAAGATCCTCAATTACCTTTTTGCTTGGCATTTGGATTTCTTTATTGACAATATAAAATACCTGCTCCACTTTAGCCTTAAACTCTTGTATATTTAAGGCATCTAAAGTATACACATAATTTTCAAGTTCTACGTTTGTAGTTTCTACTCTAATATATCTTGTCTCATATGTTCTTTTCGACTTTTCACCCATAAGGGAACGGCGATAACCATACTGACTAGATTTATCTTCACTTCTTTTTCTATAATATATAAAAGAGCCTTCACTTCCTTCTGCAATTCCGATATTTTCATATAAATCTTTAAGGTTATAACTTATTTCTCCATACTGCGCAGACACCTCTTGCAAATATGTATTGAGAACAAGGGTTTCAGCTATCCCTAGCTTGCTCAAATCTCCCTTGTATTCTTTCTGAATATAATATTCGATGATCTTATCTACAATGTCATCTGCTATCTTTGAAACATGATCAAAGCCTATTTTCTCAAACTGCATTTCAAAACTTTGAAAAATATTGCATCCAGCATCTACTAATATTTTTCTAAAGCCCAGTTTATATTCATTAAATGTTTCTATTAAGTCTGATAGATTAATAAAATTTTTTGTCGCTTTTATTACATTACCTGTTCTCAAAGATGCCCTCATACCAAACATTGCCAAGTCATCTGTATGTATTGAACATCCAAAAATACTCCGCACAGATCTATTAGTGTTCATTCCATCAAAAAATATTCTGTTCCCCTCTCTCAGCATACTCGCAAGCACATCATATATAATGATCCTCGTTTCAAATGATTGAATGAAACTCAGAACAAACTTCATCAAATTTGAATACTCTACTTGATAAAATTGATAATGATTACCTCCTTTGTAGGATAAGTGTATTTTATTACAGTATTTTTTCTCTTCATTGTATATAAGATCTTTTGAATCTTTCTGAGACACTATTATCGCTGTATTTAGTAGATCAGACATTGAATTTATTTCATGCTTTCCACCCCAAACTCCAGTAAGTTCCATGCACTTTAAGTATGTGTCAAATACAAATTCTTGAACTTGATTACGTTTTTTTATCTTATTAAGTTCAGTACAAATTTCCTTTACTGCATTTTCGTCAAAAAAATTGGGTTGGAGTTTACTAATATCAATATTATACTGCTTAATTTTTTCAGCACCGAATTCATGTTCAAACTCTTTTTTAAAGGTACCTCCTGTAAAATAACTTCCACTGTGACTCTCAAAAAGATCCATAATTTCAACCTTATTTTCAAATCTTCTTTGGCTGAAACATACTGCATCAGCAACCTCACAACGAAATGTCTTCGTTACTAATTGCTTCATTACACTATCTTCATAAATATTTGCATTACTTTGCATTAGCCTTTGAATTGAATGTACATCATGGTCGCTCGCAAATAATTCTTTAAACCTTTCATGGAAGGCATAATCATCAAATTTTACGGGAGCTAAGTAAGCTAAAGCAACAGACCAAAATAAGCAGCTGCCATCTCCCGGTACATCAACTTCTTCATATGAAATAAGTGGTTGCAGTATCTTAGCGATATCTTTTCTGTTATTATCTTTAGCAATATCTATAGGAGTCTTTCCCTCTCCATCTAAAACATCAACTTGCGCTCCTATCTTTAGCAAAAATCTGACAATTGTTAACTCTCCCAGGCAAACAGCAATATGCAGCGGTGTATCACTGCATTGATTCACTCGAAAATTAACGTTTAGACTCGGATATACCTTAAAAAAACTTTTCAGCTTTTCAAGCTTTCTATCTTCTAGAATACTAGAATCCTCTATAATATTAGTAAACTCTCTTATTAATAGTGTCTCGCTCAAGATTGGCTCAAAATGGAAACCTCCTTTATTTATTATATGTATAGTATTTTTTTCATTATAATCTGTACTTACAGGTTTGGATGTTAACTCATCAATAAGATACCCTGACCATCCACATATATGAAGATCTTCAATAACATGCAGCTTAATATTATATTCATTACAAATCATACTTCCCTCAATTTCAGGCCTACCCCATATAGGAATCTGCAACGTACTTCCATACTTTAAATCAGTTAACAATAAAAACACGTCTTTATTGTCCCTCTGCATTTTTTCTATATCTTCAATACTGTATTCTATACCAATCAAATAAGTCTTCCATAATTCATCATCATTAATACCAGGCTCTGGGAGTATTACTGTAGAATCTTCACGGTTTCTAGCATCTGCTATAATCTTTTCTTTCATTTCTTGACTAATTAAAGCTTGCTTCCTACAAACTTCTCTCAAAGATTTCACAGTAAAGTTTGTTCCAGGATTTAATTGCTTAAGTCCCTGTGCAACTGCATCAAAGAAACAATCTCCTCCTCCAATTGCTTTTCCTATTGTAAAACCTTCTGGCAGCTTTAATATTTGCTGACTGCTAGATAGTAGTGTGTCTTCTTTTTGCATTCTTATTAACCTAGATTGATTATCTATTACTTGTTCCTTTGTATTTTCTTTACCTAACATAAAGCCCCCTATATTTTAATATTCATATTTTGATGATTTTGTCGTAAACCTCTTTTCTAAAGATTGGTTTCAACATTTGATTCTTATACAGCTGTACCAAAACAATTTGCTGTAGAAACCTTAAGTTAATTTCAAGTAACTTTGATTGCTGAGTAACAGTGTGCTTTTCTTTTGATTTCTTACTAAACTAGATATATTCTTAAAAAAGCCAGGATTGCTTTCTGAATGATGTACATAATACAATGCATCTGACTCAATACCCCATGTATTTATTATGTTAAACTCGACTATAGCTAAAGAAATCTAGCAGAACAAGAACTTTTTTCATGTTTTAATATTTTTTTAAAACTAAAGCCAGTGCTTGTAAAAACACGTCTATTCTTTTACTACAATGTACTTTTTCTATTTCTAAATACTAATTTAACAAAAACTAAAACAATTTCACATATCACTACAACCATTTCCAGCAACCAATACTGCTACCCGTGAGAAGACTTTTCTTTGGGATGGATTGGTTTACCAAGCGATACATACGAACTTTTCTTTATATCAATTTATTACTTTATTTCTCTGTTTTTTTTTAAATTCCCCTAATGAAATTAAATAGCTTACTGTAAAATTAGCTTCCTTTTAAGTTCTTGTTATTCACAGATTCTACAGCAACACTATTAAATGAATATGCGGGCATCTCACTATTTATATTAACAATGCTTTCCGTTCTATCAGCAAGACCTTCAAATTGCATTGACATGTCAGATGGTGGATTCTGACTACCTTGAAGCAATTGTATATTTGATGCATTTTCTTCAAATGTTGCACTTATATTTTCTAATTTTCTTTTTTTAGGCTCGTTTAAATGCGCAGATCTCCTCTGTTTTCTTTCATGCAAAAAATTCTTGAGTTTAAGTTTCACATTAACTTCTTCTTGCACTAAAGAACAATATTCAATAAGGTGGCAAGCAATATCTGGGCGGCCAATGACAATGGTAAGAGCATAAAATAAAGGACTCATACCACCTTCGTCCTGTATATTTATATCAGCCCCTTTTTCTACAATGTATTCAACAATACCTGAGTGACCATATATGACAGCATAGTGCAAAGGACTCACATCTTTTTTATCCTGTTCATTTACATTAGCCCCCTTTCCTACAATGTATTCAACAATACCTGAGTGACCATATATGACAGCATAGTGCAAAGGACTCATACCATCTTTGTCCTTTTCATTTACATTAGCTCCCTCTTCTACAAGATAGTTAATAACATTTGAATAACCACGTATAGCAGCAAAGTGCAAAAGACTCACACTACCTTTGTTCCATGGATCTACCCTAGTTCTTTGCGTTATAAGGTACTTAATATTATCTAAGTGATCACACACGGTAACATAACATTCAAACCTCATATTATTTTTATCATGTAGATTTACATTCATACTCATCACCTTTTTCTTTATAAGGTATTTAGCAATATTTAATCTAACACTTTCAGCAGCATGGCAAAAAGGACTTATATAATCTTTATTCTGTAGATTTACATTGGCACCTTTTTCTACAAGGTGGATAACAATATCTAAACGACCATTTTGAGTAGCAAAGTACAAAGGAGTTATACCATTTCTATCACATGAACTTACATTGGCACCTTTTTCTACAAGACATTTAACAATATCTATATTACCACTGATAACAGCATAGTGCAAAGGACTCATATCATTTTTATCATGTAGATTTATATCAGCTCCCCCTTCCTCTACAAGGTATTTAACAATATCTAACCGATTCTCCTCAATAGCAAAATGTAAAGGCCCTGCACTTTCATCCTGTAGATTTACATTGGCCCCTTTTTCTACAAGATATTTAACAATATCTATATTACCACTGATAACAGCATAGTGTAAAGGAGCACCACCCTCTCCACTCAACTTATCAACCTCCCAATATTTATTGTCAATAAAATGCTTAACTACTTCTAATTGACCAGATAGAGTAGCCCAGTGTAAAGGGCTAAGGTCGCGATTACCTCCATCCAAATCACTTCCTTTCTCTATAAAGCATTTAACTATCTTTAAGTGACCATGCATGGCAGCACAGTCTAAAGGAGTAAATTTCATTTTATCAACAGCATTAACAATTTTACTTAATTTATTTGAATCTACTTTCTTTAATATACGTTTAATAACTTTCTCATTACCATCTTTGGCTAGTAAATGTAAGATAGTACTTCCATCATAAAGAGAATCAATAAATTCATTAACTAACCTGTAATATTTACTTGCATGACTCCAAACAGATATAGCGTGATTTGCATTTGTAAGGCAAAATGATGTCATAATCTCTCTTAAAATTTCTTCTTCTGTTCCTGCTTGTTCTTTCTCTAATCTTATTGTTTTTTGTACTCCCATATGAACTCTTGCTATTGATTCCTCTAACTCAATCACTGAGAACTTATCAAGTAGATTAAGTGCATCCAAAACCTTTTGCTGATCGTTTTCTGATTTCTTATGAAGAAAAATTTCTGCTGTATCAATTTTATCAGGACTCAAGTAAGCCATAGAGGCTAAAATATCATGCGATTGTTGTCCAACATCTTTTTCTTCTTTTATTTTACCAAAGTTGATTTGCAAAGTCGTAAATAATTCTGGAGAGATATCTTGTTTCTTCAGACGATCAAGATTTGATTCTTTCATTACTTTACTATAGCATTCTAGGTATTGACTAATACTAATATTTTCTTCTTTAATGTATTTTGTTGCTTCTTTCAAAGCTAATGGAAAATAATTTAACACCTTTACTAAGTTTACCATCTCGTCAATCTGTAAGTGTGAGTTATCATCTATTCCTAAGGTTTTTTCAATAAACATCAAGGCTTCTGCTGAAGAAAATCCTTTATCCAAATTTATCTTTTCTATCTCTTCTTTCCAATCCTTATTGCGAGAAGTAATTAAGATGTAAGGCTGTTTTCCACCAAAAATGAAACCATAAGGCGGTAAAAATTTTTTAATCTCCTCATATTGATTGGCGTTGTCAAAAATAAAATAACTTTCCACATCTTGAAGTTTCTCATATACATTATCAACAATAGATTCAATTCTTTTCTTTTGAACATCATTGTAATCTACTTGCTCTCTACCTTCCATACCAGAATTTATTTTTTGTATACCTTGATAACCTTCTGTAGGAATTCCTAATTTTTTAGCTAAACTATAAAATGAATTTGAAAGAGTGCTACATGATTTGGCATTTATCCATATAACGTTACCTTTACTCTTTATATTATGTGCATAACTTTTAGCTAGTTCACTTTTTCCTACTCCATAGCCTCCATGAATTAAGACCATTCGTGGTATTTCTTCTTGTTTTTCAATGTCTAACTTCTCGTTTAACATCTTTAACATATTTCCTCTTTCTACAAAGAATTGTGGTAAATGGTCCAAATTAAAGAAAAACGGACGTACACTTTCCTCTTTTTTTGTTTGGAAATTCTTGATCTTTTCATACAGTTCTTCTATATCTTTTCTTTTCGTTGGATCGTTTCCATTAATCTCTTTTAATATATTATCAGCCAATTCTTTCTTTTTTTTCTCATTTAAAATATGCACATACTCTTCTTCTTTAGGTAAGTTAACAAGCCTATACTTTTTGTCTACCTCCCACCACTTTTCTAATTCCCATGTAAAAGGAAGTCTATATCCATATTTTTCAGCATTATCATGTTTCCTCAACTGATAATATTCAGTAGTATCATAATTTACTTTTTTTATTCCTACTCCTGTATATAATTCTGGGGTTATCCAAATTTTACCACTTTGCTTATCTTTCACTTTATATCCAGACTGAAATGCTTCTGACTTAAAAAGTTTCGCTGGTTTTTTTAAAACTTGCTTAGCAAATGTTCTCGCTTTTGATTCACCTAAAACAACACCTTTTGTTATAAGATCAACGGAAAGTTCTTCTTTATTATCTGAAATATAATTTATTACTCTAGATACAGCATCTATTGCTAATTTCTCAATCCCTCTCTCCCAAGAAAGGCTACTAACATCCATAATCCCAGTAAACTGCCCCTCAAATTTTTGAAAAATTTCCAAACTAGCATCTACTAAAATCTCTCTTGTGCTATCTCCTAAAGGCATAACTGTTGAAGAAACACTTTTTGCTCCTTTCTTATGCTCTTTTGCAGAAAGACAACCTATCATTTCAATTGCTTTATCAGGAATTATTCGCATACCTGGTGTAATAGCACTCTTTATAGTTGAATCAGCCAGACCTAATATTTTACCTGTTTTTTTTATTTTTGAACCTGGTTTTACTTCTTCAGAGTATTGAAATAGTTTTTTTTCGAATTCTTTAACAAAAGTCTTAACAAAAAAAGTTGCTCTTTTCACTATTTCATCATCTGTAAGACCTATATCCTCTACCGTTAACCTACAATCAACCAATGCACTATACCATGTACTACTGCTGCTTATAGATGAAGCTCTTGTTACTCTAGGACTATCTTGACTTCGTTCATGCTGAAGTTCTTCATCAGATAATCTGTCTTCATAATCAACTGTTGCTTCCATTATTGACTCATCAGGCAACACCTCTACACCAGGGCTAGATTCTTTATAATCTTCACAGTCCATTTGATTGTCTGTGACATCTTTCATTTCTGCTTCGAAATTTTGTCGAAAATAAACAGACTCACTGTCCAATTTTTTTTCACTAGCCATGGTTTTATAATAATAAAGTGACGTTTGCTGTACTGTCCCTCTTAAGATTGGTTGAAAATGAAGATCTCCTTGATTTACTATATGTATAGTGTCTTTTGTATAGTAAACTTTCTTACTAAGAATCTCGCTATTTAATATATCCTTTTGGTAACCTTCCCTATCAATAATGTGATGCATTATTACATTTTCTCCATCAGAATTAATAGCTGCTTCAATAAAATGCAACCTTACCTTATATACTATACAAATTATTCTTCCCTCAATCTCTGGTAGACCCCATATAGGTACATTTAATTTTAATCTATCTATTACTTTAGATCCTTTCTCAATATCATTTGCGGTAAACTCAATTCGTGAAATATAATAAGAAATACTTCTATATTCATTTTTTAAAGCTTTTTTAAGCCACGACGAGTCAATATCAAGTTGACTCTCTGCAAACAGCCTACAAATAAGTCTTAAAGATTTTACAGTAAAGCCCTTATGAGGTTTAAGCTGTTCAAGTCCCTGTGCAACTGCGTGAAAGAAACAATCTCCTCCTCCAATTGCTTCCCCTATTGTAAAACCTTCTGGCAAATCTAAATCAATCGTTACTTGTTGACTACTAGATGGTAGTGTATCTTTTTTTTGCTCTCTTATTAACTTAGATCGATTAACTGCTTGTTTAAAATAATTTACAGAATTCAATGTCTTTAACACAATACTCCCACATATTTATTACGTAAAATGCAACTTTATTATGAATAATAAAGATCTAACAAGGCAAGATTTTTTGCATGTTTTAGCATTTTATTATAGTTTGTATTTTTAAAACTAAACCAATACAGCCATTTCCAGAACCCAAAACCACTATTGTGAGAAGAGTTTGTTTTGGGATGGCATGGTCTACCGCTAGATCCGTGCGAACTTTTCTTTATATCAATTTATTATATAGTAAAAGCAGCTATATTAGCCTACTTCAGCCATATTTACATGCGAACCAATTTACTTGGCTTTGTTGCAAAAATTTCAAGCTTCTATTTTCATAACGCAGCTTTTGCTTAAATTGTTCTCACAAATATACGATCTTTTTATGTTTTTTGGAGAAAGTAAATAATTCAATTCCTTATAACACTAATTAGTATGGTCTTTTCATTAAATTTATCCTCTCAAAAAGACTGTGCTTTATTCACCTGCTTTAATGGTATTATAATATTTTACACCTAAACCTACTCTATAAAAATTCACAATACGAATTAGTAAATAGATTATATTCAAATTGATTGTATTTATGATATATAGCGCATACAATATATTACTTGTTTATTTTAGTAGGGGGTATAGGTATGTTTAGTTTAAAGCAGGTAGTACAATATAATTTATTTGGTAGTAACGACCTTGAAGGCAATTCATCTTGTGAATTTGAAGATTTTCCTGAAGAGGTATTTGAGATTAGCAATGAAGAAAATCAAGCAATAGATAGTTTGAAAAGTAAAATAGAAAATCTACAACAAGAAAATTTTGATCTTAAAAAAAATGTAGAGTTACAAAAACACTATAAGAAAAGAGTAGAAGAGTATTACGAAGAAGTAAGTGAACTTACCAGAGAAATGCAAACCCTAGAAGGGAAAATTAAAAGGCTTGAAGTTGAATTACAAAGAAGGACGAGAAATTTAACTGAAAATGATCAAGACATCGAACAGCTAAAACAGAAAGTAGAAATATTATTATTAGAAACTCAGAACAAAAGTGATATAATTAAGAACTTAAATAATCAATTAAAAGAGGCAAAGAATGAAATTCAGTTAACAGACAAAATAAATGAAGAATTACAGCAAAAACTGGTTTTGACTGAAGATGAGTTAAATAGAGTAAGAAAAGAAAGTACAGTGCTGATAAACAGTATAGAGGATTTGAAAGGTGATTATGAAAATCAGATATTAGAAAAAGAGAAGGAGCTTAATGATGTAAGAGATCAATTTTGTATTTATTTATCAGAGTATAAAGAACTATTTGCAGAATTCAATAGACTGCAGAAGGAAAACGAAAGTTTAAAACAGAAAAATTTCTATATTAGTAATGAAGTGTCTCTTGCAGATGAAATAAACAAAGAAAACGTAAGAGAAGAAATAGCAAAGCTTCAGTTTGTACCTGAAGTGAAAATTAAACATATTATTGATAATAATGACCAAGAATCAACCTTACCAGATAGAGAAGCAGAAAATTATCGAACAAGTGAAGATAAAAACCTTGAAAATACTGATTTCGAGATTGGAGTATGGAATGAAGCTGACGATGAAAGTAGCGATGACCAGAAATCAACCTGGCTATATGGAAAAACAGAAAATTGCCGAACAAGTGAAGATGAAAACCTTGAAAATAATGATTTCCCAATTGAAGTATGGAACGAAACGGATAGTGAAAGTGACAATGTTAGCCCTTGCCCTGATTATGATGAAAGTTTTGGTAGGCGTTACAGTCAACTATTCTATGATGAAGCCATAATTCATAAAGAAAAAGATACTTTTGTTTTAATTCGTCAAAAAGATTCTTTTTCTTTAGCGAAAGTAAAACCGAATACAAGAGAAGAAGAAAAGTATGAAAGTATTTGGCAAAAAATAAATAAGATCCATGATTATCTGGACACTTTAGGTTACTCTGGTAGCGAAGAAGATTATGAGGAGTGCGAAAAAGAACTTGATAAAGTTATAAACGAAGCACTGAAACAAGGAATAATGTTCACTTTTCCATATAAATCTGATATGTCCTTGATAGATCGTATAGCTGACACATTCCCAAAGCTATATTTATCTGCTGACACTACTCGAATTTATGAGTTTTTACACAAGAAAAAAATATTTCAGATAATATCAGAAGGTGCATCTTTAAACAGATTTAGCGATGAAGAGCATGGAGATGTAGTAAACGTAATTTGTTCAGATAAAGATACCTTAGGTCAGCGAAAAGCAAACCTTTCAAAGCTGAAGGAGTTAGCACTTGAAAGTATTATAAGTAAAAATGAGCAAATTGATAAACATGACTTTGAACTAGAAATAGATAATGGATATTTTTGTATAGATTACCCACAAAATAGTACTATTGAAGTTGCAAAGATATTCAATAATCAAAAAGCTAAAGATTTAAATCTAAACATTGGTGTACTTCAAGTTGGAAAAAGTATAATTAGAGTTGAAAATATAGGAGGAAGTAGAAATTACACAGACGTATCAGGAGATAGCATTAGAATGTCTTTTACTACCGAAGTAGGAGAAATCAGTATTCATCTATGTCCTAGTGAGAAAGATAGTAATAAAATAGAGGTGAGGCTTGTCGATGAAGTAAGATTTAACAAGTTAGAGAATAAATCAAGTTTAGGGCAGAGTTGTCTGTTAGGGGGAAAAAGTGTTTTGACAGCTATAGAAAATGGATATTTCGAAAGAAATAGTAGTGTTTTTAAAGAGTCAGGTAAGACTATTAAACAGTCAGAGTGTACAATGGAAAATCCATCTAGCTTTCTAGAGGGGGTGAATAAAAATCAATTACTCAGAGTAAATGCAAGAGCTTATGGTCGGGGATTATGATAGTTGCTGTACATTGTAGATATAAAAATAAGGGGGATGAAGATGCGTTTTAATTTAGAGCCGGGAGGTGCTTTTTGTGATGGTAAAAATAAGCTTGTAACTGTTAAAATAAATGATGAAGAAAAGATTAATTTATCTGTAATAGTTTAGACTTAATCGGGAATGTTCAAAAAAGCGTGTCAAGCCGCATTTTTAGTTCAACTCAATTTTCAATCTGTTGGGAAAGAAGATGTCAAGTTGAGACATAGTTAAAGCCCAATTAGGGAGAGCCATAATCCACTTTTGCTCCACTTTTTTTATAGCACAATATACCAACTTATACAAGGCATTTGTACTGGTAAATGAGCCCTTGGTTTTAATGAATTTCCTGATTCATCTATGCAACCCCTCAATTGGATTGGTGGTATAAATTAGCCTTCTAACAGGGCCAGAATACTTAAAATAACCAGACAAATTTTCCCAATTGTTTTGCCACGATTTTATGACCAAAGGATATTTTTCACCCCATTTTTCTTCCAGCTCAAGCAAATAATTTTCAGCGATTTCTTTACTTGAAGCACGATATATTTTTTTCAAATCATTCATGAAAATTTTCACATCTTTGCTGGATACATATTTCAATGAATTTCTTATCTGATGCACTATACATATTTGTACTTCTGCTTTGGGAAATACACTATTTATAGCCGCAGGAAAACTTTTTAGACCATCAACACATGCAATCAGAATATCCTCTACCCCTCTCTCTTTTAGGTCATTTAACACTCCTAACCAGAACTTCACTTTCGGCTAAATAAAAGCCTAGTACTTCTTTTCTGCCATTTTGATCTATGCCTAATATATTATACATGCATTTACTTACGCAATGCCCGTCCTCCTTGACTTTGAAAAACATGCCATCCATGAATACTATTGGATATACAGATTGCAGTGGACGACTGCGCCATTCATTGATTAACGGCAGTAATTTGTCGGTGATATTGGATATTTCTGCTGCAGATATTTTGTGGTCATACATCTCCTCTACATGCGATGCTATGTCCCTATACCCTTACTATTACCCACAAATGTAAATGGACTTATAAATAAAGGATTAGAATATTAAAGTTTGTGAATATTGAGGGTATAAAAATGGCAAACAAGGGTAATGAATGGGCTAGAAATGAATTGGGGGATGCTGCACTTGGAGATAAAAGACTGACAGATCGATTAGTAAATATTGCTGATAGTTTAATAAGTTTACCTGAAAGTTCAATCAATCAAGCATGTGGAAGTTGGTCAGAAGCAAAAGCAGCTTATCGTTTTTTTCAAAATGAGAATGTAAAAGGAAGTGATATCTTAACATCGCATATTGCAAAAACTGTTGAAAGAACAAAAACTCATAAAAGGATTCTTGTGATTCAGGATACAAGTTGCATTTCATATATGGGACATGAAAAAATAAGAGGATTGGCAGTTGTTTCAAAAAAACAAAGTAAAGGTATTATGATGCACACAGCTTTTGCGATTAGTACAGAAGGCTTGACATTAGGAATACTAGACCAAAAGCTTTACTCGAGACCATCTATATCTAAAGAAGACCAAGAGCTAGAAAAAAGAAGACGTTGTAGAAACGTTAGTATTGAAGATAAAGAAAGCATAAAGTGGCTAGAAAGTTTAAAGAAAACAAATGAAATTATAGATTCAACTCAAACAGAAACTATAACGGTATGTGATAGAGAAGCAGATATTTATGATTTTTTTGAGCTTGCTTACCGTCTTAATTCAGCGGTTTTGATAAGAGCTTGTAGAAACCGAAACGTAAATAAAACATCTAGGTATTCTCGAGAAGAAAAATTATGGCAATTTATAGAAAGGGTTCCTTGTACTGGAAAAGTAGAAGTTGAAATTCCGGCTAGAGATAACAAGCCAAAAAGGATAGCATCTTTAGAAGTTAGATTTGGAAAATTTACTATGAACCCAGATAGAGGCAATATAAGATTAAGACATAAAGAAGAGCTACCTGACCTACCGCTCTATGTAGTTCAAGTTATTGAGAAAAATCCTCCTCCTGAATCAACACCACTAGAGTGGATGCTTTTAACGAATCTTTCAGTTAATACTTTTGATGAAGCTATTGAAAAAGTTAATTGGTATTGTCTTAGGTGGAAAATAGAAGTCTTACATAAAATTTTAAAATCTGGCCTTAAAGTTGAAGAATGTAGACTGGTAACAGCAGAAAGATTAATGCGATATCTAACAGTCATGAGTTGTGTGATTCATATAGGTCATAACAACTGATTTGTCAGATTAAGTCTGAATTTTAAATAGTTAAGTAACGTTGTGTTTTTGAATTGACTTTAATCTTTGATCATGCTTGTAATTTTGCATGACAAAAGGCTCCTTTGACGGAATGTAATTTTTTTGCACTTCACTTAAACAAGGAATTGTACTTTCTAGCTCTTTATATTTTTCCCATGGAGTTTTTCCTTGAAGAGAGCTATGAGGACGTTGTCTATTATAATGGTTTTCCCAATCTCTGAGTTTAATTTGTAGGTCAGGATCCTTGATGTTAACACTACTGTAAAATTCATCTAAATCTGTACGCTGAGCTCTTTCCACTTTACCGTTTAAATGCGGGGAAAATGGCTTGATAGGACGAAATTTGATTTTCCATTTTTTCAAATATTCTTGCACCCCATAAGCAAAAAATTCCTGTCCTCTATCGGTTTGAATTCTTTGACAATGAAATGGCATTTTTTCTCTTAGTTGTTCAAGAAAATCTAGAGTGTTTTCTGCAGTACGTCTTGGGTACAATGTAACAACTTTATAACGTGTACAATCATCTATAGCGGTATACTGATAAAGTCCAGAAGCTATTTTGCATACATCCATCTGTATACGTTCTCCTGGTACTTTACAGTTGTAACGCTTTATTTGTTTGCGGTAATGACGTTTAATACGTAAAAGACTTACATCATATTTTTTGAAAACTTTGTGTATAGTAGCCAATGAAAAAGAGAGATCATGTAAACGTTTCAATTCAGTTTGAATACGTCTTGCTCCTAATTTTCTAGTTTTTCTTAAGTGGAGAATAAGTTGATCACTAGATATATTGGTTTTTTGTAAAGGTGAGGTTTTAGGCCTGCTACTAAGATTTTCTAATCCTTTTTCACCAAACTCCTTGTAACGTTTACACCATTTGCGTAAGGTAAAGCGTGAAATATTATAGTGCTGACATACTCTTCCTGCATGACCTAATTTTTTATATAGGTTTACCCAATTCAGGCGTAGCTTAACTTTAGAGTCCATTTACTTGCGGCTTTTATTGTTGATATACTTCCCACCATAATTGTAATAAGGTATATAAACTATCACAAGTACAAATTTCTATTTGATCTTACATTTTTATTGTAATAACCTATATGAATCACACATATCCCCATTGATGTTATTTCCCAGACAACTGGCCTCTCTCATTCTGAAATTTCACAACTCAAAGAAAAAACATAATATTCCTACTTATTCACTCCAACATTTATGAAAACCTTTCCTAAGTCGAACATACCCCCAATTAAGAGTCTAATGAACTGTCTAAAATAGCTATAAAGATTGCACATAGAATTATATAAATTAATATCATAACGTTACCCAAACTTCTATATCAAAGCTACGTGCTGTAAGTTCAATATGGAAAACACATTAACCACTTAGCATTTTATGTCTACTTCATCCATTTTAGTATTAGGACCATCAAACTTGGTCTGGTATCCCTAATTATTTTGGCTACCTTCACTTTAAATTTTCCACTACTTGGCATATTATAGCTGCACCTCTTATATTATAACCTACCTATTGATATTACCTCCAAGTTTGGTTACTCCTATCTCAGAAAGACAAGTTGATACTTTTGAATGGCTGTGAACTGAAGCATTACTTAAATAACTTTGAGGCTCTAAACTCATTTGCTTTGTATCATCAACTTCTAATCTACCATCTCTGTTGTGTAATATCTGCTCTATTGATTGATTTAGCAGGCCCTTATCAAATTGCGCTATAAGTTTGTCAAATTTCTTCGGACTTAATTTACCAGCTTCTCCGCCAGGACATGCTTTCTCTATATGTGAGTTTAAAATTCCTGAAATCTCATTATATTTACCTCTTATGATTTTTCTTTTAACTTCTTGCTGTATTTCCACAAAATCAATATTTAATCGATGCATTGATATGCCACTTCTTAATGCAGCTTGATTTACTACTTTCTCAAATCCCTCTGTAATATTTAATGCATAGCCCTGTGCTTCTAATGGTGGTATAGACTGACCTACCGTGGAAATATACTTTTGACCCGTGACCTTTCTAACCAGCACATCAAGTAATAGTATTGTACCATCTACATCCATCGGTTGTGATATTGAACTTTTAGTATTTAATTTTTCCTCAGACAGAGTAGCTCTCGAACCTAATAACCCACTCATAGAGCTTTTCACCCAACTAAATAAACAGTTTATCCACGAAGATGGCTTACTTGCCCCACTTGCAGCTTGATTATTATTTTCCCTGTTATAGTCTATCTTATTACTCTGTAATGAATTATCTGATACAAGCTCATTATAATAGTAGTGCAAATCTTCAATCTCTTTTGGTAATTCTTTAGATTCGATACTACGACGGCTACGAAGAGCACCTTCTGACTTAAAGTATTTTATTATATCTAAACGATTAAGCTTAGTAGCTATGTTCAGAGGAGTGTCGCCATCACTGTTTTTAACATTAACATCAGCTCCTTCTTTTATGAGATATTTTACTATATTCAAGTGATCAAATTTAGCAGCAAAATGCAAAGAAGTATAACTATCATTATTCTTAGCATCAACATTGGCTCCTCTGTCTAAAAGCTCTTTTACTACTTTTAACTGACCATAGCTCGCAGCCAAGTGTAGAGGAGTACAATCATCATTGTTTTTAGCATTGATCCTAGCTCCTTTGTCTAAGAGTTTTTTTACTGCGCTCAAATGACCATTCAGAGCAGCCAGATGTAGAGGAGTGGAGTCATCATTGTTTTGGGCATCAATCCTAGCTCCTTTTTCTAATAAAAAGCCTATCAGACCTGAGTTATTATCCTGAGCAGCATAATGTAGTAACATATAACCACTCTTATCTTTGTAACCTAAAAGAAAATTTACTACTTCTGACTTATTTTCGTTGTTTGCCAATTCTAAGGGCGTTAAACCATCATTGTTTTTAGCATAAATTTTAGCTCGTTCATCTAAAAGCTTTTCTACTACTTCTAAATGACCATGCTCTGCAGCCATATGCAGAGGAGTAGAGCCTCTGTTATTTTTAGCATTAATATCAGCTCCCATATCTAAAAGCTTTTCTAATACCTGTAATTCACCATTTAGAGTAGCCATAAAAGTAGCCAAGTGCAGAGGGGTATTTCCACTATTATCTTTAGCATTAATATCAGCTCCTTTCTCTAGAAGCTTTTTTACTACCTGTAATTTACCATTTAAAGTAGCCAAGTGCAGAGGAGTATTTCCACTATTATCTTTAGCATTAATATCAGCCCCTTTTGTCAATAAAAGATCTACTAAATCTGAGTTATTATTCTTAGCAGCATAATGCAGCAACGTATAACCGTACTCATTTTTGTAGCTTATAAGAAAAACTACTATCTCTGATCTACCTTCATTGTTTGCTAATTCCAAAGGTGTTAAACCATCATTGTCTTTAGCATTAATATCAGTCCCTCTATCTAAAAGCTTCTCTACTACATTTAGATGATCTTTGAAAGAAGCTACATGCAGAGGAGTATAGCCATAATTGTCTTTAGCATTAATACAGCCCCTCTATCTAAAAGTTCCTCTGCTACATTTAGATGATCTTTGAAAGAAGCTACATGCAGAGGAGTACAGCCATAATTGTCTTTAGCATTAACATCAATCTCTTTTTCTAATAAAAAGCCTATGAGACTTGGGTCATTATCTAAAGCAGTATAATGCAACAACGTATAACCGTACTTATCTTTGTAACCTAAAAGAAAATTTACTACTTCTGACTTATTTTCGTTGTTTGCCAATTCTAAGGGCGTTAAACCATCATTGTTTTTAGCATCAACCTTAGCTTCTCTATCTAAAAGCTTTTCTACTACTTCTAAATGACCATGCTCTGCAGCCATATGAAGAGGAGCAGAGCCTCTGTTATTTTTAGCATCAACCTCGGCTCCCCTATCTAAAAGCTTTTCTAATATTCCTAAACGACCATATCTTGCAGATAAATGCAGATAAGTTCTCTAATTGCATAAAAGTCAACAATAATTTTTTGTATCATGAAAAATATTTTTTGATGTAAAATTCAGCTCTAATACAACCTTTTATTTATTATTGTATTATCTTATTCAATCAAAAGAGGTTTTATTGGCAATAAAAACATCAACACTAATTTCCAATTAATCTCTTTTAAACTATGTAGCCAATGAATATGTGGATAAATACGTCCACACAAACTTAAAGTATTTATCCACATATTCATTAAGCTTATAAAAACTAAGGTATCATTCTTTTCCTCTATAGTCTTAATGATTTTACATAAGTTAAAAGTAGCATGCTTCCATTGTTCTCTCCGCGGTCTAATATGGCTAATTCATATTGTAGCCAAGCCGCACTATACTTGTTAGGCGGAAGTGGACGGCAACATGTACGCCACGAAGTCTATGCTTCAACATACTGTAATTGCTATTGAATGATGGAGAGACATACTCCATTATTTTAGCACGAAGTAACAAATTCAATGAATTAGTTCTTCAAGAATAATTTAAACTTTTACAGTAGGAGTAGTCTCATGAAACATTATAGCGGGTTAGATGTCTCACTCAAAGAAACTTTTATTAGTATCATTGATGAGAAAGGAAAAATTGTTAAAGAAGGGGTTGTTGCAAGTGAAAGCAGTGCAATAGCTGAGTTTCTGCTTGGTCAAAACAAAAAATACGAGTCCATAGGAATAGAAAGCGGGCAATTATCAATATCGATGTGCAAAGAGTTGAGGAATCTTGGATTACCAGTAACTTGTGTAGATGCAAGGCATATGGCAGCAGCATTATCTGCGAGAATCAATAAGAATGATAAAAATGATGCAAGAGGCATAGCACAAATGATGAGAGTTGGGCTATTTAAGGAGGTATTAGTAAAATCAGACGAAGCTTGTCAGGTTAAAATAATACTTGGAAGCAGAAGACAATTAATACGTTGCAGAGAGCAAATTGCGGGAACAATAAGGGGATTACTGAAAATATACGGGATAAAAGTTAATCAACGTCTTAGTTCTGCAAACTTTGCTTTAAAAGTGCAAGAAATGGTTAATAATCTAGATGAAATTAGCCAAACCTCAATTGAATCATTAGTACATAGTTTAGAAATAATAGAAGAATCAATAAGAAAACTTGATAAAATGCTCTCAGAACAAAGCAAAAAAGATGAGGATTGTAAATTATTAACTACTGTTCCAGGAGTTGGTATTATAGTAGCAATGACATATAAAGCTGCAATAGATGATCTGCATAGGTTTGAAACATCTTATACAGTTGGAGCCTATATGGGATTAAGTCCAAGACAGTACGCTTCTGGTGAGATTGATCGACACGGAAGTATATCAAAAATGGGACCAGTGGACTGTAGGAATATGTTATATGAAGCCGCGCAGGTCTTACTGGTAAAATGTAAAAGGACATTTAAATTAAGAAGCTGGGGATTGAAGCTTAAAAAGAAAAAGGGCATGAAAAAAGCAATTGTTGCAGTAGCAAGAAAATTAGCCGTGATTATGCATAAGATGCTAATCGATAGAAAAGAGTTTTGCTATCAATAAACACTAAAGAAGTATAAAACAATAATTTTACTGAAAGTAAAGATAGCAATGCCGATGGAAGGGATAAGCAAGAGGATAAGTTGAAGCATAGACTTCGTGGCGTACATGTTGCCGTCCACTTCCGCCTAACAAGTATAGTGCGGCTTGGCTACAATATGAATTAGCCATATTAGACCGCGGAGAGAACAATGGAAGCATGCTACTTTTAACTTATGTAAAATCATTAAGACTATAGAGGAAAAGAATGATACCTTAGTTTTTATAAGCTTAATGAATATGTGGATAAATACTTTAAGTTTGTGTGGACGTATTTATCCACATATTCATTGGCTACATAGTTTAAAAGAGATTAATTGGAAATTAGTGTTGATGTTTTTATTGCCAATAAAACCTCTTTTGATTGAATAAGATAATACAATAATAAATAAAAGGTTGTATTAGAGCTGAATTTTACATCAAAAAATATTTTTCATGATACAAAAAATTATTGTTGACTTTTATGCAATTAGAGAACTTATCCTCTTGCTTATCCCTTCCATCGGCATTGCTATCTTTACTTTCAGTAAAATTATTGTTTTATACTTCTTTAGTGTTTATTGATAGCAAAACTCTTTTCTATCGATTAGCATCTTATGCATAATCACGGCTAATTTTCTTGCTACTGCAACAATTGCTTTTTTCATGCCCTTTTTCTTTTTAAGCTTCAATCCCCAGCTTCTTAATTTAAATGTCCTTTTACATTTTACCAGTAAGACCTGCGCGGCTTCATATAACATATTCCTACAGTCCACTGGTCCCATTTTTGATATACTTCCGTGTCGATCAATCTCACCAGAAGCGTACTGTCTTGGACTTAATCCCATATAGGCTCCAACTGTATAAGATGTTTCAAACCTATGCAGATCATCTATTGCAGCTTTATATGTCATTGCTACTATAATACCAACTCCTGGAACAGTAGTTAATAATTTACAATCCTCATCTTTTTTGCTTTGTTCTGAGAGCATTTTATCAAGTTTTCTTATTGATTCTTCTATTATTTCTAAACTATGTACTAATGATTCAATTGAGGTTTGGCTAATTTCATCTAGATTATTAACCATTTCTTGCACTTTTAAAGCAAAGTTTGCAGAACTAAGACGTTGATTAACTTTTATCCCGTATATTTTCAGTAATCCCCTTATTGTTCCCGCAATTTGCTCTCTGCAACGTATTAATTGTCTTCTGCTTCCAAGTATTATTTTAACCTGACAAGCTTCGTCTGATTTTACTAATACCTCCTTAAATAGCCCAACTCTCATCATTTGTGCTATGCCTCTTGCATCATTTTTATCATTCTTATTGATTCTCGCAGATAATGCTGCTGCCATATGCCTTGCATCTACACAAGTTACTGGTAATCCAAGATTCCTCAACTCTTTGCACATCGATATTGATAATTGCCCGCTTTCTATTCCTATGGACTCGTATTTTTTGTTTTGACCAAGCAGAAACTCAGCTATTGCACTGCTTTCACTTGCAACAACCCCTTCTTTAACAATTTTTCCTTTCTCATCAATGATACTAATAAAAGTTTCTTTGAGTGAGACATCTAACCCGCTATAATGTTTCATGAGACTACTCCTACTGTAAAAGTTTAAATTATTCTTGAAGAACTAATTCATTGAATTTGTTACTTCGTGCTAAAATAATGGAGTATGTCTCTCCATCATTCAATAGCAATTACAGTATGTATGATGGCAGTAGATGCTGGATATGCAACACAAGAAGTATACAATTGGGTAAGAGGCCATCAAGGCTCTGGAAGAGTAATGGCAGTCAAAGGTGTAAATAAAGCACTAGTACCACTTAGCAGCCCAAGTAGAGTAGATATAACAGTTGGAGGGCAAAAGCTGAAAAGAGGAATAAAGCTCTGGCCAGCAGGAGTATCGATATTAAAGTCAGAGCTTTTTCAATTACTTAATGTTTTAAAAGAAGGTGAAGAAGCTCCAGCAGGATACTGTCATTTTCCTGAGTATGCACCTGAATATTTTAAGCAGCTAACAGCAGAGCAATTAGTCAGCAAAGTGGTAAAAGGATATACCAAACAAGAGTGGCAAAAGGTAAGAGAAAGAAATGAAGTACTAGATTGCCGAATTTATGCGAGAGCTGCATCTATTGCGCTTGGAATCGATCGATGGCCAGAGAGTAAATGGAATAGTTTGAGTGGGAAAATGGAAAGTAAAAAACCTAAAAAAGTAAGACAGAGTAAGTGGTTGAAAAATGTATAACGAAGAGTATTTGTTTCAAGTTGAACAAGCAATAAAGAAGCTGCAAAGCGGAGAGCGAGTAGTATCAATTGCATATGGTGACCATGTTGTGAGATATGCTGAAGTGCAAATAAACGATCTTTTAAACTTAAGACAAAGAATCAAGGCTGAGCTCAAGGTTGAAGGTCAAAAACCAAAAAGAAAGATTGTTATTTCAACGAATAAAGGAGTGGTATGAGAAGTTGCATGATAGAAAATGGATACCCAGATTTTCTAGAGCATTTGAGGTATATGATAGCTACCGCTACACCAGGTATGCTTATAAATGCAGTAATAGATTTGTCGCACTGGAATGGCTTTGTTGCACCACTCAAGGAAAGAACAGGCAGTTACTGATGGAATTTGTTATAAAATAGATATTTAGCCGACAAAGGAAAAATATGCCAATAAGAATGAAAGTCAGTAACTGCAATGAATATAACAAATTTCTTCAAGAAAGGGGAAATGTTTTTCATTATATCAACGATGCCATTGAAAATTGGTACGAAAATAGTCCAAAAGTAGCAGGTGGCAACAATGTCTACAGCGACAAAGTAGTGATTCTAATTCACATAATAACCTATCTATTCAGGATTGGTCTTAGGCAAACAGTGGGATTTATAGAGAAATATCTTGAGCAAATAGGGAAAATTTTGCAAATTATCAGCTATTCGCAGGCTTCAAGAAGGTTTAAAAAGCTTAATATCAAAATCAACGACTGCAGAGTTGATAAGAACGATATGGAAGATATTGAAATTGCTATAGATAGTACAGGTATCAGCATCTACAATAATATTCCAGGCCATAGTAAGGCAAATGGTACAGATAGAAAGTATCGCCGCTATGAGCAAACAAGAAAGCTACATGTAATGCTAGAGATAGGTAGTAAAAAAGTTATAGCTGCAAAATACAGTAGTGGAGTTTATTCCGACCACTATGGAGCCTGTGATCTTATTGAAAGAGTGGATACCAAGTATAACATAAGCACGATATATGCAGATAGGGCATATAATCGAAAGAAGTTATACAAACTGTGCGATGAGCTTGACATAAAGACAAGGATTCCTCCGCAAAATAATGCAGTAGAGCATCCAAAGTTGGATTATATGAATGAGAGAAATTCTACAATCAAGCTCATAAAGTCATATGATGAAGATGGTATGAAGAGGTGGAAAAAAGAGATAAATTATTGGAAGAGATCTTATATAGAAAGTTTTTTCTCGCGACTGAAGCAAATATTTGGATTTAGTTTTAGGAATAAATCTGAGATTAATCGTGAGAAGGAACTGCTACTCAAGTGTTATTTGCTTAACAAATTTACTGAAATAGGCATGGCTAAGTTTGATATAGCTTCATGAATTTATTATACATTACCCACTATCCGAAGAGCTGTGCAACAAAGCCCACTGGAATCAGGAGATAGATTTTAGATTAACAAAAGAAGATGGCATAGTAGGCATAATTCACAAAGCCACCCAGGGGGTAAAGTACGTAGATCCTGAATATACAAAAAGGAAAAAAGCCGCTGAAAAAGAGGAATTGCTTTGGGGTGCATACCATTTTGGTGTCGGGGAAAAAAGCGGCAAAGACCAAGCTGAGCATTTTCTCGAAACAATTGGTGATAGTTCAAATATATTGTTAGCCCTTGACATTGAGGAAAACAAAGATGGAAAAAGCATAATGCCAAAACAAGCAGAGGACTTTGTAAATAGGGTCTATTTAGTAACCGGACGTTTGCCGTTAATTTATGGAAGCCCTAGTTTTCTCAAGGATTTTGCCACCCCAACTTTAACAGAATGTCCACTATGGTTAGCAAAATGGGGAACAAAACTGACATTACCAATAGGATGGAGGAACTGGACTCTATGGCAATATACCGACGGTCAAACAGGAGCAAAGCCGCATGAAGTAGAAGGAATCGGAAAATGTGACAGAAACAAATTTAACGGAACTTTGAAAGAATTAAGAGAATTTTGGTTATCAGGATGTTAAAAACCTTCAAACAATTATTTGGCAAGCCAAAAATCAAAAGTTCTGCATGGGATGCAGCAGGCTCAGGAAGAAGGGTAATGTATTGGCAAGGAGAAGCAGGAAGCATAAATAATTTGCTTTCTCAAAGCCTTGAGCACTTGCGTAGCCGCTCTCGTGATATGGTAAGAAAAAATCCATATGCAGCAAATATTATTGATACAATAGTAAGTAACTCTATTGGAACAGGAATAAAACCACAATCAAAAGCAAGGAATGCAGAATTTCGAAAGAAAGTACAAGAATTATGGCTACGTTGGACAGACGAAGCAGATAGCTGTGGAATAAGTGATTTTTATGGATTACAAGCTCTAGTATGCAGAAGTATGATAGAGGGAGGAGAATGTTTTGTACGTTTAAGAACGAGAAGGCTGGAAGATAGATTTTCTGTGCCATTACAACTGCAAGTGCTTGAGTCTGAACATTTAGATAATAAAACAAATCAAACTTTAGGAAATGGTAATGTAATAAGAAGCGGGATTGAGTTTAATAGGCTTGGGCAAAGAGAAGCATATTATTTATTTAGAGAGCACCCAGGAGAAGGCTCATTTGGAGAGTCAGTTAGAGTACCGGCAAATGATGTTTTACATATTTATAGACCATTAAGACCTGGACAAATTAGAGGGGAGCCTTGGCTTTCTAACGTGCTTTTGAAGCTTTACGAACTTGACCAGTACGATGATGCAGAATTAGTACGAAAAAAGACTGCAGCAATGTTTGCAGGGTTTATTACGAGACTTGATCCAGAAGCAAATATTTTAGGAGAAGGTGAAAGTAATGAGCAAGGAGTAGCACTATCAGGTTTAGAGCCAGGAACTATGCAGCTTTTAGACCCAGGAGAAGACATAAAATTTTCAGAGCCGTCTGATGTTGGAGGAAGTTATGAAGCATTCATGAGACAGCAACTGAGGGCAATAGCAATAGGCACAGGGATAACATATGAGCAACTAACAGGAGATTTAACGGGTGTTAATTATTCATCAATCAGAGCAGGACTGATAGAGTTTCGTCGTAGATGCGCTATGCTGCAACACAACATTATGGTATTTCAATTTTGCAGACCAGTATGGAATAGATGGCTAGAGTTAGCAGTACTGTGTGGAGAACTCTGTATAGATGAAAAAGTGGCAAAAGCAGCGAAAGAAGAAGTAAAATGGATACCACAGGGATTTGATTGGGTGGATCCACTGAAAGACCAGCAAGCACAGCAAATGGCAGTAAGGAATGGATTTAAGAGTCGATCGGAAGTAGTATCAGAAATGGGTTACGATGTAGAAGAAATTGACCAAGAAATAGCAGAAGATCAAAAGCGTTCTGATTCTTTCAACCTTTTCTTTGATTCTGATGTCAGGACACAAACAAAATAAATCTCGTTTACTTTATGGAAATTTTACAAACCAACTGGCTATGTAGGCCGATGATGATAGAGCAAAAAAGCTTTGACCTGTTGTCGCTATATAACGGAAAACAACCTATCTTTAAAAACGTAAAACACTATGTAAAGAACAATATAGAAAAGACAGCAATAATACCAATACATGGAATTTTAACCAAAAAACCAGGAGCTTTTGATGATTTTCTAGACATGACATCGTATGAGAAAATTCAAGAAGAAGTAGAAGAAGCATTATCAAACAAAGATATAGAAACTATTCTGCTTGATATAGATAGTTCAGGCGGAGAAGTAAACGGTTTATTCGACTTGGCTGATTTTATTTACGAATCAAGAGCAAAAAAGAGAATTGTGGCAATAGCAAATGATGATGCGTACTCTGCTGCATATGCTATAGCTTCAAGCGCTGAAAAGGTATTTGTGAGCAGAACTTCTGGTGTTGGCAGTATAGGAGTAATAGCAAGTCATATAGATCAAAGTAGGTTTGATGAAAAGCAAGGTATTAAGTACACCACAATCTTTGCTGGTAGTCGAAAGAATGATTTAAACCCACATGAGCCAATAACGTCTGAAAGTCTGGAAAGCTTACAAAAAGAAGTAGACCGACTATATGAAATGTTTGTGCAGCTAATAGCAAGAAATAGAGGTCTTTCAATTGAAAAGATTCGATCAACAGAAGCAGGTCTATATTTTGGTGAGAAAGCAGTGGAAATAGGTCTTGCAGATGGAGTTACAACATTTTTTGAATTTATTAACAAAGGAGAAAATACTATGAATAAACAAATTACAACTGACCTAGAAATTGATGACCTAGAAACTGATAATTTAACTAAGTATCGTACTGAAATTGTTGAATTAATACGTTTATGTAACTTATCACGAATGCCAGAGAAAATAGGAGAATTTATTGAGCAGGGTGTAAGTATTGAGCAAGCAAGGGAAGTTTTAATGGAATTACTTGCAGAGAGAACGAAGAAGACAGAGATACTGAGTGCAATACCACAGAATTTAGGAGAAGATTTGATGATGCAAGTAGCAAGAAGTCGTGCGCAATCAGGTATTTAAAATATTCGCAGTATAATAAAAGTAGAAAGTAAAGGAGAAAATTTTATGAATTGTATAACTGAAACAAATAATTTAGGAGATCTTCTAAAATATGAAGCATCAAATTTATATTCACGAGATCAAATAATTGTTGCCAAAGGACAGAATCTCAAGCTTGGTGCAGTAGTTGCTAAAAAGACTGAAGATGGTTTTATTAGGGTCTTGAATCCAACAGCAACCGATGGCACACAAACCGCAATAGGTGTTATTGCAAGTGATGTAAACGCAAAGGAAAATGCTAAAGGAGTAATTATTGCTCGCGGTGCAATGCTAGCAGATCATGCAGTTGTATGGCCAGCAAATATAACTGAAGAGCAGAAAACTGCAGCAATAAAGCAACTTGAAGGACGAGGGATCATTATCCGCAAGGGAGCTTAAAAAAACTATTAAAAACACAAAAGGGGGAAAAATGCAAAATCCATTTACAAATACAGCATTTAGCATGACGGCACTAACAAATGCGATAAATATATTGCCGATAAATTATGGACGAGTTGAAAATTTAAATTTATTTCCAAGTAGGTCAGTAAGATTTAGACATATTACCATAGAAGAGCGAAACGGAGTATTAAGTTTACTACCAACACAAGTTCCAGGAGCACCAGCAACAGTAGGAAAACGCGGCAAAAGAAAGGTAAGAACATTTACGGTTCCGCATATTCCACATGATGATGTAGTGTTACCAGAGGAAGTACAGGGAATAAGGGCATTTGGATCAGAAAGTGAACTGAAAGCGCTGGCAGACGTAATAACTGACCATTTACAGCTAATGAGAAACAAACACGCAATAACATTAGAGCATTTACGAATGGGAGCGCTGAAGGGAATTATTCTTGATGCTGACGGGTCAGAATTACTAAATCT
Source organism: Wolbachia endosymbiont (group B) of Melanargia galathea (assembly GCF_964030625.1). NCBI lineage: Bacteria > Pseudomonadati > Pseudomonadota > Alphaproteobacteria > Rickettsiales > Anaplasmataceae > Wolbachia > Wolbachia endosymbiont (group B) of Melanargia galathea. Next base: position 516,962 of record NZ_OZ034910.1, on the reverse strand, counting down.
GTACAACGAATTTGAAATAACACCAAAAATAGTAAATTTTGCCCTTGGAACAGCAACAACAGATGTCAAGCGTAAGTGTCTGGAAGTACTCCGGCATATAGAAGATAATCTAAGTGGTGAATATATGACCGGAATTCATGCCTTGGTAAGTCCTGAGTTTTTTGATGCACTAACTTCTCATGCTAAAGTAAAAGAAGCATATGAGAGATGGCAAGAAGGAGCAGCGCTAAGGAACGATATGAGGTCAGGATTTACGTTTTGTGGAATTACATTTGAGGAATATAGAGGGCAAGCAACTGATCCTGAAGGAACCGTAAGAAGATTTATAGAAAGAGATACGGGACACTGTTTTCCACTAGGAACAGCAAGCACATTTACAACATATTTTGCACCAGCAGATTTTAATGAAACAGTAAATACTCTTGGACAGCCACTATATGCAAAACAAGAACCAAGGAGATTTGATAGAGGAACTGATTTACATACGCAGTCGAATCCATTGCCAATGTGCCACCGTCCGTCCGTTTTGGTAAAAATAGTAACAACATAGTAGAGCCCTCACGTAGAAAACTCTACTTATGGTTTTAATATGTGTTGAGTATGCTAAAAAAATATAAGGATGCAATATATTTTTAGAAGCCTTTAGAAGTGAATTTGAATGAATAGAAAATGGTATGCAGGAAAATGTAAAGAGGTTATTGAAAGATTGTCTTATCCATTTAGGGGAGCTAGCTTTATATGAGTCAAAGGATAAGTCCTATATGGTACAAGTATTAAAGCAACAGCCAGATAAATTATACGAGATTGGTGAAGGACAATTTGTGGAAGAAACTTTAGCGTTAGAAGTAAGTGCGTTTGATGTGTTAAGGCCAATAGTAGGAGATGTTTTTGTTATAGGTGACCGTAAATATAAAGTATATTCTCCACCGCTGCAAGATAATTCAGGAATGATATGGAAAATTCGAGCGTCAGGAGTATAAATGCGTACCGGTAGTATTATACAAAGTATAGATGCTGAAAGGAAAAAAGTGGAAAAAGCAATGGTGAGTGCATTAAACAAAACAGCAATATGGCTAAAATCAAAAGCAGCTAAGGAAATCAGTGAGGAAAAGAGAATAAACTTAGGTTTGATAAGAAAGAGATTAAGAATTTTTAAGGCGAAAACTAGCAGATTAGAAGTGTTAATTAGAGCAAATCTCTATGACATTAGAGCATCGACAATTGGCAAAATACAAAAAACAAGAAGAGGATCGAAAGTAGGAAAGCATGAGTTTATAGGAGGATTTGCAGCAGTTATGCCAAAAGGAAATAGCGGTATTTTTAAACGTGAAGGAAGAACAGCCCTGCCAATAAAGGAAATTAAGTTGCTACTAGAACCTGAGGCTTCAAGGATAATAGAGAATCTTGTTAATTATGAAGTTGAAAAGGTATTTGAAAAATTCTTCCACCGCGAATTAAGTTACATTACACCTATATGAATTGGCAAGATTTACATCAAGCAATCTGCACTAAGTTAAAAGAAGAAATATCAGCAATACAGACGTGTGAAATTTATCCAGCAATAAGAAAAGAATTAGTAGCGCCAGCGGTGTTTGTGGAACTAGCAAGTTTAGAACCAGGTAAAGATCCAGGTACTGAACAATTAGCTCTAAAAGCAAGATTTGAAGCTAGAATAGTAGTTGATAGCACAATAGAAAATGCTCCTCTCATTGTCAGATCATTAGCTGCTGAGGTTGCAAGAGTAGTGAACAAGAATACCTGGGAAAAGAATGTATCTCCGGCTGAATTTCTTTCTGCAGAGCCTGATGGATTTAGACCCGAATTAGATGCATATTTGGTGTGGATGGTTGATTGGAGTCATCAGCTTCATTTAGGTAAATCAGTATGGGAAGAAGGAAAAATTAAGCCACATACCATAAACGTAGGAAATATAAATGTTGGATCATAGTTTTGCGATTTCAGAGCTGAATAGGAAGCTAGCAAACATTGTACGAATAGGGCTTGTAAAAGAGGTAGATTATGACAAAGCAAAAGTAAGAGTAAAAATAGGAGAACTTTTAACAGATTATTTACCTTGGATAACGAGCAAAGCAGGAAAAGATAGAGATTGGTCTCCGCCAGATATCGATGAACAAGTAATGGTATTTTCTCCTCTTGGTGAACTATCATTAGGAGTAGTGTTAGCAGGAATATATCAGGAAAAATACCCTGCACCAGAGAATAAAAAAGAAATAAATAGTGTAAAATTTCAAGATGGGACAAGATTATTATATGATAAAGAGAAGCATAATTTAGAGATTGAAGTAGTAGACAAAATAACACTTAAGGCTGGGGGATCAAGTATAGAAATGACAAAAAGTGGAATAAAACTGAAAGCAGAAAGGATCGACTTAAATTGAACAAAGGAATAGTGAGGTTAGGAGACTACTGTGGAGAAGCTATACCACATTTCTGCATTAGCGGCAGTAACAATGTTTTTGTAAATGGTAAGCAAATTTGCAGGCAAGGAGATAGTTTTAGTGAAGGAAAAATATTAATAGAAGGATCTAAAACAGTATTTGCCAATGGGTTTGGTATAGGAAGAGTAGGAGATATAGTTTCATGTGGGTTTAAAGTAATTAGAGGGAGTTCTGATGTTTTTACAGAGCCAGTATGAAGGGAATGAGCAAAGAAACAGGTAAAGAACTAGAGGGTTTAGAACACTTAAAGCAATCAATAATTGATATACTGACCACTCCTATTAAGAGTAGAATAATGAGAAGAGATTATGGATCAAGATTATTTGAGTTAGTAGATAAGCCAATAAATAGGGATTTAACTTTGGAAATTTACGCAGCAACTGCAGAAGCTTTGGAAAAATGGGAAAAAAGATTTAAGTTAGAAAAAGTAAAAATAACAGAAGTGAAAGAAGGAAAAGTAACGCTTGACCTAGAAGGATTGTACTTACCAAGTGGAAAAAATATTCGCTTTGATGGAGTTGTGGTATAAAGATGGAGCAGCCTAACATTATTGAGCCACTGAACTTCGAAGAAATTCTGTCTCGGATGAGGGAAGAGTTGGTGAAGCGTGACGCAAGTTTTACAGCATTAGTTGAAAGTGATCCAGCGATAAAGATTCTGGAGGTAGCAGCATGGAGAGAACTTTTGCTCAGACAAAGGATAAACGAAGCTGTAAAGGGTAATTTACTTAAATTTGCGATAGGAGAAGATCTTGATAATTTGGCTGAATTTTATGGAGTAGAGAGAGAAAAAGAAGAAGATGACGAACGATTTAGAAAGAGGGTAAAAGCAAAAGTAAAAGGCTGGAGCACATGTGGGAGCAAGGAGTATTATAGGTATTATGTACTGTCAGCAGATAGTAGAGTAAAAGATGCACTAGTGGAATCACCTATACCAGGGAAAGTACAAATTTCAATCTTATCAACAAAATTATCCATAACTGGCATAGTGTCAGAAGAGCTACTAGAAATTGTAAAAAAGCAGGTTACTAGAGATGATATAAGGGTTTTAACCGATACAGTAACAGTGATAGGTTGCAATATTACGGAAGTAGATATCCACAGCAGAATGAGCATAAGTCCTTTAATATCAGAGGAAGAAATCAAGAAGCAGTTTATTGAGAAGTTTGAATTAGCAAAAAGATTAGGATGGAATGTAACAAGATCTTGGATAATAGCAAACCTATTTGTAGAGGGTGTAGAGAATGTAGAATTAATCGAGCCAAAAGAAGATGTTGTGGTGCTAGGTAATGAGTGTGCTGCTTTAAGAAACTTAGAGATTGAGTTGAATTAATGTTATTGCCACCAAATGCAACAAAACAGGAAAAAGCGCTAGTAGATGCAACGGATTATAAAGTTGATCCAAGTTGCATCAGAGGGTTTAAGTTTAGTCTTAAAGAAGAAACATTGCCGTGGTTGATTGAGGAATATGAATTGGGGGAGATACTACGCTGGGTAAAAGATAAAAGAAGAGCGATAGTAGAAGGAGTAAAGTTTCAAAGACTGAGAGGAACCCCAGAATCACTCAAAATAGCACTAAAATGGGCAAATATAGAAGATATTACAATTATCGAAGAACCACCTGGAAAACATTTTTTTGAGCTGCAAATTGGAATAAAGGATGTGCCAAATGACTTTTTTGTAGATGCAGTTGTAGAATTGGCAAAGCTGTCATTACCAGCAAGATCAAGGCTAATGAGGATTTTCAATGACCACTACAACATTGATAGGTTTATTTTAGATGAAAGCTTTTTTGGAAGTTTGTTATCGGATTACTCGGGGATAAAAATTGAAAAAGATGGACCAGTACTGTCATTCGGTAGAAAGAACACATTTGAGCTAAAAAGCTTAAATCCAAATTTTAAGTTTAGCACTTTTCGGATTCATTATGAGCAAGCATTTAGTAATGACATATATCGGTTGAATGTAGCAGTGCTTGGGGAAACAGAGCCTCACACAAAGGATTACAAAGGCATTTATGAAAGAAGTCATCAGTGGTATAACTTAAAAGCCCTGTATCCTCTAACTCAAAGCTTATTACCGTCGATTAAATTTGCAAAAGCGCAGATTGTACTGTCAGATAGCTGGAAATTAGGAGAAATAAATAGCTGTTTTCCGGTTGGTAGAATAGAAGAAGAAGGAAATAAATTTGTATTGGGAAACGATAAACTTTCAGGGCAACGTTGGAATTTAAAACACAAGCCAATTTTAGAAAGGTTTAGCGTTACTCACCACTACAAAATAGAAAATTATACAGATCAGAAGGTCAGAAAATATGTTTTAGCAGAACACAACATTTACTATAAAAACGACTTATATTCAGAGCAAAAAGACTCAATACACGAATTAGAAAAGCACATTTTAGTGTTTTACCCGGGAGTACTGAAATGGCACGAACATCGACATTTGCACAGAAGTTGGAAAAATAGTCAAGCAATATGTGTAATAAGTTAAATACTTATATTTAGATCCTCATATATTATATTAATAATAGTTTAAAGTGTATGAAATAAAAAGAAAAGGACTTGCTTTCTCATGCTAAAACGGACATGACTTGAATAGCAGCAGGTAAATATAAGAAATTTATCTAACGCTAGAAAAGCTAATTTTGTGAGGTATGAAATGAGTTTTAGCAAGAGTAAGTTTTTTAAAGAAGTATCAAGTAACGATATTAATAAAAGAAATGAAGAAGGAGAGACGATATTACACCAAGCAGTAGAAATCTCTGATTACAAAACAGTGAGGTTATTAATAAAAAAAGGGGCAGAGGTAAATGCAAGAGATAAGAATGGTTATACACCACTACACTGTGCAGTATTCGCAAAAAGTTTAGAAAATGTAAAAGTGCTGCTAAGAGAAGGAGCAGAAGTAAATGCTACTCAATATGTTACTGGATGTACGCCACTGCACTCTGCGTGCAAAATAGGAGGAGCAGGAGTTGAAATAATAAAAGAGCTGGTAAAGGCTGGAGCTGAAGTTAATCAACTGAATAAGTACGGTGCAACACCAATGTATTACATCTGGGAAAGTGAAAAGTATCGTCTATGTGATAGCAAAGAGAGTGAAAAGGCAAGTAAATTTTTGAGAGAAAAAGGAGGAGTAACAAAAAGTAGAGAACTGACGTGCTATGGAATAGAGGGGCTAGTGGGAGAAATAGCAGACATGTTGAATGGAAGCTACATGCCGGAGCTAAAAATAATAGAGATAGAAGAAATAAGAAAGAGAGACAAATCACTAATAAAGGAAGAATGTGAAAATTTAGCAAGCAAAATAATAAGCCAGATAAATGAAATGATAGATGAGGTGGTGAGAAGGAAAGCTTAAAAAAAAGGTCAAAGAAAAGGTGAGGTAAATTATGTTAAAGTTTGGCAAATTTAATAAGTCAGCAGAAGAATTATTAGAGAACTCACATGAAAATATTTATGCAAGAGACGAGAAGGAACTGCATTATGCGGTAGACGCAAAAACAGTGAAGTTATTAGTCGAAAAAGGAGCGAATGTGAATGCTAAAGATATAGAAGGACACACAGCACTGCACCTAGCGGTAACGGAGAAACGTCTAGAAATCGTGAGGGAATTGATAAAATCAGGAGCAGACGTAAATGCTGAGGAATATGGAAATAAATGCATACCTCTACACCTTGCGTGCATGGTAGGAGAAAAAGAAATAGTGGAGGAGCTAGTGAAAGCTGGAGGAGAAATAGAGCAAGCGGATAAATTTGGAATGACAGCGATGGATTATGCGAAAAATAGCAAAAAGATAACCGAGGTATTAAAGAAAGAAACAGACAGAATTGAGAAGCTATTTATGAAGGGCTAAAAATATGGAGAAAGAAATAGAAAAGAAAGTAATGAATTTAGAGAAAAAACCTTTGAATGAGCTGAGAAAAATATGGAAGAAGGTATTTGTGGAAGAAGCACCTAGATACTCAAAGAAATATCTGATACCAAGATTAGCTTATAGAATGCAGGAAAAAGCGTATGGAGAAATGTCAAGAAAGGGGACAAAAAGACTAGAGTATCTGGCAGATCGGCTAGAGAAGGGAAAAAGAATAAGTAGCGATAAATTACCAGTAGAAGGAACAGAATTAATACTAGAGAGAGGAGAAGAGACGCATGCGGTAATGGTGACAGATAAGGGTTTAATCTACCGAGAAGAATTTTTCACGTCATTGTCAGCAGTAGCAGGAAAAATAATGGGAATGAGCTACAATGGGCCGCTTCTATTTGGAATGAGAGATAAGGAGAAAGAATGCTGAAAGAGGTAAGATGTGCGATATATACAAGAAAATCAAATGAGGATGGTCTCGAGCAGAAGTTTAATAGCCTTGATGCCCAGCGAGTAGCATGTGAAAAGTACATAAAGAGCAGAGAAGGCTGGGCAGCATTGGCCAAAAGGTATGATGATGGAGGCTATTCAGGAAAAAATTTAGAAAGACCAGCGATAAAGGAATTATTTGAAGATGTTAAAGGAGGAGAAGTAGATTGTGTAGTAGTATATACACTAGATAGGTTATCAAGGGAAACAAAAGACAGCATTGAAGTAACATCATTTTTTAGAAGGCATCGAGTAAATTTTGTAGCAGTAACGCAGATATTTGACAATAATACGCCAATGGGAAAGTTTGTACAAACGGTATTGTCAGGAGCAGCACAACTAGAAAGAGAGATGATAGTAGAGAGAGTAAAAAATAAAATAGCAACATCAAAGGAGCAGGGATTGTGGATGGGGGGAACTTTGCCGCTTGGATATGATGTAAAGGATAAAGAATTAATAATAAATGAGAAAGAAGCAAAGACAGTAAAGCATATATTTGAAAGGTATGTAGAGCTGAAGTCAATGGCAGAATTGGCAAGGGAGCTAAATAGTCAAGGTTACAGAACAAAATCAGATATCTTTAAAAAAGCGACGGTAAGGAGAATAATAACAAATCCAATATATATGGGAAAAATACGGCATTATGAGAAAGAGTATGAAGGAAAACATGAAGCAATAATAGAGGAAGAAAAATGGCAAAAAGCGCAGGAATTGATAAGGAATCAACCATATAGAAAAGCAAGATATGAAGAGGCGCTACTAAAGGGAATAATTAAGTGCAAAAGCTGTGATGTAAATATGACTTTGACGTACTCAAAAAAAGAGAATAAAAGGTACCGATATTATGTGTGCAATAACCATTTAAGGGGAAAAGGTTGTGAATCAGAAAAACGAAATGTAATAGCTGGAGAAGTCGAAAAAGAAGTGATGAAGAAAGCTGAACAGCTATATGAAAATTGGAGAGAAAAGACCGAAGAAAAATGGAAAAATTTAAGTTTTGGAAAGCAGAAAGAAGTAGTGAAAAAGTTAATAAAGGGAGTAATGGTAAAAGAAGATGGAATAGAGGTGAGTTTAGAGGATAAGGTGGAATTTATACCAATAAAAAAGAAAGGAAAGAAATGCACAGTAACTGAGCCAGAAGGCAAAACAAACAATGCACTACTGAAAGCAGTGGTAAGAGCCCATCTGTGGAAACGGCAACTAGAAGAGGGAAAATACGAAAGTGTGAAGGAGCTGAGTGCCAAAATTAATATAGGTACAAGACGTATACAGCAAATTTTAAGGTTAAATTATTTAGCTCCGAAGATTAAAGAAGACATAGTAAATGGGAGGCAGCCAAGAGATTTGAGGTTAGCTGAATTAAGGGAAATACCGATGCTTTGGGGTGAGCAATTGAAGAAATTTTACGGCTCAGCATCGTAACGTTTATAAAAACAACAATATGAAAAAACATCGAAAAAAGTATGTGCCAGAAAATTAAAAAAGGTTATTGCAAAAGGAGCTACTACAAAGAGCCACACAAAAGATGCTGAAATTGATATAGAAAAGTAAGTCAATGTTACAGAATCAATTATGTGAAAATATCAATATAAATAATGAAGATTTTAGTATGTTAGATGCAATAATGGTAGAAAATGATCCAATTTTAGCTGCATATTTTAATAGTAGACCTGGAGTGTAAAAGGCAGCCCAGCCAATTGTATGTTCCATATCCTCATTTTGTAGCCAGCTTAAAAACAACATAAAAGAGTATTCTTAGAAGACATTGGTACGAACTCCTTAACCTATAAATTATAGTAGTTTATATTTAAATAATAATCTTCAACTTTTTTAGCAAATCAATCTACCTAGAAACTTCTCTCCTAGGATCAGAAGTCCTTCTTAACTCTTCACGTTCTGCCCATGAAACCTTTTTGTTTTTAGACTCGCTTATTACTTCAGGATGCATTAATTTTCCAGACCTTTCAAAATATCCCTGTTCAATAGCATAGTAGACATAATAATCACCAAGTGCACAATCCTCGCCTAATTCTTCTTCATAACCTTTGAATTTTTCCAATACTTCCTCTTTATTACTCGCTTCTACTATAATTTTGCTTTTATCTTGTACGTCAGGATACAGTTTAACGTCTATCTTTCCCAAACTAGTATAGAAAGTCAGTACTATATTGCCCGTAAGGTTAGTATAATTTCTTATCCCATCTTCCGTTATAATTTCTACCTCACTTTCACCGATTGCTATTACATCTCTTCTAGATTCTATACTTCCATGAGTTAAATTTGCTTCATTTATGATTTTCGCAACCTCAACTACACTATTTTCTGAATATTCCAAATAGAGAATAGAGTTATCCACTTTTACATTTTTCACCTTGCCAGTAGTTGCACTTTTAACAATTTCCATAAATTTCAAACTACGCTTTGCATAACTTTCATAGGCTTTTACCATATTAGCTTTGTGGCTTTTAAACTCTTCTAGTTCATCAATGACAAGGATGCTGCTTATAGTATGTAGTACTACTCCTTTTGATACTAAGTTACATACTATACGACTAGCAACTTCTACATCACTTGCAATTTTGGAGTTCTTTTTTAATTCACTAATTTTTCTTATTACACAATCTGCAAAGCCATATTTACTCTCATATTTCTTGTCATATAAACTTCCTGACACAGCAAAGTTCAGCATTACTCCTGCTTCTATAGCTCTTTTTACAACTTGCTCTAACTCGTTCATGTTTTCGGCTGCATTGGCCATATCTAAAAAAGTTTTCAATTCCTCCCGTTGGTTTAATATTAAAATGTCCCATAAAGTGGAAGCTTTAGGTAAATGTTCTTTGTCCTTCCATCCTTTGTAATCAATTGCTCCTGCTTCTAACAGTAACCTTTCTGCTTCTTTAAAACGAATTTTATCACCATAACAAGCATCTCTAATCTTTTGAAAAATACGAGACTTTCCTTTGCAATCACGAAGATTTAAAATCTCTTTAAGACCTTCATTTCCTCTGTGCTGATTTAAAAACTCTCTTAGTTGATTAGTGTCAAGGCTATGACCGCAAATATCTTCTAAATGGCTTTTTGCTCTCATTTGCTCCTGAGTTAAAAAGATTTGTTCTAAAATATTCACTTCAAAAGGTTTTTTGTTAATAATTACAATATCTAGAGGAGTTTTTCCTTGTTTATCAGGTTGATTACGTGCTCCTTTGTTCAGAAGTAAAGGTATATTTAAAGTATTATAATAAGCAGCATAGTGCAAAGGTGTTTGTCCTTCACTGTCAACTATGTTAGGATCAGCTCCAGCCTTTAAAAGTAAAGTTATAAATGCTCCAACTGCCCAGGCCATATCTTTTTCTACTGCCAAACGCTCCATACTTTGTATTACATGCAGTATTGTCAACTTGGACTTTCCTCTTTGAAGATTGAGAACAATCTTTAGATCATCATTACTTTTGTTGTCTTGTAAAAAATTCTCAAACCTTGTAATGTTACAAAATGGAAAGTCTTTTAGGAGACTTAACAACGCCTTATTCAAATTTTTTTGGCCCTCTTTTAATAAGTCAGGTGCACCTGAAGACCACTCAGATATTAAATTATTGAATTCTTTCCTTTTTATAATAGAGATCAAAGAGCTGTTATCACTAAGCAGCAATGAGTATTTAAGTGATTCATATTCATCATCTACTTGCTCTTCTTTCTGTTTCGCTTCTCTCTTCTCCAAATTATCTATATCACCATCTTTAATGAGTGCAATTAAATACTTCAAAAATTCAACATTTCTATTTTCCAGTAAGGGACATGCTCCATTCTTCATAAGAATCGAGATCATTTTTGTATTTCGGCCAGCCAAGTATAATGGAGTCCTACCTTTTTCATCTACTGCATTAACATCAGCCCCATTATTTATTAGGTGCTCTACTATTTTTGTTTTGTTACCCAAGATAGCATAATGCAAAGGAGTACTTCCATCATTATATTTCTTCCTAACACTTGCCCCATTCTTTATCAGGACCTCTACCATTCGTGTATTTCTATGCAAGATAGCATAATATAATGGATCACGATCGTATATATCCATTCCATTAACATCAGCCTCTTTTTGTATAAGAGTCTCTACCATTCGTTTATTATTTTTCAAAACAGCAAGCTGTAATAGGCCAGATGTATCTATTTGTTTTAGCTTCTCTTCTACTTTTCTGAACACATTACTCTCACTTAAACCAACGTCAGTATCAATAGAAGCTAGTATTTCTTCCAACTTATCAAAACTCATAACTCTCCTCATTTTAAAACTCCATATTTTATTATTATATACTTGACATAAAAAACAAGAGCTATGTAACACTTACTCTTAAGGTGTAACTGGTTCTGGTAAATTTTGTCTCCCTATTTCATATTCATTTAGCTTAGTACTAGGCTTTAATATTGCATATGTAATGCCACTAGCAATGGCTCCAACTATCAATGCAGCAATAACTAATATTGATAAACTTATATGAGTAACAATACATCCAATGGTTACTGTCAACGTGGCTATTACACCTACAGAGAAACCGGTCTTTATTGCTCTTGAAGTTTCAGAATGCTTCTTTTTTTGAAAATTAAGATACTCAACAATATTTTTGTGGCCGCTTCTATCAGCTAAATCCAGGGGAGTATTACAATCAACGTCCTTTACATCAATAGTAGCCTTTTTTTCCTCTACAAGATATTGAACTATGTCTGAGCGACCCATTCTAGCAGCTTCATGCAACGCAGTACTGCCATTTTTGCTTTTTGCTTCAACGTTAGCCCCTTTGTCTAACAGAGCTTGAACTACTTCTAAGTGACCAGTTTCAGCAGCAATATGCAAAGCAGTACAGCCTTCGTTGTTTCGTGTTTCAAAACTAGCACCCTTTTCTAACAGACATTGAACTACTTGCAAATGACCACGTCCAGCAGCTTCATTCAAAGCAGTATCGCCATCCTTGTTTTGTGCATCAATATCAGCACCTTTGTCTAGTAGAGCTTGTACTATTTTTAAGTAACCCTCTCGAGCAGCAATATGCAAGACATATTTGAAACTCTTCTTTAGTATGTCAGCATTATCCATTTTATCTAATAGAGCTTGAACTACTTCTAAGTGACTATTTGTAGCAGCATAATGCAAAGCAGTTAAGTCATCATTTTCTTTTGCCTCAAAAACGGCTCCTTTTTCCAACAGAAATTTAACTACTTCTAAGCGTCCCTCGCTAGCAGCAATATGCAAAGGAGTTTCATTATCATCGTTCTCTTGGTTAATATTAATTCCTTTTTCGTCTACAAAGTATTTAACTATTGCTAAGCAACCGTTTTCAGCAGCAAGATGCAAAGCAGTATCGCCATTGTTGTTTTGTGCATCAATATCAGCATCTTTATCTAATAGAGCTTGAACTATTCCTAAGTGACCTCCTCTAGCAGCATAATGCAAAGCAGTACATCCTTCGCTGCCTGGTTCCTCAACACTAGCCCCTTTTTCTAACAGAAATTGAACTACTTCTAAGTGGCCATCTTCAGCAGCTATATGTAAAGGAGTGTCATTATCATCGTTCTTTTGGTTAATATTGATTCTTTTTTCATTTATAAAGTACTTAACTACTGCTAAGCAACCATTTTCAGTAGCACAATGAAGAGCAGTGCAGCCTTCGCTATTTTGTTCTCCAACACTAGCCCCTTTTTCTAACAGAAATTGAACTACTTCTAAGTGGCCTTCTTGAGCAGCTATATGTAAAGCAGTATCGCCATTGTCGTTTTGTACCTCAACATCAGCACCTTTGTTTAGTAAAGCTTGAACTGCTTCTAAGTTGTCATCTTTAGCAGCACAATGTAACTCAGTATTACCATTACTTTCGTGTACATTAGGATACATAATTTACCTCACTCTAAAAATCCATGTTTTGATTATTATACACTTGATATAATTAGCAAGAGTTTATTTTTTAGAACAGCAAATTTGTTGTATATAGGTGTAGAAAAATATCTTTTATTTCAAATTGGATAGAAAAACACTCAACTTAGTGTCATAAGGATTTCAATTATTTATTCCTTCAAAAAAGGTCATACATTTGCGAGAACAAGCCACGTAAAATAGGGTTATAAAAATAGAAAATTTAAATTATTTCCATAATCTTAGGCAAAACAGTTCGTATGTAGATATGGATGAAATGTGCTAATGTGGCTAGTTTTAGCGTATAATGAAATCACTATATTAAAAAGTTCGTATGGTACACTTGGTAGACCAACTGATTCCAAGAAAAATTGTTCTCACCGTCCCTGGTTTTGAGCACTGAAAATGGCTATATTATTTAAGCTATTAGTAAAATACGTTGTTAGATTAATACTAATTTTCTTAAGGAGGAATTTAAGGCAAACTCATAATGAAAACAGAATTTGAAGGTAAAGAAAAATCCCGTACCGACCTTCTTAAGAGACTTTTGCCTAAAACTACTTTGGGTTAGAAAATTTTCTACAATAATGATTGACAAGTTTTAAAGATAGAATACTATACTTAAAATGTAATTGATAATCTAATTAATTAAGGTAGTGGCTATGTTGCGTTCAGATATTCCAAAAGTTTTGTTTTCGTCTATTAAAGAGGATGATCCCCATAGAGCATCTAAGCTTTTTCAAATTGAACGCTGGTGCTATGCAAATTGGCGTCTGCACCAAAAAAGTGGCAAGAAAGGACGTAATTTTCTTGCACAGGTATTGTCTAGCGAGGATTGTTGGAAAAAAGTAGACAATTTACACGGAGTTAAGCTTGATAGGCAAATGGTAGGTAAAAAATTGATTGTGCAAAATTCAAATAGTCCTTTTAGTACTGATAAAAGATATGAGATTGCCTGTCGTTATTGCCTGGAAGAAGATATTATTGCTCTATTTGAAGAGAGAAAAAATAAACTATCAGCTCAAGGTAAGAGCAGTCTGTTGGAGTATGGTCACTTAGTTAAGACTCTAGGAGGCAACCTTTTAATAGTTTTTTGGTCACATTTTGTTAGTGGTTACATCTCTAAACTAAATTTAGATGGCTGTCATCCATATGAGTACGGGCTTAAATGTGCTGTGAGTCTTAAGCAAGAGCAGGCAGTGGAATTCTTCTGGAATAAAATAAAATCATTACCTGAAAGTGAGATGAGCGAACAGAAAAAGGATGAAATCTTGATGAAGACAGCAGTATATGTAGCAGGGAACCGTTGTAATAGTTATCCTGAAATATTCGAGTTTTATTTTAGTCAAATAAGTCCTGATAAATATCCAGAACTTCTAAAAAGAGACTTAGCTGAAAATGGTTATTATGGTAGTCTAAACACGCTACAGGGTGCACTTCGCTTTGATCAATTTCAAGCATTGTTTGACTATTTGAAACCAAGTAATGTTTCAGAAGATAAATATCTTGTCTGGCTACACTATATAAAAACAGAAAACAGCTCATATTATGCTGGTGAAGGTGCAAAGCTTTTCATGCATATGTGGAGAAAGGAGGGATTTGATAGCCATCGTACTTATGTGCTGAAGGAAGAAGTTTGTAATAGATCTTGCTTTCTTGTTACAAGTTTATTAGTACCTTGGGTAAATCAAAATTACATGGAACCGGTATGGGCAATATTAGATAAGGCTAATTCTGATCAAATTAAAGAATTTATGGATTCTAGGCAAGCGGAGTATATACGATCTGTGTTAGAGCAAAGAGATATTGATTCATTAAATAAATTTTTATCATACGGTAAGTCTACAGCTGAAGGGTTTACTAGCTTGACTGAGGTTAAATTAAGCAAAGCATGTGAGCAATTAGGGTTGGGCAATTAAGGTATTATAAGGCAATTCTATAAAACAGGTGATGGTTTCTTGTTACTACTTTAGCTTCTGTCAAAAAGGCGTTGCATTATAATATAAATGTTATATATCCAAGTTAGTATGCAGGTAAAAATAGCTTATATTGTTGATATCTCTGATAATAAATAGTGGATTTGGTATAATGTAATGAAGGGGGCTTTATGTTTAAGACACAATATCTAACAGATCACCTAAAAAAAGAAGGCGTTAATTCAAAGATTACCGAATTATCGGATCAAATACAATATATAGAGCAAGCTAAAGAATTTTATCAACTTAAGCGTTATCGTAGATCTGATGTTGATTCCGAAAGTGGAAGTCAGGTTAAGAGAATCGATGTTCCAGGAGACGGTAGTTGCTTATTTTGGTCTGTTACTATGGCTTACTTAATACCCGTCAGAAACGACGATGCTTTATTTCGACAAAGGTATGAAGTACTATTTGGAAATGATGGAACTGTAACCCAAAATTTAGATCATATTAGAGGTTTGGTTCGGAATTTAGGTGCTGCGAATTATGATGATACATTTGCAAATTTAGTAAGAAACGTATTTCGTAATCGAGTAGTTGATCACATAAGTTCTTATAGAAATGAGTTCAGAGATTTTGTTGAAGGTGATTTTGAGCGTTACTTGGAAAACATGAGGAACCCTGATACTTGGGGAGGTGAACCTGAAATAAGAGCAATGAGTGGAATGCTTAGCGCAACGATTAGTGTTTCTGGTGAGGTTGAAACTCAATATGGTAATGGAAATACTCAAATACAGTTATTTCATGTTGGTGCACCAGGTAAACGAAACCATTATAATTTTGGTCTTGAAAGGAATATTATTGATAATGATAAAGAGCTTGCAAAAGGTTTAAAAAGAGTCATGGGTAAAGTAAGACCACAAGACTTTGAGTTAATACAGTTATTGATAGAGGAAGCAAGTAAAGAAGTTGGTATAAGCCAGCAAGATGAGGATTTTAAATCTTTTGAACCGAGATTTCAGTCATTTGTGGATCAGATTCCATCTTATTTACACTCTGTAGAAAAAGCAGGATTTTTTACACACTTCTTCCTAGGGAGCTTTTCTACTTTGCCAGATATAAAAATTGCAGAAAAGTTAAATATTAAAAAGATTTATTTTAGTTTTGATACTTCAAAAACTTTAAAAGTAGCTATTGTTAAAAATGGTCAAATTGGAAATGCTGAAGATGCTATTAATAATATAGATTTATTTTCCATTTCAGAAAGTAAGCGTGGCCATCAGTTTACTGTTAATGAGTTGGAGAACATATTAAGAAAGAATATAGATAGGAGTAAGATTAGAGATCGGGATGTTGAGAATGAGATCCTAAATATTAAGAATGAAATTCAAGATAGAATAAAATCTAGATTAGTACAGATCTATAAAGGAAAGGGTGATATTTTTGTTAATATGGAAGCTAAAGAGATACTTGATTCTGCTACTAGCAAGGAATTTTATGAAATAGAAAAAGGAATATGGAATAATCCGGAAGGTGATATAGCGAAGCTATCTGATTCTGATGCGCAAACAGTTAGCAGGTCTTTAAAAAAAGTTCTTGAAAAAATTAATAACGTTCATTCTGAGTATGTAGGATCAGTAGTCTATGATAATAGTGCACGTGAAGCAGCACATCATGGATTTATGGTAGGCGTTTTCATGAATTTCCACTATAGGTATAATCTTAGAGTTTACCCAGAGCAATTTGCAGGAAGGGGTTATGCAGATATTATCTTGCTGGCTCGTGGTCCTGATCGTGCATTGGATTCTATTCCCATTATTATTGAATTAAAAGCGGGAGCAGGTTCTAATGCTACTCCAGATAAGGCTTTGCAGCAAGCAGAAAGGTATGCACAAGGTTTCCAACCAAATGTTCAGCGAGTTTTAACTACTGCAGATAACATTTTATATGTTGGTGTCAACCTTGATAATCCGTCTCCTATCTCTGATATTAAAGTATCAAATCGTGGAGAAGAAATAATTCCTCTTTTTCAAGATATGTTAAAATCCTCTGATGATTGGGATACGCAAGAGATTGGTAAAAGAGAATTAAAAGAACAGATAAAAGATAATATGGAACGTATTTATCATACGTTTCCTGGTACATCAGAGAAGGGAGATAATCATTATTTTAGTAGGTTTTTACTAGGGCAATCATTATTATTAAGTGAAGATTCAGGAACAAGTTTAAAAAAGTATATTTTTATCTATGGAGACAATATACCTACTGAAGTGCATCCTAATCTTCGTAGGCTTGGACGTCCGGCAGCTCAAAGAGCCAGAGAAAGACTGTCAGCTAACCTTGATGCAAGCCATGCAGTTGTAACAATGGTGCTCATCCCAGAAAATACAGAGAAGTTGGTTTATGTGATGAATATTGTTGAAGCTAACAGAAAAGATGTTTTGAACGGGCTGAATGAAGTTCTTCCTCTTGATAGATTAAATAGAGAAATAGGGAATAGGGAAATAATCGAATTAAGTCTTAATTTTGATACTAGATACAAGTCAGATTTTAAAAGATATCTTACTATTTGGGCTGAAAAATACAATTCTTTACAAGAGTACAACAACGGAGATAATAGATTTCAAGGTACTTTTAAAGAAGTTACTTATCCTAATGAGTTAAAAGAAACATTTGATAAAGCACTAGATATCCAATCCTTATCAATAAGAGGATATAGTAGATTATTAGAAAAAATTGGAGAAGGAATCTTTCCTTTTAAGAGTCTCGTTAATAAAGAAGCTCATTTCCAGGGAATATTGAATGGAGTGTTTAGTTATTATAGTGACTTAAAATTACAGGAATCACCAGAAACTAGAGCATTAGTTTTAACTGAGTTTCAAACTGGTAGAGGGGAACGTATTGACATGCTAGTTCATGGTATTAAGTTTGTGGCTCAAGGTGGAAATGCTGAGGAGTACACTCCAATAGGGTTAGAACTTAAGGCATCAAGGCAGGGTAAAGGGGCTCAAGCTTTATTGAGGGAAGCAAATGATCAAATAAATGAAGAGTACAAAGAAGGTGTTACCTATAAAACACTTACAGATGGTGATGAGGTAAAATTTATCGGTGTTGTTTTCGATAAAGGATCTAATAATCCGAATAAACTTATTTTAACAAGTAGGACAACCAAGGAAGGATTTATTCCTGTTGAAGTAGTTCATAGTTCAGTTCATATGCTGCCTACTGGTGAAGCAACACAATCTTTGAATAAGTTAAATCTTAATGGCTGTGCAAAGCAAAGCAATAGAAAGAAGAGAAGTATTAAATGTTTATTTTCAAAGGATGATGTGGAAAAGTTTAGTAAAGGAAGGGTAGATAAAAATAATGTAGGTAAGGTTATAATTGATAGTGAAAAGTTCCTAACTTATGTTAAAAGCAGTCAAGATGAAGGGAAAAATGCTCAGCTAATAGAGTTTATTGGAAACAAAAATATTGAGGGTGACTATAAATATTTAGTTGATAAGGTGATTGGAGACCAAGGGTATGAGCGCTATATTCAGAATGAGCGTATCAAGGATTTATATGGTGACGTTTTACAGCAAAACAGTGATTTAACAAAAAACCCGAAATTAAAAAGCAGATTAATGAATGCTGCAGGTGGAATACAATTAATAAGAGGAATTCATGGTGCTATTGTATCTTGCAAGGATGGAACAGCAACGGATTGTGGATTAAATCTAGGTGGAATAGGATGGTCTTTTGCGTCTCAACCAATTGAGAATGTAATGGTTAAAATTGCTCCAAAAGTTGTAACATCAGCTGAAAAAGTTGTAGGAAGGATTATACCGGGTACTTTAGGTAAGCAGACAAAATTTGTTGTTCAAGTTGCAGGAGTAAAATTTGGAAGTAAAATAGCGAAAGGCACGGCAGGAGCTATAGCTGGTATATTTGATATTATTGATATAGGCATATCAGCAAATAACCTTGTAGACTGTAAAAATAGAGAAGATAGTAATAATCCATGTGGAGAAAAGGAGATAAGAGATAATATAGCTTCTATAGCCTTTTCTGGTGTGTCATTTGTTTCTGGTGTTGCTCTTACAGCAGCTAGTCTGCCTGGAGTTGGTATTGGAGTTGGATTTGGACTCATGGTAACTCATGGAGTTTATAGTGGTATTAGCAATATTATAGAGTATGAAAAGAAGTATGATACAACTCATGGTGAGAATTTCGATATCTTTTTGCATACGCTTTTACTTTCATCTATGCCATATGATCTGGAACACCTTGCAGCCAGAAATAATATGGTTAATAGTCAAGCTAAAAGAGCCTGGAAAGCTTTAAGTGATAGCCCTAATGATGTAGTTGCCTATGGAGTTGGTTTTGGGGTGGATAGCGACACGCCATCTCTTCATGCAGGGTATGGAAAGATTCTAATGAATAGAACAGATGCTGATACAACAAACCTTTCACGTGTTATACCTGACCCAATTCAAAATGCTACGATAATTTGCTTACCACAAGTCACTAGCGAAATTTATGAAAAAGGTATTAAAAAATCAGTTCCAACAGCTGTGCATCACTGTGAAAATACAATGGTTATTGCTGATAGAAGAAGAATGCAAAATGGTACAATAATTCTTTATAATTTAGAAAGCATAGATGAAGGTACCATTGTTGGAAGTAATACATTAAATAACTACTTCTTGATTTTTAGAGGAAACACAGGAATAACTGGTGGTAATAATACTGTTAACAAATTTATTCTTGTGAAACCTGGAGGTTTTTCGGGTAAAATTATTGGTGGAAGTAATGCTACTAATATACTTGACCTAAGTCAATCAACAGAATACGACTTTGTACAAGCAAAAATTGACTATCGTTTTAGACCTAACGCTCCCGGTCTTTTAAGGTTAACAACAAATCTTCATCGATTGATCAATGATTATGTTGATAGCAATGTCGATGCTTTCAGGTATAGCTATATTGGAAGGCAAAATAAGACAGATAATGTTTTATGTACATATAATTCTAGGCGCCTTACTAGAAACGATAATCGTGACGTCTTTATAAATAGTGGTGGAGGTTTGAGCAAAAATGAGAAGGATACAGTTGATAATTGTAAAAAAGTAGCTATTGCGCCATACACTAAAGTTACAGGTGCAGAAAATGATTATACCTTTTATATAAAAACCACAGATTACGAGGCTAAAGATTTATATTCAGAAATTGATGTAAAAGGAACGGGAACTGTAATCTTTCCGGAAACTAATCTGCTAGATGATTGTGATGAAATATCTTATTTCTCGACTAATAATACTTTATCTTTAAAAATAGGGCTGGGTCAAGGTAATCAATATACCCTTGATATTAAAAATTATATTAAGCAAGGCAGTAATCAACCTAATTTTATGCTGATAGATAAAAATGGTAGTAATATTATTCCTAAAATTGAGAAACTAGAATCATCCATTACAAAAATTAACTCGTTCGAGTTACATACAGAACATTCTCTTGATAGCTTTGATGCTGCAGAAAATCATTACAAGGAAATACTCATTAATAATAAGGACTATAAAGTCTTTGGTGTTGTTAGAGCAAAACTACAAAGCAATAGCGCATTCCAACATATGGTATTTGGTTCTTCAGGAGAAGATATAATAAATTTTGACCAAAGGAGTATGTTTGCTAGAGGTGGAAATGGAAGTGATATGTATGTTATTGATAGCAACACAGAGAAAAGAGAGATTATTATTGATAATAACTCAGGTGATAAAAAATTAGATATGTTGGTTATGCCAGAAGTTCCTGAGGAGTTTTCAATTCAACAGTGTAACTTGCATTTAAACTATAGTAATACTCATGTTCAAGTAAGAAATTATCTTAAGGGTAACAGCTATAGGCACCTTATGGTTATGAACAGTAAAGGAGAAACCTTTATTCCTTATGTACAATCAATGTCATGTGCTGGCTCTTCCGTAGAAAGTGGCAAATTATCTCCCTTTTTCCATGCCACACAGACTCAGAATATGTTTTTGTTGCCTAAGGATTTTGAAGGTGATCATTTAGTGATTGATTCTAATCTTGAAGATATCGAGAAATATAAAGATGAAGATGATCTCTTATTAACAAGAGAAGGTGAGATTCCTTTTATTATTAGAGTAGAAGATTTTTATAATGACCAAAGTAAATGGAGAGATGTTAATTTTCTTCTGTGGAACAATGGTAATTTTTTTCCATATTTAGGTTTACAGCAAGAGGTTGATGGAATAATGGACTATCAAGATAAACTTAAGAATGATTATGAAAAAATTATAAAAGAATATGTTATAGATTTCACTAAGTCTATCAGTATCACACATAATCAAGATGGCACTTTAACTTCGGTGGGGCAAGATGAAGAACGCATAGGAGTAGTGATATTAAAAGATATTACTCCAGATCAGATTAGGGTTTCCAGTAGTAATACAGATTTGGTGTTTTCCGACGAAGTATCTAACCATGTAATCAATGTAAAAAATTGGAATAATTCTGAGTCTTATAGGATTTCTACATTGGAATTCGATTTAGGGTTAGAACCAATAATAATCCGGAGATTAGACAGGTTTAGTTTGTCTGATATAGCAGAAATACAAGGTCTGATTAATAAAGCTTCAGAGATTTGCCAAAAGAAGGCTGGGTGCGAAGCTAACATTGAAGCTAAAAATAACGATGGCCAAACACTTTTTCATGTTGCTGCTCAAGAAGGCAAATTGCGTTCTATTAGGTTTCTTATAGGTAAAATTGAAAGTATGAATTTTGAAGATAATTTGTATTCAGAACCTGATGAACTAGTAAAAGCAGTTCGCCAAAGAGAAAGATTAAAGTCTCTCATAAATGAAAAAGATAAGTTCGGTTATACACCGCTACAATATGCTGCTAAAAATGGCAAGTGGGATATAGTTAATCTTTTCCTTGATAAAACTGCTGAAAGAAATCAAGATGACGTTGCAGATAAAGATAAATTCTCAACAAGCTGGACTACCGTGCACTATGCCGTTTACAATGGTAATATGAGTCTATTTAATGATATATTTCAATTTCTTTCAGATAAAGAAACTATGATTAATACTAAAGACAGTAGTGATTGGACACCTCTACACTATGCTGTATATTACAATGCTTTAGATGTGGTAAAATTTCTTGTGAACAAAGGAGCTGATATCAGTGTTAAAGATAAGGATAGTAAAACACCTTTAGACTTAGCTGCTCAAGAGAATGACACAAATGTAGCAGAGTTTCTAAAGCAAACGGAATTAGATAAAAAATTGTTAGCTGCAGTGCAAGATGCAGGTCTTAATGAAGTTAAAGATCTTATTAATCAGAAGGCTAATATTAATGCTAAAGACATGTACGGTTGGACGCTTTTACACTTTGCTGCTTCTCGTGATAAACTTAGTGTAGTTGAGTTTCTCTTCAATAACAATGCTAATATTAATGCTAAAGATGTGTATGGTAATACACCATTACATGTAGCTGCCCAGTACAGTAGTAGTCTTGAAATAGTTAAGTTTCTTTTAGACAAGGATATTAGCGGTATTAATAATATAACCAATAATGGTTGGACACCATTGCATGTAGCTATACAAGGAAACAAATTAAATACAGTCGAACTCCTTCTTGGCAGAGGTGCTGATATTGAAGTTAGAGATATTTATAACCAAACATCTTTAGATTTGGCTACTCGAAAAGGTTACCTAGATATAGCAGGAATTTTGAAGCAAGTACAATTAGATAGAAAATTGTTGACTATTGTGGAAAGCGGTGGTTTTAATGAAGCTAAAGGTCTTATTGCTCAGGGTGCTAACATTGATACCAATGACAAGAACGGTAATACACTACTGTATTCAGCTGCTGAAATCGGTGATTTAAACCTAGTTAAACTCCTTCTTGATAACGGTGCTAATATTGAAGCTAAAAACGGAGAATATCAAGCAACTCCATTGCATGGAGCGGTTGAAAACTACAGGATAGATGTAGTCAAATTACTTCTTAATCGTGGTGCAAATGTTAACGCTGAAGACAAAGACAATTGGACACCTTTACATTATGGTGCTGATACCAACAGTCCTGATATAGTAAAAGTTCTTGTCGATGCTCATGCTAATCTTGGTGCTAAAGGTAATTACGGTAAAACACCGCTAGATATTGCGAAAGACAAGGGGCACAATAATATTGTGGAATGCTTAGAAAAAAAGCTCAGGGGAGGAAGAGGAGAACGCAAACGCCGTCATCACCATGGAGATCACAATTCTCATAACTTATCACGCAAACCCCTTGCTATAGACCAACCTCAGATAGCAACAAGCAGTGGCGCAAAACCATCTTCATGGATAAATGATTTATTTAGTCGGGTGAAAAGCTCTGTAGGTAGATTATTGAGTTCTAAATCTGAGGGGACTGCAAGTTCATTATCACAAGTTGATGGGCAATTTGCCAAAGCGTCGATAAGTAATAGTAGTTTCACAGGTACCACACTACCATCTGATGGTACAGATAAAAGACAAGAAAATGGAGGTTTCTTTCGAGACAACGTCGATTATGTAAATGCAAATCTAAAACGAATGTGTGAAAGGCAAGCACCTGTTAAATTTAAGCCTAAGGATAGAAATACAATATTAGAAATGGGAGATCACTATCTATCACAGGTTGACTTTAATGGTACAATAACTTTATTTGACTTATTGATTAGAAGGGTTACAGGTCAAAAGTATATTTCTACAATAGATCAGTCTATATCTCCACTAGAGGCACAGGAATATACACTCAATATTACAAAGGGATTTGAGAAAGTAGTAGAGCAAGCTGGATTAAAAAGTGGTGTGTCAATGCATCGATTAAATATTGATTTTGTGGAAATACAGAAAGAAGTTACAGGAAAAATCATGAGTGGTAAATTTGATGAGATTTCGGGGATTTTCAACTCATATGTAGAGAAAGCATGTTCTGGTAAAGAAGCTGGTAAATTAAGTCCGAAGAAATTTGAAAAGTTTATAGCTCAATTTAATAAGGGTCTGCTAAATCAATCAATAGAGCAGATATTACACAACAGAGATGGTAGATTAGAAGTTGATGATACAAAGCAAATGAGTTTAGAGCCTCAAAGTTATTTAAGTAATGCTTCAGTTCACAGCCATTCAAAAGTATCAACTTGTCTTTCTGAGATAGGAGTAACCAAGCTTGGAGGTAATATCAATAGGTAGGTTATAATATAAGAGGTGCAGCTATAAAATGCCAAGTAGTGAAAATTTTAAAGTGAAGGTAGCAAAATTAGCCAAAATAATTAGGGAAACCAGTAGCAAGTTTGATGGTCCTAATACTAAAATGGATGAAGTAGACATTAAATACTAAGTGGTTAATGTGTTTTCCATATTGAACTTACAGCACGTAGCTTTGATATAGAAGTTTGAGTAACGTTATGATAGTAATTTATATAATTCTATGTGCAATCCTTATAGCTATTTTGACAGTTCATTAGATTCTTAATTAGGGAATATATCTAACTTAAAGAAGATTTTCATAAATGTTGAAGTGAATAAGTTGTAGTATTTATGTTTTTTCCCTGAGTTGTAAAATTTCAGAATGAGAGAGACCGGTAATTTGAGCTATAACATCTATAGGGACATCGGCCTTGAGTGAATTTTTTGCAACTTCAATTTTACCTTCAATTTTACCTTTTTCATGGCCGATTTGGATGCCTTCTTTCCTGCCTTTCTCTTCTCCAATTTGGATTCCTTCATGTTTAGCATCATCGAGTTTTTGAGCAAGGATAGCGTTTTCTTTCTGCACGCTCAATATTCTTTCTTCATATGCGATCAAATCCTTTTCATTCCAGCGAAACCTGTCTAATTCATCATATGCTAGCTTTATTATCGGAGCTTCTGCTGCTATCTTTTTTAGATCTTCTTCAGTTGTATCTTCTGCGTATTTAAAAAAGAAACACCATCTCTCTGTAGTATTCTCTAATTGCTCTACCTTATTTTTTGTAAATTTAGGCAACTCAATAAAGACAAATTGTAAATCTTTCAAGTAATGCCCATTGGTTTTGATATCGCGTATATTATGAGTAGAAATATAGTCAACTTCTTCAGGCAGAAGGTTACAATTGGAAATAGCAATAAAGAAGACTTTCTGAAGATGAATGTAATTACCAGATTTATCTAATTGCCGAGAGTAAGCTTTAGCAGCATAAAGTTGAGCACGTTTCTCAAAGCCTTTATCACGAGCGAGTTGCATTTCGATAACAAATCTATTACCAATAGAGTCTTTGCAAAGAACATCAACAATGCTTTGTTTGTCAGAGGCAATTTCAGGATCCATAATGGTACTAAGGAATTCAATTTCCATTATTTGATCAGAAGTAGAAAAACCTAAGATATCGTTGAGGAAGTGAATTAAGATATTTTTATTCTTTTCAGAGCCAAAGATCTTTTTAAAGCTCAAGTCATTTTTGGGATCAAGAAATTTCGAAAGAGCCATGACGAATTAACCTAAAAAGCATTAGTAATTATACACAATTGTGAAGAAATATTCAACTAAAATTCAAACATAGAAAGAAGCATCCCTTTTGTATATCTTTATTTGGTAGTATTAAACTGTATAATATTTATGGCAAATATCTCTATAAGGTATCAGATAGCACAAAAAGTAAGGAGCTGGAGGTTAAAGCGAGGCTATACTCAAAAAGATTTAGCGGGAAAAATCGGCGTAACATATCAAATAGTACTACAATATGAAAAAGGAACACGAAAAATTTCGATTGAAAAGTTGTGCGCTATAGCAAAGGTGTTATCAATTAATATTACGGATCTTATTCCTGTATCAAATGAAAAAATCTGTTTTGAAGATAAGGGAGAGGAAATATTAAATCTAGTAAGAAAATATAAAACGATTAATGATCAAGAGTTGCGCAAGGTGTTTTACTTGCTAACAAAATTTACCCGAGTTGGTGAGAAAAGTAGTAAAAAAGCAGAGAAAGTAAAAATTGCAAAGGGCCTGGTTAAAGCAGGGATTTCTGTTGATATTGTTTCACAAGCAATTGGCCTCTCTGCTGATGAATGTGTTGAAGAAAAAATAGGTTCTATATACTGCAAAATAGGAAAGAAGATAAAAGAATGGAGACTAGTGCGGGAATATACTCAGAAGGATTTAGCAAAGAAAATGAGTACAACACGTGATGAAATAAGCAACTATGAACAAGGAAGAACTGCTGTTCCACTGGGAAGATTATATGAGATAGCAAAGGCGTTATCGATTAATATCATGGACCTACTTGAACTAACAGAGGATGCAGATGATAAAGTGGTACCTAATTTAATTGAAGAATACAAAAAAATTGAAAGCCAAGAACTACGTCATGCACTAATGAAATCTCTGTTTGAAAGCATACAAATTTGCGAAGAGAAAGTGAAAAGAGCAGAAAAGATGAAAATTGCAAAGGATTTAGTTAAGGAAGGAATTTCTATCAATATTATTTTAAAAACAGTAGGCATCTCTTTAGACGAAATTCAACAAATTTAAAATAAAAAATCAGTATCTATTAATATCTTTACTTTTTGATGAAAAAATAAGTAAAAAAGATTGAAAAATTGATTTGACTTCACTCGGAAGCTATGGCTCTATGCCAATGCTGATAAAGCAGTAAATATTAAAAAAAAGTTTGTTGTTAGTGAAGGGTAAATTATATGAATAATAATAAGAATAAAGAAGAAATAGAATTCAGATATCCCGTATATTTTCAGTAATCCCCTTATTGTTCCCGCAATTTGCTCTCTGCAACGTATTAATTGTCTTCTGCTTCCAAGTATTATTTTAACCTGACAAGCTTCGTCTGATTTTACTAATACCTCCTTAAATAGCCCAACTCTCATCATTTGTGCTATGCCTCTTGCATCATTTTTATCATTCTTATTGATTCTCGCAGATAATGCTGCTGCCATATGCCTTGCATCTACACAAGTTACTGGTAATCCAAGATTCCTCAACTCTTTGCACATCGATATTGATAATTGCCCGCTTTCTATTCCTATGGACTCGTATTTTTTGTTTTGACCAAGCAGAAACTCAGCTATTGCACTGCTTTCACTTGCAACAACCCCTTCTTTAACAATTTTTCCTTTCTCATCAATGATACTAATAAAAGTTTCTTTGAGTGAGACATCTAACCCGCTATAATGTTTCATGAGACTACTCCTACTGTAAAAGTTTAAATTATTCTTGAAGAACTAATTCATTGAATTTGTTACTTCGTGCTAAAATAATGGAGTATGTCTCTCCATCATTCAATAGCAATTACAGTATGTGCGCCCAGAGTGGGAAAAAGTTCAAGAACAGAAGAAATGCCATGGAAGAACGTCAAGATTGCCTGTATTGGAAGATAAAATACTCTGTATAATTCTATAGACCTGCTGCAAAAGAGGAGATATTTAAAGAGAGATGTAGCAAGAGGGAATGAGCTTAAATTATCAAATCAACGTTATTCTACTTTACCTCACTAGCATTTTCCTTACTTGAGCCTTACTATTACTCACAAATATAAACGTTCGTTACATAGCTCTTAATATGTCTAAAGAGACGAAATTTCCCGAATTATTTATAATGAACCCTTACGATCACATTCTGGGGACGTACATCAGAAAACTTTTATATTATTAGTTTTGTAGTAAAATTATATGAGTACATCGTATCTATTAAATCAGAAGCTTTATGGATTACAGATTGAGAGCTTATTTGTTTGGGGTTATCTGGTTTATACTTAGCTTACTTAGTAGTGTAGCTAATGATACTATATCAAAATATCTAAGTTTACATCTTCAGAGTTTTGAAATAATTTTTTTCCGCTTTCTGTTTACCACTATTACCCTTGTACCTTTTATGTTTTACTATGGAATAGAAACTTTTAAAACAAGTCAAATATCTACTCAAATAACCAGGGGTGGGTTGTTGTTTTGTGGAATGACCTTATGGACTTACGGGTTGACTGTTTTCCCCATAGTAACTGCAACGATTATAAGTTTTTCTATACCATTATTTGTTATACTTCTTGCAATCCCTTTGCTAAACGAAAATATAATTTGGCAAAGATGGATAGTAACTGTTATTGGCTTTGTTGGTATTGCTATTACTACCAAAGCTCATAGTGAAGATTTTAATCCTAAAATTCTTATTTTTATTGTATCTGCATTAATCTTTGCTATATTAGACATACTTAATAAGAAACTTGTAATAAAAGAGTCAGTAATAAGTATGTTATTTTATTCAGCTCTAACGACAACTATTTTTTCTACTCCACCTTTGTTATTTTATTGGCATATGCCTTCCTTGTTGGAGTTAGTATTACTGCTGATTTTAGGAATAAGTTCAAACCTAATTCTGTTCTTCATGTTAAAAGCTTTTGCTCTTACTGATGCTACTGCACTTGCACCGTATAGATACATAGAGCTAATAATTTCTGCAATAGTAACATACGTTATATTTAATGAATTACCTGATAAAAGTGCTTTATATGGTACTTTGATATTAATACCATCAACCTTATTTATAGCTTATTCGGAAGGTAAGGCAATTAAGAAAAATAATGTAACAACAAAAGTTTATAATTGTTAATGGTATTTATTTTAGATGCTAAGCTATATTTTTAAGGTGATAATAAAATGCACATAACTATTATAGGAGTAGGGTATGTAGGCTTAGTATCTGGTACAATGTTATCGGAGCAGGGCCATAAAGTTGATTGCATTGACATAAATACTGAGAAGATTGAACTTTTGAAATCAGGGAAAATTCCCTTATATGAACCTGGATTAGCAGATTATTTAGAGAATAATATAAAGTCACAAAGGATAAGATTTTTTGATTCGTATTCTCAAATAAATCCCAATACAGAAGTAGTATTTGTAACTGTAGATACTCCATCAGACTCCCTAGGAAATGCAAATTTAAAGAATGTATATAATGCAGTAAGTGAAGTTTCTGAGAGAGTTAATCAAGATTGCTTAATAGTGATAAAGTCAACTGTTCCTCCTGGTACTGCAGAAAATATACATAATTATTTATCTAATAAGGGCTATAACTTTGATTTAGGAGTTAATCCAGAGTTTCTCAAGCAAGGCTCTGCAGTATCAGATTTTTTATACCCAGATAGGATAATAATAGGAGTAAAAACTAAGCTAGCTAGGGCAAAACTAGAAGTTATATATAGATCATTTATAGATAAGAATATTCCGTTAATAGTCACTGATACAGTTACTGCTGAAATGATTAAATATGCTTCTAATGCCTTTCTAGCAACAAAGGTTGCTTTTATCAATGAGATGGCAGGTTTATGTGAGCTATTAGGAGCAGACATTGACCTTTTAGCTAACAGTATGGGAATGGACCATAGAATAGGTAAGGAATTTCTCAAAGCTGGTCCAGGATTTGGAGGATCATGTTTTCCTAAGGATTTGTCAGCTTTATTAAGGCTTGCTGAAGACTACAATGTTAAGCTACAAATTTTAAATTCAGTTAAAGAATCTAACTATAATCATATAACAAACATTGCTAAAAAGGTAGAATATGTATTAAATGGAGTCCAAAATAAAAAAATAGCAATATGGGGGCTAACTTTTAAGTCTGGTACTGATGATGTAAGAAATAGCCCAGCTATAGATATTGCAAAATTGTTAGTGAATAACAAGGCTAAAATTACTGCATATGATCCAATGGGGATGGATAATGCTAGGCAAGTTCTAAAGGATATAGAGTACGCAGACAATGCTATAGGGGCTGCAAGAGACGCGGAAGCCTTATTATTATTAACGGAGTGGAAAGAATTTAAAAATCAAGATTTTGCAAGTTTAAAGAGTATTATGGCTGCACCTAATGTTTTTGATTTCCGTAATTTATTAGATAGCGAGCTATTACTAAGATATGGTTACCATGTTTATTCCTTGGGTAAAAAATCTATCTACAAAGTTTAACTGTTGAGAAATTTTTTTTACACCGCTTTACTTAGTTTTTTTAGATCTTTGCTTGATAGTATGGAAAAGCAAACGAGTGCAACAACAGAGCAAATGGAAAAAAATGAAAACATAATACTGTTACCACAGTGCTTAACAAGTACTCCTAAGAGCACGCATGAAAATATTGAACTTGCAATATACCCAAATAATCCTGTTAAGCTTACAATTGCACACACATTATTTTGTGGAGCAATTTCTACAGCTATAACACCTGTCAGTACTTGCACTCCAAATATAAAGAATCCTGATAAGATTGCACCAAGGTTCATAAGAATTATGTTTTGACCAAAGTTCATTGCAATAAAAGTGAGTGCTATACCCAACATGTAAAGTAATGCCAGCAAGCTTCTATTTTGAAAGAAGTACATATCACTAATTCTTCCTGTGATTAAAGTTCCAAGGATTCCACCTAAATCATATACGCCTGTTATTAGTGAGGATTGTACAAGAGAAATTTGTAATTTATCCATTAAAATTATAGGAAACCAAAAAAAGATTCCCATTTTTATAATATAAGCACAAAAAGTAGCACAACATAGAAACCATATGGAACTTGTTACCTTGATACCTATTTGAGATTTCTGCACCTTATAATAGGTAGTAAAGTTGGCACTTTCTTTGTAATATGCTTTTAATATTGTATAAATTCCAAAAAGTAAGCATAAGAGACCAGAGTACAAAAATGCACTTTTTGCATCATATATTTTAATTATACTTGGTAATACAATTAAAGTAATACAAGAACCAAGTTGCTGAGATGCGCTCATAACTCCCCATGATGATGCAATTGAAGAGATGCTAGAGTTTGTAACCATAAACTTGGTAATAGCTGGCCAACCTAACCCTTGTGTCCAAGCTAATAATATTAATGTTAACAGTAATAAAGTTAGATTATTATATGATAAAGTTATACCAATGGTTAATAATCCAGTTGCAATATTGCATAGCCCAAACATAAATAATGGATTATTTTTGGAGTCCATGATTATTCCATTAACAAATTTTGATACTCCATAAAAAAAAGAAAAGCAGGCAAAAAAATAGCTTAATTTTACATGGTCAGTATCTATTAACAGTGGTAGAGCAATTGGTATACTTTGTCTTGATAAATAAAGCAGCATATATCCACAGAAGAATAGTAAATATTGAAAGAAGACAAAGTTCACACCTATTCCCAAATAGCTCTATGCAGATGCTAGCATAATACTATATTGGTATAATATTGTTTGACAAGAAGTTTGCAAACAATTAGTGCAGAAAATTACTTACTTAGTATCTTTCTTATAGCAGATACAGTAGTATTAATATCTTCATAGCTTATATCTCTATGTGTTATAGCTCTGATTTTACCTTTGATGTTAGCCATTCTAATTCCATAATTTGTCATTAGTACGTTTATTAATTCTTGAGTAGATATACAATTAGTACGTAATGAAAAATACGCTATATTAGTTTTATACAGGTCGATATCAATTATAACTTGATCTATAGAGCCTAGGCCTTCTATAAGGTGCTGCATTTTTTTATGATCTTCTTCTAAAGAATTTACATTATTATGTAGAGCATATAAACATGCAGCTGAAATAATGCCAGCTTGGTGCATACCTCCGCCAATTTGAAACTTATAGTACCAAGCTTTTTCAATAAAATCTTCACTTCCAAGCAATATTGCGCCCATTGGAGCACCTAATCCTTTACTAAAATCAATAAATATCGAATCAAAATAACTTGCATACTCTTTTGGAGATATTTTAGTATGAGCACAAGCGTTGAACAGTCTTGCTCCATCTAAATGAGTGAATACGTCATTCTCTTTGCAGAGACTTGAGATCTCTTGAATATATTCTAAAGGCCACACAGCTCCACCACCAAAATTTGTCGTTTGTTCGATAGAAACAAGCCCAACTCTCGGAATATTTCTTAAACTAGGACGAGTAATAAACTCAACAATTTGTTCTCCAGTAAATATTCCTCTCGTACCTTTGATGGGCAAAGGAGTGGCATGTGCCTGGGCTGCGATCAAGCCAGATTGTACTATGAGCGGATGTGAAGTTTCATCAAGCAGCAAGTAATCACCAGGTCTTTGAATGTGTACTTTATAAGCAATTACATTGGACATCGTTCCTGAAATCAAAAAGATTCCTGCAGGTTTACCTAATATTTTACATGCGGTTGCCACTAATTCGTTTACAGTTGGATCTTCACATGCAGCTTCGTTTCCAACTTTTGCTTTAGCCATCGCTTCCCTCATTTTAGCTGAAGGGTCAGTGTTTGAATCGCTAAAGAAATCTATTTTTATTCTCATATTAAATTTAACACAACCTCCTTTATAATTTCAGCAGCTTTCATGATTTCTGTTTCCTTTGTGCCAAGATGGGTAACTGCTCTTATATGAGACTCGAGCCAAGGAAAAAGCAATAAACCATAAGCTTGGCACTTACTCAAGAAAACCTCATTAGTTACATTTAGTGCTTTTATACTGAAGCTTACTATATTAGTTTCTGGATAAGGTAGTACCAGTTTTATGTGTGGAATTTCTTTAATCTTATCTGCAAACAATTTAGCGAGCTTATTATCTTCTTTAAGCCTAGAGATATTATTCTGTAGTACGTATTTTGCTGCATTAGCACAATACCCTATCTGATGATAACCACTACCTAGCCAAACCTGTAGCTTTTTAGCCCTTTCAATTATCTCTCTTTTACCCATAAGCATTGAACCAAAAGGAGCGCCAAGTCCTTTAGTAAAAGAAAAGCTCATTGTATCCACATATTTAGCATAATCTGCTAAAGCAATATTTGTTTCGATATGAGCATTAAATATTCTTGCACCGTCTAAATGAAGATTTACATTGTGAGCTTTTAAAAAGTGATATAACTCGACTTGTTTTTCAAAAGGATAAATTTTACCATTAAACCCATTTATACTATTTTCTATAGAAACAAGACTCACCTGAGCAAAAATTTTATACCTCGGCTTAGAATTAATAGCATATTCTACTTCATCAACATCTAAGATTCCGCTATTATTTCTAATACAATTAAATACGATATTATTTACTTTTGCATTGCCTGCGCTATCGAAAAAATTAACGTGGTAATTATAATGAGTTATTAGTTCATCACCAGGACTTGTTTGACTGGCAATGGCTAATCTATTTGCAAGCATACCGCTGGTTACAAATAATGCTTCTTCTACTTTGAATAATTGTTTGCAATATTCTGATAAGTCATTACAGCTTTTGTCTTCACCATAAGCAAAATCTCCAACAGTTGCATTACTTATTGCATGTATAACGTTGGAGCCCTGCAGAGTTGTAGTGTCACTTCTCAGATCAATAATTTTTTCCATCTTATTTTTTGCCATTCAAACAACCAATTTGAGCATTCCAAAGTTCCTTGTAAAGACCTTGCTTAGAAACTAATTCAGCATGTTTACCATCTTGGACAATTTTTCCTTTGTTAAATACTAGAATTCGGTCCATGTGTAAAAGTGTAGAAATACGGTGTGCTATAGTAATCGTAGTTTTATTTTTCATCAATTTGAATAAACTCATTTGAATTGTTTTTTCTGTTATAGAATCTAACTGACTAGTTGGTTCATCGAGAAATAATATTGGAGCGTTTTTTAAAAATGCCCTGGCTATTATTATTCTTTGTCTTTCTCCTCCAGATAGCTTGATGCCTTTTTCTCCGACTGTAGTTCCATATTGATCTGGTAGAGTCATAATGAAATCGTGAATACCAGCCAGCTTTGCAGCTCTCATTATTTCTTCGATAGTAGATTGAAGTCTACCATATATGATGTTTGCTAAAATAGTATCATGAAATAACAATGGGTCTTGAGGTATTACAGATATTTGTTGCCTCAAAGAACTCTGTGTAACTTCTGATACTATTTGATTATCAATCTGTATATTACCTTTTTTAACATCAAATAGCCTTAGAATTAAGTTTATAAAAGTAGATTTACCACCTCCAGAATAACCAACTAGACCTACCTTTTCGCAAGGATTAATGGTAACTGAGAAATCTTGAAATAATGGCTCCTGACCTTCATAAGAAAAAGAAACATTGTTAAACGTTATTCTTCCACTTAATAAATTTAATTCTTTAGCATTTTCCTTATCTTGAATTTCTGGTACAGTAGTCAAGATTGGCAATGCATCTGAAACTTTGCCGAAATGAGTAGAAAATTGGGTAAGATTCCTAGTTAGATGGTTAAGAAACTCTATAATCGATATATTAATTCCAAGTACAAGAGCAATATCTCCTATTGCAATTTTGTTCAATTGATAGTCATAAATTAAAAAGTACAAGTTTACTGCTTGGAGTATATCAAATGAATAGCCATATATAAACCAAAGACAAAAGTATGCCCATTGTAATTTTCTCTCTGCAATAGTTCTTTTCTTGCATATTTGAAAAAATTTGTGTCTCTCATGTGCTTGCTGAGAAAATAGCCTTACTGATATAACATTTAAAATACTATCTGCTATACTAGCTATTACTTGTGAATTTTGTTTAGAGTAATTATCAGCTAGTTCAGTAAGTACACGAAAGCTGAAAATCGATACTAAAATAAAAATGCTTACCCAAGTGAATGTGGCGATTGCAAATTTTATGTTTACTAATGATAAGGTATAAATAGCTAAGACTAATGCTATGCTGTAACCGAAAAAACAATCTATAAGCAATCTTATTAACTCTATCACACTATCCATTAAGTTACTGGCCTTATGTACTAAACTTCCGGATAAATTGTTCTGATAATAGGAATGGTCTTGTTGGAGTAGCCTACAAAAAGACATATCAGCTATTTTTTGACGCATTAAGGTAAACATTCGAATGTCAACAAAATAGCCATAGAATCTAAAAGCAGTAGTGATAAGTAATGCCATACCAAGATAAGCGCTTACAGGTAATAAAAGATTTTCAATTACATTACCTTCCTGATATTTTACAGCTGTATCTAGAATATTTTTTACTAAATACTTTCTAAAAGACAAATCAACAGCTACCACCAGAGCAACTAAAGACATTATAAGTACATTAAGCTTGAATTTAGATACTATATTCAAGATGAACATCAATACACATTTGAAGCTATCAACTCTACTTCTGTTCATTTACAATGCTAGCTCCACTACGTTGACTTTTTTATTAAGAAATACAAGTAGTGAAAACCATAAATTTTTGTATATTTTTCCTGAGATGT
This sequence comes from Wolbachia endosymbiont (group B) of Melanargia galathea, assembly GCF_964030625.1. Classification (NCBI taxonomy): domain Bacteria; kingdom Pseudomonadati; phylum Pseudomonadota; class Alphaproteobacteria; order Rickettsiales; family Anaplasmataceae; genus Wolbachia; species Wolbachia endosymbiont (group B) of Melanargia galathea. Next base: position 482,089 of record NZ_OZ034910.1, on the reverse strand, counting down.
CTCCAGCATCATGTAGTGCTGATGCTTGATTTAGAATAAGCAGCTTATATAAATCTCGCTTAGCCTCAGTAGTGTCGATCTCAGAAATATTTGTAGTTGTATCTGTAATAAAGGCTAACCAGCTCTTGATAAGTTCTTCCATGTTTTTTGCTTTTATACTTTCCTGGTAGCCAAACAATGACAAGCATTCTCTCAGTATAGATTCTGTTAACTCACCACAATTGAGTATACCAAAAACTGAAGGCTGAGGTTTTGGCACATAGGGAAGGTCTTGATCTTTTATAATCCACCTTGTTACATAAGCAAATCTATCTTTAGCATCTGTATTCTTATCACTACCATGCCATAACCGTGAATCAAAAACTATCGCATCTCCTGCTGAAATAGGTAGTGACTTAATTTTGTAATTTTCTCGGTTGTTTGAGTACTGATCAAAAAAATATGGGTACCAAAAATCAACTAAAGGCTGTATTTCCCATTTATGACTGTTTTCTATAATTTGTAGTGCACCTGAAGTTTCACTTACATTATTCAAAGCTAACCAAACGGAAAAGTGGTAAGGATCATTGAAACTATAGGAGATGTCTTGGTGAAAGGGAACTGCATCTATTAAATCAGCAGTTTTACATATAACATTTGATTTTTTCTGCAGTATCTGACACTGAAGTGACTTTTCAAGGTAATTTTTAATAATTTTATCTAATGCTTGAGATATAATTCTAGTTACTTGAGATAACATGCCCCATCTGCCGGTACAGTTTAAGTAGTCAGAAGTTGAAACACTTATTTCTTGGGATAGCTTTGATATCTTATTTGTTATATCACTTAAAGACTGAATTATTAGCTCTAAAGGAACCAGATTTTTGATAATAAAAAAAACATTTTTTTGTAATGTTTCCATGTGATTAACATCTGACATCAATAACTGATAAGTAATCTGTTAAAGGTAAAACAGCAAAAATTTTGAATCCTTTTACTTGTTTGAGTATTTTTTCCCAATCGTTTAATGTTCTTAGTTTACCTCCTGTTTCAACCATGACATTAATATCTACAGAGCCTCCAGTTGGAGAGCGGTAATCTAAAATAGTTTCTATCAATAAAATACGAGATATTCCTTTGACCAATTTTAAATAAGACAATACTTTATCATCATCATAGTGCTGTAGAAAGCGGCAAAAGACACCTAATTCATAATTTGTAACTGATAGTTCTTCCTGAGTTATAAGTTTGACTTTTAAATTTTCTACTAACTGTCTTGGTACTTTATGTTCGTTATATAGGCCTATAGAACCTTTATTGTGTATATCAGAATAAGCAAGAAATAAAGAGTGTACACCAAATAGCAATATATTCTTAGCACCATCTATATTAATCCTAGAATTAAACTCTTTAGTATCAAATCTAGAATATCCTAGCAATGCTTGGTAAAACGCTATTTTCTTATCTTCTGATGCTTCTCTTTCCTTAAAAGATTCAAATGAAGAGATTGACTCCTGTTTTAGTATATCAGCAATCTTTAACCAATTCTTTTCAGCGGCAACTCTTGCCCACATTGTTGCTGCTTTTGGCAAAAATGGTATTTCCTTAAGACACTTACCTTTTGATGATAGTTTCCATAAGTCCTCGTCCTTATCGTAATCAACAAACCCTATTTCCCACAACGCCCTTAACAGCCTTTCTAGATTTGGTACGATAATGTTTAACTTTTTAGATAAAACTGGCATAGTTGCAGGTAAAATATTTAACAAATCAAGTTCAATAGCAATGCTTGTTAGGTAAGTTTTCCAAAAGGCTGAAAGTTCTGCAGAAATCCTATGCACTTGAGATTCTTTACCTAAATCAAAAATACTAAACTTTACATTTCCGGTAATATCGATTTGTCCTAACAGACCTTCAAAAGTTTCAACTTTTGCCATCCCATTATAGAATGCTTCTACCATTTTAAATCTCTGCTGGTAAACAGGATCACCATTAATATCTATATGAAACCAACCATGTTGATCTTCTGCAATAGAATACCCTTTATGAAAAACATTAAGTTTTTTATACCATTTATTATGTACTAACTTTCCATGATGATTAATATGTGTAGCTTTACCATCCTTATAGACTACAGCGATACCATCCTTAAAATCTCCAACATAATCATATTCCTCCTGATAAATCCTGTTGCCATTTAAATTAATATGAAAACATTTATCATGTCTTCTAACTACACAAGCATCTTCCTGATAATTTCCAATCCATTGATAAGACTGTTTGTATACTCTACATCCAAATGAATCAATATGGTAACACCCTGTATCATCTTCTACGGCTGCTCTATTAAAGTAGAATCCAAAAGTTTTTAGAAATCTATTATGATAAACTGCTTCTCCTCTTACATTGATATGATAAGCACCTGTCTGATCATAAACCGGTGCAAGACCAGGCTCATGAAATTTACCAACCTTTATAAACCTATTTTCATACAAAGGATTTCCTAGTAATTCGTGAAAGCTCTCACACGGTGAAATTTTAATAGATCTAAGATTATCTTTGATTAATTGATCAAAGGTTTTCTCATGTTGCATGTTTTGCATAATTTGTAATTTAAATAATTCTTTTGTAAGCTTAGGTACTCACTACTCTGCCATATTTCCTCGAGTTTAACCTCATTAACATTACCAAAATTTCCTAATGTCTTACGGAGTTCATCTGGAGCACAGCAAGGACTAAACTTTCCTTCATTGTTTATCCATGCTTCTTTACCTAAAAATGGGCATTGACCACCTGGAGCCAAATCCTTAATACCTTCTTGAGAAAGAATTGTAAAATTTTCTAATTTTATCTTTTTACCATTTGGTAATAGCATATTATCTCTAAGCTCATATAACCTTCTCACCTCTGTATTCCATCTACTAATTGCTAACTCATCTCTTCTCATAGATAGATCCTTAATTTCCTCAAAATGTGCCCAAAGATGATGTCCTTTAACTCTATCTATGCCGTTTTTTATGGCCATCTTAACTATGTCATAGAGTTCATGTAAATTACTTTCCAAAAATGTTAATTGTAAAGTAACGGTACACCTTTCACCTGTATCGCTAAAGTATTTATCTCTAACTTCAAGGAAAGTTTTTAAATTTTCTGTCACTACTTCCCATTTTGAACCTTTCATGATTCTTTCATGAGTTTCTTTAGTTGCCCCATTCCAGGAAATCTTAACATCAGATAAAATTGGTACCAATAGTTCAGCCCATTTTCTAGCTCTTTTAATGGGAAAAGAACCATTGGTTGTGAGGTTAAGCTTAAGGCCGAACTCATGGCACAAATTGATTATTTCATCAAAGCTTTTATACATTAAAGGCTCACCCATAGTAGAAGGAATGATTTCCCTTAAAGGTGTGTCAGCTGCTTCCTTAATTACTTTTCTGATAGTTTCTATCGACAGTATCTTAGGTTTTATTCCTTTAGCTTTCTTTTCTTCTTTAACTTTGCTGTATGGTGAAAAACATTCGCACATTATACAAGCAAAATTACAGTAATCTGGATTAGTATCAAAAGTAATTCTCCAAGGACCGGGTTTAACAGCTACTGATTTGCCTTTCTTTTCAATAGCATTACGGTAAATCTTGTTAAGTTTCTCAATATGCTCACTCATAGAAGGTATATTTCCATTTTTAGTATAAGGATAGCCTTTTTGGGTAAGTTTATTGTATAACTCCTGATTTGTAGATAGGACTTGCATTTTTTCTGACAAACTACTTGCATCTCTGTGCTTAAATAATAGTCCATCTCTTACATATTCTGCCATACCACCATAATCGGCTGTTATAACTGGTATTCTAAGTTGCTGTGCTTCATGTATTACTAACGGTGAATTTTCACCCCAAATTGAAGGAACGACTATTGCATCAACTTTATTAAATACGTCAGTAACTATATTCTTATTATCATAACTTCCCATCCACTCTATTCTTTCTTTAACAACAGGTGAAAACTGATCGGCAATCGCTTTTAAAGCTTTAGTTTCTTCTCTTGCTGCTCCCCAAATTCTAAGTTTTGCTTTAGATGATAAGTGAGAAAAAGCTTTCAATAATAGATCAACACCTTTTTCGGGAGTATGAGTACCAATATAACCGAAAATAAACTCTTTTTCTTGTACTCTATTTCTATTCTTAAGACGATTGAGATCAAAACCATAATCAAGATAAGAAATTTTGTTTATCGGAACATTAAAATCCTGAGTAAATTTATCCATCAAGAATTTCGATGGGGAAATAAAGTAATCTATATAGTCTATTATTTTCCTTGTGTGCTTCATTCTAGTTGCAACCCATTGTTCCCAATAATTTAGGTCTGAATTCAGGAATTCTTCATCTCCTGTAAAATATCCCTTGTAACATTGGGTTGCACATTTTTGATCCTTTTGTCCATCACAAAGCTGTAATAAATCTTCAGAATTGCGTTGAATAAACCTTCCTCTTGGACACATTAACCAAAAGTCATGTAGCGTAAAAATTGTAGGTATATTTTCTTTAAAAGCAATTTCTGGTAAAGTAATTGATAGATGATTAAGATGACCAAAATGTATAAGATCTGGCTGAAAGTTATCTATTACTCTTTTAAATTTTATATCTACTTCTTCATTAATAAATTTATAACGATATTTAGCTATGGGTATATTAATTAAATGCAGTAAGATTCGAGAATCACTACGATCTAGGACTGTAGTGTAATAAAAATCAGGTAAAAAGCTATTTTCATACCTAGTAAATACTTGTACCTCATTGTTATTTGCTAGTTCATGAGCAAGAGTTTGGCTGTAAACCTCTGAACCAGCGCTATAATAAGGAGGGTAACCATGAATAACTTTTAATATTTTCATATATTACCATATCTATATTGTTAGGATACTCTTGTATATTGTTTTGTAGACTTTTTATAAAATTGCTTAATCCTACTTCTAATGAATGCTTTGGAGACCAACCAAGTAGCTCTTTAGCTCTAGTAAAATCACCATGGAACTTAGTTACGTCAAAATTTCTTGGAGGATAAAAATCAATTCTAGAATCACTTTTCGTGACTTTTAATATTGTTTTTGCTAAGTTTTCTAAAGTACATGGGCTATTAGTAGTAAGATGAATAGCAGGAAGAGAAGATTTTTCACTTTGTAAATATTTAACAGTTAAGCATATACCCTCTATAACATCATCCAAGTAGGTAAAATCAAAAACACATTCTTTACCTTCTATTTTAATTGGATCACCTCTTAATGCATTAATACAGAGTGCGGGAATTACTCTACTGTTATGATCTAGTAAACCACCGTATACATTTGAAAAGCGTAATATTGCTACATTAAAATCTTTTAAACTTGTTATTTGCTTCTCAATAAATGCTTTACCTTTGGCATAATTATTTATTGGATCGATACTAGCAGATTCTGTAACCGGCAGTTCCTTCTGCTCTCCATAGACTTCCCTACTACTTGCATATATAAACCATGGTTTATTTGGAAGTGACTTACATAACCCTAAAAACTGCATTGTACCATCAACATTAATTTTTTTACACAGTTCAGGATAAAGTTCACCATGTATAACTCGAGAAATTGCAGCCAGATGAATAATTCCTGTACACTTAGCAAGTAGTGGTACTATATCTTCTGAAAAAAAACTGAGTGGATTGTTGCGAAACCTAATATCACAGCTTATTACTTCATGGCCCTGGTTTTCTAACTTTTTCACCAAGGTTGACCCTATCAAACCTGCAGCACCTGTTATTAATATCCCCATGTATACCCTCTCACTACAACTAGGAAAATTTGTCGTACCAATTATCTTACAAGTAAGAATCAAAAGGTATTATAAAACCAGTATAAAACAAATGTCAACTTAAATTAATGAATAAAAAAATGTAGTTATGAAAGAAAAGTTGGCTGCCTTCTTTCTTGAAAATAGTGTTCGGCTTTAATCAAATCCTCTTTATTATTTACTCCCATTGCTTCTCTTTCATCAGAAACTACATAACCTACACTCAAGTTATTGTTTGCTGCAATGGGCACTATATCATTAAGACAATATTCATTGGTCGAATTATTGAATTTTATTTCTTTTACTAAGGTAAAGAGATCTTTAGCATATAAAGCCATTATTCCAGAGTTTGCAAGAAGCATTTTATCTCCATTTTTTAGGATTTTTTGAACATTTCCGTAATTATCAATTACTAATCTTCCATATTGTTCATCTTGACTATTGAATCCAAGAAGAACTAAATTATTATACTTTAAACAATCAGTCATTTTCATAACTGTATCGCTAGATATAAAAGGAGTGTCTCCATACTGTATTAAAACTATGTCTTGATCAGATAACTCCTCCAGATTTTCTAGAGCAATTTTAACTGCAGTGCCAGTGCCTGTAATATCTTCTTGAATTATTAGTTTTATATTGTATTGATCGATTATACTTTTTAGAGTATCAAAGTTTTCTAAATCTTTTAGAAGGGAGTTGTTAACAACAATTGATAAGCTTTTTAGACTCAGCGATTTTGCATTAGAAATTATATGTTCTAAAAGAGTAAGATTTCCCACTTGGTGCAACGCTTTTGAATATTCAGAATTCATTCTACTGCTCTTTCCTGCTGCTAATATTATCAAAATTTTACTCATACATAATTCAGGAATTGATTAGGTAGTAAGTTAATTTATAATTAGTAAGATGTAAAGTCCACTGTAATTTTTATATATTTTCTAGATCTTGGCACCCTCATTAGAGTTTCATTTAAGAGAGCTATAACTTTAAACTCTTTACTCGATTTTCTACGCTGACATCTTGTAAACTCTGATCTGGACTTTTTAATATTTCTAATAATCTACTTGCAAGGTTTGAGTGTTTATTGATTACTGCAACCTGGACTAATGACTTGTCTTGATCATTACGAGCATTTGTTACAGCTACGCGCTCATCAGGTTTTATTGCTTTCAGCTTACTGATAATTTCAACATTACCATTTTTTGCATTCTCAAACAGCTCTTCTACTAATTTCAATAGGTTAGTAATATTTTGGTCTCGAGAAAGATCAAGTGGTGCTTTACCTTCTTTATTCTTGATGTTATAAATTGCACCATGTTTTAATAAAGATTTTACAACTTCCAAGGAGCCACCTTTAGCTGCAACATGAAGTGATGTAGTACCACTAGAAGTAGTTTTAGCATTAACAAAGTCATTTAATTTATCACGACTGATATGTTGTAACAGAACCTCAACAATTTCTTTGTAACATTTGGAAGTAGCAGTGTGTAATGGTGTATTACCTTTATTAGTAACTTGACTAACATTAGCTCCATTTGTTAGTAAGATGTTTACTATATCTATGTGTCCATTGCTAACAGCGTAATGCAACGGTGTTCTTCCATCAATATCTTTATCGTTGGCATCAGCTCCATCTTTTAACAGACGCTGAACAGTTCGTATATCACCTTTACTAGCAGCAATGTTGATATCTTTCTGCAGATGCTGGAGAACCTCTGATGCTTCGCTACCCTCAAGCTTAAATCTAAAATTAATCATCTCTATCTTTTTTAAAATATCTAAAACACTCGGATGACTTGGTCCAAAAACAGCTTTTCTTTGATCTAAACTTTCTCTGTAGACTTTAAGTGCGCTGATCCATTTCCCTTGAGCAAAAAGTACATTTGCTATGTTGTATTGAGTATTCAAGGTTTCTGGGTGATTTTGTTGTAAAGCTTTTTTCTGGATATTTAAAACCTCTTGAAAAGCTTTCAAGGCTTCATGATATTTATTTTGATTGAAGAGTACCCCAGCAATGTTATGTAACGTTCTCAAGGTATCAGCATGATTAATACCTAAAATTATTTTCTTCTTTTCAAAAACCTCTTTATAGATTTTTAAGGACTCTTCGTATTTACCTTGGTTAGCTAGTACCATTGCTATATTATTTTTGGCACTCACAGTGGCTAGATCATGTGTACCTAGTGTTTCTTTCCTCTTTTCAAAAACTGCCCTATTGATATTTAACGCTTCTTCATATTTTCCCTGTTTATCTAATACTAATGCCATGTGAAACTGAGTATTTAAGGTATCTGAATGATTTGACCCTAGTATTTCCTTTTGTCTCTGATAGACTTCTTGATAAATATTAAAAGCTTCTTCATCTTTCCCCTGTCTATGCAGCACTAAAGCGATTGTACTTCTTGTACTTAAAGTATCCTTATCGTTTAAACCCAGCATTTCTTTTTGTTTCTGAAAAATCTCTTTAAGCATATTTAAAGCTTCTTGGTAAATTCCTTGCTTATATAGCACTTTGGCTATATATGTCTGAATATCTAAAGTACCAGGATTGTCTGGTCCTAGTATTTCTTTTCTTCTTTCAAATGCGCTTCTGAAAATACTTAAGGCTTTTTGGTAATTGCCTTGATTCAAGAGCACTAAAGCTGTATCAATCTGAGCGGATACGTCACTTTGCGATATCTGCTTCAACTGCTCGACTTTTGAAAAGTTACTATGTACTGCAGCAACTACTAACGTTTTGTTCTCTCTATTACGAGCACTCATCACTGCTTTTACTGTATCAATATCCTTTATCTTATTTAGGTCATTAATAACTTGAGCATTACCATCTTTAACCTTTTTAAATGATTCACTGACTAGTTTAAATAAGCTAGTTATACTTTTATCCACAGTAAAATCTGATGGTGTTTTCCCACTGTCAGAGACAGCATTGTATACTGCACCATTAGATAATAGGGCCTTTACAACTTTTAAGTGAGAGAACTTAGCAGCATAATGCAGAGGAGTAAACCCCTTGTTACCAACCACATTAGGATTAGCTTTATTTTGTAATAGAATATTGACAACTCCATCATAGCCCTTCCATGCAGCATAATATAATGGTGTTACACTATCAGCATTTTTGGCATTAACAAACGCTCCTGCTTTAATGTAATTCTCAACCTCTGAAGAGCTATTACGTTTTACAGCCTCAAATAATTTCTCAGTTGATGCTAATAGATTGATAACGTCTTTATCGTTAGTCATTTCTAATGGTCTTCTACAAAGCTTGTCAACAGCGTTATAAACTGCACCATTTTTTAATAAAACTTCAATAACGTCTTTATAACCAAAATTAGCAGCAATATGCATAGGGGTTAAGCCATTAATATCTTTAGCATTAACGTCAGCACCTTGTGCTATCAAATACTTTACAACTTCTAACCGACCTTTCATTGCAGCATAGTGTAGTAATGTCTGGTTAGCTGTACCAAGCTCATTAATACTCAACCCCTTGCTAAGGAAAAACTCTACGGTATCTTTATAACCTTCTCTAGCTGCAATGTGTATAGGCTTTGATCCAGAGGCATTTTTAGCATTAATATTAGACCCTTCATCTACTAGACATTTTACCATTTCCAAGTTACTTTCCTGTGAAGCAATGTGCAGTATAGTCCAATCATCATTGCCTTTAGCATTCATATCTACTTTTTTATACTGCAGTAACATTTTAACCACTTGCAAATGACCATGTGCAACTGCTAATTCTAAAGGTGTTCTGCTCTTATTGTCCTTAACATTAACTTTTGCTCCATTACTTAATAGGACTTCAATAACATTAACATGGCCGTGTCCTGCAGCTATATGTAGTGGAGCACCTTCAACATTTACAAAGTTAACGTTAGCCTTGTTTGCTATCAAAATTTCAGCAACTTCTTCATGGCCTTCTTGTGCCGCAAGATATAATGGTGTTGTACTATTAATAGTCATAGCATCAACATTGGCTCCCCTTGCTATCAGAGCATTTACTATTTCCTTGTGGCCTCTTTTAGCAGCCAAATGTAATAGTGTAGCATCTTCAGGACCTTTCATATTAGTACGGGCCTTGTTTTTTAGCAAAATCTCTACAATATCCCTATAACCAGCGAGCACTGCTAATGATAAAGGTTCACCACCTTCTGCATTAACACTAGCTCCATTTTCTACAAGAACTTCAACGATTTCCTTATGATTATGCTTAATAGCAGAAAGCAATGGTGTTAGGTTGTTACTCTTAACATTAACATTGGCTCTATTTGCTACCAAAATTCCAACGATTTCTTTATAACCTTCCTCCACAGCTACATGTAATGGTGTACTACCTGCAATACCTTCCATATTAACTTTGGCTTCATTTTTTATTAAAAGGTTCACAATATCTTTGTGACCCCCTACAATAGCTGCATGTAAAGGTGTAAGACCATAATTAGCACTAGTATTGACTTCAGCTTTACTTTTGATTAGAAAAGCAATAGCGTCTTTATGTCCACTTAGAGCAGCTACATGCAATGGCGTCATGCCATCATTAGTTCTAGCATCAACTTCAGCTTTATTTTTTATTAGAAGATCAATAATATCTTTGCTACCATTCATCGCAGCTGCATGTAATGGTGTACTACCCTTAATGTCTTGAGCTCTAACTTCAGCTTTATTTCTTATTAGGAGTTCAATAATATCTTTGTGACCTTTCAGAGCAGCTACATGTAATGGTGTTAGATTATTATTGGCTTTATCATTGATTTCTACTCCATTTTTTATTAAAAGCTCAGCAACTGCCTTATGACCACTCTCTGCTGCATAGTGTAATGGCGTAGCATTATTTTTATCTTTAGCGCGAATGTTAACCCCATGCTCGAGAAGAGCAACAACTATCTTCAAGTGGCCACTCTGCACTGCAAAATGTAGTGGGGTTATACCTTCCACAGTGGCAATACTAGCATTTGCATTATTTGTCAGTAAAGCCTTAACAATTTTCTCATGTCCATCTTTTGCTGCGTAGTGCAAAGGTGTGTTATTATAGGTTTTGTCAACAACATTAACATTAGCTCCATGCTTCAATAAAATATTAGCTATCTTTTCATGACCGTTTTCTATTGCATAGTGTAATGGTGTACAACCATCTATAACTCTGGAGTTAACATCGGCTCCTTTGAGAATTAAAGCATTCACTACTTCTAGGTGGCCATTTAGTGCTGCTGTATGTAATGGTATTCCCTCCTTATCGTTTCTTGCATTAACATTTGCCTCATTTTTCAGTAAAAAATTAACTAGCCCTAGATAACCACTTTCTGCAGCTATATGTAGTGAAGTAAAGCCACCCATAGTTTCGTTGATGTCAACATTCGCTTCTTTTTCCAGCATAATCTTAGCAACATCAATATGATTGTTTTTTATTGCATAGTGTAAAGGTGAAAAACCAGCTATATCTTTGGTATTAGTATTAGCATTATTTTTTAGTAGAATTTCAACAGCATCTTTGTGACCATTTTTAGCTGCAATATGTAGTGATGTTTTGCCACTATTATCTAGATCATCAACATATACACCTGTTTTTCCTATAAAAAATTCCACAATATTTTTCCTTCCATATGCAGCAGCAATATGTAGTGGGCTTTGACCATTAATATCTTTAACATTAACGTCTAAATTTTGATTAAGAACAAATTTTATAATTTCAAGACTAGGTCCCTTAGCAGCAAAATGTAATGTAGTCCATGAGTTAATACTTCTAGCATTGATGTCTGCTCCTTTTTTGAGATAACTCTTTAAGTCTTCAAGATTTCCTTCTTCCAACGCAGCAAACATTTTTTCCTGATTAGTAATAGTGATAAGGTTTTGATCGTATTTATCTTTCAGCTTGGAAGGATCATCTCTTACCGACTTGCCAATTTTCTTCTTACTTTTTATTACATTTTCTGAAATAAGTTTTTTAGCGTTCAAGATAACTGCTATTGAGGGATCAGATAACAATACATCAACTAAGGTATTATCGTGTGCTAAATGATTACGCAAACATTTTCCAGTTAATAAAGGAGTGTTATCATCTAAAAAAAGTAGATTGTTTTCTAGATGCTTCTCTGATCTACCTAAAATTGACATTATATCCAGAACAAGCATTTCTACTACTGCTTGCAACTTTTTATTCCTCTTGTAGGAAGGAAGCTTTTCAGTTAACTTGCCACTTAATGCGTTATTCCTCAAAATACTTTTCAGTTCAGATAACTTCAGTTCAAGCTGGTTATTGTATTTTTCTTCTGTTATGTTGTAAGCCTTCCTTTGTTTATGTATAGGAATAAACGAACCTTTCTCATTCAACTTGTTTCTTAATTCCTCAATCCATTTAAGGTCACCTGTTCCAAGTTCAGCAATGTAAAAAATCTCACAAGTTAATCTATTTACTTTATCAAGGTTGTCATCCTGTATTCTTGACCTAACACTATGAGAAATTTTCATTGATAGTTCGGCTATTTCTTTAAGATTGTGAGACTCTATTTGGGAAGGAATATTCTCTAGTGTTTTATTAGCAAAGAATTTTATTCCTCTAATAACATTATGGTCAATCTTATTGTCATTCAAACCAACATCTAAGCTCTTTAATGATATAAACGCCGTAACATAATCAGTTCTGATATTTTTTGATTTAGTTTTTGCAAAATTGATTATGTTATCAATTTTATTAAACAGCTCCTTTTCATAATTCGTCTTTTCAGTTATATTATTGCTTAATTCTTTTATGAGTTTTTCAAGCTTATCATGTTCCATCACTTTAAAACTCTCTGTAATCATTTCATCTAATTCAACGTTACTAAATATTCCAGCAACTTCTTTTATCTCGTCTAAGTTTTCACTACTGGTAATTTTCTTTAGCAATATTATGACTATTTTAATCTTGTTATTGTAAAGAATATCAGTAATTACATTATCGATTCTTTTAGTATCATTTTGAACACCAATAAAAAAGTTAACATCTGTATTTTCCTCAATCTCTGTTCTTTTAGAGAGCGAGTAAGCATGTGACAGTGAATTACGTAAATCTATAATGACTTCTCTTGTGTTCTTTGGTAATGATAGTAGAAGAAGCTCGCTTGTAGTGCTAGATAACTTGGGAGATTCTAGAGTGTTTTTTAAATATTCACCAATAACCTGTAAAACCCTTGTAATAATTAACTGTCCTTCCCTTTCTTTAGGATTAGCTGATAATGCCAACTTTATATAATCACTTATTTTCTCTAAAGAATGAATATCCCTAATTTGTTGATAATCGCTATACAACTCTCCAAATTGAGGATAATTGCTAACGATCTCTGCAACAACCCTCTCACGTTTTAACTTCGGGAGATCAGCAAATTTACCAATGTCCACACCTTCTATAATATCTTTTTCTTCTTTAAGTTTCTTTGCAAAATTTTCCAAGTGGTCTAGTATTTTACTTTTATTCAATGTGGCATTATAGAATAGATTCATTTCCTGTCGTTTTATGTGAGAAGAAACAAAACTGATCAAACAAAATTCCATTTCTTCCCAAGGTAGTCTATCGTAGGTTGATTTCAACTGCCGCTTTAATATATGAATATTTTGTGCAATAAATTTTGCTATGAATAAAAACTTTTCATCTACTTTTTCTGTGTTTGAATACTCTGCCTTTAACAGGCTAATATTTTGAAGTACTAACTCAATCCGCTCTCTTATGTTATTAAGATAACTCTTCACATTCTGATCTTGTCCAGAAGCACTAGAGAAAAAACGGAGGTTTATCAATTTATTTTCAACAAAAATTTCTATCTCTTCTGATAATAATACGTTCTTTAGCTTTAATTCCTCATAAGCTCGTGAAAGAATTTCATCTAATTCCCTGAAATGAACAGCAAAATAATTACCTGGCCATTTATTAATGAGTGTATCAAGAAGTTCAACATTACCTGAACGTATAGCATAATAAAACGCATTATGGCATGTTTCATCCTCATCATCTGGTAATATAGTAGTTTCTCTGATGCCAACAGATAAATTACTGAGAATTTTACTATTATTGCCAAGTAGGTATTCTAAAATCTTTACCTTATTGTGTTTACAAGCTAAGATAACTAAGTTAGTACTCTTAACAGGATTGTTAGCATTATCATAATAGTCTCTCAAAGTTACTTGATCTTCTGCATCAGTTATGTAATCAATAAAATTGCTTAATTTTTTTAAGCTGTCGACATTACCATCTGATATTGCCTCTTCGAGTTCAGTTAAAACCAGGAGATAAAGTTCTTCAGCTTTTGCTTTTCTGCGGTAGAGCTTTTTATATTCTCTAATAAACTCCTCTTTTGATGTGTAAGAACGTGATAAAAACTGTTTATCTTCTTGATAAAAACTGGTTTGTTGTTTAGGTACATGCATAAACCCTCTCTGAGATATATTTACACCAGTATTAGAATAGCAAAGTTTACTTAATATGGCAAAAATTAAAATAGCATCTTTTGTTAATAAAATATTTTTGAGAGAATATCTACTAATCCTTCAATTTCAGGACGAAAAGCCTTCACAACATTTGATTTTGGGTGTGGGAAATGTGTTGGTTGTTTAAATTTTTAGTAACACCTACTAATAATAACCCGTTTGAAAACAACAAAGAGAAATGATGATCAACTTACATAAAAAAGCACTAAGTTTAGTGTTTTGGCATTATAGCAATCTCTTATGTATCACCTCTCTGGAACCATACGACTAATTGTTGTTCATAAAAAACTCTAGTACTGACAAAAAATGTATTTATTCTAATCTTGCACGTTTGGTATCATTACTTATAGAAGTTTCATAAAGTCTTGTACCAGGCTCTACGAGATTATTTAAGGAACTTAAAGATTGAAAAGTACGTTTATTGGAATCATCAAACGCTACTATAAAGTTTAACAAGTTATCATTAGATAGATATTCAGTTATATTATATGTAGAATCATGATCCAGAATAATTTTCTTTTCTTTGGCATCTTGATCTGCCACATCTAATTTAGTATAAAATTGTATCTTACTTAACTTATTTAACAAATCTGCTCTTTCTAAAAAAGGTTTTACCTTATCTAATATGATATCATTATATATAGGATAGCGTATGGAATAATCAATTTTTGCTAGTCTTACAGATAATTGATTATTATATAGTACATGTATGTTGAAGTTATTTGTAACAAATTCATATAGTGGAAGGCTATCTTTTATTTCATCTGTTTTCATTTGAAGAATTTCACAAACACAGTCATCTAGATAACTTGATAATTTACTGTAATTACTGCATCCTTTATAAGGAGATAAGTCAATAATTTTTCCGTAATCCTTATTGAAGTTCCTTACTAAAGTAAATTTAATCAACAATTTAGCGCATGCTAGATCACTTACAGCGTTATCTAAAGATGTGGAACAATTATCATAAAGCCGTCGTTCACGATTTCTTATATTAATATCAGCTCCATATTCTAATAGTTCTTTAACTACTTCCAGATTTTTACCACTTTTTTTTACAGCATGGTTCAGTGCAGTATTGCCTTTACGGTTTGTTGCATTTACATCAGCACCATGTTTCAGAAGTTCTCTAACTAATTCTAATTCCTTCCCCAGTGTTATAGCAGAATGTAGTGGAGTTTCACTATACATGTTTCTTGAATTGACTTCGGCACCACCTAACAAAAGCTCTTTAGTAATTTCTACACTACTAGTAGTATGAAGTAACGTATCTCTATTCCTTTCTACTCTAAGGTTAGCATTAGCACCTGCAGACAAAAGAGCTTTAACTTTTTCTAAGTTTCGTTCATAGACTGCTTTTTCTAATTCTTTGTTAATATTATTATTTAGCATATTTTTAAAATCCTCCTAAATTTCACTATTTTGTAACAAAATTTTTGTATATTTTCTAGATCTTGGCACCCTCATTAGAGTTTCATTTAAGAGAGCTATAACTTTAAACTCTTTACTCTATTTTCTACGCTGACATCTTGTAAACTCTGATCTGGACTTTTTAATATTTCTAATAATCTACTTGCAAGGTTTGAGTGTTTATTGATTACTGCAACCTGGACTAATGACTTGCCTTGATCATCACGAGCATTTGTTACAGCTACGCGCTCATCGGGTTTTATTGCTCTCAGCTTACTGATAATTTCAACATTACCATTTTTTGCATTTTCAAATAGCTCTTCTACTAATTTCAATAGGTTAGTAATATTCTGGTCTCGAGAAAGATCAAGTGGTGCTTTACCTTCTTTATTCTTGATGTTATAAATTGCACCATGTTTTAATAAAGATTTTACAACTTCCAAGGAGCCACCTTTAGCTGCAACATGAAGTGATGTAGTACCACTAGAAGTAGTTTTAGCATTAATAAAATCACTCAATTTATTGTGGCTTACACGTTGTAACAAAGCTTCAATAATTTCTTTATGACCTTTGGAAGCAGCAGTGTGTAATGGTGTATTACCCTTGTTAGTAACTTTAGTAGCATCAGCTCCATTTGCTAGCAAGATATTTACAACTTTTATGTGCCCATTATTAACAGCATAATGTAATGGCGTTCTTCCATCCACGTTCTTCGAATCAATGATTGCTCCATCTCTAATGGAACTCTCAATTCCTAAATAATTATTATCTTCTATAGCCTTAAATAACTTCTCAACCAATTTTAGTAATTTTATTACTTCTGGGTTTCCTCTTCTTTCCGCAAAGTGTAATGGTAAAACATATCTACCTCCTTCAGCTCTAGCATTAAAGTATGCTCCGCTCATAAGTAGAGACCTAACTATATCTAAATTACCAATTTGTGCCCCTAAGTGTAAAGGCGTAGCATTTTTATCCATTTTTGCATTAACATCCGCTCCATTTATAATAAGAGTTTTAACTACCTTAGGATGACCATATTGAGCTGCAAGATGTAGGGCTGTGCCTTTATTTTGATTTTCTTTTACATTTACATCAGCACCATGTTTCAATAGAACGGTTGCTATCTGATCATAACCTTTTTCTGCTGCAAAATGTAAAGGAGTCCAATTTGTGTGATCTAAAGCATTAATATCTGCTTCCTTTTCTAAGAGCAATTCAACCACCTCTAAATGATCATGGTCTACTGCAAAGTGTAGAGGTGTAGTACTTTTAACTGTTTTAGCATTAATGTCTGCTCCTTTATCAAGCAAAGATTTAGCAACTTCTAAATTACCATCATATGCTGCACAATGTAGAGGAGTCCAACTTCTGTTATCTAGAGCATTAATATCTGCTCCATTTTCAATCAAGAAATTCATTATTTCCAAGTGATTATGTTCTGCTGCCAAATGTAGAGCTCTTCTACCATCATCCATCTTTGCATTTATATTTGCTCCTTTTGCAATTAAGCTCTCTACTATTTTTAAAGAAAAACCATTATATGCTGCATTATGTAAAGGAGTCCAATTCTGATCATCCACGGTGTTAATGTTTGCTCCATTTTTAATTAAAAAATCACTCACCTCGAAATGACTTTGCTGAATTGCTAGATGCAAAGGTGTAAAACCTTCGTTTTTTTTAGCATTAACATTGGCTTTTTTCTCTATTAGTAGCTTCACTACTTCTAAGTGACCATTCTGAGATCCTATATGTAAAGCTGTGGAATTATCGTGGTCCTTAGCATTAACATCAATTCCCCTTACGAGAAGAAGAGACTTAACTACTCCAAAGTGATTACGTTCTGCTGCTAAATGTAGAGGTGTAAGATTCTCATAATCCTTAGCATTAACATTAGATTTTGCTTTTAGTAAAATGTCTACTAACTCTAAAAAGCCATTTTGAGACGCTAAATGTAGAGGTGTAATCTTATCATCTGTTTTTGCATTAACGTTTGCTCCCGCTTCAAGCAGAACTTTAACTATATCTAACCTACCAGTTTGTGTTCCCAGATGTAAGGGTGTAATGTTTGCATCAACTTTATGATTACCTATGCCTGAAGATCCAGCGTTAATATTAGACCCTTGTGAAATAAGAGCTTTAACTACTTCGAGGTTACCATTTTGTACTGCAGAATGCAAAGGTCTTGCTCGATCATTATTTACAGCATTAACATCTAATCCCTTTTCAATAAAAACATTTACTATATCTAGATGACCATTCTCTGCTGCTAGGTGTAAAGGTGTATTAAGTTTATCTGTTTTAGTACTAAGATCTGCTCCATTTGCAATCAAGGTGTTGACTATATCTAAATATCCTTGCTGGGATGCAAAACTTAAAGGTGTAAAGCCTAGAATGGTCTTATGGTTTACATCTGCTCCATGAGCAATAAGAAAGTTAACCATCTCTAAGCGATTTTTTGCAATTGAAAAATACAGTGGCGTAAAGCCATCGTACTTAATCTCTGAATTAATATCTAAACCTTCTCCTAATAAAGTGTTGACTAAATCCAACTGACCATTTCCTGCTGCTAAATGTAGTGGTGTAAGACTAAGATGTTTCTGAATTTCATAATTTTCATTTAAAAACTCTACAAAAAATTGCAGCTGATCCAGATTATTAGATATTCTATTAGTAAACATAAAGGCCTCGCATGAAGAATTTATGTAAAATATAGTATCTACAAGTTTTTAAGCAAGATAAATCTTCTTCTTAAAAAAGATACTGTAATCCAATCTGTATGCTTATAACTTCTTCATTTGATCATGAGTAGATCAGTTGTCTCAGCTGCAATAGAGACACCTGCCTTAAGTAGCTACGTCAATTTTCTCTGTTTTTGCCCCTTTTTTTTCTGATGAAGATGTCTTCATTCTTCTCAGTAGCCAATATTCTTTTTAAAGAATAATCGTTACGTGCACCAAGGAACTTAGAAAGAACAATAGGAAATCCACTTAAAAAGCATTAATAATTATACATAATTCTAATGATCTTCATGAAAGGGCTTAGAATAGAATTTAATAGACAATCTGATTTTAATTGATATTAAACTGATCAGACTGAGAGTTGAAAATATGGCAATAATTCTTTTAGACACAAAAACTATAAATCGTATAGCAGCGGGAGAGGTAATAGAAAGGCCAGCGAGTGTAGTAAAGGAATTAGTAGAAAATGCAATAGATGCTGGAAGTTCAGAGATAGAGATCAAAATAGAAAGTGGTGGACGTAACCTTATAACTGTGACAGATGATGGAAATGGAATAGAAAAGGACGACTTAGAACTAGCATTTATGAGGCATGCCACTTCAAAATTAAGCGATAGTGAGTTAATAGAAATCAAGCACCTTGGGTTTAGGGGAGAAGCTTTACCTTCAATTGCAGCAGTAAGCAGAATGAAATTATCGTCTAAGGCAAGTGGAGCAAAGGAAGCATGGTCTATAAGGTATGAGGGAGGAGAAAAAATAAGAGAGATTACCCCTTGTTCTTTGTTGCAAGGTACATATATTGAAGTTCGTGACTTATTTTTTGCTACACCAAATAGACTAAAGTTTCTAAAAACCGAAAGGGCAGAAACACAAAGTATTGTTGATATTGTGAATAACTTAGCGATGATTAATTATAGTATTGGGTTTACTCTCACTTCTGGTAATAAAAAGCTCTTAAAATATGTTAAGCAAACTTCGCTGTTCAACAGATTATGTGAAATAGAAGAAGAATTTCAAAGCAATTCACTGGAAGTTAAAGAGGAAGAAGAAGGCATCAAACTTAAGGGACACATCTGTAAACCTAATGTCAATCGTGGCAACTCAACTCAGATTTATACGTTTGTTAATGGAAGGCCAATAAAAGACAATCTACTTGTTGGTGCAATTAGATATGCGTATCACGATTTTATTCCAAACAATAGGTATCCTTTTGCAGTGTTGCATTTAGAAGTACCATATGACCAAGTAGATGTAAATGTGCATCCAAATAAATCGGAAGTAAGATTTCAGAATAAAAGGCTAATATATGAAATAGTGAGAAGAGGGATAATAAAAACACTATCAACGAGATTTGCAGCGGGTGATCAAGGTATTGAAGAGGAGCTAATTTTTAATGATAGTAAAAGCCAAGAGCAGGTTGATAGTCAAGAGAAAAAAGATCAAAAAGAGTTTTATGAAAAGAGACCAAGTCTTTTAGAAAATCGTCTAATGAAAGAATTCAATGCACCAGATGAAAGAAGGCAAAGCTTACCAGAAACTTTTAAGTATGGAGAATCCCCAGCCCAAAAGGGAACGATGGTTTTAGAAAGGAAGCAAATTGATTTGGTAGAGGATCATCCCCTAGGATATGCACGTTGTCAGGTCCACAATACTTACATTATTGCTGAGGCTGGAGATAGGCTGATTATAGTAGATCAACATGCAGCCTATGAGAGGTTGATATACGAGTGCTTAACAAGCATAAAAAGACAAAAACTTCTCATTCCTGAAATAGTTGAAATTAAAAACCAAGCTGGAATGGAGATGGTTAAAACTTATAAAGATAAGCTTTTTGAAATGGGTTTTGGTATTGAAATAGAATCAGAAGATAAAATAATGGTGAAAGAAATACCTTCAATCTTGGGAACAATAGATATAAAAGAGATGCTAGTTGATATAGTAGATAAGTTAACGGAAATGGAAGATACGTTGTCAATAGAGGATAAGGTGAATAAAATATCAGCCACAATCGCTTGCCATGGAGCAGGAAGAAAAATGAAATTGGAAGAGATGAATGAGATACTAAGACAAATTGAGAAAACTCCATATTCTGGTCATGAAAGACCAACGTATATAGAAATGAAACTAAGTGATATAGAAAAATTGTTTGAAAGGAGATGAGTTCAGTTTGTCAAAAAGGTTCCCAATTAAGTATACGTAACAGCTCTTCTGGTTATGGAGTATAAAATGTGAAAAAAGAGAATAAATGCTCTAATTTTTTAGATTACAAAGTAATAGGACAGGAAGTAAGAAATCATAGATTAGCAAAGGGATATACTCAAAAAGATTTAGCAAAAAAAATCGGAACAACATATCAGGTAATACTTCAATACGAAAAAGGAACACGCAGAATTTCAATTAAGAAGTTATATGAATTAGCAGAAGCATTATCAACAACTGCTAGAGATCTAGCTTGCGTACAAGAAGTATCAAATGAGGGAAGGTATGAGGGAGAAGAGGTATTAAATCTAGTAAGAAGACATAGAGAGATTAAGGATCAAGAATTACGTGAAACGTTTTATTTATTAACTAAATTCATCCGTATTAGTGAGGAAGAAAGTGGAAAGGCGGTAAAAATAGAAGTAGCAAAGGGTTTGGTTAAGGAAGGAGTTTCTGCTCATGTTATCTCTCGAACAACCAATTTATCTGTTGATGAATATGATAATGATGAGAAAAAAATTTCCATTCCGTATAAAGTAGGTCAAAGAGTAAAAGAATGGAGGTTGAGAAGAGGATACACTCAGGAAGATTTAGCAAGTAAAGTGGGCATAATAAATCAAAGAATATATGAATATGAACAAGGACGAGCTGCTGTTTCACTTGAAATGTTAGATGAAATAGCAAAGATGCTATTAATTAATATTACAGATCTGCTTCCAGAAACAAGAGAAAATGAGAATAGTGAAGTGGAACTATCAAGGTTAATAGAAGAATACAAAAAGATTAAAAGCCAAGAATTACGTCATGTACTCATAAAATCTCTGTTTGAAAGCATACAAGTTTGCAAAGAGAAAGTGAAGAGAGTAGAAAAGATGAAAATTGCAAAGAATTTAGTTAAGGAAGGAATTTCTATCAATATTATTTTAAAAACAGTGGGCATCTCTTTAGACGAAATTCAACAAATTTAAAATAAAAAATCAGTATCTATTAATATCTTTACCTATTCATGAAAAAATAAGTAAAAAAGATTGAAAAATTGATTTGACTTCACTCAAAAGCTATGGCCTTATGCCAATGCTGACAAAAAACAGCAGTAAATATATAAAAACATTTTGTTATTAGTGAAGGGTAATTTTTATGAATAATAAGAAAGATCGTAGAGAAGAAATAGAATTCAGAGCATTAGAAAGCAACGGTAAAGCACTACTTGATCGTGAAGTAATAGAAACGTTTCTAAGTGCAGTGCATGACAGGGAAGAAGCTCGAATTATTGCTAGAAAGCTAATAGATAATTTTGGAATAGGAGGAGTTTTAGGCCAGGAAATAGATGACTTGAAAACTATAGAAGGGATAACTGACTCTACAGTAGCAGTAATTTTATGCCTAAAGGAAGCTGCAAAGAGAGTACCAAGAGAAGAGTTAAAGAAAGGACCTGTAATGGATAACTTGGAAACCATAGTAAAATATTTGAGGGTGAGTATTGGTTATTCAGAGGAGGAAAAGATGAAAATAATATATTTTGATCAAAAGTGCCGTTTAAAGGGGGAAGAAGTGTTCACTGGTACAGTGGATAAGGTACCTTTTTACATAAGAGAAGTAACAAGAAAGGCATTAATAAGAAAAGCGACGTCAATAATAATATCGCATAACCACCCAGAAGGAAGGTTAAAGCCATCTGATGAGGATGAAGCTGTAACTAAAGACTTGGCTAAAGCTTGTCAGACTATAGGGATTAGGTTGCTGGATCACATTATCATCACAAGTGTTGGGTATTTTAGCTTTAAAGAGCAAGGACTGTTATAAAGCAGATGTTTGAAGATTTTCATGAGTTGTTTAACTACTTGAATGAAGAAAGTATTTGCAATCACATTAATCATTGCTTATAATTAATGAGAAAGTATATATTGAATTAATAATAAAGTAATAAAGTAGGTTATAGACTTAGTAAAGTATATTTAATAGCGGAGGCTAATATGGTTAATAAAATAATTGTACCTTTTGATGATCAAGAAGGAGGTACTTACGAGTTAAACATTGATCTTGATAGATTATCAAAAGGTGAGGTGTTAAATGCTATTGTAGGAATTGGTCGTACTAAGGAGCAATCCACCTTTGTAAGCAAAATTAATAAGGCTAAAAAGCCTGAAGAAATAGCACCTTTCCCTGGTAGAGAAGTTCGCGAAAACAAAATCAACTATGGGAAAGGATTTGACTATGTTTATGGCACAAAACCTGTAAGTGATCAAGAAGATAAAAATCCATTTGCTTCAGCTTTGAAAAAAATAAAGCCAAGTGCAGAAAAGTTGAGCTGGTTTAAGAGTGCTGTGGTAAGAGCAAAAAGTCCAAATGAACTGCACAAGGTTGTAGACGAAGCACTAGCTGCTGGAGCAAGGCTAAATGCATGTAATGATGGAGAGTGGAGCCTCGCGGAATATGTGATACTGGGCACACATTTTCATAAATTTGATAAGGCTGATCGTAAAAAGCTAATACGTAAATTAATGCTAAACGGTGCAGAGTTTCATGATACTTTATTGGAGAATAAATTGATAGGTGAAATCTATAATGAGCTACAACCAGAAGTTCAGCCACATATAGATGAGAGACTAGAAGAACTAGAGAAAGCTGGCGAAAGTGCTGTGCAAGAAGGAGAATTAATAGATGTTGAAATAGATAATACAACATCGTATATAGAATTTTCTGGGGATAGCAAGGTAGAGGTAGCCAAAATACTGGAAGCAAAAAGAGAGCTAGGAAGTAATATTTTAAAAATTGGCAATGATGCAGTTGAGGTTAAAAGTGAGAAGGGAGGTATAAGAAACTATATCGATATGTCAGATGGAAGCTCTATTATATTAGAATTTCCTACAAGCATTGGTAAGCTAGATATTATATTGTACCACGATGTAAAAAAATATGATCAAGTACAAGTCAGAGTAGAAAATAAGGAAATGTGGTCTAAATTACAAGAAAGAGGCGAAGAAATAGGAAAAAATTGTCTTTTTGCTGGAGTAAAACTTAAAGAAGCAGTAGAAAAGGGAAGTTTTATGAGATGTGGCATATGGAATAGCAAGCAGCTTATGAAGGAGGTTGATAGCCCAAGTGAAAAATTGTCTTCATGGGTAGATAAAGTACGTGAAAATAGTAAAGAAACTTTTAGGGGGCTTTAATTCATTTATTTTAAGGTTCCAGAGTCTACCATTATATCTGGAGCCTTTGAGCTATAGTAGAAAATATTATATGTATGGTTCTTTGTATGGAAAAAAGTCTAGACTGTGAGGTAGGGCAAAAAGTAAAAAATTGGAGGTTAGAGAGAGGGTATACTCAGAAGGATTTAGCGGAGAAGGTTGGTGTAAAGTACTGGGCAATACTGCAATATGAAAAAGGGAGTCGTAAAATTCCAATTAAGAAATTATATGCTATAGCAGAAGCATTATCAGTAAATGTTAAAGGTCTAGTTTGTGGAGAGACGCTACCAAATGAAAAAAGATATTTTGAAGATGAAGAAATATTAAATTTAGTAAAGGGTTATAAAGATAAAGAATTAAGCGAGGTATTTTATTTATTAACCAAATTTATTCGTTTGAGTGAGGAAAGAAGCAGAAAAGCGGTAAAAATAGAAGTAGCAAGGGGTTTGATGAAAGTAGGAGTTTCTGCTCATGTTATCTCTCGAACAACTAACTTATCTATTGGTGAGTATGAGGAGAACAAAATTCCGGTTCCATACAAAGTAGGGCAAAGGATAAAAGAGTGGAGATTGATACGAGGATATACACAAAAAGATTTAGCGAATAAAGTTGGCATAACAAATCAAGGAATATACGAATATGAACAAGGGAGAGCTGCTGTCTCACTTGAAATGTTAGATGAAATAGCAAAGGTATTATCAATCAGTATCATAGATCTACTTCCCGAATCAGATGAGGATAGTGAAGCGGAAGAAAAGCTATCAAAGTTGATAGAAGAATACAAAAAGATTGAGAGTCGGGAATTACGCGATATGCTAATCAAGTCTTTATTTGAAGGTATACATGTTTATAGAGAAAAGGTCAGAGAGGAAAAGAAGATTGAAGTTGCAAGGAATTTAGTGAAAGAAGGAATTTCTGTTGATATTATCTTGCAAACGACAGGCTTATCAAATTATATGATTGAGAAATTTTTGTGATTTCATAAAAACTTAGCCAATAGTGGATTTTTTTGTGATAGAATATATGTTTGCTTCTGTAGGAAAAACAGCTTTTAGAGGATTTATCTATGATAATTCAGAGCATATTGGCTCAGTAAGCTACGAGCTGGGGAAAAAAATAGAAGGTTGTAGGATAGTACAAGGGTATACTCAGGCAAAATTAGCAAGCAAAATTGGTTTAACACATAAGGAAATACATAACTTTGAACTAGGGTGCAAGGCTATTACAATCAAAGAATCGTATATAATAGCAGGAGCATTGTCAGTTAATGTTATAGATCTACTTCCAGGACCAACAGTACTAAGAGAAAACAGTTGGTATGAAGATGAGGATAAAGAAATAGTCTATCTAACAAAAATACATAGAGAAATTAAGGATCAGGAATTACGCAAGAAGCTGTATCCATTAGTAAGGTTTGTATATATTAGCGAGAAAATTAGCCAAGAAGAAGCGAAAATAG
Source organism: Wolbachia endosymbiont (group B) of Melanargia galathea (assembly GCF_964030625.1). NCBI lineage: Bacteria > Pseudomonadati > Pseudomonadota > Alphaproteobacteria > Rickettsiales > Anaplasmataceae > Wolbachia > Wolbachia endosymbiont (group B) of Melanargia galathea. The sequence continues at coordinate 456,834 of NZ_OZ034910.1, read as the reverse complement.
AAGTAGCAAAGAATCTAGTGAAAGAAGGAGTTTCAGTTGATATTATTTCCCAAGTGACTCGCTTATCTACTTACGAATATGATGATATAGAGAAAGAAATTTGTACTGATTCTATACTCTACAAAGTGGGGAAAAGGATAAAAGAGCAGAGATTAATACGGGAATACACTCAGGAGGACTTGGCAAATAAAATCGGTTCAACACCTAAAGAAATACACGACTATGAACGAGGATATACAGACATTCCAATTGAAATATTATATAAGATAGCAAAGACATTATCAGTTAACATTAAAGCTCTTGGACTAACAGAATATGAAAATGAGCCAGTTTTTGGGTTTATAGGTAAATGCGAAAAAATTGAGGATCAAGAATTACTGGATACGGTAGCTAGATCTTTATCTGAAGGAATGCAAACTGGTAAAGAAAAGGTTAAAAAAGCAGAGAAAATCAAGATTGCAAAAGATCTAGTTAAGGAAGGTGTTGCTATTGATATTATTGTGCGAGCAAGTGGCCTAACTGCTGATGAGTTGGGTGAGTGTGAAAATTGAATGTGTTTAAGATATAAGTAAAGTTAGTTAATGATTTAACCAGCAGAATTTGCTAACCAACTTTTTTGGCTCAGTTGAATTTTGCTTGGTATAAATTAAGATATGAAATCGCAAAGTTTATCTATTAATTTCTGGTTGTCCTCTATCATTGCATTTGCCTCTTGCTGAAGAGATTTGATATTTTTGAGTGTAATATTGTCCATCTCAGTCGATGCTACTTTCAATTGCGATTGTATTCTTATATATTTATCGTCTATTACTTGTTCTAGTTGATAATCAACGCAATCCAATCCAGAGGCAAACATCACATTCAGTAGTGGCTTGATCCACCCTATTTTGCCAAATTTCCTTGAGTTAGCATACTTTATACTTCTATCTGTTCCACCAGTGCCTATTGATAGCAGTATAATCTCATCATTTGGAAATAACCTCTTACCACTTGCATATGCACAAGCCGCTGGATTATTTGCAAACACTCCACCATCTATCAATACTCTCTCTGTTTGGCTAATTTTCAGACGTTTTGGTGTGAAGTACGTTGGAGCAGCTGTTGTAGCTCTGAGTGCATCTTTCAACTTAATGTTTTTTTCTTTCCAACTTTTGAAGAAAAATTCACAACTATTGTGAATGTCATAACTGGTGAGTAGTAGATTACTCGCAACATCGGCCATAGTACTTTCACCAAAGTATTTGTTGAGAATAAATTCCATATTTCTATATGAGTACTGAGAACCACTCAGCCAAGAAGCAATTGATTTTCTCCAAAATGATGATTGAAAGATATATGCTCCATACTCTTGATAAAGTTCAACCAAATCATTGGCAGAGTATTGAAGTTTATTGCTTTTACAAAGTCCAGCAACAATAATCCCACCGGTTGAGGTTCCTGCCATTAAATCAAAAATCTGGGAAATTGGCTTTTTTGTCCTAGATTCAATTTCTGCTAGAATAATGGCAGGTATTATCCCTCTAATGCCACCTCCATCAACGGATAAAATGTATTTTACCACTGTGAAATTTATTTGTGTTTTTGCTCAAGCTCATTAACTTCTTCAATGAGGTTTTTTACCCGCTCCTCAAGGCGATAAACTGTTTCCATTAGTTCGTGATTTCGTTCTATAAATTGATCATGAATTTGTACTTTTAAATCAAGCTTAGCGAGCCACCAAATTGTTGCTATGGTCTGTATTACTATCGTTACTATTACTGTGATTGGGATTTTTTGCTTTTTCATGTGAAGATATTAACTTGTTATGGATAGTTTTAGAAGTTTATATACAGATTATAGAAAACTTACAGCTTTAGTGATTTCTTTCTATTGATTTGTATCGATCCTCTGCTTCTGCAAGTAGCTTAATGATTTCATCATAAGGTTTGTCCTTATTATGCCGTGATCTTAATACAGCAATTTTCCTTGGTGTTTTTCCATCTGTATCTCTAATGGTAGGGTCTGAACCTTTGTCTAATAAAAATCTAATTATCTCCAATTTGCCTTCATATGTAGCTGCATGTAAAGGTGTCCATCTTTCATATTTCGTAGCATTTATATCAACTCCTTTTTCTACTAGGAATTTTACAACCTCTGCACATCCCTCTTCTGCAGCATAATGTAGTGCTGTTAATTTAGGGATCTGCACATTAATATCTAATAGATTTTCTACTAAGAATTTTACAGTCTCTAAGTTACAATTTTGAGAAGCAATGCGTAATATCGTTTTATAATTATCTGCAGCCTTTGCCTTCATGTAGGAATAGGTAGCAATAATACATACTATTACTGTTATAAGCCACCAAAAATGCAGCTTGTTTTTTGTATCTTGACCCAATTTATCCATATTCAACATCTTTTTAATATTAAATAGATCATTTACTCATTTTTTATTAACATTACTTACTCAAAGATGCTGACAACATAGTAAGGTAACCTGAGCTATTTAAAGTATGCTCCGCTCTATTAACTATCCATTCACCATCTACCGCTTGGTTAAAGTCTATAAGATTAAGTTTAGCTTCTGCAAAAATTTGAGGATTACCAGGCATAGTTATATCTAAAGCTTCATTGTTACGCTTCAATTGTTTCAACTTGGCATTTGCTGCACTCAGCGCTGACTCTGCATTAGAGTAAAGTTCCAGCATAATATAACTTGGCTCGCTACTACCAACTGTTTCTTTAATAGTTTCGCCCTTTTCATAGCTATGCCACTTTGCCACTACTGAATTATACTTATCACGTACGGTAAAATGTACTTTCCAGTTAATTGTATCTTGAGGTCTAATAGTCGTTGTTCCTAAAGCTTTTCCTGTGGCTGATTTTGCCATATTCTTTGAAATAAACAATATATACCCACCAGCTAATTTTGCCATTGCTTCACGCTCTGTTGCGATCTTTGTTAACAGACTTATATCACTTTCATCTGCCTGATTAATATGGGGTATCAATACACTCTTAAATTCCTTAGCGACTTTGTATCCATATCCATGTTTTTGGGCTATTTCTTTTACTAAGTTTTCTATGGTAATTTGGCGCCATTCTTTTGATACTTTTGCCTTCAAAGATATTCTTAAATTTGTTGCATGAGCTTTGATTAGTAGAGTCTTAGGTGGACCCTGTATAGTCACTTCGTTGACTGTATATATACCCATTGGAAAGATTCCAAATTCCTTATAACCTAGTGCTATGTTCAATTCATTCGGAATATCTATGTCTTCATCCCTGTAATTAACACACACTTCAACTACATCATCTATTATTCCTGATTCATCTGTAAGGTGCAATGATATAACTCTATCTTTAATTGATTCACATTTATCTATTATAAAATCTGGCTGCATTTATTCCCAGACCTTTAATTTTGACTTTTGTACTATTTTCTTAATAGTAGGAAGCTTTATCTTTAATCCTGCAGGCAAAAAGCTTCCGTATTCTGCCAAACCTAAGTTCTCTGCTAGTACTAATTCCACTACTCCATCAGTAAATCCGTAATGTTTCCAGCAAATCAGATCTAACATCTCATTTTCTTTACTCACATAGTATACAGTCATCTATAGCTTTTTAAACTCAAACTAAATTCAACTTTTCTTGGTAGTCCATTAGGTAAAAAATACATCTGCTTTTCTTCTAACCTAGTAATTACGAATTGTCCTAAAATATTACCTAAACTATCTACTAAAATATGTGGTTTTTCAGCTTCTTTCACACTCTTTAATTGATTTAGCCCGTTGAGATTATGCAGATAAATCATTCCTTCTAAATCTATATTTTCTACACCTTGACCGATATTTTGTAATAGTGGCATATTTTCAATACACTCAATCGTGCTCCAACGATTTTCTTTGCTATACTTTAAACTTGTGGGAGCAAACTTATACGGACCAAGAGATAGCATCAATAAAATGTCTCTACCGTATCAAATAAAACATCACGTGACTTTTCTCTTATCCTTTTTATTACTTCATCTGCAAGACTACGAACATCTTGGTTAGGTTCTGCTTTAATGCTGATAGTGTAATTATTAGTGATGTTCTGAGTTTTATTTTGTTCTTTATTTTCAAACTTACTCCTTGCAAATATCTTATCGCTCTCTGTCTCCTCAATAAGGCTTTTGACTCTGAAGCTATTTTTATTTCTCTTTGAAAATTCTTTAATTATACTGTTACCTAGCACAGGATTTCCACTGTTGAGAATATTACTCTTTATGGGAGTATGGACTGCTTTTATTTCAGTTTTTCTTTTTTCAAATTCTTTCAGTGGGCTATTTTCCAATACTTTTCCAAATACACTTTCCCCTATCCATGAAAAAGCTTTTCCTATAGGTTCAATGAGTGATTTCCACAAGCTAGAGAAAAAGTCTTTCACCTTTTGCCAGTTAGCTATAACAAGAGCTGCACCAGTAACAAGTCCAGCAACTAAAAGTCCTATAGGGTTAACGAGTGTTATTGCTCTTAGTCCTGTTACTACTGCAGGAAAAACTGTAGCTGATAAAAATGAAAATACTCCAAGTAGGTTTGCTTTCAGACTAAAAATCGTACTTCCTAGCAATGTAAATCCGTATCCTAGTCCTACTGCTACAATTTTTAAACTTATCAAGGATGCTACAGTACCCATGATCGCCGTGGTTAAAGTTGGATATTTTTCTGCAAACTCTGCTATATATCTAGTTTTTTCTTGTAAAAATTCAGCTATAGATTTTAAAGTAGGCAACATCACTGAGCCCAGGTTCATACCAACTTCAGCTATTGCATTTCGAAGAAGTCGTAATTTATTAGCTGTAGTGTCTGCACGATTTTTGAATTCTTCTTGTAGAGAGCTCTTGTACTTTTCTGTATTAGCCAATAACTTTATTGCATCCTCATACTTATTAAAACTTCCAGCTAATAATGCAATATCATCTTGATATTCCTGACCGAAAAGTTTCATCAGGATTGTAGAACGTTCCTGATTATCCATTTTCTTTAGAGTTTGAAAAAAATAGAGTAATGCTTCTTCGCCGTTTTCGCTTATTCTTTGTACTATTTCTTCTGCAGTTATTCCCATTTGCTCTAATGCTGCTTTAAAATCCCCTCCTTGTTCTTCAGCAGTCTGAAGTTTACTAAGTAGAGCATTTATAGCAGTTGCAGCTTTTTCAGGTGTTTTACCTAAGCTAATGAAAGCATTTGCTAAACTACTTGTTTTCTCGATATCCAAACCAAACTGCTTTGCAGTACCACCAACTATTGCTAGAGTTTCAACCATATCTCTTGCTTTAGCAGCAGTGTTATCTGATAAGTGGTTGATCACATTACCAACATGTTCCATTTTACTAACATCAATGCCATAAACGTTAGAGAGTTTAGCTATAGAATCACCTGCTTGCTCTGCAGACATATCAAATGCTGTAGACATTTTTGCCACTGTTTCTGTAAACATAAAAAGATCTTCTTTCTTGATACCAAGTTGACCACCACTTGCAGCTATTTGTGCCAGTTCTGCGGCTGATAATGGTATAGTGCGTGACATCTCTTTTAACTTCTTTGCAAATTTAGTTGCTTCATCCGTTCCTTTTTTAAAATCTACCACTTTTGTAACATCAGCCATAGCACTTTCAAAGTCAATCGCAACTTTAACTGGAGCTGCAAGCGTTAGCCCTAGCCCAATAGTCTCTATAATTTGTGACTTAAAATGTGCTTTGCTTGCTAAAAAACTTTGGTGACTACGTATTGCAGACCCAAGCTTACCATACTTACCTTTTAGCACTTCAATAGAAGAACCAAGTTTATATTGATCACTTACTAATGACTTAATATTTCTTCCACTTTTCCTTACTTCTTCATTAAATGAATGCAAAGCATCTCTCTTTTTCAAATATGCTTCTTTTGCTTTTGTTGCAGAAAACTTAGCTTTATCAAATTCAGCTTTTAAAGTTTTGTTCGGTTTCTCTATTGCTTTCATTTGTTTAGCTAAAGATTTTACTTGATCTTCAAAGCCCTTCCACGACCTCCTGCTAGTCAAAACATCACTACCCAACTGCTTAAATTTTGATACTGATTTTAAAGATGAGTCAAGCTTTCTTATGTTCTCACCAAGATGAGTAAGTTGACTACTACTGCCCTTTATTACAGTATTAAAACTGCCATCAAGTACTGCACCTATTTTTATCGATAATACTGACATTTGAACTCCCTAGCTAATTTGCTCCATAAAATAAATTCACTAATCTCCATATCAAGTATTTGTTCAACTCCGCCTCCTACAACAGAGCTGAACATTAATACTTCTGACCTCAAGTTCTTTGAATAACTGGTGAAAAAAAATCCTTGAGCACCTCTTGTACTTTAACATAATCAGCAATATCTAACTCCTCAATTGATTCTTTTGCCACTGATGTTAAGTTCGCTGTCAGAGTGACTTCTTTACTTAAATCACTACCATTTAGACGATCTATGGCAAGATAATCCCTAACTTTTGGACGTCTAACGGTAAGTTCTGAGACAGAAATTCCATCAACTGTAATTGGGTTGTTTAGTGTTATAGTTTTCATAAAATTCTCCTAAAAAATAAAATATTTTTACACTTTTAAAGTTATTTTAATATGCTTCTCCTTAAAAAATAAAATTTCAAATAAGTTTTCATATTCCTAAAACCGTTTGCAGCAAGGCCATTTGATCAACGCCATTTATCTTTCTTATCATATTTTCAGCATCGATCTCTATCAGCTCATTGCCACCTATGGTAAGTTTATAGTAATGAGCAGCTACAGTACACTTCAGCGTTGCTTTTTCAGCAGGTTTCCAGTTACCAAAATCAAATTCTTTAAAAATGCCTCTTAAATTGATTATTACTGCTTCAATATCATTACTTCCACTACCTTGCATTCCACCACGGAGCATCAAAGCTACTGAATTTCCATTTATCAACCCAAATAGCCGAAAGAGCTCTGTATCGTATTCAGCAAAAGTGAAATCTGCTTCAAGCTTTTCCATGCCCATATCAATATTTACTGGAATATCCATACCACCAGCTCTGTATTCTTCAGTTTTTATGGTAAGCTTCGGCAAGGTTATTTCATCAATTTTCCCTGCATAACCACGACCATCAACAAATACGTTAAAATTTCTCAGTATTTTCGGTAACACTTTACTTGCTCCTAACTTATTATACTATTATTTACAAGATGAGACCTGAATATTATTTGCTCAGCCGGATATGGTGGTGTAAATTCGAAATCAAAATATACTTTCCCGCTTGCAATATTTGCCGGTGTATTGAGCTCTGGTGTTGTATAACATTTTCCGCTAATAATTGCTCCTTGTGCTTTTAAACTTGCAAGATAAGAATTCACCCCCTCAATTACATCATCTATATAAGTTTTGGTGATATTTCGATCAACTGCCCAGAGATGAGCTCGAAGTAAACTATCATTAATTAAATCTGCAGTCCTTCTCACTGACAAAAAAGCCCATTTTGAGTCATTTGAACATGTTCTATTTCCCCAAAGCCTATAGCCATTTTGATGAATTATCGTTGTTACTTCATTTTCATTTAAGTGGTTTGCTCTGCAATTTGTATTACCGAGAGTAAAATCAATAGGCCTGCTTGTTCCAACAATACCGTTTATTTCTTTATTTGAAGGTGAGTGCCAGAAGCCTTGCTCGCTGTCTATCTTAGCTATTAAACCAGCTACAAATGGACTCGATGGCAAGATTTCTTCTTTTCCTTCAATAAATAACTTAATCCATGGGTCAACCACGTAAACTCTTGAGCTGCCTACACTTTTTCTCCATTTTATTGCTTCTTCATCATTAGTATTTGGTCCATCTGCTACTATTATGCTTCTCAGCTTTTCTGCTATAGGAATTAATGCTGCAACCACTGGATTTTTGCCATCTTCTGGTAGTTGGTGAGTAAACTGAGGTGCAATTAATATTCTTGGCGCAACATGAACTATGCTTTCACTGCTGAGAAATGCCTCAATTCCCTGATATTCTCCGGTTTCCTCATCAACACCGCCAATTATATTCTTCAGCGTCTCTTCTTCTTTTAATTTTGGATCACTTTCTTCAACTCGAATAACTACTACTGTTGCACCAATTTGGGAAAATACTCCATTTACTGCTGAAAAAAGAGTCCCCTTTTTGCCAAGTTTTACCGCTTCTTTTAAGCTTCCTGCTATCAGTACTGGCTTATTCAGTGGAAATTTTTGCCCATCTGCTTCAGGTGCAGTACCAATTACACCTATCACTGATGATTTAGCTGTGCGTACTACCTTGGCCCCTGAGGTTACCTCAATAACATTTACACCATGTAAAAATTGCTCTGTCATTTTTTTTGCATTCTTTGTTTAAAATCATTGAGCAAAGCCTGTAGCTCTACTTCACTTTTAGCTTCTTCAATTTTCCTCTTCGCCATGTCTTCCAACTCCTCGCATTTCACTATCGCTTTTACTGCTTTTTTCACTTTTTCCTCGATTATCCTTGCCATTTCGATAACTGTAATACCACGGACTTTTGCTAAAGGTTCTATAATTTCTTTATCCTTTTCATCTATAGATTCTGGTGCTGCTAGAATGCTTTTTGCGGCTTTCGCTTGTATCGCATACGACTTAGACTTCTGGTGAGAATGTCCTGTGTATTGGTTAGTATAGTTATCATAATAAGCACGAAGATTAGAAAGTGCAGAAAATTTCGCATTTTGCAATAACTCCAATTCAATATCTTCTTGATTCCGCTGAGCAATTTCTCCTCCTTCTGTTAAACAATAGCTTTTTTGCCAATCAAAATCTTTTGGCGCTTCATACCAATTTTTACCTTTTGGCTTGCTTTCAAGTATTGTTGTTTCTACTTGTTTATCATTTTCAAATCTAATGTAGATAGACATTGTTTGTTACCTCCAAATCTCATGCGTGTTAGATAATCCTGGACATTGCCAAGCCCTTAGCGTTCTCTCTACATCTATCTCAAGCCCTGTAGTTAAAAAATTGCTCCGAAAGTTATAAATACTCCACCTCATAAACCAACTGTAATGGTGATAATCAGATGTGTAAAAATATGGCGATGCGTAAAATAAAATTGCTACTGTCTTATTTGCTGGCACAGTAATATTATTTGAACTACTAAATACTGCAGAATTAGTTGAGTAGTTGTAAATATTTGTCCAAGTTATTCCTGAGATTGCCGATTTATTAGTATTAACGTGACTAGGTGTTCCTACGAATAACCCTGCTCCTTCATATCCTGAACTCCAACGTGATGAACCACTAAAATGAAGCGTTCGTGTTTTATCGCTGTTTGTAGTGTTTTTTACAAATATTACTCCAAGTAGTGCATATGGGTAACTGTATTGATCTGAGCTGTGACTACGACGTAAAAATGCTTTTCTGTACAGAAATTTACCGTTACTTCCTTGTAAGAAGTACAACTGTGGTGGATGATAAAAACTAGAATACGTACAATCATAAGTATTACTACCTGCAAGGAGCTGCAGCATATAGTCGGTTTTTGCTGTATCTTTATACCACTGCCCTAATTCTGTTTTGAAATAGCCATTATCATCAGACCAACCATAGTCATTATATCGATTAAGAATGCCAAACAGAAAAGGTAATGATTCAGGTTCAACCATATTGCGCTTTCTTATCTCTTTTATAATTGATGACCCATTTGGCACATCATTAATCGAGTTAAATTTAGTTGTAAGGATTTTTAATTGGTCTTCTCTAGTTTTTATTTCTTTCATAACTGATGAACCAGTTGGTATATCGCTTATGGCTTTAAGGCTATTTAATGTGTTTCTTATGCTATTTAGATCTCCGGCATTATTGATGGTGGCAACATGTGAATCTTTTCTGCTATCAAGTAGTGATAAATTTGTAATTCCTTTTTCATCTATTTTCTTTAATGACTTTCCTTCTAATTCAGAGATTGCTGCTAATGCATTGTTTTTACTACTATCTAATTTATTTAAATGACTTGTGCTACTGTCAAGAAGTTCTTTTAATTTTATGTCAGTCATCTGTACAATATCAAGTACTGTACTTTGCCCAGCAATAGACTCTAGAGATTTTGCGAGATATGCGAGTTGATCAGGGGTAGCATTTACAGATAGATCTTTCAGTCTCTGATGCAATGCATAAACTACTTCTTTGGCGATAGTCATCTGTTATTACTCCAAAAATTCAAAAAATTCTCAAAATTCAGTCGTTCAAATGCTTTTTGAAGATCGTTGTGTTTACTTTCCCTCTCACTCATATCTTCATCTATTTTTTCTACCGCTTTGCGAATACGTACCACATCTTGCACAGCAATATTCTCTGGATGTGGTAAAGGATATCCGCGCCTCGTTTCATTATTTGGCATTTTTTTACGTTATAACAATCCGCAAGTTTTTTACCTTTGGCCGATAGACAACCGTTCCACTTAAAACTAATTTTATCCTTGTCTCATTGCCATTAAAGTTTGTCAGCACATGAGTTCTCTCTACCCAATTTTCTCCAATTGGTTTTCCTGATGTTAAATTTACTAATTGCCAATCCACATTTTTTTGCACATATGCTTTAACATCTGCAGTGCCAGGTATCAGCGCATCATATGTTATGGTAATCTTAGTGTTAGCTCCTGCTGTAATGCTTCTTGTAACATAATCTCCGAACTCTGAAAGATTACCCAGAACTAACTGTAACCCAGGATAAAGAACTGGACTTTTTTCTCGCCCTCCTTTTAGGCTTGCTTTTACCGTTAATTCCCCATTTATTCTTTCACGCAGTGCGAGCGGCAAATTATCAGACAAAAAATTTTCTTTTCCTTCTTCATCTGTTAAAATAAATTCTACATTGGTATCAAATGCTACTTTTTCGACGTTCGTCAAAACAATTAAATCTGATACGTTATTTGCAGTAACCTTGCCAAGATCAATAATGTGAGAAACTTCGCTAAATTTTGCAGCCAAAAGCCGAAACGTTAAATCTAAGTTCTGATGTGGAGTCCAAGTACTTGCGTTGCTAGATGAGAGTAATACTCCTACTTGATATGGCTGACTCGTTACCCAACGGCTATTTACTGCATCATATTTGCCAAGTTTTGCTATTTTTACTGCAGTACCCTGATCATCAGTAAGCAGTACTATTGCATACTCTCGTCCTGCATGGCAAAACACTGGTGACCAAGTAATACGTGTTGCTGTGCCATCCACCTTTATATCTCTTGGCTCAATATAACTTTCAGCAATGACAGTCTGCGAGGGCATTCCCACTGCTGTTTCTCTAATCTGCACAACAACACGTTTTTTGCCTTTATTTACAAACCATAGTTCCACGCCTCCTATGTGCCTACTTTCATTTAGAGTAAATGTTTGCGCTAAAGGATCAACTCTTCTTGCCGCGATAACTCTTCTTCTTTCCTCTATGGTAATTGTTTTTTTACCAGTATAAGTTGCTTCTCCATAACTGCCTTTATCACCGAAGAACTGCACTAACTTAGTTCCAGCAGGAATGTTTCTTGGTACAGTAAATCTTCCTTTTATTTTTCCTCTGTTATCAGCAATAAATGTTGCGATCATGTTTTTCTTTCAAATATTTTCTATGCTTGAGGTTGAATAAAAATTCCATCAAACTTTAATTCCTTAAGCTTTTCACCAGTTGCAAAACCCTCAATCTCAAAATTTTGAGTTGCTTCTCGCATAAATTCAGTTTCGTATGAGGTACTTGACAGCAGCTCTGTTGTTTCTTTAACATTAAATACTCTGGTTACTGGACTTTTCCAATTTGTTTTTACCTCCGTCCAGTGATCAATATTTTTATTTAAAGTAATTTGTGCTGGTACTGGATCAAAGGCTTGATACGGATTAATTTTTTCTCCTGTAGTCTGTAAAAGCTGCTCCAGTACCGGTTCAAGTTCATACGGCAACAAATAAGTTTTTTCTCCTCCATCAATATCAGCAATCGTTACATCTATTGGTAAAATTAATTCCTTGTTTACTATCGCTGCAGACTGCGAAATTCCTTGATCACGCATATCATCATCGAAGAACGAATCAACAAATACTCCTTTTTTCGTTGTAGGTTCTCTTGAATTTGCATCACTGCGTAAACGTTCCTCTGCAACCAGCGCATAAAGATCATTTATTCCTTTTTTCATTGCTTCAAGCTCATTCATCGGTACAGCATGAATAGCATTATTCACTATTTTTACCCCTTCGCCTTTCTTCCACGTCTGATGAATGTAGCAGAGCAAAAGTTGTCCAGAGGGCGCTTTAGGCATCGATGGTCGCCAAGAATGGGAAATTCCTTTTATTCTCCTTACCACCCCTTTGCTATCGATAGTAATTAAATCAAAGCGGGGCATTTTCCAGGTATAATCAATCAAAACCAAGCTGTTATCAACTGCTCCTTTTACTTTACACCCCTGCTCACTTATATCTTCAGGACTTACATGAGTGCGACAGCGGTAAGTTATTTGATAACTACTTCCAGGAGCTGGTTCTTTGCCGGGTAATGACCAATCAATATTTCCTGCGTTTAGTTTATAATCTACACTATTTTCATAAATAACATTACCTTGTTTAATTTGAATAATTTCAAGTACTGCAGAGTCAGGTATTGGATCAACAGCTCCTGAATATGAACCATGAGTAATGGTAATGGTTTTTTGAACAGTTATATCTACTTTTTTAATTTCACTTATTGGAAAATCATTAACCTTCAGTTCCATTACTCTTTGGCTATTTGGCTGAAAAGTATGTGGTTCTGATTCAACTGATTTTATATCTGGATCTTCATCAAAAGAAATGCGAATACTGTGAGGTAACTCAATCTCATAGCCATCAACATGAGCTTTTCCCTCATTAATTACAAATATTTTTTTTCCTCCTTCCCCCTTGTATCTTGTAAAAAGCATCTAATGTTTTAAGCTTAAGCATTAGGTGGAGGAGGGAAGAACTCTGTTTCCCCTCTTAGATATAAAATCTGTAAGAAAGATAAGAGTTCCCTCCTCAAAAGTATAGGCTGGACGGTATCGTAGAAAGACCTAAATGGCTCTAATTCTGTATCCACAAGGTTAGCCTTACTTTTCGTTTTAAATGGTAACGTATGGGGTTATATATGATCAACAACTTTCTTGGAATTGATGTATCAAAAGATCGCTTTGATGTTTTTCTTTCATTCATAAGTAAAAAAGAAAAGCGTGAAACTAGGAAAAGAAGCTTTAAGAACGATGATCTTGGGTTTCAAGGTCTGCTGAGTTTTCTACAAAAGCATAATGTGGAAGAAGTAAAGTCATGCATGGAGGCTACTGGTTGTTATAGCGAAGCTTTGGCTGAATTTCTGCACAATGCTGGACATTTTGTTAGTGTTGTAAATCCTTATTGTATTAAATCTTATACAAGGAGTAAACTCGTAAGACAAAAGAATGATCAGACTGATGCAGAAATTATTGCTGATTATTGCCAAAGACAGGAACCAACTCGTTGGACACCACCTTCTTCTGAAATGAAAAAATTAAAACATCTTTATCGTTGCTCAGTTGCGTTAAAAGATGAATTAGCATTAGTAAATAACCACCTAGAAAAAAAAGAGAGACTGCCTAAAGAAGTTGCAAATGCTTGGGAAGACCTTGCAATGAATATAGCTCAAAAAATAGAAACAATAAAAAACTCCGTACGTGAACTATTAAAGCAACACAAAGAGTTGTTGGAAAATTTTCAACTTCTACTGACTATTCCAGGCATAGGAGAGGAATCAGCAGTAGCTATTTTAGCTGAAATCCCTGACATAAAAGCTTTTAGAGATGCCAGGCAATTGGCAGCATATACAGGAGTTATACCGAAAAATATAACATCAGGTTCATCTGTACATTCTAAACCAAGATTAAGTAAATCAGGTTCACAAACATTACGTAAGGCCCTTTTCTTTCCTGCCATAGTAGCCAAGAATCACAATCCTATCATTGTGAGTTTTTGCCAAAGACTAAAGAAGAAGGGTAAGCATAATATGGCAATTGTGGGAGCTGCAATGCGTAAGCTACTCCATATCATTTTCGGTATCCTGACATCCAAAAGTGCTTTTGATCCAAATCATATCAAGAATTACAGAACTAGGATGTTGACTGTAGTTTAAAATCAAAAAATGCTTCCAATCCATTCAACATATTCACTAACTGTAATCTGTGTACTGTTACACAATCAGAAGTATTTTTTGATTTTATGATACAGCTTGAGTAATTTTTTTGTTGACTAGCAAGACAGTATCTTCCTTTTGCAGGAACATTACTTCAAGGCCATTTACAACGTAGGAACCATTTGCCTCTTTGTCATAACGAGCAAGAGCAGTAGTTACTATATTTGCTTGTGGTGGCGGTGAATGTTCTATCAATACTCCATTTTCAATATTGTAAATTGGGTAAAATTCGCCATTTGTAGAGTTAACAGTAACACTTTCTACTTGGTATCCCCAAATGGTGGAAACTTTAAGCCTTGCAGCTCCTACTTCCTGATAGTTTCTTGTACCAATAGCAGGATCACGAAGATTTTCGTCCTCAAGTTCTGTAATGGTAGATTCTACGTAATAAACACCTATACGCACTGTGGTACTCAGTGGAATAACAAACTCTTTTGCCTCTACTTTTCTCACCGCTCCACGAAGATAGATTTTTCCTGACTCAAGTGTAACTTTACCAGTTTCTCTATCTATAATACAATTGCTTCCTGTTATAACATCGCCATCACGAAATATTGCATCGCCTATGCCTTTAAGCTTAGAGAGAGCATATTCTTGCGTCTCGTTTAATTCTGCTGACTGTAGACCTCTTCCTGCTAGAAACAAGCTTTTTTCGTATTCTTTGTCAGGATTAAAGCGGTTATAATAGCTATTTAAGGTCATCTTTTTTCTCTTTTTCTAAAATGTCACTACAAACGAAAAAGTTTCCCTGGTTGCTGAAGTCCTAATGAGCGGTACTGTATGTTCTAAAACTAATAAGATCCCTGGGTCTTCTATATCTTGTGGTTCAAAATACCTTTGTCCAGGAGGCAATTTTTCTTTTACCCTTGTACCAACCATAACTCCTAGTTCCCTTATCACTTGATTTGCTGCATCCGTGAAATCGAAAGTAAATTTAAGGTACAAATTATTGGTTGGTACATTTGAGGACCTAAACCTCCCTGTTGGAGTCAAAAGCTCTCCATTCTCATCACCTGTGCAAAAGAGAACCTCATCTGCAGTACGTCTGCCAAGTTCATTCAAGAGCTTTATAGAATTTATAGGTTCAGGTGGTGTGC
The DNA here is from genome assembly GCF_964030625.1 of Wolbachia endosymbiont (group B) of Melanargia galathea. Classification (NCBI taxonomy): domain Bacteria; kingdom Pseudomonadati; phylum Pseudomonadota; class Alphaproteobacteria; order Rickettsiales; family Anaplasmataceae; genus Wolbachia; species Wolbachia endosymbiont (group B) of Melanargia galathea. The sequence goes on along the minus strand of NZ_OZ034910.1, from coordinate 441,543 downwards.
TTTGAGTATATTCTACAGTAACTGCACTATTTGCCGTGATAGAGCTATTTTCCGTAAGTTTTATTACACCAGTACTGCTATCAACTGTATAGTCTATACTTGGCTGATAAATTATTTGTCCTGTAAAAACCCTTACATCTTTAATAGTGTGGTGATCTAGAGCTATTTCACCCTCAACAAAAACTTTTTCGACCTGATGGCTACTTTCCCAATTTGAGTCACCACTGCCCCAGGCAAGATGTAGAGACTGCTCTTTTATACTTGCTGCTATTGCTGCTCTTCCTGACTGTGTGAGAATTGACATTTTTAATTAAGTCTCCTATATTATATATGTACGATGACTTCAAAATTCGTCCGCAAAAATCAAAATATTTTTTTATATCAGAAAAATTTTTTAGGAGAATAGCTCAGCTCCACAGCTAAACTTTCCAACACCACGAGCAAATGGTCCGCTAGGAATGTCAAGCCATTTATCTTCTTTTGAACCAGTAGCCATTCCCTTAACCAGCTTCCGTGCTTGTAACAGCTCTTGAACTATACGCTCCATTCTATCTCTTCCTATACTGTGAAACTCCTCAGGTAGTCTATGCCGCTGTTTATACACTCCTGTACTTCCTGTATGGGTAAATGGATGTCCAGAAATTGCTGCTCGTGTAATTGCAGTTATAAGATGCTGCTTTGAATCTTTTTCGTTCATATTTTTTATTCTTAATCTTTCAGTTATGTCCTCTAACAATCCTGTTTCTTCATTTCTTAAATAAGTGCGTAAAGTGCGATCAGCCAAACCGTTTGCTTTAACAATTGCTCCATAAAATAATGCGTTCTGTCTTACAGATTCTCCTATTGATTTAAAAATTGTCAGTTTAGCTGTATCTTCCACAGACCAAAAAGCGTATGAACACCTAACACCATTAACAAGAGCAGATGTACCTCTAATGGCATCACGTGCTTGCTCAACAGTCGATATAGGTTTTTCACTTTTTGGCTTTCTCATATGATGGGCAGTAATTATTGATGCTCCAGTGCTACCTGCTAAATCAGATAATAAAGACATCAAATAATCGCCTACGGCTGGGTCAGTATTTAAATCAGCATGCACGAATGATGCAAGTGGATCAAATACGATTAATTTTAAGTCTTTTATTTTATTAAGTTGTTTTGTTATCGATTCAAATTCAGGAGAAGTCTCTATAACTTTACCTGAAACACTCTTTATGATTGTAAGTGATCCACTAACATTTGGTAATGGTAAAATAAAGAGCCTATCTTTATATTTTAATCTTTCGCATTGCGAATCAAGACGCTCTAAACGACGATGTATTTCACTCATATCATCTTCTGCTGAGAAAATTACCACAGATCCATGTTCAGTAACTAAAGGACCAAAACCACATGGCTGATCTTTTCTACTCGCAACTTTCAGTGCTAAATCAAGCAGAAGCATACCTTTACCAGTATCTCCCATTGCAGCTAGAATAGATGTCACTCCTAAAGGAAATAACCCTTCAACAAGAAACTTTTGCTCTGGTACTGGACCTATAAAACGTTCCACACTCCATTCTTGAATATTAAGAAATTGCTTAACGATGATTTTTTTCGAGTTATTTTCAATGAATTCAGGAATATTCATCTTTTCTTCTATACCATCAGCTGAATCCCATCCTTTTGGTTTATTCTCCGGTATTTCAAGAAGAGTAAGTGATAAAACACCAAGAAAAGTAAGCTTTTTCACAACTTTCTCAGCATATTGTTTACCTGGCTCATCATTGTCTGGCCAAATAATAACATGCTTACCCTTAAGTGGTGACCAGTCTGTTTTTTCTATTGGTGCATTTGCTCCTAACATTGCAGTTGTGGCAGTCATACCTTGCTCTATCAGAGCATCTGCACACTTTTCACCTTCAACTAAAATCACCTTATCAGATTTCATGATACCTGGAATATTATATAAAGGCCTGGTCTCTGGTAGAGTAAAACTAGACCTTTTTACATCAAAAGGAAGATATCTTTTTCCTGAATCAGTGTTATAACGATAAACTGTAACAATCACTTGATCACTTTCATCGTAATAGTTCCATGATGCCGTTGGTTGCCCCAGAGTGTTATTTTTTTCCGAATAACCAATCCACTTAGCAATATCTTCTATCGTATCAGTAAATTGATTTTTTCCAGTAACAGCAGCCCAAAGATCAAAAATATCTCCTCCTTCTTCGGTAGAAAAATCATGCCATAATCCGGCTTTACTGCCAGTTAACTCCACTATCATACTTTGTCCTTTATTGCCTTGTAGATCACCTACATAGAACTTATCACCACGAAAAGTTCCTCTTGGCAGTAAATAAGAAAGACATGACCTTATATTTGATAGGAGTTGAGTTCTTAACTGTTCTTTCTTCCCTAATAATTTATAATGTCCATTTCTTTGTGAACAATAAATATCCATACCTACCTGAAGAATTTTTATGTTCTAGCTATAACGTTAGCAGATTTCCAACATCCATTAATCTTATTGATGAATTTTGTTGGTATAGATCTACCGTTTCTAAGTTCATATACTACTTGTAAGATATTTGTACGTTTATTGGGTTGAAATATTACTATTCCAGATGTATAAAAACTTCTTAAAGCGTTAGCACCAACGAGAGCTTGAAATGGATTCTTTTCCAATATAGAGGTAGGTACTTTTTTGGTGTGATTTGTGATGATTATTCCAGCCATAGGATTAATCTTGGAACGTAGTTTTTCTATTGCATGCTGCAGACCATAGTTAACGGAATTATAAGGAGAATCAATCACAACTAAATCAAACTTTTCCTCTACCATATTTTTTATTTTTTCTATACCTTCTTCATTTAAGGTCAAATTCATCTTGTTCGTCACAATTAAGTTTTCTGTTGCTAAATGAGGAAGTTTGTTGAGTTGTTGTATACGTTCTCTAATGTAATCATATTCCATTTCGTTTTGTAGATAGAATATTTTTAGCGGTCTTGTAGGCTTCATGCCAAGAAATGATCTTCCTGCTGCCAGATGTACTAATAGAGAAAGAAGAAAATGACTTTTGCCAATCTTTGGAGTACCACCTATGACCAAAAGACCACCTGGTGTCAAAATTCTTGGGCCTATTATATCTTGTGGCATTGGTGATTTGTCATTTAAGTAATGGTTTACAGAAAATGCTTTTCCTTCGTTTTGTTTTTCTTGTAATATGGAACTTCTTTCATCTTTACCGTTCAACCATGTTTCAGCAGAATCTATATTACCTTTAACTAAAGTCCAAAGGTCTATTATATTTCCTTTCTTTTCTTCGATCAGGTTGTACCAATTTCCTGCATTTTCTCCTTCCATTTCAACTATTATCTTATTTCCATTTCTACTGCCAATATAGAATTTATCTTGGTAAGATTTGCCTTCAGGTAACAAATAAGATAAACAATCTTTGATGTTATTAATTAATAATGATTTTATTTTCAAAGCATTTTTAGATGAAAAATCCATAAAATTCTCCTTGTTTATTCCAAATTTGTTCAACATATTTTTTAGACGTTTAAAGTCAAGATTAGCCAGCTCACAAACAGTTTCAAAAGATCGTGAGCGAATCCATTGACAAGCCTCTTTTTTAAGTTTAGGGTTTTTTCCTGCTGCATCCTGAATAGCTCTAGTAATAACAGCAGCCCACAACTTTCCTTCGTCATACTTCAAAATGGCAACCAATCATCTTGAAAACTTTTTTGTAATTCTGGAGTAATAACTGTAGTAATCCTATTTCTATCTCCGTATGTATTATTAGTTTCAACGCCTACTTTTACTGTAAACTCTAAATCGTTGAAATCAGCTATAGAGTTTATTCTTCTAGCGGTAACTGCTTTCTCTGAAGTGTCATTTGCATGAATATTTCTGGATGATTCCAAAATACTACGCAGCATAGAACGTCCAGATTCTCCCCAGATGTCTTCTTCACCTTCTGCTTTGCCATTTTTGATACCTATAATCTGAAAAATCTTGCGTTTTGCATATGGGCCTTCAGTGACGGTAAATTCTACATTTAAATAGATACTGCCAGTAGTGTAGTTTTTAGTGAACCAATTTTCATAACCTCCAGGCTTTATTGCCATTTTTACCTTGACTATTGTACCTTTTGGTATTAAACTGCTTTGCAGTTTCGCGTTATTAAAATCAGTTAAAAAATCTTGTAGCATACGCTCTCCTATAAGTTGACTTTAAAGTGAAAATTAGCTATTCCATTAGCTGCCAATGACCATTTATCTTATCGACAAGTTTATTTTGCACGCGTTCACCATTACGAAGCTCAAATACTATCTGGCGTACACTACTTTCTTCATCATGAGCAAACATCACCATACCAGTACTGTAAAATCCACGTAAAGATCCAGCACCACTTAGGCCTTGGAATGGATCTTCTTCGAGCATCTTTTTTGATAATTTTTTTGTATGATGAGTAAGTACAATACAAGCATCTGGATTGACAGCACTGCGTAGCTTTTCAAGAGTCTTTTGCAGAAAAAACAGCATAGCACTATTGTCATTTTCATTTCCATATTCACTGCTAAAGATGTTACGTAATGGATCTATGGCCAAAACATCAGGTTTAAAGCGTTCATTTACAATCTCCTTAATTTCACTTATTTCATCATGATTAAATGATAAGTGCACTTTTGGCGTAATGATTAAGTTGTTAGCAGCTACATTCAAAAGTTCATTATCAAGTTGTTGCAAACGTTCTTTCATATATTCATATTCAATTTCAGTTTGCATGTAGAAGATTTTCAAAGGTCTATTTGGTGTCATACCGAGAAATGATCTACCAGCAGCCATGTAAACAAGCCAAGAGATCAAAAAGTCGCTTTTGCCAATCTTAGGAGGGCCACCAAATACTAACAAACCTCTTTTAGTTAGAATTCTTGGTGAGATTATATCCTCTGGTATTGGCGATCGATCGTCCAAGTATTCTTTCACACTGAAAAAAGGAATTTTTTGACCAATAGTTAAAAAGTTTTGTAGCATATAATAACCTCCTATATGTTGGGCGTGACAGGTTGAATTGCAAAAGCTTTAGTTTTAATTTTTGTAAGAAGTTTTCCTAGATGCGGTTCTTCAACCATATTAAGGCAACCACTTCGATCTTTAGCAGGATATCCCCAAGAATTAATCGTCTGACAGACAAATGAACGAACCTCTGTACTATCATCTTTCTTGATTCCAACCATACTGATTACCTCATCAACAATACCTGGAATTTCACTTGCAGTTTTAGCTCCTTCACATTGAGGTAGCCAAGTTGAGCGATTGAAATCATCGAGGTATTGTCCAAGAGTTCCAACTGTAATGATGTCTTTATTTGGAATATGTTGAAACTGATTGAGCCAAGCCATCATTTCTTGAGCAAGTAACCCGTAAGCAGCTCTCATATCTTGTTTTCCTGATCTTTCAGAAAAAGCTTCAGGTTGCATTTTTGCCCATAAAAGACATAAACGCGAGGCTACTGTAATACTATCGATAAAAACACATCGATACTTGAGAAACTCCGAAGCAAGCTCTTTGTATTTACTGGATACATGCTCATAGTGTCTTTGGCTATATGCTGAGTCAGATTTTAACGCAGGATTAGGACCACCTATGAGACATGCAATATCTCTTGCCTCATTCCAAGTACGAATACTTACAGAATCCCCTTGCCAATCTTGAACAGCAAGTAAACCTGCCTCAAAATCAAGACAAAGTGTTGGTTCATTTATGGTCTTTAAGAGACTAGTTTTACCTATACCATAAGGACCAAAGATGACCATTTTTATACCTGTTTGAACTTTTAGCCGTTCATTGCTGTTCATTATTTTCATTTTTCTCCCAGTACCTAAATATATATGTACGATGACCTAGGCAATTCGTCCGCAATTTGCAAAAAAAAAATTTTGAGCAAATATAATCGAGAGCTTATAACTTCTCTAAAACTGAGAATTTATCGCGTATTCGTTCTAGTGTGCGATAGATAGTTGTCTTTGGTATTTTGGTTATTACAGAAACTTCAGTAATAGTAAATATCTTAAGTAATTGACATAAATTACTATCTTTTTCAGACAAAGTTGAAATTATATTATTTATATCAGTGCGAATTATCGCTTCGATTTCCGAGTTCCTATGATCTGGAATATCGTCGTTTATATCATCAAAAGTTATATTACGTTTTAGACACAACTGATTGCGTAACATATTGCGAGCACAATAATTAGCTAATCTAGCAACGAAAGTACTAAAACTACTTCTTTTCTCATCGTGCTGGTTAAGATATTGCCAAACCTGACAAAAAAGCTCTTGTTCTATATCTTCGAGACTTTCGTTAATAAAACAGCTTTTGGATTTAAGGCGCGAAGCTTGAAATCTCACATGTTTAACAATTGTAGAATCGATTCCTTGATAAGAATTCTTCATAAAAACTCCAAAAGTTTCATGAATAGAGATTTTTACCAAGACTTTGTATGACTAATTTATTATAAAAAAGTAGTAATAATTTTTTTATCTAAAAGAATAAAATCTTTAAAAGTTAAAATAAGATTTAAACGTTTTGATACACTACTGAAGCTATTTTTTCATAGGTAAAAAACTACCAATTTCGTACCTAATTTCTGAGTTACTAATTAGTATTTCAGAAAGCAGTGATCGTTAAGTTATTGATAATATTGTCTTTTTTATGTTCTATTCCTAAAAGCCGTTTCTAAAGTTAAGTGGCTAAAATCGGCCAGTGAAGAGGATTTACGGATTACTGAAGTCTTATATATATTATATATATATTTAAATACAGGTAAAATATAATATATGATAATATAATAATATAAATATTGGCGTAATATAAGTTATGTAAAATAGTTATTAAGATAAGTAAAGATGAAAAAAACTCAAATGGCAGGATATGAAATTTTTTTTAATTTTTTTTCAAAATTGCGGACGAATTTGCGAGTCATCGTACATATATATTATACAGGGCATTGAACTTTAATTACACAAAGGAGTTTTTGTACGTCAATCTTAACGCTAGATCTCGGCAAGCAAACCGGCTGGGCAATTCTAACAGATGGAGTAATTGAAAGTGGAAGCAAAAGCTTTCATGGTAGCCGTTTCAGTGGAGGTGGAATGTGTTTTTTAAGTTTTCACAATTGGCTTAATTCTTTGAAACATGAGTTCACTGCAGTGTATTTTGAGGAAGTAAGAAGACATCTAGGAACTGATGCAGCGCATTGCTATGGCGGTTTTCTCGCAGTTCTGTCTGCTTGGTGTGAAGAGAACAATATTCCCTACCAAGGTGTTAATGTTAAAACTATAAAACGCTTTATAACAGGCAAAGGCAATGCAAGTAAGAGTGAAGTTATTGAAGCGATACGTGAAAAAAGTTTTTCACCTAGAGATGATAATGAGGCCGATGCTTTGGCATTAATGTTCTATATTAGTAAAGATATTAATAAGACAAAAAACCCATGAAAAGTGGGTCCTTTCGGCCATAATGGCGGGTTTGGTGGGTTCAACCCCAGGCCTTCTCTAGCGTCAGATATATTTTAAATATTAACTTTTTAATTATTAAGATATGAATTTAGCAATCCACTACTATCCTACTCGAAACCTAGTTGAATATGAGCGTAACCCACGTAAAAATGACGATGTGGTCAACAGAATGTGTGCTTCTATTCGAGAATTTGGCTTTCGTATACCAATAGTTGCAAAAAGTGATGGCACTGTGGTTGATGGTCATTTAAGACTTAAAGCAGCAAGAAAACTTGGTATGGAAAGTATACCAGTGGTCTTAAGTGATAATTTAAATGAACCACAAACTAAAGCTTTTCGATTACTGGCAAATCAATCAGCTAATTGGGCAAAGTGGGATGATGAGCTTTTGAAAGTAGAAATTCAAGAGTTAGAAGATTTACAGTTTGATCTTAAAATGACTGGATTTGAATTAGAAAAAGTTCAACATTTCCTTGATGATTTAGATAGTGAAAAAGAAGATTTTTCTGACTTGGTTGGTGATGACAAAAAGGTAGAAATAACAAAACCAGGTGATCTATGGATTTTAGGTGATCATCGAATCTATTGTGGTGATAGCTCTGTAGTTGAATCATATAAAGCGCTGTTAGATGATAAAATGGCAGACATTACTGTTTGTGATCCTCCATATAACGTTGATTATGGTAGCAGTCAAGAAAGAGAGGATAAAAAGATACTAAACGATAATCAAGGTGAAAAGTATGAGCTTTTTCTCTATGATATTTGTACTCATATTTTAGCATATACTAAAGGTGCAATTTACATCTGTGCATCATCATCAGAGTTTTCAACGTTGCAAAAAGCATTTGAGGAAGCGGGAGGAAAATGGTCAACTTTTATCATTTGGGCGAAGAATCACTTTACGCTAGGAAGATCAGATTATCAAAGACAATACGAAGCAATGCTTTATGGATGGAAAAGCGGCAATAAACGTGAGTGGCATGGCGGTAGAAATCAAAGTGATCTGTGGTTTTATGATAAGCCAATACATAACTCACTGCACCCAACAATGAAGCCAGTAGAGCTAATGGAGAGAGCAATAGTAAACAGCAGCAGATCAGGAGACATAGTACTTGATCCATTTAGCGGTTCTGGAAGTACACTGATTGCATGTGAGAGAACAGGAAGAATTTGTAGGACAATAGAGCTAGATTCAAAATTTGTAGATGTAACCATAAAACGTTGGCAAGTGTACACAGGTAGGGAAGCAATTCTTTCTGGTGCTGGTAAAACTTTTTCAGAGATTCAAGAAGAAAAACAGTAAGAAAAAAGTGGAAAAGATAACGCAAACAGAAATTTAGTAAGCCTTGGTAGTTGTAATATTAATTTACTGGTATATACCGTATTTTAATGAGTTTAGCGTAACAAATAACTTTGGATTAAATGTGGTGTACTTAATGAATCAAGAAAAGACGTTAGCTGGAGTAGTAACGTCGCAAACAAATAATGAAGCATCGTTTTCTGAAGAAGTAGAAAATAATGTTTCAAATTCTACACTATCTGTTAAGGAGAGAATTGAATTGTTTGAAAAAGGTACGAAGCAAGAACCTGACCTGAACACTGAATGCAAACTAGCTTCTTTAAATGTGATTAGCAATAGTAGCGATAGCAGTATTACAGCAAAAATAGACGAAGCAGGTGCTGATTTTTCAGTGAGTTGTTCTTCTTTAGTATTTGATGATGGTAAAGACATAGAGGACGAATTTAATGCAGTTTGTGAGGCAAATGGAATAGAATATAACCGTCCGTATTCTCTTGATCAGCTTGAGGCAGCATCCAACACATCTTCCAACCCCAAAATAGACAATACAAAAGAAATGCAAAAAGAGGAAGAGGATAAAGAATTAGGAGATAAACCAAAGCCGTTACCTAGGAATGGAATGTTGGAGAAGGACAATATTAGAAATGTAGCTCCACCTTCACCTAGAACAGCAGAAAATCATCGGTTGAGTATTATTCAGGATATTGCACCACCAAAGCTACCACATTCTTCTTTCCAATTAAATGGAGAAAAATGTGATGAGCAAGAAGCTATAGGAGAACCTATGTATGCAACTATAGACAAAAATAAAAAATTCTCGAAAAGAGGTTTAGATGGTGAAATAAACGATCAAAGTCCGGAGATGGAAAAGTCAAATTCTGAAGAAACATCAATTAAGAAAGGATCAGAAGATATAATTGGTGAACCTGTAGATCTGAATACAAAATTTTTAAAAAAGAGTTTGGAAGGAAGTGATAGTGGAATAGACAATAGAAGTGCAGAGATGACAAGATCAAATTCTCAAGTAACAGAAATGAGTGAGTTTTGTGGCAGTCAAGGATGGGAGAATATGTCATTAAATCATGATAGTCCAGTTACACTTTCAACTAGCTCATCAGAAAAAAGTGATAATGAAGAAACCCCGTTAATTAAAAAAGAAAAGAAAACAAATAGAATTTTGCCAAGAGTAAAATATGCAGTGCAGCAGAAGGAATTTGTAATTTTCGGTATAGCTGCTGTTGCACTTAGCGCTTCTGCAGCTTTGGTATATCTACAGGATAAAGGACAATTTATTGCATTTTTTGCAAACAGCCCTCTCTATATTACTATGCCAATGATAGCAATTACTTCATTGCTTGCAATTAGCACAATATTTTGTGGAATAAAGCAATTTAGAGATACTGAAGAGTGTCAAATAGGAGGAAAGAATGCGAATGAAACTTTGAATCAGGTGCTAAAGTATCAACCAAAAGATAAAGTAATAAAATCATTCAAACTTGAATACAGCAATGGTACTCATTCACATTTTACACTTAACGCTTGGAAGGGTAAGAACAACTTCATTAATATTGACGACAAAGTCATTAGTAGAAGAAATAAAGTAGAATCAGTAATCAAAGATAGGCCATTATTTACAGCATTATTAAGCAGTTTGGTTGCTGCAAATATAGTATTGCCTTTATTACTGTATGTAGAAGGTGGTATTAATAGTGTACAGAAGTTTTACCAGAACGCTTTGATTAATAACGTAGGGTTATCACTACTTATAGGCTCGAGTATACTTGCACTATCAGTGATATTCCTTGGAGTACATTACTACAGAAAAACAAATTGCACAAATCTTGTATATTGTGAGGAAAGAATTGAACCAGAAAAAGTTAATGGAAAGTTCATTGAGGAAATAAAGGAAGCAAGGACAAAAGTGCTTGAAGAAAACCATAGTAAAGATGCCAAATGCAGCAGTTTAACGCTAGAGCAAGTAGTGGTTGAATCTCATAACTACAAAGATGCAATTTATAGTATTAGTTGAAAATGGCCAAATTTCACTATGTAAAAAGAAAGCAGCTATAAACCGGAGTACTTCGCTCTATATTAGTAAAATATCTCTAAGACGCCGGCAAGTATAAACAGGTAGGAAATTGCTGATACTGGCAAAACCTTTTCAGAGATTCAAGAAGAAAATTCGTAGAAACAAGAGAGAGGAGAAAAAAAAGTGAAAATCACACAAACAGAATGGGCAAGAGAGATAGGAGTATCAAAGCAATATGTCTGTTATTTAGTAAAAAAAGGAATAGTTGAGTTGGAGGATGGTTTGATCAATAGAGAACAAGCAAATGAAGCGGTGGCAGCAATAAGAGATCCAAGTCAGCCACTTAGGAGGAAAAATCCAGAAAACGAAAATACAAGTAACCTTTCCACGATGTTGCTAAAAACTAGAATAAAAAATGAAATGGAACGAGGTAAACTTCTTGAGGCAAAAGCTAAGGTTGAGATAGGAGAACTTGTCTCAGTAGAAGAAGTAGAAACTGAAGCATTTAATGTAGCAAGAGTTGTCCGTAATAATTTGCTTAATATTCCAAATAGGGTTTCAGCGCTACTTGCATCACTGAGTGATACTGAAAAGATTCATATGGCGCTAACTGAAGAGATTACAAACTCATTACAAGAATTATCTAATACTAAATTTCAAATATAAAAAAGATTTTGAATATAAAATGGCTAAGTTTAGAGTTAATAAAGTGTCTAATCAATCAACCAGGATTAGATGTTAATGTTAGAGGATTAAATGGAAAAACCCCACTACATTGCGCTATAGAATTTGACGAATTAAGTATGGTAGATCTGTTACTCACGAAAAAGAACATTAATCCTTTTATAGAAGATAATGATGGTAAAACATCTCTTGATTACGCCAAAGAAGGGAAAAAAGCAGAAATATTACAAGCGCTAATCAACAATAAATACGGATCAGAGCAAGATAGTTTACTTCATTTAGCTGCAATGATAGGTGAAGTTAATGCAGTTAGATATTTGATAGGAAAAGGTATTGACGTTAATGTACGAAATGCTTTGCATCATACGCCATTACATCTAGCAGCAGGGATAGGACATGGAAATGTTGTCAAAATTTTAGTAAAAGAAGGAAATGCTGAAATAGATGTCTTTGATGCACGAAATCAGACACCAATGCACTATGCAGTTAATAACAAAAAGTTAGAGATAGTAAAGTTACTGCTGAAACTTGGAGCAGATGTAAATAGTGCACGCATGGAACAAAACTCAATGAAATTGTCGCCTGTGCATATAGCTGTAAGTAATACTAATTACGATGAAAGAGACTTATGTCTTGATATCCTCAAATGCTTAATAAAGGAGCCTAATGCTCAAGTCAATTTGCAAGACTACGAAAATAAAACACCACTACATTACGCTGAAAGACTTAAAACAATAGAAGTTTTACTAACGCGAGAAGATATAGACCCTCTGGTAAAAGACGATAGCGGCAAGACACCATTTGATTACGCTAAATCTGAGATAAAGAAGGCTTTGGTGAGTAATAAATACGGTTCTGAAAAGAATAGTCTACTCCATTTAGCTGCACAAAGAGGAGAAATTGAGATTGTAGATGCAATTTTAAAAGAAGAAATCAATATTGATATTGTAAATAATAAAGGTCTATCACCGATTTACCTTGCTGCGGAAAAAGGGCATTTACATGTAGTAAAGTTATTGCTGAAAAAAGGAGCAAATTATACACCTGTTTTGCACTTAGCAATCAAATCAAACAATTTAGAGTTACTTAAAGTTTTGTTTACTGAAAAAAATGGGTCTTTGCTCTGCAGAGATACCGTTGTTAATTTTCCAACCCTTCATAATAAATATATAGCACAGAGAGAAATAGCAGATAAAAGGACGAAAAAACATAATAATATTATCTGCATCTATACTACAGTCAGCGCAACAGCAGTAGCAGTATATATAGGGTTGATAACAACAACAATAAGCAGTGCAATCATTTTTGCAACAATAACAGGGATATTTGCGCTTGTTATAGCAATAATGATAAGTGAGGTGAGCAAAAGATATATAGAAAACGAATTTCAGAAAAAGGTGTTTATGGAATTGGAGGAGTGTGGAGGAATAAACTCTACTGTTAACAATATTGAGATAGAACCAATTATGAGTAGATGCAGACAATGATATACGCTAGAGCTTTTTCTGAAGGTTTAAGACCAGATTCGTCGCTTAAAGTATCAGAGTGGGCAAATGAGTATCGAGTTTTAGCAGCAACTGCAGCATCAGAGCCAGGGAAATGGAGAACAGAAAGAACTCCTTATTTAAAAGAAATAATGGATTCACTTTCTCCTTCTTCACCTGCAGAAAAAGTAGTATTCATGAAAGGAGCGCAGATTGGGGGAACAGAAGCTGGTAACAATTGGATAGGCTATATCATCGATCAAACACCAGGGCCAATGCTAGTAGTACAGCCAACAGTTGAAATGGGAAAACGTTGGTCAAAAGGAAGATTTGCGCCACTGATTGAAAGTACACCATGTTTAAAAAGTAAAGTAAAAGACCCAAGATCAAGAGATTCAGGGAATACTGTACAAAGTAAGGAATTTCCAGGTGGAATAGTAGTAATAACCGGAGCAAATAGCAGTGTAGGCCTCCGATCTATGCCAGTAAAATATCTCTTTCTTGATGAAATAGATGCCTATCCAGGAGATTCGGGAGGTGAAGGAGATCCAGTTTTACTCAGCATAGCCCGTACTAATACATTTGCACGGCGAAAGATTTTTTTAGTATCAACGCCAACGATTCATGGAATAAGCAGAATTGAGAAGGAATTTGAAGCTACAGACAAGAGATATTTTTTTGTACCATGTCCGCATTGTAATTATTACCAAATTTTAAAGTGGTCACAAATAAAATGGGAAGATAAAAATCCAAATACAGCACACTATATGTGTATAGAATGTGGTGAAAAGATAGAAAATCATCAAAAGACAGAGATGCTAGACCGTGGAGAATGGAGAGCTACAGGGGCAAAAGAAGGGGAGAAAAAAGGATTTCATCTTTCAAGTCTTTATAGTCCAGTAGGCTGGTATAGTTGGCAACAAGCAGTAGAGAACTTTCTCCATGCAAAGGAAAGTGAACAATTACTGAAAGTTTGGATAAATACCACGCTTGGAGAAACCTGGGTAGATAAAGGAGAAGTACCGGACTGGAAGCAATTATTTAACAGGAGAGAATTTTTTCAGATTGGCACAGTACCAAAAGGCGAAGTAGTTCTCACAGCAGGAGTAGATGTTCAAAAAGATCGCTTGGAAGTAGAAGTTGTAGCCTGGGGAAAAGGCAGAGAAAATTGGTCAATAGACTACCGAGTATTTGAAGGAGATACAGGAAGTGGAGAAGTATGGGGAAAGCTTTCGGAGCTCCTCAATCATCATTTTATCGGTGAAAATGGGCTTGAATATATGATAAGTATGATGGCAGTAGATGCTGGATATGCAACGCAGGAAGTATACAATTGGGTGAGAAGTCATCAAGGATCAGGAAGAGTAATGGCAGTGAAAGGTGTAAATAAAGCGTTAGTGCCACTTAGTAGCCCAAGTAGAGTAGATATAACAGTTGGTGGTCAAAAATTAAAAAGAGGAATAAAGCTCTGGCCAGTAGGAGTATCAATATTAAAGTCAGAGTTATTTCAACTACTTAATATTTTGAAAGAAGAAGAGGGAAAAGCTCTACCTGGATACTGTCATTTTCCTGAGTATGCACCTGAATATTTTAAGCAGCTAACAGCAGAGCAATTAGTCAGCAAGGTAGTAAAAGGATACACCAAACAAGAGTGGCAAAAGGTAAGAGAAAGAAATGAAGTACTAGATTGCCGGATTTACGCAAGAGCAGCATCTATTGCACTTGGAATTGATCGTTGGCCAGAGAGTAAATGGAATAGTTTAAGTGAAAAACCAGAAAGTAAAAAATCAAAGAAAATAGTGAAAAGTAAATGGATCAGCACCGGAACAGACAAAATCTGTTAAACCAGAAAGAAACGTCCTAATGCACATTGCAGTAATTTTTGGATATAATTTTATGAAGAAGTGCTTCTGCAGTTATAATCGAGTTCGCAATGGTGCAATAAATGCCCGTGGATCAGTATGATTTTGGAAGGGACGGTCAAACCATTGATGGAGCTTCTTAGCTACCTCGTTTAGAAGATTGTGTAATATAACCGCCCCAAGCTAAAGCACTTCTTCATTATAAGGTATATATAAGGGATTTTATATGGCAAAAGCAAAAAGTAAATTAGAAGTAGTGAATCCTAATGCAGCAGGGATTGATATTGGTTCATCTGTACATTATGCATGCGTACCAGAAGGGAGAGATAAACAACGCGTTCAAAAATTTGGGTGCTTTACAGTAGATCTTCATAACCTAGCAAAGTGGTTGAAAAAGTGTGAAGTTAGAACGATAGCCATGGAATCAACAGGAGTATATTGGATTCCTTTGTTTCAAATACTTGAATCATATGGATTCGAAGTTAAACTGGTAAATGCACGACATGTAAAAAATGTACCTGGAAGAAAATCAGACGTTCAAGATTGCCAGTGGTTACAGCAATTACATAGCTATGGGTTACTTCAAGGATCATTTAGGCCTGATAACCAAATTTGTGTACTACGTGGTTATAATAGACAACATGACAACCTGATAAAAAGTGCAGCTGTACACACTCAACGTATGCAAAAAGCATTAATTCAAATGAACATTCAATTACACAAGGTTATTAGTGATATTACAGGTGTAACTGGTATGCGAATCATTAAAGCAATAATTGCGGGTGAAAGAAACTCTAATAGATTGGCTGAATTGAGTGATAGACGAATAAAAAATGACAGATCAACCATAGCAAAAGCACTAACAGGTGACTATAGAGAAGAGCATTTGTTTACATTAAAGCAAGAATACGAAGCATATACTTTTTTTCAAGAGCAAATAAAAGAATGTGATAAAAGTATGGAAAACTATTATAAAACACTTGAAACAAGATCAAATGAAAATAAGCAATGCAGTAAAGTAAAGAGGTCTGCAGGAAACAAACCAAACTTTGCTGCACACGAAGAATTGTATCGAATAACTGGCATGGATTTCACCAAAGTTCCAGGGCTTAATACATCAAATATACAGACCATCCTCTCAGAAGTTGGTCTTAATGCTAATAAATGGCCATCAGAAAAACATTTTACTTCTTGGTTGGGATTATGTCCATTTAATAGGATTACAGGAGAAAGAGTGATTAGAAGTGGAACTCGTAAAGTAATTAACCGTGCTGCAAATGCTTTTCGACTTGCTGGTTATTCTATGTTGCACAGTAAAAGTGCATTAGGTGCGTACTGTAGAAGATTGAAAAATCGATTGGGAGCACCAAAAGCAATAACTGCTACAGCAAGAAAATTAGCATGTATTTTTTATCAAATGCTGAAATGTGGACAAGAATATGTAGAAAAAGGAATGGATTATTATGAAAAGTTATATAAGGAAAGAGTAGTAAAGAATCTGGGTAAAAAAGCCAATGAATTTGGTTATATCCTGATAAAAAAAGATGAGCTGATAGGGGAAGTTTCTTAGAAGCAAGTAGTAAATGTATAACGAAGATTATTTAATTCAAGTCGAAGAAGCGATAAAGAAGCTGCAAAGCGGAGAGCGAGTAGTATCAATTGCATATGGTGACCATGTTGTGAGATATGCTGAAGTTCAGATAAATGATTTACTAAACTTAAGACAACGTATTAAAGCTGAACTGAAAGTTGCAGGTGTGAGACCGAAGAGAAGAATTGTGATTGCGACAAGTAAGGGGATTGACAAAATTGTGTAAAAATGTTATAGTTTAAGATTGGTATTTTCTAGTTAAAATATGGATCAAAGTCAAGAAAGGCTTAATGTTAATGTAAATTTTGAGGGGGAATTTGCTCACTACCTTATAGAAATGGCAAAAGTTCAAAATAGAACTATAGGAGAAGTTGTAAAGGACCTAGTGGAAGAAGAAATTGAAGCAAGCAAATTATCTGAAGAAGATGATGAAATAGATGAAGTAGATATAAAGTTGGCTAAGCTTTCTCTTGAGCGTGATGCTAGAGGTGATGAAGAAATTAGAAGTGAGGATGTAGATTGGAATAGAATATTATCTGCAAAAACAGTCTAAAGGTGGAGATACAAGCTGGGATACGATATTATCTATTCAAAAAGAGTTCTTGAGGAGGACTTTCTTGCATTACCACAAACGATAAGATCTAGAGTGAGAAGAGCTGTAGATAGTCGTCTTGCAACCAACCCTAAAGCAATAGGTAAAGCATTATCGCATGAATTCAAAGGGTATTTTAGGATACGAGTAAGTGATTATCGTGTAATTTATAGGATAAATTACTCAAAACACACAGTAACTATTACTGCAATGGGACATCGGAAGGACATTTATGAACGCAGCCCAGAATAAGCGTTGGTATTTGTGCAAGAGCCTCATGCATAATTTATAAAGTGTTAACAGCCAGACTCTCCAGCAGCTTGCTGTAATTTTTTAATGTCAAATTGCGCAACAAACTGCTGCATAATCAAAGAGGCAAAATGCTATTAAAATCGTTCAAACAACTATTTAGTAAGCCAAAAATCAAAAGCTCAGCGTGGGATGCAGCAGGCTCAGGAAGAAGATTTTTTCACTTTCAACCAGAGTTAGGAAGTATAAACAATTTGCTGTCTCAAAGCCTTGAAACTTTACGTAGTAGATCACGTGATATGGTGAGAAAAAATCCTTACGCTGCAAATATAATTGATACGATAGTAAGTAACTCTATCGGAACAGGAATAAAACCACAATCAAAAGCAAAAGATGGAGAATTTCGAAAGAAAGTACAAGAATTATGGCTAAAATGGACAGACGAAGCAGATAGCTGTGGAATAAGTGATTTTTATGGATTACAAGCTCTAGTATGCAGAAGTATGATAGAGGGAGGAGAATGTTTTGTACGTTTAAGAACGAGAAAGCTGGAAGATAGATTTTCTGTGCCATTACAACTGCAAGTACTTGAGTCTGAACATTTAGACAATAAAACAAATCAAACTTTAGCAAATGGTAATGTAATAAGAAACGGGATTGAGTTTAACAAGCTTGGGCAAAG
Organism: Wolbachia endosymbiont (group B) of Melanargia galathea; assembly: GCF_964030625.1. Classification (NCBI taxonomy): domain Bacteria; kingdom Pseudomonadati; phylum Pseudomonadota; class Alphaproteobacteria; order Rickettsiales; family Anaplasmataceae; genus Wolbachia; species Wolbachia endosymbiont (group B) of Melanargia galathea. The sequence continues at coordinate 423,561 of NZ_OZ034910.1, read as the reverse complement.
AGAAGCTTATTACTTATTTAAAGAACACCCTGGTGAAAATACCTTTGGAGAGTCAGTAAGAGTGCCAGCAAACGATGTTTTACATATCTATAAACCACTGAGACCTGGACAAATTAGAGGGGAGCCTTGGCTTTCTAATATACTGCTAAAGCTCTATGAACTTGATCAATATGATGATGCAGAATTAGTGAGAAAAAAGACAGCAGCGATGTTTGCAGGGTTTATTACGAGACTCGATCCTGAGGCAAATATTTTAGGAGAAGGTGAAAGTAATGAGCAAGGAGTAGCACTATCTGGTTTAGAGCCAGGAACAATGCAGCTTTTAGACCCAGGAGAAGACATAAAATTTTCAGAACCGTCAGATGTTGGAGGAAGTTATGAAGCGTTTATAAGACAGCAACTCAGGGCAATAGCGATTGGTACAGGGATAACATATGAACAGCTAACAGGAGATTTAACAGGTGTTAATTATTCATCCATTCGAGCAGGATTAATAGAGTTTCGTCGTAGATGTGCTATGCTGCAACACAACATTATGGTATTTCAATTTTGCAGACCAGTATGGAGTAGATGGCTAGAGTTAGCAGTACTTTCTGGAGAACTGAGTACAGATGAAAAAGTAGTGAAAGAAGAAGTAAAATGGATACCACAGGGATTTGATTGGGTGGATCCACTGAAAGACCAGCAAGCACAGCAAATGGCAGTAAGGAATGGATTTAAGAGTCGATCGGAAGTAGTATCAGAAATGGGTTACGATGTTGAAGAAATTGACCAAGAAATAGCAGAAGATCAAAAGCGTGCAAATAGTCTCAACTTAATATTTGACTCTGATTGTAAAGGATTATGATGCTCTTAGGAAAACCATTAATGCTTGAACCAAGGAGTTTTGAGCTATTGTCATTAAACAATCAAAAACATCCCACGTTTAAAAACATAAAGCACTCCATCAAAAGTAACGTAGAAAGAACTGCAATTATACCAATTCATGGAATTTTAACTAAAAAACCGGGTGCGTTTGATGAAATGCTCGGGATGACATCATATGAGCAAATAGAAGTACAAGTAAAGCAAGCATTAGAAGATAGTAGTATAGAGACTATTTTACTGGACATAGATAGTCCCGGAGGAGAGGTAAACGGTATTTTCGACTTAGCTGATTTTATCTACAGTGCAAGAGCAAAAAAGAGAATTGTGGCAATAACAAACGATGATGCATACTCTGCTGCATATGCTATAGCTTCAAGCGCTGAGAAGATTTTTCTCACCCGCACTTCTGGTGTTGGCAGTATTGGAGTAATAGCAAGTCACATAGATCAAAGTGGGTTTGATGAAAAATGTGGAATAAAATACACAACTATTTTTACAGGCAAGAGAAAGAATGATTTAAATCCACATGAGCCTATTAACTCTGAAGGTTTAAAAAGTTTGAGAGAGGAAATAGATCGTTTATATGAGATGTTCGTCCAGCTAATAGCACGTAATCGAAATCTTTCTATAGAAGCAATCAAATCAACGGAAGCAGGGCTATATTTTGGGGAGAAAGCAGTAGAAATAGGCCTTGCAGACGGAATTACAATTCTTTCATCTATTAATAAAAACAGGAGTATTACTATGAATGAACAAACTACAAATGACCTAGAAACTGATAATTTAACCAAGTATCGTACTGAAGTTCTTGAATTAATACGTTTATGTAATTTATCGAAGATGCCAGAAAAGATAGGAGAATTTATTGAGCAGGGCGTAAGTGTTGAGCAAGCAAGGGAGGTTTTAATGGAATTACTTGCAGAGAGAACAAAGAAGACAGAGATACTGAGTGCAATACCACAGAATTCAGGAGAAGATTTGATGATACAAGTAGCTAAAGCTAGAGCACAATCAAGTATTTAAGTTTTTTTATAACCGCCGCGTACAACAATTATAAACATGGCGGTAAAACTAAAGGGGAAAATAAATGAGGAAATTTTATGAGTTGTATAAGCGAACAAAATAATCTTGGTGACCTATTAAAGTATGAGGTGTCAAGTCTATATTCAAGAGATCAGATAACAGTAGCAAAGGGACAAAATCTTAAACTTGGTACAGTAGTGGCTCTCGATAAAGATAGCATGGTTAAGATAATAAATCCAACTGCCACAGATGGTACACAAACAGCAATAGGTGCAATAGTAAGTGATGTAAATGCGACAGAAAATGCTAAAGCAGTAATTATTACTCGTGTTGCAATGCTAGCTGATCGTGCGGTTGTGTGGCCAGCAAATATCACTGAAGAACAGAAAGCTGCAGCAATAAAGCAACTTGAAGGACGAGGGATCATTATCCGCAAGGGAGCTTAAAAAAACTATTAAAAACACAAAAGGGGGAAAATAAAAAATGCAAAATCCATTTACAAACACAGCATTTAGCATGACGGCACTAACAAATGCAATGAATATATTGCCGATAAATTATGGACGAGTTGAAAATTTAAATTTGTTTCCAAGTAGGTCAGTAAGATTTAGACATATTACCATAGAAGAACACAACGGAGTTTTAAGTCTATTGCCAACACAAGTTCCAGGAGCACCAGCAACAATAGGAAAACGTGGCAAAAGAAAGGTAAGAACATTTACGGTTCCACATATTCCACATGATGATGTAGTCCTGCCAGAAGAAGTGCAAGGAATAAGGGCATTTGGATCAGAGAGTGAACTGAAAGCGCTGGCAGATGTAATAACTGACCATTTGCAGCTAATGAGAAATAAACATGCAATAACGTTGGAGCATTTGCGTATGGGAGCGCTGAAAGGAATAATTTTAGATGCTGATGGGTCAGAATTACTAAATCTGTACAACGAATTTGAAATAACACCAAAAGTAGTAAATTTTGCACTAGGAACAGCAACAACAGATGTAAAGCGTAAGTGTCTGGAAGTACTCCGGCATATAGAAGATAATCTAAGTGGTGAATATATGACCGGAATTCATGCCTTGGTAAGCCCTGAGTTTTTTGATGCATTAACTTCGCATAGTAAAGTGAAAGAAGCATATGAAAGATGGCAAGAAGGAGCAGCGCTAAGGAATGATATGAGGTCAGGATTTACATTCTGTGGAATAACATTTGAGGAATATAGAGGGCAAGCAACTGATCCTGAAGGAACGGTGAGAAGATTTATAGAAAGAGATACAGGGCACTGTTTTCCAGTAGGAACAGCAAGTACATTTACAACATATTTTGCACCAGCAGACTTTAATGAAACAGTAAATACTCTTGGACAGCCACTCTATGCAAAACAAGAGCCAAGGAGATTTGATAGAGGAACAGATTTACATACACAGTCAAATCCTCTGCCAATGTGCCATAGACCTGGCGTATTAGTAAAAGTCGCTATAGCATAACATACTGGTAGAGTAACAAGTTGGTGAGGCACAGAACGACTCTACCGGTATGCGCTTTCTTAGCATGTAAAGGTTAGTATATCAAAAAGAAATATGCAAGAGAATATTAAGCGATTATTAGAAGATTGTTTTGCCCATTTAGGAGAAGTGGCTTTGTATAAATCAAAGGATAAGTCATACATGGTACAAGTATTAAAGCAACAGCCAGATAAATTATACGAGATTGGTGAAGGACAATTTGTGGAAGAAACTTTAGCGTTAGAAGTAAGTGCGTTTGATGTGTTAAAGCCAATAGTGGGAGATGTTTTTGTTATAGGTGATCGAAGATATAAAGTACACTCACCGCCACTTAGAGACAAGTCTGGAATAACGTGGAAAATAAAAGCGTCTGGGGTGTAAAATGTCTATTCATATAGAAGTTGAGGTAATAGAAAGTGTAAATGCTAAAAGAAAAAAAATAGAATTAGCAATAGTGAGAGCGTTAAACAGAACAGCACTATGGCTAAAATTGAAGACAGCAAAAGAAATTAGTGAGGAAAAGAAGATAAAATTAAGTTTTATAAGAAAGAGATTAAGAATTTTTAAAGCAAAAACAAGCAGATTAGAAGTGTTAATTAGAGCAAATCTCTACGACATTAGAGCATCGACAATTGGTAAAATACAAAAAACAAGAAGAGGATCGAAAGTAGGAAAGCATGAGTTTATAGGAGGATTTGCAGCAGTTATGCCAAAAGGAAATAGCGGTATGTTTAAACGTGAAGGAAGAGCAGCATTGCCAATACAAGAAGTAAAGCTACCACTGGAACCTGAAGGCTCAAGAATAATAAAAGATCTTGTTGATTATGAGAGTGAGAGAGTGTTTGAGAAATACTTTAAGCATGAGCTAAACTATATGTTAAAGATATGACAAAGTTCTGGAAAGATTTACATCAAGCAATTTGTACTAAGTTAAAGGAAGAAATACCGGCTATACAGACATGTGAAATTTATCCATCGATAAGAAAAGAATTATTAGCGCCAGCGTTATTTGTAGAGCTTGTGAGTTTAGAATCGGGAAAAGATCCTGGAACAGAGGAATTAGCGCTGAAAGCAAGATTTGAAGCACGAATTGTGATTGATAGCACAATAGAAAATGCCCCTATTATTGTCAGAACATTAGCTGCTGAGGTTGCGAAAGTAGTAAATAAAAATACTTGGAACGTGAAAAATGTTTCACCAGGAGAATTTATATCAGGAGGAGGAGATGACTTTAGACCAGAGCTCGATGCATATTTAGTGTGGATGGTTGAATGGGTGCATACAATACACGTAGGGCGATCTATTTGGAAAGAAGGAAAATTTATGCCACACAAAATAGAAATCGGTGAAATAAATGTTAGAAAATAATTTTGCAATTTCGGAACTACAGAGGAAAATGGCCAACATTGTTCGTATAGGAGTTGTAAAAGAAATAGATTATGAAAAAGCAAAAGTAAGAGTTAAAATAGGAGAATTTTTAACAGATTATTTACCATGGATAACGAGCAAAGCAGGAAAAGATAGAGATTGGTCTCCACCAGATATCGGTGAACAGGTTATGATATTTTCTCCTTTTGGTGAACTATCATTAGGAGTGGTATTAGGAGGAATATATCAGGAAAAATACTCTGCACCAGAGAATAAAAAAGAAATAAATAGTATAAAATTTCAAGATGGGACGAAGTTTACATATGATAAAGGAAAGCATCATTTAGAGATTGAAGTAGTAGACAAAATAACACTGAAAGCTGGGGAATCGAGCATAGAGATGACGAAGAGCGAAATAAAACTGAAAGCAGATAGAATAAACCTTAATTAAATGAATAAATCGGTTGTACGAGTAGGAGATTATTGTGTAGAAGTAACACCGCATTTTTGCATTAGTGGGAGTAACAATGTTTTTGTAAATGGTAAGCCAGTTTGCCGAAAAGGAGATAATTTTACAGAAGGAAGAGCATTAACTAAAGGGTCAAAAACAGTGTTTACAAATGGCTATAGTATAGGAAGAGTTGGAGATTCAATATCTTGTGGTTCTAAAGTAATAAGTGGTAGTAGTAATGTTTTTTCAGGATAAAAATAAACCATCTGCTATACTTACCAAAAATAAAGTTATGAACATGGATATAACTATTAGCCTATTAGGAGACATTAGTAATTTAATAGATAGAGCAAAGAATCATCTTTCTGTTCAATTCAACTCTACTCTAGTATTGTTAAACTGGGAAATTGGCTCCAGAATTGATCAAGATATTCTAAAGCACAAACGCGCAGATTATGGGAAGCAAATCATCTCCCAACTTGCAAAAGAACTTCAGATTAAATATGGACGTGGGTTTGATAGAGCGTCATTATTTCGTATGGTGCAATTTTCTAAATTCTTTCCTGATCAAGAGATTGTCGCGACACTGTCACAACAATTGAGTTGGTCACATTTTGTAGAAATTATTGCAATTTCTGATGAGCTGAAGCGTAATTATTATATAGAAATGTGTCGTATTGAAAGGTGGAGTGTTAGGGCACTACGTAGTAAAATCGATACTATGTTGTATGAACGTACAGCACTAGCAAAAAAACCTGAAGATTTCATAAGAAGGAGTATAAAAAATTTACGTGAAGAAAATATGTTAGCACCAGAATTCATTTTTCATGACCCATACTTCCTTAGCTTCATGGAATTGCCATCAAGTTATAGTGAGACTGATCTAGAAAATATAATCTTGGATGAATTGACAAAGTTTTTACAAGAGTTTGGGAATGATTTTTGTTTTGTAACACGTCAAAAAAGGATGAGTACTAAAACAACTGACAGGTATTTGGACCTGCTATTTTTTCACAGAGGATTAAAACGCCTTATAGCAATAGAACTAAAAATAGGTCGCTTTGAACCAGCTTATAAAGGACAGATGGAATGGTATTTAAATTGGTTAGATAAAAATGAACGAAAAGCAGGTGAAGAAAAACCGTTAGGGATTATTTTATGTGCTGATAAGGATCAAGAGGATATAGAATATCTTGAACTCGAAGGCTCTAATATTCATGTTGCACAGTATTTAACACAGCTTCCTTCTAAAGAAATTCTTGAAAAGAAGTTAAGAAAGGCTATTTCTATAGCACGTGAAAAACATGCAAGTATTCAGTCAGAGCCATGAAAAATATATGCGAGGAATGGATGCTAAAACGGGAAAAGCTCTTGAAGGAATAGAGCACTTAAAGCAGTCGATAATTGATATACTGACCACTCCTATTAACAGTAGAATAATGAAGAGAGATTATGGGTCAAGACTATTTGAATTAGTAGATAAGCCAATAAATAGAGATTTAACTTTGGAAATCTATTCAGCAGTAGCAGAAGCTCTACAAAGGTGGGAGGAAAGATTTAAGCTAGAAAAAGTAAAAATGACAGAGGTGAAAGAAGGAAAAGTAACGCTTGATCTAGAAGGATTATACTTACCAAGCGGGAAAAACATTCATTTTGATGAAATTGTAGTTTAAAGATGCAGCAGCTAAATATTGTAGAAAAGCCAAATTTCGAGGAAATCTTTTCGAGAATGAAAGAAGAGTTAGTCCGTAGAGATGAAACCTTTTCAGGATTAGTAGAATCGGATCCAGCAATGAAGGTATTAGAAGTAGCAGCATGGAGAGAGTTGTTACTCAGACAAAGGATAAACGAAGCTGTAAAGGGTAATTTACTAAAATTTGCAACGGGAGAAGATCTTGATAATTTAGCTGAGTTTTATGGAGTGGAGAGGCAAAAAGAAGAAGATGATGAACGATTTAGAAAAAGAATTAAAGCAAAAATAGTGGGCTCAAGCACGTGTGGAAGCAAAGAACACTATCGATATCATGCACTGTCAGCAGATAGTAGAGTAAAAGATGCACTAGTGGAATCAACTATACCAGGGAAAGTACAAATTTCAATCTTATCAACACAATTATCCACAACTGGCATAGTGTCAGAAGAGCTACTTGAAATTGTAAGAAAGCAAGTTACTAGAGATGATATAAGAGTTTTAACAGATACAGTAACAGTGATAGGTTGCAATATTACGGAAATAGATATTCACAGCAGAATGAGTATAAGTCCTATAATATCAAAGGAGGAAATCAAGAAGCAGTTTATTGAGAAGTTTGAAGCAAGTAGAAGGTTGGGATGGAATGTTACAAAATCATGGATAATAGCAAACCTATTTGTAGATGGTGTAGAAAATGTGGAATTGATCGAGCCAAGAGAGGATGTTGTGGTGCTAGGTAACGAATGTGCAAATTTGCGAAATTTAAAGATTGAGTAATGCTATTACCCCCAAACGCAACAAAGCAAGAGCAAGCACTGGTTGATGCAACAGATTATAAGGTTGATCCGAGCTGTATCAGAGGATTTAAGTTTAGTCTTAAAGAAGAAACATTGCCTTGGATAATAGAAGAATATGGTTTAGAAGAAATACTGCGCTGGGTAAAAGATAGAAGAAAAGCCGTAATAGAAGGAGTAAAATTTCAAAGACTGAGAGGAACTCCAGCATCACTAAAAATAGCACTAAAATGGGCAAATATAGAAGATATTACAATCATAGAAGAACCACCTGGTAAACATTTTTTCGAGTTGCAAATAGGAATAAAGGATGTCCCAAATGACTTTTTTGTGGATGCAGTAGTAGAACTTGCAAAACTATCATTACCAGCAAGATCAAGGCTAATGAGGATTTTCAATGATCACCATAACGTTGATAGGTTTATTTTAGATGAAAGTTTATTCGGCAGCTTATTGTCAGACTATTCAGGTAGAAAAGTTGAAAAAGATGGACCAGTACTGTCATTTGGTAGAAAGAACACATTTGAGCTAAAAAGCTTAAATCCAAATTTTAAGTTTAGCACTTTTCGGATTCATTATGAGCAAGCATTTAGTAATGACATATATCGATTAGATGTAGCAGTACTTGGAGAAACAGAGCCTCACACAAAGGATTACAAAGGCATCTATGAAAGAAATCATCAATGGTACAATTTAAAAGCACTATATCCATTACCACAGAGTTTATTACCAGAAATTAAGTTTGCCAAAGCACAGATTGTACTGTCAGATAGCTGGAAATTAGGAGAAATAAATGGGTGCTTTCCAGTAAGTAGCGTAGAAGAAAGAGGAAATAAATTTGTATTGGGAAGCGATAAACTTTCAGGGCAATATTGGAATTTAAAACACAAGCCAATTTTAGAAAGGTTTAGCGTTACTCACCACTACAAAATAGAAAACTATACAGATCAGAAGATTACAAAATATGGTTTAGCAGAACACAACGTTTACTATAAAAATGATTTAGAGCAAAAAGACTCAATACACGAGTTAGAAAAGCACATTTTAGTATTTTACCCGGGAGTACTGAAGTGGCATGAACATCGACATTTGCACAGAAGTTGGAAAGATAGTCGAATAATATCTCTAATAAGTTAAGTACTTATATTTAGATCCTCATATATTATATTAATAATAGGTAAAAGTGTATGAAATAAAAAGAAAAGGACTTGCTTTCTCATGCTAAAAAGGACATGACTTGAATAGCGGCAGGTAAATATAAGAAATTTGTCTGGCGCTAGAAAAGCTAATTTTATGAGGTATGAAATGAGTTTTAGCAAGAGTAAGTTTTTTAAAGAAGTATCAAGTAACGGATTTAAAAATATTAACAAAAAAAATGAAGAAGGAGAGACGATCTTGCATCAAGCAGTAGAAATCTCTGATTACAAAACAGTGAGATTATTAATAAAAAAAGGATCAGAGGTAAATGCAAGAGATAAAAAGGGTTATACACCACTACACTGTGCAGTATTTGCGAAAAGCTTAGAAAATGTAAAAGTGTTGCTAAGGTCGGGAGCGGAAGTAAATGCCACTCAATATGTCACTGGATGTACGCCACTACACTCTGCGTGCAAAATAGGAGGAGTTGAAATAATAAAAGAGCTAGTAAAAGCAGGAGCTGAGGTTAATCAACTGAATAAATATGGTGCAACACCAATGTATTACATTTGGGAAAGTGAAAAGTATTGCCTATGTGATAGCAAAGAAAGTGAAAAGGCGAGCAAATTTCTGAGAGAAAAAGGTGGAGTAACAAAAAGTAGAGAACTGACGTGCTATGGAATAGAGAGGCTAGTGGGAGAAATAGCAGACATGTTGAATGGAAGCTACATGCCGGAGCTAAAAATAATAGAGATAGGAGAAATAAGGAAGAGAGACAAATCACTAATAAAGGAAGAATGTGAAAATTTAGCAAGCAAAATAATGAGCCAAGTAAGTGAAATGATAGATGAGGGGGTGAAAAGGAGGGCTTAAAGAAGGGGTTTAAATTCAGAGAAAAGGTGAGGTAGGTCATGAGTAAAAAAGGAAAAGAGGAGTCACTATTAGAGAACTCATTTAAAAATATTTATGCAAGAGACGAGAAGGAACTGCATTATGCGGTAGACGCAAAAACAGTGAAGTTATTAGTCGAAAAAGGAGCGAATGTGAATGCTAAAGATGTAGAAGGATACACAGCACTGCACCTAGCGGTAACGGAGAAACGTCTAGAAATCGTGAGGGAATTGATAAAATCAGGAGGGAATGTAAATGCTGAAGAGTATGGCAATAAATGCACTCCATTGCACCTTGCATGTATGGTAGGAGAAAAAGAAATAGTGGAGGAGCTAGTGAAAGCTGGAGGAGAAATAGAGCAAGCGGATAAATTTGGAATGACAGCGATGGATTATGCGAAAACCAGTAAAGAAGTAACTGAAGTATTGAAGAAAGAAATAGACAGAATTGAAAAGCTATTTATGAAGAGCTGAAAATATGGAGAAAGAAATAGAAAAGAAAGTAATGAATTTAGAGAGAAAACCTTTGGGTGAGCTGAGAAAAATATGGAAGAAGGTATATGGAGAAGAAGCGCCTAGATACTCAAAGAAATATCTGATACCGAGATTAGCTTATAGAATGCAGGAAAAAGCGTATGGAGAAATGTCAAGAAAGGGGACAAAAAGACTAGAGTATCTGGCAGATCGGCTAGAGAAGGGAAAAAGAATAAGTAGCGATAAATTACCAGTAGAGGGGACAGAATTAATATTAGAGAGAGGTGAAGAGACGCATGCGGTAATGGTAACAGATAAGGGTTTAATCTACCGAGAAGAATTTTTCACATCATTGTCAGCAGTAGCCGGAAAAATAATGGGAATGAGCTACAATGGGCCGCTTCTATTTGGAATGAGAGATAAGGAGAAAGAATGCTGAAAGAGGTAAGATGTGCGATATATACGAGAAAATCAAATGAGGATGGACTAGAGCAGAAGTTTAACAGTTTAGATGCGCAACGAGTAGCATGTGAAAAGTACATAAAGAGCAGAGAGGGTTGGGTAATATTGGCCAAAAGGTACGATGATGGAGGTTTCTCAGGAAAAAACTTAGAAAGACCAGCGATAAAGGAATTGTTTGAAGATGTAAAAAAAGGAGAAGTAGATTGTGTAGTAGTATATACGCTAGATAGGCTATCAAGGGAAACAAAAGACAGCATCGAAGTAACGTCATTTTTTAGAAGACATCGAGTAAATTTTGTAGCAGTAACACAAATATTTGATAATAATACGCCAATGGGAAAATTTGTACAAACGGTATTGTCAGGAGCAGCACAACTAGAAAGAGAAATGATTGTAGAAAGAGTAAAAAATAAAATAGCAACATCAAAGGAGCAGGGATTATGGATGGGTGGAACTTTGCCGCTAGGGTATAATGTAAAAGATAAAGAATTAATAATAAATGAGAAAGAAGCGAAAATAGTAGGGCACATATTTGAAAGATATTTGGAGCTGAAGTCAATGGCAGAACTAGCAAGGGAATTAAATAGTCAAGGTTACAGAACAAAATCGGATATCTTTAAAAAAGCAACGGTGAGAAGAATAATAACAAATCCAATATATATGGGAAAAATCAGGCATTATGAGAAAGAGTATGAAGGAAAGCATGAAGCAATAATAGAGGAAGAAAAATGGCAAAAAGCGCAGGAATTGATAAGTAATCAGCCATATAGAAAAGCAAAATATGAGGAAGCGCTGCTTAGGGGAATAATTAAGTGTAAGAGCTGTAGTGTAAATATGACACTGACATACTCAAAAAAAGAAAATAAAAGGTACCGATATTATGTATGCAACAATCACTTAAGGGGAAAGAATTGTGAATCAGTAAATCGAACAATAGTAGCAGGAGAAGTAGAAAAAGAAGTGATGAGAAAAGCGGAGCAGATATATGAAAATTGGAGAGAAAAGACCGAAGAAAAATGGGAAAATTTAAATTTTGGAAAGCAGAAAGAAGTAGTGAAAAAGTTAATAAAAGGAGTAATGATAAAAGAAGATGGAATAGAGGTGAGTTTAGAGGATAAGGTGGAATTTATACCAATAAAAAAGAAAGGAAAGAAATGCACAGTAACTGAGCCAGAAGGCAAAACAAACAATGCACTACTGAAAGCAGTGGTAAGAGCCCATCTGTGGAAACGGCAACTAGAAGAGGGAAAATACGAAAGTGTGAAGGAGCTGAGTGCCAAAATTAATATAGGTACAAGACGTATACAGCAAATTTTAAGGTTAAATTATTTAGCTCCGAAGATTAAGGAAGACATAGTAAATGGGAGACAGCCAAGGGGTTTGAAGTTAGTTGATTTGAGAGAAATACCGATGCTGTGGAGTGAACAATTAGAGAAGTTTTACGGCTCAGCGTCGTAACGTTTATAAAAACAACATGAAAAAACATCGAAAAAAGTATGTGCCAGAAAATTAAAAAAGGTTATTGCAAAAGGAGCTACTACAAAGGGCCACACAAAAAGATGTTGAAATCGATATAGAAGAGCAAATAAATGTTACAAAATCAATTATGTAAAAATATCAATACAAGTGATGAAGATTTTAGCATATTAGGTGCAACAATGGTAGAAAATGATCCAATTTTAGCTGCATATTTTAATAGTAGACCTGGAGTGTAAAAGGCAGCTCAGCCAATTGTATGTCCCATATCCTCATTTTGTAGCCAGCTTAAAAACAATATAAAAGAGTATTCTTAGAAGACATTGGTACAATTTCCTTAATCTATAAATTATAGTAGTTTGTATTTAAATAATAATCTTCAACTTTTATGGCAAACTAGCAATTTTTCCCCTAGAATCAGAAGCCCTTCTTAGCTCTTCACGTCCTACCCATGAATCTTTGTTCTTGTTAGACTCGCTTATTACTTCAGGACGCATTAATCCACCAGATCTAGCAAAAACACCTCGATCTATAGCTTCAATAACCGATAAACCTCCCAATAAGCAATTTTGCCCTATTTCTTCATGACTTGCTATTTCTTCAAATAGATCTTCATCGCTCACTTCTACTCTTATCAATTTTTTATTGTTCTCATCAGGATATAATCTAACTTCTAATTCTCCCAAACTAGTATAGAAAGTTAATACTATACTGCTGCCTTCTGTAAGATCTGTATAATTCCTTATGCCGTTTTCAGTTTTAATTTCTACTTCACTTTTACCGATCTTTACTATATTTCTTCCACAGTTTACCTCTCCATCGGTTAGACCTAAACCCCTTACCCCATCTGTTATCTTTATAATGTCTATTTTACTATCTTTAGAATATTCTAAGTAAAAAACGGAGTTGTCTACTCTTGCATCTTTTAGCTCTCTATTGGTTGCACTTTTTGCGATTTCAATAAACTTATGAGAATTGCTAATATAATCTCTATAAGCTTTTTTTAGGTTAGTTTTATGCTCTTTAAATTCTGATGTCAGTGTGTTAGCATCAACTGTATTACCAAACACTGCCCCTTTTGATACTAATTGACATATTATATTACTAGCAACTTTAGGATTTTTTTCTAATTCACTGATTTTTTTCATCACATAATCGGTAAAAGTGTACTCATTACCTGAAAAGAAATCTTGTGAAAGAGAATAGTTTAATCGTACACCAGACTTTATAGCATCGTTTACAATCTTTTCAAGTTCAGCCATATTTTGAGCTTGAAATACCTTATCAGAAAACCTATTTAACTTCTCCTTTTGATTTGAAGTTAAATTAACGAGTAATTTACTGACCTGTCCTTTCTTTTGCTGACGATAAATAATATTTTTATCATAATCTAATGCTCCTGCTTCTAGAAATATTTTTCTTAACTCTTGAGCAAGATCTTCATTATCCCAAGCAAAACGATCAACATACGAAAACACTTTTGATTCACCCATTCCTTGCCGAATATTTAGCACTACTTTTAGGTCTGAGTCTCTTTTATGCTTACTTAAAAACTCCTTTAAATTTTTAGTGCAGTCTGAATCTAGTACAAGTAAGTCATACAATTCCTTATTCATCTTTTTCTGTTTATCAGTTAAAAATAATTCTTCAATATCATAGCAGAGGTTATTAGTTGCTATTCGTTGTGGAGTTTTGCCCTTTCTACTTGTTATATTAGGGTTAGCTCCTTTCAGGAGAAGAGAGTTTGCATTATCGTAATGACCTTTAGCAGCAGCAAGGTATAGTGGTGTTTTTCCTTTATTATCTTGTATGTTAGGATCTGCGCCTGCTTCTAAGAGTAAATCTATAGCCTGATTTCCTGTGCGACGAAATCCACCAATATTTGCTCCTGCAATCGCATGCAATACTGTTGATTGAGATTCTCCTCTTCTTAGGTTAAGAATTACTTTTAAATCTTTATTGTTTCTATTATCATGTAAAAATTCTTCAAGAGGTTCAGTATTATCAAATGAACCACAGTTAGAAGCTAAACATTTTAGAGCACTAAGTAACTTTTTGTTTAAATTTTTTTGACTTGGCGTAAGATCGTGATCTAGAGCAAACCAAACACAAATCTGTTCACTTAATCCAAGTTTGCTATCTATCAAAGATGATGGTTCATTATAATTTCTAACTGATGGTAAATCTCCTGAGTACCACATATCATTCATCAGTTCATTTAATAAATGCTCTTTAGATGATAAATGTTCTATAATGGATTCATATTCGAAATCATATAGTTCTGATTTGGATTTTGGTTTTAGTAAATTGATGATAGATTTTACTATCCCAGTAGACTCACCCATACTTATCCCTCTAAGCTAAGATATATGATACATTGTATGCGATATGTAACATTAAGTCAATAACCATAATCTTTTTACTACTCACGTCGTTAAGCTTTTGTGAAGTTTTTATGGTGAGTAATATAAGATCTTTAGACAATCAAGCAGTTTAGCATTTACCCTACAGTACGGCTTGTTGTCTGTTTTGAATTTGTTACTATCTCACACCAACTATTTTTTTTCTTTTCATTAGATAAGGTAATTTTTTCAGAAGATTGACGTAGTGTTTCATGTTTTTCAAAATATCCTCGTTTAATCGCATCATGTACTGAATATCCACCAAGTAAGCAATTTTCTCCTATTTCTTCCTTATCTTTTAATTGATCAAGTTTCTTCTTGTCATCGTCACTTATCTTTACTTCAATTTTATTGTTGTCTTTATCACTAGAACGTAGATGAATACTAATCTTTCCTACTTCAGTAGTAAAAGACATTTCAATGCCACCTTCTAAAACGTCTGTATAATTTCTTTTTCCTCCTACATTTTCAACTCTTACTATACTCTTTCCAACATGAAATATATGATGTCTAAAACTTAAATCTTTCACTTTTGGATTATTTATAACTTTTGCAACCTCAACAGTGCTATCTTGCGAATATTTTACATAAAAATATCCATTATCCATTTCTACGTGTAAAGCTTTGCCTTGGGCACTACTGTTTATAATACCTTCATCTGCTACACTTTTTAGCTTGTTATCGATTTCTTCACGTTCTGCAAAAATCTCATAACTGAACCCATAAGTTGCATACAATAACTTATCATCATAAAAGGAACTGCATTTTACTCTTCCACCTTTTAATAGTAAATTACTCATGATATTGCGTATAATACCTATATTTTTATCATCTGATACACCCTCGTAGGCAGGAATATCTCTTATTCCCTTAGAAACTAAACTTGTTATAGTCTCACTATCGTCTGATAAACTCTCATAAGGTGGTAATCCCTTATGCTGTCGTATTCTATCAGGGATATTTCTTATTTCCTTAAAAATTAAACTTGTTATAGTATACTTATCATCGTTATATTTTGAATTGAGTCTTATCCCTTTTTGCAAATATTTATTTGTTATGCACTCTATACGCTCTAAAGCAGTGTTTGTAAAATTTTCATGCTTATCCCTATAACCTTGATCATTTTTTGTTACTACATCTTTTAACTCTTTACGAAATTCATCAATTAGACTTCTCTCACTTTCAGTCAGTAGTAGATCTAACTTAATTAAAGCAGAGTCTCTTGGACTAATAGAGTAATTTTTCCAATATAAATCACTATCATCAGTTTCACTCTGATACGACAATGTATGTTTTACACATGTGTCAACAGCCTCCCTAGTTTCATGTCTCTGATCAAGGTCATAACATTCCGAACGATTACTTATTCCTTGAACAAACAAACTATAATCATCTAAATCTGTTATGTCATCTTCAGGCGTTGGTTCCTCATTGCTATTACGCTCAATTTTTGAATGCCATGGCTCAGTATTTAATTCCTCTCCTAGCTTTTGTTCACTGATAGATTCTACAACATATTTTACTGACTCTGTATCCATACTACCTCCTAGCCTAGATATAGAATATATTATGTACAATATATAATATTGGTCAAGCTAATTTCAACACAATCTTTTTACTACTCATATTTTTGTTAAGTTTTTATGGTGAGTAACAATGGAGTATGTAGATAGGTTAAAAGTTGCTTATGACTGCAAATTTGAGCTAATTTTACTATAGATTAAAATAGTTAAGACCTATATTTGATATCACTATTATTAAGAGCGTGATGGATTATGCTTTAAAGGAGTACGGAAACTGCTGAAGTTTTTACAGCAAACCTGTATGGAGCAACTTCAGCAGAATAAACAAACACATGCCAGTATTAGTAGAGAATTATTTATAAGTCAATTAACTTTTTCAAAAAATATTTTAGTGAAGATACCATGCTAGCTAGTGTTATAAACAATTCAATTGTTTACTCCTTCAAAAAAGATCGTATATTTTTGAGAACAAGTTGCGTAAAAATAAGGTTATAAAAATAGAAGATTTAAATTATTTCCATAAGCTTAGGCAAAACAGTTCGTATGTATATATGGATAAAATGGGCTAATATGGCTAGTTTTAGCGTATAGCAAAGTCAGAATACAAAAAAGTTCGTATGTATCGCGCGGTAGACCAACGCATCCCAAAACAAACTCTTCTCTCACTGGCTAATTTTGGTTGTTAAAAATGGCTGCAATATTTAAGTTATTAGTGATGTATATTATTAAGCTAATGATAGTTTATTTGAAAGTACAAAGAGAAATTTATGGTAGTTTTCTACTTTAACTAGAATAAAATTCTTCTGATTCATACCTCCCATTTTATGAAAATATTCCTAACTTTTCCGCTACTTTTTCTTGTCAAGGTCAATTCTTAAGAAGGGCTATAAGTTATTGCGTGACGATATAACCTAGAGAATTTCATCCATAATTTTCCGATTATTAATAACTTTGCTATAAGAATATAATTTTGAAGGGGTGTAGGATGAGCGATTTAAGCAGAAATATAAATGATGAATTACTTAAGGCTGCTAAAATAGGTAGTACTGATGAAGTAACCCGTCTAATAAGTGAAGGAGTAAGTGTTAATGCAGTAGATGATAAAGGAAAGACTCCTTTACATTTAGCTACTGAAAAAGGTCATAAAGAGATAGTAGAGATCCTATTAGAAAAAGAAGTGGATGTTAATGCAAAAGATGTCTATGGATGGACGCCTTTAAGTTTGGCTATTCAAAATGGTTATAAAGAGATAGTAGAGATCCTATTAGAAAAAGAAGTGGATGTTAATGCAAAAGATGTCTATGGATGGACGCCTTTAAGTTTGGCTATTAAAAATGGTTATAAAAAGATAGTAGAGATCCTATTAGAAAAAGAAGCGGATGTTAATGCAAAAGATGATAAAGGAAATACTCCTTTACATTTAGCTGCTGAAAAAGATCATAAAGAGATAGTAGAGATCCTATTAGAAAAAGAAGCGGATGTTAATGCAAAAGATGCTGATGGATGGACGCCTTTAAGTTTGGCTATTAAAAATGGTTATAAAAAGATAGTAGAGATCCTATTAGAAAAAGAAGCGGATGTTAATGCAAAAGATGATAAAGGAAATACTCCTTTACATTTGGCTGCTGAAAAAGATCATAAAGAGATAGTAGAGATCCTATTAGAAAAAGAAACGGATGTTAATGCAAAAGATGATAAAGGAAATACTCCTTTACATTTAGCTGCTGAAAAAGATCATAAAGAGATAGTAAAGATCCTATTGGACAAAGGGACAAATGTTAATGCAAAAGATGTTGATGGAAAGACTCCTTTCGGTTTAGCCACTAATGAAGAAATAAAAGCTCTATTGCAAAACACAGATGAATTACTCAAGGCTGCTAAAATAGGTAGTACTAATGAAGTAACCCGTCTAATAAGTGAAGGAGCAAGTGTTAATGCAGTAGATGATAAAGGAAATACTCCTTTACATTTAGCTGCTGAAAAAGATCATAAAGAGATAGTAAAGATCCTATTGGACAAAGGGACAAATGTTAATGCAAAAGATGTTGATGGAAAGACTCCTTTCGGTTTAGCCACTAATGAAGAAATAAAAGCTCTATTGCAAAACACAGATGAATTACTCAAGGCTGCTAAAATAGGTAGTACTAATGAAGTAACCCGTCTAATAAGTGAAGGAGCAAGTGTTAATGCAGTAGATGATAAAGGAAATACTCCTTTACATTTAGCTGCTGAAAAAGATCATAAAGAGATAGTAGATGCTCTACTAGAAGTAAAAGGGATTAATGTTAATGCAAAAGATGATAAAGGAAATACTCCTTTACATTTAGCTGCTGAAAAAGATCATAAAGAGATAGTAAAGATCCTATTAGAAAAAGAAGCGGATGTTAATGCAAAAGATGATAAAGGAAAGACTCCTTTACATTTGGCTGCTAAAAAAGATCATAAAGAGATAGTAGAGATCCTATTAGAAAAAGAAACGGATGTTAATGCAAAAGATGGCTATGGTAATACTCCTTTACATTTAGCTGTTATGAATGGCTGTTCAAAGGTGATAGAACAGCTTGTAGGGTCACCAGGTTTTGATCTTAATATAAAAAATAATTATCACTGTACTCCACTAAATTGTCCTCTTAAAATTTACTCATACGATAAATTAGATGCAGTTGAAATTTTAATTAAAGCTCTATTAAATAACGAGATTGATGTTACAGGCTCTGCCGATAGTATTTTAAGTTGGGCTGTAAAATTAGGCTACTCAAATATTGTTAAAGAACTTATCAAGCTACCAGGTATCGATGTTAATCAATTAGATATCCTTTTTAGTGATGGTGGATTTCCTCTATATCTTGCTGTTAAGGAGAACAAGATTAGTATAGTCAAAGAACTATTAAAGGTACCAGATATTGATGTTAACAAACAGCAAGTTCTGTATCGCATTGATAGACCAGAAAGTTATGGTTATAATCCTTTAAGTTTGGCTATTAAAAATGGTTATAAAGAGATAGTAGAGATCCTATTAGAAAAAGAAGTGGATGTTAATGCAAAAGATGGCTATGGTAATATTCCTTTACATTTAGCTACTAAAAAAGATCATAAAGAGATAGTAGAGATCCTATTAGAAAAAAAAGCGGATGTTAATGCAAAAGATGTTTATGGATGGACGCCTTTACTTTTGGCTGTTATTTATGGTCATAAAGAGATAGTAGAGATCCTATTAGAAAAAAAAGCGGATGTTAATGCAAAAGATGTTTATGGATGGACGCCTTTACTTTTGGCTGTTGAAAATGGTCATAAAGAGATAGTAGAGATCCTATTAGAAAAAGAAGTGGATGTTAATGCAAAAGATGGCTATGGCAATACTCCTCTACATTTAGCTGTTGAAAATGGTTATAAAGAGATAGTAGATGCTCTACTAGAAGTAAAAGGGATTAATGTTAATGCACAAGATGTTCATGGAAAAACGCCTTTACATTTAGCTACTGAAAAAGTTCATAAAGAAATAGTAGAGATCCTATTAGAAAAAAAAGCGGATGTTAATGAAAAAGGTGCTTATGGATGGACACCTTTAAGTTTGGCTATTCGAAATGGTTATAAAGAGATAGTAGAGATCCTATTAGAAAAAAAAGCGGATGTTAATGCAAAAGATGGCTATGGCAATATTCCTTTACATTTAGCTGTTGAAAATGGTTATAAAGAGATAGTAGATGCTCTACTAGAAGTAAAAGGGATTAATGTTAATGCACAAGATGTTCATGGAAAAACGCCTTTACATTTAGCTGTTGAAAATGGTTATAAAGAGATAGTAGATGCTCTACTAGAAGTAAAAGGGATTAATGTTAATGCACAAGATGTTCATGGAAAAACGCCTTTACATTTAGCTACTGAAAAAGTTCATAAAGAAATAGTAGAGATCCTATTAGAAAAAAAAGCGGATGTTAATGAAAAAGGTGCTTATGGATGGACACCTTTAAGTTTGGCTATTCGAAATGGTTATAAAGAGATAGTAGAGATCCTATTAGAAAAAGAAGCGGATGTTAATGCAAAAGATGGCTATGGCAATATTCCTTTACATTTAGCTGTTGAAAATGGTTATAAAGAGATAGTAGATGCTCTACTAGAAGTAAAAGGGATTAATGTTAATGCACAAGATGTTCATGGAAAAACGCCTTTACATTTAGCTGTTGAAAATGGTTATAAAGAGATAGTAGATGCTCTACTAGAAGTAAAAGGGATTAATGTTAATGCACAAGATGTTCATGGAAAAACGCCTTTACATTTAGCTGTTGAAAATGGTTATAAAGAGATAGTAGATGCTCTACTAGAAGTAAAAGGGATTAATGTTAATGCACAAGATGTTCATGGAAAAACGCCTTTACATTTAGCTACTGAAAAAGTTCATAAAGAAATAGTAGAGATCCTATTAGAAAAAAAAGCGGATGTTAATGAAAAAGGTGCTTATGGATGGACACCTTTAAGTTTGGCTATTCGAAATGGTTATAAAGAGATAGTAGAGATCCTATTAGAAAAAGAAGTGGATGTTAATGCAAAAGATGGCTATGGCAATACTCCTCTACATTTAGCTGTTGAAAATGGTTATAAAGAGATAGTAGATGCTCTACTAGAAGTAAAAGGGATTAATGTTAATGCACAAGGTGTTCGTGAAAAAACGCCTTTACATTTAGCTGTTGAAAATGGTCATAAAGAGATAGTAGATGCTCTACTAGAAGTAAAAGGGATTAATGTTAATGCAAAAGATGTTCATGGAAAAACGCCTTTACGTTTAGCTGCTGAAAAAGATCATAAAGAGATAGTAGATGCTTTTAATGAAAAAATAAAAACTCTATTAAAAGAATCAGGATCAGAAACTACAAATCAAGGAGCTGATAAAATTGTAAGCTTAGAAAGCAAAACACTACAAGCACAACAGGGAGCTATTAATGCAGGACAAGAAACACAAACAGAAGAACAGACGAGCTCTTTTTTTGCCAATTTATTTAGCATAGTTATGAAGCCTTTTTCTTTAATAGGATCATTTTTCAGTGGATTCTTCTCATGGTTATTTGGTTTTAACACTGATGAACCTGTCTCACAATCTGATGATAATATTTATTCATCTGAATCTAATTTATTTGACGATAATAGTTATGATGCAACGCATATGAGTTTTATGGAGTAGCATGATATGTATTAAACAAGACTTGATCTGATACTTTAAAAAAGTAAGTTATAAAATAAAAAAAGAAAGGAGTGTTAGATATGAGTACGATACAAACAAAAATACTAAAACCAAAGTTAGGGTTATTATACCAAAATCCATTACTGACCGAACAAATAAGAAACATTACAAACTCGTTTAATAGTAGTACTGGAAATATTGACAATAAAATCATGTGTGATTCATAGAGGTTATTACAGCAAAAATGTAAGATAAAATAAAAACTTTGACTTGTGATAGTTTAAATACCTTATTACAATAATATGAATAAATTCATCAACAAGAGGCAATCAGTAAATGGATACCAAAGTTAAGTTGCGTCTGAATTGGATAGAATTATACAAAAAATTAGGTCATGCAGGCAAAGTATGTCAACACTATAACATTTCACGCTTTACCTTACGAAAATGGTACAAACGTTATGAAAAGCTAGGTGAACAGGGATTGTCAAACCTTAGTAGCAGGCCTAAAACTTTACCCTTACAAAAAATCAACAAGTCAAATGAACAGCTCATTCTTCATCTGAGAAAAGCTAGAAAATTAGGAGCAAGACGTATTCAAGCTGAATTAAAGCGTTTACATGATATCTCTTTTGCATTGGCTACTATACACAAAGTTTTGAAGAAACACGATGTAAGTCTTTTACGTATTAAGCGCCACTATCGCAAGCAGATTAAGCGTTATAACTGCAAAGTGCCAGGAGAGCGTGTACAAATGGATGTTTGCAAAATATCTTCGGGGCTTTATCAATATACTGCTATAGATGATTGTACGCGTTATAAAGTTATCGCATTATACTCAAGGCGTACTTCAAAAAATACTCTGGATTTCCTAAAACAATTAAGGGAAAGGGCTCCATTTCATTGTCAAAGGATTCAGACCGATAGAGTTTTTTGCTTACGAAGTGCAAGAGTGTCTAAAAGAATGGAAAATAAAATTCCGTCCAATTAAGCCGTTTTCCCCACATTTAAATGGTAAAGTAGAAAGAGCGCAGCGTACAGATTTAGATGAATTTTATAGTAGCGTTAACATTAAGGATTATGAATTGCAAGTCAAGCTTAGGGATTGGGAAGAATATTATAATAAACAACGTCCTCATAGCTCTCTTCAGACCCCAACTATGGATTAAATAAAGAGATAAAAGTGCAGCTAAGAAGAGGAAAACAGGGTAAGCTCAAGTATTTTATCAATAATTAAGAGGTTACCCATGAAGAAAGATATTTTACTGTTGCGTCGAGGATTTTTGTCGCACAGTCGATGATAATTTTGCTAATATGCTCCTATCAAAAGGAAGAAAACCCACTAGAATACCGGGAATTACCACTTCGGAAATTCTCACCATAATTCTATTATATCATCAATCCCCTTGCAAAAGTTTCAAAGCTTTTTACTTACTTTATCTGCCACTTTATAAATCTGAGTTTTCTAAATTGCCAACATATGACCGATTTATCGCTCTTAAATCACGGGTTTTATGGTATTTAGCATTACTTTTGCAATGGTTCTGCAAACAAGCAAAAATGACAGGTATTGCCTACATAGACACTTCTACAATCGCTGTTTGCCACAAAAAAAGAATCTCCAAGAACAAAGTTTTTGATGGTTTGGCAGAAATTAGTAAGAGCACATATGGTTGGTTTTTTGGCTTTAAATTGCACTTGGTAATTAATGAAATTGGAGAAATTCAAGCACTTACTCTAACCAAAGGTAACGTTGATGACAGAAAACCTGTGCCAACTCTCACTAAAAGACTGACCGGACTTTTGTTTGGAGATAAGGGCTATATAAAGAAAGAGCTCTTTGAGAAACTCTTTGATAGAGGCCTAAAACTCGTCACTAAAGTAAAAAAAGGTATGAAAAACGTACTCATTTCACTTAAAGAGAAGATTTTACTAAGGAAAAGATCGATTGTTGAGACTGTTTTCGACTCCTTGAAAAACAAATTTGAGATTGAGCACACAAGACACAGATCGCCAACAAATTTCCTAATTCATGTTTTTTCTGTTCTGATTTCCTATTCCATGCAGTCGAAAAAGCCCTCTATTTCTATGCCTTTCTTTGCTGGCTAATCCATAGTTGGGGTATTTATTGAGGTTGAAGATGAATAAATACAATAACAGTTGGCCTTACCAGAAATTTCATGATGCTAACAAAAGCAATAGTAAAAGCAGCGTTATTTGGAGATCGCTTTCTTATGAATATAATAATTCTGGAAAGGTTGAAAAAGTACACTATCAGTGGGAAAAGAAAAAAAATCCCGCAAATCTATTATATCAAGTCTCATATGATTGCGTAACAGAGAGTTGTAGTCCCTTAAGGATTAAATCTAGATAGCTTATAAACTTATAAAAACACACAAAGTGCTTCTACATGAGACCATGGGAGCACTTTTCTCTAATTAGGCAGCGCATCCCAACAAACTATTTTGCCGAGCTTCCAATATCCTTACATTTACTATTTTATCTTTGTATTTATCGTCAGGATCATCAACGCATACTGATTGCATGTATGGGCTTTTACCAATAATTTGATTTTGGTGTTTACCTTTTTTATCACTGAATAGAACAGGAATAGTTTTTCCTATCATACTCTGATTAAATTCAAGTTGTTGCTTGCTAATTAATTCCTGTAAACGAAGAAGACGCTCTGTTTTAACCTCTTCTGGTACTTGATCTTTTCTTTCCGCCCCTGGCGTTCCTGGCCTTGGGCTATATTTAAAACTATAAGCCTGAGCGTACTTTACTTTTTCTACTAACTTCATAGTTTCCTCAAAATCTTTTTCAGTTTCTCCAGGAAAACCAACAATAAAATCAGAAGAAAATTCGATTTCAGGTTTCAATTTGCGCAATCTGTCTATTATTCCCAAATATTCCTCTGCCGTGTGTTTTCTATTCATTGCATGCAATATTTTATTCGAACCTGACTGCACAGGTAGGTGAACAAACGGCATGAGTTTTGATTCCTCCGCATGTGCCAAGTAGAGAGATTCGTGCATATCTCTTGGATGAGAAGTTGTGTAGCGGATTCTTTCTAGCTTTTCAATTTTAGCAATGTGACTAATTAACTTTCCTAAATCCCACACTTCTCCTTCGCACTCCCCATGATAAGCATTGACGTTCTGACCAAGTAAAGTAATTTCCTTTGCTCCGTTTTTAACCAAATTCAATGCTTCACGAAATATTTCATTTACTGGTCGTGAGTACTCAGCCCCGCGAGTGTAAGGCACCACACAAAACGTACAAAATTTATCACAACCTTCTTGTATAGCAAGAAACGCAGAAGACCCTTGATTATTGCCATAACATTCATCCGGCAATTTATCAAACTTTGCAACTTCTGGAAAATCAGTATTTATTATATGACCTTTACTTCTACTTGCTTTGACTATCAACTCCGGTAAAGCAGGAATACTCTGCGGACCAACAACAATATCAACAAAAGGAGCCCTTCTGAACACTTCTTCTCCCTCTGCTTGCGCTACACATCCAGCCACCACTATAGTAATTTCCTTATTTTTTTGTGATGAATGAATCCTTCCAAGCTCTGAATAAAGTTTTTCTGCTGCCTTCTCTCTAATATGACAAGTATTTAATATCACCAAATCAGCTTGTTCTGCATCACTCACAACACTGAACCCTAGAGGCTTAACTATATTCTCCATTAAAACAGAGTCATAAACGTTCATCTGACAGCCGTAAGTTTTAATGTATAGGCCTTTCATATTAAAATTCTTCATATAAATCCTAGCAAATTATATGAAAAACTGGATTCCAGTACAACAGCCAATAAAGATTGCTTGACAAACCTTCTCGCTTTCCTTACTCTAACAGTAGGGGTATTTTAAGAGCTCAAAAATCTATCTCAGTCTGCAGACTTTTCAGTCAATTTCTCAATAAAAAGTGTACTCTTCGGTTTATACTGTAGTATGTGCGCTGCATTTTCTTTCTAATCTTTCAGGAGGATTTTATGTCCAGAATTCCAGATACTTAACCTTTATTCTTAAGCTAAAAACCGATTGGTACCTATGGTTTTTATAAAGAAAGTGCAAAAAATACTTTAAAGAATATGAAATAAAGGTAGAAAAGGCTTAAGTAGCCAAAAACTGTTTCCAGGCATAAATTTGTCATGTATACCAAAAAGTAATTACACTAATATAATATTCACACTTATATACTAATATAGATATAATACTAATTAAAGAGCATGTTATGCAAGAAGAAGTATCAGATTCTGCAGATGCTCTTTATCAAAATAAATGTGATTCCTTTCGAGTGACACTCTCCTATATCTTTCTTTAGGTTATACAGAAGTCTAAGAGCCTGTACGCGATCTCTGAATATGGTAAGATGAGGTATAGTTGATATGAGGTAAACTATGAGGAATACATATCCAAGTGACATAAGTTGTGAAAAATTCGAAAAGATTAGACTAATTTTAGAAAGCGTGCGAAAGAAAACAAAGCCAAGAAGGCTGGATTTATATGAGTTATTTTGCGGTGTGCTTTATGTGCTAAAAAGTGGCTGTCAATGGCGAATGCTGCCAAAAGAGTTTCCAAAATGGCGCAATTGTTATGACTATTTTAAAAAGTGGAGTGAAAAACCAAACGGAAATAAAGAAAGTATTTTGGAGCGTGTATTAAAAAAAAATAATTGGCGTGGTCCGACAAAACAATGGTCGGAAAGAAAAAACTAGCTTCTGCATAATTGATGCTCAAAGTGTTAAAAATACAGATACTGCTGAAGAAAAAGGCTATGATGCAGGTAAAAAGATTTCAGGAATAAAACGCCATATAGCAGTTGATACTCAAGGTTTACCACATGCAATTTATGTAACAACTGCAGGAACAACTGATCGCAGCAGTGCTGTGAAGATGGTCGATAATGCAAAAGAAAACCTCTCTGGAGTAAAAAATATACTGGTTGATGCAGGCTATACAGGAGAGAATTTTGCAACTCAGATAAAAGATATTATTGGTGCAACTGTTGAAGTAGTAAAGCGGAGCGAATTACACACCTTTGCTGTATTGCCGAAAAGATGGGTTGTTGAGAGATCTTTTGCTTGGTTAGAAAAATGTAGAAGATTGTGGAAAAATTGTGAGCGAAAACTCAATACCAGCCTACAAATGGTCGTTCTGGCTTTCACTGCTTTGCTTCTAAAAAGATTATGAACAGGCTCTTAGAACCCCAACTATGGATTAGCCAGCAAAGAAAGGCATAGAAATAGAGGGCTTTTTCGACTGCATGGAATAGGAAATCAGAACAGAAAAAACATGAATTAGGAAATTTGTTGGCGATCTGTGTCTTGTGTGCTCAATCTCAAATTTGTTTTTCAAGGAGTCGAAAACAGTCTCAACAATCGATCTTTTCCTTAGTAAAATCTTCTCTTTAAGTGAAATGAGTACGTTTTTCATACCTTTTTTTACTTTAGTGACGAGTTTTAGGCCTCTATCAAAGAGTTTCTCAAAGAGCTCTTTCTTTATATAGCCCTTATCTCCAAACAAAAGTCCGGTCAGTCTTTTAGTGAGAGTTGGCACAGGTTTTCTGTCATCAACGTTACCTTTGGTTAGAGTAAGTGCTTGAATTTCTCCAATTTCATTAATTACCAAGTGCAATTTAAAGCCAAAAAACCAACCATATGTGCTCTTACTAATTTCTGCCAAACCATCAAAAACTTTGTTCTTGGAGATTCTTTTTTTGTGGCAAACAGCGATTGTAGAAGTGTCTATGTAGGCAATACCTGTCATTTTTGCTTGTTTGCAGAACCATTGCAAAAGTAATGCTAAATACCATAAAACCCGTGATTTAAGAGCGATAAATCGGTCATATGTTGGCAATTTAGAAAACTCAGATTTATAAAGTGGCAGATAAAGTAGGTAAAAAGCTTTGAAACTTTTGCAAGGGGATTGATGATATAATAGAATTATGGTGAGAATTTCCGAAGTGGTAATTCCCGGTATTCTAGTGGGTTTTCTTCCTTTTGATAGGAGCATATTAGCAAAATTATCATCGACTGTGCGACAAAAATCCTCGACGCAACAGTAAAATATCTTTCTTCATGGGTAACCTCTTAATTATTGATAAAATACTTGAGCTTACCCTGTTTTCCTCTTCTTAGCTGCACTTTTATCTCTTTATTTAATCCATAGTTGGGGTTCAAAGGGTTGGCAAAGATTGGAAAGACTACCTATGGGTGGTTTTTCGGTTTTAAACTACATCTAGTAATCAACGAAGCTGGGGAAATTCAAGGGGTTACGGTGACAAAAGGCAACATTGATGATAGAAAACCTGTGCCAAATTTAACTCAGAAATTGACTGGATTATTGTTTGGAGATAAAGGATATATCAAAAAAGATCTTTTTCACGAATTATTCGATAGAGGGTTAAAGCTTGTAACCAGTATAAAAAAGGGTATGAAAAACTCATTAATGGCGCTAAATGAGAAGATTTTGTTAAGAAAAAGATCGATTATTGAGACAGTTTTTGGCTCTCTGAAAAACAACTTTGAGATTGAGCACACAAGACACAGATCGCCAACAAATTTCCTAATTCATGTTTTTTCTGTTCTGATTTCCTATTCCATGCAGTCGAAAAAGCCCTCTATTTCTATGCCTTTCTTTGCTGGCTAATCCATAGTTGGGGTTTAAAGAGAAGATTTTACTAAGGAAAAGATCGATTGTTGAGACTGTTTTCGACTCCTTGAAAAACAAATTTGAGATTGAGCACACAAGACACAGATCGCCAACAAATTTCCTAATTCATGTTTTTTCTGTTCTGATTTCCTATTCCATGCAGTCGAAAAAGCCCTCTATTTCTATGCCTTTCTTTGCTGGCTAATCCATAGTTGGGGTTCACAGCACTGCTGCGATCAGTTGTTCCTGCAGTTGTTACATAAATTGCATGTGGTAAACCTTGAGTATCAACTGCTATATGGCGTTTTATTCCTGAAATCTTTTTACCTGCATCATAGCCTTTTTCTTCAGCAGTATCTGTATTTTTAACACTTTGAGCATCAATTATGCAGAAGCTAGTTTTTTCTTTCCGACCATTGTTTTGTCGGACCACGCCAATTATTTTTTTTTAATACACGCTCCAAAATACTTTCTTTATTTCCGTTTGGTTTTTCACTCCACTTTTTAAAATAGTCATAACAATTGCGCCATTTTGGAAACTCTTTTGGCAGCATTCGCCATTGACAGCCACTTTTTAGCACATAAAGCACACCGCAAAATAACTCATATAAATCCAGCCTTCTTGGCTTTGTTTTCTTTCGCACGCTTTCTAAAATTAGTCTAATCTTTTCGAATTTTTCACAACTTATGTCACTTGGATATGTATTCCTCATAGTTTACCTCATATCAACTATACCTCATCTTACCATATTCAGAGATCGCGTACAGGCTCTGAGAACAATTTAAGCAAAAGCTGCGTTATGAAAATAGAAGCTTGAAATTTTTGCAACAAAGCCAAGTAAATTGGTTCGCATGTAAATATGGCTGAAGTAGGCTAATATAGCTGCTTTTACTATATAATAAATTGATATAAAGAAAAGTTCGCACGGATCTAGCGGTAGACCATCCCATCCCAAAACGAACAATTCTCAGCGCCCTTGGTTTTAACCACTGAAAATGGTCACATTGTTTAAATTTATTAATGCTATATACTACCAAATTAATAGTTGCTCATTTAAGAACCTCCTTCAACTTTACCCAACTCGACACATATACTTTTTGAAAAATTGCTGCAAGTAGAAAAAAACAGGTTACCCACCTTAACTTCTTTAAATTTGCTCACAATCTCTACTTGATGCATAAGGTTTTTGTTACACTCCTTTCATCTACCGATTACCTCTACCTACCGCCTTTACCTCTGCTAAGGTCAGAAACGCGACTAGCTTCAGGACCTTCTAAACTCGACTGTGGCAGGCCACCAAAATTACTGTAATCACTAACACTAAGCGATATAGGTGCTTCTACTGGTCCACACCCTCCTCCTACTCTGTGATATCCTAATTCTAGATAAGTACGTAGCAATGGATCAATTTGTCCTCTATTTTGAATGTATGCTCGCAATTGCACACCTTGAAATCCCGGATCATTCCTGAATAATTGTGAAATGCCCACTCTCATGTTCTGAAAGTAATTTCTATCTCTGTTGGGGTGGTCTCTTCCAAGAAAATCGCGTATTATATTTATGATATTCTGCACTTGCCCAACAGGATTTTCGTTTAGAACTCGATTAATATCACTAGCATTTTCTAATGCCCATAAACCACAATTCCAACCATCTGTTTGCTGACTAACAGAAACATTATTAATCCTGATATTATTATCTAAGTTATTTTGAATGATATCAGTAATACCACCTGGGACAGCAGTAGCAGTTGAATCAGCATAGTACCCAACATAGTTCCCATTTTGATGTTCAATCACTAGTGTAACCCAATGAGTATTATTTAAAGTAATGATTAAAGTTAAACGCTGTTGTTCTTCATTTTCCCTAAATTGATTTAACACTCTAACAATGTGCTCGTTACCGTCATTCCTTGCCAAGTTAGCTACTTCAAAAGTGTGATTACCTTCAGTACGAAGCTGATATTGCAATCTTCCAGCGTGAGCTATATCAATTTGTTGAAGCCAGTAATCATAATGTCCATTTCTCGTTGCAAATTCTAGTGTAAGTAGATCATTTACTTCTATCCCTTGATTTCCAAGAATATCTCTTATTTGTCTTCTTATTCCTTGTGCTGTAGGAATGGCATTACCACCTTCTCTTATTCTTGACCTTAGTATTTCTAGGAGTTGTTGTATACTACCTTCGAAGGTAATAATAGTAACACATCGATTATCACCTAGATCAAACGGTAAAATCCGATTCCGTCCGGGATTTTCTCGAATATAATTTATTAAATTTTCACGAGTCTGATCTGATAATAGACCCTCTGGTGGATTTTCATCAATAACACTATTAGGCCCTAATAGCCCTCTAGTTCGTCCTGAAGCATGACTGCGGTCAAACCTATGTATATATAGTTCTTGTGGAACAGATATAAGATCTTCTACTCTCTGTGCACCTGCATTAAATACAGCATAAGATAAAACCACCTCATTTCCAGGAGTAATGGGCAAATATCCTCTTTGCTTGTCCATAAGTCTTGTTATTTGCTGTTCTGCATTACGTCGCTCTTGTGCTAATGCTTGTTGAGTATTAGCAAACCCTAATACATAT
The DNA here is from genome assembly GCF_964030625.1 of Wolbachia endosymbiont (group B) of Melanargia galathea. Taxonomy (NCBI): domain Bacteria; kingdom Pseudomonadati; phylum Pseudomonadota; class Alphaproteobacteria; order Rickettsiales; family Anaplasmataceae; genus Wolbachia; species Wolbachia endosymbiont (group B) of Melanargia galathea. The sequence goes on along the minus strand of NZ_OZ034910.1, from coordinate 393,056 downwards.
CCAATTGGATGAGTATCTTCTGGATGATTTATTGTAGATCTCAATAATAGAAGACCTAATCTCTGTTCTGTAACTCTTGTACTTACTTCTCCTGCCATTCTTATATCAGGACTATACGTTTGACCTACCTTGTATGCAGTAACCACTTTATCAGGATTGTCACAAACATAAAATATACTGTGCAGTATAGAACGAAATTTGTCATTGTTACTTACATCTATTATTGCATTACCATTCATATTATCTGGCATTAACACTCTAGAAATAGCTCTCAATAATTCTCTATGCTGAGGTATACTTTGCCACCCATCATTCATAACTTGATTCAAAGTATTATGTACATTTTCAGCATTAGGCACTTCTATAAGATTACCATCAAAAGAAGCATACCTAGTTATACGTAGGTAATGATCAGGCGAATTAAATCTATCTAATAGAACATTTAGCCCATATTGATCATTAAGTATGTATGTAACTCTATTCACAGCACCATTATAACCTGGTGGTAGAGCGATGGCTTTTACTGATCGTATATCATGGGGATTTCTAATATCAAGTATAACTATAGGAAAGCCTTGAGCATGGAAGACCATAGTTAAAGCATGTTTTCTTAAATTCTCATTATCATATCTAAATATGTATTTTATTACTCGCAGTCTATTGTTTTGTATTAATACCTGCTCGTGATCAAAAGCACTGTTCCCAAAAGCAAAACCAGTTATACAATCAAGTATTCTGTCACGATTTTCTGCATTTCTTGGTATTTCGATAGGAAAATGTTGAAGCAAGAAATCTATAACATTTTCTCTAATGCCTCCATCTTCTACACACTCAAATAATCTTTGTACTAAAGGAAATCTATTCTGTTGAAGCTCTGCTATGCCAACCCTAAAAGGGGCTAGATGTGAATTAAAATTTAATCCAACACAAACAGCATATCCTGATTCAGTATGCACAGGTATAAATGAAGAAGCATGTAATCTTTGAGCGTCACCTCTAGCGCGTTCTAATGCAAACAATGTTCTCCATCCAATATTAATAACGATAGGAATGTTTTCTCTCTCTGCTTGATGGTGTACAAGAAAAGCAACGTACGAATTTACAAGAGATAAGTTAAGGTCAATATCTATTGTGCAAAGATGACTAAAATTCGCTAAAAAACCTAATAAAAACCCATGACTCTCAAACTTTTGATTGCGATCTTGAATATCATTTTCTAATGTGCCTGCGTAATTACGATAGATTCGAGTTATATATCTAAAAATTACTGTGCTATTGTCTCGTAAAGTTCGTACAACTCCACTTCTTAACATTTCCGCAAAGTTATCAATTCTTTGTTGACCTAGTGCAATTTGCACAAAATCGACCAACTCATCAAGCTGTCCATGCTGATTTTGATCGAGGTCCATCCCTTCTATTTCCTTAATTGTTAATTCGTGATCTTCTAAGAGCACTCTAATAAGATTGATTTCAGATGCTGAATATTTGGCAAATCTATCTCCACCTCGAGAATCTTTTTCGCGAATTTCTTCAAATACTACTGCTCCTTTCTCTCCCTGGCTCTTGCCTTTCCCATGCGTACACACTTTGTATTGCTCAAAACTTAGGCCTTCTTCCCTTAAATCCCGATTTTCCCGTCCAATCTCTTGCACTAGAGAATTTTTCTCCCTTTCACTAAATCTTAACCCATCACTATTAGGGACATCAGAGATGCTGTAACACCTGACAACTCGCTTTTTACCAAGGGATTTATTAGTTAAAACTGCAACCTTCAGGTTTCCTGTACTTCTATTCCTACCATCTGTATCAATACCATGATTATCAAAACGAATATAGACTCTCTCATCTGGAGCTAAAATACCTGCGTCATGTGCAGTAGCAAACATACTGAAAAAGAATACAGGAAGGAAACGACCTGTACCCACGTGATACAAGAAAGATGGACATTGATCTAAAAAGGATTCAAACTCTCGTCTAAAACCTTCAAGATTTTTATTGACCAAACTTCTGATAAATCCATCACCATTATTCATATAATATACCTTTCTACTTGCTACGGCGAGAAAAATCACTTACACCAGGGGTTCCAAGAATGGATTTTGGAGCATCACCAGAACCATCATGTCTAATAGAAAGACTAGAATCTTCAGCTTCCACTATGGATATGGACCGTCTTCGATAATCACCGGAACCATCATCTCTAGGAGGTAAAGTTGCTTTTTCTAACTCAGAAAACAATTCTTTTGCGAAATTACCGTAGTCTATATCTTCTTTCATTCCTTCTCTACCACATAATCTAAGGTCTTCTATCATAACTTCTTTGAAGGACTCAAACTTTTCAGGAAAGCAATCCTTGGCAAATAACATTATCTCTAATATTTCTTTTTTTTCATCAGACTTACGACCAGATCGTTCCCAATTAACCACTAACCCTGCAAGTGCATTTTCTATAGGAACTTGGAAGTTAGAAGTATCGACAGCAGCCTCCTTGTGTTTATAAAAGCGATCACATCTCCACATTTCCATAATAAGAGATCTAGCTTGAGCATTAAACTCAGGATTTTCCAACATAACATTTGAAAGTGAGGAAAGAAGAAGTTTATATTCTTCATATGAGAATATTTTCTCTGAATGATCTCCGCCTCCACGTTCTGAAACTCCTTTATAACACCAGCACTGTACTAAATCATGCACTGTATCAAAAAAATACGAATCTATTAATTCAGCAAAAAGGGAATATACTCCTTTATCTTTCTGCGATAATTTCTGCAAAAGAGTATCTTTGTCAGCTACCTTATTTACACAAAAATCTAAAATAGGAGCATCTTTCTCAACAGATTGAACGCGAGACAGAACAAGAATAGTGTCTGTAAGCTTCTTCTCTTTATCTTCTTCTTTTAAATGATTATAAAAATACTCTACTCCTTCACTCCACTTAAGTCTTACAGCACTGTCAAAACCTTCTGCTGCATTACCAGGTTGCCTTAATTCCCCAGATTCCTTATCTATCCAGAAACTTAGTACAGGATCTTCCCTTTTCATCCCATACAAAAGTGAATTTAGTATATATTTATTATCATCTTTTACAGGACGACCATTACCATCAACTGCATTAGATGAAAAACTTCTTTTATAGGAATCAAATTGCTCTTCAAAGAGAGAAGGAATTTTATCTACTACACAGTATCTACAAGCCATATCATATCTGCGAAGCGGATTATCAATTTCTCCTATTTTCTCTTCAGTTAATCTTTGACCTAAAACAGCATTATCTAACCTTGCACCTGACCAACAATTTTCATTTTGGAATATATTGTACAAAAACTGCAGCTTATCACCCTCAAAAGATTTAATATTCTCTATATAGGTCTCCGCCCACCTTTTAATAGCTAACTTCCTCCCAGCAGCAATTTCAGGATCTGTATGTTTTATAATATCTTGTAGATTTTTAAGTAGTGCAGCTTGACGCTTTGTTTCTATTGGCATTTCACCCCCTATAAAAAATATTTACTGCATTATGCAAAAGTTAGAATCAAATATCAACACTAAATTTATCAAGAATAAGAAAAATTTTATGAAAAACATTTTCTATATTTAGATATTATGCGTTTAACTGATACGTAGAATTGGTGAGAAAATCAAACAGGCCATAGCGAGAATAGCGAAAGAGTTAGATATAGGCTCTAGACTAGTGGATAAAGAAATATAATAAGTTAAAAATGGACAGAGCTTTAAGGGAGTTGCAATACTTAGGCTTTTTCTTTAAGTTGTTCAGTTTCATCTATCGAAAGGCCGGTAGACTCAGCTATTAAGTTAACAGATACGCCAGCTTTCAGTAAGTTTTTTGCAACTTCAATTTCCCTTTCTTTTCTGCCTTTTTCGTGACCGATTTGGATGCCTTCTTGTCTACCTTCTTGTCTACCTTCATGTTTAGCATCATCGAGTTTTTGAGCAAGGACAGCCTGTTCATCACGAATACGTTTGATCTCTTGTTCATAGGCTATAAATTCTTTTTCTGACCAGTTGAATCTATTTAGTTCTTCATATGCTCTTTTAATTATTAGATCACTTCCTATTATTCTCTCTAGCTCTTCTTCACTAGTTTCGTCTGCATATCTAAAGAAGTAGACCCATTTTTCAACTATACTTGAAAGCTGATCTTCTTTGGTTTTTGGAAATTTAGGCAATTCAATAAATATAAAGTAAAAATCTTTTAGGTCATGTTCATTAGTATCTTCATCGCGAATAGTGTGCTTTGATTTATACTCAGACTTATCAGGAAATAAAATACAGTCTGCTATAGCAATAAAGATAATTTCCTTAAGGTCATGATATTGATCGCCTTTGTCAGCCTGTCTTGAATAAGCTTTAGCGGCATAGTATTGGGCACGTTTTTCAAAGCCTTTAGTTTTAGCGACCTGCATTTCGACTATCACTTGCAGCCCATTTTCATCTCTACAAAGAACATCAACAATGCTTTGTTTTTTAGAAGCAATATCAGGGTCTTGAATAGTACTTAAAAACTCTATATCCTGTATTGCATTTTTTCCAGCAAAGCCGAGAATATCATTAAGAAAGTGAATAAGGATATCTTTATTTTTTTCAGTGCCAAAGATGCGCTTGAACGATATATCATTTTTTGGATCGAGAAACTTCGAAAGAGCCATGAGAAAGTAAGATAAAAAGCATTAATAATTATACACAATTGTGAAGAAATATTCAACTAAAATTCAAACCACAGGAGATAACATTTCGGGCTGGGTTTTTACAACTATTTCTGTTTTTAAATTAGTTGAGACATCTAATAGAGAACTTGATTTGCATTGATATTCAAGCTATATCCTGATAAGACTGAGAGTTGGAAATATGGCAATAATTCTTTTAGATACAAAAACAATAAACCGTATAGCAGCGGGTGAAGTAATCGAAAGGCCAGCAAGTGTAGTAAAGGAATTAGTAGAAAATGCAATAGATGCTGGAAGTTCAGAGATAGAGATCAAAATAGAAAGTGGTGGGCGTAATCTTATAACTGTAACAGACGATGGAAGTGGAATAGAAAAGGAAGATTTGGAACTTGCGTTTATGCGCCACGCTACTTCAAAATTAAGCGATAGTGAGTTAATAGAAATCAAGCACCTTGGGTTTAGGGGAGAAGCTTTACCTTCAATTGCAGCAGTAAGCAGAATGAAATTATCGTCTAAGGCAAGTGGAGCAAAGGAAGCATGGTCTATAAGGTATGAGGGAGGAGAAAAAGTAAGAGAGATTACCCCTTGTTCTTTGTTGCAAGGTACATATATTGAAGTTCGTGACTTATTTTTTGCTACACCAAATAGACTAAAGTTTCTAAAAACCGAAAGGGCAGAAACACAAAGTATTGTTGATATTGTGAATAACTTAGCGATGATTAATTATAGTATTGGGTTTACTCTCACTTCTGGTAATAAAAAGCTCTTAAAATATGTTAAGCAAACTTCGCTGTTCAACAGATTATGTGAAATAGAAAAAGAATTTCAAAGCAATTCACTGGAAGTTAAAGAGGAAGAAGAAGGCATCAAACTTAAGGGACACATCTGTAAACCTAATGTCAATCGTGGCAACTCAACTCAGATTTATACGTTTGTTAATGGAAGGCCAATGAAAGACAATCTACTTGTTGGTGCAATTAGGTATGCGTATCACGATTTTATTCCAAACAATAGGTATCCTTTTGCAGTGTTGCATTTAGAAGTACCATATGACCAAGTAGATGTAAATGTGCATCCAAATAAATCGGAAGTAAGATTTCAAAATAAGAGGTTAATATATGAAATAGTGAGAAGAGGGCTAATAAAAGCGTTGTCAATGAGAATAGGTACCTCTTCAGTGAGTGATATTGATGGATCTAGGTGTCAAGGTATTGGAGAAGAACTGGGTGGTTCGCCTTTTGATGTTAGTGAAAGTCAAAGGAATAGTGAGCGTGTTAATAATGGAAAAAGCAGAGAAGTAAAGGGTCAAAAAGAATTTTACGAAAGGAAGCCAAGTCTTTTAGAAAATCGTCTAATGAAAGAATTCAATTCACCAGATGAAAGAAAGCGAAGCTTATCAGGAAGTTTTAAGTATGAAGGTATAGAGAAATCTACACCACAGAAAGGAGTTATGGTTCTAGAAAGAGAGCAAATTGATTTAATAGCGGATCATCCTCTAGGGTATGCACGCTGTCATGTCTACAATACTTATATTATTGCTGAGGCTAAAGGCAAATTGATTATAGTAGATCAGCACGCAGCTCATGAGAGATTGATATACGAGTGCTTAAAGCAAAAATCAAGCATAAAAAGACAAAAACTTCTTCTTCCTGAAATAGTTGAGATTAAAAACCAAGCTGGAATGGAGATGGTTAAAACTTATAAAGATAAGCTTTTTGAAATGGGTTTTGGTATTGAAATAGAATCAGAAGATAAAGTAAGGGTAAAAGAAATACCTGCAATCTTGGGAACAATAGATATAAAAGAGATGCTAGTTGATATAGTAGATAAGTTAATGGAAATAGAAGATACGCTACCAATAGAGGATAAGGTGAACAAAATATCATCCATAATCGCTTGCCACGGAGCAGGAAGAAAAATGAAATTGGAAGAGATGAATGAGATACTAAGACAAATTGAGAAAACTCCATATTCTGATCACGGAAGACTAACGTATATAGAAATGAAACTAAGTGATATAGAAAAATTGTTTGAAAGGAGATGAGTTCAGTTTGTCAAAAAGGTTCCCAATTAAGTATACGTAACAGCTCTTCTGGTTATGGAGTATAAAATGTGAAAAAAGAGAATAAATGCTCTAATTTTTTAGATTACAAAGTAATAGGACAGGAAGTAAGAAATCGTAGATTAGCAAAGGGATATACTCAAAAAGATTTAGCAAAAAAAATCGGAACAACATATCAGGTAATACTGCAATATGAAAAAGGAACACGCAGAATTTCAATTAAGAAGTTATATGAATTAGCAGAAGCATTATCAACAACTGCTAGAGATCTAGCTTGCGGACAAGAAGTATCAAATGAGGAAAGGTATGAGGAAGAAGAGATACTAAATCTAGTAAGAAGACATAAAGAGATTAAGGACCAAGAATTACGTGAAACGTTTTATTTATTAACTAAATTCATCCGTATTAGTGAGGAAGAAAGTGGAAAGGCAGTAAAAATAGAAGTGGCAAAGGGTTTAGTTAAGGAAGGAGTTTCTGCTCATGTTATCTCTCGAACAACCAATTTATCTATTGATGAATATGATAATGATGAGAAAAAAATTTCCATTCCGTATAAAGTAGGTCAAAGAATAAAAGAATGGAGGTTGAGAAGAGGATACACTCAGGAAGATTTAGCAAGTAAAGTGGGTATAATAAATCAAAGAATATATGAATATGAACAAGGACGAGCTGGTGTTTCACTTGAAATGTTAGATGAAATAGCAAAGGTACTATTAATTAATATTACAGATCTGCTTCCAGAAACAAGAGAAAATGAGAATAGTGAAGCAGAGCTATCAAGGTTAATAGAAGAATACAAAAAGATTAAAAGCCAAGAATTACGTCATGTACTCATAAAATCTCTGTTTGAAAGCATACAAGTTTGCAAAGAGAAAGTGAAGAGAGTAGAAAAGATGAAAATTGCAAAGAATTTAGTTAAGGAAGGAATTTCTATCAATATTATTTTAAAAACAGTAGGCCTCTCCTTGAACGAAATTCAACAAATTTAAAATAAAAAATCAGTATATATTAATATCTTTACCTATTCATGAAAAAATAAGTAAAAAAGATTGAGAAATTGATTTGACTTCACTCAAAAGCTATGGCCTTATGCCAATGCTGACAAAAAACAGCAGTAAATATATAAAAACATTTTGTTATTAGTGAAGGGTAATTTTTATGAATAATAAGAAAGATCGTAGAGAAGAAATAGAATTCAGAGCATTAGAAAGCAACGGTAAAGCACTACTTGATCGTGAAGTAATAGAAACGTTTCTAAGTGCAGTGCATGACAGGGAAGAAGCTCGAATTATTGCTAGAAAGCTAATAGATAATTTTGGAATAGGAGGAGTTTTAGGCCAGGAAATAGATGACTTGAAAACTATAGAAGGGATAACTGACTCTACAGTAGCAGTAATTTTATGCCTAAAGGAAGCTGCAAAGAGAGTACCAAGAGAAGAGTTAAAGAAAGGACCTGTAATGGATAACTTGGAAACCATCGTAAAATATTTAAGGGTGAGTATTGGTTATTCAGAGGAGGAAAAGATGAAAATAATATATTTTGATCAAAAGTGCCGTTTAAAGGGGGAAGAAGTGTTCACTGGTACAGTGGATAAGGTACCTTTTTACATAAGAGAAGTAACAAGAAAGGCATTAATAAGAAAAGCGACGTCAATAATAATATCGCATAACCACCCAGAAGGAAGGTTAAAGCCATCTGATGAGGATGAAGCTGTAACTAAAGACTTGGCTAAAGCTTGTCAGGCTATAGGGATTAGGTTACTGGATCACATTATCATCACAAGTGTTGGGTATTTTAGCTTTAAAGAGCAAGGACTGTTATAAAGCAGATATTTGAAGATTTTCATGAGTTGTTTAACTACTTGAATGAAGAAAGTATTTGCAAGTACATTAATTATTGCTTACAATTAATGAGAAAGTATATATTAAATTAATAATAAAGTAATAAAGTCGGTTATAGACTTAGTTAAATATATTTAATAGCGGAGGCTAATATGAGTAATAAAATAATTGTACCTTTTGATGATCAAGAAGGAGGTACTTACGAGTTAAACATTGATCTTGATAGATTATCAAAAGGTGAGGTGTTAAATGCTATTGTAGGAATAGGTCGTACTAACACCTTTGTAAGCAAAATTAATAAGGCTAAAAAGCCTGAGGAAATAGCACCTTTCCCTGGTAGAGAAGTTCGCGAAAACAAAATCAACTGTGGGAAAGGATTTGACTATGTTTATGGCACAAAACCTGCAAGTGATCAAGAAGATAAAAATCCATTTACCTCCGCCTTGCAAAAAATAAAGCCAAGTATAAGCGAAAGTGAAAAGTTGAGCTGGTTTAAGAGTGGAGTGGTAAAAGCAAAAACCCCAAAAGAGATGAACAAAGTTATAGATGAAGTAATAGGTGATGGAACAAGGCTAAATGCATGTAATGATGGGGAATGGAGTTTCTCAGAGTATGTAGTATTAGGTACACATTTTCATAAATTTGATAAGGTTGATCGTAAAAAGGTAATACGTAAATTAATGTTAAGCGGTGCAGAGTTTCATGATACTCTACTACAGAATAAACTGATAGGTGAAATCTATGATGAGCTACAACCAGAAGTTCAGCTACAGATAGATAAGCAACTAGAAGAACTAGAAAAAGCTGGCGAAAGTGCTGTTCAAGAAGGATCCTTAATAGATCTCGAGATAGACAATACAACATCATATATAGAATTTTCTGATAATAGCAAGGTAGAGGTAGCCAAAATACTGGAAGCAAACAGAAAGTTAGGAAGTAATATTTTAAAAATTGGTAATGATGCAGTTGAGGTTAAAAGCGAGAAGGGAGGTATAAGAAACTATATCGATATGTCAGATGAAAGCTCTATTATATTACAATTTCCTACAAGCATTGGTCAGCTAAATATTATATTGTACCACGATGTAAAAAAATATGATCAAGTACAAGTCAGAGTAGAAAACAAGGAAATGTGGGCTGAGTTACAAAAAAGAGGCGAAGAAATAGGAAAAAACTGCCTTTTTGGGGGAGTGAAACTTCAAGAAGCAGTAGAGAAAGGTAATTTCACTAGATGTGGCATATGGAATGAAAAGTATGCTATAAAAGAGATTGGCAATGATGAAGTATTGTCTTCATGGGTAAATAGGGTATGTGGAGGTAGTAAAGAAACCTTTAGGGAACTTTAATTCATTTATTTTAAGGTTCCAGAGTTTACTGGAGCCTTTGAGCTATAGTAGAAAATATTATATATATGGTTTTTTGCGTGGAAAAAAGTCTAGATTATGAAGTAGGACAAAAAGTAAAAAGTTGGAGGTTAGAGCGAGGTTATACTCAGAAGGGTTTAGCTGAGAAAATTGGTGTAAAGTACTGGGTAATACTGCAATATGAGAAAGGGAACCGTAAAATTCCAATTAAGAAGTTATATGCTATAGCAGAAGCATTATCAGTAAATGTTAAAGGTCTAGTTTGTGGGGAGATGCTACCAAATGAAAAAAGATATTTTGAAGATGAAGAAATATTAAATTTAGTAAAGGGGTATAAGGATAAAGAATTAAGCGAGGTATTTTATTTATTAACCAAATTTATTCGTTTGAGTGAGGAAAGAAGCAGAAAAGCGGTAAAAATGGAAGTAGCAAGGGGTTTGATGAAAGTAGGAGTTTCTGCTCATGTTATCTCTCGAACAACTAACTTATCTATTGGTGAGTATGAGGAGAACAAAATTCCCATTCCATACAAAGTAGGGCAAAGGATAAAGGAGTGGAGATTGATACGAGGATATACTCAAAAAGATTTAGCGAATAAAGTTGGCATAACAAATCAAGGAATATACGAGTATGAACAAGGGAGAGCTGCTGTCTCACTTGAAATGTTAGATGAAATAGCAAAGGTATTATCAATCAGTATCATAGATCTACTTCCCGAATCAGATGAGGATAGTGAAGCGGAAGAAAAGCTATCAAACTTGATAGAAGAATACAAAAAGATTGAGAGTCGGGAATTACGCGATATGCTAATCAAGTCTTTATTTGAAGGTATACATGTTTGTAGAGAAAAGGTCAGAGAGGAAAAGAAGATTGAAGTTGCAAGGAATTTAGTGAAAGAGGGAATTTCTGTTGATATTATCTTGCAAACGACAGGCTTATCAAATTATATGATTGAGAAATTTTTGTGATTTCATAAAAACTTAGCCAATAGTGGATTTTTTTGTGATAGAATATATGTTTGCTTCTGTAGGAAAAACAGCTTTTAGAGGATTTATCTATGATAATTCAGAGCATATTGGCTCAGCAAGCTACGAGCTGGGGAAAAAAATAGAAGGTTGTAGGATAGTACAAGGGTATACTCAGGCAAAATTAGCAAGCAAAATTGGTTTAACACATAAGGAAATACATAACTTTGAACTAGGGTGCAAGGCTATTACAATCAAAGAATCGTATATAATAGCAGGAGCATTGTCAGTTAATGTTATAGATCTACTTCCAGAACCAACAGTACTAAGAGAAAACAGTTGGTATGAAGATGAGGATAAAGAAATAGTCTATCTAACAAAAATACATAGAGAAATTAAGGATCAGGAATTACGCAAGAAGCTGTATCCATTAGTAAGGTTTGTATATATTAGCGAGAAAATTAGCCAAGAAGAAGCGAAAATAGAAGTAGCAAAGAATCTAGTGAAAGAAGGAGTTTCAGTTGATATTATTTCCCAAGTGACTCGCTTATCTACTTATGAATATGATGATATAGAGAAAGAAATTTGTACTGATTCTATACTCTACAAAGTGGGGAAAAGGATAAAAGAGCAGAGATTAATACGGGAATACACTCAGGAGGACTTGGCAAATAAAATCGGTTCAACACCTAAAGAAATACACGACTATGAACGAGGATATACAGACATTCCAATTGAAATATTATATAAGATAGCAAAGACATTATCAGTTAACATTAAAGCTCTTGGACTAACAGAATATGAAAATGAGCCAGTTTTTGGGTTTATAGGTAAATGCGAAAAAATTGAGGATCAAGAATTACTGGATACGGTAGCCAGATCTTTATCTGAAGGAATGCAAACTGGTAAAGAAAAGGTTAAAAAAGCAGAGAAAATCAAGATTGCAAAAGATCTAGTTAAGGAAGGTGTTGCTATTGATATTATTGTGCGAGCAAGTGGCCTAACTGCTGATGAGTTGGGTGAGTGTGAAAATTGAATGTGTTTAAGATATAAGTAAAGTTAGTTAATGATTTAACCAGCAGAATTTGCTAACCAACTTTTTTGGCTCAGTTGAATTTTGCTTGGTATAAATTAAGATATGAAATCGCAAAGTTTATCTATTAATTTCTGATTGTCCTCTATCATTGCCTTTGCCTCTTGTTGAAGAGATTTGATATTTTTTGATGTAATGTTATCCATGTCAGCCGACGCTAGCTTCAATTGCGATTGTATTCTTACGTATCTATTGCCTATTACTTGATTCATCTGATAATTTACGCAGTCCAATCCAGAGGCAAACATCACATTTAACAAAGGTTTTATCCAGCCTATTTTTCCAAATCTCTTTGAATTGGCATACTCTATGCTTCTATCTGTTCTTCCAGTACCTATCGATAACAGTAGAATATCATCATTTGGAAATAACCTCTTACCACTTGCATATGCACAAGACGCTGGATTATTAGCAAAAACCCCTCCATCCACTAATACTCTATCTATCTGGTCAATTTTTAGATGTTTTGGTATGAAATAAGTAGGTGCAGCCGTTGCAGCTCTGAGTGCATCTTTCAGCTTAATATTACCTTCTTTCCAGTTTTTAAAGAAAAATGGACGATTATTGTGAATATCATAACTTGTTATCAGTACCTTACTTAATGTGTTTTTTAGAATATCCTCTCCAAAATATTTATCCAGTACAAATTCAATATTTTTATGTGGGTATTGTGTGCAATTAAACCAAGATAATATTGATCGCCTAAAGAATGAAGACTTAAAAATATATGGTCCATATTCCCGATAGAACTCGACTAAATCATTAGCAGAATATTGAGGTTTATCTTTTTTACATAATCCAGCAATAACAATTCCACCAGTTGAGGTTCCTGCCATTAAGTGAAAGATTTCAGCTACCCTCTTGTATCTTGTAAAAAGCATCTAATGTTTTAAGCTTAAGCATTAGGTGGAGGAGGGAAGAACTCTGTTTCCCCTCTTAGATATAAAATCTGTAAGAAAGATAAGAGTTCCCTCCTCAAAAGTATAGGCTGGACGGTATCGTAGAAAGACCTAAATGGCTCTAATTCTGTATCCACAAGGTTAGCCTTACTTTTCGTTTTAAATGGTAACGTATGGGGTTATATATGATCAACAACTTTCTTGGAATTGATGTATCAAAAGATCGCTTTGATGTTTTTCTTTCATTCATAAGTAAAAAAGAAAAGCGTGAAACTAGGAAAAGAAGCTTTAAGAACGATGATCTTGGGTTTCAAGGTCTGCTGAGTTTTCTACAAAAGCATAATGTGGAAGAAGTAAAGTCATGCATGGAGGCTACTGGTTGTTATAGCGAAGCTTTGGCTGAATTTCTGCACAATGCTGGACATTTTGTTAGTGTTGTAAATCCTTATTGTATTAAATCTTATACAAGGAGTAAACTCGTAAGACAAAAGAATGATCAGACTGATGCAGAAATTATTGCTGATTATTGCCAAAGACAGGAACCAACTCGTTGGACACCACCTTCTTCTGAAATGAAAAAATTAAAACATCTTTATCGTTGCTCAGTTGCGTTAAAAGATGAATTAGCATTAGTAAATAACCACCTAGAAAAAAAAGAGAGACTGCCTAAAGAAGTTGCAAATGCTTGGGAAGACCTTGCAATGAATATAGCTCAAAAAATAGAAACAATAAAAAACTCCGTACGTGAACTATTAAAGCAACACAAAGAGTTGTTGGAAAATTTTCAACTTCTACTGACTATTCCAGGCATAGGAGAGGAATCAGCAGTAGCTATTTTAGCTGAAATCCCTGACATAAAAGCTTTTAGAGATGCCAGGCAATTGGCAGCATATACAGGAGTTATACCGAAAAATATAACATCAGGTTCATCTGTACATTCTAAACCAAGATTAAGTAAATCAGGTTCACAAACATTACGTAAGGCCCTTTTCTTTCCTGCCATAGTAGCCAAGAATCACAATCCTATCATTGTGAGTTTTTGCCAAAGACTAAAGAAGAAGGGTAAGCATAATATGGCAATTGTGGGAGCTGCAATGCGTAAGCTACTCCATATCATTTTCGGTATCCTGACATCCAAAAGTGCTTTTGATCCAAATCATATCAAGAATTACAGAACTAGGATGTTGACTGTAGTTTAAAATCAAAAAATGCTTCCAATCCATTCAACATATTCACTAACTGTAATCTGTGTACTGTTACACAATCAGAAGTATTTTTTGATTTTATGATACAGCTTGAGTAATTTTTTTGTTGACTAGCAAGACAGTATCTTTCTTGTTCTTTTTTCTATTTCTGCTAGAATAATGGCTGGTATTATGCCCCTTATGCCTCCGCCGTCAACTGAAAGGATGTATTTTGCCACTGTGAAATTTATTTGTGTTTTTGCTCAAGCTCATTAACTTCTTCAATGAGGTTTTTTACCCGCTCCTCAAGGCGATAAACTGTTTCCATTAGTTCGTGATTTCGTTCTATAAATTGATCATGAATTTGTACTTTTAAATCAAGCTTAGCGAGCCACCAAATTGTTGCTATGGTCTGTATTACTATCGTTACTATTACTGTGATTGGGATTTTTTGCTTTTTCATGTGAAGATATTAACTTGTTATGGATAGTTTTAGAAGTTTATATACAGATTATAGAAAACTTACAGCTTTAGTGATTTCTTTCTATTGATTTGTATCGATCCTCTGCTTCTGCAAGTAGCTTTATTATTTCTCTGTAAGGTTTATCTTTGTTGTGCCTTGATGCCATTACAGCTATTCTTCTAGGGCTTTTTCCATTGCTATCCTTTATGTTAGGATTCGCTCCTTTTTCTAATAGAAACTCAACGATTTCTAAATAGCCTTGATCTGCAGCAGAATGTAGCGCTGTCCATTTAAATTTATTAGTAGCATTAATATCAATACCATCTTCTACTAAAAACCTTACGATTTCTAAACATCCTTCTCCTGCAACATAACGTAATGATTTTTCACCAATACTTATATTATCTTTTATCAAGGATTTCACAGTTTCTAAGTCACAGTTCTTAGCTGCGATTTCTAATGTGGCGCTGTAACTCTCATCTCCTTTTTTAAACAAGGAAAAATATATAACCACAATACACACCGTTAGCACTATAAGAAAAATTAATCCATCAAATTCTCCTTGACGTATAATTGAATTTTTATGAAAAAGCCTTCTTACATTTCTGCTCATGTAGTACTGCAATAATTATACCCATCTAGAATTAAATAATCATTTGCTTAAGTTTCACTTAAACAGCTTTGCTCACTGTTGCCTCTACTATAGTTTGATATCCCCTATTATTGAGAATATGTTCTGCCTTGCTAATTATCCATTCACCTTCAATTTCCTGACAAAATCCTGAAAGACTGATCTTAGCTTCTGCAAATAATTCTGGATTACCAGGAACAGTTACATTTAAATTTGATGTACTACGTTTTAATTGTCTTAACTTAGCTGCTGCTGCACTAATTGCTGATTCTGCAGTAGAGTAAAGCGTTTGCAGAGTATAACTTGGACCCTCATTTCCCACTTCCTCTTCTATAGTTTCTCCCTTTTCATAACTGTGCCATTTTGCAATAACAGATCCATATTTGTTACGCACATTAAAATTTACCTCCCAATTTATAACATCTTTAGGTGTAAGTACTGTTGTGCCTAACATCTTTCCAGTTGCTGATCTTGCTTCTCCCTTTGGAATAAAAATTATATATCCTCCTGCTGGTTTTACTAGTGCATCATATTTTTTCCCTAATCCTTCCAAAAAACTCATGTCGCTTTCTTCTGCTTGGATGATATGTGGTACAAATATATTTTCAAATCTTTCAGCGACTTTACTTTCATACCCATGCTTTTGTGCTATTTCTTTAATTAAATCTCCTAAGGTAATGTCCTTCCATTCCTTTGATTTTCTTTCCTTTAATGATCCTCTTAAACTTGCAGCATCACATTTTATTCTTAAAGTTTGTGGTGGACTTTGTATTGTAATTTGATTTGCCTTATATACTCCCATAGGTAGTAAACCTGTTTCTTTATATCCGAGAAAAATTTGTAAATTACCCTTAAGTTCTAAAGCGCTAGAGCTATAACTAATATATATCTCGGCTTCGTCACTTGTAGTACCGGATCCATCAGTTACACGTAGTGATATTAAACTCTTTTTTAAAACCTCTGTTACTGGGTTATTTTTTGCTACTATATCAAAATCTGGTGTCATTCATCTAAAATATTTATAACAGATTCTTTCAATATTCTCTGAATTTTAGGAAGCTTAATTTTTAATCCAGCGGGCAAAAAACTTCCATGTTCTACAAGTCCTGGATTTTCAAGCAATACTTCCTCCACTGCTCCACTACTGTATCCATAATGTTTCCAGCAAATTTCATCTAACATTTCGTTTTCTTTAGTGTAATAATAAATCACTTGCTGTAACTTTTTAACTTCAAAATAAACTCAACTTTTCTTGGTTTTCCATCAGGAAAAAATAATATCTGTTTTTCTTCTACATTAGTAGTGACAAAATTTCCAAGCACATTTCCTGAATTATCAACTAGAACGTGTGGTTCTTGAGTATCACGTATATTTTTTAGCTGTTCTAAGCCATTACTCTGATAATGTGGATAAATCACTCCTGTCAAATCAATACATTCAATTCCTGAGCCAATGTTTTGTAGCGACGTTTTTTCAATACATTCAATTGTATACCACCTTTCTTCTTTAATGTATCTTAGGCTTGTTAGTTCAAGCTTACATTTCCCAAGCAACATTAATGCAACTCTTCAACTATATCAAAAAGTGCTCCACGTGCTTGTTCTCTAAACCTTTCTATTACTGCATCAGCAACACTGCGCACATCTTCAGACTTAATGTTGATATTAAACGTTTGATAGAATGCTTGGTTATATACTTTCGATTCCCTATTTTCATATCTACTTTTCTTGAATGCTTTCTCAACTTCTTCTTGTTCTATAGCTCTTTTTTCTTCTATAACACTTTTAATTTTAAAATTCTCAAAATTGCTTTTGCTATTTTCTGAAAATTGTTTAATAGCACTATTATTTGTCAATGAGGTTCCGTTACTGAAAATGCTATTTTTAGAAAGCTCATTAACAACATTTCCATTATTTTCAAATTTTCTAATCGGACTATTCTCAGCAAATATACTACTTACTGTATTTCCCATCCATGAAAAAGCTTCTCCTATAGGTTTAATGAGTGATTTCCAAAAGCTAGAGAAAAAGTCTTTCACTTTTTGCCAGTTAGTGATAACAAGAGCTGCACCAGTGACAAGACTTGCTACTAAAAGTCCAATCGGGTTACTCATTACAGCAAACGTTATTGCTCTTAGTCCTGTTATTACTGCAGGAAAAACTGTAGCTGATAAAAATGAAAATACTCCAAGTAGGTTTGCTTTCAGACCAAAAATCGTACTTCCTAGCAATGTAAATCCGTATCCTAGTCCTACTGCTGCAATTTTTAAACTTATCAAAGCTGCTAAAGTACTCATGATTGCCGTAGTTAAAGTTGGATGTTTTTCTGCAAAAGAAGCTATACGCTCTGTTATTGTTTTCAAACTTCCAGCTACATAATTTAAAGTAGGTAACATTACTGACCCTAGATTCATGCCAGCTTCAAATACTGCATTTTTAAGTAATTGTAATTTATTAGCTGTAGTATTTGCCCGATTGTTAAATTCGTCCTGCATTGAAGCGTTATATTTTTCTTTATCAGCTAAATGTTCAATAGCTTTCTTGTAAATGTCTAAGCTTCCTACTAAAAGAGCAATGTCATCTTGAAACCCAGCACCAAATAGATTCATAAGAATACCGGCACGCTCTTGATCATCTATTTCTTTTAAAGTTTCAAGAAATTGCAATATTGCCTCTTGAGGATTTTTTTTAATGGTTTGTTCAAGCTCTTCTATACTTGTTCCCATCTCATCTAATGCATCATGAAATTCAGGACTTTGCTCTCTTGCAGTCTGTAGTTTACTAAGAAAGTTATTTATAGCAGTTGCTGCTTTTTCAGGTTGTTTACCTAAGCTTATGAACGCACTTGCTAAGCTACTTGCTTGATCAATTTCTAAACCAAACTGTTTAGCATTACCACCAATTCTATTCAGTGTAAGAACCATTTCCTTAGCTTTGGCAGCAGTATTATCTGAAAGATGGTTTATTATGTTACCTACATTTTCCATACCATCAACTTTAATTCCATAGACATTGGATATTTTCGCAATAGCATTACCAGCTTCTTCTGAAGACATGTCAAACGCTGTGGTCATTTTAGCAACTACTGTTGTAAACTTCATAAGATCATCTTTGTCAATACCAAGTTGACCACCACTTGCAGCTATTTGTGCTAATTCTGCAGCTGACAAGGGTATTTCACGAGATAATTTCTTTAATTCTTTAGCAAACTTTGATGCTTCATCTTTAGTATCATTTTGCACAAATTTTACTACTTTTTTTACATCAGCCATAGCACTTTCAAAATCAATCGCAACCTTGATCGGAGCTGCAAGCGAAAGACCTAGTCCAATAGTCTCTATAATTTGTGACTTAAAATGTGCTTTGCTTGCTAAAAAACTTTGGTGATTACGTATTGCAGACCCAAGCTTACCATACTTACCTTTTAGCGCTTCAACAGATGAGCCAAGTTTATATTGATTACTTACTAATGACTTAATATTTCTTCCACTTTTTCTTACTTCTTCATTAAATGAATGCAAAGCATCTCTCTTTTTCAAATATGCTTCTTTTGCTTTTGTTGCAGAAAACTTAGCTTTATCAAACTCAGCTTTTAAAGTTTTGCTTGGTTTCTCTATTGCTTTCATTTGTTTAGCTAAAGATTTTACCTGATCTTCAAAGCCCTTCCACGACCTCCTGCTAGTCAAAACATCACTACCCAACTGCTTAAACTTTGATACTGATTTTAAAGATGAATCAAGCTTTCTTATATTCTCACCAAGATAAGTAAGTTGATTACTACTGCCCTTTATTACAGTATTAAAACTGCCATCAAGTACCGCACCTATTTTTATCGATAATACTGACATTTGAACTCCCTAGCTAATTTGCTCCATAAAATAAACTCACTAATCTCCATATCAAGAATGTGCTCAACTCCACCACCTATGATAGAGCCAAGCACTAGTATTTCTAATCTCAAGTTTTTTGGATAATCGGTGAAAAAAAATCCTTTAATACTTCTTGAATTTTCACATAATCAGCAATATCTAACTCTTCAATTGCTTCTTTTGCAACTGATGTCAAATTGGCAGTCAAAGTTACTTCCTTATTTAGGTCACTACCATTAATGCGTTCTATTGCCAAGTAGTCTCTAACTTTTGGACGTCTAATGGTAAGTTCTGAGACAGAAATTCCATCTACTGTTATTGGATTATTAAGTGTTATAGCTTGCATATTCCTCCTTAAAAAGCTAATTAAATAAAAGTCTATATCGGCTTTTACATAACTAATTTCTTTGTATGGTGCTATAAATAGGATTAGCTTTGATAAGAATCTTTCCTATGTTCAATTGAAGTAATAACTACTGTATGCTCTGGCGCATCTATGTAATAAAGTATACGGTAGGTACTTACACGTAGACTACGTTGCCCGCTTAAGTTGTGCTTTAATGGCTTTCCAAGTCCAATTGGATCAGCTGTTAGACGCTCCATTATTGCCTTCTTAATCATTAACTTTACTTTTGCTGGAAGAGCCGGAATGTCTTTCTTTATAACAGATTCTGAATAGTCTATATTGTAAGGCTTAATCCCAGAAGGCATCTTGATGTTTAACCCTCTTTTCTTTATAGCGTTCGTCAGCAATCTTAGATAATTCCATATCTTCAATTTCTTCTTCCATTAATTCAGTTAATAACTTTAAAACGGACTTGTCTTGAGATTGTGCTACACTAACAAGTAAACCAGTTAGCTGCTCTATGGAATTTGTATGAGCTTTAGAATCCATATTAACTATATACCTACAACTTCTTATATTTTAACATTTTTATGTAATTTTGTCAACCATATTAGATCCCTAGAATCGTTTGTAGCAAGGCCATTTGATCAACACCATTTATCTTTCTAATCATATTTTCAGCATCGATTTCTATTAACTCATTACCACCTATAGTAAGTTTATAGTAATGAGCAGCTACAGTACACTTCAGCGTTGCTTTTTCAGCAGGTTTCCAGCTACCAAAGTCAAATTCTTTGAATATGCCTCTAAGGTTGATAATTACTCCTTCAACCTCATTGCTACCACTACCTTGCATTCCTCCACGGAGCGTTAAAGATACTGAGTTTCCATCTATCAAGCCAAAAAGTCTAAATAGTTCTGAATCATACTCAGCGAAAGTAAAGTCTGCTTCAAGCTTTTCCATGCCCATGTCAATATTTATTGGGATATCCATACCACCAGCACGATATTCTTCGGTTTTTATGGTGAGCTTTGGTAACGTTATCTCATCAATTTTTCCTGCATAACCACGACCATCAACAAATACGTTAAAATTTCTCAGTATTTTCGGTAACATTTTTCTCCCCTTTTTATAATATTGTACCACTCACAAGATGTGAACTGAAAGTAATCTGTTCTGCTGGATATGGTGGTATAAACTCAAAGTCAAAGTATACTTTTCCACTTGCAATGTTTGTTGGTGTATTGAGTTCTGGGGTTGCATAACATTTTCCGCTAATAATCGCCCCTTGTGCTTTTAAACTTGCCAGATAAGAATTCACCCCCTCAATTACATCATCTATATAAGTTTTGGTGATATTGCGATCAACTGCCCATAAATGAGCTCGAAGTAAACTATCATTGATTAAATCTGCAGTCCTTCTCACTGATAAAAAAGCCCATTTTGAGTCATTTGAACATGTTCTATTTCCCCAAAGCCTGTAGCCATTTTGATGAATTATCGTTGTTACTTCATTTTCATTTAAGTGGTTTGCTCTGCAATTTGTATTACCGAGCGTAAAATCAATAGGCCTGCTTGTTCCAACAATACCATTTATCTCTTTATTTGAAGGTGAGTGCCAAAATCCTTGTTCGCTATCTACTTTTGCTATTAAACCAGCTACAAATGGGCTTGCTGGCAAGGTTCCTTCTTTTCCTTCAATAAATACCTTAACCCAAGGGTCAACTACGTAAACTCTTGAGCTGCCTACACTTTTTCTCCATTTTATTGCTTCTTCATCATTGGTATTTGGACCATCTGCTACTATTATGCTTCTCAGCTTTTCTGCTATAGGAATTAATGCTGCAACCACTGCATCTTCTGGCAGTTGGTGAGTAAATTGAGGTGCAATTAATATTTTTGGAGCAACATGAACTATGCTTTCACTACTGAGGAATGCCTCTATCCCTTGATACTCTCCAGTCTCTTTATCAACACCGCCAATTATATTTTGGATAGTTTCACTTTCTTTGAGCTTTGGATCACTGTTTTCACTTTCTTTAACTCGAATAACTACTACTGTTGCACCAATTTGGGAAAATACTCCATTTACTGCTGAAAAAAGAGTCCCCTTTTTGCCAAGTTTTACCGCTTCTTTTAAGCTTCCTGCAATTAACACTGGTTTATTTAGCGGAAATTTTTGCTCATCGGCTTCAGGTGCAGTACCAATTACACCTATCACTGATGATTTAGCTGTACGCACTGATCTTGTCCCTGAGGTAACCTCAATAACATTTACCCCATGTAAAAATTGTTCTGTCATAGCTATTATAAACTTTCTAAAGAATTCTTCACTTGCTTTTTAAAATTGTTAAGAAAACTCTTTGATTTTCTTTTGATTACTACTTTTTAAGATTTAGTATATTTATTAAAATAAAGACAAAAACTAGAAAATATAGAAAACTACGCATTTTGTAATAAGTCTTCTTGAATATTCTTTTCACTTCGTTTAATACTCTTTTGTTAAATAGTAACTTTTTTTACCAATAAAAATTCTTTGGTGTCTATGGCTTGTTTTTAAGCTCTAATATCTTACGTAGTGAAAGATACAAGTATTTTGGTTTCAACTTATATATTTTTTAATGCCAAAGTTTATATGTTGCATCTAATCCTGGACATTGCCACGCTCTTAATGTCCTTTCTACATCTATTTCAAGTCCTGTAGTCAGAAAATTGCTGCGAAAGTTATATATTCCCCACTGAATAAATTGACCATAGATTGTGCTATACGTATGCTCACTTTCAAAGAACTCAGGTGTCTCACCAACTCTTTCACCTCCTGAGTGAAGATTAGATGACGTATAAAGTAACACTGTAACGGTTTTTCCTGCTGGAATGAGTATGTTACCTGATGCAATAAATTCAGGACTGTTAATTTCATGCTGGTAAATACGTGTCCAAGTAATTCTCGAAATCTCTGACTTTCTTGTATTAGTTTTATCAGGTGTACCTATAAATAATCCTGCTCCTCCATAATTAACTTCATCTTTATACCACATTGCAGATCCAGCAAAGTTTAGAGTTTTACTTATATCTACATTGCTTGTGTTTTTTACGAATATTACTCCCAATGCAGCATAAGGGTATTTCAGCATATTGAATTGCTCAGAAAATCCATCATACATAAATCTTGGGTATGATTCTCCATAGATAAATGTACCTTTGCTTCCCTCTAAAAAACTGAGTTGTCTTGGCCGATAAAAACTAACATAGCTTGTATCATATGTGTGAGTACCTGCTAGTAGTTGTAGCATATAGTCTGTTTTTGTTACATCACTACTCCACTGACCAAGCTCAGTTGTAAAAGTTCCTTGGCCAAAGTAATTATTTTTTCTACTTAGTACACCAAATAAAAAAGGTAATGCTCCAGGTTCAATCATATGACGATTTCTTACTTCTTTCATGATTGATGAGCTACTTGGTACATCATTAACAGTACGGAAGTTATTCACTAAACCTTTAAGACCATCTTTATGATCATTGCCAACACTGTTTATTGCTGCAATATTGGCATTCTTTCTCGTATCAAGTAGCGATAAATTTGTTGTTCCTTTTTCATCAATTCTCTTTAATAACTGCTTCTCTGATTCAGAGATCACTGCTAAAGAACTAGCTTTTTTATTATCCAGATCAGTTAAGTGTTTTTTTGCACTATCAAGAAGTTCTTTTAGCTTACCATCAGTCATCTGTACAATTTCAGAAACCGCACTTTTGTCGATTATTGATTCCAGTGCTTTAGCAAGATATGCTAATTGATCTGGAGTACTGTTTTCTGCTAAATCCTTAAGTCTTTTTTGTAGTGCATCAATTATTTCTTTTATTTTAGCCATTTGCACAATATCAGAAATAGCTTTTTTATCTGCTATCAATTCCAGCGATTTTGCAAGATATGCAAGTTGATCAGGTGTGCTGTTTGCTGCTAAATCCTTTATCCTTTGGTATATTGCTTCTTTCATTCCCAAAAATTCAAAAAAGTTTCAAATCTAAATCGTTTAAAATTATTTTTTAGTTGATTATGCTCATCTTCTCTTTCGGTAATATCTTCATCTACTTTTTCTATAGCTCTTCGAATACGTACTACATCTTCCACTGCAATATTTTCTGGATGAGGTAATGGATACTCTCTGCTTGTTTTATCATTTGGCATTTTTTTTATGTTATAACAATCCGCAAGTTTTTTACCTTTGGCCGATAAACAACCGTTCCACTTAAAACCAATTTTATCCTTGTCTCATTAGCATTAAAGTTTGTCAGTACATGAGTTCTCTCCACCCAGCTTTCTCCAATTGGTTTTCCTGATGTTAAATTTACTAATTGCCAATCCACGTTTTTTTGTACATATGCTTTAACATCTGCAGTGCCAGGTATCAGCGCATCATACGTTATGGTGATTTTAGTGTTAGCTCCTGCTGTAATGCTTCTAGTTACATAATCTCCTTTTTCCCCTATATTACCCATAACTAGCTGTAACCCAGGATATAGCACTGGACTTTTTTCTTTTGACCCTTTTAAATTTGCCTTTACTGTTAGCTCTCCAGATAGTCTTTCACGCAGCGCGAGCGGCAAGTTATCAGATAGAAAATTTTCTTTTCCTTCTTCATCTGTCAGAATAAATTCTACATTGGTATCAAATGCTACTTTTTCGACGTTCGTCAAAACAATTAAATCTGATACGTTATTTGCAGTAACTTTACCAAGATCAATAACGTGAGAATTTTCGCTAAATTTTGCAGCTAGTAGTCGAAACGTTAAATCTAAATTTTGATGTGGAGTCCAGGTGCTTGCATTGCTAGATGAAAGTAATACTCCTACTTGATATGGCTGACTTGTTACCCAACGGCTATTTACTGCATCATATTTGCCAAGTTCTGCTATTTTGACTGCAGTACCAGGATCATCAGTAAGCAGTACTATTGCATACTCCTCTCCTGCATGGCAAAACACTGGTGACCACTTTATACGTGTTGCTGTGCCATCTACTTTTATATCCTTTGGCTCAATATAGCTTTCAGCAATGACAGTCTGCTATATCCTTTGGCTCAATATAGCTTTCAGCAATGACAGTCTGCGAGGGCATTCCCACTGCTGTTTCTCTAATCTGCACAACAACACGTTTTTTGCCGCTATTTGTGAACCATAAATCTAGACCCCCTATGTGTCTGCTCTCATTTAAAGTAAATGTTTGTGCTAAAGGATCAACTCTTCTTGCTGCGATAACTCTTCTTCTCTCTTCTATGGTAATAGTTTTTTTACCAGTGTACGTTGCTTCTCCATAGCTTCCTTTATCCCCATAAAATTGTACTAATTTAGTACCTGCTGGAATATTTGCCGGCACTTTCACCTTTCCCTTTAATTTTCCCTGGTTGTTAGCTGTTATCATATTTTTCACCTCTATGCCATAGGCTGAATGACGATACCATCAAACTTCACTTCTTTGAGCTTTTCGTTTGGGGAAAAACCTTCAATTTCAAAATTCTGTACTGCTTCTCTCATAAATTCAGCTTCGTATGAAGTACTTGACAGCAGCTCTGTTGTTTCTTTAACATTAAATACTCTAGTTACTGGACTTTTCCAATTCGTGGTAACCTCCGTCCAGTGGTCTATATTTTTATTTAGAGTAATTTGTGCCGGAACTGGATCAAAAGCTTGATACGGATTAATTTTTTCACTTTTAGTCTGTAAAAGCTGTTCCAATACCGGCTCAAGTTCATACGGTAAAAGATAAGGTTTTGTGCTCTTTTCAACATCAATAATTTCTACATCTATCGGTAAAATTAGTTCCTTATTTACTATTGCTGCAGACTGCGAAATTCCTTGATCGCGCATATCATCATCAAAGAATGAATCAACAAATACTCCTTTTTTGGTGGTAGGTTCTCTTGAATTTGCATCACTGCGTAGACGTTCCTCTGCAACCAGCGCATAAAGATCATTTATTCCTTTTTTCATTGCTTCAAGCTCATTCATCGGTACAGCATGAATAGCATTATTCACTATTTTTACCCCTTCTTTTTCTCCGTTTTTCCATGTCTGATGAATGTAGCAGAGCAAAAGTTGTCCACTAGGCGCTTTAGGCATCGATGGTCTCCAAGGGTGAGCTATGCCTTTTATTCTTCTTACTACTCCTTTGCTATCGATAGTAATTAAATCATAGCGGGGCATTTTCCAGGTGTAATCAACCAGAACCAAGCTATTATCAACTGCTCCTTTCACTTTACATCCCTTTTCATTTATATCTTCAGGGCTTACATGAGTGCGATAGCGGTAAGTGATTTGATAACTACTTCCAGGAGCTGGCTCTTTACCTGGTAGTGACCAATCAACATTTCCTGCGTTTAGTTTGTAATCTGTACTATTTTCATAAATTACATTGCCTTGTTTAGCTTGAATAATCTCAAGTACTGCAGAGTCAGGTATTGGATCAACAGCTCCTGAGTATGAACCGTGAGTAATGGTAATAGTTTTTTGAATAGTGATATCTACTTTTTTAATTTCACTGATTGGAAAATCATTAACTTTAAGTTCCATTACCCTTTGGCTATTTGGCTGAAAAGTATGTGGTTCTGATTCAACTGATTTTATATCTGGATCTTCATCAAAAGAAATGCGAATACTGTGAGGTAACTCAATCTCATAACCATCAACATGAGCTTTGCCTTCATTAATCACAAATATTTTTTTTCCTCCTTCTCCCTCTTCCTTTTGCAGGAACATTACTTCAAGACCATTTACGACGTAGGAACCATTTGCTTCTTTGTCATAACGAGCAAGAGCTGTGGTTACTATATTTGCTTGTGGAGGTGGTGAATGTTCTATCAATACTCCATTTTCAATATGGTAAATTGGGTAAAATTCTCCTTCAGAAAAACGTGGAGAAAGACCTTCAGATTGATAACCCCAAATGGTAGAAACTTTAAGTCTTGCTGCTCCTACTTCCTGATAGTTTCTTGTACCAACTGCAGGATCACGAAGATTTTCATCCTCAAGCTCTGTAATGGTAGATAGGGTGAAAAAAACACCTATACGAACTGTGGTACTCAGTGGAATAATAAATTCTTCTTTTTCGACTTTTCTAACTGCTCCACGAAGATAGATTTTTCCTGATTCAAGCGTAACTTTACCAGTTTCTCTATCTATAATACAATTGCTTCCTGTTATAACATCGCCATCACGAAATATTGCATCGCCTATGCCTTTAAGCTTAGAGAGAGCATACTCCTGAGTCTCGTTTAATTCTGCAGACTGTAGACCTCTTCCTGCAAGAAACAAGCTTTTTTCGTATTCTTTGTCAGGATTAAAGCGGTTATAATAGCTATTTAAGGTCATCTTTTTTCTCTTTTTCTAAAATGTCACTACAAACGAAAAAGTTTCCCGAGTTGCAGCAGTTCTGATAAGTGGTACGGTATGCTCTAAAACTAATAAGATCCCTGGGTCTTCTATATCTTGTGGTTCAAAATATCTCTGTCCAGGAGGCAACTTTTCTTTTACCTTTGTACCAACCATAACTCCTAATTCCCGTATAACTTGATTTGCTGCGTCCGTGAAATCGAAAGTAAATTTAAGGTATAAATTATTGGTTGGTACATTTGAGGACCTAAACCTCCCTGTTGGAGTCAAAAGCTCTCCATTCTCATCACCTGTGCAAAAGAGAACTTCATCTGCAGTACGTCTACCAAGCTCATTGAGCAGTTTTTCAGAAGTTATCAGCTCTGGTGGTGTGCTTTCAGTATACTCTATAGTAACTGCACTATTTGCCGTGATAGAGCTATTTTCCGTACGTTTAATTACACCAGTACTGCTATCAACTGTATAGTCAATACTTGGCTGATGCATTGTTTGTCCTGTAACAACCTTCACATCTTTAACAGGTTGATGATCAAGTTTTATTTCACCCTTAACGAAAGTTTTTTCTACTTTGTGGCTACTTCCAGAGCTTGAATCACCACTTCCCCAAGCAAGATGGATAGATTGTTTTTTGATGCTGGCTGCTATTGCTGCTCTTCCTGATTGTGTAAGAATTGACACCTGTGATGAGTTTGAAAGGCTTATATAATATATATTCAGGATTTGGAAAATTTTTGTCCAAAAAAAATGAATTTTTGCCTAATTTTTTGTTGCAGTATTATTTAAAAATCGAACTGTATTATTCTCGAAAAAAAACAATAGAATATCAATAGGTTAAAAATTGCATCTGTATTATTTATTTTTGCTCCTGTCCTACAAAGTGCACCTATAAGTTCTCATCCTTAAAGCTATTAATTGTTTTAAGGAGAAGTTATGAAACGTTATTCTGGTGTTGATCCTATAGTTGTTCAAAACATACAGTACCAAGTTAAAAGGTTAAAATTTTTTGAATGCTTTACTCATGAAACCCATGAAGATCTTGAGCAAGAACTCTTCTGTGAAATTTGGACTTATCTTGATAGATATGATGAAAGTAAAGGTAGCTTTAACACTTTTGTAGCAAGATTAACTGAACGTCGTGCCAATAACTTATTGGAGAAACAACTATGTATTAAACGCAACATTAATAACTACGTCAATATTGAGAAAACAGAAGCTTTTGAAGATGAAGTAGCAAAACGTACTGATGTAGATTACATGATTTCAACGCTACCAAGAAAGATGCAAAAGATATGCGAACAACTCAAGTACTTTAACTTATATGAAGTTGCTAAGATGAACAACATATCAAGAACTACTTTAAATACTATGGTAAGAAAAATACGTATAAAACTCTCTTCCATCTACTACAAGGGTAAAAAGAAAAATTGAACATAAATTCTACCTTTCCTGAATATATAACATATACCATTGAGGTGAATAAATGACTTTTAAAATTTTAAACAATAATGAAAGATTGAAAACAACTACAGGCATAAAAGTAGTAATTTTTGGTCCTTACGGTATTGGTAAAACCAGTCTCTTAAAGACTATAAGTGAACCAACACTATGTCTTGACTTTGAAGCAGGCCTGCTTGCTGTTCAAGATTGGCAGGGAGATTCAATTAGTGTTCGTACTTGGAATCAAGCTCGGGATATTGCCTGCCTAATTGGTGGTCCGAACCCTGCACTAAAATCTGATCAAGCGTATAGCCAAAGACACTATGAGCACGTATCAAGTAAATACAATGAAGAGTTTTCTAAATATCGATGTATTTTTATTGATAGCATCACTGTAGCATCACGTCTTTGTCTCTTATGGGCAAAAATGCAACCGGAAGCTTTTTCTGAGAGAAGTGGAAAGCAAGACATGAGAGCTGCTTACGGAATACTTGCGCAAGAGATGATGGCATGGCTCAATCAATTTCAACACATCGGAGATAAAGACATCATCATAGTTGGCACACTAGGTCAATATCTCGATGACTGTAATCGTTCAACATGGCTACCTCAATGTGAAGGGGCTAAAACTGCTAGTGAAATTCCAGGTATTGTTGATGAAGTAATTAGTATGGTTGGAATCAAGAAAGATGATGGTACAGAGAAACGTTTATTTGTCTGTCAAACTATTAACTCTTGGGGATATCCAGCTAAAGATCGCAGTGGTTGCCTTAACATGGTTGAAGAGCCGCATCTGGGTAAATTACTTGCGAAAATTAAAGCCAAAACCTTGGCTTCTGTTGCCTAATTTTAAAAGGAGTAATATGGAACAAAGCTTTTTCAATATCGGTCAAAAAATCCCTTTTTACAGCGTAAAGGAGTATTTAAGTGATCAAACGCCAATACCAGAGGATATAATCTCACCAAGAATTTTAACAAAAAGAGGTCTATTGGTACTGGGTGGCCCACCTAAAATCGGCAAAAGTGACTTTTTGATCTCTTGGCTTGTCCACATGGCTGGAGGTATTTCTTTTCTTGGTATGACGCCAAGTAGACCTTTGAAGATCTTATACATGCAAACTGAAATTGAATATGAATATATGAAAGAACGTTTGCAACAACTTGATCAAGAACTTTTAAATGTAGCTGCTGAAAACTTAATCATTACACCGAAAGTTCAACTATCATTTAACAGTGAAGAAATAAGTGAAATAAAAAATTCTTTAAACGAAAAAGGCTTTAAACCTGAAGTTTTAGCTATTGATCCTCTTCGTAACATCTTTAGTAGTGAATATGGCAATGAAAATGATAATAGCGCTATGCTATTTTTCTTGCAAAAAACACTTGAAAGACTGAGAAATGTTATCAATCCAGATTCAGGCATAATACTCACTCACCATACAAAAAAACTCTCTAAAAAAATGCTAGAAGAAGATCCATTTCAAGGCTTAAGCGGTGCTGGTTCTTTGAGGGGATTTTATAGTACTGGTATGGTGATGTTTGCTCATGATGAGGAAAGTACTGTACGTCAGATAGTATTTGAGCTTCGTAATGGTGAACGTGTGGCAAGTAAGCTTGTTGATAAGATAGATGGTCGTTGGAAGCTTGCAGACCAATGGAGTAACTGATTTTTACTTAATTTATAGGAGACAATATGTTATCAGATTTTTTAACTGATTTTAATACTGCAAAAATACAGAGTAGTTTGATACCCAAAGGTACAATAGTTAAGGTAAAAATGGCAATAAAGCCTGGAGGTTATGAAAATTGGTTCACGAAAAGCTACACTACTGGCAGCATCTATTTAAACGCTGAATTTACTATCACTGAAGGTCCATATGCAAAACGCAAGATTTTTCAGATTATAGGTGTCAAAAGTGGCAAAGCAGAAGGTGAAGAAGACATCTGGGGAGAATCTGGACGTTCTATGCTTAGAAGCATTTTGGAGTCAGCACGAAATATTCATGCACATGACACTTCAGAGAAAGCAGTTACTGCTAGAAAAATCAACTCTATAGCTGATTTTAACGGGTTAGAGTTTACTGCAAAAGTTGGTATTGAAGCCGACAGTAGATACGGGAACAGGAACAGAATTGCTACAGTTGTTACTCCAGAACGGCAGTCTGATCCTCAGAAAGGGGACTGGATACCCTTCTAGCAAGCAAAAGAATTATTTTTTATATTAGAGGACTCTTATGAATAAATTTCAAAAAACACTATTAATTAATAATCTTAAAGAATGTCTATCTTATTTATTGTCTGACAATCATGAAACAGCAGATGATCTTTCTAAGCGAGATGTAGCTAAACTTTTGACTTCAGTTATAAATGATATAAATCTTGCTAAAGATTTACTAAATAAGACCACTAAACAGCGTTGGAGAAGAGAGTATGATACTATTTTGCAGTTAATTGATAAGAAGTCACATGGAGGAGTTCCTTATGCTAAGAACTCGTTTAGTTACCTTTTTGAATATAAATTTGGCCTTAAGGGTTGTCATTCTATTCGCAAACATATTAACACTTTAGCTGCTGCTGGTTATATTAAATTTTATGAGAAAGAAATACCAGAAAGTAAAAGGCGAATCAAAGTTATGAAAGTAGTTGCAAATTTAAAAACGGCAAATCCATACCAACAAAATTCATAAAACGGACGCTGAGCTTAGTCAAACTTCAAATTAATTAAATTATAAACATATTGGAGATTGTATGGATACATATTGTGATTTTAATACAGCAGCTCCACTAAAGAATGGAAATTATAAGCCATTAGAGGAGAAAGAACAGTTAAAAGATCAACTTCTACTAAATATCAGGTCTTGTCTTTCATACCTATTACCAAGAGGAGTTTTTCGTGGTGATAAGTTTTATGTAGGCAATATACAAGGTGATAAAGGCAAGAGTCTAGTAGTAGAATTAAGTGGCAATGAAGCTGGCCTATGGCATGATTTTACAACAGGAGAAGGTGGTGATATCATTGATCTTTGGGCAGGAGTACATAGAAAAAGTACGAGAATAGAGTTTCCTGAAGTAATGACTTCTATAGCTCAGTGGCTTGGTCATTTCAAAACTTCAAGTAATCGAACTGCATATTGGGATTATTACGATGAAAACGGCCAAGCTATTGTTAGAGTCTATCGTTATGATGATAATAATGGAAAGCGATATCTTCCTTTTGATATAAAAAAGTCCGACTTTGGTGCACCGAAGATAAGGCCACTCTATAATATCCCAGGTATTTTGAAATCCGATAAAGTTATTCTTGTTGAGGGAGAAAAGTGTGCAGAAGCGCTGATAGAGAAAGGAATAACTGCAACAACAGCAATGTCAGGAGCAAATGCACCTATTGAGAAGACAGATTGGACTCCACTTAAAGGTAAACACATTATTATATGGCCAGATAATGATGAAGCAGGCAAACGATATGCTGAAAATGCTGCAAAGAAGCTGTTAGATCTTGGAGTTGCATCACTTGCTGTGCTTGAAATTCCTCAAGATAAGCCTGAGAAATGGGATGCCGCTGATTGTGTAAAGGAGGGTATAAGCATTGAAGAATTTTTAGCTTCAACTCCTTTACTTACTATTGATACCCCATCTACTGACATTCCAAATACTTCAAATATGAAAAGTTTAGAAAGATCTACAAAACAGCCGCTTAACATTTTAGACTGGAGTGTGAGTCGTTATTTAGGTTCAGTACCAATACAAAGGTTTCTTGTTGAAGGTTTATTTCCTTTAGGTGTTACCTCAATAGTAGCTGCTATGGGAGATACAGGCAAAGGAATGCTACTACTTGATTTAGCCCTCAAAGTTGCAAGTGATACAGATCAGATCTGTGGTTTTGGTTCCCTTGTTACAGAGCATGGATCAGTGGTGATTTTTTCAGCAGAAGATGATGCAGGTGAGATACACCGTCGTCTTGATCGTCTTGATCCTGGTAGCAAGAGAGCAGAATATCAAAATCGATTATTTATTATACCTATTCCAAATACGGGAGAGCCCTTTTCTATAGTGAAAAGCAACATGCGTGGTAAATGTCCTGAAACTTCAGATAAATTTGAAGACATTTGTAGACAATTAGATAAAGTAAAAGATCTAAAACTAATAGTATTTGATCCACTAGTATCATTTGTCCATGCTAATATAAACTCAGATCCAGAAATGGGATATTACGCAATGGGGTTACTTGCAAACTTAGCAAATGAAACAGGAGCAGCTGTAATTGTAGCACATCATATGAGAAAACCCAAGTGCAGTGAACCGATTACGACTGTGGAACAGGCAAGAGATGCGATAAGAGGTACAACTGCACTTGTTGATGGAGTTAGGTGTTCTTTTGCATTATGGCCTGCTTCAAAAGAGCATCAGAATACTGTGTTTAATACATTAAAGGTTAGTAAAGTTAATAATGCAGTATACCAAGGAGCTATAGTTAAGTCTAATGGAGCAACAGATAGGAATATAAGAACTTACTTACGCTCCTCAACTGGCTTGCTTGAGGATATATCTGAGGAATTTAAGCTTGGAAAATTATCTGATGAATACTTAAAAAAGATACTGATGCAAGCTATTGCAGTGTCAGCAGAAGAAGGTCATCCGTTTACTCATACAGGTGGACCAGGAGTGTTTCAACAACGGCATAGATTACCAGCTGCATTTCATAGTGTTAGTAGGCATAGACTTGAACGTTTAGCACAGGAACTATTAAACGAAAGAAAAATAGTAAAAGGTATGGCTACAAACTCAAAAGAGGATAAATGGCTTGATATCAAAACTGGTTCTTTTGCCAGAGGAGAAGGTAAGTTTAAGCTAGGTGCAGGAAGGTTTGAAATAGGTAACTTCTAAAAAATACTTAAAGCTCACTTATGAAAGTTTTGTGGGTTCATTTTGTCTCTCTGAAAGTAAGGTTTTAAGAACAAAAAATGAATTCCACACGACCAAATTTCCATGATTTCCGGAAAATTTATCAAGATTTGGAAATTAGAGTATATTCACACTTAAACTATTGAAATTCGTTGATTTTTAGCCATCTAATATAAGAAATATTACGTTTCCATTTCCAAAAAATTTAGCTAATTTGGTAATACTCAAACCCGCTACAGTGGCTGATTTCCACTTTCCGAGAATCTTATATATTATATATATAAATAATAATAAATGATATAATAATAAACTAATATAAAATACAATAACTATAGTAATGGTTCATAATAGCTTTTAACTAGTAAGCGAAAAGAAAGAAGTTTGGAAAGGTTGCCACAAAACATTATTAAGATATTTACATTTAATGAAAGATACAATTAGCGCGGTTTTAAAACGATTCTACGACTTCAGGGTACAATTAACCACCTTGACCTAAAGAACGCTTATAACAGCCCTTAAAAGCCGATTAACACTATGTCTTAACTTAGAAGAGAGACCCTATATCAGTTTTATCACGGTTTACTTTAGTTGTAAAGAAATTTTTTTAATGTATGACAGATTTGTATAGTCGATATTTTACATAACTTATGGCGCTTAATTGGTTATTTAGTATCTCTAAAACTTAACGAGTTGCTTTTATAACCAAAGTAAAAGGGTTAATACGGTAGCCATAATCTTTACGTGATGATCCAGGCCAACCAACAGTTTCAATGACATCATTACGTTCAATGTTCAACCCTAACTTTTTGGCTAATGTAGTTTTTATTGTTCTTTGAATTGTGTTTATTGGTTTTCTAATGTAATGTTCTGGGTCTGTTTCTTTATCAAGGTTTAAAAGCTTTTCCAATTGATGAATGCTGAGCAAAGTATATTTCTCGGGTAGTAATTCTTTTTCACAATCATGTAAAAATTGCTTAAATAATACTCTGAAAACATTAATGCATGTACTAGCTTTTTCATTCATAATCTTAATGTTATTAACGCATATTGTACCCTCTACCATCTGTAACTCTAATAATTTTCTTTCTTTAGCAGGCTCAATTTGCTTAAGTGGAATGTATGCAGTATGTAAAATTTGTATCGAAGTATTTGGTATTAATTCTGGTATACCCCTTTCTACTGCTCTTTGAAATACTTCAATTAAAGTCTTACGCTGACAAAGGATATCAACCATTTCTACGATAGGAAGGTCAAGAAGAGTACTTGGTGTGTTTTTTCTCAGTATTACGAGTACAGTTGGATTTACTCGAAGCCTATCTATGGTTAGAAATGTCGAATTGGTGCAAAAATCAAGAATAATGAGATTTACAAATTTACCTTGACCACCAATATAATAAACTCCGTTTTCTACTCTGTGCCACATAAAATTTGTATTACTTAGCTGACTCTCAAACCAGCACATAATTTTTTCCGAATTTAAGTATACAGATAAGCGATGAAATCTTTGTTTTCTATAGGTATTAGGGAAAATATCGCGATTGCAATCTTCACAGATTATGTTTTCACATGCCTCATCAAAGTCCTCATCAATGAAAATCTCGTTTTTACAATATGGATCAATTACATTTGGCCAATCTAGTTTATCTTGTCTATTAGCACAGATAATGTAGTACTTCTCTTGCATACTAATTAACTCAAGATTCGATAAATACTTTGCTGCCTTGATATAATCTTGATTGGGATTAACCCAAGAACTATCAGAACTAAAAAGATCAGAGATTTGCTTTTGACAAGATTGTAAGACCATAAGACTGTTTCATATATGCTTTAAACTCTTCTCTTTCCTTCTTATTTAATGGATGTTCCGAATAATAAATTGCTATGTACTCATCACTTGATTTAAAAAATAGCCCTATTTTCTTACCTTGAAAGATTATTTTTATCGATTCAACTAGTATATCATCAATAGAGAAATGTAAAATATGGAGCTCAGATGCTATTGAGTCATGCGGTACAACAGTTAAAGTAATGCAAGTATTGCTATGCTTGAGACGATTTGATCGAAAACTTAATTCAAACGTAAATATATTTGAATCAGAGCCATAAATGCAAGCCTTAATAAATTTATATACTTGCTCTGCAAAATTTTTATCCTGCATATTTACAAAGATACATTCACAACTAAAGTAACGACTTGCAATACTATTTGCTATTTCACTCGCTTGATCAATGTTTTTAGCAGCAATATTGACTTGATTACCACTAATTAGAAAATCCAAAATCATCCACTCTGGTTTATGGCCATGAATAACTTTATTTGAGCTTAACAATAAATCTACATCGCTAGCTCTGCGTATTAATACATATAAACGATTTTGATGATGAAAAAGGCCTTTTAACTGACTTTCACAACCATCACTGCGTTTAATGTCATTTTCTGTGAGAATTTGTTTTATGATTTGCTCTGAGATAAAGTTCTTAAAGGAAATACTTGGCTGCCGTGGAGTTTTTTGTAGAGCAAAGTAGACGTAACCTTTTCTTTGTATTTTTTCAAAATGATAGACATCTTTGAGAAGATTATGATCTATATGAAACAATAGAAATAACAGAGACTTTTTATCGTATTTATTACCACTCTTTAGAAGGTAGGATTGCATGAGTTGCTCAGTTAATGTAGATCTTGCAATTTCACTGATAGTAGCTTCAAGCTTTGCAAATTCAAAACAGCTAATCAGATAATAAACAACGAGAGAGTCTAGATGGTGGGTAATAACTTTACGCTTATATTGTACAGATATATTATCATATTCTCCATCATCAAAGAGTTGAGCATTTAATTTATGTGAAAAGGATTGTTGAAAGATAACATTTAACTGCCTACCTGAAAGTGAATTTATCCAGGACTGACGTATTTTTGTATTGTGAAAACGATCAAGCAAATGGTTAACAGGGACTTCTAAATCATCTTCCCAAAATTTACGATTTGGATAAATGTTCATAAGAAACTAACCACACCATAATAACATAATAGACTATTTAAATAGTTAAGATAGAAATCTGAAAGTCTTGACCAATAATTATGCAAGGGCTGTTTACTGATTTTTAACCAAGTTTTTTCTAAAAAGTTTGCTTAAGAAGAAGATTTTTTGGACAAAATTTTTTCAAATCCTGAATATATATTATATAGGGTTCACGTACTCTAGTGAAACAAATCTGAATATAAATGTCAATCCTAACACTGGACCTCGGCAAGCAAACGGGCTGGGCAATTCTAACAGATGGAGTAATTGAAAGTGGAAGCAAAAGTTTTCATGGTAGCCGTTTTAGCGGAGGTGGCATGTGCTTCTTGAATTTTCGTAATTGGCTTAATTCTTTGAAGGACATTTCTGCAGTGTATTTTGAGGAAGTAAGAAGACATTTAGGAACTGATGCAGCTCATTGCTATGGTGGTTTTCTCGCAGTTCTGTCTTCTTGGTGTGAAGAGAACAATATTCCCTACCAAGGTGTTAATGTTAAAACTATAAAACGCTTTATAACAGGCAAAGGCAATGCAAGTAAGAGTGAAGTTATTGAAGCGATACGTGAAAAAAGTTTTTTACCTAGAGATGATAATGAGGCAGATGCTTTGGCATTAATGTTCTATATTAGTAAAGATATTAATAAGACGAAAAATCCATAAAAAGTGGGTCCTTTCGGCCATAATGGCGGGTTTGGTGGGTTTGACCCCAGGCCTTCTTTAGCGTCAGACATATTTTAAATATTAACTTTTTAATTAGCACAGTAATTATATGAATTTAGCAATCCACTATTATCCTACTCAAGATCTCATCGAATATGAGCGTAATCCACGTAAAAATGACGATGTGGTCAACAGAATGTGTGCTTCAATCAGGGAATTTGGCTTTCGTATACCAATAGTTGCAAAAAGCGATGGAACTGTGGTTGATGGTCATTTAAGACTTAAAGCAGCAAGAAAACTTGGTATAGAAAGTATTCCTGTGGTTTTAAGTGATAATTTAAATGAACCACAAACTAAAGCTTTTCGATTACTGGCAAATCAATCAGCTAATTGGGCAAAGTGGGATGATGAGCTTTTGAAAGTAGAAATTCAAGAGTTAGAAGATTTACAGTTTGACCTTAAAATGACAGGATTTGAATTGGAAAAAGTTCAAAACTTTCTTGATGATTTAGATGGTGAAGAAGAAGATCTTTCTGACTTAGTTGTTGATGACAAAAAAGTAGAAATAACAAAGCCAGGTGATCTTTGGATTTTAGGTGATCATCGAATCTATTGTGGTGATAGCTCTGTAGTTGAATCATATAAAGCGCTGTTAGATGATAAAATGGCAGACATTACTGTTTGTGATCCTCCATATAACGTTGACTATGGTAATAGGGAAGATAAAAAGATATTAAACGATAATCAAGGTGAAAGGTACGAACTTTTTCTCTATGACATCTGTTCCCATATTTTAGCATATACGAAAGGTGCTATTTATATCTGTATATCATCATCAGAGTTTTC
The DNA here is from genome assembly GCF_964030625.1 of Wolbachia endosymbiont (group B) of Melanargia galathea. Classification (NCBI taxonomy): domain Bacteria; kingdom Pseudomonadati; phylum Pseudomonadota; class Alphaproteobacteria; order Rickettsiales; family Anaplasmataceae; genus Wolbachia; species Wolbachia endosymbiont (group B) of Melanargia galathea. The sequence continues at coordinate 355,403 of NZ_OZ034910.1, read as the reverse complement.
AACGTTGCAAAAAGCATTTGAAGAAGCAGGTGGTCGTTGGTCGACATTTATCATTTGGGCGAAGAATCACTTTACGCTAGGAAGATCAGATTATCAAAGACAATACGAAGCAATGCTCTATGGATGGAAAAGCGGTAATAAACGTGAGTGGCATGGGGGTAGAAATCAAAGTGATCTGTGGTTTTATGATAAGCCAACACATAACTCATTACATCCAACAATGAAGCCAGTAGAGCTAATGGAGAGAGCAATAGTAAACAGCAGCAGATCAGGAGACATAGTTCTTGATCCATTTAGCGGCTCTGGAAGTACACTGATTGCATGTGAGAGAACAGGAAGAATTTGTAGAACAATAGAGCTAGATTCAAAATTTGTAGATGTAACCATAAAACGTTGGCAAATATACACAGGTAGGAAGGCAATTCTTTCTGGTACTGGTAAAACTTTTTCAGAGATTTAAGAAGAAAAACAGTAAGAAAAAAGTGGAAAAGATAACACAAACAGAAATTTAGTAAGCCTTAGTAGTTGTAATATTAATTTACTGGTATATACCGTATTTTAATGAGTTTAGCGTAACAAATAACTTTGGATTAAATGTGATGTACTCAATGAATCAAGAAAAGACATTAGCTGGAGTAGTAACGTCGCAAACAAATAATGAAGCATCGTTTTCTGAAGAAGTAGAAAATAATGTTTCAAATTCTACACTCTCTGTTAAGGAGAGAATTGAATTGTTTGAAAAAGGTACGAAGCAAGAACCTGACCTGAACACTGAATGCAAACTAGCTTCTTTAAATGTGATTAGCAATAGTAGCGATAGCAGTATTACAGCAAAAATAGACGAAGCAGGTGCTGATTTTTCAGTGAGTTGTTCTTCTTTAGTATTTGATGATGGTAAAGACATAGAGGACGAATTTAATGCAGTTTGTGAGGCAAATGGAATAGAATATAACCGTCCGTATTCTCTTGATCAGTTTGAGGCAGCATCCAACACATCTTCCAACCCCAAAATAGACAATACAAAAGAAATGCAAAAAGAGGAAGAGGATAAAGAATTAGGAGATAAACCAAAGCCGTTACCTAGGAATGGAATGTTGGAGAAGGACAATATTAGAAATGTAGCTCCACCTTCACCTAGAACAGCAGAAAATCATCGGTTGAGTATTATTCAGGATATTGCACCACCAAAGCTACCACATTCTTCTTTCCAATTAAATGGAGAAAAATGTGATGAGCAAGAAGCTATAGGAGAACCTATGTATGCAACTATAGACAAAAATAAAAAATTCTCGAAAAGAGGGTTAGATGGTGAAATAAACGATCAAAGTCCGGAGATGGAAAAGTCAAATTCTGAAGAAACATCAATTAAGAAAGGATCAATTGATGAACCTGTAGATCTGAATACAAAATTTTTAAAAAAGAGTTTGGAAGGAAGTGATAGTGGAATAGACAATAGAAGTGCAGAGATGACAAGATCAAATTCTCAAGTAACAGAAATGAGTGAGTTTTGTGGCAATCAAGGATGGGAGAATATGTCATTAAATCATGATAGTCCAGTTACACTTTCAACTAGCTCATCAGAAAAAAGTGATAATGAAGAAACCCCGTTAATTAAAAAAGAAAAGAAAACAAATAGAATTTTGCCAAGAGTAAAATATGCAGTGCAGCAGAAGGAATTTGTAATTTTCGGTATAGCTGCTGTTGCACTTAGCGTTTCTGCAGCTTTGGTATATTTACAGAATAAAGCACAATTAATTGCATTTTTTGCAAACAGTACCATCTATGTGACTATACCAATTCTAGCTGTTGCACTATTGGTTGCAATTAGTCCGATATTTTGTGGAATAAAGCAATTTAGAGATACTGAAGAGTGTCAAATAGGGGGAAAGAATGCGAATGAAACTTTGAATCAGGTGCGAGAGTATCAACCAAAAGATAAAGTAATAAAATCAGTCAGACTGGAATACAGCAATGGTACTCATTCACATTTTACACTTAACGCTTGGAAGGGTAAGAACAATTTCATTAATATTGACGACAAAGTCATTAGTAGAAGAAATAAAGTAGAATCAGTAATCAAAGATAGGCCATTATTTACAGCATTATTAAGCAGTTTGGTTGCTGCAAATATAGTATGGCCTTTATTACTGTATGTAGAAGGTGGTATTAATAGTGTACAGAAGTTTTACCAGAACGCTTTGATTAATAACGCAGGGTTATCACTACTTATAGGCTCGAGTATACTTGCACTATCAGTGATATTCCTTGGAGTACATTACTACAGAAAAACAAATTGCACAAATCTTGTATATTGTGAGGAAAGAATTGAACCAGAAAAAGTTAATGGAAAGTTCATTGAGGAAATAAAGGAAGCAAGGACAAAAGTGCTTGAAGAAAACCATAGTAAAGATGCCAAATGCAGCAGTTTAACGCTAGAGCAAGTAGTGGTTGAATCTCATAACTACAAAGATGCAATTTATAGTATTAGTTGAAAATAGCCAAATTTCACTATGTAAAAAGAAAGCAGCTATAAACCGGAGTACTTCGCTCTATACTAGTAAAATATCTCTAAGACGCCGGCAAGTATAAACAGGTAGGGAAGCAATTCTTTCTGGTACTGGCAAAACTTTTGCAGAAATTCAAGAAGGAAATTCGTAAAAAGGAGTAAAAAGAGTGGAAAAAATCACACAAACAGAGTGGGCAAGAGAACAAGGATTTTCAAAGCAATACGTCTGTTATTTAATAAAGAAAGGAATAGTTGAGCTGGAGAATGGACTCATTGACCGAGAACAAGCAAATAGGGCTATAGAAACAATCAGAGATCCAAGTCAGCCACTGAGGAGGAAAAATCCAGAAAATACAAGTAACCTTTCCACGATGTTGCTAAAAACGCGAATAAAAAATGAAATGGAACGAGGTAAACTTCTTGAGGCGAAAGCTAAGGCTGAGATTGGTGAACTTGTAGCAGTAGAGGAAGTAAAGCGCGATGCATTTAATGTAGCAAGAGTTGTCCGTAATAATTTGCTTAATATTCCAAATAGAGTTTCAGCATTGCTTGCATCACTGAGTGACACTGAAAAGATTCATATGGCGCTAACCGAAGAGATTACAAACTCATTACAAGAATTATCTAATATTAAGTTTTAAATAATGTCTGCTAACTTAAGTTTAGAATTAATAAAGTGCCTCATTAATCAACCTGGATTAGATGTTAATGTCAGAGGGTTAAACGGAAAAACTCCACTGCATTGCGCTATAGAGTTTGATGAATTAAGCATGGTGGACTTGTTACTCACGAAGAAGAACATTAATCCTTTTGTGGAAGATAATGAAGGTAAAACATCTCTTGATTACGCCAAAGAAGAGAAAAAAGCAGAAATATTACAAGCGCTAATTAATAACAAGTACGGGTCAGAACAAGATAGCTTACTTCATTTAGCTGCAATGATAGGTGAAGTTAATGCAGTTAGATATTTGATAGGAAAAGGTATTGACGTTAATGTACGAAATGCTTTGCATCATACGCCATTACATCTAGCAGCAGGAATAGGACATACAGAAGTTGTAAAGATTTTGATAAGAGAAGGAAATGCTGAAATCGAGGTTTTTGATGCACGAAATCAGACACCGATGCACTATGCAGTTAACAACAAAAAATTGGAGATAGTAAAGTTATTACTGGAGCTAGGAGCAGATGTAAATAGCGCACGTGTAGGACAAAACTCGATGAAATTATCACCTGTTCATATAGCTGTAAGTAATACTAATTACGATGAAAGAGACTTATGTCTTGATATCCTCAAATGCTTAATAAAGGAGCCTAATGCTCAAGTAAATTTGCAGGACTACGAAAATAAAACACCACTACATTATGCTGAAAGACTTAAAACAATAGAAGTTTTACTAACGCGAGAAGATATAGACCCTCTGGTAAAAGACGATAGCGGCAAGACACCATTTGATTACGCTAAACCTGAGATAAAGAAGGCTTTGATGAGTAATAAATACGGTTCTGAAAAGAATAGTCTACTCCATTTAGCTGTACAAACGGGAGAAATTGAGCTTGTAGAGTCTATCTTAAAAGAAGAAATTGATATTGATATTTCAAATAATAAAAATCTACCGCCGGTTTACCTTGCTGCAGAAAAAGGGCATTTACATGTAGTAAAGTTATTGCTGAAAAAAGGAGCAAATTATAAACCTGTTTTGCATTTAGCAATCAAGTCAAATAATTTAGAATTGCTAAAAACTTTATTTAAAGAAAAGAGCATCAAATTACCAGATGAGATAGGCAGATCTGTACCAATTTATTATAGGTGTATAGAGCATAGAGATGCAAAAGTAAGAAAATACAATAGTGTGATCTGTGTTTTTACCTCAGTAAGTGCAGTAGCAATGGCAGCATATATAGGTTTAACAGCAACAACAATAAGCAATGCAATCATTTTTGCAACAATAACAGGAATACTTGCGCTTATTATAGCAATAATGATAAGTGAGATGAGCAAAAGATATATAGAAAATGAATTTCAGAAAAAGATATTTATGGAATTGGAGGAGTGTGGAGGAATAAACTCTACTGTTAACAATATTGAGATAGAACCAATTATGAGTAGATGCAGACAATGATATACGCTAGAGCTTTTTCTGAAGGTTTAAGACCAGATCCCCAGCTTAAAGTATCAGAGTGGGCGAATGAGTATCGAGTTTTAGCTCCAACTGCAGCATCAGAGCCAGGTAAATGGAGAACAGAAAGAACTCCTTATTTAAAAGAAATCATGGATTCACTTTCTCCGTCCTCACCAGTAGAAAAAGTGGTATTCATGAAAGGAGCACAAATTGGAGGAACAGAAGCAGGTAACAATTGGATAGGCTATATCATCGATCAAACACCAGGTCCAATGCTAGTTGTGCAGCCTACAGTTGAAATGGGAAAACGCTGGTCAAAAGGAAGATTTGCGCCGCTTATCGAAAGTACACCATGTTTAAAAAATAAAGTAAAAGATCCAAGGTCAAGAGATTCAGGTAACACTGTACAAAGTAAGGAATTTCCAGGTGGAATAGTAGTAATAACCGGAGCAAATAGCAGTGTAGGTCTCAGGTCCATGCCAGTAAAATATCTCTTTCTTGATGAAATAGATGCCTATCCAGGAGATTCAGGTGGTGAAGGAGATCCAGTGCTGCTCAGTATTGCTCGAACTAATACATTTGCACGGCGAAAGATTTTTTTAGTATCAACGCCAACGATTCATGGAATAAGCAGAATTGAGAAAGAATTTGAAGCAACAGATAAGAGATATTTTTTTGTTCCCTGTCCGTATTGTAATTACTATCAAGTTCTAAAATGGTCACAAATAAAATGGGAAGATAAAAATCCAAGTACAGCACACTATATATGTATAGAATGTGGTGAAAAGATAGAAAATCATCAAAAGACAGAGATGCTTGAACGTGGAGAATGGAGAGCTACAAATCCAATGAAAGGTGAGAAAAAAGGATTTCATCTTTCAAGTCTTTATAGTCCAGTAGGCTGGTATAGCTGGACTCAAGCAGTAGAAGATTTTCTCCATGCAAAAGAAAGTGAACAATTACTGAAAGTTTGGATAAATACTACGCTTGGAGAAACTTGGGTAGATAAAGGAGAAGTACCTGATTGGAAGCAATTATTTAACAGGAGAGAATTTTTTCCCGTAGGCACAGTACCTAGGAGAGAAGTGGTGCTTACTGCAGGAGTAGATGTCCAAAAAGATCGGTTAGAAGTAGAAGTTGTAGCATGGGGAAAAAGCCGTGAAAGTTGGTCAATAGACTATCGAGTATTTGAAGGAGATACAGGAGGTGGAGAAGTATGGGGAAAACTCTCTGAGCTTTTAAATCATCATTTTATTGGTGAAAATGGGCTTGAATACATGATAAGTATGATGGCGGTTGATGCTGGGTATGCGACACAAGAAGTATACAATTGGGTAAGAGGTCATCAAGGCTCTGGAAGAGTAATGGCAGTAAAAGGTGTAAATAAAGCATTAGTACCACTTAGCAGCCCAAGTAGAGTTGATATAACAGTTGGTGGTCAAAAGCTAAAAAGAGGAATAAAGCTTTGGCCAGTGGGAGTATCGATATTAAAGTCAGAGCTTTTTCAACTACTTAATGTTTTAAAAAACGGGGAAAAAGAAAAAGTGCCAGCAGGATATTGTCATTTTCCGGAGTATGCACCTGAATATTTTAAGCAGCTAACGGCAGAGCAATTAGTCAGCAAAGTAGTAAAAGGTTATACCAAACAAGAGTGGCAAAAGGTAAGAGAAAGAAATGAAGTACTAGATTGCCGAATTTACGCAAGAGCAGCATCAATAGCACTTGGGATTGATCGTTGGCCAGAGAGTAAATGGAATAGTTTAAGTGGAAAAATAGAAAGTAAAAAACCTAAGAAAGTAAGACAGAGTAAGTGGCTTGGTAATCAAAATGTACAGTGAAGAATATTTAACTCAAGTTGAGAAAGCAATTCAAAAACTGCAAAGCGGAGAAAGAGTTGTCTCAATTGCATATGGTGACCATGTTGTGAGGTACGGGGAAGTTCAAATAAATGATTTATTGAATTTAAGACAACGAATTAAGGCTGAGTTAAAAGTTGCAGGCATGAGGCCAAAGAGGAAAATTGTTTTTTCAACGAGTAAAGGAATTATATGAGAGAATATCAAAATTTTCTGAAACAATTAAAGTATGTAATAGTCAATAGTAGTGTATTAGAAAAAGAAGAGAAATGTAAGAAAATAGCTGATTTATCAAATAAAGTATATGCGAATGCAGTAGTAGACCTATCACATTGGAATGCAGATGTAAATTTTAAGCTAGTCAAAGAAGATGGAATATTGGGTGTAGTACATAAGGCAACTCAAGGATTAAAATTTGTAGATCTAAAGTACGCAGAGAGAAGAAAAATTGCTGAAGAAGAAGGACTTCTGTATGGTGCATACCATTTTGGAGTAGGAGAAAACGGAAAAGACCAAGCTGAGCATTTTTTAGAGACAGTAGGCGATAGTTCTAAAGTTCTACTTGCTCTAGATATAGAAGAAAACAAAAATGGAGAAAACATAACACCAAAACAGGCGGAAGATTTTGTGACTAGAGTTCAAGAAAGAACTAATCGCTTACCATTGATTTGCGGAGGAGCTTATTTTCTAAAAGATTTTGCTACACCAATTTTAACTAAGTGTCCACTGTGGAAAATAAGATGGTCTAAACTACCAAAAGGATGGAATAAGTGGGTTTTGTGGCAATACACTAATGGTCAAATGGGACCTAAACCGCATTCAGTAAGAGGAATAGGACCATGTGATAGAAGTAAATTTAATGGAACAATAGAAGAATTAAAGAATTTTTGGTTATCAGGATGTTAAAGACCTTAAAACAACTATTTAGTAAGCCAAAAATCAAAAGTTCTGCATGGGATGCGTCAGGCTCAGGAAGAAGAGTGATGTATTGGCAAGGAGAAACAGGAAGCATAAATAATTTACTTTCTCAGAGCCTTGGGCACTTACGTAGCCGCTCTCGGGATATGGTAAGAAAAAATCCATATGCAGCAAATATCATTGATACAATAGTAAGTAACTCTATTGGAACAGGAATAAAGCCGCAATCAAAAGCAAGAGATGGAGAATTTCGAAAGAAGGTGCAAGAATTATGGCTAAGATGGACAGATGAAGCAGATAGCTGTGGAATAAGTGATTTTTATGGATTACAAGCTCTAGTATGCAGAAGTATGATAGAGGGAGGAGAATGTTTTGTAAGATTAAGAACAAGAAAACGAGAAGATGGTCTTTGTGTGCCGTTGCAATTGCAAGTACTTGAGTCTGAACATTTAGACAATAAAACAAATAAAACTTTAGCAAATGGTAATGTAATAAGAAACGGGATTGAGTTCAATAGACTTGGGCAAAGAGAAGCATATTACTTATTTAGAGAACATCCAGGAGAAGGCTCATTTGGAGAATCAGTGAGAGTACCAGCAAACGATGTTTTACATATCTATAGACCATTAAGACCTGGGCAAATTAGAGGAGAGCCATGGCTTTCAAGTATACTGCTAAAGCTCTATGAACTTGATCAATACGATGATGCAGAGCTGGTAAGAAAGAAAACAGCAGCGATGTTTGCAGGGTTTATCACAAGACTTGATCCTGAGGCAAATATTTTAGGAGAAGGTGAAAGTAATGAGCAAGGAGTAGCACTATCTGGACTGGAACCTGGAACAATGCAGCTTTTAGACCCAGGAGAAGATATAAAATTTTCAGAGCCGTCTGATGTTGGAGGAAGTTATGAAGCATTCATGAGACAGCAGCTAAGGGCAATAGCAATAGGCACAGGGATAACATATGAGCAACTAACAGGAGATTTAACAGGCGTTAATTATTCATCCATTCGAGCGGGATTAATAGAGTTTCGTCGTCGATGCGCTATGCTGCAACATAACATTATGGTATTCCAGTTTTGCAGACCAGTATGGAGTAGATGGCTAGAGTTAGCAGTACTTTGTGGAGAACTCCGTATAGATGAAAAAGTAGTAAAAGCAGCGAAAGAAGAAGTAAAATGGATACCACAGGGATTTGATTGGGTAGATCCACTGAAAGACCAGCAAGCACAGCAAATGGCAGTAAGGAATGGATTTAAGAGTCGATCGGAAGTAGTATCAGAAATGGGTTATGATGTAGAAGAAATTGACCAAGAAATAGCAGAAGATCAAAAGCGTGCTGATTCTCTCAACCTTTTCTTTGATTCTGATGTCAGGACACAAACAAAATAAATCTCGTTTACTTTATGGAAATTTTACAAACCAACTGGCTATGTAGGCCGATGATGATAGAGCAAAAAAGCTTTGACCTGTTGTCACTATATAACGGAAAACAACCTATCTTTAAAAATATAAAACATGCAGTAAATCAGAATATAGAAAAAACAGCAGTAATAGCAATACATGGAATTTTGACCAAAAAACCAGGAGCTTTTGACGTCTTTCTGGGAATGACATCATATGAGCAAATAGAAGAACAAATTACACAAGCATTAGCAGATAGTAGCATAGAGACAATTATACTGGAAATAGACAGCCCCGGAGGAGAGGTAAACGGTATATTTGACCTAGCTGACTTTATTTATGAATCAAGAGCAAAAAAGAGGATAATAGCGATAGCAAATGATGATGCATACTCTGCTGCATATGCTATAGCCTCTAGCGCTGAGAAGGTATTTGTGAGCAGAACTTCTGGTGTTGGCAGTATAGGAGTAATAGCAAGTCATATAGATCAAAGTGGGTTTGATGAAAAATGTGGAATAAAATATACCACAGTATTTGCAGGAAGTAGAAAAAATGATTTAAATCCACATGAGCCAATGACGTCTGAAAGTCTGGAAAGCTTACAAAAAGAAGTAGACCGACTATATGAAATGTTTGTGCAGCTAATAGCACGAAATCGAAACCTTTCTATAGAAGCAATCAAATCAACGGAAGCAGGGCTATATTTTGGGGAGAAAGCAGTAGAAATAGGTCTTGCAGATGGAGTTACAACATTTTTTGAATTTATCAATAATCATAGGAGTGTTAGTATGACAACTAATGAGTTAACTGAGGAAGGCTACGAGAACTGTCGTAGAGAAATTTTAGAGATAATAAGATTATGTAATGTATCAAAGATGCCAGAAAAGATAGGAGAATTTATTGAGCAAGGCGTAAGTGTTGAGCAAGCCAGGGAAGTTTTAATGGAATTACTTGCAGAGAGAACGAAAAAGACAGAGATACTGAGTGCAATACCACAGAATTCGCAGGAAGATTTGATGATGCAAGTAGCAAGAAGTCGTGCGCAATCAGGTATTTAAAATATTCGCAGTATAATAAAAGTAGAAAGTAAAGGAGAAAATTTTATGAATTGTATAACTGAAACAAATAATTTAGGAGATCTTCTAAAATATGAAGCATCAAATTTATATTCACGAGATCAAATAATTGTTGCCAAAGGACAGAATCTCAAGCTTGGTGCAGTAGTTGCTAAAAAGACTGAAGATGGTTTTATTAGGGTCTTGAATCCAACAGCAACCGATGGCACACAAACCGCAATAGGTGTTATTGCAAGTGATGTAAACGCAAAGGAAAATGCTAAAGGAGTAATTATTGCTCGCGGTGCAATGCTAGCAGATCATGCAGTTGTATGGCCAGCAAATATAACTGAAGAGCAGAAAACTGCAGCAATAAAGCAACTTGAAGGACGAGGGATCATTATCCGCAAGGGAGCTTAAAAAAACTATTAAAAACACAAAAGGGGGAAAAATGCAAAATCCATTTACAAATACAGCATTTAGCATGACGGCACTAACAAATGCGATAAATATATTGCCGATAAATTATGGACGAGTTGAAAATTTAAATTTATTTCCAAGTAGGTCAGTAAGATTTAGACATATTACCATAGAAGAGCGAAACGGAGTATTAAGTTTACTACCAACACAAGTTCCAGGAGCACCAGCAACAGTAGGAAAACGCGGCAAAAGAAAGGTAAGAACATTTACGGTTCCGCATATTCCACATGATGATGTAGTGTTACCAGAGGAAGTACAGGGAATAAGGGCATTTGGATCAGAAAGTGAACTGAAAGCGCTGGCAGACGTAATAACTGACCATTTACAGCTAATGAGAAACAAACACGCAATAACATTAGAGCATTTGCGAATGGGAGCGCTAAAAGGAATAATTTTAGATGCTGACGGGTCAGAATTACTAAATCTGTACAACGAATTTGAAATAACACCAAAAATAGTAAATTTTGCCCTTGGAACAGCAACAACAGATGTCAAGCGTAAGTGTCTGGAAGTACTCCGGCATATAGAAGATAATCTAAGTGGTGAATATATGACCGGAATTCATGCCTTGGTAAGTCCTGAGTTTTTTGATGCACTAACTTCTCATGCTAAAGTAAAAGAAGCATATGAGAGATGGCAAGAAGGAGCAGCGCTAAGGAACGATATGAGGTCAGGATTTACGTTTTGTGGAATTACATTTGAGGAATATAGAGGGCAAGCAACTGATCCTGAAGGAACCGTAAGAAGATTTATAGAAAGAGATACGGGACACTGTTTTCCACTAGGAACAGCAAGCACATTTACAACATATTTTGCACCAGCAGATTTTAATGAGACAGTAAATACTCTTGGACAGCCACTATATGCAAAACAAGAACCAAGGAGATTTGATAGAGGAACTGATTTACATACGCAGTCGAATCCATTGCCAATGTGCCACCGTCCGTCCGTTTTGGTAAAAATAGTAACAACATAGTAGAGCCCTCACGTAGAAAACTCTACTTATGGTTTTAATATGTGTTGAGTATGCTAAAAAAATATAAGGATGCAATATATTTTTAGAAGCCTTTAGAAGTGAATTTGAATGAATAGAAAATGGTATGCAGGAAAATGTAAAGAGGTTATTGAAAGATTGTCTTATCCATTTAGGGGAGCTAGCTTTATATGAGTCAAAGGATAAGTCCTATATGGTACAAGTATTAAAGCAACAGCCAGATAAATTATACGAGATTGGTGAAGGACAATTTGTGGAAGAAACTTTAGCGTTAGAAGTAAGTGCGTTTGATGTGTTAAGGCCAATAGTAGGAGATGTTTTTGTTATAGGTGACCGTAAATATAAAGTATATTCTCCACCGCTGCAAGATAATTCAGGAATGATATGGAAAATTCGAGCGTCAGGAGTATAAATGCGTACCGGTAGTATTATACAAAGTATAGATGCTAAAAGAAAAAAAATAGAATTAGCAATAGTGAGAGCGTTAAACAGAACAGCACTATGGCTAAAATCAAAAGCAGCTAAGGAAATTAGTGAGGAAAAGAAGATAAAATTGACGTTAATGAGAAGAAGGCTAAGAATTTTTAAGGCGAAAACTAGCAGATTAGAAGTGTTAATTAGAGCAAATCTCTATGACATTAGAGCATCGACAATTGGTAAAATACAAAAAACAAGAAGAGGATCGAAAGTAGGAAAGCATGAGTTTATAGGAGGATTTGCAGCAGTTATGCCAAAAGGAAATAGCGGTATTTTTAAGCGTGAAGGAAGAACAGCATTACCAATAAAGGAAATTAAGTTGCTACTAGAACCAGAGGCTTCAAGGATAATAGGTAATCTTGTTAATTATGAAGTTGAAGAAGTCTTTACAAAGTTTTTTGAACGTCAATTGAGCTATAAAGGATGAATTTGAAAGATTTACATGATAAAATTTGTACCACGCTGAAGAGAGAAATACCAGCAATACAGACGTGCGAAATTTATCCAACAATAAGGAAAGAATTAATAGCACCGGCAGTATTTGTGGAACTTAGTGGCTTTGAAAAAGGACATGATCCAGGAACAGAAGAATTAGCGTTGAGAGCAAAATTTGAAGCACGAATTGTAGTTGATGGAACAGTCGAGGATTCCTCGGTAGTTGTAAGGTCATTAGCAGCAGAAGTAGCAAGAGTAGTAAACAAAAATACATGGAATATAAAAAATGTTTCACCAGGAGAATTTATCTCTGCAGAAATTGACGGATTTAGACCCGAATTAGATGCATATTTGGTGTGGATGGTTGATTGGAGTCATCAGCTTCATTTAGGTAAATCGATATGGACAGAAAATAAGATTAAGCCACATACGATTATAATAGAAGAAAATGTTAGAGAGTAATTTTGCTATTTCAGAGCTGCAAAGAAAGTTAGCAAACATTGTACGAATAGGAGTTGTAAAAGAAGTAGATTATGAGAAAGCAAAAGTAAGAGTGAAGATAGGAGAACTTTTAACAGATTTTCTTCCATGGATAACTTCTAGAGCAGGAGAGGAAAGAAGCTGGCTACCACCAAGCATAAATGAACAGGTAGTAATATTGTCACCATTGGGAGAGTTATCATTAGGAGTAGTACTAGCTGGAATATATCAGCAAAATTATTCTGCTCCAGAGAATAGTGAAATGATTAACAGTTTAGTATTTCAAGATGGAACAAAGTTATTGTATGACAAAGAGAGCAAGAATCTTGAAATTTCTGTAGTGGATAAATTAAATTTTAAAGTAGGAAAATCAGAGATAGAAATGACAAAAAGTGGAATAAAACTGAAAGCAGAAAGGATCGACTTAAATTGAACAAAGGAATAGTGAGGTTAGGAGACTACTGTGGAGAAGCTATACCACATTTCTGCATTAGCGGCAGTAATAATGTTTTTGTAAATGGTAAGCCAGTTTGCCGGCAAGGAGATAGTTTTAGTGAAGGAAAAATATTAATAGAAGGATCAAAAACAGTGTTTGCAAATGGTCTTGGTATAGGAAGAGTAGGAGATATAGTTTCATGTGGGTTTAAAGTAATAAAAGGCAGTGAAACCGTGTTTGCAGGCTAAAAATGAAAGGAACGGATTCTAAAACAGGCAAAGCGTTAGAAGGAATAGAGCACTTAAAGCAATCGATAATTGATATACTGACCACTCCTATTAACAGTAGAATTATGAGGAGAAGTTATGGTTCAAGGCTATTTGAATTAGTAGATAAGCCAATAAATAAAGATTTAACACTTGAGATATATGCGGCAACTGCAGAAGCTTTGGAAAAATGGGAAAAGAGGTTTAAGTTAGAAAAAGTAAAAATGACAGAGGTGAAAGAAGGAAAAGTAACGCTTGACCTAGAAGGATTATACGTACCAAGTGGGAAAAACATTCGCTTTGATGGAATGGTTATATAAGTATGCAGTTGCCAAATATTGTAGAAAAGCTAAGTTTCGAGGAAATATTTTCCAGAATGAAGGAGGAGTTAGTGTGTAGAGATGAAACCTTTTCAGCGTTAGTAGAATCCGATCCAGCAATAAAGATTCTGGAGGTAGCAGCATGGCGAGAACTTTTACTCAGACAAAGGATGAACGAAGCAGTAAAGAGCAATTTACTAAAATTTGCAACGGGAGAAGATCTTGATAATTTAGCTGAGTTTTATGGAGTGGAGAGGCAGAAAGAAGAAGAGGACGAACGATTTAGAAAAAGAATTAAAGCAAAGATAGCAGGTTGGTCAACAGGAGGAAGTAAGGAATATTATAAATATCATGCACTGTCAGCAGATAGTAGAGTAAAAGATGCACTAGTGGAATCAACTATACCAGGGAAAGTACAAATTTCAATCTTATCAACACAATTATCCACAACTGGCATAGTGTCAGAAGAGCTACTAGAAATTGTAAAAAAGCAGGTTACTAGAGATGATATAAGGGTTTTAACCGATACAGTAACAGTGATAGGTTGCAATATTACGGAAATAGATATTCACAGCAGAATGAGCATAAGTCCTATAATATCAGAGGAAGAAATCAAGAAGCAGTTCATCAAGAAGTTTGAAGCAAGTAGAAGGTTGGGATGGAATGTTACAAAATCATGGATAATAGCGAATCTATTTGTAGATGGTGTAGAAAATGTGGAATTAATAGAGCCAAAAGAGGACGTTGTAGTACTAGGAAATGAGTGCGCTGCATTAAGAAAGTTAAAGGTTGAGTAATGTTATTGCCACCAAATGCAACAAAGCAGGAAAGAGCGCTAGTAGATGCGATAGATTATAAAGTAGATATCCAAAGAGGGTTTAAATTTAGATTAGAAGAAAGAATATTACCTTGGCTAATTGAGGAATATGAATTGGGGGAAATATTACGCTGGGTAAAAGATAGAAGAAAAGCCATAGTAGAAGGAGTAAAATTTCAGCGTTTAAGAGGAACCCCAGCATCACTCAAAATAGCACTAAAATGGGCAAATATAGAAGATATTACAATTATCGAAGAACCACCTGGTAAACATTTTTTTGAACTGCAGATAGGGATAAGGGATGTTCCAAATGATTTCTTTGTTGATGCAGTAGTAGAGCTGGCAAAACTATCATTGCCTGCAAGATCCAGATTGATGAGAATTTTTAACGATTATTATAATGCGCAGAGATTTATATTAGATGAGAGTTTATTTGGAGATCTTCTTTCTGACTATTCAGGGGTAAAAATAGAAAAAGATGGACCAGTATTATCGTTTGGAAGAGTAAATTTTTTCAGGTCTAGTGGTCCAGTTATTAGGATTATAGAAAATTATCTACGCGATCATTATGAACGAGCTTTAAGCAATGATATATATCGCCTAGATGTAGCAATCCTTGGAGAAACCGAGCCTCACACAAGGGATTATAAAGGCATCTATGAAAGAGATCATTTGTGGTACAACTTAAAAGCACTATATCCATTACCACAGAGTTTATTACCATCAATTAAATTTGCAAAAGCGCAGATAGTATTATCAGGCAGTTGGGATTTAGGAGACATAAATACGTGCTTTCCAGTTAGTAGCGTAGAAGAAAGAGGAAATAAATTTGTATTGGGAAGCGATAAACTTTCAGGGCAATATTGGAATTTAAAACACAAGCCAATTTTAGAAAGGTTTAACGTTACTCACCACTACAAAGTAGAAAATTATACAGATCAGAAGGTCAGAAAATATGTTTTAGCAGAACACAATGTTTACTATAAAAATGATTTGGATTCAGAGCAAAAAGACTCAATACACGAATTAGAAAAGCACATTTTAGTATTTTATCCAGGAGTACTGAAGTGGCATGAACATCGACATTTGCACAGAAGTTGGAAAGATAGTCGAATAATATCTCTAATAAGTTAAGTACTTATATTTAGATTCTCATATATTATATTAATAATAGGTAAAAATGTATGAAATAAAAAGAAAAAGACTTGCTTTCTCATGCTAAAAAGGACATGACTTGAATAGCAGCAGGTAAATATAAGAAATTTGTCTGGCGCTGGAAAAGCTAATTTTGTGAGGTAAGTATGAAGTTTAGCAAAGAAAAGAGAGAATCTTTTAGTAAGTTTTTTAAAGAAGTATCAAGTAACGATATTAATAAAAGAAATGAAGAAGGAGAGACGATCTTGCATCAAGCAGTAGAAATCTCCGATTACAAAACAGTGAGGTTCTTAATAAAGAAAGGAGCAGAGGTAAATGCAAGAGATAAAAATGGTTATACGCCACTACACTGTGCAGTATTTGCAAAAAGCTTAGAAAATGTAAAAGTGCTGCTAAGGTCTGGAGCAGAAGTAAATGCCACTCAATATGTCACTGGATGTACGCCACTCCACTCTGCGTGCAAAGGAGCAGGAGTTGAAATAATAAAAGAGCTAGTAAAAGCAGGAGCTGAGGTTAATCAACTGAATAAATATGGTGCAACACCAATGTATTACATCTGGGAAAGTGAAAAGTATCGTCTATGTGATAGCAAAGGGAGTGAAAAGGCAAGTAAATTTTTGAGAGAAAAAGGAGGAGTAACAAAAAGTAGAGAACTGACATGCTATGAAATAGAGAGGCTAGTGGGAGAAATAGCAGACATGTTGAATGGGAGTTATTTACCGGAGCTAAAAATAATAGAGATAGGAGAAATAAGGAAGAGAGACAAATCACTAATAAAGGAAGAATGTGAAAATTTAGCAAGCAAAATAATAAGCCAAGTAAGTGAAATGATAGATGAGGTGGTGAAAAGGAGGGCTTAAAATTCAAAAAAAAAGGTGAGGTAGGTTATGAGTAAAAAAGGAAAAGAGGAGTCACTATTAGAGAACTCGTTTAAAAATATTTATGCAAGAGATGAGAATGGAAGAACAGCTCTGCATTATGCAATAAACGCAAAAACAGTGAGGGTATTAGTTGAAAAAGGAGTGAATGTAAATGCAGCAGATGTAGGAGGATATACAGCACTGCACCTAGCGGTAACGGAGAAACGTCTAGAAATCGTGAGAGAATTGATAAAATCAGGAGCAGAAGTAAATGCTGAGGAATATGGAAATAAATGCATACCTCTACACCTTGCGTGCATGGTAGGTGAAAAAGAAATAGTGGAGGAGCTGGTAAAAGCTGGAGGAGAAATAGAACAAGAGGATACGTTTGGAATGACAGCAATGGATTATGCGAAAAATAGCAAAGAGATAACCGAGGTATTAAAGAAAGAAACAGACAGAATTGAAAAGTTATTTGAACAGCAAAGTGGGAAATCTTCTATGAGAGGCTGAAAATATGGAAAGAGAAACAGAAAAGAAGGTAATGAATTTAGAGAAAAAAGCGTTGGTAGAGTTGAGAAGAATATGGAAGAAGGTATTTGGGGAAGAAGCGCCTAGATACTCAAAGAAATATCTGATACCGAGATTAGCTTATAGAATGCAGGAAAAAGCGTATGGAGAAATGTCAAGAAAGGGAACAAAAAGACTAGAGTATCTGGCAGATCGGCTAGAAAAGGGAAAAAGAATAAGTAGCGATAAACTACCAGTAGAAGGGACAGAATTAATACTAGAGAGAGGAGAAGAGACGCATGCGGTAATGGTAACAGATAAGGGTTTAATCTACAGAGAAGAATTTTTCACGTCATTGTCAGCAGTAGCAGGAAAAATAATGGGAATGAGCTACAATGGGCCGCTTCTATTTGGAATGAGAGATAAGGAGAAAGAATGCTGAAAGAGGTAAGATGTGCGATATATACTAGGAAGTCAAATGAAGATGGTCTAGAACAAAAGTTTAATAGTCTTGATGCGCAACGAGTAGCATGTGAAAAATACATAAAGAGCAGAGAAGGCTGGGTAGCATTGGCCAAAAAGTACGATGATGGTGGCTATTCAGGGAAAAATTTAGAAAGACCAGCAATAAAGGAATTATTTGAAGATGTTAAAGGAGGAGAAGTAGATTGTGTAATAGTATATACATTAGACAGACTATCAAGGGAAACAAAAGACAGCATCGAAGTAACGTCATTTTTTAGAAGGCATCGAGTAAATTTTATAGCAGTAACACAAATATTTGATAATAATACGCCAATGGGAAAGTTTGTGCAAACAGTGTTATCAGGAGCAGCACAACTAGAAAGAGAAATGATAGTGGAGAGAGTAAAAAATAAAATAGCAACATCAAAAGAACAAGGATTATGGATGGGTGGAACTTTGCCACTTGGGTATGATGTAAAAGATAAAGAATTAATAATAAATGAGAAAGAAGCAAAAACAGTAAAGCATATATTTGAAAGGTATGTAGAGCTGAAGTCAATGGCAGAGTTGGCAAGGGAGTTAAATAGCCAAGGTTACAGAACAAAATCAGATATCTTTAAAAAGGCAACGGTGAGAAGAATAATAATAAATCCAATATATATGGGAAAGATAAGACATTATGAGAAAGAGTATGAGGGAAAGCACAATGCAATAATAGAAAAAGAAAAATGGCAAAAAGCACAGGAATTGATAAGAAATCAACCATATAGAAAAGCAAAATATGAGGAAGCGCTACTTAGGGGAATAATTAAGTGCAAGAGCTGTAATGTAAATATGACACTAACGTACTCAAAAAAAGAAAATAAAAGGTATAGATATTACGTATGCAACAATCACTTAAGGGGAAAGAATTGTGAATCAATAAATCGAACAATAGTAGCAGGAGAAGTAGAAAAAGAAGTAATGAAGGGAGTAGAGCAGCTATATAAAAATGGGAAAGAAAAGACCGAAGAAAAATGGAAAAATTTAAGTTTTGGAAAGCAAAAAGAAGTAGTGAAAAAGTTAATAAAGGGAGTAACGGTGAGAGAGGATGGAATACGGGTGAGTTCTGAATCAGAGGAAAAATTTATACCAATGAAGAAGAAAGGAAACAAATGTACAGTAGTAGAGCCAGAAGGAAAAACAAATAATGCGCTACTGAAAGCAGTGGTAAGAGCCCATTCCTGGAAACGTCAACTAGAAGAAGGAAAATATAGAAGTGTGAAAGAGCTGAGTGCCAAAATTAATATAGGTACAAGACGTATACAACAAATTTTAAGGTTGAATTATTTAGCTCCGAAGATTAAAGAAGACATAGTAAATGGGAAACAGCCAAGAGATTTGAAATTAGTTGATTTGAGAGAAATACCGATGTTGTGGAGTGAGCAATTGAAGAAATTCTACGGTCTTAATTTATAAAAGCGACAGTATGCGCCAGAAAACTGATACTTTAAAATTTGGATAAATTAGTTGAAAACTTAACTATATACTGAAAATAGTGATAATCGTCACTTACATGTGAAACAACTCCAGAACTTCAAAATTATTCCTTTAATATGGTAAGTGATTAGTTGTATTAGCACACTGAGCTATATAATACGCTAAGACCAAGTACAAAGATCGAAAAAATAGACTAGCCTGTAGTTTTCTTTTAGCTCAACACAATCTTGAAAAAGAATAAATATTAAGCTAGAAAAATCCCCTCCATATTCCAGTTTTATTACCACTAATTTTCACTTCATCCATTTCAGTTTTAGGATCCCCAAACTTTTCTTCACCCTTTTGTATGGCCCTTATGATCATTTTCTCATCCACATTATTTAACCTCATCGATTGCTCTCTTGGTGATAAAAGACTTTCATGCATTGGTTGCCTATACTGCGTTTTGTTAAACAGACCAGCAGCTAGAATACCTAATAATAGTGTGTTATTTACTACAGTAGTGTTTATTTCCGGTATAGCTGTAGCAGTGGTACTACTATGCTCTCTAGAAGTAAGTAAATCTGGGGATTTTGTAGATGGTAAGAAACCCTTGACCCAATTGACAATACTATCGTTCATCCATGAGTTGCTTGATACTATATCACGACGATTACGACTCTCATGCTGATAAGATGACAGAAATTCAACAATTTGTGAATAGCCTCTGCTTCTTGCAATATCTAATGGTATTTGACCGTTATTATTTTTAACATTAACATCAGCACCTTTCTCTATGAGCTTTTTTACTACAGCCAAGTGACCATTTAGAGCAGCAGAGTGCAGAGGAGTATAACCATACTTATCCTTAGCATTAATATTAGCATTTTTTTCTATGAGCTCTTCTGCTACAGTTAAGTGGCCATATTGAGCAGCTTCGTGCAAAGGAGTAGAAGAATCATAATTATTCTTAGCATTAACATCAGCACCTTTCTCTATAAGGCACTTAACTATGTCTAAGTAACCTTTGTGAGCAGCAAAGTGTAGAGGAACCCAGCCCTTTGCATTCCAGCTGCTATCCTTTAAATCTACACTAGCTCCCTTTTCTACAAGGTACCTTACTACATCTAAGTGACCATTCGAAACTGCGAGCTTCAAAGGTGTTCCACCATACCAATTATTAGCATTAATATCAGCACCTTTTTCTACAAAATATTTCACTGCGTTTAAATTACCTTGCTCAGCAGCAAAGTGTAAAGATATATTGCTATAATCTTCTGTAATTTGCGGCACTTCTGTTACAACTTGTTGTCTCTCTGTGATTTGTGGCACTTTTCCCTTGAGGTATTCAACTATATCTGAATGACTTTTCTGAGTAGCCCTTTGCAGAGGAGTTTTGCCACCACCATCAGTAGCTTCTGGGTTAGCACCCTTCTCTATAAGGTATTTTACTATATCTAAATGACCTTTCTGAGCAGCCAAGTGAAGCGCAGTGCTATAACTCCATCCACCTTGATAAACATCAACATCAGCACCTTTTTCTATAAGATATTTTACTATATCTAAGTGACCTTTTGCAGCAGCTAAATGCAAAGGTGCTCGACCAAATTTATTTTCTTGAGCATCAATATCAGCTCCTTTATCCAATAAAAACTTTGCTATATCTAAAAGACCTCTCTTAGCAGCTATATGCAAAGGTGTCTTACCATGATTATCTTTAGTACTTATATCTGCTCCTTTATTAATGTACTCTTTAACCTTGTTAAGATTAGATTGTTTTACAGAGTTAATTAGCTCTAAATTAAGCTGTTCTAGAGACATCGCTGTTTTGCTACCTAGAGTAATAGCCCCTTGTGACGTTCTGTTGTAAATAAGTTGGTCTTCATAACCATTAAAATAGTCTACAGCCTCACCTACTATTTCCCGAGCTTTCTCTCTATTCTTCTTATTCCACTTATTTCGCACATGCTGTGTACTTGAACCTTTCTTACCTTTCTTGCTTCGCTTTGAACGACTAAGTTTTACTGTATCATCTATTAGCCTACTTACCTCTACATCACTAACTTTATCGCTAAGATTTTTTTGCTTTAAAACACTAGACTGTAGTGGCTGAATAACTCTATTAATTGTACTATTACTTGATTGTTGTTGACCAATCCGCATTTCACCCCCTTAAATATAACTAAAAATTATCCTCACCAAATCAAATGATCGTAAACACTTTATGTAAATACCAAACACAGCTTACTTGTAACACAGACATTTTTAGTGTCAATAGTTTCTTTAATAAATTTTATAGAGATTAGAAATTGAGTAGAGAAAAAGTAAGCGTAAACCCATAACTGAAAAAGAAATCAGCTTGAAGATTTACAATAATTTACAGCTACTGTCTTTGCAATTTTATCATGAAAAAACTGTTTACGTTGATCAGATATTGCACACATAAAAATTAGCATTATGATCATAAGGATTAAATCTGGTAAAGGATCAAACCACCATTCATAAGCAAACATAACAGAAAATCTCCTCATAATGAATATGGATGAGCAAATCACTTCAAACGAAACGCACCGGATTATTGCTTGTGTTAGAGTGACATTTTCAATTGTATCTGCATCTTTTATACGAATACGGCACAGCAATTGTCCTGGAGTGCCACCAAATCTTTTCACCATTAATACTTCTAAAAGAATTGATAGCAAAATACGTAAACACATGATCAATACTTTAAATTTAAAGGGTAAAAAAGTCATTTCTGCAAGAAAAAAAACAAAGACTAAAAGAGTCCCCTTAATAATGAAATGATCAATAATATATGCTATAGCGCGTCTAGTTATTCCCACATATACATAGTTCAATCTTGGATAGTATTCTTCAGATCTATAATCCATTACTACTGTTTTTGCAATTTTATCGTAGAAAAACTGCTTACGTTGATCAAATATTACAGGCACAAGTATTAGGATCAATATTGGTAAAATTAAAAACCACTCATAAGTATCAAAAAATACAAACAAAAACGTCTTGAAAGTGCTTCTTATTACTACTTGCATAAAAGCAATATTTTTCAGTGTGGTTGCATCTTTTATGTATATACCAAATAGCAATTTTCCTGGAGTCCAACCAAGTCTTATTATCATTAATACTTCTAATGCTATATATACTAAACTTGCTAGTAATGTACCTGAGTCTTCTAATATTTCATATCGTTTTGATATGAGTTCTGTATCAATGTCAGTATCAGGAAAGATATAATTAAAAAAGTTAGTAAAAGATTCTTCTGGTAATATAAATGAAATTAATAAAAAAAAGAAAGAACAGCAGACTAGGAATATTGCTTGGTCAACTAAATACGCTGCAATACGTTTAGTAACTTTTGCATAGTTCATTCTAACACCCATTTGTGTACCCAACACCATTATCTAATGTTATTATGTTAGTGCTTAAATAATAGTAAAATTGTTGCTGGTTGAGAGCATGAGAGATATTTACGTTTATATAGAAAACATGGGTTCCTTTAGCATCATAAAAATCTTGAATGTTTACTTTTTTAAAAAACATAAAAACATCGTATATTTGTGAGAACAAGCCGCGTAAAAATAAGGTTATAAAAATAGAAGATTTAAATTATTTCTACAAGCTTGAGCAAATTAGTTCGTATGTAGATATGGATGAAATGGGCTAATATGGCTAGTTTTAGTGTATAGCAAAGTCAGAATATAAAAAAGTTCGTATGTGTTGTATGGTAGTCCAACGCATCCCAAAACAAACTCTTCTCTCACTAGCTAGTTTTGGGTTCTGGAAATGACTATACTATTTAATTTATTAATAGTATATAATATTAAGTTAATGTAATTTATTGTCCCAAATTTGGGAGAAAAACCCTGGACTTGAAGTCCATCCTTTTAAGAATATAATTTTAAGGTGAAAAATCTGAAAGAATGTGGAATATTATAGAAAAAGCAGTCACTCTGTATATATATCACATAGTGTGGATAACAAAATATCGATATCCAGTACTAGTTGGAGATATTGGAAAGAAAGCTAAAGAAGTTGTACAAGAAGTATGTGCAAATAATCAAGTAGAAATTATCAGAGGTAGAGTTGCATCAAGTCATGTACACGTATACGTTTCTGTACCCCCATACTTAAGTATTAGTAAGTTAGTGCAGTTAATAAAAGGAAAAAGTTCCAGAAAAATCCAGCAAAACTTTCCAGAGCTAAAAAAGAGATACTGGGTTGTGGGCAGTAGGCTACTTTGTCAGGACTAGCGGAAATGTAACTGACGAAATGATAAAAAATTATATTGAAAATCACTCTAAAAAAGAAGATAAATTTGGTGACTTTCAAGTCGAAAGTTAGCATTCTATGCTCTCTCTCAATCTTTGGATTTTAATCCATAGTGGTTGAATAGCTTTCTCTTCAGCTAAAGTTAGCATTTTTCCTTCTATTTTTTTTACTTCATCTTGAGCTGCTTTTCTAGCTTCTAGTTTTAAATCGTTACCCATTTTAGATATTACTTGATTCGCAGCTTCTTTTGCTGTTTTGCTTATACCAAGAATTTTATCAAACATTCCTGCACGATACACTTGAGAGCCGAAGTTTGATTCGTCAGCCAAATTTTTGTAATTGTATTCTTTCATAATGTACTCCTTAATTTAAAAACTATACTAACATTAATATACAAGTACAAAAATTATATTAATATTAGTATTGCTTTTCAGGGCAGTAGTATAAATTTATAGTACCTTTTGAAAAAATTCATGACTTGACGGCAAAGAGCATTATATTGGTATCATGACTGACTTGGAAAAGATGAGAGAAAAACTGCAAAATCAAATTAATTATCATAATATCTTATATTATCAAAAAAGTAAGCCAGAGATAAGTGATGCTGAATATGATGAACTGAAAAAAAAGTTAGCTGCAATAGAGCCAGAAGCTTATGCAACACAAGATAGTGTTGGTGCTCCGCCTGATGAGAGATTTTCTAAGGTGGAACATCAAGAACCTATGCTTTCTCTTGAGAATGCTTATGATGAACAAGGTGTAGAAAAATTTTTGTCTAAAATAAAGAGATTTTTAATTGCAGATGAAATAGAGATATTATGTGAGCCAAAAATTGATGGATTGTCATTTTCTGCAATTTATGAAGATGGGAAATTTGTTAAAGCTGCAACTCGAGGTGACGGTTTTGTAGGAGAGGATGTAACTCACAATGTTGCAACAATAAAAGGCTTTCCTAAGTTTTTACAAGATGTGCAAGGAAGACTAGAAGTAAGGGGTGAAATATATATCAGTAACAGCGACTTTTTAAAGTTAAATGAAAATAATGAATTCGCTAATCCTCGAAATGCAGCTGCTGGTTCTTTAAAGCAATTGAATGCGAACATTACAGCAAAAAGGCCTCTTAGATATTTTGCTTATTCTTTAATTGGTGGAATAGAGAAAAGTCAAAGTGAAGTACTAGAAAAACTTGAGAAACTTGGTTTTTGCGTAAATGAGCATCGTTCCTTAACAAGTAGTTTGAATGGAATGCTAAAGTTCTATAACGAGATCTATGATTGTCGTTATAACTTGGATTATGATATCGATGGGATAGTCTATAAAGTGAATGATTTGGTGCTACAAAGTCGTCTGGGAAGTACACACAAAGCGCCACGCTCAGCGCTTGCATATAAGTTTTCTGCGATTTATGCGAAGACAAAGTTAAATAAAATATTTATACAGGTGGGTAGAACGGGGGTTTTAACTCCAGTTGCAGATTTGGTACCAGTTAATATTGGCGGAGTGCTAGTTAGCAGAGCAAGTCTACATAACCAAGATGAGATAAAACGTAAAGATATAAGAGAAGGAGATGTTGTAACAATTAAAAGAGCTGGAGATGTAATTCCTCAAATTGTCAAAGTAGATGAAGGTTCTCGTCATACAAATATGCCTGAATTTGTTTTTCCTGACATATGTCCTGAATGTGGTAGTAAAGTGCAGATTGAAGGAGTGGCAGTAAGATGTCCTGAAGAATTTAATTGCAAGGCTCAAATAGTAGAAAAACTAAAACATTTTGTGTCAAAAGATGCATTTGACATTGTTGGCCTTGGTGAAAAACAAATAAAGTTTTTTTATGATCTGGAACTAATAAGACAAATTCCAGACATTTTTATTTTAGAGGAAAGATTAAAAGAGTTTTCCTTAAAAGAGCATCATGGTTGGGGCGAGAAGTCAATAGCTAATCTATTAAGTGCTATACAAAGCAGAAGAGTAATCTCTCTAGATAGGTTCATATTTTCTTTGGGTATCAGATTTATCGGCCAAGTTGTAGCAGAATTGCTCGCAAATTATTATGTATCTTATGATAACTGGTATAATTCGATGTCATCAAATGATGTTGAGTTGGTAGGTATAGATGGTATAGGAGAAAAAGTAGCTGAATCTTTAAAATCGTTTTTTTCTCAGGAACGTAACATTAAAATGTTAAATGATCTTACTGCATATCTGCAAATTCTTCCCGTGAGCTCCAACTCTAGCGATTCTTTTTTGAATAACAAAATTATAGTGTTTACTGGTAAGCTACGTGCTATGAGTAGAGGGGAGGCAAAAGTAAGAGCTAAAGTTTTAGGGGCAAAGATCAGTTCAAGCCTTTCTACTAAAACTGACTATTTAATTGCAGGAGAAGATCCAGGTTCAAAATATAAAAAAGCAATGGAATTGGGTGTGGAAATTTTAGATGAAGAACAGTGGAACAGATTGTGCTAAACACAACTTAATCTGACGGGAATGAATTAACTGATAGAAGAATTGAAAACTAATATCAGACTCTTATTTAATACAATTGAACACTCCTTGCTCTTTATAAACAGTTATGCAACAAAGCAAGTTAAATAGCTAAGCACCCCTCTAATATATGATTTCTCTTTAACTTTTTCTAAATATGGACTAGGTAATTCTTCCTTATCTACAGATTCGAAATCATCTTTCTCAAGAAACAACTCATGTATTATTTGTGCTAGTATCATAAAGTCTTTCTTTTTAGGGGACCGAACAAAGCCTGGATATTGCTCATCATGTGCAGTTTTTTCATAAACAGATTGAATGAAAGTAGATATTCTTTTTTCTAATTTTCTCAAATTTTCTACCAATTGCTTTTCCCCTGGTAAAGGTATTTGAAGCTTTTTTTGCTTTAACACCTCCTTTTCTGATATGTGACCAGAATCGTTAATAAACTTACGTGTTATTTGCTCTAACCTTTCCAAGTCTATTTCTGTATTATAATAAGAAAGAGCTGGATAATTTTCATCTTGGCACAGCTTATTCTGATAATCAGAAGCTTCAATAAACTTATTTACTATTTCTTTTAATTTTTGTAAATCATTTAGCTCTTGATTGGAATATTGAATAATTCTTTCTTCTGGATAATGCTTGTTCAGCTTTGCAAGATATTTTTTCAGCTCCACCCACCACTTATATTTAGCAGATTTTTCTTGTTTTTCTATTTTATTGTCCCAAATTTGGGAGAAAAACCCTGGACTTGAAGTCCATCCTTTTAAGAATATAATTTTAAGGTGAAAAATCTGAAAGAATGTGGAATATTATAGAAAAAGCAGTCACTCTGTATATATATCACATAGTGTGGATAACAAAATATCGATATCCAGTACTAGTTGGAGATATTGGAAAGAAAGCTAAAGAAGTTGTACAAGAAGTATGTGCAAATAATCAAGTAGAAATTATCAGAGGTAGAGTTGCGTCAAGTCATGTACACGTATACGTTTCTGTACCCCCATACTTAAGTATTAGTAAGTTAGTGCAGTTAATAAAAGGAAAAAGTTCCAGAAAAATCCAGCAAAACTTTCCAGAGCTAAAAAAGAGATACTGGGTTGTGGGCAGTAGGCTACTTTGTCAGGACTAGCGGAAATGTAACTGACGAAATGATAAAAAATTATATTGAAAATCACTCTAAAAAAGAAGATAAATTTGGTGACTTTCAAGTCGAAAGTTAGCATTCTATGCTCTCTCTCAATCTTTGGATTTTAATCCATAGTGGTTGAATAAAATAATATAGCTTAATTATTAACTATATCTATGAGAAAATCAAGAATTATGTATTTTTTTATATTTTATATAGGATTATTAATATTCACTTTAGTTTCAGAAACATACTGCAAATTAGAATCATAAAAATCTTTAATGTTCATTTTTCCAAAAACGCAAAAAAAGTACCTACCTTTATGAAAACAAGCCTATAAAAATATGGTTGTAAAAATGGAAGCCTAAAATCATTGCAACAAAGTTAGGCAAATTGGTTCATATGTAAATTTAGTGAAAGTAAACCAATATAGCTGATTTCATGGTATAGCAAAATCACTATATTGAAAAGTTTATATGGTACACCAATTGATTCTAAAAAAAATGTTTTCACACTAACTGGTTTTGGGTGCTGGAAGTGACCAAATTACTTAAGTTGTTTAATACTGAATGAGTATAAATTTATTTTCTTCTACTAATCGTACATGGCCCAGAGTGGACAAATGGGAAGATTATACTATTAAAGATCTATAATATTAGAGCTCTGCCTAAAAAGTAAATTCATTAACTTTTATTCCACAACTTTGCAGTATTACTTATTTAATGATGAGATAAGAATTACGTATTAATAAATAATATAGGTTAATATAATAATAGAAATATTGACATATTAATAATATTATTATACTCTTAATATAATTAAGTAATTAAGAGAAGTTATGAGTATTGTATTGTTTTATGAGAAGTTTAATGATGAGGCTTTAGATAATGGTAAAACTCCTTTAAGGGGAAAGTTTAATGAAATAATTAAAGATTTAGAGGAAAATAACAGTACAAGCCAAGGGAATATAAAGTTAATAAAAGGTGATGGGAATATTGAATATTTTCGAGCTAAATTAAGTGATAGTGACAGATTACTCTTTACAGGTATAAAGATTGATAACAAAGATGCTTTTGTTATTTTAGAAGTAATTCTGAATCATGATTATCATAAGTCTAAATTTTTAACAAATAGAGAAAAAATAAAAAACATAGAAATAGTAGATAAAAACAATGAAGAAATTTCTGATAATGTAAGTACATTGGAGATTGAAGATGCTCCACAAGTTAGTTATCTCGGTAAATTTATTACTTTTAGTGCAAAGCAAGAAGATATAGTTGAAAGGGTTAAATTACCTTTAGTTATCAATGGAGCTGCTGGAAGTGGAAAGACATCAGTGGCTTTAGAGAGCCTAAAAAGGATAAAAGAGAAGTTTGAGGGAGGAAAAATTCTATATATTACCAAATCCGAAAATCTTGTAAAAGAATCGAAAAAGTTACTTGAATACGAATACTACGATGATGAGTTCAAGATTGCTGCTCCAGAAGAAATTGATTTCTTATCTCTTCATGAGTTTCTTGAAAAGCAAGCAGAAGATATAAAAAGAAAGAAGCCAATCAATAGAAGTAAGTTTTTTTTATGGTTCAACGAAATATGCAAAAAAGATAAATTTAAAAAGTATAAAAAAGACGGAGATAAAATATTCGAAGAATTTACAGCTGTGATAGGTGGAAGAAGCTTATTAGGAGAAGATGGAAAAGATAGGTATGCTAAATTAGGAGACAGACAATCTATGTTTTCTGTAGACGAAAGGAACAGTGTTTATGATTTTTTTAAAGAGTACAGGAAGTTTATAGAAAAAGATTCAGAGTATTATGATCCTAATCTTGTTACTAATAAGTGCATTACAGAAGGAATGTATGATGCGATTGTTGTAGATGAAGTTCAGGATTTAACTGAGAGCACATTAGATCTGGTGTTAAAGAGTTTAAAAGATGAGAATAAGAGTAACTTTTTACTATGTGGTGATGTTAATCAAGTAATACATCCTAGTTTTTTCTCTTTATCCAAGTTAAAATCTTTTCTTTGTCAAAATAGATATATAGTTGACCAAGGGTCAGAAGTTTTTTATACCCTTGAGAAAAATTATCGTAATAGCGAGCAAGTTATTGAATTTGCCAATCGTATACTACATCTTAAGAATTATTGTTTTGCTTCAGAAGATAAAATAACAGTAGACAACGCTTTTCTCATGAAGAGTGAGACTAAGAACAAAGGGAACGTTGGCTTTATTATTGATGATAAAAAAGAAGAAATAGCAAAAAAAGTAAATGAATCTATAAATTGTGCTGTTTTAGCTCTGGATGATGAAAGTAAAAAAAGTGCACGTCAGTTATTTGATACTCCACTTGTGTTTAATATACATGAAGCCAAAGGCTTGGAATTTGAAAATGTGATTCTTTACAAGTTTACATCATGTAAAGCTTATAATGAAATATGGAATATAGCATGTCCAAATAAAAGTGAGGGGGAGATAGATAATACTATTAATAGAATTCGTGATTCATATAACGAAAGGGAAGTTAACACTTCAAGAAATAAGGATAAGAAAGATAAGTCTTTGGAGAAATATAAATTTTATATGAACGCTCTGTATGTTGGAGTTACTCGTGCTGTTGATAGTGTATATATTATAGATGATGAGAGTAATTTATTGAAAATAATAGAGCCAAGGGAAGAAGGTAATGTAAATATTGAGCAAGAAGAATCTAGTCCTGAAGAATGGAGAAATAAGGCACTAGAGTTAATAGAGAAAGGAAACATAGAGCAAGCAGAACTTATAGCAAGAAAATTGCAAAACGAAGGAAAAAAAGAGTATGCTGAAGAGATTATGAATGTATTGAGAGCTAAGGGGTATCATGAAGAGAATCAGATCTTAGATAAGAACAAGTATACAAATTCAGTGTTAGAGAGTGATATAAGTTCTAGGTCTTCACAAAGCTCAGAACATGAAGGAAAAGATGATGATATTATCAAGCTTCAGAATGAAAATAATCAAAATAAAAAGAAGAAAGCTAAAAAATATCATCAAGTTCAAGGGGTAAAACCACAGCTTTCTTTAGAAGATAGTACTAATAGAAAACACAATAGCAAAAAGCCTCATAATGAAAAGCGTGAACAGAACCAAGGTAATGATCAGGAGAAGGAACCATTAAAGAAAAATAAGGAGTTAATGAGTGTAATATGTAGAGACAATATAAACCAATTTAAAAAAATGGATATATCCCAATATAGTGAACTAGAAATATTCATTTTAGCTTTAGAAAAAGCTAGTTTTAAAATAGTTGAATATTTAGTTAAGGAAAAAAAATCTATTATTGATGCTAGGAATAAGAAAGGTTTTACTTTTTTACATATTAAAGTAAGCATGGGTCATTTGGATATAGTTAAATTTCTTGTGAAGGATTGTGAATTTGATGTTAATGCTAAGTCTAAGGAAGATGTGACTCCTTTACATTTTGCAGCACGCATGGGTCATTTGGATATAGTTAAATTTCTTGTGAAGGATTGTGAAGCTGATGTTAATGCTAGGACCAAGAAAGGTTTTGCTCCTTTACATTTTGTAGCAGGAGAAGGTAAAAATAATGTAGTTAAATTTCTTGTGAAGGATTGTGAAGCTGATGTTAATGCTAGGGGTAAGGAAGGTTTTGCTCCTTTACATTTTGCAGCAAAAAATGGTCACGTAGATATAGTTAAACTTCTTCTCAAGAACAAGGCTGATGTTAATGTTAAAACTAAGGAAGGTAGTACTCCTTTGTTATTCGCACTAGATTGTAGACATTTCGAAGTGGCTGACCTTCTGCTTGCTGATCCAAATATTAATGTTGGTTCTATAAAAGCTGCATCTATTAACAAGGAAAATAAAGAAGGCAAAGAAAAATTTTCTCAAAAATTGCGACAGGATTATAATTTGTTTCAAAAGGTAAAAGAAGCATCAAATGAAAAGGATAAGGGTAAGCTAGATGAATTGCTTGTAGAGATAGAAGAATTACTGGAATCAAAAAATAAACATGGTTTCAAACCAAGCTTAAACTACTCTCCAGATGGTAATAATGAAAATACGACTATTGAAATTGCTATTCAAGCTGGTGGAAAGTTATTAGATCTTTTATATGCTTATGCTAAGAAGAATATAGGTACAGACACTGAAATATTTAAACGACTCAAACATGCTAAAGAAAACTCTCAGTCTAAGAGAGATCTTTGTGATGTTTCTGTTTTAAAACATTCTACTCCAGATCAAGGCTTTTTGTTTAGTAATGGTTAATGCTTCCTTCTATAATGCAAAACCCATACTCACCCAACCCAATCAATTACTTGCAATCTGGATTCCAGTTTTAAGCTACTCGGATGACAGAGAAAGGGCTACTTGCATGAAATGAAAAGGAGCACCGAGCAGATCACTTCTTCACAAAGATCTTATCAGCAACACGCATATCAATTATGCTCCAATTGCTAAAAGTAAAGTCGGTTGTATTTTGCAAGTGGCTTAAATAATCCCATGCGCTATAAGGATTATCTTCAGGCAATTTTACTGTGGAACTGTCATCGAGTATGATATTCCATCTTCTATTTCCTACATAAATACAAGAAGAAATATGATCACTTAATTGAGTTTTTCTCTCTAGTATATCTTTAATGAATTTTAGATTTGATAACGAATTTTGTCCTTTAATTACAACGAGGTTATCTATCGGGTAGTCATTTACGATCACTTTACCTTCAGAATCAATTACTGAAGTTCTGTTATCATCTTTCCAAAGAGCGAAAGGTGTATGTTCATCTACATCAATGTGTAAGGTATTAGGTAAAATTCTATAAATTTTTACATATTTTATCCATTTGCTTACAGATTGTATATTATCTGTTAGTTTTGAGAGTGATACATACATGATAGGTTGCGTTCTATCTACTAAACTTAGAATGTCCTTTTCATTTGTAAATTTGTTTCCAGTAACGGTTACTTTGTCGATTAAAAATCCATTGCTAAGTAATAAGCTCGATAAGCGATTGTTACACCAAGTAAAGTAGTAATTGAATCGATTTGTTATTTTATCAAGTGAACTATAAAGTACTAATGTGAGAAAAAGTGCAGTGATAATAACAAGAGCGCACTTGCGCAAAAAACTTCTTTGGCTTCTAGTAACATTGTTCAACATCGGCTTGATCTCTAATATTCCTGTGGTGTAAACTGTCTTCGACAATAATTTTGACTAATTCATTAAAATCAATTCCTCTTGTCAATTTTGCAATTTCTGGTACTAACGACAATTCAGTAAAGCCAGGATGTGTATTAACCTCAAGCATTTTTAAAGTGTTATTTTGGGGATTATAACGGAAGTCTGAGCGGGAAACAGTTTTACATCCTAAAAATTGATGAACTTTTAACGCGTGTTCCAAGGTTATTCTATATATGTTGTTAGGAATTTCAGCAGGAAATATATGTTCTGCAAATCCATCTGTATACTTTGCTTCATAATCATAGAATTTATTTTTCGGTCGTATTTCCATAGTGCCAATTGCTTCATTCAGTAATACAGCAGTATGTAACTCTATACCCGGTATGTATTCTTCTATGATCATCTTTTCCATTATAGTAGAACTATTATTTTTCAGCTCTAAGTAATCCTCATGTGAGAAAATCATGTGTACTCCAATGCTTGAGCCTTCGTTAATCGGTTTTAAGACGTACGGATAATCAACTTTAATATTATTTTTTAGCACATCTTCTCGACTAATTACATAGCCTCTTGGAGTGTCGATATTAAGAGAATGGAATATATGCTTTGACATCACTTTATTCATAGCAACAGCCGAAGCCATAACTTCTGAGTGTGTATATTTTATACCTAAAATCTCCAGTAAACCTTGAATACAGCCATCTTCACCATAAGGTCCATGTAGAGCAATAAAAGCAAGAGCGGGATTAGTTTTTTTAAGCTTTTGAGCAATGTTGCTATCAACATCTATTTCTATTGCATTATATGAAAGGCTATCAAGCGCCTTCTTTACTGCTTTTCCGCTCATAAGCGATATTTCTCTTTCGCAAGAAAATCCACCACTTAAAATTGCTATATTTGGAACCATAAGCACCCTAATATTTTGCTATATATCATATATAAAAGATACTTTTATCTTCAATAGAAAAAACGCTTTGAAAAATTCCACAGCTGTACAGATATTGAAACTTGCAGATGGTGTCATGCAAACTGGTTCCTTTATGATCAGACACCAGATTGCAAGTAAAACTGGAAGATCTTTTTCAGTAATATTCTTTAAAAATTTAATTTTGTAATCCACTTGATTTCCACTTTACATCTTTGTAATCAACTGTTTCTACACCTTCAATGTCATATTGATCAGCAACTACAGATAGTTCCATTTCATGATCTATTAAATAGTCTTTCTGCTAATTCTTGAGTGGGCTGCTTAGTAAACTCAACTAGCTTAGCAAAATGCTGTAAGGTTTTTTTACTGAAAGATACATTAGCGTTTGCCGTAAGTTTTACCAAAGTTCATGAGTAATTGTACAATATTTTCCTGAAATTTTCAATAAAGTAAACTTATCTGGAAAGTAATTATGCTGATATAAATATTACAATTTTATTAACACATAAATGCTACCGTGGCGTTAGTTTTTTAATTTAGGAGTATATTATGGTTATACCTACACAAAACTCGAATTCATTAACGTTTCAGGCACGTAACCTATCTCATATTTGCCACAAAAACTGTGAAGAGGCGTTCAATGAAACAGACAAACCTCTATGCAAGGCTAGATGTGACGTTTTCTTTCCAGTGCCTGAACCTCGTTCACAAATTAGTGAGAAATTAATAGATATTGCAAACAATCTCCGTTTTGAGAGTGCACAATTATCGTCTATGGCAGATGAAATAGACGCTTACAATTCAATGTCTATTTAATCAAAAAAATGTAAGTCTATTTTTGTACTCTATGACCCTAAATTTTCATCAAAATAAGCTGTCTTATCCTTTTTTTCTTTATACTCTTCTGCTGTATCTAGGGGTTGCTTTTTAGCTGTAATGTTTGGCCATTTTTGCGAATATTCTACGTTTATATTGTAAAATGATTTAAAGATTTTTTGTTCATTATTCAGTAAGCCTTCATCTAGCTCTAGAATATCTTTTATGGAATCATCAGTTACAATTGCATCTACTGGACATTCAGGTATACACACTCCACAATCAATACACTCATCTGGGTTAATCACGAGCATATTTTTACCTTCATAAAAGCAGTCAACGGGACATACTTCCACACAGTCTGTATATTTACATTTTATGCATTTATCTGTAACAAAATGCGTCATAAAACACTGTATATTTACATTATCTTGGGTACACTAAATTGATAAGAAATTCAAGCCTTTTATGAAGATAAATAAATTAAATAACGAAGAATTAGAAATATGGCTAAGCTTGGCTAGAACTGTGGGACCAGTAAAGTTCTTTAGTATACTTAGAGCATGTGGGTCGCTATATGAAGTGCTTAAATATCTTAATAAGTTGACTAACAAGGATTATGGAATTCAAAATGCACGAGAAGAAATTAAGAATGCAGAAAAAATTGGAGCTAAAATAACACCAGCATGTGATCCAGATTACCCTGACATTTTAAGGAATATCTCTGGTTTTCCTCCTGTAATAACTACACTTGGTGATGTATCATTATTAAGTCGTGAGATAATTGCAATAATCGGTGGACGTAATTCTTCAATGAATGGAAGAAATTTTGCCAATAAGTTGGCACTCGATTTAAGCCAAGCTGGTTTCATCATAATTTCTGGGCTTGCAAGAGGGATTGATACTGCAGCAAACAGTGTAATATACAAAAATTACCCCACTATTGCTGTTACAGCAAGCGGAATTGACGTAGTATACCCAAGAGAAAATTTTGATCTATACAAAAAAATTACTGAAAATGGCGGATTAGTAATGACTGAGCTTCCATTTGCTACTAAACCAAAACCTCAGTATTTTCCTCAAAGGAATCGAATTATATCTGGTCTATCGCTGGGTGTTGTAGTGATTGAAGCATCGAAACGTTCTGGCTCTCTAATAACAGCAGATTTTGCTTTAAATCAAGGGAGAGAGGTATTTGCAGTTTCTGGTTTCCCTCTAGATTCACGCTGTAGTGGTAGTAATTATTTAATTAAAAACGGTGCTAAGCTTATCGAATCCGCTGATGACATAATAGAGAGTATTAGGTTTAGTTTACCTCCGCAGCAAAAAAACCTATTTAATGTTGAGCACTATGCTGTTAACCAAAAACAAGAAAAATTGCAACAGGCAAAATATGTTATAGTTGATCATATTAACTCTGTACCTGTTGATATAGATGAACTTATATTAGCAAGCGGACTTTCTGCCAACATAGCTCTAATGGCTCTTTTAGAACTAGAGTTGGAAAACAAAATAGAGCGTTCTCCGGGGAATAAAATATCATTAATTTTCTAGATTGCTTTAGTTATAAGTCCACAACCGTACAAACATTATGGTTTGAGTCCACCAAGAAAGATGTCATTCCAGCGTGTGACGCTGGCTTTCCGTAATCTCACTAAAAACGTTGTATTTTTACATAACTTTTATACTTACTAACTTAATATATAATCAGAATTCCTAGATTCCAGACTCATGCATCAATAGACCTGCTGCAAAAGGTAATGATAAAATGATGGGAGAGAGGTAGAAGAGGAATAAGCAGATAGAGTAAGGTAAAAAAATGAGCTTTAGTTACTACAATATAAAGAAACACCCAAGAAATTTTCGTAATATAACAGGCTTAACTGTAGAAGAATTTGAAAAGTTGATAGAAAAAGTGGGGAACGTTCAAAAAAGTGTGTCAAGCCGAAAAGAAAAGTAATAAATTGATATAAAAAATGAAGGTTTGAAATGAGTCAAGCAAATAGAACTACCGGATTAGTAGACTATAAAGAACTAGAATCAAATATTTTATCATCTATAGCTAACCCAAGAAAGGTTTAGCTATATGGCAAAATTGGTTATAATGGTATAATAAGTAATGAGAAAGAAGAAGATGCCAAGTCCATATAGTGAGGATCTGAAAGAACGTGTTTTCAAAGTAGTCGATAAAAAAACAATGACGATAAAAAAATCAGTCAAATATTCAAAGTGAGCATAAAAACAATATATTTGTGGAGGAAAAGGAAAGAAGAAACAGAAACCATCTTCAGGCTATCACAAAGGATATGGCCATAAGATTAAAGATATGGATAGATTTATCAAATTTCTGGATGGATATTAGAATTGAAAAGATAATTGAAGAATTTGGTAATATGTGTAGAAGCACAGTATATAACTACCTTAGCAAAGTAAACTATACATATAAAAAAACTTTTCTTTATCGAGAAAGAGAAACGCAAAGAGTTCATAAAAAAAGTAGAAGAAAGAAAACTTGATATACATAGATGAGTCTGGAATAGAGGACAATGAATTTTATGAATATGGGTAGTCTCAAAGAGTCAAGAGGTTATTTGCCCAGGGTTTAAAAGAAAGATACTGTCTTGCTAGTCAACAAAAAAATTACTCAAGCTGTATCATAAAATCAAAAAATACTTCTGATTGTGTAACAGTACACAGATTACAGTTAGTGAATATGTTGAATGGATTGGAAGCATTTTTTGATTTTAAACTACAGTCAACATCCTAGTTCTGTAATTCTTGATATGATTTGGATCAAAAGCACTTTTGGATGTCAGGATACCGAAAATGATATGGAGTAGCTTACGCATTGCAGCTCCCACAATTGCCATATTATGCTTACCCTTCTTCTTTAGTCTTTGGCAAAAACTCACAATGATAGGATTGTGATTCTTGGCTACTATGGCAGGAAAGAAAAGGGCCTTACGTAATGTTTGTGAACCTGATTTACTTAATCTTGGTTTAGAATGTACAGATGAACCTGATGTTATATTTTTCGGTATAACTCCTGTATATGCTGCCAATTGCCTGGCATCTCTAAAAGCTTTTATGTCAGGGATTTCAGCTAAAATAGCTACTGCTGATTCCTCTCCTATGCCTGGAATAGTCAGTAGAAGTTGAAAATTTTCCAACAACTCTTTGTGTTGCTTTAATAGTTCACGTACGGAGTTTTTTATTGTTTCTATTTTTTGAGCTATATTCATTGCAAGGTCTTCCCAAGCATTTGCAACTTCTTTAGGCAGTCTCTCTTTTTTTCTAGGTGGTTATTTACTAATGCTAATTCATCTTTTAACGCAACTGAGCAACGATAAAGATGTTTTAATTTTTTCATTTCAGAAGAAGGTGGTGTCCAACGAGTTGGTTCCTGTCTTTGGCAATAATCAGCAATAATTTCTGCATCAGTCTGATCATTCTTTTGTCTTACGAGTTTACTCCTTGTATAAGATTTAATACAATAAGGATTTACAACACTAACAAAATGTCCAGCATTGTGCAGAAATTCAGCCAAAGCTTCGCTATAACAACCAGTAGCCTCCATGCATGACTTTACTTCTTCCACATTATGCTTTTGTAGAAAACTCAGCAGACCTTGAAACCCAAGATCATCGTTCTTAAAGCTTCTTTTCCTAGTTTCACGCTTTTCTTTTTTACTTATGAATGAAAGAAAAACATCAAAGCGATCTTTTGATACATCAATTCCAAGAAAGTTGTTGATCATATATAACCCCATACGTTACCATTTAAAACGAAAAGTAAGGCTAACCTTGTGGATACAGAATTAGAGCCATTTAGGTCTTTCTACGATACCGTCCAGCCTATACTTTTGAGGAGGGAACTCTTATCTTTCTTACAGATTTTATATCTAAGAGGGGAAACAGAGTTCTTCCCTCCTCCACCTAATGCTTAAGCTTAAAACATTAGATGCTTTTTACAAGATACAAGAGGGTAAGCATGATTGGAGCACTGAATGAAGGAAAAGTTAAAGCACCATGGATAATTGATGGCTACTGCAACAGCGAGATTTTTGATGCTTATGTAGATAAATGTACTTGTTCCTGTATTTAAACCTGGACAGACTATTGTTCTCGACAATGCGAGCTTTTATAAATCTGCAAGGACGAAAAATTTGATAGAAAAAGGGAATGTTCAAAAAAGTGTGTCAAACCGAATTTTTAGTTCAACTCAATTTTTAATCTACTAGGGAAAAAAATATAGAGTTGAGATATAGATAATGCCCAATCATGTACAGGCATCGTCCATTTTTCCTCCACCTTTCTTATAGCACAATATACCAGCTTGTACAAGGCATTTATGCTGGTGAATGCGCCCTTGTTCTTGGTAAATTTCCTAATTTGCCTGTGTAGCCCCTCGATGGGATTAGTGGTATAAATTAGCCTTCTAACAGGACCTGAATACTTGAAGTAACCGGATAAACTTTCCCAATTGTTCTGCCAAGATTTCACAACTAATGGATACTTTTCGCTCCATTTTTCCTCTAGCTCAAGCAAATAATTTTCTGCAATTTCTTTACTTGTAGCACGGTATATTTTTTTCAAATCATTCATGAAAACTTTTGCTCGATACGTATTTCAGAGAGTTCCTTATTTGATGCACTAGGTAATGTTCAAAAAAGTGTGTCAAATCGAAAAAAAGTAATAAATTGATATAAAAAAATGGAGGTTTGAAAATGAGTCAGAAAATAGTAAACAGAACTAACGGATTGGTAGATTATAAAGAGTTGGAAACAAATATCCTGTCGTCTATACGAGAAGGAAGACCGTTGACAGGAAAGGAGGGAGCATTAACGCCATTTATAAAAAGGCTGCTTGAAGCTAGTCTAGAGGGTGAAATAGAACATCATTTATCTGCTGGAAGTGAAGAAAACAATCGTAGAAACGGGAGGAATGGCAAGACTTTGAAGACAAGCGCAGGTTCATTTGAACTATTGACACCAAAAGACAGAGAAGGAAGTTTTGAACCACAAATAGTGAAAAAAAGGCAAACAAGCTTACATCCGGAACTTGAAGCAAAGGTTTTAAGCACATACGCTAGTGGCATGGGGTATAGGGCTTACTATTACCCACAAATATAAAGTTCAGTAGCAAGTCTCCATCCTTCTGCTAAATCAAAAAGACGTCTCCACCCTTTCCAAAGAGTAATGGGACCTGGTTCTGGATCATTTTTCCTGGCTAAATGACCTCCAAGTTGGGCGATCCATGAAACAGCTTCTTTTATAGTAGGGGTTATATTTGGGTATGACTTTACTTTATGTATTTTGACGTATAAAACTTTCCATTCTTCTTCAGCTAATAATGTAGTACATGGTAGTGTTGAATCAGTTCTTGCAATTGTTGTAATAAAGAAAATTCTCCAAGCAATAATACTCATGACTGTTAGATATCGCATTAATCTTTCTGCTGTTACCAGTCTACATTCTTCAACTTTAAGGCCAGATTTTAAAATTTTATGTAAGACTTCTATTTTCCACCTAAGACAATACCAATTAACTTTTTCAATAGCTTCATCAAAAGTATTAACTGAAAGATTCGTTAAAAGCATCCACTCTAGTGGTGTTGATTCAGGAGGAGGATTTTTCTCAATAACTTGAACTACATAGAGCGGTAGGTCAGGTAGCTCTTCTTTATGTCTTAATCTTATATTGCCTCTATCTGGGTTCATAGTAAATTTTCCAAATCTATAGCATTTCTCATAATAGTCCGAACAGGTCATAGGAAGGCAGAATCAACAGCACGACGAAAGGATTCGAATAGAGGAATGTTTTTCCTGGCTCTGTTTTTTATAGCAAACCAATAATGCTCAATTTTGTTGAAATCTGGAGAATATGGAGGAAGATATAAAATTTCTGCACCAACTCCTTTAGCAAATCTTATTAGACTTATGAAAAGTAGCATTATCAAGGATAACAGTTTGTCCAGGTTCCAAAATCGGTGTCAGAAACTGCTCAAACCATTTATTAAAGATATCCATATTGCAGTGGCCTTTAAAGGTTAACGGAGCAATTATTTTTCTTCCACTTAAGGCTGCAACCATGCTAATTCGTTGAGTTTTCTTTCCAGATTTTAGGGCATAAAACCGCTGTCCTTTCTGGCAATACCCATAGGTTCAGTGTTATCAATGCCAGACTCATCTATATACACTAATTCTTTAGGTTCTTTTGTTGCTATAACCTTTGAAAATTGAGCTCGCTTTTCTTCATTTCTTTCTTTATATCCGTAGGTCTTTTTTTTCTTGTGAATCCTATATTTTTAAGTGCTCGATGAATTGTTTGTCTACTAATATTGCCCCAGCATCTCTGACTGAGTTTTGCCACCTTGCTCATTTGCAAATTCGGCAAATGCATTCCAGTCGGTAATTTTATGCCACGCTTCCAAGCTTTTTTGATTGAAAATCTCCCGTTTTCTCACGTCTTTTCTTCCACTCATATAAAGTTGTTTTTCCAATCTTAAATCTCTTGGCAACAGTTTCTCCACTCTCTCCTTCATCCAATGCTTCCATTACCTTTTTCCTTAAGTCATAACTATATGCTGCTGGCATGCTTACCATCACTACTATAAATCCATATCTTACCTTTTTTGGACTATTATGAGAAGTGCTATAACTTCTAAAGATGCTATCCTTTTTGGCTTGTTATCTCTAGCCGGAATTTCAACTTCTACTTTTCCAGTACAAGGAACCCTTTCTATAAATTGCCATAATTTTTCTTCTCGAGAATACCTAGATGTTTTATTTACGTTTCGGTTTCTACAAGCTCTTATCAAAACCGCTGAATTAAGACGGTAAGCAAGCTCAAAAAAATCATAAATATCTGCTTCTCTATCACATACCGTTATAGTTTCTGTTTGAGTTGAATCTATAATTTCATTTGTTTTCTTTAAACTTTCTAGCCACTTTATGCTTTCTTTATCTTCAATACTAACGTTTCTACAACGTCTTCTTTTTTCTAGCTCTTGGTCTTCTTTAGATATAGATGGTCTCGAGTAAAGCTTTTGGTCTAGTATTCCTAATGTCAAGCCTTCTGTACTAATCGCAAAAGCTGTGTGCATCATAATACCTTTACTTTGTTTTTTTGAAACAACTGCCAATCCTCTTATTTTTTCATGTCCCATATATGAAATGCAACTTGTATCCTGAATCACAAGAATCCTTTTATGAGTTTTTGTTCTTTCAACAGTTTTTGCAATATGCGATGTTAAGATATCACTTCCTTTTACATTCTCATTTTGAAAAAAACGATAAGCTGCTTTTGCTTCTGACCAACTTCCACATGCTTGATTGATTGAACTTTCAGGTAAACTTATTAAACTATCAGCAATATTTACTAATCGATCTGTCAGTCTTTTATCTCCAAGTGCAGCATCCCCCAATTCATTTCTAGCCCATTCATTACCCTTGTTTGCCATTTTTATACCCTCAATATTCACAAACTTTAATATTCTAATCCTTTATTTATAAGTCCATTTACATTTGTGGGTAATAGTAAGGGTATAGGGACATAGCATCGCATGTAGAGGAGATGTATGACCACAAAATATCTGCAGCAGAAATATCCAATATCACCGACAAATTACTGCCGTTAATCAATGAATGGCGCAGTCGTCCACTGCAATCTGTATATCCAATAGTATTCATGGATGGCATGTTTTTCAAAGTCAAGGAGGACGGGCATTGCGTAAGTAAATGCATGTATAATATATTAGGCATAGATCAAAATGGCAGAAAAGAAGTACTAGGCTTTTATTTAGCCGAAAGTGAAGTTCTGGTTAGGAGTGTTAAATGACCTAAAAGAGAGAGGGGTAGAGGATATTCTGATTGCATGTGTTGATGGTCTAAAAAGTTTTCCTGCGGCTATAAATAGTGTATTTCCCAAAGCAGAAGTACAAATATGTATAGTGCATCAGATAAGAAATTCATTGAAATATGTATCCAGCAAAGATGTGAAAATTTTCATGAATGATTTGAAAAAAATATATCGTGCTTCAAGTAAAGAAATCGCTGAAAATTATTTGCTTGAGCTGGAAGAAAAATGGGGTGAAAAATATCCTTTGGTCATAAAATCGTGGCAAAACAATTGGGAAAATTTGTCTGGTTATTTTAAGTATTCTGGCCCTGTTAGAAGGCTAATTTATACCACCAATCCAATTGAGGGGTTGCATAGATGAATCAGGAAATTCATTAAAACCAAGGGCTCATTTACCAGTACAAATGCCTTGTATAAGTTGGTATATTGTGCTATAAAAAAAGTGGAGCAAAAGTGGATTATGGCTCTCCCTAATTGGGCTTTAACTATGTCTCAACTTGACATCTTCTTTCCCAACAGATTGAAAATTGAGTTGAACTAAAAATGCGGCTTGACACACTTTTTTGAACATTCCCGCCTATTCGAATTTGCCTCGTAAATCCCTTACATCACACCTTCTCATTGGTAGCCATGCAACAAAGCCATCCAATATCTCCAACTAATACTGGATATCGATATTTTGTTATCCACACTATGTGATATATATACAGAGTGACTGCTTTTTCTATAATATTCCACATTCTTTGAGATTTTTCACCTTAAAATTATATTCTTAAAAGGATGGACTTTAAGTCCAGTGTTTTTCTCCTAAATTTGGGACAATAAAATCTAACGTGACTTCGCGCCAAATGTGATGCTGCTCAGCAGGTAAGCCAATTAACGGGCTACATTTATATACTGCACGCATTGCATTATCTGCTGCTGATCTAAAAAGAGGATTATTTTGATAAGAACTACTATCTGCTACGTTGGCTACAACGATCTCGCCTTTACTGGATAATAATAAGTTAATTTTTATACTAAAATTTTCTTTATAAACTATGCTCTCAGGAATGCTCCAACACTCTGTCAGTTTATCCCTTATAGAATTAATAATTTCTGTTACAGCCAATTCATCATCTTTGTTCTCAATATTTTTCTTATCTCTTATTTCATTTTTCACCTCTTTGATGTCTTCTCTTAGTTTTCTTTCTACACCCTTTTTTCTTTTGGGAATTGGAATACCCTCATCAATTTCCTGTATTTCAATAATTTGCCTCGGTTGTACTAACTCAACTAATTCTTTTTTTCTTTGTGGTATAGGAATAACTGACGAATCATCCGTTTGGGCTTTCATTGAAAAAAGCAAAAAACAACATAGAAACAAAAGAAGAGTATAATTAAAATAGAGAGGGCGCATATGTTAAGCAGCTTGTTTTACTGGTTTAAAGCTAATATTGCACATAAAGTCAATATATTTCAGTTGACTTAAACTCAAATTTGCTACACTAATTTTATTATCTCTATAATATCATATGGTCAATATACTCTGAATGAGATGGAAAGATGAAGGTGTTATTATAGCTGTTAAAAAATACGGTGATAAAAATTTAATTCTTTCTCTATTTACAAAAAATCATGGAAAGTGCAGAGGATTAACTAGGTTAACAAACAATAGCAATTATAAGTTTCAAATAAGTAATCTATTACATGCAGAATGGAGTGCTAAGCTACCTGAAAATCTAGGTTTTTTAAAGTGCGAATTGATTGAATCTCCATTTCATCATTTCTTTCAAGATAGGTTAAAAAGCATTGCTATTGTTTCTTTCTCGTCTATATTAGAAAAAGTGCTTCCAGAAAGTGAATCCTGCATCAAGTTATATGATAATTTTAGACACTTCATCGATGTAATAAAACATAATAGCCAGTTTTGGCAAAGTCATTACCTTAACTTAGAGCTTCTGCTTCTTACGCAACTTGGATTTAAGTTAGACCTATCAAAATGTGCTGTAACAGGTGTGAAAGAAAATCTACAATTTATTTCTCCAAAAACTGGTAGAGCAGTGTCAAAAAAAGTAGGTGACTGTTATGCAGATAAATTACTACCTTTTCCACAGATGTTGCATGATGTATACAATAACAACCTACAAAATAGCTACTCATATCAAGAATTCAGACTAGGGTTAAAAATTACAGGGTATTTTTTAAATAAATATCTATTTCTGCAGTTAAATGCGAAATTTCCGGAGTTGAGAAATTTTATGCTATCATTTGAATCTTAGTTACTACTTATTTGAAAGAACTTCAACCAGTAACCACTCTATTTCTACCACTGTTTTTTGCTTTATATAAATATTTGTCAGCACGTACTATAAATTTTTTAACATCATCAAGGTCAGATCTTTGCATTGCTGAAATTCCAATGCTCACAGTTACATTATGGGTTGTATTTTTACCCACAAGTATAAAAGGTTCTTTGGCAATAATTTTCCTTATTCTCTCTGCAATAGTATACGCATCTGATACATTGGTATCTGGCATTACAACAACAAATTCCTCACCACCAAACCTAGCTAATAAATCTGTCACTCTGATATTTTCAGAAATTCTTTTCTGTATTTCCTTTAAAAGTTCATCTCCAGCATTATGCCCAAAGTTATCATTCACCATCTTAAAATAATCTATATCAAGTATCATAAGAGATAAACTTCTATCTTTTTCCACAGAATCCTTAACAATATTTCTTAAGTGTGCATCAAAATATCTTCTATTATAACAGTTAGTTAATGGATCCTTTATAGACATTTCTACATTATTAAATAAATTCATTCTCAAGGCATCTTGATACCTTTTGCGTTTCACTTGCAAATTAACCCTAGCTATTAATTCACTCTCATCTAAAGGTACTGTTAAATAATCATTAGCACCTACATCAAGTGCCTTTACTAAATTGCTTTTATCATAATCTTCAGAAAGGATCAGAATTGGTGTATAACGTGTTTCTACTTTACTACGAAACTTAGAACACAACCGTAGGCCGTCAGTTTTTGAAAACTGCATGTCAGAAATAATCAGGTCGTAATTATCCTTAATACCAACCTTTAATGCTTCTTTTGGATCGTGCAGTATTTTAATTGATCTGAAGCGTTGCTTTAGAACATTGTGTATCTGCTCTGCTTGAAAGGTGTCCTCATCTACAACAAGTA
This sequence comes from Wolbachia endosymbiont (group B) of Melanargia galathea, assembly GCF_964030625.1. Classification (NCBI taxonomy): domain Bacteria; kingdom Pseudomonadati; phylum Pseudomonadota; class Alphaproteobacteria; order Rickettsiales; family Anaplasmataceae; genus Wolbachia; species Wolbachia endosymbiont (group B) of Melanargia galathea. The sequence continues at coordinate 310,519 of NZ_OZ034910.1, read as the reverse complement.
TGTTAGCATCAAAAATCTGATTAGAATAATCCATAATACTGCTTTCTGCTACTCCACCAATCTCAGCATTAGTTTCTCCTCTCAAGCACAACTCATCTATTATCATCTTTAAGCGCACAAGAGACTTAATTCTTGCAGATAAAGCAGTTTCATCTATCGGCTTAGTTAGAAAGTCATCCGCACCAGCATTAATTCCTTCCACTCTATCATGAGTGTCATGCAGCGCAGTTACCATAATGATTGGAATATAAGTCGTTAAGGGATCATTCTTTAGCTTCTTACAAACCTCAAAACCACTCATTTTTGGCATCATGACATCAAGTAAGATAATATCTGGCTGCTGTTCCGCTACTAAATCTATCGCCTCCTCGCCATCATAAGCTACAATAACTGTATAGTACTCTGCTTTTAGCTGAGCCTCCAAAAGCTTAACATTAGATGGTATATCATCTACTACTAGGATTTTTGCTGTCATTTTTTGTACTATCTACATTGTAAGTAGGATAAAGCTTGCCATCTTCACCAATTATGTAATTGACTTTTTCAACGTTATGCCCTTCATATAATTCTTTAATTCCGGTATCCTTCAACAATTTCCTAACTCTTGATTTTACAACCCAGAAATACCTATATATATTTTTAATAAGATTAAGAAATACAGGTACTTTACTTTTATCAAAAACAATTATACTCACTAAAGCTACAACTAAAATTTCTGAAAGACCTATATTAAACATTTTTCCTATGAAGCAAGTACTTTAATTCTCCTGATTATGAGTATTAATTTACTTAAATCAAGTTTAGAAGCAACCATCTCATCTAAAAAGCTATTGTAACGCTCTATATAATCCTTATCATTAAGAGCCCAAGTTTGAACCTTATCTATATGATTATCAGTAGCTTTTATAACTTTAACAGCTAGCTTATGATGATAATTGCTTAAATCATCTAATAAATCATTAATTAAGCTGCGATCCCAATAAGAAGAATGGCTTTTAATCTTGACAGCAATTGTTCTAATCATATCAAACCTTAGCAGCGACTTTAATTTAAAGTATATTCTACCAGCTTCAAAGATTGATAAAGATGTCTGTTCATCAATAGATATAACGTCCAGCGCATAAATAAGAATACGTAAATCAGCAACCTTTTTTGCTAGATCTTTATTTATGTTAAGCTCTACCAAAGAGGTTAATCCATGATTATAGATCTTTAACAGGCGATCATCTAAAATATCATGGCCTAAAGTTTCAATTGCACCCCTAAATTTTGTAACACCATCTAGTTCTACAAGATTAAGCTTACCAAGATTTTTTACTAACCAAAATGATACCCTACCAATAAATTTTTGCACACTTCTCACTACTTGCAAATATGAATCAACATCAATTTTTCCATCCAATTCATCAATTTTCTGCCAAAGGCTACTTAAATTATATAGGTGATTAACAACGATATATATGTTAACTGCTTCATGTACTTTAATTCCAGTACTCTCAACCAAATTATTAATAAATATACAGCCCATCCTATTTACTACATCGTTTGTAATGCAAGTAGAAATAATTTCCCTACAAAGTTGGTGTTTCAATATGGAATCCTTGAACTCTGTTACCATCCTTTGTGGAAAGTAATTTAGTAAGTAATCACGGCACAAAAAATCTTTTTCAGGTAGCTCAGAGTGTATAACTTCATTTTTTATTGCTGTTCTTGCATAAGACATCAGAACAGAAAGCTGAGGAGAACAGAAACCTTCTCCATCAGTTAACATTCTTGCTACCTCTTCTTCAGCTGGAAGAAATTCTACATCTCGGTTTAGCAGCCCAAATTTCTCTAAACTGAGTAATAATTTATGGTGCTGCTCCAACTTTTCTTTAGCTTGCAAGCACTCAAGAAGCAATGCTTTTGTTTCAATCCTGTTATGGTTTTCAAGTACCTTAGATGCAACTTCATCTATCATGCTAGCCAGTATTTCATTCCTTTTTTCCAAGGAAATTCCCCCTTCTTTCATAATTGCAACAAAAGCAATCTTGATGTTAACTTCAAGATCAGAACATATTACTCCTGCTGAATTATCAATAAAATCTGCATTGATATACCCACCTATTTTAGCGTATTCTACCCTTCCAAGCTGCGTGCAACCAAGGTTGCCACCCTCTATAAACATAGAAGCTCTAATATCATGACCGTTTACTCTTAATTCATCATTTGCTTTATCGCCAACCATGCCATGGCTTTCACTTTTTGCCTTAACAAAGGTGCCAATTCCTCCATTCCATATGAAATCCACTTTTGCCTTGAGCAAATATCGAATAAAATCATTTGGAGATAATGTATCTTCCGTTATATCAAAGCACTTTTTCATTTCTTGAGAAATTTCTACTTGTTTGCTACTACGTTCAAATACCCCGCCACCATGAGAAATCAAATCTCTATTGTAATCCATCCAAGTGGAAAACGGTAATTCAAAGAGCCGTTTACGCTCCACGAAACTCTTTTCCGCATCAGGATTTGGATCAACAAAAATATGCATATGATTAAATGCTCCAATTAAACTCATATTTCTTGAAAGCAGCATGCCGTTCCCAAATAGATCGCCAGCCATATCTCCAATTCCAATAACAGTTGTATCCTGGTAAATATCCTTATTCATTCTCCAAAAATGGCGTTGTGCTGCAATCCATGCACCTCTTGCTGTAATACCCATCTTTTTGTGGTCATAACCTGCTGATCCACCAGATGCAAATGCATCTTCGAGCCAAAAGTTACATTCAGAGGATATTTCGTTTGCATAATCAGAAAATGAAGCAGTGCCTTTATCTGCTGCAACTACCAAATATGGATCATCTTCGTCATACCTAATCACATTTTCTGGTGGAGTTATTTTGCCATCAACTACATTATCAGTAATATCAAGCATTCCTCTGATGAAATTCTTATAGCATTCAACACCTTTCTCCCTTAAAATGTTTTTGTCTTTATAAACTTGCTTTATTACAAACCCACCCTTTGCGCCAACAGGTACAATGACCGCATTTTTTGTCATCTGGGCTTTCATGAGTCCCAAAACTTCAGTGCGAAAATCTTCCGTTCTATCCGACCATCTCAAACCACCACGAGCCAACTTCCCTCCTCTTAGATGTATTCCCTCAAAAAGGTTTGAATAAACATACAATTCACGGTATGGGCGCGGGTCAGGTAAACCATTTATTTTACTTGAATCAAATTTGATAGATAAGTATGGCTTATCATCTTGATAATAACTGGTTCTCAAAATTGCCATTATCAAGTTAAATATCGAACGCAAAACGTAATCATGTGAAACGTTGCTGATCTCTTTTAGTAGTTCTTCAATTTTTTCTATCAAAATGCTAGTAGTTTCTGCCCTATCAATATCTATTTTAGTATCAAATCTTGAATGAAATAATTCTACTAAATACCTTACTACTTTTGGATACTCTGATACTACTTTCTGGATATATTCTGGGTTATAGCTAAATGATGTCTGCTTTAGGTAGGCGCTTAGCGCTCTAATCAGAAGCACTTCCTTCCACTCGAGCCCAGCAATAATGATCAAGCTGTTAAAATAGTCATTTTTTATTTCCTTGCTGAACACTTTTACAAGTGTTACCTCAAACTGCTCTTTTAAAGTAATGTTGTCTATTAATTCATCAACTCTTGACAACACAAAATGATGTATCCATATTCCACCGTTGATTTCTATATAATAACCATTATGAGATAGAATCTTAGCCCCTAAATTCTTAGTAACCTTTAATATCTTTGACAATTCAAGGCCTCCGTTGCTTGGAGTGTAAACCTTCAATTGATAGTTGAGATTGTCACGAGTAAGCCTCAAATCAACTTCGCTGACTTTTTTCTTTCTCACTATCTCCAATTTTTTCATATCATAATACGCATCATGAGGTTCAAAATTCTCTTGATAACTTATCGGAAATGCCTTGCAATAGCGGATAAATATATCCTCAACAGTGCTAAAAGTATTATATAAATTGTCTATAAAACGATCTTCCCACTTTTCTGTAATGTTTCTTAACTTGTTTTCGATACGCAAAACTTCATCATCAAAAATGCTAGCGCTTTTGGTTCTTAGCACCACGTGTAATTTCATCAAATCATATTCATTGATAATGTGATTGTTATAAATATCTGAACTTTCTGCATTCGTTTCATCTTTCAATATATCGCGTATCTTAAACATTAGTCTTGCACTAGCATAACGCATCGGTATCAATACTATGCAACTAATAAAGTTCCCTACCTTTCTCAAAAATAATTTGACTCTTGGTCTAATCGCAAGAGACATGATCGAGGTGCAAATTTCAAATAACTCGTCTTCATTTGATTGGAATAATTCGTCACAAGAAAATGCCTGTAAAATGGAAATTAAAGCTTTATTGTTATGGCCACCAGGAACAAATCCTGCCTTTTTTTCTATTGTTGTAACCTTATCCTTTATTACCGGAATAGTTCGAATATCTTGCACTTCTGCTATAGAAGTAAATAGCCCAAAAAAATGCTGTTCCCTTATTACATCACCCTGATCATTAAATTCTTTCACTCCTATACAATTCATATAGGTACGCCGATGAACTATTGAGATTAGGTCTGATCTTAGTATGTATAAAGAATTCAAGCTTTCAGAAAAAATTGATGAATTTTGGTACTCTTCACTTGCTCTCATTAACCCGAGGCTCTCCTTACCACTTAGAGCAAGCTTCCCTTCTTTATTAGTAATGTATTCTTGATAACCTAAAAATACAAAATTGTTATTTTTCAACCAAGCTAGAAAATCTCTGCCTCCAGCATCCAATGCCGGATGCTCAAGAAGCTTCTTGAGCATCAATTGCCAGTCCTTTACAACGCAGTTAACTGCTTTTAGCGTCTTTCGTAGAGATTCTTCTAGTGTATCAACAAAGCTACCGCTTATGCCTTTAATAATTACATATATTACTGACTCTTTGATTCCATTACTTTCTTCTAAAAGATGAATTTTATCTATTAGGCTATTTTTTCTTTGAACATTAATTATGCTGTTACTATAATAGCATATAGTTAAACCGTTTGACTTAATAGTGGAAATGACAGAATCCACTAAAAAGGGCATGTCATAATTTGTGATTTTAATTATAGTGAAATTGCCTTCTATTCCTGAAATATCATTTACATTACTTACTGCCAATTTACTTTCTTCTTTTTCTTTTTTAAGAATGAAGTTGTATGCATCTTCTGCAATGTATAAAAGAAATTTATCGTTGACTTTTAGGTCACTATTATAAACAAAATTATAAAAGTACTGTATAAACTCTTTAATTTTTTCTTTCTCTTTTTTATTCCCTTGATCAACTAGCTTAAATAAAGACTCAACATTAACATTATGATTTATACACATTTTTCAAAACAAAAATACACAGCGAATCTAGATCTTTTTAACTAAGATTTCGTTACCAGAAGTATACACTATTAGCTCATCTCCTTCTACTATTTCCCCAGATAAAACTAACTTAGCTAGATTATTTTGAATGCATTCTTGTATTACCCTTTTCAGAGGCCGCGCTCCATATTCAGGGTCATATCCAGTTTGTGCTATTAGTTCTTTAGCTTCTTGCGATAAACTAATACTCAGTTTACGCTTAGCAAGCATCTTTTGTAAATAAGAGAATTGAACATCTATAATTTTATCAATGTCATCTTTGGTTAAGCTGTGGAATATAATAATTTCATCCAGTCTATTTAAAAATTCTGGACGAAACGCTGACTTAACTATTTTCATCACCTCATCTTTCACAGATTCGGTAGCTCCTCTTAGCATCATCTCAGCTCCAAGGTTAGAAGTTAAAATTAGTATGGTATTACGAAAATCAATTAATTTGCCATGGCTATCGGTTAGTCTACCTTCATCCAAAATCTGCAGTAGTATATTAAATATATCTGGATTTGCCTTTTCTATCTCATCAAACAAAATTACCTGATATGGTCTTCTCCTTACTGCTTCGGTTAATCTGCCACCTTGTTCATAACCAACATATCCTGGAGGCGCACCAATTAACTTTGAAACGGAGTGTTTTTCCATATACTCTGACATATCAAAGCGTAGAAGTGCTGATTGATCATCAAACAAAAATTCGGCAAGAGATTTTGCTAACTCTGTTTTTCCAACTCCGGTTGGACCTAAGAATAAAAATGAACCAAAAGGTCGATTAGTATCCTGAACACCAGAACGGGAGCGCCTTACTGCATTACTTATCGCTTCAATTGCATCTCTCTGCCCTATTACTCTTTTTCCTATTTCATTTTCCATGTTAAGGAGCTTTTCCTTTTCACTATGCATCATGTTATCAACTGGAATGCCTGTCCATTTTGAAACAATATTTGCAATATCACTCTCAGTAACTTCTTTCTTTAGGAAACTATCAGTAACTTTTTCCTGATTTTTTAACTCATTTTCAAGTTGAGGAATCACACCATACATCAATTCCCCTGCCCTTCCTAAATTTCCATTCCGCTGAGCCAATTCTAGCTCTTTCCTCGCATTATCCAATTTTTCAGCAGTTTCTTGTATTTTAGCTATTTTATTCTTTTCCATCTGCCATTTACTGCTTAAGTCAGCAAATTTACTGTTTAGACTCTCAATTTCCTCATTTATCTTTTTTAAACGTTGCTTAGAGTTTTCATCACTTTCTTTTTTCAAAGCCTCTGACTCAATTTTCAGCTGTATAATCTTTCTTTCAAGCTCATCAACAACCTCAGGCTTGCTGTCCATTTCAATTCTAACCCTACTTGCTGCTTCATCAATTAAATCGATCGCTTTATCAGGTAAAAACCTATCTGTTATATATCTATTAGAAAGCGTTGCAGCAGCGATTATTGCACCATCTGTGATTCTAATACCATGGTGCACCTCATACCTCTCCTTCAAACCCCTCAGTATTGAAATAGTATCAGTCTCAGTCGGTTGAGAAATAAACACAGGCTGAAAACGCCTTGCAAGCGCAGGGTCTTTCTCTATATGTTGACGATACTCATCCAAAGTTGTAGCCCCTATACAGCGAATTTCTCCACGCGCAAGAGCAGGCTTGAGCAAATTTGAAGCATCCATCGCACCACTTGTCGCTCCTGCTCCCACTAAAGTATGAAGCTCATCTATAAACAAAATAACTTTGCCCTCTGCTTTTAAAATCTCATTAATCACTGCTTTTAGTCTCTCTTCAAACTCCCCTCTAAATTTTGTTCCAGCAATTAATGCACCAAGATCCAAAGCTAAAACTTTTGCATCACGCAAACCAAGTGGTACATCATTTGCAACAATTCTGTTTGCTAAACCTTCAACTATTGCAGTTTTTCCAACACCAGGTTCACCTATCAGTACTGGATTATTTTTTGTTCGCCTCAACGATACCTGCATAGTTCTTCTGATTTCCTCATCACGACCAATTACAGGATCAAGCTTACCTTGCATAGCAAGCTCTGTAATATCTTTTGTATACCTCTTTGCCGCATTTAATTTTTCCTCGCTATTTGGAGAGTCTGCACTGCCACCTTTTCTCATTTCTGCAATAACTGAATTTAATTTTTGCGGTGTTACACCACCTTCTGCTAAAATTTTACCTACAATTTCATCTTTTTGTGCAGCAAGGCCCTGCAACAACCGCTCAACAGTAACAAATGTGTCTTTATTTCTCCTCGCAATACCAATTGAATCATCAAAAACTTTTGCTACCTCTCTTGAAAGCTGAAGTCCAACACTACCTGGTCCTCCAACCACTGGAAACTTTTTAATTGTACTACTCACAGCATCAGAAATATTCTGAACATTTCCATCACAGGTGCCTATCAAATCCTGAACTAAACCTGACTCATCTTCAAGCATTACTTTAAGTAAATGTTCAGGCATAAAAATCTGATGCCCAGCTCCCAATGCTTTCATTTGAGCGCTCTGGATTAGGCTTTTTGCTTTTTCGGTAAATTTATTCAAGTCCATAATACAAATTTAACTCATACTTGCTGATATATATAACAACTACTTTCTCAATTTTAAACTTAAAGTCATTCAGCATTCAACCACTATGGATTAAAATCCATAGTGGTTGAATATTTGATCGTAGGGCTTATCTTTGTTATGCCTTGACCTTAACACAGCTACATTTCTAGGTTTTTCCATCATCGTTTATAATGTTAGGATTAGCGCCTTTTTCTAGCAAAAATTTGATAATCCTTAAATCACCATAATATGCAACATTATGTAGTGCTGTGCTTACATACTTGTTAATAATGTTTACGTTAACTCCCTCATCTATTAAAAACCTAACTATCTCTAAATATCCCCTTCTGCAGCATAATGTAACGCAGTTAACTTAGGCATGTGTGTATCAGTATCTAATAAATTTTTTACTGAGAATTTTACAGTTTCTAAGTTACAATTTTGAGAAGCAATGCGTAATATCGTTTTATAATTATCTGCAGCTTTTGACTTCATGTAGTAATAGGTAGCAATAATACATACTATTAATGTTATAAGCCACCAAAAATGCAGCTTTTTTTTTTGTATCTTGACTCAATTTATCCATATTCAACATCTTTTTAATATTAAATAGATCATTTACTCATTTTTTATTAACATTACTTACTCAAAGATGATGACAACATAGTAAGGTAACCTGAGTTGGCTTTGTTGCATAGCGAGTAGAGATGGGAGAAAAAAGGGAGAAAATCTAAAGAAAGTGGTTACTTTATTAAGAAATGAACATTGTGTAGAGTATATGCCAAAGAAGATGAAGGTCAGTAATCATTAAAGAGTATAATCAATTTTTAGAAAAAAGAGGAAATGTCTTTCATTTTATCGATGAAGCTATAGAAAACTGGTACGAAAGTTCAGAAAAAATTCCTGGAGATTTATAGCGATAAGGTTGTTATTGCAGTACGTATAGTCGTTAATCTATTTGGAATAGGCTTAAGGCAAGCAGTTGGATTTATAAAAGGATATTTACAAAGTATAGTGAAGAATCTCCAAGTATTCACAAGCTTCTCGTCAAACTTAATTTGAAACTATGTGACCACAGAACAGATAAAAATGACATAGAGAATATTGAAATTGCTATAGATAGTACTGTAATGCATATTTATAGTAACAGTACTCAACATAACAAAGATAACGCCAAGATAAGGAAGTATAATGGTACAGATCAAATAAGAAAGCTATATGTTGCTTTGGACGTAAACAGCAAAAAGGCAATAGCAGTTCGATATACTAATTTTCTTTCACATGATAGCATCTAAAATACTAAAGGAAATGGGTGATATCTATAAGATTAAGTCTCTGCGTGCAGATGGAACTTATGATACAGATAATTTATATAAGTTGTGCAATCAATACAATTTGAAACCCATCATAAAGCCAAGAAAAAATGCAAAAATCTGCAGCAATATAGATTATCTATCAGAAAGAAACAACAACATTAGTATAAGGAAAACTTACCCACTGGAAAAAGAAGACAAGGTATGAAATACGTTCACGTATCGAGAGTTTTTTCCTGAGGCTCAAAAAAACATTTGGATTTAGTTTTAAGAATAAATCTGAGGTAAATCGCTCTCAAGAGGTGCTTTTAAAATGCTATTTTATTAATAACTTTACTGATATAGGTATGCCTATTTTCAAATTTGCCTCGTAAATTCCTTTCATTACTCCTCCTTATTCCTTGCCATTCAACAAAACCTGGGAAGGGCTATACTTGGCAGTGGCTACACTTCTTACGGCAGAGCGATAAATGATTGCTGGTTAACCAAATGCTAGGAGAGGGTATGGGTAGTTTGATTTTTTATGTTGTTCTGAAAAGAAGATGTACTATATTTAGTATAAAATTCATAATTACATGTTAATATTATACTAGTTTTTTAATTAAGGAGAATATTATGAAAAGTAATACAAAAAGTGCTGCTGCGTATAATACTAGAGAAGAAGCGTATGAACAATATTACCATTGCATACGCGCATGTCCTAAAAGTCATCAGGATAATAACGAACTACGTAGTGCATGCATTAGTAAATGTAGGGAAAGTGATTGGAGCTTTGAACAGGATGTAAAATTTAGTGATCAATTAAATTCTATTACGTCTCAGCTCCAGGAAGGGCTGAACGATTTATCTGAGTTGTCATCAGATCTAAATCTAATGAAACTATAAAAAAGAAGATACTTAGTATCTTCTTTGCTATGCAAGCTACTCTTATAGTTGAGTGTCACTAATTAGAGAAGTTTAAGCAGCGCATAACCTTGCTTATATTTTGCATAATATACATTTACGTATATTATAATAGGTATATAGATATTTTTTATTAAAAAGGAAGGGGAGGTGCCTTCGTGTGTTGACATCCTCCCCGCCCTAAAGGGCAAGGATTCCTACCACGTTCAGACCGAAGTCTGAATCATCTCGGTGGGTTCCTGCTTCATCGGGAGGCTAAATGCACTATCCCCTCCACAGGCACAACACGGCATGCCCTGCCGCTAAATCTATTATGCTTTTGTGCATATTCGGTGTCAACACCCGCTTCCGCCTTATATCCCCGCCCTGAAGGATGGGGTTTTACGGTGTTTTTTTGATAAGAAAAAGTCTTTTTCGGTGGTTACACCTATATTCTTTATTTCAGCTTTAAAACTGTTAAAATATAGCCCTTCCCATAATAGTCCAAAAAAATCATAAGAAGTAAGAATCGACAGCATGACGAAAAGATGTGAATAGAGGAATGTTTTTCCTAATTCTATTTTCTATAGCAAACCAATTATGCTCAATTTTGTTAAAATCTGGAGAATAAGGAGGTAGATATAAAATTTCTGCACCAACTCCTTTAGCAAGTTCAGTAATCTTATTAACCCCAGTTATGGATTAGAAAGTAGAATTAATAAAGAGAGGAATAGGGTAAACTCAGGTATTTTAGCAAAAATTAAGAGGTTATCCATGAAGAAAGATATTTTACTGTTTTATAGAAGATTTTTGTCACATTGCTGATGAAAAACTTTCAGAAAAGCTTCTATCAAGTGGCAAAAAAACAAAAAGAATACCTGAAATTACCGTGCCAGAAATACTTACTATAATCTTACTTTACCACAATCGCTGTGCAAAAATTTCAAGTTTTTTTACTTGAGTTATCTTAAATTATTGTACAGTTCTGAGTTTTCAAAACTCCCTTCGTATCATAGATTTGTTGCTCTAAAACTCAGGGTTTTATGGTATTTGGCAATGCTTTTGCAGTGGTTCTGCGAGCAAGCAAAAATCACTCTATATTGATACAACTGCAATCGCTGTTTGCCACACAAAAAGGATCGCAAAAAATAAAGTTTTCAAAGAGTTGGCAAATATAGGAAAGACTACCTATGTTCGGTTTTAAATTGCATCTGGTAATCAATGAAATAGTCGAAGTTCAAGTTATTACGCTAACTAAAGGCAGCGTTGACGACAGAAAACCTACACCAAATTTGACTAAAAAATTGACAGGACTTTTGTTCAGAGATAAAGAAGAAGGACCTCTTTGAGAAACTCTTCGATAGAGGTCTAAAACTCGTCACTCAAGTGAAAAAAGGCATGAAAAACGCACTGATTTCTTTAAAAGAGAAGATTCTATTGAGAAAAATTGATTATTGAGACAGTTTTTGGTTGTTTGAAAAATAAATTTGAGCTTCGGCACAGATCCCCCATAAATTTTTTGGTACATACTTTTTCAACATTAGTTTCGTATTCCATGCAGTCGAAAAAGTCCTCTATTTCTAAGCTTTATTGACTCGGATAATCCATAACTGGGGTTTGTAGCTTTTTGTCCACTGTTGTGTTATTAAAATAGCTTCTAGGTTTATTATCAGCAATGTCATTAGGTTGATATCCACCATTAACTATCTGCTGCTTATCAAACATCTTTTCAATATTGCCTTTTAAAATACTCAAAAACTTCTCATTTTCCGGATAGGCTTCTTCTGCGGCTGAATATAATGTACTTGGTATTTTAGAATATCTTTCGTTCCTTACATGACCTGCTATATCTGAATACACTTTAAAAAAGTCAAAACCTTTCACTGATACACCAGATTGTTTAGCTGTTTTTTTAAGTGTCTTTTTAAATTCTTCCATTATATTAAGTGTATCAGCCAGCACTTCTTCATGAGTAGCAGAACAAAACTTAGGAAGAGGATATTTTTTATCTAGGAAACTTTGTAATAAGAAGAATCCTAAACCAAAATTGTTACTGATACAAACTTCACTACTAAATTGGCTAGTACCAGATGTATTAGAATAATTTGCTGAAGTTTCAGGTAGAGCAGCTCTCGAATCTAATAACCCACTCACAGAGCTTTTTACCCAACCAAATAAATGATTTATCCACTAAGATGGTTTTGCACTGCTACTCACCATTCTACGGTTTCTAATGTGCTGCCTATGTCTATGAGGTTGATCAGATAACATGACTTCTGTAAACACATCATCGTACACTTGATCCTTATATTCTTTTTTCACAACATTAACGTCTCTTGCTGTACTTATTTCTTTCTCATAATCTTTTAACACTATCTCTTTATCAGTAAATTTTATTGATAACGTTTTCATCTTAGGTGTTTTATAGAATTTACTAAGTGTAATACTGCAAAAATCATCTTTAGTAATAGTCGAATCAAAAGCATTAGTTATTATTAGATCATGACCATTACTACGAACAAACGTATTGTTTCCTCCTTTTCTAGGCGTGATAAGCTCAGCATCTTTCTCCACATCTTGACCCGTTACCACAATAATTTCTTTATCCTTTTCAAAGATCAAAGGTAGTGGCTTTAATTCTAATTCAGAACTTATTTTCATAGGCGCACTATCTGAGATAATATGAAGATTTTCATACCAATCCAAACCGTCTTTTAATCTTACTGTTAGCACTTCTAATAAAAAACTTTGTCCCATTTCTGCTTCTAACCTAACTAGCAAATCATTTCCATCTTGAAAAATTCTTGGCAGATTAATATGTATTTTCAAATCATCTTGTATTATTTTTATCACGTTACGTAAATCTAACGTATCTATAGAACTTGCTTGATCAGGATTGTAGATGTTTATTTGTGGCATAGAAAAAATATTATGTTCATATCTTTGCTCACCTGAGGCTATAGTAATTACGTATATGTTTTTACCACCATTTCCAATTAAGTGACTGTTATAGATTGGATTATTGTAAATTACCTCACACTTCCCATAGCCAACAAGTATAGATTCATCACCATCTTGAACAGCGATAGTCATATTGAGTTTATTTGCTATAGCTGGGTAACTTTCTATAATTTCATCAATAGTTTTATTAGTATTCTGTATTGCATACAAGTTTCTTTCCTTACCTACTTTTATTTCAGCACTGTCTTTTAATTGATAGATTATATTGTTCATTATGTTATATGAGATAGATATACTAAAGTTACTATTTGCAACTTTTGAGGAAAAATCGAACTTTATACTATTGTGATCTTTAATATCAATACTCTGAATATCAGCAAGCAAGTAGTCGAATATAAACCTATGGTTATTTTCGAAATTAGCAAGTAATTTAACAGATGCACTACCTTTTTGAAATGGTACAATATAGTTAAAGTTACCTTTGAGTGCTAGATTATTTACTTCAGTGTAATTTCTAACTATTACTTGTATATCATAGACACAGTTATTATCTTTTATTTCCAAATAATCAAGTTGATCTTCCTTACCACCATTACCATCCAAGAATTTAGTTTCACATGCACTAAATATATGATCTGCCTTAGCTTTTCTACCAAGCACTCTTTCTACTGAATTAATTTGAAATCCAGAATAACCATATCTGTTGTACACAATAGTGCCAATATTTGTATTTAAATACACATTCACACTCACAGCTTCTTGAGCAAATCCAGTCAGATCTAAGGTATCAATTCCATCTTCTCCGTACAAGGACCCTTCTATCAGATCTCCCTGTAAAACAAAGATATCATTCTTATTTCCCCCATAATATTCTTTAGACCCATCATTCACTACAAATACGTTCGGACTATCCTTAAATCCCCTGGCATAATCTTCACCTTCTCCTAAATTAATTAGATTATATCCTTCTATCTTGTTATTAGATAAACCAATCGCATTTTCGCATAAATATGACCCATAATTTGGAGCAGGTTCGTCATTTCCCTGCGAGAAACAAAACAATTTTCCACCACTTGGATTATTCGGCCTTGCTCTGCTCCATTTTATATCATTTCTTTTTCTGTCAAGCAGTACTGTACTGTCTAAATCTATCTCAAATTTAGTTGTGCATTCTTCAGTATAAAGTGTAACGTTAATCCTTCTCATGCATAGCTCTCCAAATCCGGCACCACCACACTGCCTTACTTGGTGTGGCACTGTACGACAAGAATTCACAACTGATTTACCAGTAGGGAATACATAGCTTTGAATATCACTATACTCCTTTAAATACTCAAATCCTTGCTTAACTAATTGGTTATAAAGTTGTTTTTCTTCCATTAACTCTTCTATATATTGTTCAGGTTGCATACCTATAAATACACGTAAACCTTCAATAAATTTTTCTTCTCTAGTTAAGTGAATAATTTCATCAGTTTTATCAACTCTCTTTACTGCCATATAAATATCAGTGTAAATAAATACTGCAGTGCCGACTCCTGCTCCAATAGGTCCAGTAATAGATGAAACTCCTTCTAATACTTCAAAACCTTCAGCAACTTCAATCCCAATCTCTGCAGCGTCAACTCCCAGGTAAATGCTATCTCCTACTACGCCAACCAATGCTCCTTCTGTACCATTTTTAAATGCTTTTACCTGATTTACTAAATCATAAATAATAAAGGCAGAAGTACCTCGAGCAAGAAAAGGTGATGCAACTCTTAAAGACCTACCAAGTAATACCTTTTCTTCTGAGAGCAAATTTAATCCTTTACGAGATGCAACTTCAGCAACTTTAGCAAACCCTTGACCACCGGCAATAAAGCCAACATTAATCGCTACACCTTGATAATCTCTGTTTAAAAAGTCAGCTAAAATATTTTTAGCTATCATTCCATGCATAGTTATGCTAGAGATTTTCTTTACTCTATTTAAATGATTCATGACCTTCTGATTACTGGTAAGCCTATTGACCAAATTGCTAAACCTACCCTTAACTTGCACTTTATCTGCTAGCTCAATTAGCTGAGAACGTTTTTCTTCTGGTATATCTTTTATATAGTCAATAAACTTTTTACTATCTATTTTAATTTTACTAAAATCTCTTTTCTCATCTTTTTCTGTATTGAATTCATCTACGTCTTCCCAAGACAGTTCACATTTCCCAATTTTTGCTTCTCTTCTGTTCCTTAATGAACTCGTACTCGGCAAACATTCTTCAACTTTACTCCTTTGATATATTGCAGAAGCCCTTTCTAGTAAATCTTTTGCTCTCTGAACATTACCTAAAGCTCCATCGGCAATAGCTAAATCTTCTAAGGTTATAGCTACTTCAAAATGATTTTCTCCATAATGCTTCTCTAAAATAGGTAAAGCCCTTTCTAGCAACTTTTTTACTCCCTGAGTATCACCTAAACCTCTATAGGCGATACTCAAATTTACTAATATTTTACTTACTTCAACATGATCTCTTTCATGATATTTCTCTAAAATAGATAAAGCTCTTTCTAGCACCTCTTTTGCTTCCTGATTATCACCTAAGGCTATATAATCAGTGCCTAAACTTTCCAGAATCATACCTATTTCAAAATGCTCTTCCCCATAGTGCTTCTCTAAAATAGGTAAAGCTCTCTCTAGCAACTCTTTTGCTCCTTGATAATTATCAAAGTATCTATAGATGGTACTTAAATTTACTAATATTTTAGCTACTTCAACATGATTTTCTCCATAATGCTTCTCTAAAATAGGCAAAGCTCTTTCTAGCAACTCTTCTGCTCTTCCATAATCATCTAAAGCTATATAAGTGATACCTTGATTTGTTTTAGCTATAGCTACCTGAAAATGATCTTCTCCATAATAATTTTCTAAAATAGGTAGTGCCCTTTCTAGTAACTCTTTTGCTGTCTGATAATCACCAAAACCTCTACAAGCAATACTAAGATTTACTAACATTTTAGCTGACTCAAAGTGCTCTTCTTCATAATTGTCACCTAAAATAGAGAATACTCTTTCTATTGACTTTTTCGCTCTTTCATAATCACCTAAAGATCCATAAGCAATACTCAGGTTTATTAGTACTTGAGCTAATGAAGAATGATCCTCCCGATAATGATTCTCTAAAATGGGAAAGGCCCTTTCTAGTAACTCTTTCGCTGTCTGATAATCATCTAAAGCTCGATAGCTGATACTCAGATTTACCAGTGTTCTAACTAATTGAAAACGCTCTTCTTCATAATCTTGCTTTTCAATTTTTAAAGCTCTTTCTAGCAAATCTTTTGCTCTTTGGTAATCACCTAAAACTAGATAACTGTTGCTTAGATTTACTAGTCTTTTAAATACTTCAAAATGATCTTCTCCGTAATGCTTTTCTAAAATAGGCAAAACCCTTTCTAGCAACTCCTTTTCTCTTTTGGGATTACCCAAATTAAAATACCCATCACTCATCCATGTCAACAAATTTTCAAGATAATCCTTTTCTATTTTTTCTTTATCTTGAGGGTTCTTTTTTAACCAACTATCTATACGTGATAAAAATGCCTCTAAGTGCGGTAATAATTCTCGTTTTTTTAAATAGTCTTCTAGTTTATCACTACCATAAGGGAAACTTGCTCTGAGTAGCTCGAAAGTCTCTTTCATAACTTCTTCGCTTTTACCCTCTTCTTCTAACGCTATTTTTGTCACTTCTTGAACTAATTTATGAATACTCAACACACCTTGCTCTTGTTCACCATTAACCATAGAATATTTTATAAGTAAACGAACAGCAGACCTTAATTCCTCTTCATTATTTCCTGTCAAATCTAAAAAGAATTCTCTACTAATATTGTCAGGTGCAAGATAAGACATAACATCAAGAATCCTTAAAGCTAATTTTCCATACTTTTCATTGCTTGCTATCTTATCGGTTGTAATCTTCCAAGCTGTGAAAGTTGTTTTTGCATAGTTATTATCAATTCCTCTAAATCCTTCATAATTAAGCAAATCTTTCGCTTTTTTCTCATATTCCTTTAGGTAATCATCTATATCAAATTTTCTAGTAACTCTTTGATCTTCAATATATGATATTGCTTGCTGTATAGCTAAAGGAAAGTGTTGTAATTTCTCTACCAAAGCTTTTATCTTTTCATTTTGAGATTCATCTTCTATAATCAAGCCCTTTTTTACAAATTCTATCGCTTCTTCTGACTTTAATTCGTTCAGATTAATAACTTCTATCCCCCTTTCCCACTCTCGATTACGAGAAGTAATTAAAATATAAGGTCCATTACCACCCGGTAATGAATCATGAATTGGTAAAAACTTATTCAAATAATTACTTTTCTCGGCATCATCAAAAATAAACAAGCTTTTACTATTACTAAAAAAATTGTAAACTTCTTCTACGATAGATCTTATATCCTTTTCTTTTCCATTTGCATCTTTTGTATCAATTTTTAGCTTATCCTTCGCTAATCGAGTAAATGATTCAACAAGAGCTATCTCACTTTCAGCATTGATCCATATAACGTTGTCATAACAATCTTTACTATATTCTTGAACATATTGTCTAGCTAACTCAGTTTTTCCTATTCCTCCTAAACCGCTAATTGAGGTTATTTGTGATATTACTGTTACTTTTTCTGAATTAAGTTGTATCTTATTATGTAGGTCAATTAACTCTTCCCTTCTTCCAGCAAACAAAATTACTGGCTTTTTCACATTAAACCAAATAGGCTTTCTTACTTGCTCTCTTGCTACAACTGCATCATATATCTTATCAAGCTTTTTATCTATTTTCTCGAAACTTTTTTCACTTTCTTTCCTTCCTTCTACAATAGAATCTGCTATCTTGTGACGTTGCCTACTGGCTTCCTGATATTGACTCATTAATTCATCAAAGACTCCCTTAATCTCATTTTGATTACTTTCTATGTAACCTGATAACTCATTAAAATTCTTACCTATATAATCCTCTAATTCATTGAAGTTTTTTTCAGCTTCCTGTTCCATTTCTCCTTTGAATTTGCTTAGTAACCTCTCTTCGACTAACTTCGGATCTTGCTTATTAATCTCATTCAATAATTCATCTTCCCATTCTTCATTTGTTTTCCCATCTGACTTTAAAACATACCTATACTCTTCTCTGGGAGGATTTTCTTCACTGTATTCTTTCATGAATTTTTTTATTCTATTTTCCAACTCCCACTTCAAAAGAAGACGATAGCCATATTTGCTAGTATCACTCTTTCCGTCTATTCTCCTATAGTATTTATCAGCACGACCATCGCTCTTTATCGTTACTAATCCCGCTTTATCAAATATTTCTGCAGTATTCCATGAATTTTTACTTTCTAAAGTATGTCCTAGCTTAATATGAGGAACACCAGTGTAGGTTTGTTTATATCTTTTTGATTTTCCAAAAATAATACCCTCAGTAATTGAGGAAGCACAAAGCTCTTTTTCAGTATTTTTTCTATAGTAATCAACCACTCTATTCACAGCATCTTCTGCTAATTTTGTCATTGCTCTCCGCCAACTTCCTTCTGCTGTTACTTGTATAAATTGGCTCTCAAAACTTTGAAAGATTTCAATACCAGATTTTACTAACTCTTCCCTGACTTTGATTGGATCCTTTTTAAATATATACAATTGATCTATCAGCTTTTTAAGCTCTGCTCTATTATAACTACTACCAATGCTGGATATTGTTGCTCGAAGAATGTTAATTCCAATAAGAGGAATTACTTTTGATTCCGCTTCTCCTTGTTCTGTTCCACCTTTTCCTATATATATTATCATATTAACAAAATCAGCCCATTTACCTTGCTTTCCTCTTTGATTTTCTAGTCTCTTATAGTACTCTGATAAAGAGCGTTCATAAATAAAAACAAAATCTTCAACAAACTTTCTTAGCTTTTCATGTACTTCCTCCTCCTGTGCAGAAAGTCCTTTTACTTGATCAGAAAATTTTTTTAAATGTTCTTCTAGAGTCCTAATAATCTCTCCCTTATTTTGTTGCTTAGCAATATCTAGTGGAGTTTTACCTTGATTATTTTTAATATTTGGGTCTATACCAGACACATTCAAAAGAAGTTCAACAATGTCTTGATGATTTTTGCTTACAGCAACATGTAGTGGTGTATTACCACCATCATTGAGATCAATATCATTAATATTTTCTACTTGAGTAAGTAACCCTTCAATTTCACTAATCTTATTTAGCTGAGGATTATCCGTTCTATGCTCACGTATCGCAAGAAACAACTTGGCAATATTAATATCATTAGGGTTATATTGACGTCTTATTCTATTTTTAAATTGAAAAGATTTTTCTTCCCTATCTAACTTAACTGCTTGTGAATCTGTCCTGAGATAATCTATTACCTTCACCATAAAGTTAATTACTTATTTTATATTTAAATTTAAGATCATATTAGATTTTATTATATATTAGTAAATGAAATCGATAATACAAGTAACTTTTATAGATATTGTATCTTTAGGCTATTTTATTGTCCCAAGTTTGGGACAATAAAATAACCATTTCCAGCGCTCAAAATCAAGAGACGTGAGAAGTGTTTTTCTTGGAATGTGTTGATCTAGCGCCATTCTGTTAAATGAAGGTACGGATACCTTATCACTTATGCTCCTTCATTTTATTGCATGCACCAGTACCTATTGTCAACTAACTGCTGTGAGTCACTATTTTCCAATTGACTATTAACTTTTTCCTCTAACTTATTACAAATGTCACCTTGCATTCTATGATCAAGATCTTCAAATTGCATTGATGTGTCTGATACGTTATCTTGAAGCAGTTGTATATTCGGCGTATTTTCCTTAGATATTGCACTTGTATTTTCTAATCTTCTTTTCTTAGACTTACCTAAATGTATAGTTGTCTTCTGTTGTTTTCTATGTGATTGCACTTTTAAGTCTGAAGAACAAGGGCCTGAGGACATAATTGATTGCGCTTTAACATTTTGGTCATGAATAGCAATACAATAACGCAAAAGATCTTTGTATTCTAGATTCATAGTAGCCCCTTGCTCTAAAAGGTATTCAATAATATCTAAGCGACCAGCGATAACAGCGTATTGTAGAGGACTAACACCATTTCTATCCTGTAGATTTACATTAGCTCCTTTTTCTACAAAGTATTTAACAATATTTAGGTGACCAGCAATAACAGCATAGTGCAGAACCCCCCTACCACGCTTATCTTGTAGATTTATGCAAGCTCCTCGCTCTAAAAGGCTAGGAATAATATTTAAGAGACTACTGAATTTTAGATTCATATTAGCCCATTTATCTGTAAGGTATTCAATAATATCTGAGCTAGCAGTGACAACATAGTGTAAAAAGCTTATACTGTTTCTACAATATAGATTTACACTATCTTCATATAAAGTATTACCAACAGCAAAATCAATTACTTTGGATTGTGGAAGAAATGATTTTTTCTCTATTTCCTTTTCTA
The DNA here is from genome assembly GCF_964030625.1 of Wolbachia endosymbiont (group B) of Melanargia galathea. Taxonomy (NCBI): domain Bacteria; kingdom Pseudomonadati; phylum Pseudomonadota; class Alphaproteobacteria; order Rickettsiales; family Anaplasmataceae; genus Wolbachia; species Wolbachia endosymbiont (group B) of Melanargia galathea. The sequence continues at coordinate 289,863 of NZ_OZ034910.1, read as the reverse complement.
AACATTTTTTTCTTTCACTTTCAGTAGACATTTTTTGTGTAGTACCAAGATGATTTAACCCTATTCTTCTCTCCTGTAACTCTTGCATGTTTTTAAGTTCTTGTGATGCCCCTTTTTTTCCAAGATAGGCATACCCAACAGATAATTGTATAAGATTTTTATAAAAACCTATATGATTGCTTTCATACAACTCACCTGAGCTAATCAAGTTGTTGAACTCCGTTAACACTTCATCTAATAGATTTCTTTTATCTTTCATACTTATCATTTTTTCAATAAAAGGACTTCTAAGTATGAAAGGACTTTGCTTTTGGTATTTTAGAATATCAATTCAACCACTATGGATTAAAATCCAAAGATTGAGAGAGAGCATAGAATGCTAACTTTCGACTTGAAAGTCACCAAATTTATCTTCTTTTTTAGAGTGATTTTCAATATAATTTTTTATCATTTCGTCAGTTACATTTCCGCTAGTCCTGACAAAGTAGCCTACTGCCCACAACCCAGTATCTCTTTTTTAGCTCTGGAAAGTTTTGCTGGATTTTTCTGGAACTTTTTCCTTTTATTAACTGCACTAACTTACTAATACTTAAGTATGGGGGTACAGAAACGTATACGTGTACATGACTTGACGCAACTCTACCTCTGATAATTTCTACTTGATTATTTGCACATACTTCTTGTACAACTTCTTTAGCTTTCTTTCCAATATCTCCAACTAGTACTGGATATCGATATTTTGTTATCCACACTATGTGATATATATACAGAGTGACTGCTTTTTCTATAATATTCCACATTCTTTCAGATTTTTCACCTTAAAATTATATTCTTAAAAGGATGGACTTCAAGTCCAGGGTTTTTCTCCCAAATTTGGGACAATAAAACTATATTTTCTTTGCTTAATAACTTTATCAGTTTTACGTTATTTGTTGTTATTGCGTACTGAAAAACATCTGTAGCATCTGCTCTTTTCTTTAGCAGTAATTTTACTATATTAAAATGTCTATTTATTGCTGCAAGATATATCGCTGATTCTCCTTTATTGTTTAAAATATCTACTTCAACTCCCTCTTCTAAAATCTCTTCTAGGAACTCCTCATATCCTTTTTTTGCAGCTAAATGAAGTAAACTGTTTTTATCTTCTCCATATTTACTACTCATTAAAATTTCCACTATATCTTGTTTATTCCTTTCTCTTGCATAACAAAATGGTGTTTTGCCTTTATCATCTCTAATCAAAGGATCTATATCTTCTCGCGTTAGTAAAACCTCTATTGTTTTAAGTCTTTCAGCATAATGTAATGGTGTTTTATTTTCATAATCTTGTAAGTTATAGCACTTCTCATAATAGTCCAAAAAAGGTAAGATATGGATTTATAGTAGTGATGGTAAGCATGCCAGCAGCATATAGTTATGACTTAAGGAAAAAGGTAATGGAAGCATTGGATGAAGGAGAGAGTGGAGAAACTGTTGCCAAGAGATTTAAGATTGGAAAAACAACTTTATATGAGTGGAAGAAAAGACGTGAGAAAACGGGAGATTTTCAATCAAAAAAGCTTGGAAGCGTGGCATAAAATTACCGACTGGAATGCATTTGCCGAATTTGCAAATGAGCAAGGTGGCAAAACTCAGTCAGAGATGCTGGGGCAATATTAGTAGACAAACAATTCATCGAGCACTTAAAAATATAGGATTCACAAGAAAAAAAAGACCTACGGATATAAAGAAAGAAATGAAGAAAAGCGAGCTCAATTTTCAAAGGTTATAGCAACAAAAGAACCTAAAGAATTAGTGTATATAGATGAGTCTGGCATTGATAACACTGAACCTATGGGTATTGCCAGAAAGGACAGCGGTTTTATGCCCTAAAATCTGGAAAGAAAACTCAACGAATTAGCATGGTTGCAGCCTTAAGTGGAAGAAAAATAATTGCTCCGTTAACCTTTAAAGGCCACTGCAATATGGATATCTTTAATAAATGGTTTGAGCAGTTTCTGACACCGATTTTGGAACCTGGACAAACTGTTATCCTTGATAATGCTACTTTTCATAAGTCTAATAAGATTTGCTAAAGGAGTTGGTGCAGAAATTTTATATCTTCCTCCATATTCTCCAGATTTCAACAAAATTGAGCATTATTGGTTTGCTATAAAAAACAGAGCCAGGAAAAACATTCCTCTATTCGAATCCTTTCGTCGTGCTGTTGATTCTGCCTTCCTATGACCTGTTCGGACTATTATGAGAAATGTTATAACCCCAGCATTAACATGAGTATAAGTGTTGGTAGTGTGTCCAACAGCGAAGCAAGGGTCTCATCAAAATGTAAAGAAGTCTATGAACAAATAGAGGAAGAAATGAAAGCAAGCGAAATTTTGCATATTGATGAAATCAGTCACTACAACAAAGGCAAGTTGGGATGGTGCTGGATGTTTGCCAACAATAACGCAAGTCTTATGAAGTTAGCAGATACAAGAGGAATGAGGTTTTTAAAGAATAGTGCATTTTGTGATTACAAAAATCGTGTAATTACCGACAGATATGCAGTTTACAACTACTTCAGTGATGAAAAACGACAAATTTGTTGGGCTCACTTGTTGAGAAATTTCGAGAGGTTATCTCATAGCTGGAATAGTGAAGTAATGAGACTTGGCAATTGTTTAAAAGATGCAGCTAATGGATTATTTGCATTAAAAAATGCTTTGTCAGAAAATGAAATTAGTATTTCAAAGTTCACTAAGCAATCTAAAGAGTTGCGAAGATTTATGCAGTACTGCATGATAAAAATATCTTATATACTTGAAGCAAAAGGAGCTTCACGAACGGTAAAGGGTATTATAAAATCCGAGCCAATGATGTGGACATTTTTGGATGACCCAAAGAATATTCCATTAACGAATAATCATGTTGAACGACAAATACGGCGTTATGTTGTCTATCGTAAGAATTCATATTTTGCACAGTCAGAGCGAGGGAATAGATTCCTTGAGCGGATAATTTCTCTGTATCTCACTTGGAGACAAAAAAAAGTTAAATCCATTTCAAAACCTTTTATCTATTGTCTCTTAAGCCGCACCTCTGAACGGATACCCGTAATTGGGTTTTAAAGCGATTCTACAACCTCAGGGTACAACTATACCACCAAGACCCAAGTTACTCACATAGGGTAGCTTAAAACTCGATTATGAGGTACTTCTAAATTATCTTTTACCTTAAACTTTCACTTACTAGAAAGAGCCCTGTTCAATTTTATTATGTTTTTTATTCCTTGTAAAATATTTTTTCAAAAAAGTGAACAGTTTTTGTAATTTCGGTGAAACAAGAGCTGGTTTTGGAGGTCTTATTGAAATATAACGACTTTTATCTAAAATTCTTAAGTTGAGTTTTTAGGTAATCTGTATAAATAATTTGTAGATGAAGCTAAAGGAAAAAAGTTTTGCCATAAACATAAGCTACAAAACCCTCTCAATAATTCAAGATGGAGACAAAGATCTAAATTTATTTATTTACGTCTCTAATTTTATCTCGTATAATGGAGACAAAGATTTATATTTTGTGTTTTATGTCTCCATTATTTATTGGTAGAAAAACTGAGTTAAAACAACTACTGGAGCTTACAGAAAAAAATACTGCATCTTTTGTAGTAGTCAAAGGAAGGCGTCGTATAGGAAAAAGTCGTTTAATTCAAGAGTTTGGTAAATACTTCGAGCAATATTACTCCTTTATAGGTTTGCCACCAGAAAAGCATACTACAATGTCCTACCAACTTAATGAATTTTCTAGACAAGTTGCTAGACAATTTAATACATCTTTTGCTAGGTATGATGACTGGAGCGATTTACTATGGGCAGTTGGTGAACGTCTACTATCAGGAAAAACATTATTGCTGTTTGATGAAATTTCTTGGATGGGCTCAAAAGATCCAACCTTTTTAGGCAAAATAAAAAATTTTTGGGATACGCAGCTAAAAAATAATAACAAGTTAATTTTCGTTGTTTGTGGATCAGCTTCATCCTGGATCGAGAAAAATATACTTAGCAGCACTGGTTTCGTAGGGAGAATATCGTTAACTTTAACACTCGGAGAATTATCACTTTCTGATTGCAATGAATTTTGGCCGAAAAATATTTCAGCATATGAAAAATTTAAGGTGCTTGCAGTAACTGGCGGAATTCCAAAGTATTTAGAGGAGGTAAATTTTAAACATAGCGCTGAAGAAAATATTAAAAGGCTTTGTTTTACAAAAGGTGGGTTTTTAGTTGAAGAATTTAATCAAATATTCTCAGATTTATTCATGCGAAAAACGGCTTTTTATAAGCAAATAGTCAGAGCTCTTTCTACTGGAGCTAAAGAACAAGAAGAAATTTGTGCTACTTTAAATATCGTAAGACATGGACGCATTTCTGAGTATCTATATGAACTTGAGCTTGCTGGTTTTATTGCAAAGGATCATACTTGGAGTATAAAAACTGGTACTGATTCACGACTCAGGAGGTACAGACTTCAAGATAATTATTTAAGGTTTTATCTAAAATATATCGAAAAAGATCTAGGAAAAATTAGTCGTGACACCTATTCTATAGGGTTCTTACCAGAGTGGTATACAATTATTGGGCTTCAATTTGAAAATTTGGTGCTGAACAATAGAAAGAGTATACATAATATCTTAGGAATTGATAGAATAATAAGCGAGAATCCATTTTTTCAGAAAAGAACACGTAATAGTGCAGGTTGTCAAATTGATTATATGATTCAAACGAAGTTTAACACTCTCTACATTTGCGAAATCAAATTTTCAAAAGATAAAATTGGTCATTCAATAATACAAGAGGTACAAAAGAAAATAGATGCACTAAATCGTCCAAAAGGCTTTTCATGTCGTCCAGTCCTTATCCACGTTAATGATGTAAGTGATGATGTTATAGATAGTGGTTACTTTTCACACATAATTGATTTTGGAAAATTATTAAATTGTAAGTCATGGTTTTTCTGACTTTAAAATAGTGTCTTTTTAGTTTTTATGTTTATTCTTAACTTATAGAGGTTGCTTATGACTGATACTTTAACTTTAAAAGAGGGAGATATTGAAACTACTGCTTTTGATAATAGCAATTTTACTAGAGTATTACACGATGGAGAATGGTGGTACGTAATAACAGAAGTAATAGCTTTTCTGACAGGTAGTAAGAACCCATCTGACTATCTAAAAAAGATAAAAAGCAGAGATATAGGGCTTTCTGAAGGATGGGGACAATTTGTCACCCCCCTTGAAATTAAAACAAAAGGTGGTAAACAGAATGTTAATTGTACAAATGTTGAGGGGTTGTTTCGTATTTTGCAGTCTATTCCTTCCAAAAGAGTTGAACAATTTAAACGTTGGCTTGCAAAAGTCGGGTATGAAAGGCTACAAGAATATGAAAATCCTGAGCTTGCACTCAAACGAATCTATGCCGATTATGCTGCAAAAGGGTACCCTCAGGAATGGATACAAAAGAGAATAGAATCGATAGCTGTCAGAAATCAACTAACAAAAGAATGGGGTAACAGAAATATATCTGACCACAATAATAAGTATATTGAAGGTAGGGAATACGCAATATTGACAGACGTAATTTCTGAGGGAACGTTTGGAGTAAAAACAAAGCATCATAAGGAAATAAAAGGCTTGAGGAAACAACCACTAAGAGACCATATGACACCAATTGAATTAATTTTTAACATGCTAGGAGAACAGGCTACCATTGATGAAATAAAAGATAAAGATGCACAGGGCTATAATAAAAATTTAGAAGCGGCAAAGGAAGGAGGTAAGAACGCAGGCACAGCAAGAGAGGCATTTGAAAAAGCTAGAGGTGTGAAAGTCGTTTCTTCAGATAACTTTTTAAAGAGGATTAAAGATTAAAGTTCTCACTGGGAATGTTCAAAAAAGTGTGTCAAATCGAAAAAAAGTAATAAATTGATATAAAAAAATGGAGGTTTGAAAATGAGTCAGAAAATAGTAAACAGAACTAACGGATTGGTAGATTATAAAGAGTTGGAAACAAATATCCTGTCGTCTATACGAGAAGGAAGACCGTTGACAGGAAAGGAGGGAGCATTAACGCCATTTATAAAAAGGCTGCTTGAAGCTAGTCTAGAGGGTGAAATAGAACATCATTTATCTGCTGGAAGTGAAGAAAACAATCGTAGAAACGGGAGGAATGGCAAGACTTTGAAGACAAGCGCAGGTTCATTTGAACTATTGACACCAAGAGACAGAGAAGGAAGTTTTGAACCACAAATAGTGAAAAAAAGGCAAACAAGCTTACATCCAGAGCTTGAAACGAAGATTTTGAGCACATTTGCCAGTGGTATGAGCTATAGAGATATAGCGTCACACGTTGAGGAAATTTATGACCACAAAATATCTGCAGCAGAAATATCCAATATCACCGACAAATTACTGCCGTTAATCAATGAATGGCGCAGTCGTCCACTGCAATCTGTATATCCAATAGTATTCATGGATGGCATGTTTTTCAAAGTCAAGGAGGACGGGCATTGCGTAAGTAAATGCATGTATAATATATTAGGCATAGATCAAAATGGCAGAAAAGAAGTACTAGGCTTTTATTTAGCCGAAAGTGAAGTTCTGGTTAGGAGTGTTAAATGACCTAAAAGAGAGAGGGGTAGAGGATATTCTGATTGCATGTGTTGATGGTCTAAAAAGTTTTCCTGCGGCTATAAATAGTGTATTTCCCAAAGCAGAAGTACAAATATGTATAGTGCATCAGATAAGAAATTCATTGAAATATGTATCCAGCAAAGATGTGAAAATTTTCATGAATGATTTGAAAAAAATATATCGTGCTTCAAGTAAAGAAATCGCTGAAAATTATTTGCTTGAGCTGGAAGAAAAATGGGGTGAAAAATATCCTTTGGTCATAAAATCGTGGCAAAACAATTGGGAAAATTTGTCTGGTTATTTTAAGTATTCTGGCCCTGTTAGAAGGCTAATTTATACCACCAATCCAATTGAGGGGTTGCATAGATGAATCAGGAAATTCATTAAAACCAAGGGCTCATTTACCAGTACAAATGCCTTGTATAAGTTGGTATATTGTGCTATAAAAAAAGTGGAGCAAAAGTGGATTATGGCTCTCCCTAATTGGGCTTTAACTATGTCTCAACTTGACATCTTCTTTCCCAACAGATTGAAAATTGAGTTGAACTAAAAATGCGGCTTGACACACTTTTTTGAACATTCCCGATCGTGGTACAGAGTATTGTGGCAAGCCAGGAAATCATGCGTACCAGTTATATTTGGGAGTAGAAAATATTGATCATTCTAGAACCAAAGCTTACTCTCCACAGACTAATGGTATATGTGAAAGGCTTCATAGAACTATGCAAGATGAATGTTATAATATTATTTTTAGGAAAAAGATTTATAGTACTTTGGAAGAACTCCAGTTAGATATCGATCATTGGTTGCATTCTTACAATAGAGCTAGACCTCATTCCGGTAAATATTGCTATGGTAAGACTCCTATGCAGACCTTTTTTGATAGTGTGCATATTGCTTACCAAAAAAATATTGATAACATTAAAACAGATTCTGATATCGGTTTTGACTTCGTCGATTCTTCTGTCAGTTAATTTATGCCTGTCAGATTAAGTCTAAACTATTACATAGTTTCACGCCACCTACCCAGTAAGCAAGTTCTTTGTAGATCTATCCCAGGAGAGATGGGAGCTCCTGGTTTTGACGTCGTTTCAGCCCTTTCGACACTTCATCAGTGGTTCATTTTCATTCGCCTCTCTATTTCGTACATGACACGTATTTGTGCCTTTATCCATAACTCTCACTACCTTGACTCTTTATCAAAGCAGCTTATGGTTGTTTAAAGCCTGCTCTTGCAAGCCGACTGTGAGGGACCTTTCCCTCATCTATTGTGCAGCTTAAGCACTTAGTTTGCTCATTTCTGATCTTTCTTTGTGTCTCTACGGCACACCCCATCCTTGGCAAACTAATTTTATTGTCCCAAATTTGGGAGAAAAACCCTGGACTTGAAGTCCATCCTTTTAAGAATATAATTTTAAGGTGAAAAATCTGAAAGAATGTGGAATATTATAGAAAAAGCAGTCACTCTGTATATATATCACATAGTGTGGATAACAAAATATCGATATCCAGTACTAGTTGGAGATATTGGAAAGAAAGCTAAAGAAGTTGTACAAGAAGTATGTGCAAATAATCAAGTAGAAATTATCAGAGGTAGAGTTGCGTCAAGTCATGTACACGTATACGTTTCTGTACCCCCATACTTAAGTATTAGTAAGTTAGTGCAGTTAATAAAAGGAAAAAGTTCCAGAAAAATCCAGCAAAACTTTCCAGAGCTAAAAAAGAGATACTGGGTTGTGGGCAGTAGGCTACTTTGTCAGGACTAGCGGAAATGTAACTGACGAAATGATAAAAAATTATATTGAAAATCACTCTAAAAAAGAAGATAAATTTGGTGACTTTCAAGTCGAAAGTTAGCATTCTATGCTCTCTCTCAATCTTTGGATTTTAATCCATAGTGGTTGAATGAAGAATCTTTAAACCCTTTTGTACCAAATTTTAATGAAGCAAAAAATTCTTCTAATTCTTCAAAAGGACAACTATTTTTCTCTAATTTTACTTTTATAATATTGCTTAACATTGTAACTCCACTAACCGTTTTATACATGTAGCTTAAGACTATTTTAATAATTTATCAAGAAAGTTTAATTATTAATTATAATATTTAATAAAATAAATAGACTCTTTTACATTTCATCTGCAAGAATCTTTTCCTTAGTTTGTAAATAAAGATTTTCTGAATCTAATTGCCGCAGGTTACGTTTAGTAATATAATCTCATATTAAATAAAACTTTACCTAAGTTTATGCCAGACTCTACGTTAGTTTTAACAACTATTCTTATATTCTTCATCTTTACGTTGTCACTTTTTTTTATAAAAAGGATATTTGGATCAACGAACAAGAAGATAATAAAATCCTTCAGAAAAATTGCTCAGCAGATTAATGCGCTAGAGCAAGAAATGCAGAGCTTATCTGATGAGGATCTTGCTAGTAAAACTGCGGAATTAAAACAAGAACTGAAAAATGGAAAAACACTAAATGACCTTCTCGTACCTGCATTTGCGGTTGTACGAGAAGCATCACGAAGATTCCTTAACATGAGGCATTTCGACGTTCAGCTAATTGGTGGCATGGTTCTCCATAATGGCATGATATCAGAAATGAAAACAGGAGAAGGAAAGACACTCGTCGCAACTTTAGCTGCATATCTAAATTCTTTAGAAGGAAAAGGTGTGCACATCGTAACTGTTAACGACTATCTTGCAAAACGAGATACAGAGTGGATGAGTAAATTATATAATTCTCTTGGAGTTTCTGTTGCATTTATTACAAATAATTTGACAGACGACGAGAGAAAAAAGGCTTATAGCGCAGATATCGTATACTCAACAAATAATGAACTTGCCTTTGATTATCTACGAGATAATATGAAATTTTCTCAAGAAGATATGGTTCAGAGAGGCTTCAATTACGCGATAGTAGACGAAGTAGACTCTATACTGATTGATGAAGCGCGTACTCCGCTCATTATTTCTGGCCCACTTGAGGAAAATAATCAGATATATAAGCATATCAATAAAATAGTAATCAAATTAGTTGATTCTGACTATGAAGTCGATGAAAAGAGTAGAGCAGTGTTCCTCACTGAAAATGGCATTTCACGAGTGGAGGAATTACTAAAATCGTATAACATCATTCCTGAAAATTCCTCGCTCTATGATACTAGCAATATTATACTGACTCATTATATAGATCAAGCACTTCGTGCACATAAGCTGTTTACTGCTGATAAAGATTATATAGTGAAAAACGGTAAGGTGGTAATTATTGATGAGTTTACTGGGCGCATGATGGAAGGTAGGAGATATTCTGATGGTCTTCACCAGGCATTGGAGGCAAAGGAGAATCTTGAAATTCAGCATGAAAGTCAAACTTTAGCATCAGTCACATTTCAGAACTACTTTCGTATGTACAACAAACTTTCTGGTATGACAGGAACAGCAGTAACAGAGGCAGAGGAGTTTCATGATATATATAGATTAAATGTAGTAAAAATTCCAACTAATGTGTCTGTTAAAAGAATAGATGTTGACGATGAAATTTATGGCACAGAAAAAGAAAAATTTAGTGCTGTATTGAAGTTCATAGAAGAATGCCACAAACGCCTACAACCAGTCCTTGTTGGTACGGTAAGTATTGAAAACTCTGAAAAACTTTCTGCGCTTTTGCAAAGCTATTCTCTTAAGCATTCAGTACTAAATGCTCGTTATCATGAACAAGAAGCGTACATAATAGCGCAAGCTGGAATACCAGGCAGCATTACTATAGCAACAAACATGGCAGGACGTGGAACTGATATTCAGCTTGGTGGAAATGTTGAAATGATTGCAAAAATAGAGCTCGAGAAAATAAAAAATGCTGATGAAAGAGAAAAAAAATATCAAGAAATAGTCGAAAGAGTAAAAAAAGATAAGGAAATTGCTATAAAAGCTGGTGGCTTATGTGTTATCGGAACCGAAAGGCATGAAAGCAGGAGAATAGATGATCAACTGCGTGGCCGTTCTGGTCGTCAGGGTGACCCTGGACTTTCTAAGTTCTTTCTATCACTTGAAGATGATTTAATGAGAATATTTGGCTCTGATAGAATGAGGAATTTTTTACAAAAAGTGGGACTAAAGAACAATGAAGCTATTCATCACCCATGGATTAATAAAGCACTTGAGAAAGCACAGAAGAAAGTTGAAGTTAGAAATTATGATGTGCGGAAGTCTTTGCTAAAGTTTGATGATGTAATTAACAATCAACGTAAGGTTATTTTTAAGCAGAGAAATCATATTTTAAACAATGAAATCAATGATTTAGTTGAAGTATATAGTGAAGTAAATGAGGATATAATAGAAGGTATAGTACAAAGTGGTTATTACGAAGATTATGTTGAAGATATTGCAAAAGAATTCCACATAAGATACGGGATAACGCTTAATCTAGCAGAGTTTTTGAATAAACAAGAAGCCTTGGATTATATAAATGACAAAATACAAGAATTTTTTACTGAGAAAGAAAAATATTTCAATAGTCAACAAACTACAGATTTGTGGAATACGATAGTGAAACAAGTGATGATCATGACACTTGATCATTTATGGAGGGAGCACCTTTCGGTCTTAGAGAGCCTAAGACAAAGCATAAATTTGCGTGCCATGGGGCAAAAAGACCCACTGAATGAATTTAAACGCGAAGCTTTCTTAATGTTTGAGTCGATGCTTGAAAAGTGGAGGGAGCTTACCATTCACCGCCTAGCGCACTTTAAGTTGCTAGACAATCAAGAAATAGGCAATAGGTCACGCTCTACTAAAAATAGCAGACTTCCAAAAGTTTCAAGAAATGACAAGTGCCCTTGTAACTCTGGAAAAAAATACAAACACTGTCACGGTGCAGTTGCCGTAGTGAATTAGTTGTTGCAAGCACATTATAGCTGCTATAGCTAACCGAAGTCAGATCTGCTCGAGCACTCTGAAAGACAAAATCAATAGCCGAATTAATATTGGGCCAAAAGGTTTGTAGAGACTTTCTTATGGCGTGCTTGATCAGAACTTCTCAATCGGATTCAAATCTCACTTTTACCCACAAATAAAAAAGTGAGTAAAATGGATACCAAATAAATTTGGGATTAAAATGAGTGAAGTAAGTACAAATGTGCAATATACTGATGGCTTAGGGGATAAATGGCTGGAAAGAGAGTTAAAACACGTTAATTTAGGAGATACAAGACTTAATAAGAGACTTATTAAAACAGGCTATTGTATAGAGGGTAAGGTGTCTGGATCAATTAATCAAAGCTGTAGTGGATGGAAAGAAGCTAAGGGTGCATACAGATTATTTAGCAATGAAAAGCTTAAGGATAAGGAAATTTATTCTTCCCATTACAAAGAAACTATGGAGAGAATGAAAGGAAATCAGTTTGTTTTGTCAGTTCAAGATACAAGTTATTTGGATTTTGACTCTCATATAAAAACCAAGAGGCTAGGTAGTATTTCTAAAGCTTATACGAAGCATAAAATGGGTTTACTGTTGCACAGTGTCTTAATAGTCAGCAAAGACGGATTACCTTTAGGTCTATCTCTCAACAATGTTGGGCACGTTCTATTAGGGAAAAAGAAACGGCACAAGAAAAAGCAAACAGGAAATACCGTACCTCCATAGAAGAAAAAGAAAGTTATAAGTGGATAACAGCTCTCAAAGAAAGCATAAACAACCTTCCTGCAAATGTATAACTTGTTACCCTTGGTGATAGAGAGGCAGATATCTTCAAATTTTTATGGATCACTGAGACATTAGGTAGTTTTTATGTAATCCGTAATCGAACTAATAGAAGATTTATCTGTACTGAAATTGGAAAAACAGATTTGCAAACACGCATCACTCAACTGCCAGTAAAGAAGAAAATTTCTCTAGAAGTTAATAAAGGTAGAAACCAAAGATCAAGGAAAACTAATATTGAAGTTAAGTATATGAAAGGCTATATACCTATCAGATCTTCTTCAATTTATGGATAAAAAGACACAGTGCATAAAATAAGTGATAAAATACCTGTATATGTGGTAAGTGCAAAAGAAACAAATCCTCCTGAAGGATTGGAAGCTATTGATTGGACTTTGCTGACTAATGTACCAGTTAATAGCACTTTAGATGCTATAGAAAGGATAAATTGGTATAAGCTAAGATGGAAAATTGAGGAGTATTTCACGGTTTTAAAATCAGGATGTAAAATAGAAAGCTCTCGTTTAACTACAAAGGAAAGGCTACAGAAATTAATTGCTATAAAGAGCATTATTGCATTTAAAATTTTATATTTAACAAAAGTCGCTTTATCAAATCCCATGGAAACCTGTACTAAAATTTTAAGCAATGAAGAGTGGAAGGCCCTTTTCATACGTGAGCATAAAGTAGCTATATTGCCAGAAGAACCTCCAAACATAAAACAAGCTATTATTTGGTTAGGAAAATTAGGTGGATTTATGAATAGAAAAAGTGATAATTTACCAGGGGCTATGACTCTATGGCGGGGCTATGAAAATCTTAAGGAGAGCATAGTTATGCTTCACATCATGACCTCTCAAAATTGTGGGTAAAAGTGAGGATTTAAATCTGGCGAGTATGGAGGTAAGAACAAAATTTTACACCCAATATTTTCAAGGTAATGTTCAAAAAAGTGTGTCAAATCGAAAAAAAGTAATAAATTGATATAAAAAAATGGAGGTTTGAAAATGAGTCAGAAAATAGTAAACAGAACTAACGGATTGGTAGATTATAAAGAGTTGGAAACAAATATCCTGTCGTCTATACGAGAAGGAAGACCGTTGACAGGAAAGGAGGGAGCATTAACGCCATTTATAAAAAGGCTGCTTGAAGCTAGTCTAGAGGGTGAAATAGAACATCATTTATCTGCTGGAAGTGAAGAAAACAATCGTAGAAACGGGAGGAATGGCAAGACTTTGAAGACAAGCGCAGGTTCATTTGAACTATTGACACCAAAAGACAGAGAAGGAAGTTTTGAACCACAAATAGTGAAAAAAAGGCAAACAAGCTTACATCCGGAACTTGAAGCAAAGGTTTTAAGCACATACGCTAGTGGCATGGGGTATAGGGCTTACTATTACCCACAAATATAAAGTTCAGTAGCAAGTCTCCATCCTTCTGCTAAATCAAAAAGACGTCTCCACCCTTTCCAAAGAGTAATGGGACCTGGTTCTGGATCATTTTTCCTGGCTAAATGACCTCCAAGTTGGGCGATCCATGAAACAGCTTCTTTTATAGTAGGGGTTATATTTGGGTATGACTTTACTTTATGTATTTTGACGTATAAAACTTTCCATTCTTCTTCAGCTAATAATGTAGTACATGGTAGTGTTGAATCAGTTCTTGCAATTGTTGTAATAAAGAAAATTCTCCAAGCAATAATACTCATGACTGTTAGATATCGCATTAATCTTTCTGCTGTTACCAGTCTACATTCTTCAACTTTAAGGCCAGATTTTAAAATTTTATGTAAGACTTCTATTTTCCACCTAAGACAATACCAATTAACTTTTTCAATAGCTTCATCAAAAGTATTAACTGAAAGATTCGTTAAAAGCATCCACTCTAGTGGTGTTGATTCAGGAGGAGGATTTTTCTCAATAACTTGAACTACATAGAGCGGTAGGTCAGGTAGCTCTTCTTTATGTCTTAATCTTATATTGCCTCTATCTGGGTTCATAGTAAATTTTCCAAATCTATAGCATTTCTCATAATAGTCCGAACAGGTCATAGGAAGGCAGAATCAACAGCACGACGAAAGGATTCGAATAGAGGAATGTTTTTCCTGGCTCTGTTTTTTATAGCAAACCAATAATGCTCAATTTTGTTGAAATCTGGAGAATATGGAGGAAGATATAAAATTTCTGCACCAACTCCTTTAGCAAATCTTATTAGACTTATGAAAAGTAGCATTATCAAGGATAACAGTTTGTCCAGGTTCCAAAATCGGTGTCAGAAACTGCTCAAACCATTTATTAAAGATATCCATATTGCAGTGGCCTTTAAAGGTTAACGGAGCAATTATTTTTCTTCCACTTAAGGCTGCAACCATGCTAATTCGTTGAGTTTTCTTTCCAGATTTTAGGGCATAAAACCGCTGTCCTTTCTGGCAATACCCATAGGTTCAGTGTTATCAATGCCAGACTCATCTATATACACTAATTCTTTAGGTTCTTTTGTTGCTATAACCTTTGAAAATTGAGCTCGCTTTTCTTCATTTCTTTCTTTATATCCGTAGGTCTTTTTTTTCTTGTGAATCCTATATTTTTAAGTGCTCGATGAATTGTTTGTCTACTAATATTGCCCCAGCATCTCTGACTGAGTTTTGCCACCTTGCTCATTTGCAAATTCGGCAAATGCATTCCAGTCGGTAATTTTATGCCACGCTTCCAAGCTTTTTTGATTGAAAATCTCCCGTTTTCTCACGTCTTTTCTTCCACTCATATAAAGTTGTTTTTCCAATCTTAAATCTCTTGGCAACAGTTTCTCCACTCTCTCCTTCATCCAATGCTTCCATTACCTTTTTCCTTAAGTCATAACTATATGCTGCTGGCATGCTTACCATCACTACTATAAATCCATATCTTACCTTTTTTGGACTATTATGAGAAGTGCTATAACTTACAAGATTATGAAAATAAAACACCATTACATTATGCTGAAAGACTTAAAACAATAGAGGTTTTACTAACGCGAGAAGATATAGATCCTTTGATTAGAGATGATAAAGGCAAAACACCATTTTGTTATGCAAGAGAAAGGAATAAACAAGATATAGTGGAAATTTTAATGAGTAGTAAATATGGAGAAGATAAAAACAGTTTACTTCATTTAGCTGCAAAAAAAGGATATGAGGAGTTCCTAGAAGAGATTTTAGAAGAGGGAGTTGAAGTAGATATTTTAAACAATAAAGGAGAATCAGCGATATATCTTGCAGCAATAAATAGACATTTTAATATAGTAAAATTACTGCTAAAGAAAAGAGCAGATGCTACAGATGTTTTTCAGTACGCAATAACAACAAATAACGTAAAACTGATAAAGTTATTAAGCAAAGAAAATATAGTTTTATTGTCCCAAATTTGGGAGAAAAACCCTGGACTTGAAGTCCATCCTTTTAAGAATATAATTTTAAGGTGAAAAATCTGAAAGAATGTGGAATATTATAGAAAAAGCAGTCACTCTGTATATATATCACATAGTGTGGATAACAAAATATCGATATCCAGTACTAGTTGGAGATATTGGAAAGAAAGCTAAAGAAGTTGTACAAGAAGTATGTGCAAATAATCAAGTAGAAATTATCAGAGGTAGAGTTGCGTCAAGTCATGTACACGTATACGTTTCTGTACCCCCATACTTAAGTATTAGTAAGTTAGTGCAGTTAATAAAAGGAAAAAGTTCCAGAAAAATCCAGCAAAACTTTCCAGAGCTAAAAAAGAGATACTGGGTTGTGGGCAGTAGGCTACTTTGTCAGGACTAGCGGAAATGTAACTGACGAAATGATAAAAAATTATATTGAAAATCACTCTAAAAAAGAAGATAAATTTGGTGACTTTCAAGTCGAAAGTTAGCATTCTATGCTCTCTCTCAATCTTTGGATTTTAATCCATAGTGGTTGAATTGGAAAAAATGACAACTTTCCAACGTTTCATTTATTGAGCAATAAATATTTTGAAGAAAGGAAAATAGCAGACAAAAAAATAAAGAAATATATCAATATCATCTGTTTTTCTATAACAGTATGTGCAATAGCGATAGTGGGAATTTACCCTAACATTATAGCTGCAGTAATGGTGGGAATAGTTGCACTCATAGCTGCAATAGTAATGAGTAATTTAATTCAGAAGTATATAGAAGAAGCGCTTGAAAAGAAAATGTTTATTGAACTCGAAAGTGAGAAAACAAGTAGTCCTAATTTAAGTGATGTTGAAGTATCATCTAATGATGGTGAAGAGCTAGCAATATGATATACGCCACATCATTTTCTGAAGGTTTAAAACCAGATCCAGAGCTTAAAGTATCAGAGTGGGCGAATGAGTATCGAGTTCTAGCACCAACTGCAGCATCAGAGCCAGGAAAATGGAGAACAGAGAGAACGCCATACCTTAAAGAAATCATGGATTCACTATCTCCTTCTTCACCAACTGAAAAAATAGTATTCATGAAAGGAGCGCAGATTGGAGGAACAGAAGCTGGTAACAATTGGATAGGCTATATCATAGATCAGACACCAGGTCCAATGCTGGTAGTACAGCCAACAGTTGAAATGGGAAAACGTTGGTCAAAGGGAAGATTTGCGCCGTTAATAGAGAGTACGCCATGTTTAAAGAGTAAAGTAAAAGACCCAAGATCAAGAGATTCAGGCAATACTGTACAAAGTAAGGAATTTCCAGGTGGAATAGTAGTAATAACTGGAGCAAACAGCAGTGTAGGCCTCCGATCTATGCCAGTAAAATACCTCTTTCTTGATGAGATAGATGCCTATCCAGGAGATTCGGGAGGTGAAGGAGATCCAGTTTTACTCAGCATAGCCCGTACTAATACATTTGCACGACGAAAGATTTTTTTAGTATCAACGCCAACGATTCATGGAATAAGCAGAATTGAGAAAGAATTTGAAGCAACAGATAAGAGATATTTTTTTGTTCCCTGTCCGTATTGTAATTACTATCAAGTTCTAAAATGGTCACAAATAAAATGGGAAAACAACGACTCAAGAACAGCACATTATGTCTGCACTGAATGTAGCGGCAAAATAGAAAATCATCAAAAGACAGAGATGCTAGAACGTGGAGAATGGAGAGCTACAGAGGCAAAAGAAGGGGAGAAAAAAGGATTTCATCTTTCAAGTCTTTATAGTCCAGTTGGGTGGTATAGTTGGCAACAAGCAGTAGAGGATTTTCTTCATGCAAAAGAAAGTGAACAATTACTGAAAGTTTGGATAAATACTACGCTTGGAGAAACCTGGGTAGATAAAGGAGAAGTACCAGACTGGAAGCAATTATTTAACAGGAGAGAATTTTTTCAGATTGGCACAGTACCAAGGAGAGAAGTGGTAATTACTGCAGGAGTAGATGTCCAAAAAGATCGTTTAGAAGTAGAAGTTGTAGCATGGGGAAAAAGCCGTGAAAGTTGGTCTATAGATTATCGAGTATTTGAAGGTGATACAGGAGGTGGGGAAGTATGGGGAAAACTCTCTGAGCTCTTAAATCATCATTTTATTGGTGAAAATGGGCTTGAATATATGATAAGCATGATGGCGGTTGATGCTGGGTATGCAACGCAGGAAGTATACAACTGGGTAAGAGGTCATCAAGGATCTGGAAGAGTAATGGCAGTGAAAGGTGTAAATAAAGCACTAGTGCCACTTAGTAGCCCAAGTAGAGTTGATATAACAGTTGGTGGTCAAAAGCTAAAAAGAGGAATAAAGCTCTGGCCAGTAGGAGTATCGATATTAAAATCAGAGCTTTTTCAACTACTTAATGTTTTAAAAAACGGGGAAAAAGAAAAAGTGCCAGCAGGATATTGTCATTTTCCGGAGTATGCACCTGAATATTTTAAGCAGCTAACGGCAGAGCAATTAGTCAGCAAAGTAGTAAAAGGTTATACCAAACAAGAGTGGCAAAAGGTAAGAGAAAGAAATGAAGTACTAGATTGCCGAATTTACGCAAGAGCAGCATCAATAGCACTTGGGATTGATCGTTGGCCAGAGAGTAAATGGAATAGTTTAAGTGGAAAAATAGAAAGTAAAAAACCTAAGAAAGTAAGACAGAGTAAGTGGCTGGAAAATGTATAACGAAGAGTATTTAGTTCAAGTCGAAGAAGCGATAAAGAAGCTGCAAAACGGAGAGCGAGTGGTATCAATTGCATATGGTGACCATGTGGTGAGATATGCAGAAGTAGATATAAATGATTTACTAAGCTTAAGACAACGTATTAAGGCTGAACTAAAGATTGTTGGAATGAAGCCGAAGAGAAAGATTGTTTTTTCAACGAGTAAAGGGATCATATAATGATAAAAATCGTTAAAAGGAACCGTATGACAAAAATTATAGCAAAAGAATATACAGAATTTTTAGAGCAGCTCAAAGAACAGATTGCTACTAGTCGTTATAAAGCAGCACTAGCAGTAAATAGCAAACTCATTGTGCTTTATCACTATATTGGTACAGAGATCTTAAGGCGCCAAAAAGAACATGGTTGGGGTGCTAAAATCATAGATCAGCTAAGTAAGGATTTGAGAAGCGCATTTCCAGAAATGAAGGGATTTAGTGCTAGGAATCTTACTTATATGCGTCAATTTGCTGCAGAATATCAAGATACTGAATTTACGCAGCAGGTTGCTGCACAATTGCCTTGGTTTCATATTGTAGTTATTTTAGATAAAGTAAAAGATCCAAAAGAAAGACTATTTTATTTTCAAAAAGCTATAGAGCACGGTTGGTCACGTAGTATAATGGTGATGCAAATCGAACGTGAATTGCACAAACGTCAAGGAAAAGCTGTTACTAACTTCAAAGATAAGTTACCTTCTCCCCAGTCAGATTTAGCACATTATACATTAAAAGATCCATATATTTTTGATTTTTTGAGTATAGGAGATGACGCTCATGAAAGAGAAGTAGAAAAAGGTCTTGTAGGCCATGTAGAGAAGTTTTTGCTTGAGCTAGGGGAAGGATTTGCATTTGTAGGTAGGCAATTTCATTTAGATGTTGGTGATGAAGACTTCTTTGTCGATCTATTATTCTACCATCTAAAATTACGTTGTTTTATAGTAATTGAATTGAAAGATAATAAGTTTAAACCAGAATACGCCGGTAAAATGAATTTCTACCTTTCAGCAGTAGATGACTTGCTAAAACACGAGACAGATCAACCATCTGTAGGGTTGATTTTATGTAAATCTAAAAATGATGTACTAGCAAAATACACTCTAAAAGATATGACAAAACCAATAGGACTAGCAGAATACCGAATAACTGAAAGTCTACCAGAGAATATAAAGACAGCTTTACCAACAGTAGAAGAGCTAGAGGCTGAGTTATCAAAAATTTCAGATAAGGAGAAGTAATGCTACTCAAATCATTCAAACAACTATTTAGTAAGCCAAAAATCAAAAGTTCAGCGTGGGATGCATCAGGTTCAGGAAGAAGATTTTTTCACTTTCAACCAGAGTTAGGAAGTATAAACAATTTGCTGTCTCAAAACCTTGAAACTTTACGTAGTAGATCACGTGATATGGTGAGAAAAAATCCTTACGCTGCAAATATAATTGATACGATAGTAAGTAACTCTATTGGAACAGGAATAAAACCACAATCAAAAGCAAGAGATGGAGAATTTCGAAAGAAGGTGCAAGAATTATGGCTAAGATGGACAGATGAAGCAGACAGTAACGGAGTAAGTGATTTTTATGGATTACAAGCTCTAGTATGCAGAAGTATGATAGAGGGAGGAGAATGTTTTGTACGTTTAAGAACGAGAAAGCTGGAAGATAGATTTTCTGTACCATTACAACTGCAAGTACTTGAGTCTGAACATTTAGATAATAAAACAAATCAAACTTTAGGAAATGGTAATGTAATAAGAAACGGGATTGAGTTTAACAAGCTTGGGCAAAGAGAAGCATATTACTTATTTAGAGAACATCCAGGCGAAGGCTCATTTGGAGAATCAGTAAGAGTACCAGCAAATGATGTTTTACATATTTATAGACCACTAAGACCTGGGCAAATCAGAGGTGAGCCTTGGCTTTCGAGTATACTGCTAAAGCTTTATGAGCTTAATCAATATGATGATGCAGAGCTGGTGAGAAAGAAAACTGCAGCAATGTTTGCAGGGTTTATTACAAGACTTGATCCTGAAGCAAATATTTTAGGAGAAAGTGAAAGTAATGAGCAAGGAGTAGCATTATCAGGTTTAGAGCCAGGAACAATGCAGCTTTTAGACCCAGGAGAAGACATAAAATTTTCAGAGCCATCAGATGTTGGAGGAAGTTATGAAGCATTCATGAGACAGCAACTGAGGGCAATAGCAATAGGTACAGGAATAACATATGAGCAGCTAACAGGAGATTTAACAGGTGTTAATTATTCATCCATTCGAGCAGGATTAATAGAGTTTCGTCGTCGATGTGCTATGCTGCAACATAACATTATGGTATTTCAATTTTGCAGACCAGTATGGAGTAAATGGCTAGAGTTAGCAGTACTTTGTGGAGAACTGAGTATAGATGAAAAAGTAGTAAAAGCAGCGAAAGAAGAAGTAAAATGGATACCACAGGGATTTGATTGGGTAGATCCACTGAAAGACCAGCAAGCACAGCAAATGGCGGTAAGAAATGGCTTCAAGAGTCGATCGGAAGTAGTATCAGAAATGGGTTACGATGTTGAAGAAATTGACCAAGAAATAGCAGAAGATCAAAAGCGAGCTAATTCTTTTGGACTTTGTTTCGATTGTGACGTTAATGTGCCATAAAATACAATAAGGGGAGGAAGGTGATGTGGATAAATAAACCAATAATGGTAGAGAGAAGAAGTTTTGAACTACTATCATTATATAACAGCAAACAACCTATCTTTAAGAATTTAAAGCATTTTCATATAAATCCAAAAGGAATAGCAATAATACGTATTTATGGAGTTTTGACAAAAAAAACAGAAGCTTTTGATCATATTTTAGACATGACTTCGTATGAAAATATTCATGAAGAGATAGAGAGTGCTTTAGAAGATAAAAGCATAGAGACGATTCTACTTGACATAGACAGTCCAGGAGGGGAAGTAAACGGTGTCTTTGACCTAGCTGATTTTATTTATGAATCAAGAGCAAAAAAGAGAATTATTGCAATAGCAAATGATGATGCATATTCTGCTGCGTACGCTATAGCCTCTAGCGCTGAAAAGATTTTTCTCACCCGCACTTCAGGAATTGGGAGTATAGGAGTAATAGCAAGTCATATAGATCAAAGTGGATTTGACGAAAAACAGGGAATAAAATATACCACAATATTTGCTGGTAGTCGGAAGAATGATTTAAATCCGCATGAGCCAATGACGTCTGAAAGTTTAGAAAGCTTACAAAAAGAAGTAGGAAGACTATATGAAATGTTTTTGCAGCTAATAGCAAGAAACAGAGGTCTTTCAATTGAAAAGATTCGATCAACAGAAGCAGGGCTATATTTTGGGGAGAAAGCAGTAGAAATAGGCCTTGCAGACGGAATGACAATTCTTTCATCTATTAATAAAAACAGGAGTATTACTATGAATGAACAAACTACAAACGACCTAGAAACTGATAATTTAACCAAGTATCGTACTGAAGTTCTTGAATTAATACGTTTATGTAATTTATCGAAGGTGCCAGAAAAGATAGAAGAATTTATTGAGCAAGGCGTAAGTGTTGA
Organism: Wolbachia endosymbiont (group B) of Melanargia galathea; assembly: GCF_964030625.1. Classification (NCBI taxonomy): domain Bacteria; kingdom Pseudomonadati; phylum Pseudomonadota; class Alphaproteobacteria; order Rickettsiales; family Anaplasmataceae; genus Wolbachia; species Wolbachia endosymbiont (group B) of Melanargia galathea. The sequence continues at coordinate 267,770 of NZ_OZ034910.1, read as the reverse complement.
GCAAGCCAGGGAAGTTTTAATGGAATTACTTGCAGAGAGAACGAAGAAGACAGAGATACTGAGTGCAATACCACAGAATTCAGGAGAGGAGTTGATGATGCAAGTAGCTAAAGCTAGAGCACAATCAAGTATTTAAGTTTTTTTATAACCGTCGGGTACAACAACTACAAACATGGCGGTAAACTAAAGGGAAAAAAAGGAGAAAAGAAAATATGACATGTATAACTGAACAAAATAATCTAGGTGACTTATTAAAGTATGAGGCATCAAGTCTATATTCAAGAGATCAAATAACAGTAGCTAAAGGTCAAAATCTTAAGCTTGGTGCAGTAGTTGCCAAAAAGACGGAAGATGGTTTTATTAGAGTCCTTAATCCCACTGGAACAGACGGCACACAAACAGCAATAGGTGCAATAGTAAGTGATGTAAATGCGACAGAAAATGCCAAAGCAGTAATTATTACTCGTGGTGCAATACTAGCAGATCATGCAGTTGTGTGGCCAGCAAATATCACTGAAGAACAGAAAGCTGAAGCAATAAAGCAACTTGAAGGACGAGGGATCATTATCCGCAAGGGAGCTTAAAAAAAACTATTAAAAACACAAAAGGGGGGAAATAAAAAATGCAAAATCCATTTACAAATACAGCATTTAGCATGACGGCACTAACAAATGCGATAAATATATTGCCGATAAATTATGGACGAGTTGAAAATTTAAATTTGTTTCCAAATAGGTCAGTAAGATTTAGACATATTACCATAGAAGAACATAATGGAGTTTTAAGTTTACTACCAACGCAAGTTCCAGGAGCACCAGCAACAGTAGGAAAAAGAGGAAAAAGAAAGGTAAGAACGTTTACGATTCCGCATATTCCACATGATGATGTAGTGTTACCAGAGGAAGTACAAGGAATAAGGGCATTTGGATCAGAGAGTGAACTTAAAGCGCTGGCAGATGTAATAACTGACCATTTACAGCTAATGAGGAACAAACACGCAATAACATTAGAGCATTTACGAATGGGAGCGCTGAAGGGAATTATTCTTGATGCTGACGGGTCAGAATTATTAAATCTGTACAACGAATTTGAAATAACACCAAAAGTAGTAAATTTTACCCTTGGAACAGCAACAACAGATGTCAAGCGTAAGTGTATGGAAGTACTCCGGCATATAGAAGATAATCTAAGTGGTGAATATATGACAGGAGTACATGCCTTGGTAAGCCCTGAATTTTTTGATGCATTAACTTCGCATAGTAAAGTGAAAGAAGCATATGAAAGATGGCAAGAAGGAGCAGCGCTAAGAAACGATATGAGATCAGGATTTACGTTCTGTGGCATAACATTTGAGGAGTATAGAGGGCAAGCAACTGGCCCTGAAGGAACTGTGAGAAGATTTATTGAGAAAGATACAGGGCACTGTTTTCCAGTAGGAACAGCAAGCACATTTACGACATATTTTGCACCAGCAGATTTTAATGAAACGGTAAACACACTAGGACAACCACTTTATGCAAAACAAGAGCCAAGAAGATTTGATAGAGGAACAGATTTACATACGCAGTCAAATCCTCTGCCAATGTGCCATAGACCTGGCGTATTAGTAAAAGTCGCTATAGCATAACATACTGGTAGAGTAATTACAAGTTGGTGAGGCACAGAACGACTCTACCGGTATGCGCTTTCTTAGCATGTAAAGGTTAGTATATCAAAAAGAAATATGCAAGAGAATATTAAGCGATTATTGGAGGATTGTTTTAAGCATCTAGGAGTGGAAGCCATATATTGTAATCGAAATAAGGAGGGTATTCGTAGAATAAAAGTGCTAATAAAACGTCCTGAGACTACGTACTCTCTAGGTACAGATGGAGCATTAACTCAGCAAATTGCTTCTGTAGAAATACGTGATCAGGACGTTACTTCCTTTAGCATAGGCGATTATATCAAGATTGAAAAAAGGTTCTACAAGATTTTTGAACCACCGTTAAAAGATTCTTCGAGTGAAATATGGAAAATTGAAGCAATAGAAAGTGTTTGATATTAAAATTAGTAACAATATTAATGAAATAATCTCCAATATTGAAAGAAAAGAGCAGAAAATAAAACTGACAGCTATAAAAGCGCTGAACAAAACAGCAATATGGTTAAAGGGACAAGCAGCTAAGGAAATCAGTGAGGAAAAGAAGATAAAATTAAGTTTGATAAGAAAGAGATTAAGAATTTTTAAGGCGAAAACTAGCAGATTAGACGTGTTGATTAGAGCAAATCTCTATGACATTAGAGCATCGACAATTGGCAAAATACAAAAAACAAGAAGAGGATCGAAAGTAGGAAAGCATGAGTTTATAGGAGGATTTGCAGCAGTTATGCCAAAAGGAAATAGCGGTATGTTTAAACGTGAAGGAAGAGCAGCATTGCCAATACAAGAAGTAAAGCTACCACTGGAACCTGAAGGCTCAAGAATAATAAAAGACCTTGTTAATTATGAGAGTGAGAGAGAGTTTGAGAAATACTTTAAGCATGAGCTAAATTATATTTTAAAGGTATGACAAAGTTCTGGATAGATTTACATCAAGCAATTTGTACTACACTGAAGAAAGAAATCCTAACTATACAAACATGCGAAGTATACCCGACGATAAGAAAAGAACTGTTAGCACCAGCGGTATTAGTAGAACTTAGTAGTCTTGAAAAAGGAAGTGATCCAGGAACAGGTGAACTAGCTCTGAGGGTAAGATTTGAGGCAAGAATAGTAGTTGATAGTACTATAGAAAATGCCCCTATTATTGTCAGAACATTAGCTGCTGAGGTTGTGAAAATAGTAAATAAAAACACTTGGAACGTGAAAAATGTTTCACCAGGAGAATTTATATCAGGAGGAGGAGATGACTTTAGACCAGAGCTCGATGCATATTTAGTGTGGATGGTTGAATGGGTTCATGAGATACATATTGGTAAATCAGTGTGGTCAGAAACTGGAATTAAACCGCATATTATAGAGATAGGTAACGTACATGTTGGATCATAGTTTTGCGATTTCAGAGCTAAGTAGAAAAGTAGCGAATATCATTCGTATAGGAGTTGTAAAAGAAGTAGATTATGAAAAAGCAAAAGTAAGAGTGAAAATAGGAGAATTTTTAACAGATTATTTACCGTGGATAACAAGTAAAGCAGGAAAAGATAGAAATTGGTCTTCACCAGGTATCGATGAACAAGTTGTGGTATTTTCTCCTTTTGGTGAACTATCATTAGGAGTGGTATTAGGAGGAATATATCAGAAAAAATACCCTGCACCAGAGAATAAAAAAGAAATAAATAGTATGAAGTTTCAAGATGGAACAAGATTGTTATATGATAAGGGAAAACATCATTTAGAGATTGAAGTAGTAGACAAAATAACACTGAAAGCTGGGGGATCAAGTATAGAAATGACAAAAAGTGGAATAAAACTGAAAGCAGAAAGGATCGACTTAAATTGAACAAAGGAATAGTGAGGTTAGGAGACTACTGTGGAGAAGCTATACCACATTTCTGCATTAGCGGAAGTAATAATGTTTTTGTAAACGGTAAGTCAATATGTAGACAAGGAGAAAGTTTTAGTGAAGGAAAAGTAATGATTCAAGGATCAAAAACAGTGTTTGCAAATGGTCTTAGTGTAGGAAGAGTAGGAGATATAGTTTCATGTGGTTTTAAAGTAATAAAATGCAGTGAAAGCGTTTTTGCAAAATAGAAATGAAGGGTATGGATGCTAAAACAGGAAAAGCGTTAGAAGGAATAGAGCAATTAAAGCAATCGATAATTGATATACTGACCACTCCTATTAACAGTAGAATAATGAGGAGAGATTATGGGTCAAGATTATTTGAATTGGTGGATAAGCCAATAAATAGAGATTTAACACTTGAGATATATGCAGCAACTGCAGAAGCTTTGGAAAAATGGGAAAAAAGGTTTAAATTAGAAAAAGTAAAAATTACAGAAGTAAAAGAGGGAAAAGTAACGCTTGACCTGGAAGGATTATACGTGCCAAGTGGGAAAAACATTCGCTTTGATGGGGTTGTGGTATAAAGATGCAGCAGCCAAATATTATCGAGCCACTGAACTTTGAGGAAATCTTTTCGAGAATGAAGGAAGAGTTAGTGCGTAGAGATGAAAGTTTTACAGCATTAGTAGAAAGTGACCCAGCGATGAAGGTATTAGAAGTAACAGCATGGAGGGAATTGTTACTAAGACAAAGAATAAATGAGGCAGTAAAAAGTAATGTACTGAAGTTTGCAATGGGAGAAGATCTTGATAATTTAGCTGAGTTTTATGGAGTAGAGAGGCAGAAAGAAGAAGAGGATGAAAGATTTAGAAAGAGGGTAAAAATAAAAATAGTAGGTTGGTCACCTGGTGGGAAAGAATATTACCGCTATCATGCACTATCAGCTGACATTCGTGTTAAAGATACATTAGTTGAATCTCTTGTTCCTGGGAGCGTACAGGTCTCAATATTGTCCGTAGATGGAGTGCCTTCAGAAGAATTACTTAATATCGTAAGGAAAAAAGTTACTCAAGATGATGTTCGAATGCTAACTGATGCAGTTACGGTTATCGGCTGCAATATTATTTCGATGGGTATTCATGCTAAAATTATAGCACTATCAGAAGACACTATTGAGATAGCAAAAAAGCAATTCGTTGAAAAATTTGAATTAGCAAAAGGTTTGGGCTGGAATGTAACAAGGTCTTGGATAATTGCTAATCTTTTCATTGAAGGAATAAGTAATATTGAGCTGACAGAACCAAAGGAAGATATTGTTGTTAGAGGAAATGAGTGTGTTACCTTGAGAAATTTAAGCTTAAATGTATAGTGTTAGAAAAGATATAAATAAGTAATGGGCTCAGAATTAGAAGATATAAAATTGCTGTTACAGAAATTTGCTAGTTTATCACAGAAAAAACATACTTTATGTTATAAGGTTAATGTTGGTGATTATGCAGAGCACGACAAATTTATAGGTGTGAGTGTACCTATTTTACGAAAGATTGCTAAAGATTTTATAAACTTACCCCTTGAAGGTATAACAAACCTTGTTAAATCTCCTATTAATGAAGAAAGACTACTTGCTTTACTAATGCTAATCAATCAATACGAACGAGGAGATAAACAGTTAAAAAATGAGATCTACAAGTTTTATATGTATAACTTGAAATATGTGAACAATTGGAATTTAGTTGATTCTTCAGCTCATTTGATTGCTGGTGCTCATCTATATAACAAAGATAAAGAAGTTCTGGTGAGTTTGGCAAAATCAGAGATAGTGTGGGAGCGGCGTATTGCAATTGTGTCAACTCTAGACTTTATCCGTAAAGGTAAATTTAAATGGACGCTTAAGATTGCTGAGATTTTGTTAAAGGATACACATGACTTAATCCATAAAGCGGTTGGTTGGATGCTAAGAGAAGTTGGTAAAAGAAATAAGGAAGTGCTTGTGGTATTTCTTGATCGATATGCTGCCTGTATGCCAAGAACGATGTTGAGGTATGCAATTGAAAAGTTGCCTAAAAATGAAAGGGAAAGTTATCTTAACACTAGGTAAAAAAAGAATGCTGCTGCCACCAAATTCCACTAAACAAGAAAGAGATATAGTAGATAGCCTCGATTACAAAGTTGATCCGAGCTGCATTAGGGGATTTAAGTTCAGTTTTAAAGAGGAAGTATTACCATGGTTAATTGGAGAATATGGCTTAGAAGAAATACTACGCTGGGTAAAAGACAAAAGAAAAGCTGTAGTAGAAGGAGTGAAATTTCAAAGACTGAGAGGAACACCTGCATCACTTAAAATAGCGCTCAAATGGGCAAATATAGAAGATATTAAAATTATCGAAGAACCACCTGGAAAACATTTTTTCGAGTTGCAAATAGGAATAAAGGATGTTCCAAATGACTTTTTTGTGGATGCAGTAGTAGAACTTGCAAAACTATCATTACCAGCAAGATCAAGGCTAATGAGGATTTTCAATGATCACTACAATGTTGACAGGTTTATTTTAGATGAAAGCTTTTTTGGAAGTTTGTTATCGGATTACTCAGGGATAAAAATTGAAAAAGATGGACCAGTATTATCGTTTGGAAGAGTAAATTTTTTCAGGTCTAGTGGTCCAGTTATTAGGATTATAGAAAACTATCTACGCGATCATTATGAACGAGCTTTAAGCAATGATATATATCGCCTAGATGTAGCAATCCTTGGAGAAACCGAGCCTCACACAAAGAATTATAACGGTATTTATGAAAGAAGTCATCAGTGGTATAACTTAAAAGCCCTGTATCCTCTAACTCAAAGCTTATTACCATCGATTAAATTTGCAAAAGCGCAGATTGTACTGTCAGATAGCTGGAAATTAGGAGAAATAAATAGCTGTTTTCCGGTTGGTAGAATAGAAGAAGAAGGAAATAAATTTGTATTGGGAAACGATAAACTTTCAGGGCAACGTTGGAATTTAAAACACAAGCCAATTTTAGAAAGGTTTAGCATTACTCACAATTACAAAGTAGAAAACTATACTGATCAGAAGATTACAAAATATGGTTTAGCAGAACACAATATTAAGTATGAAAACGATTTAGAGCAAAAAGATTCGATACACGAATTAGAAAATTACATTTTAGTATTTTACCTGGGAGTACTGAAGTGGCATGAACATCGACATTTGCACAGAAGTTGGAAAGATAGTCGAATAATATCTCTAATAAGTTAAGTACTTATATTTAGATACTCATATATTATATTAATAATAGGTAAAAGTGTATGAAATAAAAAGAAAAAGACTTGCTTTCTCATGCTAAAAAGGACATGACTTGAATAGCGGCAGGTAAATATAAGAAATTTGTCTGGCGCTAGAAAAGCTAATTTTGTGAGGTATGTATGAAGTTTAGCAAAGAATCTTTTAGTAAGTTTTTTAAAGAAGTATCAAGTAACGGGTTTAAAAACATTAATAAAAGAAATAAAGAAGAAGAGACAATATTACACCAAGCAGCGGAAATCTCCGATTACAAAACAGTGAGATTATTAATAAAAAAAGGGGCAGAGGTAAATGCAAGAGATAAAAATGGTTATACACCACTACACTGTGCAGTATTCGCAAAAAGTTTAGAAAATGTAAAAGTGCTACTAAGGGAAGGAGCAGAAGTAAATGCCACTCAATATGTCACTGGATGTACGCCACTCCACTCTGCGTGCAAAATAGGAGGAGTTGAAATAATAAAAGAGCTAGTAAAAGCAGGAGCTGAAGTTAATCAACTGAATAAGTATGGTGCAACACCAATGTATTACATCTGGGAAAGTGAAAAGTATCGTCTATGTGATAGCAAAGAGAGTGAAAAGGCGAGTAAATTTTTGAGAGAAAAAGGAGGAATAACAAAAAGTAGAGAACTGACGTGCTATGGAATAGAGGGGCTAGTGGGAGAAATAGCAGACATGTTGAATGGAAGCTACATGCCGGAGCTAAAAATAATAGAGATAGGAGAAATAAGGAAGAGAGACAAATCGCTAATAAAGGAAGAATGTAAAAATTTAGCAAGCAAAATAATGAGCCAAGTGAACGAAATGATAGATGAGGTAGCGAAAAGGAAGGTTTAAAAGAGGGATTTAAATTTAAAGAAAAGGTGAGGTGGATTATGAGTAAAAAAGAAAAAGAGGAGTTACTATTAGAGAACTCGTTTAAAAATATTTATGAAAGAGACAGAATAGCTCTGCATTATGCAATAGACGCAAAAACAGTGAGGGTATTAGTTGAAAAAGGAGTGAATGTAAATGCAGCAGATGTAGGAGGATATACAGCACTGCACCTAGCGGTAACGGAGAAACGTCTAGAAATCGTGAGAGAATTGATAAAATCAGGAGCAGACGTAAATGCTGAGGAATATGGAAATAAATGCATACCTCTACACCTTGCGTGCATGGTAGGAGAAAAAGAAATAGTGGAGGAGCTAGTGAAAGCTGGAGGAGAAATAGAGCAAGCGGATAAATTTGGAATGACAGCGATGGATTATGCTAAAAATAGCAAAAAGATAACCGAGGTATTAAAGAAAGAAACAGACAGAATTGAAAAGCTATTTATGAAGGGCTAAAAATATGGAGAAAGAAATAGAAAAGAAAGTAATGAATTTGGAGAAAAAAGCGTTGGTAGAGTTGAGGAGAATGTGGAAGAAGGTATATGGGGAAGAAGCTCCTAGATACTCAAAGAAATATCTGATACCAAGATTAGCTTATAGAATGCAGGAAAAAGTATATGGAGAAATGTCAAGAAAAGGATTAAAAAGACTAGAGTATCTGGCAGATCGGCTAGAGAAGGGAAAAAGAATAAGTAGCGATAAATTACCAGTAGAAGGGACAGAATTAATACTAGAGAGAGGTGAAGAGACACATGCGGTAATGGTAACAGACAAGGGTTTAATCTACCGAGAAGAATTTTTCACATCATTATCAGCAGTAGCCGGGAAAATAATGGGAATGAGCTACAACGGACCTTTATTATTCGGTATGCGTGATAAAAATGAAAATTGAAAATGCTAAAAGAAGTAAGGTGTGCGATATATACAAGAAAATCAAATGAGGATGGGCTAGAACAAAAGTTTAACAGTCTTGATGCGCAGCGAGTAGCATGTGAAAAGTACATAAAGAGCAGAGAAGGCTGGGTAGCATTGGCCAAAAGGTATGATGATGGCGGATATTCAGGAAAGAATTTAGAAAGAACAGCAATAAAGGAATTATTTGAAGATGTAAAAAAAGGAGAAGTAGATTGTGTAGTAGTATATACATTAGACAGGCTATCAAGGGAAACAAAAGATAGTATAGAAGTTACATCATTTTTCAGAAGGCATCGAGTAAATTTTGTAGCAGTAACGCAGATATTTGACAATAATACGCCAATGGGAAAGTTCGTACAAACGGTATTATCAGGAGCAGCACAACTAGAAAGAGAGATGATTGTAGAGAGAGTAAAAAACAAAATAGCAACATCAAAAGAACAAGGTTTATGGATGGGTGGAACTGTGCCGCTAGGGTATGATGTAAAAGATAAAGAATTAATAATAAATGAGAAAGAAGCGAAAACAGTAAAGCATATATTTGAAAGATATGTGGAGCTGAAGTCAATGGCAGAGTTGGCAAGGGAGTTAAATAGTCAAGGGTACCGGATAAAATCAGATATCTTTAAAAAAGCGACGGTGAGAAGAATAATAACAAACCCAATATATATGGGAAAAATACGGCATTATGAGAAAGAGTATGAAGGAAAACATGAAGCAATAATAGAAGAGGAAAAGTGGAAAAAAGCACAAGAATTAATAAAGAATCAGCCATATAGAAAAGCAAAATATGAGGAAGCACTGCTTAGGGGAATAATTAAGTGCAAGAGCTGTGATGTGAATATGACACTGACATATGCAAAAAAGGAGAATAAGAGATATCGATATTACGTATGCAACAATCACTTAAGGGGAAAGAATTGTGAATCAGTAAATCGAACAATAGTTGCTGGAGAAGTGGAAAAAGAAGTGATGAAGAAAGCGGAAGATTTATATGAAAAATGGGGAGAAAATGCGGAAGAATGGAAAAATTTAAGTTTTGGAAAGCAGAAAGAAGTAGTGAAAAAGTTAATAAAAGGAGTAATGGTGAGAGAGGATGGAATGGCTTTGTTGCACCACTCAAGGAAAGAACAGGCAGTTACTGATGGAATTTGTTATAAAATAGATATTTAGCCGACAAAGGAAAAATATGCCAATAAGAATGAAAGTCAGTAACTGCAATGAATATAACAAATTTCTTCAAGAAAGGGGAAATGTTTTTCATTATATCAACGATGCCATTGAAAATTGGTACGAAAATAGTCCAAAAGTAGCAGGTGGCAACAATGTCTACAGCGACAAAGTAGTGATTCTAATTCACATAATAACCTATCTATTCAGGATTGGTCTTAGGCAAACAGTGGGATTTATAGAGAAATATCTTGAGCAAATAGGGAAAATTTTGCAAATTATCAGCTATTCGCAGGCTTCAAGAAGGTTTAAAAAGCTTAATATCAAAATCAACGACTGCAGAGTTGATAAGAACGATATGGAAGATATTGAAATTGCTATAGATAGTACAGGTATCAGCATCTACAATAATATTCCAGGCCATAGTAAGGCAAATGGTACAGATAGAAAGTATCGCCGCTATGAGCAAACAAGAAAGCTACATGTAATGCTAGAGATAGGTAGTAAAAAAGTTATAGCTGCAAAATACAGTAGTGGAGTTTATTCCGACCACTATGGAGCCTGTGATCTTATTGAAAGAGTGGATACCAAGTATAACATAAGCACGATATATGCAGATAGGGCATATAATCGAAAGAAGTTATACAAACTGTGCGATGAGCTTGACATAAAGACAAGGATTCCTCCGCAAAATAATGCAGTAGAGCATCCAAAGTTGGATTATATGAATGAGAGAAATTCTACAATCAAGCTCATAAAGTCATATGATGAAGATGGTATGAAGAGGTGGAAAAAAGAGATAAATTATTGGAAGAGATCTTATATAGAAAGTTTTTTCTCGCGACTGAAGCAAATATTTGGATTTAGTTTTAGGAATAAATCTGAGATTAATCGTGAGAAGGAACTGCTACTCAAGTGTTATTTGCTTAACAAATTTACTGAAATAGGCATGGCTAAGTTTGATATAGCTTCATGAATTTATTATACATTACCCACTATCCGAAGAGCTGTGCAACAAAGCCGGATGGAATAGAGGTGAGTTCTGAATCAGAGGAAAAATTTATACCAATAAAGAAGAAAGGAAATAAATGCACGGTAGTAGAACCAGAAGGTAAAACAAACAATGCATTACTGAAAGCAGTGGTAAGAGCCCATCTGTGGAAACGGCAACTAGAAGAGGGAAAATACGAAAGTGTGAAGGAGCTGAGTGCCAAAATTAATATAGGTACAAGAAGTATACAGCAAATTTTAAGATTGAATTATTTAGCACCAAAGATTAAAGAAGACATAGTAAATGGGAGACAGCCAAGAGATTTGAAATTAGTTGATTTGAGAGAAATACCGATGCTGTGGAGTGAGCAATTGGAGAAATTTTATGGTCTTGATTGCATTGTTTAACAAGAGGAGATGAAAACATCGAAGAGAATAGGAAAAGCTGTTGCAAAAAAACTCAAGGATTTATAAGGAAACCACTATTGCAAAATATGAAGGACTTCTAATGCACCAACAGATGTTGAAGAGGTTAAAAATAGTCTTGACGTAAACCAGTGTGACAAAAACTGACATTAAATTATATGAGTATATTAATATAAATAGTAAAGATTTTCAATTTACATATGAAACCAGAGCAAACTATTGAGCAAGAGTCAAACTCACATAACAACCCTTTTCTGCTGAAATAGAACCATGTTTTTATAGTGAAGGAAATCCCTATATACGAAAAATCATCAAACCAACCAATTGCGGCTGGTGTTGTTGGTGCGTTATTATTGGTGAGCTGTGTTGCGTTTTATGTTTTATTTCGCAGTGGCAGTAGATGTGGTGTATGGGTTTTGCGTTGTATAATGCTACAAAGCCGAATACTAAACTTGAGTAGGTCTATTATCCAGCCTTCTTTGAATCCTGCGCAGTTGAGAAAATCCATAATTATCAAGTAAAACTTTTAAATTAGGTAATTTCTTCTCATTTGAGCTTATAGAGCATACTTTTTTAACCATGAGCATGATTATTGCTCCGGACAGGAGGTTCCACATTTTCCAGATAGCCATGACTGTCTACTTTCAATTCATTTCCTAAGTTGTGCTCTATTTTTGTTGCAAACGTAAATCCTAATATTTTGCAAAATTTTTCGAAATATTCTCTTATAATATCAAATAAACTCTTATCGCCATCTTGATAGTTTTTTAACTCCTCAGGAACATCAAGTAATAACTTACCGTCTCTATATATTAGACCCTCTTTACCATTCTGAGATTCAAGTGTAAATTCCATTGAAAATGATATATCACATATTTTTTTCTCAGAAAAATCTAGAAGCTTTACAGGTGCTTTGGGGATTTTACACTCAACTTTTACAGAATTTGGATTTTTGCAGTCAATGTACACTTTTCTATCAACACCACTATTGACACTCATAAATAATTTATGTTTCTCGTAAAGTTCCATCATAAATGGTCCATATATATGTTCATATCCTGCTTGATTGCAATTAGTAGCTAACTCTTCTAGAATATGATCATTTGGAGCTTATGCTCTAGAATGTTGAAACATCTCCTTAAAAACCTCTTTTGCAAATGAACGATAATTCTTTTCTCCATCTTTATTATTTTTAACCAAGCTAATATGTTTTTTATATAATCGGTCAACAAAATCCCTATCTATATTCTCTCCGTTAATGATGAAATCCATTCTATTAATGTCTTTATATGCTTGCTCACCAGAATTTGCGCTTTTATTATCTTTAGCTCTTAATTTATTAAAACCAAATTCTTTAATTTTAGCCTTTAATGTAACTATTGGATTTGCTTCTGTCATACTTCCCCCTTACTAAAGCCTTCAAAATTAATTATACATAGGAATTGTTAATAGATTATTGACGATATATAAGTGTAACGATGGCTTTGTACTACCTGTATAATAAATACGCTAAGGCAAAAATTTAGCTGTAGAAAGAATAATGCAACTTTATCGCATTTCATTTTACTATAACTTGACTATAAGAAAAAATCTTATTTTGATTACTACGAGTAGTTCTATAAACCAAATTAATTGTAAAAAAGAGCGAGTGATTTGTGTAGAGCTTAAGATAATTCGTTTCTTAGATTGCTAATTATCTTAGTTAATATTTAATACCTTCTACCTAGCAATTTCTTCCCTCGAATTAGAAACCCTTCTTAATTCTTCACGTTCTGCCCATGAAACCTTTTTGTTGTTAGACTCGCTTATTACTTCAGGACGCATTAATCCACCAGATCTAGCAAAAACACCTTGATCTATAGCTTCAATAACCGATAAACCTCCCAATAAGCAATTTTGCCCTATTTCTTCATGACTTGCTATTTCTTCAAATAGATCTTCATCGCTCACTTCTACTCTTATCAATTTTTTATTGTTCTCATCAGGATATAATCTAACTTCCAATTCTCCCAAACTAGTATAGAAAGTTAATACTATACTGCTGCCTTCTGTAAGATCTGTATAATTCCTTATGCCATCTTCAGTTTTAATTTCTACTTCACTATTACCAATCCTTACTATATTTCTTCCACACTTTACATCCCCATCTGTTAGACCTAAATCCCTTACCCCATCTGTTATCTTTATAATGTCTATTTTACTATCTTTAGAATATTCTAAGTAAAAAACGGAGTTGTCTACTCTTACATCTTTTAGCTCGCTATTGGTTGCATTTTTTGCGATTTCAATAAACTTATGAGAATTGCTAATATAATCTCTATAAGCTTTTTTTAGGTTAGTTTTATGCTCTTTAAATTCTGATGTCAGTGTGTTAGCATCAACTGTATTACCAAACACTGCCCCTTTTGATACTAATTGACATATTATATTACTAGCAACTTTAGGATTCTTTTCTAATTCACTGATTTTTTTCATCACATAATCGGTAAAAGTGTACTCATTACCTGAAAAGAAATCTTGTGAAAGAGAATAGTTTAATCGTACACCAGACTTTATAGCATCGTTTACAATCTCTTCAAGTTCAGCCATGTTTTGAGCCTGAAACACCTTATCAGAAAACTCATTTAACTTTTCCTTTTGATTTGAGGTTAAATTAACGAGTAATTTACTGACCTGTCCTTTCTTTTGCTGACGATAAATATTTATACCATAATCTAATGCTCCTGCTTCTAGAAATATTTTTCTTAACTCTTGAGCAAGATCTTCATTATCCCAAGCAAAACGATCAACATACGAAAACACTTTTGATTCACCCATTCCTTGCCTAATATTTAGCACTACTTTTAGGTCTGAATCTCTTTTATGCTTACTTAAAAACTCCTTTAAATTTTTAGTGCAGTCTGAATCGAGTACAAGTAAGTCATACAATTCTGCATTTAACTTTTTCTGTTTATCAGTTAGAAATAATTCTTCTATATTATAGCAGAGTTTATTAGTTGCTATTTGTTGTGGAGTTTTACCCTTTCTACTTGTTATATTAGGGTTAGCTCCTTTTGAGAGGAGAGAGTTTGTATTATCGTAATGACCTTTGGCAGCAGCAAGGCATAATGGTGTTTTTCCTTTATTATCTTGTATGTTAGGATCTGCGCCTGCTTCTAAGAGTAAATCTATAGCCTGATTTCCTATGCGACGAAATCCACCAATATTTGCTCCTGCAATTGCATGCAATACTGTTGATTGAGATTCTCCTCTTCTTAGGTTAAGAATTACTTTTAAATCTTTATTGTTTCTATTATCATATAAAAATTCTTCAAGGGGCTCAGTATTATCAAATGAACCACAGTTAGAAGCTAAACATTTTAGAGCACTAAGTAACTTTTTGTTTAAATTTTTTTGACTTGGTGTAAGGTCATGATCTAGAGCAAACCAAACACAAATTTGTTCACTTAATCCAAGTTTGCTATCTATCAAAGATAATGGTTCATTATAGTTTCTGACTGATGGTAAGTCTCCTGAGTACCACATATCATTCATCAGCTCATTTAATAAATGCTCTTTAGATAATAGATGTTCTATAATTGATTCATATTCAAAATCAGATGGTTCTGGTTTGGATTTTGGTTTTAGTAGATTGATAATAGATTTTACTATCCCAGTAGACTCACCCATACTTATCCCTCTAAGCTAAGATATATGATATATTGTATGCGATATGTAACATTAAGTCAATAACCATAATCTTTTTACTACTTATGTCGTTAAGCTTTTGTTAAGTTTTTATGGTGAGTAACAATGGAGTATATAGAGAGGTTAAAAGTTGCTTATGACTGCAAATTTGGGCTAATTTTACTATAAATCAACATGGTTAAGACCTATACTTGATATCACTACTATAAGAGCATGATGAATTATACTTTAAAGGAGTACGGAAACTGCTGAAGCTTATACAGTAACCTGCGGAGCCACTTCAGCAGAATAAACAAACATATGCCAGTATTAGTAGAGAATTATTTATAAGTCAACTAACTTTTTCAAAAATATTTTAGCAAGAACATCAGTGTTGTGAAAAAAAGTTCAAAACCTTCCAGCCTTGGTAACTATTTACACAATACATACTTTTAGCTCTTAGCTATCTAAGGAATTCACTGGAGATTGATTACTATAAATGTAATTCATATTATGCTTAGTAATAAATGTATCAGAAAACGAACTTTTAACAGCACTCCATGTACTCGTATCAGGATCATTTTGTTTTCCTTCTATAACTTTGTCACAAAACTTCTCGACAGCATAACCTACTTAAGATGACTATTTCTTAAGACTAGATCACTGATTAACTGCTCGAGATAGACCTGCTTGTTGAACATAAGGTTGTTGGAGACTACCTGGCTGTTGACCAAAAGCAACCACAGAGCTATGTCTTACATCTACCTCTACAAACTCATTACCAATTTTTATAAGGGAACCTTCATCTGTTGCACCTTTATTAAAAACAGCATATATCAGTTTCACTTTGCCAGCATCAGTAATTACCTTATACGCTTCACCTTCTTTATATCTTTTCAACTGGTCCTTAGCATCTTTTTCTTTTTTATCCAATTCTCCTTTCTTAGCAAATTTTAGCTCTATTCCAACTGGGGGGTATTCTTTTTTTTTGATCAGTAGCATTTATAACCAACATAACATCCAACTTCTCTCCACCACCTATTTGAAATTCAGTAATAACTTTTATATTATCTTCTCCGTAGCTACTAAATAAACCATGCAATACAGCTTGAAATGTAGCCTCATTGCTTATTAATGATTTGAAAGGATGTAGTATATGAGAAATTTCTTCAAATAGTTTTTTGTAATCATCATATTTACCAGATTCTATAGCTTTGCTCAAAGCTGCTTTAAATTTTTTATTTTCCACAATTCGAGTAAAATTACCTTGTAAAATTTCTTTACCTCTTTTGTATTTGTCCAATGAGTCATACGTATTTACTGTAATTCCCTTATTCTTATTACAGTACTGATCAAATGGATTCTTATTACTAGGTGTACTGTATAAGTTACAGGTTATTTCTTGTATCTTTATGTCATTGACGTTTTGAATTCCCCTAATATTTTCAATAGGAATTCCTTTATTATCTGGCACTCTCAATGCAAATTCATTTTTTTCATTTATGTTGAGTATAAGCACCTTCTTACCTAAAGTTAGCACTATAGTTGTAACACAATCCTCAATACTTTCTTTTGCTGCTTCTGGGCGTTTCTGTGATCCAGTAACCATTTTATCATTTTGATCATAAATAAAAATATGTTTACCTAACTTTTCACGCTTAATAATATTAGAAATAAGTACTAGCTGACCTAAGATCATTCTGCTGACATAATTAATATTATCACTTCCACCATTGCTCCAAACAATTCCATAGTAAAGATACTCTAGCTGTGTTCTTATCACCTCAGCATTCGCTGCTTCAGTGCCAAGTAACTTTTCTATTACAGAATTACCTTCTCGACTAAGAAAATTTTCTACATCAATTTTAACATTTTCGTGATGAACCATGTCAAAATTTAATCCTACACAAATAGCTTCATTAGCTATAGTAATCATTCTTATAGAGTTAGAAAAAGAGCCCTTAACATAATCTTGTGCTTGCTTCAATGCTTTTATCACTGTACTTATCTCACCAGTACCTGCTTTAAGCTCAATAATAATAGGAATAGAGCTTAGCGACTTATCAGAACCGCGCACAAGTAAAATAATGTCTGCGTAACCTTTTCCAGCAAATAATTCGAGATAAAGTTTTAGGTGAAAACGATACTTAAAATTTATCAAAAACCCAGCTAAAAACCCATGATGACTTGATTCTTTACCGCTAAATAGAGTTTCTTTTTCATATTTCTTATAGACATTTGTAATATAATTAAACATTCTTCTAGCGTTCTTTTTTACTTCTTCAAAATTTTGATTACTCAATTTTGAAATTAAGCTCTCTAGGTCTTGTTGGTCACGATCTTTTTCTATTTCTGTAAAACCTTTTTGTGAATAATCAGTCTTTTTACTAAAAGCTGGATCAACCTTTCCGTACTTTACTTCTTTTCCTGTAATTGTTATTTCATGCTCTTCTTTTTCTAGTTTATCAAACTCTGCTCCCATTTTCCATTTCTGTGCTATTTTTTCTAACTCTCCTTGAGAGAACTTTAGATGCATGTTACCATCAACTTGATCAGACACCGTTATACACTTAAGTCCCTCATTAGTTAATATAGCTATTTTTAAAGTTCTATTATCATCAAAACGAAAATGAAGTTTTTTGATACCAATTTTAGTAGCAAGTTCTGTGTCTAATACAGTAGCAAACATACCAAAAAAGAAACTAGGGAAAAAGCCTGGCTTTCCAACTGAATGCAAAAAAGAAGGAGATTGATTGATAAACGATTGGAACCTTTTTTGAAAATCTAGGAACTCGTCTTTTGATTTATTTCTCATTAACAGAAGCTGTACCAACTCAAGCGGCTTGACATTACTTGGCATATTACTCTCCTATTTGCTATGGCCTAAAGATTTTATATTATATGGGGTATCAGTCGTACTGAGACTTGACTGTGGCAAAGTATCACCAGCTTCACGCAAAATTGATTCTTTAGAAGCTTCTTGAGCTAATTTAGAAAATACTTGTTCTCCTAATTGCAATTTTTTACCCCCATGAAATAACTGAATTTTACTTAATACAGAATCTTTAACCTTTATCATCTCTTCACCACTCATTTCTTTTACGTGCTTTAATATCTTCCCTAATATTTCTTCTTTACTTACCCCTTGTCTACTTGGATCCACAATTAAATTTGCTATTGTATATGTAACTGAATAGTCTACAAAAATAGAGGAAATAGATTGCTCCCCGCGGTCTTGAGTTTTTAATTTTATTATACGTTCCCAAACATTCATCATACATTTTTTTGTTTCTTCAGACAGATCTGGATTCTTCAGTACTTGATCTGATAATGAAGATAAAAAAGTTGTGTAACGTTCACATTCAATCTGACTACACAATCGGCTTAATTCCATAAAAGAATCAAAGTAATACTGACCTACTAGCACATTCAACACTGCATAATAAGTATTTTCCTTATAATCTCTATTTAGTAATTTTTTCTTTTGTTCATCATCCATTTTAGACAGGCAAAACTCTATGGTGTCTACTTCTTTGTAACCCTTTACTGCAGATAAAGCTGCTTCAATTAACAAATTATTTTTATCTTGACTAGAAATACTGGAATCATTGTGCAATTTATTATAGAAGAACTCTATACCTTCTTCCCAGTTTTTATTAGAATTTATCTGTATGGATTTTTGCAAACCTTCAACTGATTTATATTCGTTTAGTTTTCCAATCTGCTTATCAATAAGAAAAGACCAGAAAGCTTCTATAGGGCTAGTTTCTTCGATATTTTCCAATAATTCTCTTCTCAGATCATCATCAGATCCATCCTCTTCAAAGGCACTTCTCTTAAATCTCATAAATACTTGTTCAAACAATCCAGGAATCTTATCTTCTAGACAATATTTACATGCCAAGTAATATCTATCTGCAAGATCAAGCGGATTTTCTTTTCCATTTTTATTTTTTTCTTCAGTTAACCTTTCACCAACAGCTTTATTTTTTAATTTTATTCCATCCCAACAAGAATTATCAGAGAATATATCAGAGAAAAATTTTAATTTTCCCTCATCAAAATCTTCAATTAATTGAATATAAACCCTCAACCATCTTTCTACTCTAAGATGTTTTCTTGCTTTAACTTGATTATCGTCGCCTTTAATAGCACCTTTTAATATATCAAGTATTTTATTGTAATTGTGATCCAAACCAGATTCCATACCCGCAACCCCATTTTGTATTTTAATATAAACTTTAGTCTAGTAAATTATCGTTGCCAAGCCAATCTTTTTCTCCAAACCTTACCACTGCACAACAGGAAATTTCTTGAGAGCCAAGTATGATATTTTCATTCTAATAATTAATTATTATAAAACATTTTTATTTACGAAAAAATAGACCTTGTTGTAACTAAAGAAACGTCTATTTTAGTGCTGCAAAAATTTGAATTATTGACTCTTTCTAAAATTGCAAAAAAGGTCGTATATTTGCGAGAACAAGCCGCATAGAAATAAGGTTATAAAAATAGAAGGTTTAAATTATTTTCATAAGCTTAGGCAAAACAGTTCGTACGTAGGTTTAGTAAAAGTGAGCCAATATAGCTGATTTCAGCGTATAATGAAATTATTATCTAGAAAAGTTCGTATGTATCGTTTGGTAGACCAAACCATCCCAAAACAAACACTTCTCACAACAGTTGGTTTTGAGTTCTAAAAATGATTATATTATTAAAGATAGTAGAAATAGAGTATTATCTTATTATTGAATTTAAGATTGAAGAGCCTCTTAAGGGAGTGGGTAATGTTAATGCTAAAAGACGGTAAAGGCTACACTTTCCTGCATATAGCTGCAAGGTATGGTGATTTAGATATGGTAGAAAAGCTTCTAGATATGGGAGCTGATATTAATGCTAAGGATAATGATGGTTGTACATACTGTAATTGCTATTGAATGATGGAGAGACATACTCCATTATTTTAGCACGAAGTAACAAATTCAATGAATTAGTTCTTCAAGAATAATTTAAACTTTTACAGTAGGAGTAGTCTCATGAAACATTATAGCGGGTTAGATGTCTCACTCAAAGAAACTTTTATTAGTATCATTGATGAGAAAGGAAAAATTGTTAAAGAAGGGGTTGTTGCAAGTGAAAGCAGTGCAATAGCTGAGTTTCTGCTTGGTCAAAACAAAAAATACGAGTCCATAGGAATAGAAAGCGGGCAATTATCAATATCGATGTGCAAAGAGTTGAGGAATCTTGGATTACCAGTAACTTGTGTAGATGCAAGGCATATGGCAGCAGCATTATCTGCGAGAATCAATAAGAATGATAAAAATGATGCAAGAGGCATAGCACAAATGATGAGAGTTGGGCTATTTAAGGAGGTATTAGTAAAATCAGACGAAGCTTGTCAGGTTAAAATAATACTTGGAAGCAGAAGACAATTAATACGTTGCAGAGAGCAAATTGCGGGAACAATAAGGGGATTACTGAAAATATACGGGATAAAAGTTAATCAACGTCTTAGTTCTGCAAACTTTGCTTTAAAAGTGCAAGAAATGGTTAATAATCTAGATGAAATTAGCCAAACCTCAATTGAATCATTAGTACATAGTTTAGAAATAATAGAAGAATCAATAAGAAAACTTGATAAAATGCTCTCAGAACAAAGCAAAAAAGATGAGGATTGTAAATTATTAACTACTGTTCCAGGAGTTGGTATTATAGTAGCAATGACATATAAAGCTGCAATAGATGATCTGCATAGGTTTGAAACATCTTATACAGTTGGAGCCTATATGGGATTAAGTCCAAGACAGTACGCTTCTGGTGAGATTGATCGACACGGAAGTATATCAAAAATGGGACCAGTGGACTGTAGGAATATGTTATATGAAGCCGCGCAGGTCTTACTGGTAAAATGTAAAAGGATATTTAAATTAAGAAGCTGGGGATTGAAGCTTAAAAAGAAAAAGGGCATGAAAAAAGCAATTGTTGCAGTAGCAAGAAAATTAGCCGTGATTATGCATAAGATGCTAATCGATAGAAAAGAGTTTTGCTATCAATAAACACTAAAGAAGTATAAAACAATAATTTTACTGAAAGTAAAGATAGCAATGCCGATGGAAGGGATAAGCAAGAGGATAAGTTGAAGCATAGACTTCGTGGCGTACATGTTGCCGTCCACTTCCGCCTAACAAGTATAGTGCGGCTTGGCTACAATATGAATTAGCCATATTAGACCGCGGAGAGAACAATGGAAGCATGCTACTTTTAACTTATGTAAAATCATTAAGACTATAGAGGAAAAGAATGATACCTTAGTTTTTATAAGCTTAATGAATATGTGGATAAATACTTTAAGTTTGTGTGGACGTATTTATCCACATATTCATTGGCTACATAGTTTAAAAGAGATTAATTGGAAATTAGTGTTGATGTTTTTATTGCCAATAAAACCTCTTTTGATTGAATAAGATAATACAATAATAAATAAAAGGTTGTATTAGAGCTGAATTTTACATCAAAAAATATTTTTCATGATACAAAAAATTATTGTTGACTTTTATGCAATTAGAGAACTTATTCACAATATTCATTAACCCATTTCAGTTACTGCTGTGTAAATTTTAAATATGCAAATTAATTGCTTCTTTAAGCCTGGCATTGGCAATAACTATAATTTTACGCATTAGAGCTGTTATAGCTACCATCTTCTTCTTGCCACTTTCAACAAGCTTAGAATAAAAGGCACCAAGTGCAGATTTGGACTTTGCAGCAGCCATTGCAGCCGTAAAAAGCTTTCTACGGACATTACTTCTACCACCCGTTATTCTTCTGTAGCCAATAGTTTTTCCACTTTCTTTTGGATGCGGTGCAACTCCAGCGAGACTTGCAACTTCTTTTTTGTTTAAATGGCCAAGCTCTGGCATCAGACACACAAAGTCTTGAGATAATTTTATACCTATTCCTGGTACTGTTCTTATGATTTTTTGGCGCTTTTGTAACTCTGGATTTCCATCAATAATTTTTTGTATAGAATCGTTGAGTTCATTTATCTGATTGTTAAAAAAGTCAACAGCCTTTTGGCAACTTTCTTTTATATAGTCGTTTTCAGGTGCTGCTAATCTACATTTCTCTTGAACTCTCATTTGCGTAATGTCATCACGACGTTGGCAAAGTGCGACTAAGGTTGTTTGTTCCTTTGACATAGGCACAAATAGAGATAGAGTACTATAGCGTTCAAATCCATATTGGGCAAGGGTTCTTGCATCTGATTGATCAGACTTTGCTAAAGTTCCATGAGATAAGGTAAAACTTTTTACTTTGCGAGTATTAGCTCGATGTATAGCAACATTCTTACCAACAAGAAAATGTGCTAAGCCAAGCTCATATTTTCCTGTATTTTCCAAAGTTACAAAAGCATTAGGTAGAATATTTGAAAATTCTTGGAACAATTGTTGCCAACCAGCAGAATTATTATCAAACTTGATAGTGTTCTTTTGGTTGTGCACTGCAGCAACATTTTTAAATTTTCCGATATCAATGCCAATAAAATTTTGATAAGATGTAATCATAATAATCTCCGATAGTTTAATTAATTTAAGGTTGTAAACGGGTGCATACATATGTCCCATGCAACTATTCAAACGTATCGAGAGATAGGGCTAGTGTACCTTGATAAAAACGGTTGTAAAACACCAACACGGAGACGGTAGCACATGCCCATAATAGCCCTATTCCTATAGTGAGTAGGGTTATCTTTCTCTCTTATTTATTTATATCATATGTTTAACTTACAACACGGAGTAAATGTTATAGAGGTAACCTCAGGGGCAAAAACAGTACGTACAGCTAAATCATCAGTGATAGGTGTAATTGGTACCGCACCTGAAGCAGATGGGCAAAAATTTCCACTGAATAAACCAGTGTTAATTGCAGGAAGCTTGAAGGAAGCAGCAAAGCTTGGAAAGAGTGGCAGTTTACCTTCTGCAATAAACGGAATATTTTCCCAAATTGGTGCAACAATAGTAGTAATTAGAGTTGAAGAAAGTGAAAACAGCGATCCAAAATTAAAAGAAGAAGAGACGCTGAAAAATATAATTGGCGGTGTTGATAAAGAGACTGGAGAGTATCAAGGGATAGAGGCATTCCTCAGTAGTGAAAGCATAGTTCATGTTGCGCCAAGAATACTAATTGCACCTCAGTTTACTCATCAATTATCTGGAGATGCTGGAAATCCAGTGGTTAGCGCTTTAATTCCTATAGCAGAAAAGCTAAGAGCAATAATAGTAGCAGATGGATCAAATACCAATGATGAAGAAGTAATAAAATGGAGAAAAAGTGTAGGCAGCTCAAGAGTGTACGTAGTTGATCCTTGGGTTAAGGTATTTATTGAAGGAAAAGAAGAAATTTTGCCAGTAAGCCCATTTGTAGCTGGTTTAATAGCGAAAGTAGATAGTGAGCAAGGATTTTGGCATTCACCTTCAAACAAAGAGATAAATGGTATTGTTGGAACAAGCAGGCCTATTGATTTTACGCTCGGTAATACAAATTGTAGAGCAAACCACTTGAATGAAAATGAAGTAACAACGATAATTCATCAAAATGGCTATAGGCTTTGGGGAAATAGAACATGTTCAAATGACTCAAAATGGGCTTTTCTGTCAGTGAGAAGGACTGCAGATTTAATCAATGATAGTTTACTTCGAGCTCATTTATGGGCAGTTGATCGCAATATCACCAAAACTTATATAGATGATGTAATTGAGGGGGTGAATTCTTATCTGGCAAGTTTAAAAGCACAAGGGGCGATTATTAGCGGAAAATGTTATGCAACCCCAGAACTCAATACACCAACAAACATTGCAAGTGGAAAAGTATACTTTGACTTTGAGTTTACACCACCATATCCAGCAGAACAGATTACTTTCAGGTCACATCTTGTGGGTGGTACAATATTATAAAAAAGAGGAAAAAATGTTACCGAAGATTTTAAAGAATTTTAACGTATTCGTAGATGGTCGGGGTTACGCAGGAAAAATAGATGAAATTACCCTACCAAAGCTTACCATAAAAACTGAAGAATATAGAGCTGGTGGTATGGATATCCCAATAAATATTGACATGGGCATGGAAAAGCTTGAAGCAGATTTCACTTTTTCTGAATACGATACAGAGCTCTTTCGGCTATTTGGGTTGATAAATGGAAATTCAGTAGCTTTGACACTCAGAGGTGGAATGCAAGGTAGTGGTAGTAATGATATTGAAGCTGTAATAATCAATTTAAGAGGCATTTTTAAAGAATTTGATTTTGGCAGTTGGAAGCCAGCAGAAAAAGCCACTCTCAAATGCACTGTAGCTGCCCATTATTATAAACTTACGATGGGTGGCAATGAGCTGATAGAAATCGATGCTGAAAATATGATTAGAAAGATAAATGGTGTTGATCAAATGGCCTTGCTGCAAACGGTTTTAGGTATTTAGGTTTAGTTTTAAAAGATTTTAGAATTTTATTTTTTAGGAGAAAGTATGACAACAGTAAAACTTGATAATCCAATAACAGTTGATGGTATTTCTATCTCAGAGCTTACCATTAGACGTCCAAAAGTTAGAGATTATCTAGCTATTGAGAGACTTAATGGTAGTGATCTAAGTAAGGAAGTAACTTTGACTGCCAACCTGACATCAGTTGCAAAAGAAGCAATTGAAGAGTTAGATATTGCTGATTATGTAAAAGTGCAAGAGGTATTAAAGGATTTTTTTTCACCGATTATCCAAAAAACTTGAGATTAGAAGTATTAATGTTCAGCTCTGTTGTAGGAGGCGGGGTTGAACAAATACTTGATATGGAGATTAATGAATTTATCTTATGGCATAAAGCAGCGAGGAAGGTACAATGTCAACGTTATCTATAAAAATTGGAGCAGTCCTAGATGGCAGTTTCAGTACTGTAATAAAAGGAAGTAGCAGTCAACTTACTCATCTTGGTGAGAATATAAGAAAGCTTGACTCATCTTTAAAATCAGTATCAAAGTTTAAGCAGTTAGGTCATGATGTTTTGACTAGCAAGAGGTCATGGAAAGGCTTTGAAGATCAAGTAAAATCTTTAGCTAAACAAATGAAGGCAATAGAGAAACCGAGCAAAACTTTAAAAGCAGAATTTGACAAGGCCAAAACCTCCGCAATAAAAGCAAAAGAAGCATATTTGAAAAAGAGAGATGTTTTGCATTCATTTAGTGAAGAAGTAAGAAAAAGTGGAAGAAATATTAAGTACTTAGTAAGTGACCAACATAAACTTGGCTCTTCTATTGAAGTATTAAAAGGTAAGTATGGTAAGCTTGGATCTGCAATACGTAGTCACCAAAGTTTTTTAGCAAGCAAAGCACATTTTAAGTCACAAATTATAGAGACTATTGGGCTAGGGCTAACGCTTGCAGCTCCAGTTAAAGTTGCAATTGACTTTGAAAGTGCTATGGCTGATGTTACAAAAGTAGTTGATTTTGATGAAAAGACAAAGGAAGCTGATAAATTTGCAAAAAAGTTAAAAGAGATGTCACGTACTATACCATTATCAGCCGCAGAACTGGCACAAATAGCTGCAAGTGGTGGTCAACTTGGTATCAAAAAAGAAGATCTTTTCAAATTTACAGAAACGGTGGCAAAAATGTCTACAGCATTTGATATGTCTGCAGAGCAAGCAGGTGATTCCATAGCTAAACTCTCTAACGTTTATGGAATTGATGTTAGTGAAATGGAGCACGTTGGTAATGTAATCAACCACTTATCAGATAACACTGCTGCTAAAGCAAAAGATATGGTTGAAGCTCTAGCAATAGTTGGTGGTACTGCAAAGCAGTTTGGATTAAAGTTTGAACAAACAAGCAGTTTAGTAAATGCTTTCATTAGTTTAGGCAAACAACCAGCAAAAGCTGCAACTGCTATAAATGCTTTACTTTCTAAGCTTCAAACTGCTGAAGGACAAGGAAAAGAATTTAAGGCAGCGCTAGAAGAAATGGGTATAGCCACAGAAGAAATGGTGCAAAGAATAAGTGAAAATGGGGAAGAAGCATTACTCTACTTTTTTCAAACTCTAAAGAAAATGGATAATCAGGAACGTTCTACAATCCTGATGAAACTTTTCGGTCAGGAATATCAAGATGATATTGCATTATTAGCTGGAAGTTTTAATAAGTATGAGGATGCAATAAAGTTATTGGCTAACACAGAAAAGTACGGAAGCTCTCTGCAAAAAGAATTCAAAAATCGTGCAGACACTACAGCCAATAAATTAAGACTCCTTCGAAATGCAATAGCTGAAGTTGGTATGAACCTGGGCTCGGTGATGCTGCCTACTTTAAAATTTATAGCTGAATTTTTACAAGAAAAAACTAGGAGCATAGCCTTATTTGCAGAAAAATATCCAACCTTAACTACAGCAATCATGGGAACTATAGCAGCTTTAATAAGTTTGAAAATCTTAGTAGTAGGCTTAGGTTATGGGTTTACTTTTTTAGCAAGTACAGTTCTCGGTTTAAGGGCAAAAATACTTGCAACATTTTCATCTTTATCAAGTATAGTTTTTCCTGCAGTAATAACAGGGCTAAGAGCAATAACGCTTGCTGTAATGAGTAATCCTATAGGGCTTTTAATTGCTGGACTTGTCACTGGTGCAGCACTTGTTATCACTCACTGGCAAAAAGTGAAGGAATTCTTTGCTAGTTTTTGGAAATCAATCATAAAACCGATAGGAGAGGCTTTTTCATGGATGGGAGATACAGTTAGTAGCGTATTTTGGAAAGTATCAGAAAATAGTCCAATAAAAGAATTTGAGAAGAGAAAAACTGTTATTTCGTTAGTTGATGGAGAAGCTAGCAATTTACTTTCTAAAAATAGTGTTTTTAATAATGGGAATCCTTTATCAAATAATAGTGTGATGAAAGGAATTTCTAAAAATAGCTGGAATAATGTTGAAGGATTCAAAATTAAACATGCTATTGCAGAAAAGAAATCTATAGCAGATGAGAAAGATCTCAATCTAAAAGAGTACGTAAAAAGCAAATATGAAAATAAAACTTTTAACCAAACTCAACATAGTTATTTCAACATAAGTGTACAAGCAGCACCAAATCAAGATGTTCGTAGCCTTGCTGATGAAGTAATAAAAAGGATAAGAGAAAAATCACGTGATGTTCTGTTTGATACCATAGACCCTGTTTATTAAAATGTTGTCTCTTGGCCCGTATAAATTTGTTCCAAGAAGTTTAAAGTATAATAGAGAGAATCGTTGGAGCACAATTGAGTGTATTGAAAATATGCCACTATTACAAAATATCGGTCAAGGTATAGAAGATATAGATTTAGAAGGAACGATTTATCTACATAATCTCAATGGGCTAAATCAATTAAAGAATATGAGAGAAGCTGAAAAACCACATATTTTAGTAGATAGTTTAGGTAATATTTTAGGACAGTTCGTAATTACCAGGTTAGAAGAAAAGCAGATGTATTTTTTACCTAGTGGACTACCAAGAAAAGTTGAATTTAGTTTGAGTTTGAAGAGCTATAGATGATTATATATTACTTAGCCAAAGAAGGAGAAATGCTAGATCTGATTTGCTGGAAACATTACGGATTTACGGATGGAGTAGTGGAATTAGTACTAGCAGAGAACTTAGGTTTGGCAGAATACGGAAGCTTTTTGCCTGCAGGATTAAAGATAAAGCTTCCTACTATTCAGAAACCAGTACAAAAGTCAAAATTAAAGGTCTGGGAATAAATGCAGCCAGATTTTATAATAGATAAATGTGAATCAGTTAAAGATAGAGTCATATCATTGCGCCTTACCGATGAATCTGGGACAATAGACAATGTAGTTGAAGTACATGTTGATTATAGGGACAAAGACATAGATATTCCTAATGAATTGAATATTTCTTTAGGGTACAGGGAAATCGGAGTAATGCCAATGGGTGTATATACAGTTAATGAAATTACGGTGCAGAGTCCACCTAAAACCTTACTAATAAAAGCCCATGCAACAAATTTAAGACTGTCATTAAAAGAGAAAGTATCTAAGGAATGGCATCAAATTACTTTAGGTAACTTGGTTAAGGAAATAGCAGAAAAGCACGGATATGGGTACGGAGTTGCAGAAGAGTTTGAAAATGTGTTGATTCCACATATTAACCAAATAGAAGAAAGTGATATAAGTTTATTAACAAAAATAGCAATAGAATACGGAGCAATGGCAAAGCTAGCTGGCGGATACATACTCTTTATTCCCAAAGGCAAAGCAAAGTCGGCAACTGGAAAAGCTTTAGGAACAACAGCTATTAGACCTCAAGACACAATCAATTGGAAAGTGCATTTTACCGTGAGTAGGTACAACTCAGTGGTTGCAAAATGGCATAGCTATGAAAAGGGTGAAACTATATCAGAAACAGTTGGCTCTGGTAGTCCAAGTTATACCATACAAACGCTTTACTCTAATGTAGAATCAGCACTAAGTGCAGCAAATGCTAAGTTAAAACAACTAAAGCGAAATAATGCAGTATTGGATATCACTATGCCTGGTAATCCAGAACTATTTGCAGAGGCGAAACTTAGCTTGTTAGGGTTTCATCAAGATATAGACGGTGAATGGATAATTGACAGAGCAGAACATGTGTTAGATAGTTCAGGTTATCGCACTGTGTTATCAGCATCAACGTTAAGAAAAAATCAGTAAACCAAATGTTTAATGTTGAAAAAAGTATTGAATATGAACAGAGACTCAAGAAATAAGCTACATTTTTGGTGGTTTATAGTAACAGTAGTATGTGTTATTATTACCTATTGCTATACGAAAGCAAAAGCTACAGATAATTATAAAACAATATTGCGGATTGCATCTGAAAATTGTAACTTAGAAATTGCGAAGTTTTCAGTAAAAAATTTATTAGATATAGATACGCAAATTTTTAAACTTACTACACTACATTATGCTGCAGGAGAAGGATGCTTAGAAGTTGTCAAATTTCTGATAGACGAAGGAATTAATGTAAATATTATCAACGGGTATGGAAGTACAGCACTTCACAATGCTGCGTATCGAGGGGATTTAGAAATCATAAGGTTTTTATTGGAGAAAGGTGCAAATCCTACAATCAGAAATAAAGATGGAAAAAACCCAAGAGATGTAGCTGTGCTAAGATCACGGCACAATAAAGATAAACCATACGATGAAATTATACACTTGCTCTATAATGCTGAAAAGGAACACAAATCTGAGCAGTAATATTTCGTAACTGGGAAACAATAGGAAATATTTATACATGTCAAGTTTAAGATAATTTTTTTAGATTGATCCATAAATTACTAACCTTATTACTCAATTTCTAAAATAGTTTTTTCCATTTTCCTTCTTATGCCGCTTGCACTTAACTTGACGCTTATGAACACTACCAAACAAGAAATAATTGAAAGTCTTTTATTATACAATCAGAAAAAGCATGCAAAAACAAAAAATCCCAATCACAGTAATAATTATATTACTACTTTCAGTCCATCCATAGATGTGCTTTGCAATATCCGAGATAGTGTAATTTTTAAGACAAAGTTGGTAATCATTACCTGTCAAGTTCTTTTCAAAATCTTCATCTAGAAGACGACTACCTGAAGCATGACTCCTCTTATTCTGACTCTTTGTACTAGTTCTTTCTTCTAATCTTGATGACTTCCTTTGTATCTCATTTATAGAACCACTTCTATGTTCCCCATTTCTTCGATCTGGTAAACGATTTTCCTTATTTTGCAAGGATTCCTGCTCTATAATATTAGCCTCTTGTAAGTTCATTATATTACGCAAAGGTACTGCAGATAGCTTCTTTCCTTGCCAAGTGTTTAAAAACTCTACTCCTCCAGTATAAACAGTCATCAACGCATAATAAACTGCCCACCAACCACAGTCACTTCCATTCATTTGCTGACCAGTTAGTTGATTATTATCATTAAAAACTATTTCGTTCTCTTTACAAAAAGGGAGCAATGCTAAGGTAGTCTGATCCTCCACAAAGGTTGTACCCTTAGTCAAACCTTCCTTTAATCTTTCAGGAACCTTTTTTTCAGCAAGAGAATCAAAAAAGAAAAGTTGATACTGATCATTATTTATTTCTTCACCCAATAAATTTCTATATTTTTTAGGCAGCAATACCCAGCTAATCCAGTGAGAACCTCCTTCTTTTTTATCAATACCAGTAGAATCATTAGTCAAAACTGTTTCAGTGTTAGCTATAAAAATAAAAGGCTTATCTAACTCAGTACCATAATGATCATTTATTGCAGAACCATCTCCAACTCTTTGACAAATATGTTTCAGTGAATCTCTAACAGCTTCCTCTTTATTAAACCCGAAGTTAATAGGACCAATATAATAGGCAAGCTGATTATCATTATTTGCAATCGCCTTATTCATAAAATTGTTTATATGATCAATATCTGACCATTTTCCAGAATTACCTGAATCATCACTACCGAATGTTACTTGATTTAGTCGATGGTAAATATCAATTGCAGTAAGATGAATTTTGTCTTGTAAAGAATGGTGATTAGATTGAGCCTGCACTTGTAACTGTTGTTCTGCTCTTTCCTCAAAATCATAAATCAAAGAAGGACTGTTTCTATCACCTACTACACCATAAATCTCTTCCCTAGAAACTTCTATAGCTTCTTCAATATCTTTTTCAATGCTACTAAGAAGTGGTACAAAATGGTTCCTGTAATTCACTATATAAATAATATTATCACCTGTACCTACATCATCTTCAGTGACATGTAATCCATCTATCTCTTCACCTCTCAATTCTATAACCTTAATTTTCACGCCATACTCTTCACATATCATTTTTCCTTCAATTTTAAGTCTTCCCCATATAGCATCTTTCAACTTTAGAATTTTTACCTCTGAATCAGAACTAGGATTTTTAATATCTTCTGCAGTGAATTCAATACGTGGTATATATTCAAGAAGTTTCTCACTCTCTCTATTTAGAGACTTATTCAACCATGAATCATTTTGCAGAGCACTCAATTCTTTCTGTGCATATTCCTTGCAGCTTCTCCGTAAAGACTTTGCGTTAAACCCTTTATCACTTGTAATCAGACCATTACTTTTTAGTTCATTCAACCCTTGAGCAGCTGAATCAAAAAAACAATCCCCTTTACCTACAGCAGCTCCTATTTTAAAGCCGTTAGGTAATTCTTCTCTTAATTTCTTTAACAGTTTTTCACGTTCTTCTTTCTTTCCGCTATTTTCTTCTTTTATGAGTTTAAAAATTGAAATAGGATCCCTAGTAACTTGTCTAGGAGCTCCTATCACGTCATAGCTTTGATCTTGTTGAACTTGCATAAGTTTTACCTATCAATATCTATCTTAATAACTATTTGAATTGTACAACCTTCATCATAATATTACTAAAATATTGTTACAATTCAATATATTTCGTTAATAAAAATTTAATCATCCATAGATGTTAGCGATATAGTTGATAGTGGTGTTCTAAAGAGAACTTAATTAAAGCCAACCAAAACGAAAGAAAAGAGATGTTTTTTATTTCGATTTCTCTTTGCTATTCTTAAATCAATCTCTATTAATTTAGCATTATATATCTTTAAAAACTTAAACAATATAACCATTTCTACCACTCAAACCCAAGAGCGGTGAGAACAATTTTTCTTGGAATCAGTTGGTCTACCGCGCAAGATCATTGACATCTTCTTATTTGCTTTTCCCTATTCCACTAATATTCTGTTGTTGAAGCGATATATCATCCAAGGGAGTAAAAGGAACTCTTCTAACTTTTTCATATAGTATACTAAATACCTCACGCCGATTATCTTTGATAAGATTGTTTAAATATTCTGTTTTATTTCCTGCCTTATCAAAACAAAGATCATGTAACTTCTCAAAAATGTGACAAACATTAATCCCTACTCCATATAATATCTTATTTGATAAATTTTTCGGCGTAAAAAGTTTTTCCTCGGTGAGGAAGTGATTTAAATAATTTTCTTTAAAACATGATGTGTGAAAATTTCTTAAAATAGAAGAGGCATTATTTCCTGCCATGGATAATACATTTGATAGATAATTCGGCCTAAAACCTTCCTTATAAAAATCATCTAAAAGCTGTGTTACGTTTCCCGTCTCATCAAAACAAACATCATGAAAATTTTTTAAAGCAGAACAAATATTAGCTTTTGCTCCGTGTAATATCCCAGATAAATTACTTGCTGTAAAACCCCCTTCTTTATTTAAAAAATGGTATAAATACTTTTTTGTCTCTCCTATAAAACAAAAATTATGAAATTTTTTTAAACTATCAGCTGATCCACTCAGTATACTACATAAATCACATGGCCTAAAACCTCCCTTATATAAATCATCTAAAAGCTTTGTTTTTTCCCTTTTCTCATTAAAACAAACACTATGCAACTTTTTTAAATTAGAAGAAGTATGAACCCCTGATCCACATAACATACAGGATAAGTTGCTTGGCTTAAAACCTTCCCTATAGAAATCATCTAAAAGTTCTGTTCTTTCCCCTTTTTCATTAAAACACAGATCATGCAATTTTTTAAAAGCACCCTTAGCATTAACTCCTGCTCTACTTAACATACCAGATAAGTTATGTAACGTAAAACCTTCTTTCCCATCTTTGTTCTTAATAAAGTGCTCTAAATATTGAGTTTTATTTCCTTCTGCATCAAACCAAAGGTCATATAATTCTTTAAAAGCTTTTGCAGCATTAGCTCCCGCTCCACCTAAAACACTCGATATATTAGATAGATTTATTCCTTCTTTTTCTAGAGTTTTTAAATATCGTGTCTTTTTTCCGTTCTGATCAAACCAAAGATCATATAATTCTTTAAAAGCTTTTGCAGCATTAGCTCCTGCTTTACCTAAAATACTTGATACATTAGATAGATTTACTCTTTCTTTTTCTAGAGTTTTTAAATATTGAGTTTTATTTCCTTCTGCATCAAACCAAAGGTCATATAATTCTTTAAAAGCTTTTGTAGCATTAGCTCCTACTCCACTTAAGATACTAGACATACGAACTAGATCTACTCCACTTTCTTCTAGTTTTATTAAGTATCGTGTTTTTTTTCCTTCTGTATCAAACCAAAGATCGTATAATTCTTTAAAAGCTTTTGCAGCATTAGCTCCTGCTTTACCTAAAATACTTGATACATTAGATAGATTTACTCTTTCTTTTTCTAGAGTTTTTAAATATTGAGTTTTATTTCCTTCTGCATCAAACCAAAGGTCATATAATTCTTTAAAAGCTTTTGTAGCATTAGCTCCTACTCCACTTAAGATACTAGACATACGAACTAGATCTACTCCACTTTCTTCTAGTTTTATTAAGTATCGTGTTTTTTTTCCTTCTGTATCAAACCAAAGATCGTATAATTCTTTAAAAGCTCTAGGAGCATTAGCTCCTGCTCCATGCAAAATACTAGACATACGAACTAGATCTACTCCACTTTCTTCTAGTTTTATTAAGTATCGTGTTTTTTTTCCTTCTGTATCAAACCAAAGATCGTATAATTCTTTAAAAGCTTTTACAGCATTAGCTCCTGCCTTACTTAAAATACTGGAGACACTAGATAGATTTACTCTTTCTTTTTCTAGAGTTTTTAAGTATTGAGTTTTATTTCCTTCTACATCAAACCAAAGGTCATATAATTCTTTAAAAGCTTTTGCAGCATTAGCTCGTGCTCTATGTAAAATACTGGACATATTAGCTGGGTTTATTCCATTTCTTTTCAGAATTTCTAGTCTTTTTTCTCTAATTAAACAATCTAAGAACTGATCAAATTCAGGTATTCCATCTCTACCAATCACACTTTTAGCAAATTTAGTTTCCTCATTGTGCAGCCTCTTCGATACTACGTCAACACAACGCCTCCGTTTTCCAGAGCTAGAACCAGCTTCAGGACTTTCCTTGGCTGAACTCCTTGAACCACTACTTTGTTCTGATGGGGTAGTTCTAGCATCTCGTAATCGTTTCGAACGCTCTTTGCCTAACATAAAAAACACTCCTTGCTTCCATTATCACTTTCTTAATTATTGATGGTATTCAAAAATAAGCAAGTTAAATTTTATGACTCAATGTATGAGTCCAGAGTATTAGATATAATATTCAAGAGATCGCAATAATAGCTACAAATTAGCAGTCAGTATAATCCGATAATTTTATTCTATTAACAGCCTATTAGCATCACATTAATAATCCATAAATTTGTTTTACGTTTTTTGAAATGCAAGCTTTAATTGAGTCACTAGGCTTATGTTTTTAAAGTTGAAACTAGCGCTGACAAGCAAGATTATGTTTATTTTATTATATCTTTGCTATAAATTTACCTTAATTCTTCTTCATTCTTAGATAAATCTGTTATTAATCTAGGAATAAATATTGCTAAAAACTTAAAAAACACAACTACTTCCAGCAACCAAAACCAAGGGCCGTGAGAAGAGTTTGTTTTGGGATCTCATGGTCTACCGCTAGATCCGTGCGAACTTTTCTTTATATCAATTTATTATATAGTAAAAGCAGCTATATTAGCCTACTTCAGCCATATTTACATGCGAACCAATTTACTTGGCTTTGTTGCAAAAATTTCAAGCTTCTATTTTCATAACGCAGCTTTTGCTTAAATTGTTCTCACAAATATACGATCTTTTTATGTTTTTTGGAGAAAGTAAATAATTCAATTTATCATGGCACTCATAGGCTGATATTTTTATAAAATCTTTTCTATATTAGTTCAAGCCTTTCAAAAATTTTAAGTCTTTCATATCCACCAAGAAGGTCCTGCAACCGGTTCATGACTTACACTACTAAATGTAGTATCTGGTACTTGCATTTGCAGTTGTTTTACTATCTCTTCTGCCTCTGTTTTTTCTTTTTCTACTTTCCTCTTTTCTTTCTCTGCTACATCCCTTGCTTGTACTACTCTCGTTACTATGCTCAGCTTTAATCTGTCAATATCACCATCTCTGCTTTCTGGTACATTTTCCCCTACCTTCTCGCCTTCAATAAAACTTCTGCTTAATTTATCAAACTCATTTGCAAGTTTTGATAACCTTTCAAAGTCAGGCTCTTTTATTTCTCTCTTCAACTCTCTATACTCTCTACATAGGTTCTTAAATTTTGTTATATAACCTTCGTTTAAAACCAGAAAAGTATATTGGCACTCTAAAAACTTTTGTACTTCCTTATTTTGTTTTATTCTTTTTCTTGATATATCTTTATCATCTGCTTCATCGTATAGTAGATTAAGAGCTTTTTTCTCTGCCCTTTCCATTTCAACTTTCGCTTCTGCTTCTTCTCTAGCTCTTCTTTCTTCCTCTTTAGCTCTTCTTTCTTCTTCAGCCCTCGCTTCTGCTTCTTCTCTAGCTCTTCTTTCTTCTTCTGCTCTTCTTTCTGAGATTTCATTCTTACTTCTTAACTTCTCAATCTCTTTTCTTGTTTCTACTG
Source organism: Wolbachia endosymbiont (group B) of Melanargia galathea (assembly GCF_964030625.1). NCBI lineage: Bacteria > Pseudomonadati > Pseudomonadota > Alphaproteobacteria > Rickettsiales > Anaplasmataceae > Wolbachia > Wolbachia endosymbiont (group B) of Melanargia galathea. The sequence continues at coordinate 232,427 of NZ_OZ034910.1, read as the reverse complement.
ATTTTTTCTTCAGATCCTTAGTCGTTAACAAGTTCTCTTTCGCTTCTCTCTCCAATTCTTGCTGTGTCTTAAATTTCTTACTTGACTCATTATTTTCTGAATTTTCTGATCTTAAATCCTCCAACTTAGCTTTACAATCTACTACCTCAAATTTACGACTTAGTGAATCAGTTCCTTGCCTTTTTAATACTTCTTCATAAAAAACGAGCTTGCCACCTTTTTCCTTCTTTACTTTATAACACTCCACCTCCTTTATTGCATTTTTATACTTCCCATGTAGCTCATCATAATATTTTATATAGTCGTATTCTGTCTCTAAAGAAAGTATTGAAGGTAATTCCCTTGCTGTTTTCAAACCACTTTTCAACGTATCTAAAGGGTTCATTACTCCTTTCTTTGCCACATTAAACAATCCTCTAGCATCTTTATTACTTAACATGCTGAAAAAATTCTTGCCTTTTAACCTTATTAAAAAAGTTCCCATCTCTTTTTCTTCCTCCTCTAGCTCGTCTAACATCTTTTTGAAGCTCTCTATTTTCTTCTTACTATAGTACTCATTAAAAGCATCTTTATTAGCACCAACCACACTCTGTTTTCCTATTTCATCATTGCACCTCTCTTTTATTACAGAACATACGTCTAATATCTCTTCTACTGCTACTCTTAACTTTTTACTTAAGCCTTCTATCTTTTCCTCTATTTCTTCTTTTAGTTTAGAGATCTTCTGTATTCCTTCTTCCTGATTTTTGTACTCTCTTTTCAATTGTGATTCTTTACCTTCAGCTCCTATGTATTGTTTTGGATTAGGGTACGTTATTCTCTTCTCTAAAACTATATCGTCTAATTTTATCAACTCTCTGTATTGTTCTAGCATTTGATCTCTTATTTCTGCAATTATTTCCTTCTTTTCGAAATATTGTTTCATTTCTAACGTCTTATGCGTCGAAATAATTTCCTCATACACACTATTCTCATCAATATCTTTTAACTTCTTTCCCAAAAACATTTTAAATTTACAGAATATAGTGTCACCAAAATGCCTTTCATGAACTTTTAATATTGCACTCACTGCCTTATATATCAGCTCAACTTTTTCGTATATTTCTCTTGCCTTTTCGTGCTTGTTTTTATCCGGATGATATACAACTAATAAACCCTTGAGTTCCCTTAGTACTTGATCAGGATCATCATGTAAAATGTATACTATATTTAAAGCCTGCTCTAGTGATAAATCCCCACTCAAGCGTTCTGCTCTCTCATAGAATCCACCTAGTTCCACATCTTGTGATTTATATGGCTTTACATGCCATAACAACGTTTTTGTATACCTAAATAACTTTTCGTATATTTCTTTAATACTTCTCTCATCTTTTCTCTCATCACAATAACGCAATCTATTTATATCCTCTTCAACACCTTTTCTATTCTCCCTTTTTTGCTCTACATAACTTAAAAACTTCTTTACTACACCTTTTTCAAGTTCAGTCTTAAATTTATTACTATTTCTTAATTGTGATGCATAGTCGTTAAACCCTGCTTGGTATATTCCATCTTCGTCTTTATACCCTTCATCTTTTATTTTTAATAAATAGTGCACATGCATACTAAACTCTGCACTGCTTACTATTCCCTTTATTGATTCTATGTAATCCTCTTCAACACACTCTTCTGCCTCCTCATAAAAAGAAAATGGCATAATCCCCCCTTTATAAATATTCACATAACCCCTAATATATTTTGTATAAAATAAAAAAGAGCCTCCTATGTAGCAAGATAACGCCATTAAACACAGAGCTTTATATTTTTTGGACAAAGAACATAATGATAGTCCGGTGAAAAACAGTGCCAATACTACTTGCCCCTTAGCAAATCTTTTGCCTTCAGCACAATCAGCTACACTTGGCATCCACCAAATTATTCTCAGCTTGCCAAATTCATAAATCAGAGCTTTCAACTCTTCAGAGCTTTTTGGAACATGATCTTCTTTCCACTTTAGCCTTTTATATATAATGCTCTTTAGCTTTTCCTTTTCTAAAAAGCTCAGAAATTCTTCTGCTCTCATATTTGCCAAGAAGGTCCTGCTATTTGCTCATGACCTACATCACTAAATTCAGAACTTGGTACTTGCATTTGCAGTTGTTTTACTATCTCTTCTGCCTCTGTTTTTTCTTTTTCTACTTTCCTCTTTTCTTTCTCTGCTACATCCCTTGCTTGTACTACTCTCGTTACTATGCTCAGCTTTAATCTATCAATATCACCGTCTCTGCTTTCTGGTACATTTTCCCCTACCTTCTCACCTTCAATAAAACTTCTGCTTAATCTATCAAACTCATCCGCAAGTTTTGATAGCCTTTCAAAGTCAGGCTCTTTTATTTCCCTCTTCAACTCCCTATACTCTCTACATAGGTTCTTAAATTTTGTTGTATAACCTTCGTTTAAAACCAGAAAAGTATATTGGCACTCTAAAAACTTTTGCACTTCCTTATCTTGTTTTATTCTTTTTCTTGATATATCTTGATCATCTGCTTCATCGTATAGTAGATTAAGAGCTTTTTTCTCTGCCCTCTCCATTTCAACTTTCGCTTCTGCTTCTTCTCTAGCTCTTCTTTCTTCCTCTTTAGCTCTTCTTTCTTCTTCAGCCCTCGCTTCTGCTTCTTCTCTACCTCTTCTTTCTTCTTCTGCTCTTCTTTCTGAGATTTCATTTTTCGCTGCCATAGCATAAAGTTCTTTCTGATTATTCATATCTTTTTCAGTAAGCTCGCTGTTGACTTGATGCTGTTCTAACGTTGCCTTTCTTATTTTGCACTCATCTTGTTGCTCAGCTATGTACTTTTTTCGATTGCCAATAAATTTTTCTGCTAGCTCTCTAAATGATAACGTCTTTTTTCTTGAATCATGTTGAGTTTTGTATATACCTTCAAACAATCCTTTATTTACCTGAAATACCCACAGATACTTAGAGTCTTTCTCGATATCTTCTATTGTTTTATAGAACAACTCATCATCCCCTGTTACAACACTTTTTTTCAAAGCCTTTTCACATATTTCAAGACTATTCTTCTCCCTTTCTATATAAGATTCCCAACAAGAAGGATGAAATAGCTTTGCCAGGCGAAATTCTTTTTTAGCTTTTTTTTCTAATTCATCTTTGTAAGAAATTAACTGATTTGCCAATCCTTGAAATTCATTATCAATTAAGGATAATAACAATCTTTTTGATTCTTCCCGCTTCGTTTTATCTAGTTTCCCTATTTTCTCTTCAACTTTTTCACGCGATCTTACATCTTTCTCGCTTTTGATGTTATCGTGAATAAAGCTTTTACATTCAACAAAACTTTTTATCTCTTGATATTGTCCATAATAGATAGGATGAAAAAGTCTTTGCATAAAACTAAATTCTAGCTCTTTCTCTAGTTCATATAACTTTTCTACACTCTCTTTCTTTCCAAAAACATTATTAACTATTTCTTTTTTTATATCCTCTGCTGTCTTCACATACTTACCAAGGCTTGCTTCCATACTTTTCAAGATATCGTCAGTAATCGACGCAGGAAACGCTTCTTTTATCTCTTCTAATTCCAACAATGGTAACTTTCCGTATAGAGATTCTTCCCTTTGTTGTTCCGTAAACTTTATTAATAGCATGTCTTTATATAGACGTTCAATCTCTGAAAAACTCAGGTCCGTTGGTAAAGAAAGTTTATCTTGAAATTCTCCTCCATTGCATATAGCTAGCAACTCTAAATCTTTCTTCTTATTGTCTCTTTCCCTATGACTTGCTGCTCTTTCTGCTATTTCATTTAGCATCTCTTGCTCTACTTCCGCAACAAGAGATACATCCATATTTTCTACTATATACTGTAAACCTCTTTCTACATCATCACTCAGGTTATTTTATATAATTGACTCACTTAAGATCACCTCATTCGCTCTACTGATAATTCTATGATTTACTCCCTCATGATTCATTCTTCCTCGGTAATCAGAGACATCAACACATTCCATGTTGGACAATAACGATTCTTTTACTCCAAGACTATCAGGTAAAATCTTAAGATAATCTTCCACTAACTTATTTATTACTCTTCTCATTGCTTCTTTGTTAAAGGAACTACCTAGCTCGCTCTTTGCACCACTGATTTCATCTTCCGTATAGGGAGAACCGCGCTTTACTATTTCTTTATGTAGTATATGTTTCTTATTCCTTTTTGCTTCATAAAGAACTTCACACAATAACTGTTCATACCAATTATCAAAAAAACTCTTGTCCTTTATTTTAAGTAACAGAGGTTTATTATCTTCAACCACTTTAAACGCTTTTCTTCTTTTACTATCATACGGTAATTCTGTTTTTTGCCTTTCTATATATGAGTACTTATCTTCCACTTCTTTTGCTTTTAATAGCACTCTCTCTAACTCTTTTACCTCTTCGCGAGAAATATAGTTATGATAAATTTCAATGACTTTTGGTAAGTCAAAAGTACATAAATTTGATACATCTGTTTTCTGAACATAACTTTCTAAATCAGAATCACTATTATTAGTTAGAGATTTTAAATTGCTACTTGACGATGGTAAAAGTGCTTTTTCTCTTAATCTAACCTCATTCTCTCTTATTTGTCTTTCTATATCCCTTTTTATGTTGTCTACAAAAATCTCTTTCTCTGGTTTTCGATACTCAGTTAGCACGTTAAGCAGAGCATTATATGCTTGATACTTTGCTTGTGCAATAACCGTTCTAGTAAGAAAAAAACTAGAACAATATAACGATAACCCAATTAGTGACCTTGTACCAATTAGTGCTTGCAGTAGTTTCAAATCTCCAGTTTTAATTATTTCTTCTACTTGTTCTTCAAACGGCTTATCAAAAAAACTCTGCATTTTACCTCTCTAGCTATACAATAAGCATACCTTAACTATCATTAAACCACAAATCAACAACTTTTTTTTGCATAAATTTTTAATTAATTTTGAGTTAAAACTTGACAATTTGTTGAAGGCATACACCATTGAGGTCCGTATAGAAGAAATTATCTTGTTTATATTATCTTCAAAGGAGGATGAGCAGTAATCGATTGTTCATCTACTCTCTCGAGCTTGGTGTTGGGCTTTATAGCATTATACATGGCAAAACCCATACAAACCAACCCAACGATCCCGCCAATTACCGCTATAACGTGTACTTTGGAATATTCAATCAGTAGATAAGATGCAACACAACTTACCAATAATACCGCACCAACAACACCAGCTACAATTGGTTGAATTGATGATTTTTCGTCTGCGGAATTTTCTTTACTGTCAAAATATAGTTCAGTTGGAGATGGGCCATCAGGCTCTTCCTCTGGTAAAGCATTCTGAGCTTTCTTGTTGGTTTCAAATATTAGCTCGCTATCTTTATTAATATCTCCATGCAATTGAGCGGTAGCTTTACTTTCCAATGTTAAATTATCTGTCGACTTCTCTCTTGATTCTGTATCAGTTTTGATTAATTTTCTTTTATGTGTGTGATTCATATAGGTCATAACAACTGATTTGTCAGATTAAGTCTGAATTTTAAATAGTTAAGTAACGTTGTGTTTTTGAATTGACTTTAATCTTTGATCATGCTTGTAATTTTGCATGACAAAAGGCTCCTTTGACGGAATGTAATTTTTTTGCACTTCACTTAAACAAGGAATTGTACTTTCTAGCTCTTTATATTTTTCCCATGGAGTTTTCCCTTGAAGAGAGCTATGAGGACGTTGTCTATTATAATGGTTTTCCCAATCTCTGAGTTTAATTTGTAGGTCAGGATCCTTGATGTTAACACTACTGTAAAATTCATCTAAATCTGTACGCTGAGCTCTTTCCACTTTACCGTTTAAATGCGGGGAAAATGGCTTGATAGGACGAAATTTGATTTTCCATTTTTTCAAATATTCTTGCACCCCATAAGCAAAAAATTCCTGTCCTCTATCGGTTTGAATTCTTTGACAATGAAATGGCATTTTTTCTCTTAGTTGTTCAAGAAAATCTAGAGTGTTTTCTGCAGTACGTCTTGGGTACAATGTAACAACTTTATAACGTGTACAATCATCTATAGCGGTATACTGATAAAGTCCAGAAGCTATTTTGCATACATCCATCTGTATACGTTCTCCTGGTACTTTACAGTTGTAACGCTTTATTTGTTTGCGGTAATGACGTTTAATACGTAAAAGACTTACATCATATTTTTTGAAAACTTTGTGTATAGTAGCCAATGAAAAAGAGAGATCATGTAAACGTTTCAATTCAGTTTGAATACGTCTTGCTCCTAATTTTCTAGTTTTTCTTAAGTGGAGAATAAGTTGATCACTAGATATATTGGTTTTTTGTAAAGGTGAGGTTTTAGGCCTGCTACTAAGATTTTCTAATCCTTTTTCACCAAACTCCTTGTAACGTTTACACCATTTGCGTAAGGTAAAGCGTGAAATATTATAGTGCTGACATACTCTTCCTGCATGACCTAATTTTTTATATAGGTTTACCCAATTCAGGCGTAGCTTAACTTTAGAGTCCATTTACTTGCGGCTTTTATTGTTGATATACTTCCCACCATAATTGTAATAAGGTATATAAACTATCACAAGTACAAATTTCTATTTGATCTTACATTTTTATTGTAATAACCTATATGAATCACACACTATTTAAAATTCAGACTTAATCTGACAAATCAGTTGTTATGACCTATATGAATCACACACATTATATCTATTCCTCTACAATGTTTGCTTTTATATATTAGTTACATTAATAACTTATTAATTACTCAATCAAGCGTTACACATAAAACTTCTCCATCTGCTCACTCCATAACATTGGTATTTCTCTCAAATCAACTAATTTTAAATCTTTCGATTGTTTACCATTTACTATGTCTTCTTTAATTTTTGGAGCTAAATAATTTAATCTTAAAATTTGTTGTATGCGTCTTGTACCTATATTAATTTTGGCACTCAGCTCTTTCACACTTCCATATTTTCCCTCTTCTAGTTCCCGTTTCCACAGGTAGGCTCTTACTACTGCTTTGAGTAACGCATTATTTGTTTTTCCTTCTGGCTCAATTACTGTGCATTTCTTTCCCTTCTTCTTTATTGATATAAATTTTTCCTCTAATTCAGAATATAACTCTATTCCATCCTCTCTCACCAATACTGCTTTTATTAACTTTTTCACTACTTCTTTCTGCTTTCCAAAGCTTAAATTTTCCCATAACTTTTCAATTTTTTCTTCGGTCTTTTCTCTCCATTTTTCATATAGCTGTTCAGCTTTCTTCATCACTTCTTTTTCTACTTCTCCGGCTACTATAGTTCTGTTTATTGATTCACAATTTTTTCCTCTTAAATGATTGTTGCATACATAATATCGATACCTTTTACTTTCCTTTTTTGCATAGGTCAAAGTCATATTTACATCACAGCTCTTGCACTTTATTATTCCCTTTAGCAATGCTTCTTCATATTTTGCTTTTCTATATGGCTGATTCCTTATCAATTCCTGTGCTTTTTGCCATTTTTCTTCTTCTATTATTGCTTCATGCTTTCCTTCATACTCTTTCTCATAATGCCTTATTTTTCCCATATATATTGGATTTGTTATTATTCTTCTCACCGTCGCTTTTTTAAAGATATCTGATTTTGTTCTGTAACCTTGGCTATTTAACTCCCTTGCCAATTCTGCCATTGACTTCAGCTCCAAATATCTTTCAAATATATAACTTACCACTTTTGCTTCTTTCTCATTTATTATTAATTCTTTATCCTTTACATCATATCCAAGCGGTAAAGTTCCACCCATCCATAACCCCTGCTCCTTTGATGTTGCTATTTTATTTTTTACTCTTTCTACAATCATTTCTCTTTCTAGTTGTGCTGCTCCTGACAATACCGTTTGTACAAACTTTCCCATTGGCGTATTATTATCAAATATCTGCGTTACTGCTACAAAATTTACTCGGTGCCTTCTAAAAAATGACGTTACTTCGATGCTGTCTTTTGTTTCCCTTGAGAGCCTATCTAGCGTATATACTACTACACAATCTACTTCTCCTCCTTTAACATCTTCAAATAATTCCTTTATTGCTGGTCTTTCTAAATTCTTTCCTGAGAAGCCTCCATCATCGTACCTTTTGGCCAATGCTACCCAGCCTTCTCTGCTCTTTATGTACTTTTCACATGCTACTCGCTGGGCATCAAGACTATTAAACTTTTGCTCTAGACCGTCTTCATTTGATTTTCTTGTATATATTGCGCATCTCACCTCTTTTAGCATTCTCAATTTCCACTTTTATCACGCATTCCAAATAATAAAGGTCCGTTGTAGCTCATTCCCATTATTTTTCCTGCCACTGCTGACAATGATGTATAAAACTCTTCTTTGTAGATTAAACCCTTGTCTGTTACCATTACCGCATGCGTTTCTTCCCCTCTCTCTAATATTAGCTCTGTTCCTGCTACTGGAAGTTTGTCACTACTTATTCTTTTTCCCTTCTCTAGCCGATCTGCCAGATACTCTAGTCTTTTTGTCCCCTTTCTTGACATTTCTCCATACGCTTTTTCCTGCATTCTATAAGCTAATCTTGGTATCAGATATTTCTTTGAATACCTAGGCGCCTCTTCCCCATATACCTTCTTCCATATTTTTCTCAGTTCACCCAAAGGTTTTTTCTCTAAATTCATTACTTTCTTTTCTACTTCTTCCTCCATATTTTTAGCCCTTCATAAATAGCTTTTCAATTCTGTCTGTTTCTTTCTTTAATACCTCGGTTATCTTTTTGCTATTTTTCGCATAATCCATCGCTGTCATTCCAAATTTATCCGCTTGCTCTATTTCTCCTCCAGCTTTCACTAGCTCTTCCACTATTTCCACTTTCCCCACCATACATGCAAGGTGCAATGGAGTGCATTTATTGTCCCAAATTTGGGAGAAAAACCCTGGACTTGAAGTCCATCCTTTTAAGAATATAATTTTAAGGTGAAAAATCTGAAAGAATGTGGAATATTATAGAAAAAGCAGTCACTCTGTATATATATCACATAGTGTGGATAACAAAATATCGATATCCAGTACTAGTTGGAGATATTGGAAAGAAAGCTAAAGAAGTTGTACAAGAAGTATGTGCAAATAATCAAGTAGAAATTATCAGAGGTAGAGTTGCGTCAAGTCATGTACACGTATACGTTTCTGTACCCCCATACTTAAGTATTAGTAAGTTAGTGCAGTTAATAAAAGGAAAAAGTTCCAGAAAAATCCAGCAAAACTTTCCAGAGCTAAAAAAGAGATACTGGGTTGTGGGCAGTAGGCTACTTTGTCAGGACTAGCGGAAATGTAACTGACGAAATGATAAAAAATTATATTGAAAATCACTCTAAAAAAGAAGATAAATTTGGTGACTTTCAAGTCGAAAGTTAGCATTCTATGCTCTCTCTCAATCTTTGGATTTTAATCCATAGTGGTTGAATACTCCTCCTTTTTCTCTCAGAAATTTACTTGCCTTTTTACTCTCTTCGCTATCACACAGACAATACTTTTCACTTTCCCAGATGTAATACATTGGTGTTGCACCATACTTATTTAGTTGATTAATTTCAGCCCCTGCTTCTACTAGCTCTTTTATTATTTCAACTCCTGCTCCTTTGCACGCAGAGTGCAGTGGCGTACATCCAGTGACATATTGAGTGGCATTTACTTCTGCTCCCGACCTTAGCAGCACTTTTACATTTTCTAAGCTTTTCGCAAATACTGCACAGTGTAGAGGTGTATAACCACTTTTATCTCTTGCATTTACCTCTGCCCCTTTTTTTATTAATAACCTCACTGTTGTGTAATCGAAGATTTCTACTGCTTGGTGCAATATCGTCTCTCCTTCTTCATTTCTTTTATTAATATCGTTACTTGATACTTCTTTAAAAAACTTACTAAAAGATTCTTTCTTTACCTTACTAAAACTCATTGCATACCTCACAAAATTAGCTTTTTCAGCGCCAGACAAATTTCTTATATTTACCTGCTGCTATTCAAGTCATGTCCGTTTTAGCATAAGAAAGCAAGTCCTTTCTTTTTATTTCATATACTTTAACCTATTACTAATATAATATGTGAGAATCTCAATATAAATACTTAACTTATTATAGATATTACTTGACTCTTTTTCCAACTTCTGTACAAATGTCGATGTTCGTGCCATTTCAGTACTCCTGGGTAAAATACTAAAATGTGCTTTTCTAACTCGTGTATTGAGTCTTTTTGCTCTAAATCGTTTTTATAGTAAACATTGTGTTCTGCTAAACCGTATCTTGTAATCTTCTGATCGGTATAATTTTCTACTTTGTAGTTGTGAGTAATACTGAATCTTTCTAAAATTGGCTTGTGTTTTAAACTCCAATGTTGCCCTGAAAGTTTATCGTTTCCCAATACAAATTTATTTCCTTCTTCTTCTATGCTATCAACCGGAAAGCACGCATTTGTTTCTCCTAAGTTCCAACTGTCCGATAATATAACTTGCGCTTTCGCAAACTTTATTTCTGGTAATAAGCTCTGTGGTAGTGGATATAGTGCTTTTAAATTGTACCACTGATGATTTCTTTCATAAATGCCTTTATAATCCCTTGTGTGAGGTTCTGTTTCCCCAAGTACTGCTACATCTAAGCGATATATGTCATTACTAAATGCTTGCTCATAATGGTTACGTAGATAACTCTCTATAACCTTAATTGATGTACCACTAAACCAAAAAAAATTTACTCTTCCAAACGATAATACTGGTCCATCTTTTTCAATTTTTATCCCTGAGTAATCCGATAACAAATTTCCAAAAAAGCTTTCATCTAATATAAACCTATCAACGTTATAGTGATCATTGAAAATCCTCATTAGCCGCGATCTTGCTGGTAACGATAGTTTTGCAAGTTCTACTACTGCATCTACAAAAAAGTCATTTGGAACATCTTTTATTCCTATCTGTAATTCAAAAAAGTGCTTGCCAGATGGCTCCTCAATAATTGTAATATCTTCTATATTCGCCCACTTTAGTGCTATTTTGAGTGATGCTGGAGTTCCTCTCAGTCTTTGAAATTTTACTCCTTCTACTACGGCTTTTCTTTTATCCTTTATCCAACGTAGAATTTCCCCCAATTCATATTCCTCAATCAACCACGGCAATGTTTCTTCTTTAAGATTAAACTTAAATCCTTTGATACAGCTTGGATCTACTTTATAATCTATCGCATCTACTAGCGCTTTCTCCTGGTTTGTTGCATTTGGGGGTAGTAACATTAGTTTTTATTTATCGATTTGACTCGTGATTTAAAGTATTGAACTCCTTTCTTTAAAGCTCTCAGGACCAGATTTAAAATCATTAAGTAATCCTCTTGGCAATTTATTATCAGCTTTACTGTTATCGCTATGGTACAGAACAGCTGCTGCAACAATAATACAACCTACTACTATTCCTGCTGCTACAAAACTTCCTTGAACAATAAGATATATAGATAATGGAAACATTACTGTAATAGCTACCAATGTTGAAGTAGTTATTGCTTTTTTTGCATTGTTATACTTAGGTATTTGATCATCAACAGTAGAAGTATTTGAGCGGCTTTTGGCAGCATGTAATATTTCTCTTATTACTTTAATATTATCCTCCCTTTCCTTTCGAGTTGGTAATGTTGCAACTACAGATTTATTTTCATCATACTTTTCCTCAGATTCAAATTTATATCCCCCAGTTATGCTCTCTATGATTTTCTGAGTGTCCTCATAACTATAGCCAATCATATCAATAGGTTTCTCGCCCTTGTAATTGACAGCATCAGGATTTGCTCCTTTGTCTAATAATCTTTGAATTAATTCTGGAGAATCACCTCTAAGGCATGCTATGTGTAACGGTGTCATACCATTAGAAAGATGAATACAATTTATATCAAGGTCTTCTCTTTCTAGTAATTTACTTATAATATCCATTTGTTTCAAAAGCCCTGAACATTTGTTTAACATTTTTTTCTCTGCATCTATACTATTTCTTATACATAGCTTTCGTTCCAAATTTTCCTCGTATTGAGGTAATATCAATTCACCTTGATTGATGTGTTCCTGAAGATTATCACAAATCCTACTATAGTCATCTTCGTTAATATGATTCCACCCTTTAGATATAGCAAGAAGAATCGGATTATTACCATAGAGTACACTATACTTGTTAATGTTTTCATCTTTCTCAATATCACCTTTTGCAACAGATGAATTTGATATATCAAACATTAGCTCAGTATTTTCACCCACTAAGATATTATTGCTCTCTAAGTGAAAACAAGGTATGCTTGATCGAAACTTTCCTGGAGGTATGAGCCGTCCAACACTTTCTCTCCATTCCACTGGTTCAGAATCTTCATCAAACCCGTTATTGCGCTCATCTATAATATAAAAGTAGACTCCTTTTTCAATTAACAGTTTGGACATATTCAAGCAGTCTTTGTGACCTTCTTTAACAATATCATCGATTTTTCTTTTAATTTGCACGTCAAGTTCATCATTTCGTATACTGTGCTTTTCATAAATTATTTTTTTAAGCTCTTCTTCACTCAATTGTGATAACCAACTTGCAAAATTTTCCAAATTACATTGAATATTCTGCTCTATTTTTCCTGTCATAACTATTTTCTAATTCATATATCACTTAATAATAATATATAATATTTTAATTATTATCAACTTATTTGTGTGATTCATATAGGTTATTACAATAAAAATGTAAGATCAAATAGAAATTTGTACTTGTGATAGTTTATATACCTTATTACAATTATGGTGGGAAGTATATCAACATTCAACCACTATGGATTAAAATCCAAAGATTGAGAGAGAGCATAGAATGCTAACTTTCGACTTGAAAGTCACCAAATTTATCTTCTTTTTTAGAGTGATTTTCAATATAATTTTTTATCATTTCGTCAGTTACATTTCCGCTAGTCCTGACAAAGTAGCCTACTGCCCACAACCCAGTATCTCTTTTTTAGCTCTGGAAAGTTTTGCTGGATTTTTCTGGAACTTTTTCCTTTTATTAACTGCACTAACTTACTAATACTTAAGTATGGGGGTACAGAAACGTACACGTGTACATGACTTGACGCAACTCTACCTCTGATAATTTCTACTTGATTATTTGCACATACTTCTTGTACAACTTCTTTAGCTTTCTTTCCAATATCTCCAACTAGTACTGGATATCGATATTTTGTTATCCACACTATGTGATATATATACAGAGTGACTGCTTTTTCTATAATATTCCACATTCTTTCAGATTTTTCACCTTAAAATTATATTCTTAAAAGGATGGACTTCAAGTCCAGGGTTTTTCTCCCAAATTTGGGACAATAAAAGAAGAGAATCCAAAGACTTTCTACCACTGGACATTAGGGTTAGGTCAAAAGGCTGAATAATGGAAGCTGTATAAATCGAGAGATTTACGTACAGTTTTGCGAGAGACTGACTGGGGAAGTTCCGCCGGTCTACTCTCCAAGATTTCACTTAATTCTACCAAGAGAAGCAGTACCTAATTCTTTCGCTTTGAATCTTTTATCTTTGCTTAGTAAGGGAAATGAGCTGGCTTTACCTATTATATTAAAATACCTTTCTTGCAGAACTGTATTTAAAGATTTTGGTCAAAAACTACAGGCTAAAATGGATCAAGATATAAAAGAACAAAACGATTCTAAAATTTCTCAGGAGATTGAGTTATGCAAAAAAGACATTTTAAATCTTCTCAATGGTGGTAAATCAGTATTAGACGTTCAATTGAAGCAGCGGTATAAAAAATACTATTCGTTAATAGATAATGAGATTGAAGAGTTAAAGACTCAAATTTTAAAAGAACTAGAAGATTATATTAGCAATACTAACGTTAATAAAATGTATCGAAGCCTTAATAATAAAAAGAAAAACGAAAAATCATTAAAAGAAGTAGCGTTAGGATCTTGTTCATTGGGTGGAATTTGCTTGTTAATATTTTTTTCACTTGGTTTTTTTATTTTTTTAGCAACAACCATTGACCCACCTGCTCATATGAGTATGTATAAAGTAAAGGTTTTTAGGTGTATAGGAGCTTCACCTTTAGTTTTTGCATCATTAGCACTCACAGTAGCAGGTGTAGCTTACTTAACAAGTTGTTATCTAAATCATAGTTTTACAAAAGAAATACAAGACTATATAGAGCAACCAGTAAAATGTATGGATAAAGCAACTAATAATAAAGAATCAGACAATTTTCCTTCTGACAATTATGAAAAAGTACAACCTTCAGCACCGCTTGAGGAACTACTACCTTCATACGAGGAATCGTGTTCATCACCACCGTCATACGAAGAATCGTGTCACAGTAGTTTAGGTTATATTCAACCATCTAATCCAATACAGCAAAATCAGTTGTTGTGATGAAGGTATTAAAGAAAACAAGCAAAATTACATTTGTAATTTTGCTTCCTTTATCATCACTTAGAAATAGCTGGTTATGTTATGCTTGCCTATACTTGATTAAGTATATCAATAGGTAAATAAATCTTAATACAACTTTATTATACTGGTAAATACATTTTATAGAATGAAAGCATGGAAGATTTTATAACGGCAAGAAGGAAAGATGATGCTGTGATATCTGTTTCTCAGGATAATGAGAAAAAAAACGTGTTAATCTTGGGACTCAATCAAGCAGCAAGGAATTTATTAAAATGTGAAGAAGGGAATTTACTTAATAAGCCGTTAATCAATATTTTAAGTGCAAGAGCAGCTGAAGATATGAAAAGCTATTTGGAGTATACTGAAGATGGGCGCGATTTGCCCGATATATTGCCAAAAGTGATAGGCTTTTCTTTAATCGACGCTAAAGGAGAAGATATAAAAACAAAGGTAAAAGTTTTTCGCACAACGCAATTTACTAATAGCAAGATTAATTATGAGCTATTGATACGTGACATTAGCCTGTTTCATAAGCTAGCAATGTTTAGGGATAAATATCTGATGGGTAAGAAATATAGAAAACACAACTTGTTTGATATACCAGACAATGATTCAACGATTTTGGAGTTATATGTCATATTGAATTTTGCCTTTGAATATCAAATTAATGCAGTTATAGGAATAATAGGTTTAAACAGCAGTTGTAATAAGGAAAATGATACACTAAAAATTATCATAGAACATTTTTATAAAAATTGCCGTAGTGATGATTTTTTAGGATGTATTGATGAGAATAAGGTACTTTTTATTTTGATGAACTGTGATGCAAATAACACATCTAAAATAGTTAATCGTATACATTCTTCCATTAACAAGCAGTTATTAAAGCGAAAACTATCAAGCATATCAATTATTTATGGAAATATAATTCAAAAACATAGTGTGAAGAATGCTTAAACGCTTTTGTCATTAATTGGTTTGTAGTATCTAAGTTCTACACAATATAAGGATTGTTTTTTATTTCTGTTAAGCTTATATTAAGAATTTAAGCTTACCTATGAGGTTACTAATCACACTATTTTTATCATTACTTGTGGGAGGAAGTGCTAACGCTAGGGTAATTCTGGATAAGGAGATGTTTTATGTAGAACTAGATGGAAAAGTAGATTTAAGATTTGGCTACGCTTTCAATAAAGATTCTTTTAGCTCTACAAAAGACAAGACCTCAAGCTATTCAGACCTGCGCTTTCTTTATTTGCAGCAAGTTTATCCAAATACACAACTGGGGTTTAATGTTAAGGTAGGAGTTTCTGGTATTGCAAACTTAAAGGCACTAGACATAGAAAAGTTAGAAATGGAGAAGTGGTATTTTATCATAAAGAACCAGGAATTTGGATCAATTGAATATGGTAAAGGAAGTTTAGTTAGTCAGAGTATGTTAATTAACACTTCAAAAATTTACACAGCTGCCGGAGGAATAAATGGTCATTGGACAAATTACTCAAATTTGCGCGGTAATGAAAAAAAAGATAATGATCCTGGGTATGATAAAGATGAGGTATTTTGGGTAAAACCCAATATTTACAGCGACTATAATGGACTAGAGCTGAAGTTAAAACAACCAACGATAAACTATATTTCTCCTGAAATCTATAACTTTCAACTTGGACTCAGTTATGTTCCAGGAAAAAATAATTTGCAATATAACAATCTAATAGCCGCTGGTCTTTCCTATAAAAATGGCTTATCAGATGAAATAAATTTTACTACTGCTTTTACTGGTGAGTTTGCAAGAGAAAATTTAACTGATTGCTCGGATGGTACTTCTGAAAATTATAAATGCCGTAATCAATTGCTACACTGGAATTTTGGCTTGAAGCTAAAACTTTTTGAACTTGATTGCATTTTTTCGTACGGTAATGGCGGTAAATCTGGTGAGAAACGTAGTCCTGAAACAAGTAATATGAATTATATAAATGCAGGTGTTGCTTATCATTCTGATTCTCGTAAAGTGAGCTTAACATATTTTAGTAGTAGCAGGGATATTGTAGGCAAAGGTACAAACGAATTAACATCACAGGCTTTCAGTCTTGAATATCCATTAGCTCTTGGCACTTCATACTACTTCGATATTGTAAAATTTAGTACCAAAGAACCTGAAATCGAAAGTAATAACTCCGGGTATGTGCTTTTGGCTGGGCTGAAGCTAAGTTTTTAATGAAATAACCGGTTTGTAAGTGTTGTAATGTGGTAAATAGTAAGCAATGAGAGTAAAATCGAGTTGTTAATATATGTGCTATTTGA
The DNA here is from genome assembly GCF_964030625.1 of Wolbachia endosymbiont (group B) of Melanargia galathea. Classification (NCBI taxonomy): domain Bacteria; kingdom Pseudomonadati; phylum Pseudomonadota; class Alphaproteobacteria; order Rickettsiales; family Anaplasmataceae; genus Wolbachia; species Wolbachia endosymbiont (group B) of Melanargia galathea. Next base: position 215,645 of record NZ_OZ034910.1, on the reverse strand, counting down.
TATGATAAAAATAACTATTATATAAGATTTTTAATAAAAAGACATTATGTCACTAATCCAAGTGTAGGCGATTATTAATTAGTAAACCAAATCCTTCACAAAAGAGTACCTCATTTGATTCTCTTTTTTCTTTTTTATATATAGAAAAATTAGATAGTATTGTGAGTGCGGTTTTTTCTGTATTCTGATGCTTCTCAATTCTATAGTTCTCGGGTTAAATTTTCTTTTTTTACTGTTATTTCTCTTTTTCGTCGTAAAAAAGAATAGAAAGCTAAGTGAGGAGAAAGCAAATCTTGAACTTAAATTAGAGCGTGAGCTTCAAGAGGCAAAGCGAACTTTACTGAATAAGGATGAAGAGATAGTTGGGTTGAAAGTCAAAAAAGCAGAGCTTGAAGTAATTCTACAAAAAGAGCGTGAGGAAAAGAAAAAGGAAATAGAATTACTAACAAAAGCAGAGGAGAGGCTTACAAACACTTTTAAAGCTCTCTCTCTTGATGCTTTGCAGGTAAACAACAATAATTTTCTGAATTTAGCGAAGGAAGTAATCGATAGTAAGCTAAAAGAAACAGAAAGTGATTTCAAAAAAAGGCAAGCAACGATCAACGAAGTTGTCACTCCAATAAAAGAAAAGTTAGAAAAATTCGATAGTGAAATACGTGACCTAGAGAAGGAGAGGGTAGGGGCCTATGAAGGTTTAAGGGAGCAAATTGGAGCATTAATGAGTCAAACTTCTAGCCTTGCTAACGCCCTGAGGAAGCCTCACATTAGGGGAAAATGGGGTGAAATGCAGCTAAAAAGAGTAGTAGAAATGGCGGGAATGATTGAATATTGCGATTTTTTGACTCAAGCTTCAGTAATTGATAAAAATGAGGACAATTTGTTGCGTCCTGATTTGATAATAAAAATGCCATCAGGAAAGCAAATAATAATAGATGCTAAAGTACCACTTGATTCTTACATGGATGCTATGTCGCAAAATGATTTACAGATACAAAAGGAAAAATTGAAGAATCATTCTCTGGCAATAAAAAAACATATAAATGATCTAGGCAGAAAGGAATATTGGAACCAATTTGAAAATACGCCAGAGCTTGTGGTACTTTTTTTAACAGGAGAAGGGGTTTTCAGTGCAGCACTAGAATGTGAACCAGCTTTGATAGAAATTGGAATAGAAAAAAAAGTAATTATTGCAACACCAATCACTTTAATCGCGCTACTTAGGGCAGTAGCCTATGGATGGAAGCAAGAGATGATAGCTGAAAATGCAAAGAAAATAAGTGAACTAGGCCATATTTTATATGAGCGAATCTGCACAATGGGCGAAAATTTTGATAATTTACGCAGAAGCTTAAAAAGTGCTGTTGATCATTACAATAAAACTGCTGGTTCGCTTGAGGCAAGAGTGTTTCCTGCTGCCCGAGAATTCAATAAGCTTGGTATACATGCAAAAAATAAAGAACTCACTGCTGCAAAAGAGTTGGAATCTTTACCACGCAGTTTACATGCTGAGAGGTTGAAAGTAGATTAGTATTTCAGGTCTCCTTAACTTACATTTGCTGATTAAAACAACTTTCTAAAAATTTTTTTTATATAGCTCAATTTCTGCACATCATTTGCTGTATAAACAGGTATAGTTTGTTGCTCAGTACCAGGTATTTCTACAAAAATTTTGCCCACTTCTTGACCTTTTTTAATTGGTGCGGGTACCATATCTTTATACTCAATACGCACTTTAATTTTATCATGTAATCTGCGGTTATAAGTTATGGTAACATCGTTTGCAACTGTAACGGGCACCTTTTTATCTTTTCCATAAACAATATTTATTTCTTCAACTACGCTATCCTTAGCAAATATTTTCTTGGTATTAAAATGATTTAAGGAATATTGTATTAGTCTTTTTGCTTCCTCTATTCGCTCTTTCTCGGTGTCCAAACCATTCACAACAGCAAAAATTCTCCTATCGTTCCGTTTTGCAGATACTATAATTCCATAACCACCAGCACTTGTATGACCTGTCTTTAGACCATCAACTCCAATATCATGGAAAAGTAAAAGATTTTTATTTTTTTGTACAATATCGTTATATGTCAAATATTGTTCAGAGAATAGATCATAGTATTCAGGAAAATCAGTAAAAATCCTTTTTGCCAGTGTTACCAAGTCTTTTGCGCTCATAAAATGGTTTTCATCTGGCCACCCGCTTGAGTTAACAAAATGACTATCATTAAGATTTAAATCTTGTGCAACTTCATTCATTTCAGCAACAAAATTCTCTTCTGATCCTGCGATACCCTCGGCTAGCGCTATGCATGCATCATTACCTGAGGCAATTGTAATTCCTTCAAGTAGTTCTTTTACCGTAACAAATTGACCTTCTTTCAAAAACATAGAAGAGCCTTTCCTTTCCCATGCTTTTCTACTTACTCGAAATTTATCTTCCATTTTTATTATTCCAGCTTTTAGATAGTCAAAAGCTACATATAAAGTCATTAACTTACTCATTGAAGATGGGGCCATTTTTTCCCTGGAATTGTGTTCAAAAATGAACGAGTCTGAAGCTAAATCTAAGACAATTGCTTGCTTTGCTTTGGTTCTAAACTGATATGAGTATGAGTAAAAAGGAAATATAAAAATTAATAGCAAAGTTACTAATTTGCTTAACATATTTATAATTTTAAATTTATAGTGTACTAATTAATAGTATGATTTTGCACGAGCATTTCAATAGATCTCTCGCATAAAACTTCCTTGACAAACTGCGCCAGCCCCCTTATTATGACAATAAGAGTATTTATCCTTGTTTTCGATCCGCGCGGGTTCAACAACAAAAATTCAGTAAAAAACTCAGATATTTATTGGCAAATTACATAAAAATTATAGCGGCTGCATGTCTTTTTTATTTTTTCTACATTCAGCCAAAACGCGCTTATTTTAAGCGTTAGCACATTATTACAGCGCCAATTTACATTATTATAGGGTCAAAACTCGTTACACGGGGATTTTTTTGCCTTTTTTTTTCGCTTGGTAAATTTCTTAACATTTACAGCTAAAGCTTCAGGCCAGCACTTGATGCTGGAAATTTTTTGAGCACAAAAGTTATGCTAGGTTTTTGTTGGTAAGAAACCAGTGTCAAGCACTGGGATGACATAGAAGGAGCACTGGGATGACATAGAAGGAGCACTGGGATGATATATAGAAGGGACACTGGGATGAGGCTACTTGAATGACAAGAAGGAGGGAGCAGGGGATGACAAGAGAGGGGCTACTTTCATTTGCTGTCTTCAAAAATTTACAATTATGCTTCATGTGTTTTATTAAATATTTTACTTAAAAATTCAATTTCTTATTATAAGAGATAAGCAATTCATGAATAATGAAAGATTACAAAAAAGGTCATAGAAAGCGCCTAAGAGAGAGAATTATTTTAGATAACGGACAATCATTGCTTGATTATGAGATTTTAGAACACATTTTATATTCAGCATATAGTAGAATCGATGTAAAGCCAGTAGCAAAGAGTTTGATAGAAAATTTGGGCAGTTTAAATAAAGTTTTTAATGCCGATTTAGAAGCACTGCAAAATATTGAAGGAGTTAATAATGCAGCCATATCTGCTATCTTTTGTGTGAAACAGGCTTTTGTTCGTTCTGCACGAGAAGAAATAAAGGACCTACCTATAATCAATAACTGGGAAAATTTGCTTGATTATTTAAAAGTAAGTATAGGAAGCCTTAATAAAGAAAATTTTCGCGTCATCTATATGAATAAAAGATATCGTCTAATAGCGGAAGATCTGCAGAACTTTGGTACAGTAGATCAAACTCCTATTTACGTTAGAGAGATCATAAGACGCGCTCTTTTGATTGGCTCAACATCGATTGTAATATCCCACAATCACCCAAGTGGAGATATACAGCCTTCAAGTAGCGATATGTTTCTCACTAGACAGCTTGCAGAAGCTTGCAAAAGCATAGGAATAGAATTAATAGATCATATTATTATCACATTTAGTAGCTATTTTAGTTTCAAGGAAAATAGGCTTTTATTAGAGTAGATCTAAAATTGCTTTTGCCATTTTTCTTATTATGAAAGTAAAGCTATACATGAGGTGGTTGCCAGTGGAACAAAAATTTTCCTTCTGGAAGACAATGTGTGATTTAGGTAGTGGCAAATTGAAAGAAATACATGGTATTTGCCACTATTAGAAATCTCCTATTTTGATAAGACTTATGAGGTCTTTATTGGTTTTTTGAATTTTGTTGAAGCACTCACATGCTTACTCTAATATTTTGTTCACAGAGCCTAGTTAGCTCAATTTCAACGTTGATTTGTGAAGCTCTGAGTTCTGTTAGGGGATTTTCTGGTTGAATATCTAGCTTATTCTGTATGTTCGATAAACAAATTAAAGCCGAATCAAAAATTTCATCATACTGCTCTGCTTCATGCACACAATTGATTATTTCCTTAAATTTTTCCACATCTTGCGGCGTATCTTTTAATATTGCTCTTATTTGGTTTAGGTTTTGACGAATTTTTTCCTGATATCCAGCAATTCTCTCTTGATATATATCAATCATTTTTTGACATGAGGTGCCTCTAAATGGGTGTTCTGCTTTTTCCTTTATGTAGGAGCTCTGAAAATTTTTGCAACTAAGGACTGCTTCTCTACATTTTTTTATGTCACTAATTATACTGGTTATTGACTTACTTGCTTTCTCATGTTCTTCTTTTTTGATTATACATTCATCCTTTGTTTGGCTCATTTTATCATACAGATTTCTGCATTCTTTATATGATACCAGCGGTTGTAGTATTCCTTCCTCTACACCTTTATTATAAAAATTCTTCAACTCATCGCTTGATAGTATTCGTATAGCATCTTCCCTTTTACCTTGTGATTTAGGATACTTTTTGTTCAGTGAACTAATATAATTTAATAGGAAACTCTTAGTTAAATCTTCCTTTTTAACTTCTGATAATTTTTCTAGTGTTTCTATATATTTCAAAGTTTCCGCAAAAAGCTGTGCACCAGATGTAGCAAATCCTGGCAGTGGTTTGCTCTGCGCCTTATAAAAATCGGTTTGTAAAAAATCTTCGGCTTGTTTTTTTATTACTGAAAGTTCATTGAAGGCTTTTTCTGGATTGATTTTTTTTAAAATACTAGTAGCTTTTTTAATCGCTCTTTCTCTCTTTTTATTATCTTGTTTTTCGTTTAAGATTAAGCTTTCAGCTTCAGTAAAAGCATTGCCTTGGGCACTTTTGGCAATATTACAAACAACGTTTTTTACAACTTGCTTAGTTGCTACATAATCTATTTCCTTTGTAAAGCAATCAATAAATAGCTGCCAAATTTTTTTGTTAACGGACTTACTTGTCTTATGTTCTAAATCTTCTACATCTTTGAATCCTAAAATAGTATAGAGATTTTTTTCAATTATTGGTTCAGCATGTTGTTTTGCCACTTTACCTTTTATATTGAATAGAAATTCACTAATCTTAGTTGTGCCCATAATATTACCTCACAATATTAATGTTATATAATATAAAGTATAAAAGCTTAATGCTTAATTTTTACTTACTATTAATATAATTGAAGATTAACTTTGTTCCTATATTAAAACTTTAACTCCCAATTTATTATTAGTAATATCATTATATGAATCTTATGCCTGAATTTGGGAATATATTGTTATTGGTAGCCTGTTTGTTATCTTTAACGTATTTGTTTCTACCGTTTAGTTCTTACCGATTCGTCTCCTCTGCCATATTTTTTTGTGTGTCAGCATCAATGGCTATTTTGATCTACTGCCACATTAAAAATGATTTCTCACTTGAAAACGTATATTACCACTCACACACAACAAAACCTTTAATCTATAAGATTTGTGGTGTTTGGGGAAATAAAGAAGGGTCTATGTTGCTTTGGACCTTAGTGCTTGTCATGTATTTATTACTAATGGATATTTATATACCTTCTGTCATCCCAGTGCTTGACTACTTGGATCCAGACAATTTAATTGCAAATGAGTACATCAAATGGCAGTGTAATAAAAACTGGATTCCAGTGTCAAGCACTGGAATGACACCAGAACGAACTAATGGTAGTAAATTAAAAAAAATATCTCTTATCACCCAAGGCTTGATTTGCTTTTGTTTTTTACTGTTCACTTTACTTGAATCCAGCCCCTTCACTAAAATGCCAGGCATTGAAACAGATGGACTGGGTTTTAATCCGATATTGCAGGATATAGGCCTTGCTATTCATCCACCGGTATTATATTTGGGGTACCTTGGATTTAGCATTCCTTTTTCGCTCTCTATAGCTGGATTAATTTTAAATACTGAAGGAAATGTTTGGGCTAAAATTGTCAGGCCTTGGGTACTTATTTCTTGGTCGCTGCTCACTTTGGGCATCAGCTTGGGTAGCTGGTGGGCATATCGTGAACTCGGTTGGGGTGGATTTTGGTTCTGGGATCCAGTGGAAAACGTTTCTTTGATGCCTTGGCTAATTGCAGTGGCGCTGACACATTTGTTGCTCGTTGTACGAAATTTCAATACTTTAAGGAATTTCGCTATTTTACTTACGCTTACAACTTTTATATTGAGTGTGACTGGAACATTTCTAGTCCGCTCAGGAATACTTACCTCAGTGCACACGTTTGCAGATGACCCAAGATATGGACTGTATATATTAGCTCTACTTGGTGTAATTACAGTCAGTAGCTTAGTAATATTTGTAGTGTTTACGAGAAAGAATCACACATCTTTCCAGTATTCGATATTGGAATCTGAAAAGAAATCTGCTACTCAAGTGACAGAAGGTAGAAGATTCTTTTCACGCCTTACGATGATGCTGATGAACAATTTATTATTCATCACTGCCTTTTTCATCGTGTTCGTTGGCACTTTATACCCTACAGTGCTTGAGTATTTAACCGGTGAATTAATTTCAGTTGGAGCACCATATTACAATTCTTTATTTAACTCTATTGCACTAGCTATTCTAGTACTCACCATGATAGGGCAATACTGCAGTTGGCAGGGAAATAGTCTATTGCCAATATTCCGTGAATATAGATTTTCATTTTGTAGTGCTGCAGCTATTTTGCCGTTTATCTTTCACATGGAGCTAATGATTGTGCTATCAATTACCATCTCCATAGCATTATTAATCTTTGTTTTAGAAGCATATAGTAAAAGAATTTGTTTATTTAAGGTAGCATTTGGTGAATCAATTTTATTAGCAAGAAGAGTTTCTAAGTCCTACTATGGAATGATGCTTGCTCATGCTGGAGTGGCAATTCTAGTGCTTGGTATATCTTATTCCGTTGGTTGGCAGGAGAAAAAAGAAAACTACTTGGGAATAGGAGACAGCATAACAGTCAATAAATTTAAAGTTACTTTACGAAATATTGAGCTAATAAAAGAAAAAAATTTCCATGCAGTGAGGGGTACAATGGATATCAGGAATTTGCTGAATAATAAGATATTAGGTGAAGTAACTCCTGAATATAGATTTTACCTTGCGGAAGGTCAGAAAAATGTTGAAAGCAGTATCTACCACAATTTATTTTCTGATATTTATGTTGTAATTGGAGAGATTGATAAGAGTAAGAGCAAAATCGCAGCTAAAGTGCACTATAAACCTGGAATGTCTATAATCTGGCTAGGATCCTTTCTTATCGCTTTTGGCTCGCTCCTTGCTGCTTTGCCTTCTACCAAAAAAGTAGTTCCTTCAGTATCATAAAGTTTGCATTTTTTGGCAATTTAAACTTAAGCTAAGCAACACTAACCTCGCTAGCGAATTTTCTCTGTGTTCTGTTGTACAATAGGAAATAAAGATATATTTTCTAATGAAGAACTTACATGATATATGGAATCTACTTCCTCAGGCCTTTTAAAATATCCCTGCTTAATAGCGTCGTAGACAGAAGAACCACCAAGCAGTTCTCACCTAACTCTTCTTTATAATTTTTAAACTTTTCCAATATTTCCTCCTTGTTACTCACTTCTACTATAATTTTTCCTTCATCTTGCACATCAGAATACAATCTAGCATCTACTTTTCCCAAATCAGTATGAAAAGTCAGTACTATATTACCTATAAGGTCAGTATAATTTCTTACCCCACCTTCCGTTAAAATTTCTATCTCGCTTTCACCGATTGCTATCACGTCTCTTCGAAATTCTGTGCTTTCATCTGTTCCATTTATGATTTTTGCAACCTCGACTATACTATTCTTTGAGTATTTCAAGCAGAAAGTGAAGTTGTCCATTTTTGCCTCTTTTACCTTACCAGTAGTTGCGTTTTTTGCAGCTTCCAAAAACCTTAGAGAATAATGTATATAGCTTTTACGTGCTTCTTTCAGATTAGCTTTGTGGTCTTTAAACTTCTCTAGTTTATCAATTACAATTATACTACTTAGAGTTTCAAGTACTGCACCTCTTTTTACCAAATTACATACTATGCGACTAGCAACTTCTATGTCCCTTTCAACTTGAAAAATCTTTAATTCACTAATTCTTCTTATTACATAATCTGTAAAATTATACTTATTCTCATAAGTATTTTCATATATATTTCCCTCACAAGTAAGATTGAACCTTACCCTAGATTTTATAGCTTCATTTACAACCTGTTCTAGCTGATTTATGTCTTGAACTTCATCTAATTTACAAAAATATTTATCTGGATCTTGCTCATCTAGTAGAAAATCATTCCCCCATAGATTTACACTTTTGCGCAAATACTTTTTTCCATTATAGTCAGCTTGTGTTTTTTTACGAAAAGTTCCATAAATAACATCATCAGTTAAAAAGCACTCTTTAATATTAAGGTGGGGGTTATTAACTGCAAATTCTATTGGGGTTTTACCTTTTTTATCCTTTATATCAAGATTAGCTCCTTTCCTTAGAAGCAATTTGATAATTGTATCACAATGACCAGAACGAGTAGCATAATGCAAAGGCGTCCTTCCTGTGTCGTCCTTTTCATTAGGATCAGCACCTGAATTCAACAGTAAATCTATGCATTCTTCTGAATTGCTACATTCCATACTTGATAGAATATGCAGTATTGTCAGTTTAGATTCTCCTCTTTTAAGGTTGAGAATGGTTTTTAGATCTTGATTACTTTTATGATCTAGTAAAAATTTTTTAATTTTTTCAACATCGTTCTTATAATCCTTATAAGTAACATGTGGAAAGTCTTTAAAAGTACTTAAGAATTTTTTATTCAATTCCTTCTGACTCTCTGTTAAGTTGGACATGTCAACAAGCCACGTAGATATCAGCTTGCCAAATGCACTTCTTTCGACAACATCCGTTAAGGAGCAGTCATTGCGAAGTAGCAACGAGTATTTAATCAATTCATATTCATCATCTTCTTGTTGCTGTGTTTCTTCTGCTTTCTTAGAGTGCTTAAAATCATTTTTTATTAATTCAATCAAAAGCTTTAATGTGTTAAAACTTTTATGTCCCAATAAAGGATCTGCTTTGTTTTCAAGTAGAATTCTTGCTATTTCTGAATAGCCATTTCTAATAGCCCAGCATAACGGAGTACGCCCGTATTCATCCGCTACGTCAACATTAGCCCTTTTCTCTAATAGGAGTTCTACTATTTCTTCATGTCCATTGATAGTAGCACAATGCAAAGGAGTACACCCATTTTGATTTACTGCATCAACATTAGCCCCCTTGTCTAATATGAGTTCTACTATCTCTTTATTTTCATTGTGAGCAGCACAATGCAAAGGAGTAAACCCATTTTGATCTGCTACATTAACATTAACCCCGTTTGCTATGAGAATCTCTACCACTCCTATACTGCTACTTGCAGCAGCAAAGTGTAAAGTATTCCATCCATCTTGATCTGCTGTATTAACATTACCCCCTTTTTTTATTAAAAGCTCTGCTATCTTTACAAGATCATTTCTAGCAGCTATATGTAACAATGTACTTTGATCATCGAATGTATAATTTATGTTAAATCCATTATCTTGCCACTTTTTATACGTGTCTGGATCTTCTTTTTCCAATTCCTCTTTTACCCTTTCGATTATATTGTTCTCATTTAAGTCACTTATTGTCCTTAATATTTTTAACAACCGTTCATATTCCATAATTCTACCTCAAACTATTTGTTTTTGTACTATAGCTAAAAAAAATTATTGATCCATAATAAAATAACCAACACCAGAGTAAGTGGTTTGCTGCTAACATATTTAAAAATGTTATGAACTTAATAAGAGAAAAAAATACCCCTGTAATGGAGCAATATTTAAATTTGAAAGCTCAATACACGGATCATCTATTGTTTTATAGACTGGGCGATTTTTATGAATTGTTTTTCGATGATGCTATTAAAGCTGCGAAATTGCTGAATATAGTGCTAACCAAGAGGGGCAATTCAAATGGGCAAGAAATACCAATGTGTGGAGTGCCAGCACACAGTAGCGAATCTTACCTACACAAGCTAATAGATTTAGGATTCAAAGTAGCAATCTGTGACCAATTAGAAACTGCTGATGAAGCAAAAAAGAGGGGCTATAAATCCATAGTAAAGCGTGATGTAGTGCGAGTTGTAACTCCAGGTACAATTATAGAAGATTCACTACTGGAGGATAAAAGCAATAATTATCTCGCATCCATAGTTGAACAAAATGACGAATATGCTATTAGTTGGCTTGAATTATCGACGGGAAAATTTTTTCACACTTTAACGAGTTTGAAAGCTCTAGATAGTGATTTATTGCGTATATCACCAAGAGAATTATTAATTTCTGAAAAATTCACTGAGGATGAAAAAATTAGATCGATTTTAAAAAATTATAAAATATCAATTACGCAACACGCACAGAGCTTTTTTGAGTATAGTAAATCTCACAGAACATTATGCGAGTTTTATAAAATCAGGGAACTTGGGAGTATAGGAAATTTCAGCAAAGTAGAAATCATGGCGTGTGGTGCACTGCTTGAATATGTCAGAGTAACGCAAAGGGGCTCCATTCCAAGGCTTGAATTCCCAAAAACCTATAAGCAACAAAATTTCATGCTTATTGATGCTTCAGCAAGGAGAAATCTTGAGTTGTTTTCAACTCAATTTGGTGAAAAGAAAGGTTCACTAATTTCAGTTATTGATCATACAGTTACAGCTTCTGGTGGACGCCTGCTCAAACAAATGCTCGCTTCACCCCTTGCTTGCTCTAAGGCAATTAATTTGAGGCTCAGCACCGCTCAATTTTTTGTAAATAATCATGATTCACGCAGAAAAATACGAGAGATATTATCTAACATTCCGGATATTGAAAGGTCTTTATCGCGCTTAATACTAGGGCGTGGTTCACCAAAGGATATGAACCTATTGAAAATAGGCCTAGGAAAGACTTTAGAATTGTCTGAGTTTCTGTCTACCTTGCATAATTATTGTTTAAGTGAAAAATCAGAAATTAACTCTCAGATGTCATTCCAGTGCTTGACCAGAGAAAAGGAACCAGTTCAGGTGATAAGTAGTGACGAGAGTGAACTAAGCACAATACATAAAAGTCTTGGTAATCATAAAGATCTATTCGAGCTTCTAAACAGCGCTATACTTGATAACAACCTCAGTTCCGTAAAAGAAGGAGGATTTATCAATCCAAAATACAACTCAGAATTATCTGAGTTATCTTATATATTGAACAACAGTAACAAGTTGGTAACTAAGCTCCGTGAATCTTATCGCGACCTAACTGGCATTGCTGCACTCAAAATATTACACAACAATATACTTGGTTATTACGTTGAAGTGTCGGCAAATCACAAAATAACTTCGGATATATTTATTCATAGACAAAGCTTAGCAAATAGCATGCGCTACACTACTAATGAATTGAAAGAACTAGAAAATAAAATTCTTACGGCACGTGATGCTGCAATCGGCTTAGAAATGAAAATTTTTAGTGAACTGTGTAGTGAAGTCGCTAAAGAATCTGAAAAAATTGCTCTTGCTGCAAATGCTTTGGCAAAACTTGATATTAGAACCGCATTTGCAGAGCTTGCAGTGCAAAATAATTACGTAAAACCCATTATTGATGACAGCAAAGAGTTCAATATCTGTAGCGGAAGACACCCAGTGGTTGAAGTTAACGATAAATTCATTGCAAATAGCATCAATTTAGCTGGTATACATCTAATTACTGGTCCTAATATGGCTGGAAAAAGCACTTTCTTGAGGCAAAACGCTCTCATTGCAGTTTTAGCTCACATGGGGTCATTTGTGCCAGCAGAGAGTGCGCATGTAGGAGTGATTGACAAGATATTCAGCAGGGTTGGCGCAACGGATAATATAACAGCTGGTTATTCTACCTTCATGGTAGAGATGATCGAAACAGCAACGATAGTAAATCAGGCAACGGACCGTTCCTTGGTGATACTTGATGAAATTGGTAGGGGCACAGGGGTGTATGATGGATTATCTATTGCACAGGCAGTGATTGAACATATTCACAATGTAAATAAGTGCCGCGCCATTTTTGCAACTCATTATCATGAATTGACTAAAGTAGGTGAATACTTAGAAAATGTGAAATGTTTTTGTATGAAAATAAAAGAATGGAAAGGAGAAGTCATCTTTTTACATGAAGTAATTGAAGGCATTGCAGATGAGTCATATGGAATACATGTAGCAAAACTTGCTGGTTTTCCTGATTCTGTTTTAAACAGAGCAAGAGAAGTATTTGAGGAGCTAAAGGCTTGAGGAAAGTAACATTATATTACTCCACAATTATGGATTTTAGCAATCTATGGCGCTTTAATTTTAGTCAGCTTTCTGAGTAACTGAATTAACGTAGCATTGATCGATTGCCACATTAGTCAAGATTCCAATTCCACCACCTACAACTGCACCTACAGCTCCTAATGCTAGTTGAGTACCAATTCCAGCAGAAGACCCAATGATTAATGGAGCAAGAAAATATAATGCTAAAGCGCAAGTTATTGCAGCTACACTTATAACAGCCAGCTTTCTCGGACAAAAATTTTCTGGTGCCTCAGCACTAGATATAAATGATGATTTTACTAGATTTTTTCTACTTTCATGATCTAAAAAGCCACTCACTGTTCTCATTATAGGACGGGTAGAGCCGTCACCAGTCAAGTCAATTCTATCTCCCACTATATCATGAAGCTCTTTAACTTGAGCTTTATATTCATCCCAATAGTTTGATAACTCTTGTTGGTCATTGAGAAGATCTGGTTTATTTGAAGTTGTTAACCAGTGTGAGTCATGTTCCAAAATATATCGAATTGTAGCTTTCCCTATATCTATATGCCCTTCAGTAATTGCATACTTTAAAACACCTTCTGCTTTTTTCCTTCCAACATTAAGATCAGCACCAGCTTTTATCAATAATTCTACTATCTTTGGAGAATTATGAAATATAGCAATATCTAAAGGGACCATCTCATTACAATCTTTGATATTTAAGTTTGCTTTGTGTTCTATTAAATAACTTATAAATTTTAAGGTTTTATCAGATTTTTGATCGTCTATGTCTTTATGTCTGTAATATATTATAATTGCAAAATTCAACGCAGTTTGACCCTTTAACGCACTACCACCAATAATTAAGTTCTGATAGCTTTTTACCTCTTGATTTATTAAGTTAACATCCGCACCGTTTTCTATTAAAGCCTTAGCTCCTTCGAAATTGCCTTGTGCAGTTTGCAGATGAAGTAAGTAACGACCAAGATGATCAGTTGCATTAGGATTTGCACCTTGTTCAATCAAATACCTTGCAATTTTATCATTAAATTTGTGATCATAAGTTGCAGATTCTAGTGGCTCAGGATTTTGCGATAACTCATCTTTAGCTATTAAGCTGTTAATCTGACAGATTGATTTTACTGACTCTAAATCTCTTCTTTTAACTGCCTTTGTGACTGCAGCGCTAAAGCTTATACCCTTTTCTATTAGATATTCGGCCATTTTGTTATTAGTAGAACACTTTAATAAATTTGTACCGCTTTGGGAATTAACCTCAGTGACAACATCTCGAATAATGGAACTATTTTCCTCAAAAATTGACTTTACTTTTTCTAAATCATTTTTGGTGACAGTATCAACAAGATCTTTTATTACAGCATTCACCCTCTCTTTTTTAGCTAAAATTTCTTTTAATTCTTCAGGGTTCATAAATACACCTCAACACACATAATAAAAAAGTATATCTAAATCAGAATTGCTTGTAAAGGATCTTTAGATATTATCTTGCCCAAAGGTTAATTTATTTTATAATCTTTTTGTATTCTAGAAATTTCAATTAAATGAACTGTTATAAAACTCACGAGTGTAATGAATTAAGGAAGAATGATGTAGAAAAGGAAGTTACTCTCTCTGGGTGGCTGTACCGTAAACGTGACCATGGTAACCTAATCTTTGTTGATTTAAGAGATTTTCATGGGATTACTCAGTTGGTATTCAATAACGATAAAGATTTTTTTGATGAAATTTCGAATTTAAAATCAGAAAGTGTGATTACTGTCACAGGAATAGTCAAAGCTAGAACTGAAGATACGGTAAATAGCTCTATTTCCACAGGAGAAATTGAAGTTATAGTTAGTAATTTACAAGTTGAATCTGAAGTTGAGTTCCACTGTGATGAAGAAATAGCAAAAGAAGAAAGGAGTATATTAGCAAGTATCGCCGGTGAGCAAGAATACCCAGAAAACATGAGATTTAAATATCGTTTTCTTGATTTAAGACGTAAAAAGGTTCGTAATAACATTATTCTACGTTCACAGATCATTTCAGAGCTCAGGAGGCTCATGATAGAGCAAGGATTCTTAGATATTCAAACTCCCATACTTACTGCCTCTTCTCCTGAAGGAGCACGTGATTATTTAGTGCCAAGCAGACTAAATCCTGGTAAATTCTATGCATTACCACAAGCTCCACAGATTTTTAAGCAGTTGCTTATGGTTTCAGGGTTTGATAAATATTTTCAAATTGCACCTTGTTTTCGTGATGAGGACGCAAGGGCTGACCGTTCTCCTGGGGAGTTTTATCAGCTAGATCTTGAAATGTCTTTTGTAACTCAAGAAGATATATTTCAGGTTATTGAATCTACCTTATATAAAGTGTTTGCCAAATTTTCTCGCAAATCAGTTGATAAAGATTTTCCACGTATTACATACAAAGAAGCAATGCTCAAATATGGATCTGATAAGCCAGATCTGCGTAATCCATTATTAATCAGCGATGTTACAGAGATTTTCCGTGATTCAGAGTTCAATATTTTCAAAAGCAATATCGAGCGAGGTATGGTAGTCAGAGCCATCCCTGCTCCTAAAACAGCAGAGGAACCACGCAGTTTTTTTGATAAAAAAATAGAACATGCGCAAAAAGAATTCGGTGCTAAAGGTCTTGGATATATAACGTTTGATAAAGATGGCATCGCAAAAGGGCCAATTGCTAAATTCCTCGATGACAATAGGCTAAATTCCATAAAAGAAATAACGAATGTAAAGCCCGGAGATAGTGTATTTTTTGCTTCTGATAAGGAAAATGAAGCAGCAACAATTGCAGGGAAAGTGCGCACTCTTTTAGGTTCAGAATTGGGATTAATAGATGACGATATCTTCAAATTCTGTTGGATTATTGATTTTCCATATTTTGTATATGACGATAAGAGCAAAAAAATAGATTTCTTTCACAACCCATTCTCTATGCCACATGGTGGCTTGAAAGATTTAGAAGAAAAAGATCCGCTGGATATCCTTGCTTACCAATATGATCTTGTTTGCAATGGAATAGAGCTGTCAAGTGGAGCAATTCGTAATAACAAACTGAATATTATGTACAGAGCTTTTGCCATTGCAGGCTACAGTAAAGAGGAAGTTGATACAAAATTTGGCGCGCTTGTGCGTGCATTCAGGTTTGGAGCGCCACCTCATGGTGGAATAGCGCCAGGGGTTGATAGAATGGTTATGCTACTTGCAGATGAGCCGAATATTCGTGAAGTAATCTGTTTTCCTATGAATCAGCAAGGAGAAGATGTTCTAATGGGCGCTCCTTCTAAAGTAGATGATAAGCATTTACGTGAGTTGTCTTTAAAGGTTGTTGAATAAAGTTGTATATAACTTGAGTTTAGGTGGGGAAAAAACAAGAATATTGAATTCTGTTAAAGTAGTGCTAGGCCCTAGCACTACTTTATAGTTTTAGGATATCAAAAAGTTTGGTCTAGCGGGACTTGGCCCTCTATTCCGTTTACTTCTCCTTGAGAGGTGTAATTCCAATAAGTATAGTTTTTACCCGCATCCTTCCAATCTTTAGGTAATTCAGGCTCCGATCTTCCTCTCCAATCAGCAACCCATAATGGGTAGTGAGAAAAATTATGTTCTTCTTGTGTATAGTAATCATTCCACGTTTTTGGTGAAGCATATACAATTGGACTGTATCCTTTTTCATTCAATTGAGTCAATAAAGAATGAAGTTTTTCGGCTCTCTGTGTGTTAGTGTGTTTTGTAGGATCATCACATTTTGTTGTTCTTCCTTCGCAAATACCAGTTGTAGCACTAACAGCTAACTTATTTGTACCTGGCTCAAAATTAGCTTTTTTAAGTTCGTTAACTATGTTATTCAACTGACCTTCAGGTGTTGAGGTCATCCTAAATACGTGATATGCCCCAGCTTGCACATTATTATCTTTCATACTTTGAAAATTTTGTCCAAATTTAGTGTCTTGAAAAGTTTCTCCCTCAGTTGCTTTGGCAAATGCAAACCTTACCTCATCCTTTGCAACTTTCAACCAATCAATCTCTCCATTCCAATGAGATACGTCTATACCTTTTTCACTCATACTAACCTCATAATTACAATAAATGTTGAATATAGAATATAATAGTGAAAATTTAATGAATATCTTGTGAGCATATTGTAAACAATTTTATACTAAAACAGTTACAAAGTTCTAAACTACAATCTATAGACAAAAATACTTGTTATTAGTAAGTTAAATTATAGTGAGTTAAAAATTATGAGCGATATTCAAAAAGCAATACTATCAAGTATAATCTGCAATATGATTATATGGTATGAAATAACTCTGTTTGGAGTTTTGACGCATATAATAAGTGACGTTTTTTTTTCATCAGAAAGCGACTACATAAAAAAAATCAAATTCCTTGGCAGTTTTGCAATTGGCTTTGGATTTAGACCACTTGGTGCGTTTATTTTTGGTTACATTGGAGATAAGTATGGCAGGAGGAAAATTTTACTGACTTCCGTAATATTAGCTTCGATATCGTCTACTGCAATTGCGGTTATACCTAGCTTTAGAGAAATAGGAATATTTTCTCCTATACTGCTTCTGTTTTGTAGGATAGTACAAGGAATGGCAGCAGGTGGAGAAACAAGTGTTAACTCTGCTTTTTTAATAGAGCATTCAAGCGATAAAAAAAATCTAGGATTCTTAGGGAGCATGAAAGCGTTTAGTGGTGCTCTCGGTTCTATCACATGCTTTGTAATGATAGCTATTTGCAAAAAGTTTACAGGTGAAAATTATGAAATTTGGGGCTGGAGGTTGCCCTTCTATTTCTGCTTCATTATGGGCATAATAGGCTTTTTAACAAGATATATAATGGAAGAGAGCTTAGCATATAAAATTCATGATCAAAATAGAAGCTTATCTGATTCTCCATTTTTAGAATTAATCAAAACCTACAAAAAAGCATTTATATTAGCAATTGGGCTTGGTATCGCTCAAAATGCAATCGTTTATTCGGTAATAATGTTTTATAACATATCTGTAAAAGCGCTTACTCTGTCAGGTATTGATATTAAAAATGTAGTAAGGATTATAGTTGAAATTACATTTGGAACGTCCGCAGTGCTATTTGCAATACTGTCTGATAAAGTTGGAAGAAAAAATGTAATGATTCCTACATTAGTAGCTCTAGCTTGCGCCGGTTTGCCGGTACTTTCGCTATTATCAAATGATAACCACTATATTGTCACGCTCTCTTTTCTGTTGATAAGTGTGCCGATAGGTGCATCTTTTGGAATATATAATTCTCTTGCCTGCGAGTTATTTCCAACAAAAGTTAGGTGCACCGGCTTTAGCCTCGCACATAACATATCTGCAGGTATTTTTGGCGGCCTTTCTCCATCGATATGCATGTGGCTTATAGAAAAAACCGAAACAAAACTTGCCGCAGGGATTTACCTTACTGTTTGTGCATTGATTAGCCTAATATCTGTACTTCAAATTAAAGCCAAAGACAAAAAAATTGATTGGTGAAATCGCTTTAGTCAAAAGATAGCGCTTCAATAGATTTTTCGATATGTTTAGGGACAGGAGCAGTAATAGTGACTTCTTTATTATTTGGCAATTTTAAAGACAAAGAATATGAATGTAGGTGAATCTGATTTGCTACTCCATCAATAAAAGCTTTTTTACCGCCATATTTACCGTCACCAAGAATAGGACAATTTATATGAGCTAAATGTGCACGTAATTGATGAGTTCTGCCAGTAATTGGTTGTAATTTTAAATAAGCAACATTATGTTTTAACCTTGCTATAATTAAAAAATGCGTAGTGGCATTTTGAGGTGAATCTTCATCAACGACTACTTTTTCTTGCCCTGAAATATATTTTTTCACCAACGGATAGTCTATTGTTCCATTATCTTTGCTCGGTATACCAAAAGTTAATGCTAGGTAAGTTTTTTTTATCCTCCGTCCTTTAAATTCTTCCATAAGGTATTTGGCAACGCTGGCATTGCGTGCGAATATTATTACTCCGCTTGTATCCCTATCCAGCCTGTGAACAATTTTAAATATTTCTCTCTCTCTTATTTGGTCAAGTAAATCACTAATGCTAATTTTTACCTTTATGCCGCCTTGAACAATGACCCCTGCGGGTTTGTTTATAGCTAGTATATATTCGTCTTCATATAATATGTTCTCTCTTAGTAGATTCACTAACTTTTCATTATATTTGCAGTCAGAATTAGTGTTCTCAATATAGTCTAAGTATCTTATCATTATAGTTTGCCCAGAGCTTACCCTATCGCTGGATTTTGCCGTGCAATTATCAACCTTGATTAATCCTTTCCTTAAAGACTTCTCAATTGCAGATTGTTTCAAATTGGGAAAAATTCTTCTAATGTACCTATCGAGCCTAACATTATTGTCTTCTACTAATATGGTTTTGATACCTTCTGACATCTTACTTATAAAAATTTTATTGTGTAAACTAAAATCTAACATACCTAATGTACTTCTCAGTTTCAGCTACTTGCATCGAGTGCTACGTGCTGGAATTTAGAGGATTATTTAACTATTTATAACGGCTTCATATTTTCCTACAGCTGAGTAAAGTGGTAACAATGATAGTTTCTCGATCATAGAGAGGTGAGTATTAGGCTCTTTAGTACTAGGGCCTTGACACGCTTCAGTGTTAGGCCCTAACTTCATACACTCAATGCCGTTAGCTAAAGATGTTACTCTTCTTACATTAACATTTTTAGTGCGATATGACCACCTGCAAGGACTATGTAATATTTGTTCTTTTACTCCATCCATTTCAGCTGAACACGCTTTAGTGTTAGTCTCTAACTGCACACATTTAATGTGGTCAGTTATAAATGCTACTCCTTTTTCATTAAGTTTAGCGTTATACTGTAATTGTTCAATTTGATTAGCTTGATCTCTTATCATACGTTCAAAGCTGATAGATAGATTATGTGATTCTATTTCTCTCAACATATGTGATTCTATGTGTTGCACTGTCATTAATTTTTTGTTTCTGAGTATACTTGATTCTAAGTTAAGCCGCGTAAGTATATCTAGTGCTCTTTGTTCTGCTTCCACTAGAAGATTACTTATGCCTTGATGTTCAGCTAAATCTCTTACAGTTTCACCACAGTGATCAGGCAATAAAGTACTTGCGCCATAACATAGTAAAGTCATTACTACTATCCAG
Source organism: Wolbachia endosymbiont (group B) of Melanargia galathea (assembly GCF_964030625.1). NCBI lineage: Bacteria > Pseudomonadati > Pseudomonadota > Alphaproteobacteria > Rickettsiales > Anaplasmataceae > Wolbachia > Wolbachia endosymbiont (group B) of Melanargia galathea. The sequence goes on along the minus strand of NZ_OZ034910.1, from coordinate 195,676 downwards.
TGTCTATGTTCGAAAGCATAAGCTAAAGGAGATTGCCCTGAGCTATCCTGTGCATTAACATTTGCTCCATATAAAATTAAGGTCCTTACTACTTCCGCATGGCCACCTTTGGCAGCTTTATGTAAAGCAGTTGATTCTAAATCGTCACGTGCATTAGCATTTATTCCAGATTCTAATAGAGCATGTACCATTAGTGTATCACCATGTCCGGCAGCACAACGTAAAAACTCAGCTACCATCAATTTCATCACATCCTTCCATATTCCAAGTTGTGTTATAGTAGTTACTGCTTCTAGATAATTATATGGACAAATAGAAAGTAATATTTTCTGTGGATCATTTGTCTCAATACTTGCTCCATGGGCTATTAGATAATTCATTACTTTTCTATTGCCTTTTGCGGCAGCACAATTAAAAGGAGTCCATCCCCATGCATCCTTATGGTTAACATTTGCTTCATAGTTTATTAAGAGCTCTACTGCTTCCACATTATCATTCGTAGCAGCAATATGTAAGGGAGATCGCCCAATTAACTTATCCTCTATATCAACACTTGCTCTATATCGTGATGTGGCCTGTAATAGGATCTCTAATATTAATGTATTATTCTTTGCAGCAGCCCAATATAAAGGACTCCATCCAAATACATCTACTATCTCAATATTTTCAACAATATTCTTATCATTTTTTATTATACAATTCACCATTGCTTCATCAACATTTGCAACAGCAATATGTAAAGGAGTAAGTTTAAGCGCTCCATTCTTCTTAACATCTGCTCCATTCTCCATTAAGTACTTTGCTACTTCTTCATGGCCATTATCGGCAGCCTTATATAAAGCAGTCAATCTCGCTAGATCCTCTGCATTAACATCTGCATTATTTTTTACTAAGATTTTTGTTATTTCTATATCGCCATTTACAGCTGGCTGATATAAAGTAGTTCGTTGAGATGAATCCAACTGATTAACATTTGCCCCTTTTTCTATTAGCTTGCGTGCTACTTCTGTGTTCCTATCTTCAACAGCCCAATGTAAAGCAGTCCATTCGGAAAACGGACTTGGTGCATTAATATCGATTCCTTTTACTTTAAGCATAGCATTTATTAAATTGTTCAGCTTAAAATCAATAGCTAAATACAATAACGTGTATGAAAAGCGTTCATGCAAACAATCTACTTTAAACCAATGATTTACATCAAACTTATTTTTCTCCCACTCTCTATACACATTTTTACTTGCTCTCTTTAGTGCCTTTAGTGTCTCTAATATCTTTCCTACATCTAGCATCACTGGTACCTTTTCTGAGATCTTTCGTGCATTTAGCACATCCTCTAGCGCCACTGCTTTTGATTCTTCTGATGTCTCTTGTACACCTAACCTTTTTAGCATTCTTTTTACCATCTGTTGAGCATTTGATACCCTTGACTCCTTTAGTATCTTTTTTGCTTCTTCTTTTGTCTGCGGTACATTTACCACCTTTAGTCTCTTTTTTAATGGCTCTTGTGTCTCTTGTACTCTTGGAATCTTGCTTGGTACTTCTAATCCATGCGATATCTCTTCTAACATTCTTAATATTTCTGCTTGCCCTAGTATCTTTACTTCCTTTAATAGCTCTTTTATTCTTTCAATTACATTGTCTTCACTTAAATTTACCTCTTGATCAATTACACCTAATATTATGTTCCACTGTTCATATGTCATTACCATGGCTTTACCTCATACTATAGAGTATTTTTTGATGCTATATATTATGGTAGAATAGTCAACGCATTTTCCATAGCGTAACTTGAGAGTCTAAAAGGACTGTTATTAACTTACAGAAAACCAAGCTTGCCTGAAATCACTTAATTGATTATAATCATAGCTTTTAAGGCAGTAAAATGACAGCTTTTTTTCCTTTGGTTATTTTTTTAATCTTATACCTTGGAAGTGGTGTCTATTTTTTCTTTATTGGAATTGATAATCCGCTTCGCCAAGTTTCACCGGTAATTTGCCTACTACCGGCGCTATTTTTTGCTGTTGCATGCAGTGCAGGTAAAATTCAACGTCACATCGATACTGTCATCGAGGGTATGGGCGATAAAAACACCCTTACTATGTGTTTAACTTTTCTATTTTCTGGAGCATTTTCTGTGGTGACTCAATCAATTGGTAGTGCAGATACTGTTGCTGATTTAATTCTCAAATTCCTTCCAGCAAGATTACTACTGCCTGGAGTATTTTTGGCTTCCGCTTTTATATCAACTGCAATTGGTACGTCTATGGGAGTTGTTGTATTAATGGTACCAATAGCTGTTAACTTAGCAAAAAATGGGGCTTTTGGTCTTGAAATAGGAACTGCAACTGTAGTTGGAGGTGCCGTATTTGGTGATAATCTTTCAATGATATCTGACACTACTATTGCATCTGTTTCTTCACAGGGGGCCACGATAAAGGATAAACTTAAAGTGAATTCTAAAGTAGCATTTGTTGCCAGCATTATAACGCTTGTCTATCTGGCAATTATGGCAGATAGTACAAAAATTATTCCTACATCAAATTTAGATTATTTATCAGTAATAAAGATTATTCCTTATATTTCTTTAATAATCATGGGGTTATTTGAAGTTACTACTTTAGTAACAATAACTATAAATATAATTGTTGCTAGTGTATTAGGGATGACTTTTTTTGACTATACTATCATTCAACTCTCTCATGACATATATGACGGTTTCAAAAAAGTAAACGAGATAGTGATATTTGCTCTATTTATTGGCGGATTGAGTCATATAATGTACAAGCAGGGTCAAAAGGCATTACACAAACTTATCGATGAAAGCAATATCACAAAAACTAAAGCTGAATTTGTAATAGCGGGCATAGCATCTATGTTTACTGTTTTAGTTGCTAATAATACCATTGCTATTTTATTAAGTGGCGATATTGCAAAAAGGCTCGCGCAAAAGCATAATATTCCGTCATACCGTAGTGCATACTTGTTAGACATTTTTGCTTGCGTTACAAAAGGCATTTTGCCTTATGGTTCCCAGCTGCTGCTAGCAGGTAGCATTGCTTCTGTCTCACCTATTTCTTTGTTAACACAAGTTTATTACTGCTTTATTTTAGCAGCAGTTACAGTAGGTGAAATAATCATCAATGGCAGACGTTGCGCGGCTACAACTTAATGTACGAAGATTTCTCTTCATATTACATTTTTGTGCCCATAAGAAACGAGTTGCCATTTTCATCAGCTACTTGGATAATAGATATATTCACAAAATTGTTCCATTTTTCTCAATAGATTTTGGTTTTCTTTTCCCCTTATTAGCAGAGCATAAAACTTAGCTTTTTAATAAATCTCATTTTAACTCCAATACACTAACTATGAAACAATCTATATTGCCATCAAAAACGGAATTTATATTGCCAACTTCATGTCCAGTCCTTAAATCCTTTACCATTTGATATGGATGCATAACATACGATCTGATCTGACTGCCCCAACCTATATCGCATTTCTTGCCATATTCTTCGGCCATTTTCTGTTCTTTTTTTTCCAATTCAATTTGATATAAACGTCCTTTAAGTAGTTTAAGTGCTTCATCTTTATTTTTATGTTGAGAACGACCATTTTGGCATTGAGCTACAACGCCTGTTGGAATATGCGTAATACGTACCGCGCTTTCAGTCTTATTGACATGCTGACCACCTGCTCCAGAAGCACGGTAAGTGTCGATCTTTAAATCCTTTTCATCCACAACAATATCTATTGAATCTTCAATCACTGGAGTTACTCCTACACTTGCAAAACTGGTATGACGTTTACCATTTGCATCAAATGGTGATATTCTAACCAATCTATGAACTCCACTTTCGCTTTTTGCCCACCCGTAAGCTTTTTCTCCGATGATCTTTATTGTTGTAGATTTTATACCAACTGCATCACCATCTAATTTTTCTACAACTTCAACTTTAAAATTGTGATAAATTTCTGCCCATCTTGTATACATGCGCATGAGCATCTCAGTCCAATCATTGCTCTCTGTTCCACCGGCTCCTGAGTGGATTTCTAAAAAGCAGTTATTGTTATCTGCTTCACCAGTAAATAAGGATTCTGTCTCTTTAAGTTTGATTAATTTCTCTAGCTTTACTAACTCACCTTTAACTTCAGAAAAAAATTCTTCATCATTCTCATCAATAGCAGATTTCATCAAGCTGATAGAATCGTTGTAATCGCTTTCTAGCTTTGAAAACGATTCTATTTCATGCTTAATTTTAGAGCGTTCTTTTAAAATCTCTTGTGCTTTTTGATTATCTTGCCACAGATTATCATTCGACGCTTGAGAATCCAGCTCTTCAAGACGCAACTTCAATTTTTCTATGTCAAAGACACCTCCTGATAAGAGAAATACTTTTATTTAAGCCTTGAAAGTATTCAAGGATTTCTGGATGGGTTTTCATTATACTTTAGACTTTAATATATTTATTATCACTAACAATAACAGCAAACAAAATAGAAATTTAACCATATAATAGTTAATTCAAAATAATTTTATTATACTTGAATGTTCAATAAAATCAAGTGTGTATATTTATTAAAAAAATAAGGTAAAGTAATGAATATTAAAACAAGTTCTCATTATGGTTTAGACAAAAAGGCTATTGATGATTTAATAGAGTCTCTCGATAATCAAGAATTAGAGAATGTTCGTAATATTGTAAAAACGATAGATAGCGTTCAGTTAGCTTATTTTTTATCTACTTCGATCAATGATCACAGGGAGAAATTAGTTAATATCCTCGATCAACATTTGTTAAGTGATGCCTTAGTACATGTAGTACCAGATTTACAAGTAGAGATCATAGAAATATTGGGAATAGAAAATACAGCAAAGTTACTAATGCTTCTTGATATAGAAGACATAGTAGCTATAGTGAAAGATTTAGATAGAAAGTCTATAGAAAATATACTTAACTACTTACCCAATGCAACTCAAAAATTAGTAGAGGAATTGTTATCATACCCAGAAGAAAGTGCAGGAAGGTTGATACATAAAAATATGGTTATAGCTCCATATTATTGGACGATAAATCAGCTAATGGAATTCTTGCGCAACTATAAAAAAATACCAGAAACATTTTATCAAATTTTCATCATTAACTCAAAATTAGAACCCATAGGCATTTTCAACTTAAATAAGGTAATATCTCACTCAGGAGAAACAATAATAAAAGAGATAATGAGTCAAGATATAAAAATAATTAAAACTGGAATGGACCAAGAAGAAGTAGCAAGAATATTTAAAGATTACTCTCTATTATCAGCTCCAGTAGTAAATAAGAATGGTAAAATTATAGGTGTAATCCTTATTGAAGATGTAATCAAAATTGTTCAACAAGAAGCAGAAGAGGATGTGCTTAAAATAAGCGGTGTATCTTCTAAATCTGATATAAATGCCCCTATACATAAAACTATAATTAAAAGACTACCTTGGTTACTGTTTAACCTCTTAGCTGCAACAATATGTTCTATAGTAGTTGGCTTTTTCGATAACGTAATACAAAGTTTTATAGTACTGCCAATAATTATGCCAATCATTGCATCGATGAGCGGAAATGCAGGATCCCAAACAGTAACACTAACTATCCGGGCAATCGCAACAAAATATCTAACTGAGCAAAATGCAAAAAGAATACTGATGAAAGAATTTTTAATAGGTCTTATAAATGGAGTGATTTTATCTACAATTTCGCTCGTAGTATTAGCAATAAGGTTCCATAGTTTAAAAGTAGAGATCATTTTCGTAGTTTCCATGATTGCAATGTCGATCATTGCAACATTTATCGGCACTTTTATTCCTATAATGCTTCATCGTTTAAGATCCGATCCTGCTGTTTCGTCTTCAATCTTAACATCAGCAACAACTGATATTCTCTCAGCTCTTATATTTTTTGGTCTAGCCACGATCTTTTTATTAAATAGCTGAATCTTGCTATATAAAAATTGCTTTACAAGCTTTAACTGCCACGTTATCATTACTCACAGGTGCATTGAAGAAGAAAAATAACAGTCGATAAAGAAGTAAAAGTACATGAAACTGAGCTGCTTTAGTTTTAAAATAAAAACTAAAATAAGATGCTAAAGTATGCAAAAAAATTCTTGCTTTGCTAGATCTTTTTAGCTACAATGCAGTCTAACGTAATGAAAACATGAGGTGTGAGTTAGATGCATTGTATTATGTATATCACTCAGAAAGCAACTCTCGATTTTTTAAGAGTATATCTAATTTAGTCAGAAGTCAAAAGAAAAGCACACTGTTACTCAGCAATTAAAGTTACCTGGGGTTACCGTGAGGTTTCTACAGTAAATTTGTAGAGCAGTTTAGTACAGCTGTATAAGAATCAAATGAATTAGATATTAAAACCAATCTTCAGAAAAGAGATTTACGGTAAAATAATCAAGTATGAATATTAAAATATAGGGGGTTTTATGTTAGGTAAAGGAAATAAAGGAGAACAAGTAGCAGATGATCGAATTGATTATGTAGATGATGAGTCAACAATAGGAGCAAAAGGAGGTCTTGATCATGAAGATAGATTATCTAGTGGAGAACTTCAGTGTGGACCAAGTCAAGAGAGTCTTGGAGTAACAAGATCTTCATCTATAAGCAGCGGTAGTGTATGGTATAGCGCATCGAATGATACAGCCAATGTTATAAGTCTTACAGATAATGAAGTAGTGGAAAAAGCAACTTTTTTTGTTAAGACTTTTGTTAAAGAATTCGAGGAAAAATTATCTAAATATTTTGAGGAGGCAGAACCAGATTCAAATATACAAAAAATAAGTAAAGTTTCAGCCAGCTTTAATTCTATTTTGAATAATACTATTCCAGCAAGTCCACTAAAATTATTTAGTGTTAAAGTTAATGAGAGTATCAATTATTGTGTTATAGGAAAACAGCATAAGAAAAGAGCGAAAAATATTTTTACAATAATTATACCTTGCTACAAAGCTGAAATGAGAGAGATTTTAGTAAAAGCTGGCTTAGAAATTTTTCACAGGTTTGAGGAACCATTCATAAAGGTTGTAGATATCAATCCCTCTTTTTATCATAGGAGAGTTAAGAAGTTAGCAATAGATGCTGTACATAGAACAATGAATTACCTTTTAACTTCTGAGGAACAAGACTTTTCTGTTGATCTTATAACACAAGGTGTTGTTCTAGATAAGTCAAAAAAGAAAGGATATTTTACGCGTCCTGGATATGAAATAAAAGATGAGCAAGGTGGTGAAAGTTTAGTAACCTCAGAATTGTATGAATGGGTAGGAATAAAGAAAAAAGAAGAAGATGAAACTGTTAATTATTATCAATATAATTCTGAGGAACATAATCTAGAGGAATATAGATGTGCTGAAAAATACGGCTATCGGCTTCCCTTTGAATGGGAGTTAAGAAAGTGGGAAGAGGTAAAACAAAAGTATGTATCCATTAAAGCACCCATAGAAGGATATGTGTATATTTTAAATGATGAAAAAAAAGAAGAATTAGCTCGTTTTATATTAAAGGAGATTAATGGACAAGATCCTGTGAAAAGGAAAGATATAGAAGATGTAAAAGAACATCTTAGAAAACAAGATGAAGATAGGCGTCAATTTTCCTATAGTTTTGGCAAGACACCAGAAAATTTCATTGAAAGAAAAGAGGTGGTAAAAAATTTGAACCTAAGGTTACACAGTAGTAGTCAAGAAGTAAAAATGTCACGAGTAGTCTTAATTAGTGGGAAGTCTGGAATAGGGAAAAGCGAACTTGCTAGAGGCTATGGGTTTAGTGAAAGGCGTAAGGGTACTTGGGCAAGGATTATGTGGATAGATGCCTCGTCATATAACAAGCTTTCAAATTCATTTCATGGGTTGGCTGAAAGGTTAGGGATTTCTAGAAAAAGTGAGCAAAGGAGAGAGAGAAACATTAAATCTATTGTCGAGGATGTATATGAGTATCTTCAAGACACAAAAAGTTTGTTTGTTTTCGATGATGCTAGTAGTTATAAGGAGATTGAAAATTTTTTGCCATCAAGCTTTCCTGTTTTTTCTAATAGAGAAAAACCTTACGTTTTAATTACTTCTCCTAACAAGAATTGGAAAGAAGAAATAGAAGATATAGAAGAAATAAAGTTGGGTAATTTAAAAAAAGAAGAAGCCGAGGAATTTACTCGAAAAGCCTTAGGGGAAGATGAATCACAAGGTAAATCTATATCAGAGTTAATAGAAGAGTTTAATTGTTTTCCATTAGATTTGAAAGCAGCAACATCATGCATTAAACAAAAAGGTCTTAGTATTAGAGAATATCTGGAGGAATATAGAGTAGCTCAGCAATCAAAAACTGATTTTTTGGAGACACAAGTTGTTAATAAAAAATCTTTTAAAGCTTTGAAGGTTAACATTGATAAAATAAAAGAAGAAAAAAATGTTGGACAGCAAGCATATGTTATTTTAGTATTCATGGCTTACCTGGACCCTAATCAAATTAATACAAAAGAAATTTTTTTCAAGAGGGAATCAAAAGAAAATCAACAAAGGGTTTTGAATGCACTTGATCTACTTAATCAGTTCTCATTGATTGGATTAGAGAAAGGGATAGCAAAAATTCATCAAGAAGTACAAAAAATTATAAGGTTAGAGCAAAGAAAAGAAAAAAGAGAAGAAGAATTTTTAAGAAAAATAATGACATCATTGATGAATAATAACTGTAAAAATGTAAGCCATATCATATCCATTTGGAATTATGCAAGTGAATATAAAAAGTTAGTTAATGAATTTATTGAATCTGATTATTATGGAATGAATATCTTACATTTTCTGGCCATAGATGATAATGAAGAAGTTATTAAGCTTATATTCGAGAATGTAGATCTAAGTAAATTAAGTAAAATTGTTAATATCGGTGATAAAGATGGATCTACTCCTTTAGAATATGCTGTTATATATGGTCATTTAGCGTTAGTTAAATACTTTATAGGAAAAGGGGCTAATTTTAAGGTAAGTGATGACCCGAGCCTTACCCTTTTAGACTGTGCTGCTCTCCATAATCGACTAGAAATAGTTAGGTATTTTATTGATAACGAACATTTTCAGTTTGATAGTACTGTTTTATACTATGCTATTGAAAATAATTGCTTAGAGGTCGTTAGATACTTTATAGAGGAAGAAGAGATTTGTATAAATTTACAAGATGGAGAAGGTAAAGGTTATTTGCACTATGCTGTTGAACATAATTCCTTGGAGATTTTTGAGTACCTTCTAGCGTACGGGGCTACAGTAGATTTACAGGATGAGGATGGTATGACTCCTTTGCATTTTGCTGCTATGTATGGTTACCTAGGAATTGTTCGCTACCTCGTAGAGCATGGGGCTGATATAAATTTACAGGATGAGGATGGTATGACTCCTTTGCATTTTGCTGCTATGTATGGTTACCTAGGAATTGTTCGCTACCTCGTAGAGCATGGGGCTGATATAAATTTACAGAATGAAGATCATACGACTCCTTTGCACTTTGCTGATATATATGGTCACTCAAGCACTGTTCGCTACCTTGTAATGAATAACGTTAATACGAATCTAGAGGATATTAGTAATAATATTTCTCAGAACTACGATGTTAAGTTTCATTGCTACGACAGCGCTAGGTCCCTTTTTTCTTTAGAACAAGGAGCTAATGTGAAACTTGAACTCAACGATGATTTGTACCATTATACTAACAATTATTACCCAAGTAGTATTTGTTGCTATCAACCTCAATCTACTGTGTACTCAGCTCCATACTTAAAAACACAATCACATAAAAGAAACCTAGAGACATTTGATGAACATACACTACCTAAAAAAAGAAAATTAAAAAATATAAGTGAAGCATTGCAATTTGAAGATAAAAGCACAGTTAACTTAACTCATAGGTCACCTATATCTTCATTTAACAGCGTCTCTGTACAACCTGCAAACAAGGACTTAAGACTATAATTTTACAGTAAGCTATTTAATTTTATGAGGGGAATTTCAAAAAAACAGAGAAATAAAGTAATAAATTGATATAAATTCGCGTAGAACAAGTGGTAGACCATACGATTCCAAAGAAAACACTTCTCACAGCCCTTGATTTTGGCTGCTGAAAGTAGATATATCGTTTAAATTCTTAACAAAAAGATATACTAAATTAGTAATAATTTATTTAGGAATAGTAAAGAAAAGTCAAGCAAACTTTTAGAGATAATTTATGCCACAACTAGAAGAAACGAAATCAACAGAACTTTTGGATGCTGTTAGAACACTAAATATGAAGGAAATTGTGAGATTGATAGAAGCTGGAGCAGATATTAATGCAAAAGATAAGAATGAACGAACTCCTTTGCATACTGCTGCTGAATATTCCTCTACAAAGGCAGTAAAAGTTCTAATAGAAGCTGGAGCAGATATTAATGCAAAAGATAAGAATGAACGAACTCCTTTGCATATAGCTGCTGTAAAGGGTTATACAGAGATAGTAAAAGTTCTAATAGACTTAGGAGCAGATATTAATGCAAAAGATAAGAATAAAAAAACTCCTTTGCATCGGGCTACTGAAATAGGCTTTACAGATATTTGTGAGGTTATACTAAATCACATAGCAAGACTAGAAGTTGCTGGCTTATATGTAAGTGAGGAAAATTTACAAAAGAAAAATGAATTTATAACCACTTCAACCGAGAGGTATAACAATTATTTACAGCATCTTAAAAATTGTGAAGAAGAAGTTAAAAAGATTAAAGAAAGAAATAAGTCACTATATGACTTTTTGAGGGAAAATGACGTTAATAAAATGGCTGGCATATGGGAGCAAAATGAAAACGTACGTAATGAATTTGATAATGAAGAGAATTTAAAAAAGCTATATCCAGAATATGCACATATTTTAATTAATAAGGCTGATGAAGTAAAAAAAGAAATTTTCCTGCACAATAATAAACCATTGGTGGATTTTCTATCAACACATTATAGATATGATTTTCAAAAGGCGAAATTCTTTGGCATGGAGAGATTTTTTGAGGTGCACAAAAATGACTTTAAAGAAGAAAGATACTGTCTTGCTAGTCAACAAAAAAATTACTCAAGCTGTATCATAAAATCAAAAAATACTTCTGATTGTGTAACAGTACACAGATTACAGTTAGTGAATATGTTGAATGGATTGGAAGCATTTTTTGATTTTAAACTACAGTCAACATCCTAGTTCTGTAATTCTTGATATGATTTGGATCAAAAGCACTTTTGGATGTCAGGATACCGAAAATGATATGGAGTAGCTTACGCATTGCAGCTCCCACAATTGCCATATTATGCTTACCCTTCTTCTTTAGTCTTTGGCAAAAACTCACAATGATAGGATTGTGATTCTTGGCTACTATGGCAGGAAAGAAAAGGGCCTTACGTAATGTTTGTGAACCTGATTTACTTAATCTTGGTTTAGAATGTACAGATGAACCTGATGTTATATTTTTCGGTATAACTCCTGTATATGCTGCCAATTGCCTGGCATCTCTAAAAGCTTTTATGTCAGGGATTTCAGCTAAAATAGCTACTGCTGATTCCTCTCCTATGCCTGGAATAGTCAGTAGAAGTTGAAAATTTTCCAACAACTCTTTGTGTTGCTTTAATAGTTCACGTACGGAGTTTTTTATTGTTTCTATTTTTTGAGCTATATTCATTGCAAGGTCTTCCCAAGCATTTGCAACTTCTTTAGGCAGTCTCTCTTTTTTTTCTAGGTGGTTATTTACTAATGCTAATTCATCTTTTAACGCAACTGAGCAACGATAAAGATGTTTTAATTTTTTCATTTCAGAAGAAGGTGGTGTCCAACGAGTTGGTTCCTGTCTTTGGCAATAATCAGCAATAATTTCTGCATCAGTCTGATCATTCTTTTGTCTTACGAGTTTACTCCTTGTATAAGATTTAATACAATAAGGATTTACAACACTAACAAAATGTCCAGCATTGTGCAGAAATTCAGCCAAAGCTTCGCTATAACAACCAGTAGCCTCCATGCATGACTTTACTTCTTCCACATTATGCTTTTGTAGAAAACTCAGCAGACCTTGAAACCCAAGATCATCGTTCTTAAAGCTTCTTTTCCTAGTTTCACGCTTTTCTTTTTTACTTATGAATGAAAGAAAAACATCAAAGCGATCTTTTGATACATCAATTCCAAGAAAGTTGTTGATCATATATAACCCCATACGTTACCATTTAAAACGAAAAGTAAGGCTAACCTTGTGGATACAGAATTAGAGCCATTTAGGTCTTTCTACGATACCGTCCAGCCTATACTTTTGAGGAGGGAACTCTTATCTTTCTTACAGATTTTATATCTAAGAGGGGAAACAGAGTTCTTCCCTCCTCCACCTAATGCTTAAGCTTAAAACATTAGATGCTTTTTACAAGATACAAGAGTAGGAGTCCGAAATAATACACTATTTTACTTTGTAGACTTTAATGTTGAAAAGAGGTACGCTCCTAAACTAAAATTACAGGCGTTTGTAGAGACAATTGGAAACGAGGGTGTAAACAGCAATCTTCATCACCCAAACACTGAACAAACTCAAGGAGCTAGTCAGTCTCTTAATTAAAGAGGGATACATGGAAACCTGCTGCAAAAACAAAAAGAGGTGTTTCTCACTTGTATAAAGTATTTTTAAACGTGATTTTTTAATATCATAATTACTATGAAAACTGGGGCTTTCCTTTTGCAGCAGTTCTTGAGTTCCAGCAACAGACCAATCCATCCCAAAACGAACTCTTCTCTCACTAGCCGGTTTTAGTTGTTGGGAATGGTTGTTTTATTTAAATTTTTAGTAATATATACTATTAAGTCAGTATTAATTCGTTAAGAACTTTCATTAAAGATTATCAAAAAAACTTCTAAATAGGGATTGACAAGTTTTAGAGATGGAGTATTTTATGAAAAGTATATTGAGCTATTAATTTTTTATGTACAATAAATATGATAGTGAAAATATTTTTCTTTATATTATGAGGTAGCTGTTTTATTCAGAAAAAGATTTTTTTCTTACTTTGAAATTGAGTGGTTTTTATCGAGGGTTAAATGATTAATGAATTATTTGCTGCTGTACGTAGTGGAGATGGTGCGACCTGAAAGTCTTCGGTCATATTGTTTAAAAGGAGAGGAATTCATTCAGAAAGAAACTGAAAGGATTCTAAAACTTATTAAACCAGATGTTTTGCCGTCTGAGTCTACGCATCAGTGCGAATCGGGCAACCGGTTGGTGCCAAGCGATGCGGACAATGAACCTCCTCTTGAAAAAGAAGATGCTCAATCGTGAGAGGGGCATAAACTGCAAGCATCATGTGGTTGGAGGGCTAGGCTAGTGGTATGGTGAACGTAAGTGAAGCTTTATAAGTACCGATACGATGAAAGAGCTAAAGATGCTGATAAGCTCTGACCAAAAGGTAATGTGGATAAGTTACATTTTTCATTTCTAGATGTACGCAAATAATAACTCCACCGGTATAGAGAAGCCACCTAACCCACTGTTGTATGACTGGAGAAACAGGGTAAGCCTGTATTTTCGCCTACATGGCAAGCAAACCGCAAGGAATGCTGATGGAAGTGCAGGTAAAGGAGAATGGAGAAAGCGAATGCCATTTTGTAACGAAATGGATAGAATTTGTAACATTAATTCGCGTGAAAACGAGCAGACTTCCATTTGGTCCCTCGTGACAAGAAACTTTGTTAACCACTTAAGGTAGGAAAGCAGATGATTACAAGTAAACCTGTAAGTGCATCTACCGAAAGCTTTGAAGCATGGAAGCAATTGCCATGGAAGAAATGCCAGAAAGTTATTGTGAGGCTACAAAGACGTATTGTTAAGGCTGTCCAAGAAGGAAGATGGGGTAAGGTAAAAGCTTTACAACATCTTCTCACACGCTCTTTTAGCGGAAAAGCTTTGGCTGTTAAGAGAGTAACTGAAAACCAAGGAAAAACCACAGCAGGTGTAGATCGTCAACTATGGTCAACTTGCAATGCTAAATTTCAAGGAATAAAGCTGTTAAAACAAAGAGGATATAAACCTTCTCCGCTCAAACGAATTTATATCAGTAAATCTAATGGCAAAAGAAGGCCTCTCGGTATACCCACGATAAAAGATAGAGCGATGCAAGCATTATATCTGTTTGCTCTGGAACCGATAGCTGAAACGATCAGTGATCGTCACTCCTATGGCTTTAGACCTAAAAGATCCTGCGCGGATGCTATTGCTGCTTGTCACTTATTACTGGCAAGACGCAATCGACCACAATGGATACTAGAAGGTGATATCAAAGGGTGCTTTGACAACATTAACCATGAATGGCTTATGAAGCATATTCCTATGGAAAAGAAAATTCTTCATAGATGGTTAAAAGCTGGTTTCCTAGAATCGAAAACTCTGTATCCCACAACTGCTGGCACTCCGCAAGGAAGTATAATTTCTCCAATACTAGCTAACTTTACCTTAGATGGTCTTGAACAGTTATTAGAAAGTCGCTTTGGTAAATTAGGTAGCAAAAGAAGAGGAAAAATCAGAAGTGGAGTGAATGTAATCAGGTACGCAGACGACTTTATTATTTCAGGTTTCACACATGAAGTACTGGAAAAGGAAGTTAAGCCTTTAGTATCATCTTTTCTTCATGAGCGAGGTTTAATTCTGTCAGAAGAGAAGACAAAGATTACATCTATTACAACAGGGTTTGACTTTCTTGGTTGTAATGTACGTAGATATAATAAGAAGTTAATTATTAAACCTTCGAAAGAAAGTATTAAAAGACTTCTTAATAAAGCACGTACATTGATAAAAGCAAATATAGCGAACACTCAGGCTATAGTAATTAAGTCACTCAACTCTCTACTGAGAGGATGGGGAAATTACTATCACCATGTGTGTGCTAAAAAAGCGTTTAGAAAGATCGACAATGAAATTTGGCATAGTTTATGGAAATGGGCAAAGAAAAGACATCCTCGTAAAGGATTACGTTGGATAAAGAATCGTTACTTCAAAGTAATGGGTCAACGCCAATGGGTTTTTGCTGCACCCATATGCAAGAACAAACCAAAAGAGATACGGTATTTAAGACTGCTTAAGCTGATTGATATACCTATCAGACGACATGTTAAAATCAGAGCGGATGCAAATCCCCTTGACTTAAAATGGAAAAAGTATTTTGATGAGAGAGTGAAACGAACAAGAATGTTAGCAAGCTCCTTTTCAAGAGAAGGTTCTCTACTGTTGGTGTCACCATTAAGAATGATGTTTCCTGAGGAATCATGAAGGACAAGCCGGTTCTAGAAAAGAAGAACTTAGATAAGGGGCTCAAGCGTAGTGTGGGGAAACCTGCATGCTGCGTTTCTAAGGGAGGGGGTAGTAGTAATACTGCTTCCTTACCTGACCTAATCAAGTTGCGGATCTTATCAATAAAGGGGATGATGTTAATGCCAGGGACAATAGAGGCAATACTCCTCTACATTTAGCTGTTCTTGCAGATAAATTACAGGTAGTAGAAAAGCTTATAGAGGGAGGGGCTGATGTTAATGCTAAGAATAATCATGGCGCTACTCCTCTGCACTGGGCTGCTCTTAATCAGAATGTCAATATAGTAGAAAAGCTTATAGAGAAAGGAGCTAATGTTAATGAGAAGAATAAATATGACAATGTCCCTCTGCACTATGCTGCAGGTTATGGTAGCTTAAGTGTAATAGAAAAGCTTATAGAGAAAGGGGCTGATATTAATGCTAAGTCCAGTAATGGCGATACTCCTTTGCACTTGGCTACTAAAAATAGTCATTTAGATGTATTAGAAAAGCTCATAAAGGAAGGAGCTAATGTTAATGAAAGAAACAAATATGGTAATATCCCTTTACACTGGGCTGCAAGTTATGGTAGGTTAAGTATAGTAGAAGAGCTTATAGAGAAAGGAGCTGATATTAATGCTAAGAACAATAATGGCAATACTCCTTTGCATTGGGCTGTTAAAAGCAGTCATTTAGAAGTAGCTAAATTTCTTATAAGTAATCATGCTGACGTTAACGCTAAAAATAAAGATGGTTGGACATCTTTGCACTTTGCAGCTGCTTATGGTAATTTAAATATAGTTAAGCTCATTCTTGATAAAAGTGATTATGTTGATGCTAGAGGAGCTTTAGCCATGGCAAATACGCTTAATGAAGAAAACAGCTTAGAAATACGAAACCTTCTAGAAGAAAGAATAAGAAGAAATGAAGAAATCACCCAACATCTTAATTTACAAGAAGAAAGCAGCTCCCTATCAACACGTGTCCATAATCGCCGCAGTATTACACAAGAAGATGAAAATTCGTTGCAAAATGATAAGATAGGTCCTAATAAAATAGGAGTTACAAGCGGAACAAGTAAGCCATCTTCATGGATCAATATTTTTGCTTACACTACAGTAGATACTGTTAAAGGTGTTTTTCAGTTTATTTCTTCTCCTTTTAAGGCAGCTATAAGTATGGAACCTTCTAAAGCTATTACAGTTCAAGGTATTGATAACAACGGTGTACTTCTTTTATTAGATGTATTTATAAGGAAAATCACAGGTCAGAAGTATATTTCCACAGTAGTTCAGTCCATCGGTTAAATATTGATTGTGTAGAAATGCAGAAAGAGGTTACTGCAAAAATCACGGGTGGTAAGTTTAATGAGATTTCAGGATTTTTAAACTCATATGTAGAGCAAGCATGCCACGATAGAGAAACAGGTAAGTTAAGTCCAAAGAAGTTTAACAAATTTATGGTTGTATTTAATAAGGAACTAGATTTAATAGTAAATCAATCAATAGAGCAGATATTACACAATAGAGATAGTACATTAGAAGTTGAAGAACAGCAAATAAACTTAGAGCCTCAAAGTTATTTAAGTAATACTTCTGTTCAAGGTCATTTAATTCAGGATAGAGGTTTAATAAATCAAGGTAAGGCTTAATTCCTTAGCTTTTTGATTTCATCTAGTAAAAGGTTGGTAATTTGATCTTATAACATCAATGGGCACACTAGCCTTTGTTTTGTATGCATTCAACCAATGTGTGACTATTACGCCACCTAAAAAAATAATCATACACTGTCTTCCATAGAGGAAAATCTTTTGCTCTACTGGCAAATACCTTTCATTATGTATTGTATAACATTAATAATTGTTCTTATTTTGTGCTTTCTTGGCCACACCTTGTGCAACTCTTGGCTCAAGAAATTTCCATTCTTTGTCACTTACATCACCTGGTATATATTTTTTACTGATCCTATCATATTATCTTCCTGATTTCCTTTCAAGATATGTTCTAAAAAGTAGAATCCGTTCAGCAGGGTGACAAAATAAGATAGAAAAGACAGCCATAGAAATAAATGGTGTCATCCCCTGTCATCCCAGTACTTGACACTGGAATGACACCATTTTTGCTTCGATATTTACACATTAGCCATGCATCTGAACGGATACAAAAGTAGAATTTAGAATTCTATCTAAAAGGATACCGAAAAAGAGCAGGAGTCCTATCTGGGAATTATTTTTAAATATGGACATGCATTGATTAGAATCGTCTGGATTGAAATTTTTGTGTTGGTGGTGAAATATGAATCCTATGGCAAGTAAAGCAATATAAAAGATGTTATTTAATGATGATAGTATACCAGCGTACAACCATGCCATTAAGGATATTAAATAAAATCTTTTCAACCAAGATTTTGTTGTATTGCCAAAATATAATGCAGTAGATTTCATTCCTAATTTCTCATCATCTTTTTTATCTTGATGAGCGTATATAGTATCATAACTAAGCGTCCAAAAGACGCATCCTATATAAAATAGCAAGGATTCTATGCTAATCTGGTTTGTTATTGCTGCTGAACCCATGAGTGATCCCATGTTGAAAGTAAACCCTAAAAACAATTGTGGCCACCAAACGTAACGCTTTAGCAAGGGGTAGATAACTATCATGCACATTGAAATTATTCCAAGTATAAGAGTAGTTTTATTGGTTAATAATAAGATTACCAGGGCAATAGACAGTAACAGTGAAAGTAAAGCCAAAGCCTGCTTTATGTTTAATGCACCACTTGCAAGTGGCCTATATTTTGTTCGTTCAACGTGCGCATCTATTTCTCTATCGAAGATATCATTGATTATGCACCCTGCGGGTCTCATTAAAAATGCACCTATAGTAAACAAAACAAGGAGAAAAAGAGCCTGATACGATAGAGAAGTTGAGGCTAAAAGAATGCCGCTTAAGCTAGAAAATAGCACAAGCCACAAACCTGTTAAACTGTGTATTCTCATTAATGAGAAATAATGGTTGAAATACATTAATTAAGTGTGATTATGTAATATTTTGCTTACATTGACAAAATTATCGAATGCTAAATCAGGCTTAAAAACTAACTCAGGTATAAATCGCAAATCAACATAACACAATATAGATTTACGTATTGACCATGCAGATTGGTTCATTTCATTAACAACAGTGCTGATATCATCATTATCATTTTGGATGTTTAATGAAGATAACACAATATATACATCTGCTTTCTTCAAATCTTTGCTTAGCTTTACATCAGATACTACTACTTTTTCATTAAGAACATTACCTTCCATTAAGACTTTTGATATTGCCCTATGTAATACCGATGCTACTTTTAGGTTTCTAATTTCCTTTTTCATATTCAACTACTATAACGTCCTTTCTTCTTGCACTAATTGATAAGCTTCCAAAATGTCTCCAACTTTAATATCGATATTACCCTCTAGCGATATTCCGCATTCAAAATTTACACCCACTTCTTTAACGTCATCTTTAAATCTACGTAGTGCTTTTAACTTTCCTTCATGCACCAATTTGCTGCCACGTACTACCTTAATTAGAGAATCTTTTTTTATAACTCCATCAGTGACATAACATCCGATGATATTACCGGCTTTGGATGAATTAAATATTTGCCTTACAGATGCAGAACCAACACGAACCTCTCGTATAACAGGCTTTAACATTTTAGTTAGATACATCCTCATGTCTTCAATAAGCTCATATATTATATTGTAAGTATGTATTTCTATACCTTTTTGTTTTGCTAATTCTCTGATTTTTGAATCCACTTTTACATTAAAAGCTAAAATTACTGCGCTTGATGCTTCTGCAAGCAGCACATCTGAATCTGTTACTCCTCCTACTGCTTTGTGTAGAATATTTAATTTCACTTGATCTTTACCAAGCTTATCAATTGAGCTTGATATTGCTTCAATAGAACCAGTGACATCGCACTTTAAAACTACAGATAGTTCTTCTGTTTCACTATCATTACGACTGAATATATCTAAATTACTGTCGTCTAAATCTTCTTGCTTTTTCTTGATTAATTCTAACCTGTATTCAACAATTTCACGAGCCTGCCTTTCAGAGTTTACAACAACAAATTTATCTCCAGCATTTGGTACACCATTTAAACCAGTAACTTCAACTGGAGTAGAAGGTAGTGACGCTTTTTCTCTTTGACCAAGGTGATTAACCATACTGCGTACTTTGCTGTATGTTGTACCAACTATCAATATGTCACCAATCTTTAATGTTCCTTCTTCAACTATTAATGTAGCTGATATTCCTTTAGCTTTATCTATTTTGGACTCTATTACCCATCCAAGTGCTCGACAATCCTCTATTCCTTCTAGCGTCATTAATTCAGCAATTAATAAAATTGCCTCTTCTAGTTTATCTAAGTTGATTTTCTTTTTTGCTGATACTGGCACAATTATAACATCACCACCAAGTTCTTCGGGGATGAGGTCATACTGAGGCAAACTATTAATTATTCTTTCTACATCGCCAGGTTGTGATTTATCAATTTTATTAATGGCAACTATAATAGAGACATTTGCTGCTTTTGCATGGTTTATTGCTTCAACTGTTTGTTTCATGATTCCATCATCAGCTGCAACTACTATCACAACTATATTAGTAATATTGGCACCACGTGCACGCATTGCAGTAAACGCCTCATGCCCTGGTGTATCAATGAAAGTAATTTTTTGCTTATTTTTTGTCGTTAATTGATAAGCACCTATATGTTGAGTGATGCCACCTGACTCTTTTTCTGCAACATTGGATTCACGAAATGCATCAAGCAATGATGTTTTACCATGATCCACATGTCCCATAAAAGTAACGATAGGTGGTTTTGGTCTTTTAGGTAAGTTTTCTCTGTTGCTTATGAAGAGTAAATTCTTTTCTTTATCAGCATCACTTACTCGTTTAGCCGTATGATTAAATTTTTTTGCTATTTCGCATGCTATATCTGGATCTACTAGATCATCTACTCTATAGCTCTCCCCAACTTCTTCTTTGAGCATTTTTAGCACACTCTTGCTATCTTCTGCCATACGAATAGATAACTCCCTGATAGTTATTTTGTCTGGTATAATAACTTCTCTTGCTATATTTTTACCCTTAGTAAACTTTGATTGTTTACTTCTTATACCAAATTTTTGCTTAAATACAGGGAGGTGTTCATTTCTTTCATCTATTGCCTGTGTAATTACTAGCTTAGAATGCTTAGAGTATATATCTTTGCTAGCTTTAAAAGACTTTTTATCATTGTTCTCATATTCAATACTATCTTCTTTTTGTTCAACTGAGTTAGTATTACTTAAAACTTCCTTATTTATTTCTTTAGGTACAGAGTGTGATTCATTTTTATCTTCAGCTTCTTGATTGCTTTCTTCTTTTTTTATTTTCTCTTCTTGTTCTCTCTGATTCCTTTCTTTCAGCAAAGTAGCATTCTGTACAGCATTAATGCGGGAAATTTGTTCTTTTTCAGTTAAAGAGCCTAATTTACTCTCGTCAAATAAACTATATTCTTCTGCAGAATGAATTTTTCTTCTTTTTTTTACTATTGTAGTACCAGTACTTTGACTATCTAAAGAGTTTAAATTAATGTCTAATTTAAGCTTGCTTAAGCCTTGTAGGGTTAATTTTTTATTACTGATATCTTCATTATTCATATTGTTTTTATATTAATCCAAGCTTTTTACGTGCTTCTATGATTATTAAATCTGCTGTATCTTTTAGATTGTCTTTATTATTAGTTGAGGAAGAGAGTATGCTACAAAACTCATAATTTGATAAATCTGCTATGTCCTCTAAAGTTTTAATATTATGTTTACTAAGAGCAATTTTATTATCTATTGATAAGGCTAAGTTGATTACATCGTCTTCCATACCTAAATTTTTTAGCTCTTCTATTTTTCTATCATTCTCTGCTTTCAGGTAATTATTTGCTCTATTATGAAGTTCATTTGCAATATCTTCATTGAAGCCCTCTATTGAAGCAAGTTCCTTAATTGAAGTGTTAGATATATCTTCTACACTTGAAAAACCTTCTGTTACCAATAATTGGCCCATAATCTCTTCTAAGTTTAAAGCTTCAGCAAATAAAACTGAACATTGACTAAATTCTTTGTTTCTTCTTTCTGATTCTTGCTGAGTGCTTAATATCTCAATTTTCCATCCAACAAGCTCTGAAGCTAATCTTACATTCTGACCCTTTTTTCCTATAGCTAAACTCAATTGATCTTCAGCAACTATTAACTCTATACAATTTTCATTTTCGTCAATAATGACCTTTGATACTTCTGCAGGAGTAATGGCTTTAATAACAAATTGACCCAAATCTGATGAGTAATGTATGACGTCGATTTTTTCACCGTTTAATTCGTGTATAATAGTTTTTATTCTATCTCCTTTAACTCCAACGCAAGCACCTACTGGATCGATATTCTTATCAGATGAAAAAACAGCAACTTTAGATCTTGAACCAGCGTCTCTAGCTATACCTTTAATTGTTATCAATCCGTCAGCAACTTCTGGTACTTCTTGATTCAACAATGCCTCTAAAAAGCCTTCATGAGTCCTAGAAAGAATGATTTGACGTCCATCGTCAGAGCGCTTAACAGCCTGTATGTAAGCTTTAACCTTATCGCCTTCACGAAATGACTCACCACCAATTAAGTTTCGTAAAGGGAGGTATGCTCCAATTCCGTTTATGTCTATAATAAGATCTGAATATTCTACTTGTTTAACGATGCCATACCTCATTTCTCCTACCTTATCTTTAAATTCCTCATATTGCTTTTTTAACTCTTCATTTTTGATTATTTCAGAAATCTTTTGCTGGGCAATTCTTGCTGAAACAAGATCAGTGTTAAGAGAAATCAACTCACTAATAGTATCTCCAACTTTTGCATCTTCTTTTATTAACTTAGCTTGTGTCAACTTAATTAAGTCACACTCATTTTCATTTGATTCATCATTAATGACTTTTAGTTGTCTATATGAGGTAACTTTGCCTGTGTTTCTATCTATATTAACTACAATTTTACTTTTGCTACCATACTTTTGTTGAGCTACTGCTTCGATAGCACTTTTAAGTGCATTTATTATAATATTAAAATCCAAACCTTTTTGAAGTGAGAGCTCTCCCGCTGTTTTTATTACATCAAGGCTTCCAACTATGTTATTCTTGTTGCTTTTCTGCTTAACACTGCTTTTACGATTAGCAATCATATAAATAAATCCAATTTAATTAGTTATAATTATAGCTTCAACAGGTAAAGAACGCTATCTTAAATGTTAAATGATTGCTAATTTAAGTCAAGTTTTTTCATGTCTTTGTATGATAAGCAATGCCGGAGTAAAGAATAAAGTTAAGACCGTTGCAGCCAATATTCCACTTGCTATGGTTGCTGAAATATCAACCCACCACTGGCTTGATGGAGCATCATATGTGATTTGTAGCGTAAAAAAACTGATATTTAACCTAGTAATCATCGGTATTAAACCAAGAACTGTAGTTGCAACGGTAAGTAGTATTGGCCTGATGCGAGAAATTGAAGCGTTTATTATACATTGCTTAATGTTATTTTTGCGCACCTTAATTTGCTGATGAAAGGCATCAAGCAATAGTATATTATTATTCACTATAATTCCTGCTAAAGCAATTATCCCCACTCCACACATGACAACTACAAAAACTTTCTGAATAAGAAAGAAAATGAAAAATACACATGTTGTTGATAAAAACACTGCTGTCATTACGATAAATGTATAGTATATGTTGTTAAACTGTGCCACTAGCACCAATATCATCAATGTAATTGCTAATATAAAAGCCTTTAATAAAAATGCTCCTGATTTTTGTTGATCTTCCTTATCACCTTTGAAATCAATCTTTACTCCTTTACTACAGTCTTGAGTAATCGAATTTTGAATGAACTTAACTCTTTCATCAACAAGATAGCCAGTATCAACGTCAGCAGAGATTGTTACTGTGCGTGATCCATCAATCCTACTTAGTTTATTTGCCTTTTTTTCGGGAACGTATTTCACTATGCTACTCATAGAATATGGTCCATTTGCTGTATTAATAAAAAGGTTATCTATAGTTTTCATGTTGCGATTCTTTCTGGGAAAGCGTAGTACAATATCAATTTCCTCATCTGCGTTATTTGGTCTATATTTTCCAATTAATACTCCATTTGTAACCATCTTTATAAAATCACCGATGGTTGCAACACTTACTCCAGAGCTTGTAGCCTTACTCTTATCAATACTCATATTCCACTCTATTTCAGGTGCTGATCTACTATCTTGAATATTTATAAATCCAGATGAAGGTTGGTCCATAATTTTTAGGATTTTCTCTGCTACTGAATTCAAGTTGGATGCACTTCCGCTTAAGTTAATTTGTATTGGCTTGTCAGCTGATGGTCCTGACTTTTGTTCCTGTACATCAATTATTACTCCTTTTATGTTTTGTACACTACTCCTTATATCATTTAGTATTTGCGTAGCTTTGCGCCTGCAGCGCCAATCTACAAGTTCCAATTGAATTTTGGCAATAACGTTGTCTGAAAATTTTCCTGATCGAGCATAAAAAACATAAATTTCCTTTTCAACACCCAAAATACGTTCTTCTACTTTCTTAAGTATCAAATCTCGTTCTTTGGCTGATAAGCTTTCTTTTACTTTAACGCTGATTAAAATGTTATCTGAATCTACATTCGGAAAGAACTTTAATCCAGGACCAAAAGTAAAATATAATATACTAGACAAAAATAAAACAAACACAACAACACATACAAATTTTTTGGGGTGATCTAAGACTTTCTCTAACATACGTACATAAGTTCTTATTATAAGCCCAGTATTTTTTACCTCACCACTTTCTATAGCACTCATTCTTATTATTTCTTTTTTTGAAGTTATTGAAGGTTTACCAAATATTGCACCAAGTGTTGGTATAAAAACCAAAGCCATAATTAGCGATCCAGTTAAAGTTAGAATTATTGTAATTGGTATGTACTGCATAAATTTACCGACTGTATCGGGCCAGAGTAACAGAGGGAAAAACACTGCTAATTTAGTCAATGTTGATGATAAAACTGGATAAAACATATCATGAACTGAGGTGCAAAAGGCTTCTACTTTATCCATGCCACAAATCATCTTTCTATCAGCATATTCGCTGATTACAATTGCATCATCAACCAGCATGCCAACTGCCATAATTAAACTGAAGAGCACAACTATATTTAGAGTAATACCCATGAGGTAAAGAGCCATTATTCCTATTAGAAAGGAGCCAGGTATTGATAGTGCAACAAGAATAGCAGCCCTTGTTCCCATAAAGAGCATTATTATGGTTAATATTAGTAATACGGCAAATATTATACCATTTTCCAAGTCGTCAAGCACATCACGTACATTTTTTGACTGGTCATTCAAATAAACTACTTTTAAATTTTCAGGTAATTGATCTTTTGCTTTGTCCATTAAGTATTTTACTTGATTTACCGTGTCTATTATGTTTTTTCCATTACGTTTTGAAATTTCTAGTACAATGCTAGGTAGTCCATTAATACGAGCAAATCCTTGGTGATCCTCAAACCCAAGGTATACTTTTGCTATATCTTTGATTCTCAAAACTGCATCACTTTGAGATCTAATAGGAATATTCATAATATCTTCTATGTCTTTTAATAACCCTGATATTTTAATCGAATATTTACCGGTATCATTTTCTAGTGATCCGGCTCCTACCAATCTGTTGTTGTTTGATATA
This sequence comes from Wolbachia endosymbiont (group B) of Melanargia galathea, assembly GCF_964030625.1. Taxonomy (NCBI): domain Bacteria; kingdom Pseudomonadati; phylum Pseudomonadota; class Alphaproteobacteria; order Rickettsiales; family Anaplasmataceae; genus Wolbachia; species Wolbachia endosymbiont (group B) of Melanargia galathea. The sequence continues at coordinate 170,490 of NZ_OZ034910.1, read as the reverse complement.
GCTTGAAATATCTCATTTGATTGAATGTTATATTTTGTTAGAACTGTGGGCTCAATTATAACTTCCACTGTTTCTTTACGCATACCTGCTACTTCAACTTTAAGAACATTTGGCAGAGATTCTATTTCTTTCTTTAGTTTGCGTGCTATTTCAGTTAAAGTTCTTTCCGGCAAATTACCAATCAAAACGAGCAGTTGCTAATAAAATTTACTGTAAGTATACAACAGTAGCCATTTCGGTATCTTAATTGCTACCATATAGCGAGATAACTGTAAACCCAGAGCTATTGTAGACATAAGTTTTAGCTATATGGTATTTGAAGTAATAAATGCAATAAAAAATAATTTGTTAGCATGCTTTCCAACAGAGACAGTATATGCTCTTGCTTGTAATGCGCTAGGTAAAGAATCTATAGAAAAAATATACCGGATAAAGAAGCGTTCTCAAAACAAGCCACTCTCTGTATTTGTTAGTAATATTGATAGTTTGATAAATATAGCAAAGGTAAAAGAAGAATATATCAATTTAATAAACTACTTTTCTCCTGGACCAATGACCTATATTTTACCACTTCAAGATAACAGTATATTACCAAATGAGTTCTTTAAAGATAGTATAGGCATAAGAATTCCTGATCATCCTATTGCGATTTCAATATTAAATGAACTGAAAACTCCAGTAGTTGCAACTAGTATTAACATTTCAGGAGAAAAAAGTATATGCAAAGCAAGAGATATACCTCAGTCTATTAAGCAACACTTATCTGCAGTAATTGAAGATGATGAATTAGTTTCTGGTATAGAATCTACTATTATTGACTTAACTGGAGACAAGATTAAGGTTTTAAGAAAAGGTAAAATTTCATTACAAACAATAAATAACGAATTTTCAAACTAAGATCTATAGGAGAAAGAATGAAAAAGGTGATAGGCCACAACCAAGCAAAAAAAAAGATAATGAACAACTTGTCTGTTCAATCTTGGCTGATCTGTGGTAAAAAAGGCATAGGAAAAGCAACACTTGCACAATCCTTTTCTAATTGGTTTCTTATCAAAAATTACGATGAAGTAGCATTAGACTTACACATTGTTGAAGGTGATACAATAGGAGTGGAAAAGGTGAGAGAAATGAAAAATTTTCTGTACCTAAGCCCCATTCAATCAGAATATAAGATAGCTATAATAGATAGCTTGGAGGCAATGACTAGCAATGCTAAAAATGCAATATTAAAGATATTAGAGGAGCCGCCACAAAATTCTAAAATACTTATAATTAGCCATAAACTATATGATATACAAACCACCATCCGGTGTAGGTGCTTTCAGCTGAATTTACTTCCGTTAACTTACGATGAAACAAAGCAGGTTGTTTCATCTCAGTGTAAATTTGACGATAAAATATTTAGTGAGATCATTACTTTGTTTCCTGGAACTCCGGGAGTAATAATAAATGCAATAAACAGTGGTGCTTATGAGTCACATAAGCATTTTTATACATTTTTCCGTAATCTAAATAATTCTGATATAGTTAATAAAATAATTAATAGTGAAATTGAGCTAGAACTAGCATCACATATCATTCAAACCTCCATTTTAGAAAGTATAAAGAAAGAAGTAAATAATGTTGAAATTTTGCTAAGTCAATGGAAAGAAATAGATGAACTTTTCGTTGCTGCAAAGCAATTTCGCTTAGATAAAAAGCATGTTTTAGCTAATGTAGTTAACATCATGACACAAAAATATAATACTTTTAACATAAATTCATGATAAAATCCTGATAATTTAATACTTAAAGTATATAGTTTGACTGATAATAAATTAACTTTATGGCAATCAATAGAAGTTTTAACAAAAACCATATTGAACATGCAGAAAGAATTGAGTTTACTCAAGAATACAGCTTTAGACCAAGGCGTCACTTTAGAAAAAGGGAAGGAGCTGTCAAGTGGTATCTATGAAGCAAATTTTAAGCTCAATAAGGCAATCAATATAGCTACTTTGCCAAAAATTGGCCATCGCATGCTCAGTGGCGAGTTAGTCATACTTAATCATATTACGAAAGAAGAAGTAAAGATTCCTAGAGATTTTCATTATCTTAAAGTTATTAAACTCAATCATGATGACTATAAACTAACGTTTTGTAATTTTTTAGGTAATGAGTTTTTTGAATATAAAAAGTATGATCCACAATATTCTGATCTTTCAGATGAATATAAATTCGTGGATTTTGGTAGTGTAAAAAAGACTAATAATCTAAAATTTAAGGAGTATGTTGGTCATGCACCTAAATTTTTTGCTGTAGAAGGTCTTATTGAGCCTGGATCTGAAAACCATGTAATTGATCTATTTGAGCTAGTCAGAGACGGTAAAGGCAGAAAAGTGGGAACCCTTGCTGATGAATTTGGTTATTTTGATGATCAAAATAAATTACACTACTATAATTATCACAAAAGTGCAGAAAGTAATACTTATGATCCTGAAAGCTTCAGTGTAAAAATGATAAATTTAGATGTGAAGAAAATTGATAAATTTCATCTTATTGCAGAACAAGGTGATATAATCATTCATACTATTTTGGAAAATTTAGACATATTTTAAAGTTTTTTTAGAGTTATTATAATTAGGTTATGGAAGTTGAATCAGTAAAAAACAAAAGTTATTTCAGGAAAGCAGTAGAATGGTATTGCCACAGATACCTGTTCTGCGTTGTAGAAAGATCTTGGATGGCGTTAATAACGTTACTTCTCTTAGTATGTTTATTTTTATCATTACTAAACATATACCTATTACTTCCTGTTAAAAAAGATTTAAATTTTGTGAAGTACACGAACCACACAGAAGATGAGTTTTCTACAATACATAAACTTAGTTTTAGTGAAAAAGAAGATGAATACACTTCCATAGCAAGGTACTTGGTAAGTCAATACGTCGAAGCATACGAGTCCTCTCAGATCGTTGAATCAAAGTATCAAGAAAATTTTATAAAAAACAATTCTATATATAAAATCTATCAAGACTTTCAGGAAAAAGTAAACAATGAAGCTGTTTCATCCACAAAAAAAATTACCAACATAAACGTAACAACACTATCTATTGACCGATCGATCAAGGACTTAGTTAAATTTGCTGGAAATGCCACTGTACTTTTTGCAGCTGAGCAAAATAAGAAAATGAAAGACTATGCTGTGGAGGTTAGCTTTACTTTATCAAACATGAAAGCAACTCTAACTGGTATAATACCATTTAAATTTATTGTTAACGGCTATAAATACAGCTGATTACATTTAAAAAATTACTTGGTAGCTAAAAAAATAACTAAAGTGCATACAGCAGTAACAACTGGAGGTAAAATTAGAAGCATTGGTGTCTTTTTAATAAAATAATTTCTAGAAGGTTTTAAGAAAAAGGCATTGTAAATTATCGGTAAGAAGTATAGAGCGTTGAGTATAGTACTGACAATTAACACCAGAGCTACAAATACAGAAAGTGTTACATTACTAGAGTTAAAAACAGCTTGAAAAATGAAAAATTTGCTCCAAAAAGTCGGAGCAGGTGGTACCCCTATCATGGACAATGCACCTATAGTAAATGCTATCATACTAATTGGCATACTACGTCCTATACCGTGAATTCTATCTATGTATTTCTCACCTGTTTTCGTTATTATTGCTCCAGCAGTGAAAAATAAAGTGATTTTTGCAAATGCGTGGCAAACTAATTGAAAAATTGCAATCCTCATGCTAAATTCACTAAAAATTGAAGCGAACAATATAATATATGACAACTGAGAGATAGTAGAATAAGCAAGCAATTTCTTTAATTCCTTTTGCTTTAATGCAATTAACGATGCAGTAATAATAGTAAATCCAGCAGCGTACGGAAGCCATCCTCCAGCAAACCAACTTTGCTGTGCAAAACGTTGCATATTATCGATGCCAAAAGTGTATAATATAACTTTGATGATGATGAACACTCCTGATTTCACAACAGCAACAGCATGTAGTAGTGCGCTTACAGGAGTTGGTGCAACCATTGCTTTTGGCAACCAAAAATGCATTGGCATTAATGCAGCTTTTCCTATTCCATAAATCAGCATAGCAAAACACACTGCAATAAAAGTTATGAACGAAGTATCAAACTTGAATATTCCACCTCTTACAAAGTCTAAAGTATGGAATTCATTATATAAGAGACCTATTGCAGGAAAAAATAACACTAAAGAAGAGAAAAATAGTAAACCAAAGTAATAGCGTCCTGCAATTACTGATTCATTTGTTGCGTTGTGAGTAATCAGAGGGTATGTACTAATAGTTAGAAGCTCGTAAAAGACAAATGTAGTGAGCAAATCTCCAGAAAAAGCAATAAACATTGCACAGCTAATCGCTATTGAAAAAAAGCATAGAAAACTCGAGTAGTTACTATCAGCATAGTTATTTCGCATATAACATATTGCATATATACTGGTTAGTACCCACAAAAATGATATTAATAAACTGAATATTGCTCCACTAGACTCTAACTTTAAACTAATATGCAAATTATTACCAAAGTCCATGAGAATAAATTGAGAATGATCACCATACACCAAATATAAAGTGCATAGAGATGTATACGCAAATAGAAGCATAGAAGAAACAACAGTAATGCTATTGTTCACTCTGGGCCATTTACTAGTAAAAGAAATAGCTAATGCACTTAAAAGTGGGATCAACGCAGTAATTAACAAATAATTCTCAGTAATAAAAAGTGGCAAGGAAAGAGATATTAAAACAAAATCCATTAAGTAATTCATCTTTCTGTTTAGGTAAAGCTAAAATTATATTCAAGTTATAGAGAATTTGCTATTTTTTAGTTGTATATCGGAAATGTTAAATAAACCATACGCATCAAGTTAAGAAAAAGTGGCGTAAGGAAGAAAGGAAATAAGAAAAAACTATTTTATATATTAAGTAATAAGGTTAGTAATTTATAGATCTTTCTAAAAAATCATCTTATCCTAGATAAGAATTTCCTAAAAAATTCAACCACTATGGATTAAAATCCAAAGATTGAGAGAGAGCATAGAATGCTAACTTTCGACTTGAAAGTCACCAAATTTATCTTCTTTTTTAGAGCGATTTTCAATATAATTTTTTATCATTTCGTCAGTTACATTTCCGCTAGTCCTGACAAAGTAGCCTACTGCCCACAACCCAATATCTCTTTTTTAGCTCTGGAAAGTTTTGCTGGATTTTTCTGGAACTTTTTCCTTTTATTAACTGCACTAACTTACTAATACTTAAGTATGGGGGTACAGAAACGTATACGTGTACATGACTTGACGCAACTCTACCTCTGATAATTTCTACTTGATTATTTGCACATACTTCTTGTACAACTTCTTTAGCTTTCTGTCCAATATCTCCAACTAGTACTGGATATCGATATTTTGTTATCCACACTATGTGATATATATACAGAGTGACTGCTTTTTCTATAATATTCCACATTCTTTCAGATTTTTCACCTTAAAATTATATTCTTAAAAGGATGGACTTCAAGTCCAGGGTTTTTCTCCCAAATTTGGGACAATAAATGTAACAAATAAAATGCCAATCTTAAATATTGCTATATTTTACGATAGCTAATTAATTTGGCACGTATGGTTTGTTAAACACTTCCAGAATTACTCACCGCTAAAGACTATATCTTTCTGTATAGTCTTTAAATGCACCTCTATTGGAGTCAAAATGTAGTTTCACACTGCCAATTGGCCCGTTTCTTTGTTTTGCAATGATCAGCTCTGCAATATTTCTAATTTTCTCCATTTTCTCTTGCCACTCTCGATGTTTATTACTTCCTTCATTTGGTTGCTTTCTTAATTCATAATATTCTTCTCTATAGAGGAACATTACTATATCCGCATCCTGTTCTATGCTTCCTGAATCACGTAAATCAGAAAGTTGTGGTTTTTTATCATCCCTCTGCTCAACAGAACGAGAGAGCTGCGATAGTGCAACAATGGGAATATTTAGTTCCTTTGCAATTGCTTTCAAACCCTGCGTCACTTCTGAAATTTCTTGCACTCTATTTTCACTACTCCTTTTTGTTGTTCCTCGAATTAATTGCAGATAATCGATAAATACCACCTCTACATTGTATAGCTGATATAGCAGTCGTATTCTGGTACGAAGGGCACTAATTGATAGAGCAGGAGTGTCATCTATAATGAAAGGTAATTCAGATAGTCCTGTACTAGCATTAATGAATTCATGTAATTCAAAATCACTAATTCTCCCAGTCATTGCCTTATAATAACCAATACCTGAATCTATGGTAATCAATCTTGCAGTCAATTGCTCTGCTGACATTTCAAGTGAGAAAAACGCTATGTAGTGTTGTTTGTCTGTTCTTTTTTGCAAAATCTTACAAGCATTAAGTGCGATGTTCAGTGCCAATGCTGTTTTTCCCATTGAGGGCCTTGCAGCTATAATTAACAGATCAGATTTCTGCAAACCACCAAGAAGCTGGTTTAGATCTTGAAGTCCGGTTGTAATACCTAGAGCCTCTGGATTATTTTTTAGCTTGCTAATCTTCTCAACCACATCTTTAATTGAACTTGCAAGCTTTATGTATGTTTTCTCACCTTGCTTTTTTACTGCTAAATTGAACAATTTTGTCATTGCTTGCTCAATTTGTACCTGTGCAGGATTTTCGATGTCATAGTTATAACTATCGTCAATTGTCTCTTGTCCGAGCTTGATTAAGCATCTTCTTAAATAAGTATCACGGATTATTCTGGTCAAGCTATAGATATCAAGAGCAATACTTGCCTTCGCTGCAAGCTTTGCTAGGTACTCAACTCCACCACATTCGGCAAATGCTTTATCATTTTCAAAAAACATCTTAAGGCTTAGTTCATTGGCAACTATGCCGTGTTTTCTGGTTTTAGATATCTGGGTAAAAATGCTTTGATGTAGTGGATCGTAGAAATTGTCTGCTGCAATTATATCTTCAACTGCATCACAAATTCTATTATCACGAATCATTGCACCAATGAGCATTTGCTCTGCTTCTAAATTATGTGGCAATTTACATATTTCTTCTCTTGAATTAATAAGGTTAACTAATTCATTCATTTTAAGTTTTTAGAGTAATGATTGATTATTGTAGAATATTCAATCTCGACTTAAAAGAGAAAAAATTTGACTAATCCTGTGTTGCTTATAGCATTAAAATAAGCCCCTGTGGTGGAATGGTAGACACGGCAGACTCAAAATCTGTTGCTTGCAAGAGCATGCTGGTTCAAGTCCGGCCAGGGGCACTCAAACATTGGAAAGTGCTTTATGTTACACAAGTTTTTTAATCGTTCATTTGCCATTCTTTCTTCTATAAATGCTATTCAAAGGATAAAGAAAGATGAAAATGGAATATGTTACGTAACGGGACTTAGACGCTATTTGTCAGTGCTGCTTGATTTAATCATCATCGTTTTATTTTTACAGTTTTGCGGTCAGGCCTTAAATCAACTCTTTATGAGCTCGGAGAGCAGTAAAATATTAGGCCAAATTGCTGCAAAATATCAAATGCAGGTGCCACTATCTGCAGAGGAAACAGCAATGCAGAGTAAACTAATAAAGTTACTAGTTCTAAATCAGATAGTTCAATTTATTATGCTTTTTAGTTATGTAGCATATATGTGGATAAGATTTGGCGCTACACCTGGAAAATTCTTACTTGGACTTAGAGTTGTGAATGCACAAACTTTTGAAAAATTGACTCTGAAACAAGCAACAAAGAGGTTTTTTTCCTTCATATTGTCAACTGCACCATTATTCTTGGGTTTCATATGGGCAAGTTTCGATAAACGCTGCCAAACTTGGCACGATAAGATTGCAAATACAGCAGTTGTCACAAACAAAAGTCTTAAGTGTGATAAAATGAACTAAATTCGTTTAAAATAAGAAAATTTTAATAGTTTTATTGATAAATTTGATCAAATGCTTAATTAATGATATACTAAAATAGTAGGTAAAAAATATGCCAAGTATTACTCATGATCAAAGTATGGATTCTATTAGCGATAGTATTGTACATATTGATGATAATGAAATAAAAGAATGCGTAATTGAGGCACTAGAACCATTTAAGAACGAATTAGAAGCTCAAAGTTTTGACCTTAATGGGCTAGGAACTTCTGACCTAGTTAAAGCATGGAAGAAGATAGAAGATTTTAAAGGTGCTGAGTTAAAGGATGCTTCTGACCTTGCTGATCTGATAAAAGGGCAAATTGCAGAATTTGATGAAGAAAAATTATGGAAAATGTGTACCTTTAGCAAAATTTCCTATGGTGATGTGGATAGAAAATTAGAGAAAGGTACATACAAAACTAAAAGGAAGTTTGAAGAAGAAGGTTATCAGATTATAAGATTTTACGATAATGAACTTATTGAAGATAAATATTGCTCAGATGTTGATTATAAATTAGAGCAACACGATGTTGGCTATGCTTTAACTGGTAAAAATTCATATAATCGAGATGCTGGTTATATTTTTATTAAAGATAACGAAGTAGATATAGCTTACCATGGCACTCGTGATTTAAATGATGTGAAGGAAGATCTGCGTGCTTCTTTAACTAAGTTGCCATTTTTGTCTGGAGATAATTATGTTCACTCTGGTTTTTACTCTCTATTCAAACGTTCTTGGCCCAGCGTACATAAAATATTACAAGGGCATGCTAATGATAAAGGATTAGCAATCAAAGATTTAAAAATCAATGTTACAGGCCATAGCATGGGAGGTGCTCTTGCTAGTATAACTGCTTTATGTCTTAATAAAACAGAAGGTGCTGAAGATGTTCATGTTGCAACTTTTGGCTCTCCAAGAGTGTTCTACAATGGTGCTGCTGAAGTTTACAATGAGTGTCTTGGACATAATACTATTAGAGTAGCTTGTCAATCAGATCCGGTACCATGTTTGCCACATGGTAATGCTGGTATGCACTATAAACATGTAGGTAAACCATTAAAATTAGAAACAGGTAAAACTCTGGAGTATTTAGAACTACACTATCATAAAATCGATACCTATTATAACCTTATTGAGAAAATAGAGCAGGAAAAATTTAAATCGGATAGCGAAGCATCTAAGTATCGTCATATTGCTTATATTTGTGGCCTATTTTACCATGCAGTTTTGTCATATGTTGATGTGGATGATAAGGAATTCTTTGAAGAAGTCAGAGAAGAAAATGAAGGCATTAAGCTTTCTGAGATACCAATTCAACGTGCTCCAAATTTAGAAGAGGAATTTAGACAAGGAAAACAAAAAGTAGCTCAGCTTACTAATGAAAAAATTCAACTAGAGGGAAGGTTAAATAGTATACAACAAAGTTTGGTTGGAAAAACTAAAGAGTTAGATGATGAAAAAGGAAAATTAACACAAGAACAACAGAAGACTAATCAACTCAATGATCAAGTAGATAAACTTACTGCAGAATTTAAAGGGACAAAAGATCAGCTTGCAGAAAACAAAGCAGAGTTGGATGAGCAAATTAGCAAAGTAACTAGGCTTAACGGTACTGTAGAAAAACTTGAAGAAACAAATGCTGGATTAGAAAGAAAGAATAGTAATCTGACTAATCAACTGAAGAAGCTTGAGAAAGCAAAAACTAAGCTAGAAGAAAAGGTAGAATGTGCAGAAAAAGAGCTAAAGGATGCTAGAGCTCAATTCAGAGAGAGTGAGGGAGGGCTAAGGGAAGTAAAAGCTCAACTTGAACAGGAAAATAGTAATTTGTCTAGTCAAGCAAGGGAGCTTGAAAGGAAATGTGAGCAAACAGAAGTTCAACTTGTAGCATCAAAGCAAAAATTAGCTGAAGAAACTAGTAAAGTCATGCAACTTAGCAAAGAATCTAATGAAGCAAGAGCTCAGCTTGAAAAGAAGAAAAAAGAGATTGGAAGGCTAAAAGATCAAGTAGATCAAATGACTATACAAAACAATCAATTGGAAGGGCGGCTGGATGATGCAAAGCAAGGTCTAATTGATAAAACTGATGAAGTAACCCGATTAACACAGGTTGCTGATACGCTAAATGGTCGGGTAGCTCAATTGACTACACAAAATGATCAGTTGGAAGGGCAGCTGAATGATGCAAGACAATCGTTCGCTGATCAAATAATGCAACGCGAAAATGAAAATAACGACTTAAAGACAAAGCTGCAAGAAATTGAAAACAAAAGTGAAGTACTAGAGAAGAGTCTACAGAAGCAATTTGAAAGCAAGAATGAAGAGCTAAGTGAAAAATTCTTGAAAGCAAGAACTTACAGTAAAAGGCAAGGTAATTATGCTTCTGTTTCTTTTGTATTATCTGGAGCACTTGCTGTTGGTACAAGTCTAACAATTCTTCATTTAGCAATGTGTATTTCGCTTGCTGTAGCTGCATTAGCTTTTCTTACAGTAGGGTGTTACTGTTCTTATAAGGCAAATACCACATTTAACAATGTAGAAATCGAAAATTGTAGTTATAGAATAGCTGCTTAGATATTAAGTTAGTAATTTAAATACTCTTTATTGCTAGTTATTATGCCATCGCTTTAATTTGTTTGTGTTTTACTAAAAAAACTTTAGATTATACTTTATAATTGATACTAAAATATGATTTGGAGTTTATTGCAGACAGGCCAAAAGGAAGGCTATAAAATTGCGTATACCAATGCTCGTATTATTGACCCGGAAACTAAACTTGATATAAAAGGTTCATTGTTAACTGAAGGGGATAAAATTGTTGATTTTGGCGAATCGTTATTTTCAACAAGTGGGGTTGATGAAACAATAGACTGTAAAGGGCTTGTTCTAATGCCAGGCCTTATTGATATTCACGTGCATTTTCGTGAACCAGGTCAAGAGCATAAAGAAAATATACATACGGGTAGTAAATCTGCAGCTGCAGGAGGCGTTACAACTGTAGTTTGTCAGCCAAACACTGTTCCAGCGATTGATAGTGTTGTCTTGGCTCAGTATTTGAAATATAGAGCATTTGAAACTTCGCATGTGAATGTGGAATTTTACGCTAAAATCACCACTTCGGAAGAAAAATTAACTGAAATGGCACTCTTAAAGGAAGCAGGTGCAGTTGGGTTCACCGATGATGGTATGCCAGTTATGAATCCAATGATTATGAGACAGGCACTGCTTTATTCAAGTATGCTTGGTGTTCCTATTGCTCAACACGCAGAGGATTTGAATCTATCTGCTGGTGGCGTAATTAACGAGGGTAAGATTTCTGAAGAATTGGGAGTAAAGGGAATCTTGAGTGCATCGGAATCGGTTATGGTAACTCGTGATATACTGCTAATGAAGAACATAGAAAATGTACACTACCATATTTTACATGTCTCTTCAAAAGATTCACTTGATGCTATTAAACGTGCAAAAGATTTGGGGTTAAATGTTACATGTGAAGTAACTCCTCATCACTTTACTTTAACTGAAGATATAGTAAAGCAACATGGAGCAATCGCAAAAATGAATCCGCCACTTCGTACAGAGGAAGATCGTTTAGCTATGATTGAAGGTTTAAAGACAGGTGTGATTGATTGTATTGCAACCGATCATGCTCCGCATGATCTTAGTTCTAAAGATTTGCCACTTGAAAATGCTGCATTTGGTATTGTTGGCCTTGAAACAATGCTGCCCATTTCACTTGAACTATATCACAGTGGACAAATGGGTCTACTTGATGTGCTTGCAAAATTGACATATAAGCCTGCAGATATCATACATGTGCCACGTGGCCGCATACAGAAAAACCTTGCAGCGGACTTAATTTTAGTTGATTTGGATCATGAATGGAAAATTAAAGTTGACAACTTTGCTAGTAAATCAAAAAATTCCCCTTTCGATGGACGCAAAGTGAAAGGGCGCGTAATACGTACCGTTGTGTCTGGCAAAACTGTATATTTACAGAAGGATTAGTTATCATACAGTTGCGTTCTCAATTTCAATCAATTGTAAATATTCAATATAAGTGGTAAAATATAGCCACTGAATAAAAAATATATGCTAATTAGTACGACATCGGAGCTGGAGAATGCATGTGAAGAATTGATGGCAAAAGATCCAAAATTTATAGCAGTGGACACAGAGTTTATTAGAAACAATTTAACCTACTATCCTAGATTATCACTAATTCAAATTTCTTACGGAGAGAAGAGTTTTATTGTAGATGTGTTAGTACCGGGAATTGACTTATCGCTTATTAAGAAAATAATGCTGAATCGAGAAATAACCAAAGTTTTTCATAGTTGTCGGCAAGACATAGAATCCTTACTCACCGTGCTTAAATGTGTTCCTACTCCCATTTTTGATACCCAAGTTGCTGCTATGTTTTGTCATTATTATCACGACTTTATTGGTTATTCAAAAGTAGTAGAGCAATATCAGGGGGTAGCGCTGGATAAAATTAAAGCTAAAAATTCAGACTGGTTAAAACGGCCATTATCTGAGGATCAATTAGATTATGCAGTAAATGACGTGATACACCTATATGACCTACACCAAATATTGTGCAATAAACTTGAAGAAAATAATAGGATAGGCTGGTTTCAAGAAGAGATGGAATCAATAGTTGATGTTAATAAGTATTTGCATAATCCAAAAGATGCATGGAAGAGGATTAAATTTAATTATGAAGCAAATCCAAGGTTGATGTTAACTGTTAAAGCAGTTAGTGAGTGGCAAGAGACCTTAGCACAGCGTTACAATATAAATCGTAATAAGGTAGTCAATAATGCTGTAATAATTGGTCTTATTGAAAAAAATGTGGAGCGTATTGACGAGGTTTTAGATGACCTTAAGAGAAACACAAAAAATATAAAAGAGGAAGATTTATTAGAATTTATGAATATTTTCAATGAGAATGAGAAGGAGTTTGTGCAGCAAAATTATACTCTGTCAGATAATTATGATAAATCTGTATTTGATATACTCTCGATTATTTTAGAGAGCAAATGTAAGGAAAATAACATATCAAGAAAGTTAGTTTCATCAAAAGATGAGTTAGCTGGTTCAATATCTGGGCAGATAGATAAACTATTCAAGGGATGGAGATATGATTTTTTCGGCAGATCAGTAGAATCGTTTTTGAATGCAGGCTCAAGGTTTGAAATTTTAATGGTAAAATCTGCTGATAGTACAGCTAAAATTCGGAGTAATCTTGTGGAGAATAACCGTATCACGTGTTGAGGTCTAACGAGTTTATTATATCTTTCACTTGAGAAAGAACATTTGCGCTGGTATCGATGATAAAGTCGCTCATTTGCTTTTTTTCTTCAATAGGTAGCTGAATACTAGACATTAGATCCAGCTTTTTTTTATCCATATTACGCTCACTAAGCCTTTGAGCTTGTACAGTGCTATCTGCATGGATAAAAACAATAAAATCGCAATATAAACGGAATCTCGTTTCCAGTAGGAGTGGAATGTCTAGGACTAGGAGTTTTCTGTCGTTTTCTTTCTCCTGAGCAATAAAAATTTCTAATTCATTTCGCACAGCGGAATGTACTAAAGATTGGAATTGCTTCCAATTTTCATCATAGGCTAAAAAATATTTAGACAATGCTGTTCTATCAATTTTTCCATTTACTACTACCCCAGGAAATTTTTCTTCTGCATAACTTATTATGTTTTTGTCCACTTTATAAAGCTGGTGCACGACAGAGTCGGCATCAAACAAAGCGGCACCAAATTCTTTAAAGCAATTGGCTACAAAGCTCTTTCCAACTGCAATCCCACCTGTTAAACCTATGATCATATAGCAAATTTCTTATAAAACTATATTTATAGCATCTCCTATGCCTATTTAAAACTGAATGCATAGGTATAAAAAAGAAAAGCTATTATTTTTTTAGTAATTCAGTAAAATAGAGTGAAAGATTAAGAGGAAATTTTGAAAGATAAGATAAAAAAGATAGTGATTTCAGGGAAAAAAGTCTGGCCAATCGTCGAGGGCGGTAAAGGCATTGCAATCAGTGATGGAAGATCAAGTGGGGCATTTGCTGCAGCAGATGCTGTTGGTACGTTTTCTGGTGCAAATGCTAAACTTATTGATGACAATGGTGAGTTGGTGCCGCTGATTTATAGAGGTAAAACAAGAAATGAAAAGCATGAGGAATTAATTAAGTATAGTATTGAGGCTGGAGTTAGTCAAGCAAAAATAGCGAATGAAATATCAAAGGGCCGTGGAAGAATACATATGAATGTGCTTTGGGAAATGGGAGCAGCAGAACAAGTCCTTCATGGCATATTAGAAAAAGCAAAAGGTTTAGTTCATGGCATCACTTGCGGTGCTGGTATGCCTTACAGGCTTGGAGAAATTGCAGCTAAATATCAAGTTTATTACTACCCTATTATCTCATCGGCGCGCGCTTTTAAAGCGTTGTGGAAACGTGCTTACCAAAAAATATCTTCTTTTTTACTTGGTGGAGTAGTATATGAGGATCCGTGGCTTGCTGGTGGTCACAATGGACTCAGTAATAGTGAAGACCCAGAATTACCGCAGGCTCCATTTGAAAGAGTTGCAGAGCTTAGATCTTTCATGAATGAGGTCGGTCTTTCTGAAACGCCAATTGTTATGGCGGGGGGAGTGTGGAATTTGAAGGATTGGGAACATTGGTTTGACAATTTACAAATCGGACCAATAGCTTTTCAGTTTGGCACTCGTCCACTTTTAACAAAAGAAAGTCCGATTTCTACAGAATGGAAAAAGAAGTTACTTACTTTAGAAGAAGGTGATGTATTTTTAAACAAATTTAGTCCAACAGGATTTTACTCATCTGCAGTAAGAAATAGCTTCATATATGAGCTACAGGAACGAAATTCACGTCAAATGAAATTTTCAGAAAATGTGAGTGGAGAGTTTAATAATGAATTTGCAATGGGTAGCAGAGGTAGAAAGATTTACCTCACTGCAAAAGACAAAGAGCTAGCAAATGCATGGATTAAAGCAGGGTATACAGAGGTAATGAAAACTCCAGATACAACTGTTATTTTTGTGACGCCAGGCAAATTTGCGGAAATAAGACAAGATCAAATTAATTGCATGGGATGTTTGAGCCATTGTCTGTTTAGCAATTGGAAAGATCATGGTGACCATTCAACAGGGCGAAAGCCAGATCCACGGAGTTTCTGTATACAAAAGACACTGCAAAACATTGTACATGACGGCAATGTTGAAAATGAACTCATGTTTTCTGGGCACAATGTGTACAAATTTAAGCAAGACCCATTTTATAAAAATGGTTGCATACCGACAGTAAAAGAATTGGTAGATAGAATATTGGTTGGTTTATGACTAACTTGACAAGAAGACATTATTCTATATAATTTATAGTAATAATTGTTTATTAATTTAATCTTAATTTGAGGGGAATATCTATGCGCGATAGTGTTTTAAAAAGGTACGCACTTGCCTATATAAAAGAAAATGGCAGTGATAAGAATGTTCAAGAATTTTTACGTTCTCGTGGTATGCAAAATATTGAGAACTGGAGTGATAAAAATTTTGAAAATGCGTATAAGGAATTTAGGCGCTATAACCCAACTAATGAACACAATATAGGAAGTGATCGACGTGATAGTAGGCAACAACCTACAAGCCCTCAGGTTACACACGTACATGTACACAATAATAGAGGTTTAGATTTTTGGGATTATTTACTACTTAGCAACCTGTTTAGTGGTCATACTACAGTGATAAATAACCTTGGTTCCGGTAGCAGTAACCAGCCATGCAGAGAAGATAAGAAAAAAGACGCAGAAGACAACAGGAAATTATTAGCTTTAGGGATAGTAGCTGTAGTTACGTGTGTTGCTTTCCATGCTTTAATGTGTGTTTGGTACAACAGCAGCGAAAAAACGGCTAGAAAATCAGAAAAGGTAGATTACCTGGATAATAAACTTAAAATGTTCAGAAATATAGAATTTGCAGTTGGTGCAATTTCTTTAGCAGCTTTGGTAGGTTGCGCTATTAACCCAGTCTTACCAGTTTGGGGTTTAGTCATTCTTGGTATTAATTCTCTTGTATGTTTTGCTGGTGGTGTGGCTTTTCATATGAAACATGAGAAAGAGTCAGAAAATATTAAGAAGGCTGAAGAAGTGGTAGATAATTATCATAAACGAGGACCTGGATATGGTTTTGAGGCACCACCTCCTTACCCTTTTGAAGAATATAGTACTACTCCGAGTGCTCCTTCTTATGATGGCACACCTGGGTATGCATTTGGTGATCCTAATGCGACACAACAGTTTGGAGGTTGTGCTGCTAAACCATAAGTTACTAATCGAGAATACCGCTGCAACGCGCAGCGGTATAATGGATTTTCAGATTGCTTGTCTGGTAGGATATGTATTGATTTTTATTACTAGTGCAGATACGATAAAGCTTTAAACTAGTACAAAATGGAGCAATTTGAGAGCTTTTACATCACTACGCCAATATATTACGTAAACGACAAGCCACATATCGGCCACGCATATACTTCCCTTATCTGTGATGTTACAGCTAGATTTATGAAATTAGCTGGAAAGAACGTCAAATTTACTACTGGTACAGATGAACATGGACAAAAAATTGAAAAAGCAGCTAAAACAAAGGGAATAGAGCCAAAAGAATTTACAGATGAAATAAGTGTTACGTTCAGAAAATTAGCTGAGCTAATGAACTTTAATTCTGATGATTTTATCCGCACCACAGAAGAACGTCATGAACAAGCAGTTATAGCTCTATGGAATAGGCTTGAAGAGAGAGGGCAAATATATCTGGATTCTTACTCAGGTTGGTATTCAGTTCGTGACGAAGCGTTTTATCAGGAATCAGAGTTGATAGATGGCAGAGCACCAACAGGCGCTGAAGTTCAGTGGATAAAAGAAGAGAGCTACTTTTTTCGTTTGTCAAGTTGGCAAAATAAATTACTAGAGTTATACGAAAATCATCCGAATTTCATCTTTCCTGAGAGCAGAAAAAACGAGGTGGTATCGTTTGTAAAATCAGGACTTACTAACCTTTCGATTTCTCGTACTAGTTTTAATTGGGGAATAAAAGTACCAGGGAATGACAAGCACGTAATTTATGTTTGGATAGATGCGCTCACTAACTATCTCACGTCAATAGGCTTTCCTAATATAGAAGATGAGGAATATAAGAAGTTTTGGACAAACTCCTTCAACATTCATGTGATCGGTAAAGACATATTGCGTTTTCACGCTGTATACTGGCCAGCTATTCTTCTTGCAGCAGATTTACCACTGCCAAAGCAAATTGCAGTTCATGGTTGGTGGCTAAACGAGGGGGAAAAAATATCCAAATCCCTTGGTAACGTTATAGATCCAATTAATCTTGCAGAAGAGTTTGGTGTTGATCAACTACGCTATTTTCTCCTTCGGGAAGCAAGTTTCGGTCAAGATGGTAATTTCAGTAAGAAGAACATGATCAGCCGCATAAACTCAGAGCTGGCAAACAATATAGGCAATTTAGTGCAAAGAACAATTTCATTTCTGCACAAGCAATGCTTTGGAGTTGTACCAGTGGTCGATCGCAATTTGCTTAAAGATGATGAGAGTTTACAAAATTGCAAAGCCATAATTGATCAAGTAATGGATCATCTATCAAAGTATGAATTTAACCAGATTATACTCCTGATTATCAATATCTCTTCCAAGGCCAATGCTTACATAGATAAAAGTGCACCCTGGACACTCAGTAAAACCGATAGAGAGCGCATGAATTTAGTGATTTATAAATTACTCGAATATATCAGAATAATTGGTATTTTATTGCAGCCAATTGTTCCAAAGTCAGCAGAAATAATACTTGACCAATTACAGACTCCAAAAGAACAACGTGATTTAAAATCTCTGTGCAACGCATGTGTAAGCTTAGGTGTTACATTACCTAAGCCTACGCCGATTTTTTTGAGGTTTGATATTTAAAGAACCCTTAGTAAACCAGGCTGAATTGGTCGTTGTGTAGTTAATTTGCTTAGTTCAACAGAATCAACAAAGGTACCTTGCTGTTTTGATGTGTTTATACCGTTGTCTACTTTGGAAGAAATGACTTTATTTTTGTTTTGATCAAGCTGCTTTATGATCTCGGCTACAGGAGGATTTGATGAATCTTCTACCTCACCTGGTTTTGTTGAAGAAGAAGCTGAATATGGATAATTATCCCTATTCTTCATTTTCTCTTGTTTTATATTATCACACTGAAAAGACATAGAATCTTGGGATGTATCCCACTCTTCATCATCAGATACATTACTACTATTGCTCAATAAATTATTACTAGGGCTATTTAGTAATGGATTTTCACTGGACATTATATTCTTTAATACTATTGGTAAGTTTAGCGGTTGTACGGGTTTCTTTAGCTCTTTATTGGACGTGTTATTTGGTTCTATAAGTGATTCTTCCAAACTACAAAGAGAATCATCTTGTTTGTCTAAGGAATCTAGCTCTTCATCTTGAAAACCACTTTTATTTCTTTGCTTTAGAACTTTGCTTTTCAAACCCTCATTCATATAATTTCCTTGTTGAATACTCTCACTATTGTTTTGCTCTTTGTCAGTTTTTTGATTTTCAACTTTCCTTATTTGATGTACTTCTTTGTTTCGCGATTGTACGTCGCTCTCTTGCTTTTCAGCAACACTTTCCTCCTCTTGTTTTTGAGGTATTTTTAAACCATCCTTTGGAACTGGCTTCAAAATAACACCTTTTCTTATCTGTTCAAGCAGATCAGAACGATCATGCTCAGATTCATTAGCATTTTTTGGTGCACAATTCTTAGGTTTCTCCGTACACTTGGAAGCTGTAGGAGGAGGAGGCTGAGATGGTAGTGGTGCAGCATTTTGTGGCAATGGAGGAGGTGGTGGTGGCGGTGCACTGGGTGTTCCAGACATTACTGGAAATGATGGTGTAGGAGTATTGCTATGTTCAAGTTCTTTTGCTTTCTGTAAATCTTGTGATTGATTTTGACATACTTCGTTGTTTTGCTGTTGTACGTCGTCCTCTCCATCAGTTGCTTTTCTTCGTTTTTTGAGCGTTTTGTGCAAATCAGCCATCAAATCTCCACTTCCTTGTTGCTTGCCACCTCCTGAGGGTATGGATTTATTATTAGCATTATTCTTTAGAGTAGGTGATGTTGGTGCACTGGATGTTCCAAGCGTTACTGAAAGTGATGATGTATGAGTATTGCTGTGTTCAAGTCCTTTTGCTTTCTGTAAATCTTGTGATTGTTTTCTACCAGGATCAACTCCTTTCTCGCTGTTTATTGCAGAAAGGTATGAATAGATAAGATATGCAGCTAAGCTCAACATAACCGATGCAGAAACAAAAGCAATAACTGCAGAAGAAACTGGCACTGCAGCACTACTTAATACCGCTGAAATGATAAAATACGTGCATACTCCAGCTACAGGACCGGATGTACACAATAACAAAATAGCAATTGAATATTTTAAGCGAGTTGCCTTTTTTTGTTCTGCTACAGATGACTTTTGATTTTCACTATCAGAGTGTACACCATTATGTTGTTCAGTCATAGGTTTTTTCGGCACACCCTGTTTAGTATTGCTTCTATCATTTTTAGTTTTGTCACTCGCATTATCTTCTTCTTTATGACTGAGCGCTATTTCTGGTTTCTGGATTCTTAACATGAGTACTATTCTTGCTTCCTTCATCTGCATTTTTGCTATCCACATTATTTTTTTCTTGTATTTTCTTAAATAGTGGATTTTCTGCAAAATTAAGAGATGATTGTTGAACAGGACTCTTAGATTGACCTTTTTTTGGTTCAGTGCGACTGCTAATTCCTGATGTAGCCAAATTAGAAGGTTTTTTATTATCCTGTGGAGGTGTCCAATTCTTTAAACCTTCGAGTGGTAAAGGAGGTGGTGGTGGAACTGATGCAGGTATTTTATTATTAGATGAATCAGTAGTAGGAATTTCTCTTCCTTATTATTAATATAATGTTATTAACAATTAAATTATTAGTACTTGTTAATAATTTTTGAGTAAGTTAACATTAAGATAATAAAATAAAAAGGAAAGAGAGAGGAGCAGTCTTCTAAGAAGAAATAGAAGCTATCTTAAACCTCAAGTCATCACTTTTTTACCACAGGTCAGGTAAGGAAGCAGTATTACTACTACCCCCTCCCTTAGAAACGCAGCATGCAGGTTTCCTCACACTACGCTTGAGCCCCTTATCTAAGTTCTTCTTTTCTAGAACCGGCTTGTCCTTCATGATTCCTCAGGAAACATCATTCTTAATGGTGACACCAACAGTAGAGAACCTTCTCTTGAAAAGGAGCTTGCTAACATTCTTGTTCGTTTCACTCTCTCATCAAAATACTTTTTCCATTTTAAGTCAAGGGGATTTGCATCCGCTCTGATTTTAACATGTCGTCTGATAGGTATATCAATCAGCTTAAGCAGTCTTAAATATCGTATCTCTTTTGGTTTGTTCTTGCATATGGGTGCAGCAAAAACCCATTGGCGTTGACCCATTACTTTGAAGTAACGATTCTTTATCCAACGTAATCCTTTACGAGGATGTCTTTTCTTTGCCCATTTCCATAAACTATGCCAAATTTCATTGTCGATCTTTCTAAACGCTTTTTTAGCACACACATGGTGATAGTAATTTCCCCATCCTCTCAGTAGAGAGTTGAGTGACTTAATTACTATAGCCTGAGTGTTCGCTATATTTGCTTTTATCAATGTACGTGCTTTATTAAGAAGTCTTTTAATACTTTCTTTCGAAGGTTTAATAATTAACTTCTTATTATATCTACGTACATTACAACCAAGAAAGTCAAACCCTGTTGTAATAGATGTAATCTTTGTCTTCTCTTCTGACAGAATTAAACCTCGCTCATGAAGAAAAGATGATACTAAAGGCTTAACTTCCTTTTCCAGTACTTCATGTGTGAAACCTGAAATAATAAAGTCGTCTGCGTACCTGATTACATTCACTCCACTTCTGATTTTTCCTCTTCTTTTGCTACCTAATTTACCAAAGCGACTTTCTAATAACTGTTCAAGACCATCTAAGGTAAAGTTAGCTAGTATTGGAGAAATTATACTTCCTTGCGGAGTGCCAGCAGTTGTGGGATACAGAGTTTTCGATTCTAGGAAACCAGCTTTTAACCATCTATGAAGAATTTTCTTTTCCATAGGAATATGCTTCATAAGCCATTCATGGTTAATGTTGTCAAAGCACCCTTTGATATCACCTTCTAGTATCCATTGTGGTCGATTGCGTCTTGCCAGTAATAAGTGACAAGCAGCAATAGCATCCGCGCAGGATCTTTTAGGTCTAAAGCCATAGGAGTGACGATCACTGATCGTTTCAGCTATCGGTTCCAGAGCAAACAGATATAATGCTTGCATCGCTCTATCTTTTATCGTGGGTATACCGAGAGGCCTTCTTTTGCCATTAGATTTACTGATATAAATTCGTTTGAGCGGAGAAGGTTTATATCCTCTTTGTTTTAACAGCTTTATTCCTTGAAATTTAGCATTGCAAGTTGACCATAGTTGACGATCTACACCTGCTGTGGTTTTTCCTTGGTTTTCAGTTACTCTCTTAACAGCCAAAGCTTTTCCGCTAAAAGAGCGTGTGAGAAGATGTTGTAAAGCTTTTACCTTACCCCATCTTCCTTCTTGGACAGCCTTAACAATACGTCTTTGTAGCCTCACAATAACTTTCTGGCATTTCTTCCATGGCAATTGCTTCCATGCTTCAAAGCTTTCGGTAGATGCACTTACAGGTTTACTTGTAATCATCTGCTTTCCTACCTTAAGTGGTTAACAAAGTTTCTTGTCACGAGGGACCAAATGGAAGTCTGCTCGTTTTCACGCGAATTAATGTTACAAATTCTATCCATTTCGTTACAAAATGGCATTCGCTTTCTCCATTCTCCTTTACCTGCACTTCCATCAGCATTCCTTGCGGTTTGCTTGCCATGTAGGCGAAAATACAGGCTTACCCTGTTTCTCCAGTCATACAACAGTGGGTTAGGTGGCTTCTCTATACCGGTGGAGTTATTATTTGCGTACATCTAGAAATGAAAAATGTAACTTATCCACATTACCTTTTGGTCAGAGCTTATCAGCATCTTTAGCTCTTTCATCGTATCGGTACTTATAAAGCTTCACTTACGTTCACCATACCACTAGCCTAGCCCTCCAACCACATGATGCTTGCAGTTTATGCCCCTCTCACGATTGAGCATCTTCTTTTTCAAGAGGAGGTTCATTGTCCGCATCGCTTGGCACCAACCGGTTGCCCGATTCGCACTGATGCGTAGACTCAGACGGCAAAACATCTGGTTTAATAAGTTTTAGAATCCTTTCAGTTTCTTTCTGAATGAATTCCTCTCCTTTTAAACAATATGACCGAAGACTTTCAGGTCGCACCACATCATCGATGTTTTGGTATAGAGTAATCAGAATCATAAAAATAGCTTAGTGTTAGATATTTTTATGATAACCTCTCTTAAACAATTGATATTTTACAGTGTTTTTGGTAAAATAATAGCTTAAGGCTTAGAATAAAAGTTTATGAGTGAAGCACAAGGTCCAAATATTGCAGAATGGCAGGCACAGCAGCAACACCAGGAAGCCGCTAGTGAGAAAAGTGGTTTCGGTCTTGGTCATAGTGACTCTGTTGCAACAATTGTGGATGGAATGAAGTGGATGTTCAACTTTCATGAAGGAGCAATTGCTGCTTATAATAATGTGTTTGAAGGTTTGGTCAGTGGTAGCAGTCTAGTAACGTTATTTGGGAAATCAGGTAATATGTTTGGCATAAAATTTCTTGAAAGTCTTGCTGAATATTTTTCAGGTGGAGGTGGAGAAGATATGCCATCAGAAGGAATGGGTATGGACTACGGTGATGAGGGGCATCATCCGGATGATTATCCCCACTCTAACAATGAAATAGCTCAAAGTGCTGATACTTGTAATGAAAAATAGATCAGCAAATTTTCAATCAACAACAGCTAAAGACCTTTCTGCAACGTTGATTTCTCTTATATCTGTAACTTCGTCATTCTGATTAAACGAAATTTGCAGAGACTTACTACTGTACTTCCTTTTTCCCAAGAAGTTAGCTTGTTTAATTTTATATGAGACATAGTACCAAACATTTTCGTCGAACTTTGATACTAGTGTTGGCGATCCTAAAGTATGAACCACTTTTTCTCTATCATCACCTACTTGTATTTTGCTCCACAGTTCAATATTAATGCCAGGAACTCCGTGATTGTGAATAGTGTGAGTGCAGCTCACTGTAAATAATAAAATAAAAGATATTAATACTCGCATTTCGTCAATTAATTATTTGAAATCATAATACACTGATAAACTATCTGTCGTCAAATTTCAAAAAAGTTAAATTGACTGATTCTCAATATCATTTAATATAATATTTACTTCAAAATAATTAGGTACCTTATGTCATTGCTAGAAGCAGATCCAATATACAAGCCTTTTAATTATCCTTGGGCATATGATGCATGGTTGCAGCAACAAAGGATACACTGGATACCTGAAGAAGTTCCGCTTGCTGATGATGTGAAAGATTGGAAAACTAAACTTTCGAATGTAGAGAAAAATTTATTGACCCAGATTTTTAGGTTTTTTACTCAAGCAGATATTGAAGTAAATAACTGCTATATGAGGCATTATTCAAATATATTTAAGCCAACAGAAATATGTATGATGCTTGCAAGCTTTTCCAATATGGAGACTATACACATTGCAGCCTATTCATACCTTCTAGATACGATTGGCATGCCAGAAAATGAATATCAAGCATTCTTAAAATATGATGCTATGAGAAAGAAGTATGAATATATGTTAGAATTTGAGGAAAGTAAAAAGCAAGATAAAAAACATGTTGCTAAAACTTTAGCAGTATTTGGTGCCTTCACTGAAGGATTGCAGTTATTTGCATCATTTGCAATTTTGCTCAATTTTCAACGGTTTGGAAAAATGAAAGGTATGGGGCAAATAATTGCTTGGTCAGCACGTGACGAAACCTTGCACACCAATTCAATTATCAATTTGTTCAATACGTTTATTAAAGAGAATAATGAAATTTGGAATGACGAGTTCAAAGAAGAATTATATTCTGCATGTCACACTATTGTTGAACTTGAAGATGAATTTATAAGTCTTGCTTTTGATTTAGGAGATGTTGAAGGGCTATCTGCAGAGGAAGTGCGCAATTATATACGTTACATAGCAAACAGAAGGTTAACGCAATTAGGTCTTAAATCTATATATAATGTTAAAGATAACCCTATTCCGTGGCTTGATGAAATACTAAATGGCGTGGAACATACAAATTTCTTTGAAAATAGAGTAACAGAGTATAGCCGTGCAGCAACTCAAGGCACTTGGGAGGAAGCTTTTGCTAAAAACGATACAAAAAGTGAATAGCAGTAACTTCGGTTCTGTCGCATTTGTAGGGAAGTAGAAAAAAGAATGATATAATTGTCTAAAAATAAAGCAAAGATGTTTCGTATCAATCAAAAATTATTGCCATCCTTCAAAGGATTTAGCTTTTCAGCGATGTTATCTGTATACATGAAATGTCGATTCTCTTTGAGCTATCGAGATTTGGAAGAAATTATGAGTATAAGGGGAGCAAAAATTGACCATGCTACGTTACAAAGTGGGTTATCACCACTGATAGATTAGGCAGTAAGGAAAAGAAAGAAGCAGGTTGGTAGTAGTTGGAGAGACCTACATTAAATTAAACGGTAAATGGGTTTATTTATATAGAGCACTATTGGTAATACTGTAGACTTCCTCTTGTGTGTTAGTAGAGACAAGTCTGCAGCACTTGCATTCTTTCGTAAAGCCTTCAGGAGTAACTATCTTCCTGAGAAAATTGTCATTGATAAAAGCGGCAGTAATACTGCTGCTCTTGATGATTTGAATGCAGAAATTTCTGAAGATTATAGAATCACAGTTCTTCAAATAAAATATCTAAATAATATTGTTGAGAGGTTTATCAAGAAGCGAATAAAGCCTATGCTTAGTTTTAAAAATTTTCATTCCGCAAAGATTACTATTACAGGTATAGAAAATATTCGCATGATTCAGAAAAAACAAATTATCGGAGCTAATGACAATGTTTCTACTTTTGAGAATTTTGCTATGTTAATGGCTCTATAACTCCTATAATCCCAGCTTTAATGATCTTCTTTTCTATGGTTTATAGATGCAACAGAACCAGATAGGTTGCTGTGTAAAAATTTGGGAAATGTTTTTGTTAGTATTAAAAATTACATAATGTATATTATGGAAAATATAAGAAACATAAGCTTTCAGCAAGAGAAAATGCAATTTTTGCTCTTCTCAAACAGCATAAAAAAGTATCTGTTGAACCTCCAGATTAGTATCGAAAAATACTCAGGTACTACTTTAAAAGTTTTATCTTAAAATATCTAAAGCATTACTTTAAGAGTATTTAAAGAACTAAAATTTTAATTTAAATACCATTCCTTACCCTCTTATTGTCTCTTATCAAAAAAGTGTTAAAATAGCAACTAATTATATTAGTTCTTACATAACTATATCAGCTTGGTTGCTTCATTGTTTGTTTCTTTTCTTTCAAAAATATCTAAATTGATCTAACTTTTCAGAGTTATCCACAGTTTTTTTGTTCTCAATTATATATATATTAGTATTTGGAGATCATATTTATTATAGATTTCCAAAGTACTCATAATGTGTAAAATATGTATTTCTCTGGGTTATCAACTTAGTTATTAACAATTCTGTGAATAACTAAAACAAGAAAAAGGGGCTTCTAATCAAATGGAAATAGTGTCATTCTTTAAAAAACGACGCTAAAAACATTGTTTCTGTTCGAGCAATGGTTACACCTATTATCAGATCTAGGTACCCTGAATAGGATTAAGGGTACCTAACGAAGTAAAAAACTTGGAGAAAAGGAAGAAGTCTTTTCTTCCTTTTACTTAATTTGGCTGAGGCAAACCTTGTTCTGTTGCCGACCTTGATGTGTCAGGATTTTCTATCTTAGTAGATACTGCATATGTAATACCACCAGCAATAAGTCCAGTGAGTACAGCAGCAGCTACAACTATACCAACTAAAACCAGTATTGGTAATGCAACACCAGCAGCAAAAAGTCCACCACCAACTGCTAATGCAGCTACAACACCACAAACACTACCAACTTTCATTGCCTTATACTTGTATTTATCCTCTGCCTTTTTTAAAAGCTGCTCTCTTTCTTTATCATAGGCAAAATCTCTTGCAGTCATTCCATAATCATTCTTTATAAAAGGATTAGCACCTGCATCTAGTAAAATTTGTGTTACCTCTTTGTAAAGACTCTCGTGCAAAGGAGTGTTGTTACAAAGATTTCGTGCATTAACATTAGCACCTGCATCTAGTAAAATTTGTGTTACCTCTTTTTCATGACTATTGTGCAAAGGAGTGTTTCCACAAGAATCTCGTGCATTAACATTAGCACCTTCGTCTAATAGATATTGTATTAACTTCTTCTTTTCCTCTAAGAGACAAAAATCTCCAACTACTAAATGCAATAATGTACTTTGATATCTATACTCTCTTTCCTCTAAGCTAAATAGATGATTTATATCAAATTCCTTCTCCTTCCACTCTTGATATGCATGTTCACATCTTTTTTGCAACAAGTCTTTAAGATCCAGATTATGATCATTCAACACACTTTTCCTAAACCAGAATAAAAGCTCTTCAATAGCCATAATATTTATAAAAACACTAATACTTTAATTATTATACATTTAAGCAAGAAAGTCAAGAATTTAACTAGTATCACAAACATTCAAACAAGAAAAAGGTGCTTTTACCCGAATAGATATTTTATAACGTCTTAATGCTAACTCCACCGACATATAAATTTGCGTGGCTTTTTCCAGTATTAAGCAATGCAAGTCCAATATTGTCGACACTAGAGCGTAGTTCTCCTACTTCTTCATTATGTTCACTGATTACTTTAGTGCCAATATTTGGAAGTGCATTTTTTCCCTCAACAAGGTAAAGTTTCCTTCTGAATTTTTCTTGTCTGCTCATTCGATTTACAACTTCCTGACCTATATAGCACCCTTTATTAAAGCTTATACCATTTATCTTATCGATTAAATATTGCAGCGGAAATGATGAATTTTGCACCATATCTTTTGCTCCATCTGGGACAAGGTTTTTAATTCTAACTTTTTCATACTGAATAAAATCTCCAACCGGTTCTTTTATTTCATCTTCATGTATGATCCTCATTCCTAGCAGCTTGTGCCTTGGATCTTGAAAAATAACTTGTGACTTACTACTACACTTCGCCAACTTAGCATCAAACAAAACTCCAACCTTATATAGTGAACTAATGTCTTTAATCCTCACTCTAAGGTAAGTTTTGAGCAAGTCTAATTTTTCAATTATTTGCTGTAGATGGGCATTTTCACACTCCAAATAAATATATTTATCATGCTCAATGAGGAAAAAATCGTACAGATATTTTCCCTGAGGGTTGAGTAATAAAGAGTAAATTGCCTGCTGGCTACTTAGTTTATTAATATCATTTGTTATAACACCCTGAAGAAAATCTCTCGTATCTGGTCCGTATAAAGATATTAGACTACGGTTTGCTAGCGGTATGTAACCCATAAAACTTCTGTTCAAATCTTAATTATACACTTTTACTAACTCCAACCCTTGAAATGTAACCTTTAGATGACTACATAGAATTGTAGGTTAATCTATTAATGAGGAAACATAAATGTCAAGTGTAAATTTGAATGTATTAGATGATAACGTGCTAATAAAGCCTATTACTGAAGAAAAACAAGGTGGAATTGTACTACCATCAAGTGCTGAAAAGAAGCCTACTAAAGGTGAAGTTATAGCAATTGGTAGTGGTTCACGCAACTCAAGCGGAGAGCGTATAGCTTTAACTGTAAAAACTGGTGATAAGGTTTTCTACAGGCAGTGGGCTGGCACAGAAGTAGAGCATGACAATGAAAAGTATGTCGTGATGAAGGAGTCAGACCTACTTGCTGTTATCAAGTAGGTATCCCTATTTTACTAAACTAATGCGCTATATAGTGCATTATGTATTTTAATATTCTAAATTTTTTATTAATTTAAGGAGTGATAAAAATGGCTAACATAGTAGTATCAGGCGAACAGTTGCAAGAAGCCTTTCGTGAAGTTGCAGCAATGGTTGACTCAACGGTGGGAGCAACTGCAGGGCCTAGGGGAAATACAATAGGAATTAGCAAGCCATATGGTGGACCAGAGGTCACAAAGGATGGCTATAAGGTAATGAAAGGTATAAAGCCTGAAAAACCATTACACTCTGCGATAGTAAGCACCATTGCTCAAAGTGCTTCTCAGTGTAATGACAAAGTTGGTGATGGTACCACAACATGCTCAATACTGACTAGCAATATGATAATGGAAGCTTCAAAGTCAATTGCAGCTGGAAATGATCGTATTTGTATCAAAAATGGAATACAGAAGGCAAAAGATGTGATATTAAAGGAAATTGCATCAATGTCTCGCACAATTTCTTTAGAGAAAATGGATGAAGTTGCACAAGTTGCAATAATTTCTGCAAATGGTGATAAAGATATTGGTAATAGCATTGCTGATGCTGTTAAAAAGGTTGGAAAAGAAGGCGTCATCACTGTTGAAGAGAGTAAGGGTTCAAAAGAATTAGAAGTTGAACTTACAACTGGTATGCAGTTTGACCGTGGTTATCTCTCTCCATACTTTGTTACAAATAATGAAAAGATGAGCGTGGAGCTTGATGATCCATATTTGCTGATTACAGAAAAAAAACTTAATATTATTCAACCTTTACTTCCTATTCTTGAGGCTATTTTTAAGTCTGGTAAACCTTTGTTTATCATTGCAGAAGATGTTGAAGGTGAAGCATTAAGCACTTTAGTGATCAACAAATTACGTGGTCTAAAAGTTGCTGCAGTAAAAGCTCCAGGTTTTGGTGATAGGAGAAAGGAGATGCTCGAAGATATAGCAGCTTTAACAGGTGCTAAGTATGTCATAAAAGATGAGCTTGGAATCAAGATGGAAGATTTGACTCTTGAAGATCTTGGTACTGCTAAAAATGTTAAAATCACTAAAGACAATACCACAATTGTTAGTGAAGACAGCGACTGTGACAAACAAAACAGAGTAAATGCTAGAATTAACCAGATTAAATCTCAGATTGAAACTTCAACCTCTGATTATGACAAAGAAAAGCTAAGAGAGCGTTTAGCAAAATTATCAGGCGGCGTTGCTGTACTCAAAGTTGGTGGAGCAACTGAAGTAGAGGTAAAAGAACGTAGAGATAGAGTAGAAGATGCACTTCATGCAACAAGAGCTGCAATTGAAGAAGGGATAGTTCCAGGTGGAGGAGTTGCACTTCTTTACGCTGCATCTGCTCTTGATAAGCTAAAAGCTTCAAGCGATGAAGAGCAAATAGGTATCAACATTGTCAAAAAAGTTCTCAGTGCTCCAATCAAAAGATTGGTTAAAAATGCTGGTCTTGAATCTGCTGTTATAATTGACTATTTGATTAAGCAGAATGATAAAGAGCTTATATACAACGTTGAGGCTATGAACTACGCTAATGCATCAACAGCTGGTGTAATTGATCCGGCAAAAGTAGTTCGTATTGCTTTTGAAACGGCAGTGTCTGTAGCAAGCGCACTTATTACTACTGAATCTATGATAGTTGATCTACCAAACAAAGAAGAAAATGCTTCATCACCTATGGGTGCAGGAGCAATGGGCGGAATGGGTGGATTCTAAGTAAACAAGAGCCTTGGAGCAACTTGCTCCAAGGTATCTTTCTAGTTCTAAAAAGTCTTACATTTATAAAGGAAATAAATTTGTGATTTTCTATGCAAAGCCACTACTATTTATATTTGTTACGTCTCTTTAATATTATAACTGCTTAAAAATAAAAAAATAATATATGAAAGTTATAATTGCTAGTATATTACTATTAGTATAATATTATATTAATAAATGATTTATATAATATTTTTATTATAATAGATAGAACTTAAATTATTTTCTTCATAAATAGAGTATTTATGAAAATACGTATATACTCAATCCTACTTTTACTTTTTTCTTGCACTCAATTGTGCGCTGAAGAAGAAGTTGCAAAATTTGATCTGCTCATTGGTAAGATAAATAAAGCAAACCTTACCATTGAAGGCGCAATAAAGGTTACAATAAAACCAGGTTGGCATATATATTACAAAGACCCTGGAGATTTCGGCCTTCCTACTTCCTTTGACTGTCAGGGTAACATATCAAATATAGATATTCATTGGTCTACTCCCAAGGAACATGAAGATAAAGTTGGGGAAGTTACATTTGTTAGTAACATATATGAAGATATGGTGTTATTTCCCTTTAAAACTAATATCATTCCAAATCAGGAATACGTTGATATTAACTTTCATATAAAGTACGCAATATGTAAAGATAGGTGTATCCCTAAAAATGCCGAGATAAAAACCAGTCAACCACTAAAGGATTTTATAGATTCTGATATCAATAAACTCATAAATGAGTGGTACAAGAAGTAAGGTTAAAAAGCAAGAGCTTAACAACTATAGTTGAGAAAGAGCTTTAAAAGCCTTATGTGCAATTAAAGTCATTAATTATTTACTATATTATGTTAATATAGTAATATTAATTTTTTGATATACAATCATGACTCATCAATGTAAACACATAATAAATGAAACTGCTAATCAAAAAAAAGAAGAAGGAATAGAAGGTGTGATTATTACTACAGCACACGCTTCAGATGATATGCACAACTGCGTAAAACGTGCAAATTATTCTACTCTTACTAAGCACATTTGTCAACCTGGTTGGTTTATAAAGGACCTATTGGAGGAATTTTTTCCTGAATTAATACACAATG
Organism: Wolbachia endosymbiont (group B) of Melanargia galathea; assembly: GCF_964030625.1. Taxonomy (NCBI): domain Bacteria; kingdom Pseudomonadati; phylum Pseudomonadota; class Alphaproteobacteria; order Rickettsiales; family Anaplasmataceae; genus Wolbachia; species Wolbachia endosymbiont (group B) of Melanargia galathea. The sequence goes on along the minus strand of NZ_OZ034910.1, from coordinate 139,485 downwards.
AAAACATCATGCATTATACTAACCCAAACCCTGTTAAGGAATACTATGCAGCAAATTTTGCTATAACATTTGAATGTAAGGAAGATGCAAAGTGTGGAAATGCAATAGATTATACAAACTTTTTACCTAGCGGTATATGGTGTAGTGGAAAAGGTAAAACGAATACTAGCGGTAAGGGTTATCCTTACAATGAGCTCTCTGCTGATAATAACAATAAAAGTGCATGTTATCACAGTAAAGATTTTAATAAAAATGCACTTCATAACAAAAATTTCTTCTGGAATACAACGTGTCCTAATCTAGTATTAGATCGTAGCGTAGAAGAGCTAAAAGAATGTGCAGGTAAAACTATAGTTGCAAAATTGGTATCACCTTTAATAATTGTTGATAAGAGTAATATGATAATAGATAAAGATGGCAACAATACTAAAATACCCTATCTTCACTTAGAGCACTTCTTAACTTTTGACGGTAAGCTTAAAGATGATCCTAAAAACAACTGTGCAATTTATAAGAACCTCACTAAGAAACCCACTGAATTAATTGAATTAAAAGATAAAGTTTTATGGACTTCCGACAAAGAAGTAAAGTTGATAATTCCTGACACTGGTAATATGAGATGTTTAGGTTCTCCTAGTAAAAGTGAGAGCGTAATTCAAAAGAGTGATGAGATAACTACTGATAACGAAGAGCTCCCTAGCTATAACTACAGTAGTGATTATGTGCTATAATTTTCTTGAATGTACGCTCAAGAAAAGGTTTATTGCTACAATTTTCATGATACAAAAATAAGCTTAGGTATTTTAACTTTTTTATAAGGTTTGATACCTACTCTCTTTCCTTTCAGCTATAAACATACAATATAGATATTCATTGGTCTACTCCCAAGGAACATGAAGATAAAGTTGGGGAAGTTACATTTGTTAGTAACATATATGAAGATATGGTGTTATTTCCCTTTAAAACTAATATCATTCCAAATCAGGAATACGCTGATATTAACTTTCATATAAAGTACGCAATATGTAAAGATAGGTGTATCCCTAAAAATGCCGAGATAAAAACCAGTCAACCACTAAAGGATTTTATGGATTCCGATATCAATAAACTCATAAATGAGTGGTATGAAAAATAGAGCTCCCAGCGAGCAAGTGATAGTTATACGATAGCTTAAAAATGTTATTCCTGTCCCTGAATTTTCCAATAAAGATCTTTCCAAAAATTTCGATCATGAAGCCTTTTGGTCCCCAAAAGGCTTCATTTCAATCAATAACGAAAATTATAACTTTGAAAGAGCTGCTTGCTTATTAACTCCTGTAGTGATTTGTATGCTTTCCACACTTGTTGAAGGATAAAATCCTTTTATTACTTCAGATCCTTCTCGCTTTAAATATGACAATGCTTCATATAAAGGCTTCGCTTCATATTGTCTTCCTACTTTTACTTCTTTATTTGCAGCTAATTGCTCCCAAGTGACACCATTGCTTTCAATAAACTCTACAGCACCATTATCACTAATGATAATTTTCATTTCACACTCTTCTCCTTCAGCATACCAATTTAAAGTCATATAATATGAGCCGTTAGCTACTTCATAAATTCTTGTTCCATTCTCATCAACTCTGCAGCGTATTCCCCTTGTTTCACATTTGCTTTTACTAGGCAGCAATAATGTAATTCCATCTACACCATATTTTCTGCATATATCACTATTTAAAACATCAACCACATTTATTGATTTTGTAGGATCGCCAAGCATAATTCTGAGTGCAGGCTTAATCTTACCTTTCTTTCTACTTTCTTTAATTCCTATATATTCTAAAGTATTATCTTTTATACTTTCCTTTACATCTTTTGCAATTTTCTGAGCAATTGCACCTACGACATTTTTGCTATCGTACTTATTGGCATGTTTATATTCATACCTGCCATTAACCTCATATCTATACTTTTCCTGTCCTTCTTCATTGGAAAGTACAGTAGAAAAGTGTTTAAACCACTTTTCATCATCATCAATACTAACTTCTTCGTTCTTATCTTCAGAATCCATAGATACTTTACTATCTGGGCTCAGATTTTTAAAAAAATTATCTTTTAAGCGCAAATAAAAACGATTACTTTTATCAAAATAATCCTGATTATTAACTGCTTTTGGATTATCTACCACCATATTACCTCCACATATTAGCTATATAGAGGTATATATCAGTGTTGACCTTCTAGGTCAACACTAAACAATAACGAAAACTATAGTTGTTTCTTTTCACCTGCTAAAGATTGTGCTTGTGCTTCATCTACACTTGTTGAAGGTTGCTTCTCAATATGTGTGATTTAGATATTCTCGTGCTTCATCACTATATTTAATGCTCTTGTAGCTTAAACTTCTTATCAACACCTTGCCTAAATGAAAATATTCCTATTTCTTGGAAAAATTTGTTATATTTACCTTGGTTACTGACTCTCATTTTTTATGATATATTTATCCTTAAGCGGTTAAATGGCTATTTTATAATGAATTTTGTCAGTAATCGCTAGTTTTTCTCCTGCTATGCAACAAAGCCCTCTGGCATCCAGATTAGACACTAAGTTGATAAGTATAAAAGCAGCTAACCTTATGTAAAAACACAATATTCCAGTGTTAAGCACTGGAATGACATTGTATGAACATTGTACCATATTACAATCAGTTGTGATTGGTATGACAAGATTAAGAGGTGCTAGAATAATGAAACCGAAGTCATACATAGAAAATAGGTTGGGTATTTTCAACTTTTGCTATATACTCAAGTAAAAATCTCTCTTTTACAGATGGATACAGTAAAGTTTGTTTTCTTACTGCCAACAATACTACTCATACTAGTTGCTGGTGTTTACCTATCGGTTAAACTAAAATGGTTACAGGTGTTTAGACTACCGTATGCCGTTTCACTTATTGGAGCTAAAAGAGGAGAAAATAAATTTTCTTCTATAGCCGCCCTGTTTACAATCTTAGGAGGAAATTTAGGAGTAGGAAACGTTTCAGGCACTGCTGTTGCTCTAAAAACCGGAGGACCAGGATCCATTTTATGGATGGCAATAATTATTGTTGTTACTTCTGTGATAAAATATGTTACTTGTTACCTAAGTATAAAAACCAGAAAAGAAAAAAATGGACGGTTTATAGGTGGACCTGTAGCCTACATGACTGATGCATTTAATTCTAGAAAAGCTACAGTTGTGTTTCTAGTTATTATGATGATGGTTTCAATAACAGTTGGTAACCTTGTTCAGGTAAATTCTCTATCAATACCACTCAGCATGGTAGATATACCTGTAGTCATTGGCGGCATTGTAATGGCCATAATATTTTTTGTTGTTGCAGCTCTCAGCTTAAAAAAAATTAAAATTTTTATATCGGCTATGATACCGATAATGACGGTAAGTTACCTCACACTTTGCGGTATCATATTATTTAAGTTTAGTGAAAATATTCTTCCTTCTCTAAAACTAATAACAAGCAATTTTTTTACAACTAGTAGCTTTAACTCTGGCTTATCTTTAGGTTTAATTTTAGAAATGTTGACTATTATTCAAGTAGGAACTCTGCGAGGTATTTTTGCAACAGATATAGGACTTGGCCTCGAAGGAATTGTACACTCCTCGATTACTCCTAAAAAAAATAACAATAAATTTATCATTGAACAGAGTCTAATCACAATAATATCTCCTTTTATAGTTGCACTCATAGTGTTCATTACAGCAATGGTACTGCTTGTCACAGATTCTTGGATTACTGATTTAGAGAGCACTAACATGTGCATTTTTGCTTTTAGAAAAGCTATGAATTGGCCCTATACTGACTATTTAATTATGGCTATAATGTTTTGTTTTGCCTTTACTACTATCTTTACTTGGTTTTTTTGTTCAAAACAAACAATACGCTATGTATCTATGGATAATAAATACACTAAAATCTGGACTGTAGTTTTTACCTTAATCATTCCATTTGGTGCAATCGGTGGAGTTAAGTTACTCTGGGATATCGCTGATATTTCAATTGCTGCTTTGCTACTCATAAACATACTTGCTATACTCAAGCTCACTTCTCAAGATCCAGAAGTATTTACTATGAGTAGCAAATACCTGAAGTTGCAAAAACAGAGCTAAAGCAATATTTTAAGTTGTCATCCCAGTCTGGAATCCAGCCTTTCATGAACTTCATCAAAAATTTTATGTTTTAACATAATACTTTTATGCTCACTAACTGAGTGCGACTGGATCCCAGTGGGCTTTGTTGCACCACTCAAGGAAAGAACAGGCAGTTACTGATGGAATTTGTTATAAAATAGATATTTAGCCGACAAAGGAAAAATATGTCAATAAGAATGAAAGTCAGTAACTGCAATGAATATAACAAATTTCTTCAAGAAAGGGGAAATGTTTTTCATTATATCAACGATGCCATTGAAAATTGGTACGAAAATAGTCCAAAAGTAGCAGGTGGCAACAATGTCTACAGCGACAAAGTAGTGATTCTAATTCACATAATAACCTATCTATTCAGGATTGGTCTTAGGCAAACAGTGGGATTTATAGAGAAATATCTTGAGCAAATAGGGAAAATTTTGCAAATTATCAGCTATTCGCAGGCTTCAAGAAGGTTTAAAAAGCTTAATATCAAAATCAACGACTGCAGAGTTGATAAGAACGATATGGAAGATATTGAAATTGCTATAGATAGTACAGGTATCAGCATCTACAATAATATTCCAGGCCATAGTAAGGCAAATGGTACAGATAGAAAGTATCGCCGCTATGAGCAAACAAGAAAGCTACATGTAATGCTAGAGATAGGTAGTAAAAAAGTTATAGCTGCAAAATACAGTAGTGGAGTTTATTCCGACCACTATGGAGCCTGTGATCTTATTGAAAGAGTGGATACCAAGTATAACATAAGCACGATATATGCAGATAGGGCATATAATCGAAAGAAGTTATACAAACTGTGCGATGAGCTTGACATAAAGACAAGGATTCCTCCGCAAAATAATGCAGTAGAGCATCCAAAGTTGGATTATATGAATGAGAGAAATTCTACAATCAAGCTCATAAAGTCATATGATGAAGATGGTATGAAGAGGTGGAAAAAAGAGATAAATTATTGGAAGAGATCTTATATAGAAAGTTTTTTCTCGCGACTGAAGCAAATATTTGGATTTAGTTTTAGGAATAAATCTGAGATTAATCGTGAGAAGGAACTGCTACTCAAGTGTTATTTGCTTAACAAATTTACTGAAATAGGCATGGCTAAGTTTGATATAGCTTCATGAATTTATTATACATTACCCACTATCCGAAGAGCTGTGCAACAAAGCCATCCCAGTGTCAGCTACTCAAATGACATACTTTTTGGTGAAAATTACTCTTATATTACAACGTTTGTAGTTATGAATTTGACTATAGGATCAAGTCTAGAAAAATCTAGATTCCAGACTGGGATGACAACTTAAATTGCTTGATGTGAACATAAAATAGCTCATGTCATCACGTTAGCAATACAACTTCTTTAATAAAAACTAAATCAATTCCCGTAATAATTGTACTAGCTAAGGCTAAAAGGCAGAGGGTTATTAGTGAGGGAAAATATGAATACTCAAAGCACACAACAATATCATGAATTCATTCGAGGATTTTTTACTTTATTCGATGAAATAAAAAAGGAAGACGACCCAATTTATAATTCCAGAGTTGGTTTTAATGCAGTAAAGTTTCTAATAAAGCACCCCATCTGGAATTTGGAGACAGATGAAGACAAAAATAAAGCTTATGAAGTTATTCTTCCAGAGCAGAACAAGATAAAGAAAGCCGAACAAAAGCTTGAAAGTGAAGTTAAAGCAAGGTTAAAAGAGTATGTTGATGATATCGCAGGAGTTTCAATATATGGCGATCACGCAAGTATTACACTGGGAGATGACAAAAAAGAGTTTAAAATCAGCGAGTTTTTAAATAGTGACTTTTGTCAGAAGAAAGGAATTTCGGGATTTTCAACGCTGCATAGTGATGGAAAGAGCGGAATGCACGGTTTTGTTGCCGAAGAAGGAGAGAAAAGAATAAGGCATTATGTTGTAACCGATGGTTCATATGAAATGACTTTGAATTGGCATGACAAAAATGGCAAAAAATGTACTATCAAAATCAAGATTGATAAAGATGGTGTAGATCTCACTGAACGTAATGGTGTTACTGAGGAACAATTAAAAGCAAACACAGATGTAAAAATAGGTGGCTTATTCCTATATCAAATACAATTCAAGGAGAAAGGACAAGAACAAGAGAATCAACAATCATCTGAAACTTTCATAGAAAATGATATTAGTAAAGGTGTTGGCGTTCAAGCTACTCAAGATCAAGAAGTTAAGTTTAAGCATGCAACGACTAGCACTACACATTCTAATAACGCATCTGCTAAAAAGATTCCACCGTCACTGCCAACTAGAACTAGTTCATTACCTAATAATCAGCAAAAAGGTGAGTATCAGCCAATACGGATTAATAGTGGAAATAACTACAATTCTCCATATTCTGATCATTCAAACAGTACTGCTTTCACCAAATCTGTAAGCCAAAATCAAAACGATAGGCAGTCTACATTTACTACGTTTGGATATACTGCATCTGGAAGCCGAAGATCAGATGAAAGTGAGCAAATATCTAATAATCGGCAAAAAGGTGCAATTTTTGATCCTACAACTAATGAAAGCACTGCAGCAGCACAAGACGTTGCATTCAAAAAAGTTAAAGGTGCATTTAAGTATGAAAACGCTAAAGAATCAAGCAATACTGGAAATAAGCAATCACTAAATGATGTAGCTTCGATTCTTGCATGGAAAGCAAAAAATGAGTTATTACGTAGTGAAAGTAAGTATGGTGAAGAATTTTCTGACTTCGAAGATGGTTGGAGCGATAACGAAGATGAGTATATAACGCTTTCAAAACCTCAATCAGATTATAAACAAGAAAAAGATTATCTTAGCACTAAGGAAAACGAAGAAAGAGGAAACGATGAACAAAAAGAAACCGAACAAGAAAATGAATCGCTAGAATACAGCTCAACAGATATAAAAACAAACGATTCGGGCTATTCATCTCCAACTCACTCTAATCATGAACAATCTCGAGTAAATTCTGGACAGTTAAAAGCGAGCCTAATGAATGTTGAACAAAGAGATTATACCCTACTTACGGAATTTACCAGTAGGTTGGATAAAGAAACTCAGAAATTCCCGCTAAAACCAGTAAATCAAAAGAAAATGAGTGAACAAACAAAAGAACATTTATTAGCAGCTGGATTGCTAAAAGACAATGCAGCGGAGGAAGAAATAAACGACTCAGGTTACTCATCTCCAACTTACACTAGCCACGATAATTTTCAGGTAAATCCTGAACAATTAGAGAGGAAATTAGAAACCATTGAACCAAAAGATACATTGGAAAAATTGAATAAAGGATTGAGAGACCAGGCTACTAAAGATTTATTCTCAGAAAGTATGTTGAAAGAAATAAAAGAAGGTAAAAAATATGACCCTGTACGTAAGTTATTAGAAAGAAAAGTGGCAGAACAAGAAAATGATAATACTAATCTGACTATAGACAAAAATAGCGAACTATATAAATTGCTAGAAAAAGATGCAGCACAACTGAAAGCTGGAATAGTAGAAGAGGAAAGAAAAGATACTTTAACAGAACGCAATGATAGTCCTGATCGCAATAGAATTGTATTAGCAAATAGAAATAGAATCTGGGCTAAACTTATTGCTGAAGAAAAACAAAAAAAGGACAGTGGTATTAGTATAGGTTAAAGTAATTACTTAGCAAGCAATGGGTTTCATGTAATGGTAACCCTATTACAGAAGAGTATGAGCCACGTAAAAATAATACAAACATTCCTGCAAGACCTTGTATGTTGCACCCCCCTGCCCTGTTTTTCCACTCTTCTGATGCTAAATAATATTTAATTTCTTGTTCGCTGAGACGCTTAAATTTCACTATTGTAACTACAGTCCTAATATGCTGTTTAGATTGATCAGGAGTTAATAAACACACACTGGTGTATACTCTATGCCTTCTTCCTGATAACAAGCGAACGCATTTTTCTGCTTGCTCAACGTTTTCAGCTTTGAGCAGTATCCTTCTACCACAAGCAACAACTGTATCAACACCAAGCACAAAGTAATCTGGATTTGAACTTTGTGTTTTCTCAGCTTTACTTTTTGCCATACGGATTGAGTAATCTCTTGGAAGTTCCTTTTTTAAAGGAACTTCATCTATGTCTGCTGGCAAAATTAAACCTGGCTCAATATTTATTTGTTTTAGTAAAGCTATACGCCTTTTCGATGATGAAGCAAGAATAAGATTATTTAGAGATCGTTCTGTCACTTGTACCTTTAAGCCTTCTAATTATCCTACCCTTTTTTGCATTCCTATCATAAACACTCATCTCAACCAACACCCTATCGCCTATAATTATGCGTATTTTACTTCTTCTCACTTTCCCTGATACATGACAGATAATCTCATGTTCATTGTCCAGCTTCACTCTAAATTCTGCTGCAGGTAGTAAAGCAGTTACTGCCCCTTCCACTTCAAAAATTGTTTTTGATTTGTCTTCTTTTATCATTGTCGTATTATAATTTAATAATCTTTTTCAGTCTACTATAGATTTTAAATTATTATCAATACAGGAGATTTTTATACTCTACTTGAGTATTGCTCTTGCAACTTAACTCCAATCATCTCCTTAACAATGCAAGAGGAAAGCGAGCTACCTACGCTTCTACTCTCTACTACCTTCTCAATAGAAGTTATGTTAGAAGATAAATCATTATCACAATTTTCCTCATCGCTACCATATCCTCCATCAAAGCTTAAAGATCTGCATAATGTTGTTTTTTCTTTCAGTGGAACATTAGACTCATTATCAGTTTCATTAAAAACTTCTCCCATTAGAGTATAATATTTTTTTATACAACCACTGGGGATTTCATTCATTCTTTGTTTATCAGTAACTTGATCTTGTTGGTCCTCTAAGTATTTCACTTGATGATTTAAGTTTTCTATCTCCTCTTTCATTTCTTTAATTGTTTGAATTTGATCTGCAATTACGTCGATATAGTTCTCTTTCAATTCATCAATATTATCTTCATCTTCAGTGAGTTCAAGTATATCGTCTAGAAATTCCTCGTACTTGTTTTCTGGCTCCTCAATGTCGAACTTTAGTCTCTCTTCTTCAAGTTCATCGTTCAAATTGCTACACTGCCTCTCTAACTTTACAATTGTTTCTGCTTCTATTTCTTGCTTTAATTCAACATTTTCTTTAGGTAGCATTTGATTATCTGGAATCAATTCATCCATTTTTTGTGAGTTAGTTTCCGCTTGAGTTCTGATTTGTTGTGAAGCAATTTCTGGTTGAGTTTCAGTGTGCTGTAAATTGACTTCCAATGCATTGCTATTAATAGAAGGAGAAGAAGGAAGGCTATTATCAGCATCAACTTTATGATCTAACTTCCCCTCTGGTTCCTTACCTTGATAAGCCACCATAGATTCATTGTAAAAATTAATAGGAGTAGCCCTATCCTCTTCTAGTGATTCCATTACAGCATCATATAAGGAGAGACCTTGAATATATAATTCATCGTTTTGCTTTATTAATTCTAGAATCTCCTTCGATGACACAAAATCTTCACCATCAAATTTTAGTACTTCAGTTATGCCATCACTACTCACATTCATAATCATGGTACACATTCCTGATCCATCTTTTGCAGCCCAAGTGCTTGTCATTTCATAATATGCACCTTCTTTAAATTCATAATATCTTTTCTTATCTTTTTTATGAGCGTGTATTTCATGTTTTTTATTGCAATAGATATTCAGTTCTTTAATATCTTTCTCTTGCTGTAAAACGTCACTAATCTTTGTTGGCTCACTATTGTCGTAATGAGTAAGGTTAATATTCAAAACTTTATTATTATTGTCAATTTCTTCACAGTAAACTTGAAAGTCCTCTTTCCATTTTCCAAAATACCTACTTGCAACTTCTTTTCCTTCCTTTACTAACTCTATGTATTTACCTATATTTTTCTCAAAGTCCTCATTAACAGGCTTTTCTCTTTCTTTTACTGCTTCATCCACATACATTCGCTTAAAATCATTATCACCTATTAGATTACTAAAACGCCAATTACCATAAGCTTTTTGTATATCAGTAAAGTCCATCTTTTCTCTCAAAAGCGCTAATAAGCTTATCTTATCTCTCAAATTTTCTAACTCACAATCGAGAAAATCATCGAAACTGCATAACTTTTTATACAGTTCCCTATCTTCTATAATTGAGCGAAGAAATTTCATTATAGTAAGGTTCTTAATGAAAGGCTCATTTTTTTCTGCATCATTAATATAGCTTTTGAGAAATTGAAATATACCAAGCCCATCACTATCTTGGACAAACTTCTCTCTATCATTAACACAATTGTTGCCCTGTGATGAACATAATCTATTATGCAATTTTTGCAAGTCATGTATTGACTTAACTACATATTCTGCAACTGACAGTTCTCTCGGCTGATCACTTGTTTTTTCCGCTCTTACTGCTTTGTCTCCCTTAGTCAAACCTGCAATCATAATACGCCTCCTTTAACTATGTTTATATTATAACAATCAACATGTATTTAAGAAAAATCACACTGCTCACTGTACGTTTACGCTGCTACTTTGCATAATAGATTGCTTGAAGTCACACAAGTATCGTTTTTTATTAGATAAAAGTTAACAAGACGTTTTCATAGATTTTTAAGCTTAATAACATCCTCTCTATTGGGACTAGTTGAAATTAGATGAATTGGTACACCTATTAATTCTTCTATTTTTCTCACATATTTCATCAAATTTGCAGGTAATTCCTTAACTGACCTTTTGCCTTGAGTTTTCTCTTTCCAACCAGGAAATTCTTCATATATTGGCTCTAATTCTTTTTGTATTGAATGTGATGCGGGTAAATAATCATACATTTTTCCGCCATACTTATAACCAGTGCCTATTTTAATAGTATCAAAAGAATCAAGAATATCTAATTTGGTTAATACAATGCTTGAAACTCCAGAGAGTTGTACGGCCTGGCGCACTAAAACTGCGTCAAACCATCCGCAGCGCCTTCTTCTATTGCTTACTGTTCCAAGTTCCTTACCTATAGAAAATAAGCTGTCTCCAATCTCGTTATTTTGTTCAGTAGGAAATGGACCATTACCCACTCTTGTTGTATACGCTTTTGCTACACCAATAATTTGAGCATTGTAGGATAATCCTGAGCCTGTTATCGCTTGCGATGCTACGGTATTACTTGAAGTAACAAAAGGGTAAGTTCCGTGGTCGATATCTAAAAATGCGCCTTGAGCGCCTTCAAATATTATTTTCTTACCTTCTTTCATAAAATCATTTAGTATCTTCCACACAGGTTTTTTATATAAAAGAATTTTTTCTGAAATCTCTTGAATTTCCTTTAATATTTCTTCTTTTTTAACTACCTGGTAGTTAAGTCCTTTTCTGATAGCATTATGGTAACTCAGGAGAGCATCCACTCTTTGATTGAGCTCATCTGTGTTTTCTAAGTCACAAAGGCGTATAGCTCTCCTGCCAACTTTATCTTCATAACATGGCCCTATCCCTTTGTTTGTTGTACCAATTTTGTGATTTCCGTTTAAATCTTCAAATAGCTTTTCCTTGTCCTTATGTACGCTAAGTATTAATGGACAGCTCTCGGATACCATCAAGTTGTTATAGTTTACGTCTACTCCTTTAACTTTCAATGACTCTATTTCTGAGACTAGAGCATGTGAATCAAGAGCAACACCGTTTCCTATAATAGATATTTTGTCCGCTCTCAAAACAGCAGAGGGCAGTAAATTTAATTTATAAACCTCATCATCTATTACTATAGTGTGCCCTGCATTATTTCCTCCCTGAAATCTCACAACTACATCTGCATTCTCAGAAAGATAATCTACTATTTTACCCTTGCCTTCGTCACCCCATTGCAGACCAACAATTACAATATTATTCATCACTATTTTCTAGATTAATACGTAAATATTAATGCAGCATGCTACAAATGAAAAGAGAAATCTACGCCTTTCCTATATCCCTAAAATAAAGAAATAGACTATCGACTTTTTTATATATTATAAAATTATTCATCATTATATGGTACAACTTACAGCATATTTATAGTAAGGTGTTAATTATGAAAGAGGCAAAGAAGAGTCCGGTAGTTAGATTAAAGGCCACAGCTAAAGAATTCAATTTTAGTAAATTAAGAGCAGATCAAGATAATAAATTAGCGAATTCCGGTGAAACAATGTTCTTAGATTTTCAAAGAATGAATTTTATTATTAATGAAAAAGAAATAGATAAAAATTTTATTATTGCATTTAAGGAAGGAGCTAAAGATTATAAAAATGAGATTTTTAACCGTGATAATTTTGATAACCTCTCTGAAGAAGGTAAAGCTTTTATGGAACCAGTACTTAAGGAGCTTGATCAAGATAGACTATCTGAAGTTTGGGAAAATCATTGTAATAGCCCTACAGTTGCTGATGAAAAAAAAATTGATGAATATAGAAAGGAATTTGAGAGATTTTATAACGCAGGGAGAAGCTCTTATCATCTATTCTCCAAAAAAGATTACCGTGCATTAGCAAAGGAAATTTTCAAGGAAATGTTCAGGTACGCTGGGGCAGAAGTTCCAAGTAATGCTATTTTAGAAGAGCTAGTCACCAATTGTAATCAAGCAGGGTATGAAGCTGGTATATTTAATGAATCTCATGCAGCACTCAGTAGTTGTAGCTTGATTCCACATAGTCCTAAAAAAGCGCTAAACATTTACTGCACTGATCACAACCACATAAAAGTGAAGTCTGATATGGCAATGCCTATAACCACGCTTAACAATCCGAAAGAGAAAATATGTGACCTATCCAGCTCATTAGAATTCACACTTGAATCTCAAGATAGCAAAAATGGTATAATATATAAAGAAGGTAAGTTATCACTTACTATTCCTGAAGAGCTAAAAAACTATAAAGATAATGGCAAGAGCTTGTTTGACATTATTAAAGAATATTTTCAGAAATTCTGTGCAGAACTAGGATTTAAATATGAGACAAAAATACAAATAGAGCATGACTTAGGTACTCAAATCAAAGTAAATAACTATTTAGATGGTACGATATCAACCATAGGATCAGATGCAAATGAAGAATTTATTAATCTTTTAAGCAAAAACCTCAGAGAGAAGTTATTGGAATCAGGAGTTGCTCTAGGAGGTGAAGACGTTGATGATATTATTGAAGTCAGAGTATCTGCAGTTATGGATCTACTGCGTGATTATACTAAATTAGAAGATAATAAAGAAAACAGAGAGTTATTAATAAGTGAAGTAGCAGATAATTTAGGGCTTTCCACTCAAGATAAAACAGCATCAGAAGTATTGATGGAATTAAACTCTTTACCTTCTTCGATAAAAGGTCAGGTTAATCATAATCAAGTGCAGTTTGTTGTAAATATTTTTACCAATTTAATTGTTGAAGGAAAAAGCGAAGTATACAAAGAAAAAAATGCAATTAATGCAATTGATGCAATTCATCAGAAGATAGATAAGGCAATTGTTGAGCAAGAAAAAAGAGCAACCAACAAACAAGATATAGAAAATGATAAATGGACAGATAAAATAAAAAAACAGAGATTATCTATGGAATCACATGGGCATTTGCATTAAAGATACTGTGTACAGAGGCGTAGTATGCTCAATTTTCGCCTTTCATTTAAAGCACTCAAATTGATCAAACACACTCAATCGAAAGCGTTTGTAGATTCGATATCTTGAGTAACTTGACGCAGAGAGAATTGTATACCTTAGTCAACTTTTCTAGCGGTATCCATAAGGTAAATCATTATTTGAGTGTTACACCCAAGCCCTCTTTATTTTCCTCTGTTATCAAGCTAAAAATACCATTTGGTTTCATTATGTATACGAAACTATTATGCTTGCAAGAAAAAAAAACCTAAAAAACTGGAAAAGAGAATAGGAATTTGACATAAGCTATTCCCAAATTTTCAATGTTCATATGGTTATAAGCAGTACAGCTATTAATCATCCATTATTGATATACCTGAATTATTCTCAGTAAATAAATCAAGTATAATGTTAGGTACTCTACCGTCAACTATGTGAACAACCCCTGCACATTCTTCTACCATTTTAGTATATGACATAAGCCTTTCAACAAATTTTTCTCCTTTAATTTTTCCACAATCAATCGATTCTTTTAAATTTTTAATCAAGACTCTTCCATTGCCAACTTTGTTTATTTCTTCATCTGTATCACTCAAGATTATCATTTTAGATGCGTAAACTGCAAGTGCAATTGCACTTGCAGTGCTATCAGTATCAATATGATATGTTTCTCCATTTTTTCCATAACCGATAGGTGCAATAACTGGTATAGAATCTGATTCTTCAATAAAGAATAATATATCAGGATTGATTTCAGTTGGTCTACCGATAAATCCCATGTCTAGTATTTTTTCAATATTATTTAATCTATTTTCCCTAAGCGTAGTGCTTATCTTTTCAGCTTTTATGAGGTTGCCATCTTTTCCACATAGTCCAATAGCTGAACCACCAGCAGAATTTATATGCTGAACAATTTTTTTATTAATTGAACCACACAGTGCCATTTCAATGATTTTCATAGTGCTTTTGTCTGTAAGTCTGACACCATTTATAAACTTATCATTCATATCTAGCATTTTTAACACTAAGTTAATTTCATATTCTCCGTCATGAACTACTACCGGATTTATACCAAGCTGTTTCAACAGAACAACATTATGCGCAAAAGCACTAAGCAGCGTTTCATCTGAGATTATTACACTGCTGCATTTGATGATAAAAGTTTCGCCTACAAATTTAGGTATGTTAGACAGAACTTCAAATAATATTTCTGTTTTTTCCTTCAATGGCATCTTACCATTTAAAGATTCATCACTTTTCATTTTTTTATCTTGTAAATTTGAAAAACTCATCTCTTACCTTGGTGATTTTATGCTTAACACGAATGCTTATTTGATGAATTGATACATGTTCATTATTAACCCACTTTTGAGTATTTTCTAGAATAGCATTTAGACTTTCCTGATTCACTTTATCTATTTTTGTTAGCACAATATTAAAGTTAATATTATTACATATTAACCAATAAACAAAGTCTTTGTCTATTTCTTTTAATCCTACCTTGCTATCTATAAGCACAAACACTCTTTTTAGATTTCTCCTGTGAATTAGATAGTACTCAATTAGGTTTAAGTATTGTACTGCTTCTTCCTTGCTTGCACAAGAATAGCCATAACCCGGTAGGTCGACAATCCTAAACTTATCATTGTACATAGAGTAAAAATTTATTTGTCTAGTGCATCCAGGTTTAGAAGAAACTCTTGCAGCTTTTTTGCTGTTTATCAGCAAGTTGATTAAACTTGATTTTCCTACGTTTGATCTACCAGCAAATGCAATCTCTGGAGCCGACTCATCTGGTAATGATTTTTTGTCTGAAGCTCCAAATATGAAGCTGCAGATTGATGTTATCTGTTTTGCCATTATACTTAGGTAGAAATATTCGAGACAATTATAGTGTTATTGCTTGATATAAGAAATTTTTTATTTCAGTATATATTACTTACTTAAACAGCTGAAAACTAGACCTGTACTATATGGATATAGAGAATAATTTACAAGACTTAAAAAAAAAGTTTTCTGATGTAGAGAGAAATCTGGAAAACCCTACCAATTTGAGTCAAAAAGAATTCGTTAGTTTTTCAAAGGAATACTCTGAACTCAGACCAATTATCGAGATAATCGATGAATATAATATATTAAAAGAGGAAATTTCAGATTTAGAAGAAATCATGAAAGATGAGAACAGCGATGGTGATATAAAAGAGTTAGCAAAAGAAGAACTTCTTGAGAAGCAAAAGATAGTATTACCGAAAGTAAAAGCAAAACTAAAGTTGGCATTATTACCCAAAGATGAAGATGACTCAAGAAATGCAATATTAGAAATTAGAGCAGGCACAGGCGGAGAAGAAGCAGCATTATTTGCAGCGATGTTATTTCGTATGTATCAAAAATATGCAGAAAGAAGAAATTGGAAGTTTGAGCCAATAAGTATTTCTAATACAGGTATAGGTGGCTATAAGGAAGCTTCTGCACTCATTAATGGAACAGAAGTTTTTGCAAGACTGAAATTTGAGTCAGGGGTGCACAGAGTACAAAGAGTGCCAGAAACTGAATCCTCAGGAAGATTGCACACTTCCGCAGCTACTGTTGCAATATTACCTGAAGTAGAAGAGGTTGACTTTGAAATAGAAGAAAAAGATTTACGCATAGATGTTTATAGATCCAGTGGTCCTGGAGGGCAATCAGTGAATACAACTGACAGCGCAGTAAGGGTCACCCACTTGCCAACAGGGATAGTTGTAATACAGCAAGATGAAAAATCGCAGCACAAAAATAAGGCTAAAGCGCTCAAAGTGTTGAGAGCAAGGCTATACGAAATTGAAAGACAAAAAAAAGAAATGGAAAGGTCAACAATGAGGAAAAGCCAAATTGGTTCTGGAGATCGCTCTGAACGTATAAGAACTTATAACTTTCCACAATCAAGAATAACAGATCATAGAATTAATCTCACTTCACATCGACTAGAACAGATTATCAAAGAAGGTGAACTAGATGAATTTATTGAGGCATTGATTTCACGAAATGAAGCAGAAAGGTTGACTGGAGGGGGTAATGTTACTTTTTGATGGAAATTTGAAACAAAGCATAGGTATCAGGTTAAAAAGAAGTAAAGTTAGTTGTTCATAAGGTTGACAATTATTTAAATTTATGCTATAATTAGCAGCTCTATAACTTACAGAAACCATGGAAGTTGACTTTAATCAATATGTTAATAGTAACACCTTAGAGTTAAATAATCTATATGTATATATGGAAAAGCTAGTAAACTTTTTACAGAAAAAGCAAAATATTACAAGCTTGACTTTATCTAATTGTTATATTGATGCTCAGTGCGGAGAAGTTTTAAATGAAGCATTAGAGAATATTAATCTTCCAAATATTACTGAGTGTAAATTAACTTCTAGCATTATTGGCGCAGAAGGCTCAATAGCAATCACTAAATTGTTAAAGAATGGTAACTTTCCAAATCTTATTAAACTTGATTTAATTTCTAATGATATTGATGTTGAAAGTGGAATAATATTAATGAGTGCGCTAAGGGGTAGTAGTTTTTCAAATATTAAAGAATTTAATTTACTTTATGACAACGTCTGCAACGAAGGCATAGCAGCATTACGTGAATCATAGAACAACAATATGCTTCCAAATCTTATTAAGTTTAGTTTTCCCTTTAGTATTACTAATGATAACAAAGATATGGAAATGTCAAACGAATACCTATTCGGTTAATAGCATCATATAGAAAAAGGCAAGTTACATTTATTTGTTGCTGTTCATAGAACATCCAAATTCAACTATAGACCTGCTAAAAGGTGTAGGAAATCTTACTGCTATTGACATTATTGCGAAAATTCCATCAATTGATAACTTCCTATTCTGTGTAAAAAAATAAGAAAGGAGAGGAAAAAAAGGATTAGTTTCTTTTATGATTATCCAAGAAGTCTAGTCTAAATTCAAGTTTTGTGAATAGGCCTAGCGCTTAAATTTTTGATTAAAAAGGGACAAGTTTAGTAAAAAATAATGATATTATAAGTGGAACATAAAATAGTCCCACTGCAGTACTAATTAGGAGCAATAAAGTAGCTTTATCTGGTTGGTAATTTAAAATATTAGCAAGTATTATACTGGATCCAGAAATTGGAATAATAGCCAGTAACATCAGTGCTTTATAGATGCTTTCATCATATATACCTGTAACATGCTTGTCTAGTAAGACAATTCCCAAAACAAATAACGGCCAGAATATGTACTTTGCTACAATAGTGGTCAAAGCAAGCTTCCAATCTACTTTAAAATTTGTAATTTGTGCAATACTTATTCCAAGCAGCACCATTCCTAATGTGATAAATGTACTTCTGATATTTATCATAACATCCGTCAAAAAAGTGGGTATTTGTATATCATATATACTTAAAAAGAAGCCTAGAATCATCGCATATAATGAAGGAAGTTTGAGTAACTTTAATATGCATTCTTTTGCAGTATAGATACCATTTGCAGCTATATAAAATCCCAAGCTATTTTCAAATAGTGCCATTCCTATGTAACAGACAACATACACAGACACTGAATCTTCATCAAATAAAGCCATGGCAATCGGTAGACCAAAATAACCCATGCTTGTGCTGCCCGAGCTAAACGCTAATATGTTTCTCGTGTTGTCCTTAAATAAAAAAGAAGAAAGATAATACACTGATAAGGACATAGTACTACCTATAAACCATATCAAAATCGGCAGAGAAATTACTTTTAAATTAACTTCTGTATGAGATACTCCGTATAAAATCACTATTGGATTAGCTATATAAAAGAGTATTTGAGATATAGTATTTCTATCAATTTTAAGATATCTTCCTGCTAAGTAACCAATAAGTATTGTAATGTAAATAGGTAATATTTTGAGGAAAAGAGTGAAGAACATACTAGCCTATTGTGATATCTTTGCTGATAAAGTGATATTAGATTTTAAGGTATTGTAAAAGCAAGTAAAATTTATTTTCCAATTAATCAAGTTCATAGTTAGTTAAAAAAGATTCACTGAGTGCCAAAATTTGTTCTTATATAGGACTTAATAATGATATTTTTATGACTAAATTATGTTAAGTTTGTATAAAGCTCCTTGTATATTTTTATAAGCCACTTTTAGTAATTTAGGTAGATTGTTGAAAAAACACTCATCTTGAATGGTTCTCAGGAATTCTTGCCTTAATCATTAAAATCGCACTATTACTTTCCATAATTTTTTT
Organism: Wolbachia endosymbiont (group B) of Melanargia galathea; assembly: GCF_964030625.1. Classification (NCBI taxonomy): domain Bacteria; kingdom Pseudomonadati; phylum Pseudomonadota; class Alphaproteobacteria; order Rickettsiales; family Anaplasmataceae; genus Wolbachia; species Wolbachia endosymbiont (group B) of Melanargia galathea. Next base: position 120,414 of record NZ_OZ034910.1, on the reverse strand, counting down.
AAAGCCAACTTTTTCGTAAACACGGATTGCACAAACATTTGCTATACCTGGGTCGACAAAGGCATTCTCATAAACTTTAAAGACAAATTTGTTTAAAAATATATTCAAAGCTTGTGAACCAACTCCTTTACCTACATAATTCAGCTCTCCGATATACCAGTCTATAGCAGCACAACTTTCTGGAAGTTCTAAAGTGTTATAGATCTGTTTAGGTGGGAAATCATGTTTGTTGTAATATTGAATATAACCAATATCAACTCCATCACAATTAATAATGAATGCGTGCATTGGTTTTTCAATAATTTGTGTCTTAAATTTCAAACGTTTGAATCCTTTAACGTAGTTGCTATATTTTTTCTCAATTAACTCTGGTGTCCAATTTATATCCGTATCCCACCACTTCTTTATATGGGGCATTTCTACCCATTTTAATAATAGTGAAAAATGTTCTTCTTTCAACGCTTTAAATGTGATATTTTTATTCATTAATTAAAGATTTTAAGTGTTACTACCGTTTTTATTAATTCTATCTCTAATTGCTAAGTTCATTGAAATTGATATTTCTGTACCTAGTTTTCCTGATATAGTACTCTATTTTAACGTACCGGAAGGCACAATTCAATTAACTATTGCTTATAATTTTTTAGGCGTTTGCATAGGAGGGTTATTTTTTGGTCCATTGTCTGAATGCTATGGCAGAAGAAGGATGATGATCATAGGCAACACTTTGCTACTCATCGGTGCTGTTGGCTGTGTTTTTGCGCTGTCAGTTTCTTGGCTTTTAATCTCTCGCTTTATTCAAGGCATTGGTGTTAGCACATCTGTAGTTGTGTTTGCAATTATTGCAGACAGCTATAAAGGCAACGAAGCAGTAAAATTTATTGGAATCATGAATTCTATTATCACAGTTCTCATAGCAATTGCACCAGTATTAGGCAGTTTCATCAACAAAATTGTTGGGTGGCGTGGTAACTATGCAAGTGTTGCAATACTTTGTTTCATCTCTTGGGTTTTGCTGCTTTTTCTGTTACCAGAAACAAAAAAGGACCGTGATATTTTTAGTCTAAAAAAAATGATGAAAGACTATAAAAAATTATTATCAAGTTCAAAATTTATGGTGTTGTCTTTGGCACAGAGCCTTTTTTCTGCGGCTTATATGTCATTCATTACTTGTGGCCCTTTTTTGTATATGGAAACTTTTGGTTTATCCAGCACTATTTATGCGCTACATCAAGGTGCAATGGTTGGGTCTTTCTCACTAATTAGCCTGTTTTCCAGTAAGATCTTAAAGAAACTTGGAGCAATTTGGTGTGTAATTTCCGGTACAGGCGTAATTGCTATTGGATCCCTATCACTTTTAATATTCAGTATAATCATGCCCAGTGCTTACTACTTAGTAACGCTGTCTATGGTTATTTTTTGTATTGGCTGTGGAATTTGTCAAGCAGTCATTTTCAATGCATCATTAAATATTTTCCCTGAAATGAAAGGCACAACTTCTTCTGCAATTTCATTTATTAGAGCTTCTATCATGGCTATTTTTATCGGCTTAACAAGCTACGTTTACGATGGTCAAGCAACCAGTGTAGCTATTCTTGTTTTTTTTGCAGTAGTTCTAATTTACTGTCTATTTATTGTTTTCAAGGTCTGGAAAAATCTATAATCACCATATAGATCCTTCTCATTTCTAGTTATTGCGGTAATATGTATTGTAACTTTGCTGGCTGCTCTAGATGTATCTCTTCCAAATCACCTAATCTATATTAGTTAAAGAGTATTATCTTGCTCATGCGTCTAAAGTTTGAGAGCCAATTTTCAGCAATCCAATCAAATTCCAATTTTTTTCAAACAACTGTTTCTTGCTATTTTTGTACCTTAAAAAATTTAGCTTACTTTTACGCTAGCTTGTTCAAATAGCATTAGTACGATTTACTTTTTTTGAATGTAGAGATTTTCTAGGGATTGTCCTCTTAAATTCTATAGTATCTTGTTTAACATTGAAACGAGAATCCAGTTTCAAGCATTGAAGTGACGAATCAAGAGCTGCTTTTATTCCACCACTCTCAACTACTCGAGTAGTGGACAATGGAATACGATTACTTTCGTTTATACTAATCAGCACGTCAAATTCTATGCTATTATTGTGTTGTTTGATGTTGCTAGCTCTAATTTTACCATTTCCAAACCAAAACTTTATAGAATTACTCGCATCATGATTGATGTCTGCAGAATCAGGCAAAATAGCAAAATTCGCGTTGTTTACAAATCTAGAAAACGCATTTTTGATGTTGTTAAATGTACCGTAATGGTCTATATGGTCGTCATTAATACTTGTTACAACAGCAATATCTGCAGGAATTTTTAACATAGTTCCATCAGACTCATCAGCCTCAATTAAGAAAATGTCACTTTTGCCAAGTTTTGCATTACTCTGATAGGAATTTAATATTCCTCCAACAATTACAGTGGCGTCAGCACCAGAATGATCAAAAATGGAAGCAATCATAGCTGTCGTCGTCGTCTTGCCACTTGAACCTGAAACTGCTATCACATATTTACCTTTCATAATTTTAACCAGCATGTCTGACCTATGCAAAACGGTTTTATTGTTATTTCTTGCTGCAACTAGCTCCACATTATCAGGTTTTATTGCGGAAGAATGTACAACTATTTGAGCTTGTCTAATACTACTTGCATCGTGACCAATATAGACCTCTATACCTAATTTTTGTAACCTATCTATATTGTCGTTTGATCGCGTATCACTGCCTTGAACTTTATAACTGGAATTATGAAGAATTTCAGCAATTGCGCTCATTCCAATTCCACCTATACCGATTATATGTATTACTTCTTTTTTAGTGCTGTGCATATTTGGCAGTAGACGTTTACTTATTACTAAATTTATTATAGTATAATTTAAAATCCTCATGGTATCGAACCATTTCACTAAGTACAATGATAAAAAAACTAGCCTTTCTATGTCTAATATTCGTTTTGATGAGTAGTTGTAGTTTTAGCAATAGGTGTAATCACACCGCAGGTCATTATAAAATTGGCAATAGCTATACAATAAATGGTATCACCTACCACCCAAAATACTGTAGCTGTTATGAGGAAGTAGGAATAGCATCGTGGTATGGAATAGAAGATCATGGCACAATTACAGCTAACGGTGAAGTGTTTAATCGTCACTTGATTTCTGCAGCACATAAGACCTTGCCCCTACCCTGCTTTGTTCGTGTTACTAATTTAGAAAATGGAAGAAAGCTTGTTATAAGAGTTAATGATAGAGGGCCATTTGTTGAAGGTAGAATAATAGACTTGTCAGAAAAAGCAGCACAAGTTTTAGGACTTCATAAGTCTGGGCTTGCGAAGGTAAAAGTCGAGTACTTAAGAAAGAGGTCAGAACAATTGATACAAAATACTCCTCATTACAAAAGGCAATATGAAAAAGAAATGCAGAAACGTCACCCAAAACAAAACAATGCAGAAAGTAAGGGATATGTAGCATTTTTTGTAAACGCTCAGGTAGCTAAATCAGCTGCATCAAAGCTTCGTAATCAAGGAATAGAAAATGTTAGATTGCTTTTCAAGAATGATCAATATTGCGTAAAAGTAAGTTAAAACCTGCATTACAGATTGTGTAGCATGACAGAAACTATTTGACAAATGAGAATGTTCCAAAAGCATGTGCGTTAAATTGAGAAACTATCGTGAAATATAGCAATATTTAAGATTGGTATTTTATTTGTTACATTTCAGGTAGTGACAGCTACCTCAGATGTAGCTGTAAAAAATAATCTACCACTTAAGAAATTTCATTAAAAAAAATAGCATAATCTTATTTCTCTAAAAAATACTATCTTCAACTTGAATATGTTGAAAAATATTTTGCGTATTATCCAAAAAGTCATCCTTTATAGCAGCTAGCTCGGATTGTTTTTGAGATAGATTATCTTCTATTGTTCTATTAAAACAATCAAGATCATTGCACTTTAGTTGAGAGCGCATGTCTCCATTTTCATATAAACCTCGTATAACGTCATAATATGCTCGAGTTTCATCAGTTTCTGGTTGTTGCTTTTCTTTGAGTATTGCCTTTAATTTTGAATCTATGTCTAATTCTCTTTTTATAGCTTCAGTAGAATTTTTATGATATTTTTCATAATCTTCAAAACTTTTTAATATTTTACCTTTGATTTCATTTTGTAACATCTTTAGCAAATCTTTAGCATGAGGTTTTTCAATTTTTTCCTTCCACTCATCATACGTATATTCTTGTCGACTACCATATTTTTTATCTTGACACTCACTTCCTATGTTAAACAGCTCTTTGTTACAGATTTTATCACCCTTATAAAAGTAATCGCTTATATTAATTTTATCGCTAGTTAAAGTTTGTCTAATTGCTGCTTTATTTTCTGCAAGTTCTTCTCTGTACTTGCTAATGCAATTTAGTAATTCTTTTTTGCAATCTGTAGTCATAATCTAGCTCCTTTAATAAAATTAGACCTAATTTAGTGTAAAATAATTAATATTTTATTACTATTTTGGTTATAACTAAGATAGTAATGAGAAGTTCAGTGTCTACAAAGTTCGTTTAAACTATTTTCAAAATGGGTATAATATAATTTTAGGTTAATAAAATGAATTACGATGTAATCATTTCAGGTAGTGGGCTAATTGGTCTTATTACTGCTATTGGCCTGAGTAATGACTCTGTATCTGTAGCCGTAATTGAGAAAAATAGTTTACCACGTGCAGTTGATGATAATCGAGCATTTGCCATTTCTCAAGGATCAAAAAAAATACTAGAAAAATTAGGGATTTGGCGGCTCTTAGAAGGCGAAACTGAACCAATACTTGATATATGCATATTAGATGGAGATAGTCCATTTACTGTGCATTATGACCATAAAATGGTTGGTGAAGAGCCAATGGGCTATGTAATCAAGAGCGCTATTATATGGAATGCAATCAATAAAAATTTTTTGCATAAACTCAATATATATTCTCCACGTTCCTATAAAACAATCTCTTGTGACGAAGGATACATGGAAGTTACTCTTGATAATGATCAAAAATTGATATCATCACTATTTATCTGTGCTGAAGGTAAAAACTCTAGGTTGCCAGAGTTGTTTTCTATACCAATGATAAAATTTGATTATAAACAAAATAGCATGGTATTTAATGTAAAACATGAATTACATCACCAAAACTTAGCTGTAGAGCGGTTTTTTCCTGGTGGTCCATTTGCAATTTTGCCAATGAAAGGTGGCTATACTTCTTCAATAGTTTGGACAGAAAAATGCGAAATTTCAAAAATGCTGATGAGCTTATCCGAAGAGGAATTTGTCATAGAACTCAAAAAAAGATTTGGTTCTTATTTGGGAGAAATTGAATTAGAGGGTGAAAGAAGATTCTATCCTTTGAGTTTTTCTTTTGCAAGAAAGCTGCATAAAAGCAGAATTTTGCTGATTGGCGATGCAGCACATTCAATCCACCCGGTTGCAGGTCAAGGACTTAACCTTGGAATGAGAGATGTAGAGAGTGTTATTAGACAAATAACTGCTGCAAAATCCTCTGGCATTGATGTTGGCAGTAATTATCTATTGAAGAAAATTTCATATGACAGATACTTTGATAATTTTACTATGGCACTTGCAACTGATGGACTAAATAGAATATTTTCCAACAGAATACTTTGCGCTCAAGTTCTGAGAAATCTTGGTTTAATGGTAGTTGAAAATTCAGATTTTCTTAAAAAAAGCTTCGTTCGACATGCTATGGGGTTTATATAAATCATTAGATTTCTTTCATCATAATCAGGTATCATTAGAGTAGTTGACACTGGAGCTCAAATTCCATAATGTCATGCCAGTGCCCAGACACTGGCATCCAGAAAAATTTATAAGCAAACTTGAGTTATGCTAAATTTGATGAAACGAAAAACTGGATGCCAGCAGGCTTTGTTGCACCACTCAAGGAAAGAACAGGCAGTTACTGATGGAATTTGTTATAAAATAGATATTTAGCCGACAAAGGAAAAATATGCCAATAAGAATGAAAGTCAGTAACTGCAATGAATATAACAAATTTCTTCAAGAAAGGGGAAATGTTTTTCATTATATCAACGATGCCATTGAAAATTGGTACGAAAATAGTCCAAAAGTAGCAGGTGGCAACAATGTCTACAGCGACAAAGTAGTGATTCTAATTCACATAATAACCTATCTATTCAGGATTGGTCTTAGGCAAACAGTGGGATTTATAGAGAAATATCTTGAGCAAATAGGGAAAATTTTGCAAATTATCAGCTATTCGCAGGCTTCAAGAAGGTTTAAAAAGCTTAATATCAAAATCAACGACTGCAGAGTTGATAAGAACGATATGGAAGATATTGAAATTGCTATAGATAGTACAGGTATCAGCATCTACAATAATATTCCAGGCCATAGTAAGGCAAATGGTACAGATAGAAAGTATCGCCGCTATGAGCAAACAAGAAAGCTACATGTAATGCTAGAGATAGGTAGTAAAAAAGTTATAGCTGCAAAATACAGTAGTGGAGTTTATTCCGACCACTATGGAGCCTGTGATCTTATTGAAAGAGTGGATACCAAGTATAACATAAGCACGATATATGCAGATAGGGCATATAATCGAAAGAAGTTATACAAACTGTGCGATGAGCTTGACATAAAGACAAGGATTCCTCCGCAAAATAATGCAGTAGAGCATCCAAAGTTGGATTATATGAATGAGAGAAATTCTACAATCAAGCTCATAAAGTCATATGATGAAGATGGTATGAAGAGGTGGAAAAAAGAGATAAATTATTGGAAGAGATCTTATATAGAAAGTTTTTTCTCGCGACTGAAGCAAACATTTTGGTTTAGTTTTAGAAACAAATCTGAGGTTAATCGTGAGAGAGCTCAAGTGTTATTTGCTTAACAAAATTACTGATATAGGCATGGCTAAATTTGAGATAGCTTCATTCCACGTTACCTATTATCCGAAGAGTGATGCAATAAAGCCATTCCAGTGTCACAAGCTGGAATAACAAGAAAAAGGGTACTGGCATGACATTAAATGATTTTCCTTATTTTAGCATTAAACGCGATGAAGAAAATCATTTATAATCGCTACAGCAACTAGTGTTGAAACCTGACGTACCTTTTGGCTTGACAAACGAGAGTTTTTATCTGATTTGACAACAAGGGCTTCTAGATGACTTTGAAAGTAAATATTACCATGCTTATCTTCGATAGCTTCTATTACCCCGTCATTGGCAAATGCTGCAATTTTATATCCAAGTAGCTCTAGCCTTCTTCTATTCTCTGTAGTATTACTTACTGTACCTGAATGAGCATTCGGAAAATAAGTTGAAAACCAGCCATTTTGATTAGGTAGTAAAAATCTAGCTACCACTTTTTCCAAACGACTACCTGGAACAATTTTTATCTGCTGAAGAGATATATTCTCTTTTTGTGGATAGGATGATGATTTTAAATGATTCTTCTCATCATTAACAACATTTGTTATTTCAATTTCTTTTGCATGCATAATGTCTTGTAAACCACCGCATATGGCAAGCAAATGAATTGTAGGATTGTCATCTACTGTTTTTACAATTGCTTCATTCACAAGCTGGCGGTAAGGGTTAAGAGCTGAATGAAAGTTATCTGAAATAAATATTCTGTTTATCTTTTGCTCTTTGATAAATTTTGCAACTTCAACTTTTATTCGATCTAGTATCAGCTTTTTTGCCAATATTTCATCTTGTTTTGCGAACTCTTCTTGGATTTCTTTTAGATTAATTATTTTGTCGTAGTCAATGAATATAGTTTTAACCCCAAAATTATTGAATATCTCATAGATATTTTGAGATTCATCTGTTTGCAATAAACCAACAATTATATTATAATTTACTGCATTCTCTGCTGTCAAAGCAGATGGTTCTTTGTTTACTTTTTCACTATAAGCGATATTACTTAATAGTAGAAATGTAATTAATAGTATATTAAATATTCTATTGTAACATTTATACATTATTTCCTAAATAATTATATTAATATTATAATATATTATAGAACATTAAGAAAAAGAATGTGGCCTGAGCAGGAATCGAACCAGCGACACAAGGATTTTCAGTCCTTTGCTCTACCAACTGAGCTATCAGGCCAACTACGTACTTTCATTTTTAGATAAAAAACGTTATCATGTCCATCAAAAGTTTTTGAAGTATAGAAACAAAGAATGAACATTAGTAACAAAATAGGAATTTATCCTGGTACATTTGACCCCATAACTTTTGGGCACCTTGACATAATAAAAAGAGCATGTAAGCTAGTCGATAAGTTGATAATTGGTGTTGCAGAGAATGTTAATAAACATACTAATTTTGACATAAGACTGCGCACAAGCATGGCTAAAAATGAAGTGAAAGGAGCAGGAATTGATGCAGATATTATATCCTTTAATGGGTTGCTAGTGAAGTTTGCCAAAGAGCAAAATGCTTCTGTTATTATTAGAGGACTGAGAGCAGTATCGGATTTTGATTACGAGTTTCAAATGAGTTGGGTAAATTATAAGCTCTTTCCTGAAATCGAAACTATATTTCTTCCTGCATCTGAGGATACTCAATTTATCTCATCAAGTTTTGTAAAGGAAATAGCGAGATTAGGAGGAGATGTTAGCAACTTTGTGTCAAAAAGTGTCCAAAGTGAATTGATTAATCTAAATAGGGTAGAAAATGGAGAATAAGTATTTGTTGTCTTTTTTATTTCCAAACGAGTATGTTAGATGTGTAAAATATTGTAAGCTAAAGGAGAGACATGTTAAAAGTGAGGGATAATAATGTAATAGTTTGCTGCCGTGGTGATGAGAATGATGATGGTTCTGGTCATCCAATAGTATACTTACACAAAGAAGGAGAAATGTATTGTCCTTATTGTAATAAGTCAATGGATGAAATAGTGAGTGCCGAAGAATTTCAATCTGTTGAGGTGAAAGTAATAAGCAAGAAGGAAAGAACCAAAGGTTAATAGTACTTCATTTTTTTAGCTTATGTAAATAGCAATAAAGGGGGCAGTAAAGATGAAACTGTCCATACGGTCAAGTACTCCTCCATGGCCAGGTATTATACCTCCACTATCTTTAACATTGTAAACTCTTTTTATGAGTGATTCAGTAAAGTCTCCAAGTTGGGCTAGAATAGCAATTGTAACGCCAATTATTGGGGAATAGAAAATTGGAAATAAACTCAAAAATATTGAGCCAAAAATTGTACACACTATTCCAGCTAAGACTGCACCAAAAAGTCCTAACCAAGTTTTCCCAGGGCTAATGATTGGACAAATTCTAGTTTTACCAAAATTTTTGCCGAAAAAATAGGCAGCAATATCGATGCTCCAAATAGTTAAGATAAGCCATACTAATGCATATTTTCCCTGTGGTAGATTATATAGGCATATTAGCGAGGCATTTGGTAGTGCGATTAATAGTAATGCGAAAATGTATAAGATTCTATTGCCCTGAGTTAGATTATACCATTCAAAAGAAGATAAAACTGCAATTGAAAAAATTAGTAGATAAAATGATAAATCACTGAAATATGTAGCAAAAGAAAATATGAGTAATATTACTATTGAGGACAATATTCTAACCATAAAGTTATTATCTACCATATTTTTTTTCTCTTTTTGTATAATCTTCTAGTGCTTTGGTCAAATCTTGACAAGAAAAATCGGGCCACAAAGTATCACAAAAATACAATTCAGCATAAGCTGCTTGCCATAATAAAAAATTGCTTAACCTTTTTTCGCCACCAGTGCGAATTAATAAATCCAATTTTGGCAAATCTTTAGTATACAGAAATTTTTCAAATTCCTCTTCCAATACGCAATCAATATTTCCTTTTATGACGTTGTTGATAGCATGTATAATTTCCTGCTTTGCTCCATAACTAACTGCAACAGTGAGTAATAGACCATCGTTCTTATGTGTTACTTCTTCTGCTTTTTTGATTTGATCGAATATTTTACTGGGCAATAGACTTAAATTGCCAATAAAATTTAACTTAATGTTACAATTGTAAATGAATTTCATTTTATCTTCATTAGTTAAAGTGTAGTAAAATAAATTAAATAGGTAGTCTGTTTCGTTTTCAGATCTGAGCCAATTTTCCATGGAAAATGCATACAAAGTTAAGTAAGGTATGGCCAGGACTGTGCAATGCTTAGCAATATCAAATGCAACCTCACTGCCTTTTCTATAGCCATCAATTTTTACCCTTCCTTGATTGTTTGCCCACCTACCATTACCATCCATAATAATTGCTAGATGTTTTGGCAGAGATTCTAGATTCAACATTTGAATTCAACCTGTTCTAATTAGCTTAATGTCTATATCTCTGTATGAAACGTTCACTATATCCACCTAAAACTATATTATTACTGAAAAATCATTGATAGTCTATATTACAAAAATTTTCTCAACCTCGGTGTCAGCTGCCAGTGATTTTACTAAGAAATATGGCAAAAATGGTCTAAATTGAGCGTGTTTTCTTAATTTGATGCGTATGGTTTATTTAACACCCTCTTAAATTTATAAAGCAAAACCTTGGATATAAACACTTTTTAAGCTATGTCATGATATGTAACTGACTTGCATTTTTTCTTTCCGTGTCCCACTTAAGACATTACTAGGCCCATTTTTATCTTCTAGTAGTTTTATAATATCGCTAAGACTAGAATGACTACACATGGATTTTAACTCTTCAAAAGGAGTAAAACCGATTCCATTAACAACTTTCTGATTTCCTAGTAATTCTATTGTATCTACGTAGTTAAGATTATCACGATAAAATATGAGTCGAAATTTTTTAATGTTAAAAGAAATGATATTCTCAACAACCTCCTGATTTTTTAGTAGTCTTACAATATCGCTAAAGAGAAACTTATCATTACAAAGTATGAATTTAAGTTTTTCATAATCAATAAAATTGATGTGCTCAACAACTTGTTGATTTTCTAGCAACCTTATAATCTTGTAACTGCTACTAGTATAATTGCTACTATTAAACTTATCGCTATTATGAATGAGTTCAAATTTTTCATAATCAATAAAACAGAGGTATTCAACAACTTTTTGATTTCCTAATAACTCCATAATATTTTCACCACTAAACTTATTACTCTTGAGTATAAGTTGAAGCTTTTTATCACCAATAGAGTTAATTCGATCAATAGAACTCTGATCTTTTAGTAATTCTGTAACATTTTGCTCACTAAGCTTACCATCACTCTCAACTATCATCCATTGAATAAGACGGATATTCCTAATATCATTTTGATTTTTTGGTGGTATTCCCACATCTGCATCGTTGCAAAACTGAACATCATCAACATGTTTTTCATTAATTCCTTTATTTCCTAGTGCTTCTTTAGCGAAGTTATTCGGATCATTTTTTTCATCTTCCTCGTAATCATAATATCCATAATTTTCTCCATTCTCCTCACTATCACTACTTTCGAATTCATTGTTGATATTGCAAATCTTTCCACCTTTTAGTATTTCTAGAATATTGTGCTCCGCAGGTGCATTATTTAGCATGGACCTAAACATTTCATCATCATAATCGTTGATGTGATTAACAATGCTCTCATCTTAATAGTAATTCTTCAATACCTTTGTGACTAAACTTATTATGATACTTGCATAAGATTTTAAGCTTACTGTAATCCATTGAATTGATGCCATCAACAACTCTTTGATTTGATAGTAATTCTCTGTTATAAGTCTTACATATCAGTTGAAGTTTTTCGTTATATAAGTCTTCTGCATTGCCTGCCTTATCAAAATCCATAATCTTATTTCAATTTACTTAGTATTTTAATTTTGCATGTATTAGGAGGAAAGAATCAAGCATAAGGCCTAATGAATTTATTAGTTTATTTATGTTTCTTTTCATGTATAAATTTATAGAAAGTTTTATATAGAAGTTATTTTATGAGCAAAATTATAGAAATCAGAGCGCCAAAAACTCTTGGTGGTGAATCAGTTACGGAAGGTATAGTAAAAATAAAGAAAAATATCGGCGAAGCAGTAAAAGTAGATGACTTGATCTTTGAAATTGAAACTGATAAAACGGCGCTAGAACTAACTGCAGAAGCTTCAGGACAAATAACTGAATTTTTTGTGAAAGAAGATGATATAATTAGCCCTGATCAATTACTGGCAAAACTTGCTGCAGGAGAAGTAGAAGAAGAAGTGAAAAAAGAAGATAAAGGCGAAGGCCCTGATAAAAAAGATGCCCCTTCAGCTCGTAAAATTATGGAAGAAAATGCAATTAGTGCAGAAAATGTAAAAGGAACTGGCATGGGAGGTAGAATAACTAAAGCGGATGTGATAGACCATATGAGTAAAGCTGAACAACCTTCGGTAAAACAATATGAATCGCCAAAAAGTGTAGTAAGTGGAGAGAGAAGAGAAGAGCGAGTGAAAATGAGCAAAATAAGGCAAGTAATAGCTGCTCGTTTGAAAGCATCGCAAAATACTGCTGCAATACTGACCACGTTCAATGAAATTGACATGAAAAACGTCATGGATCTGAGGGCAAAGTATAAAGAAACTTTTGAAAAGAAATATGGAATAAAACTGGGTTTCATGTCGTTTTTTATAAAGGCAGCAGTGCAAGCACTAAAAGAAATTCGTGAGATTAACGCTGAGATTTCAGGTGATGAAATTGTATATAAAAATTACTATGACATAGGTGTTGCTGTTGGCACTGATAAAGGTCTTGTTGTACCAGTTATTCGTGATGCTGATCAAATGTCATTTGCTGAAATTGAACTAACTTTAGTTGCTCTTGGCAAAAAAGCACGAGAAGGTAAGCTGCAAGTATCGGAAATGGAAGGTGCAACATTTACTATCTCAAACGGTGGTGTATATGGTTCACTTCTTTCTACTCCGATAATAAACCCTCCGCAATCTGGAATACTTGGCATGCACTCAATACAAAATAGGCCAGTTGCTGTGAGTAGCTCAATTGAAATCAGACCTATGATGTACATTTCCCTCTCTTACGACCACAGAATAGTTGATGGCAAAGGAGCAGTTACTTTCCTTGTTAAAATCAAAAATTACATAGAAGATCCAAATAGATTGGTTTTGGAAATTTAAACAGATTAAAAAAAGACAAGTAAGTTTTTCTGAAGTTTTTAAGGTGGGTGTTACAGCTGTACAAACATTTGTTTATAAAGGTAACTTATACGAAAAATGGTCAGTGCTTACTGTACGAGCATTGTGATTTAGGCCTAAAAAATGCGAGTAGCCCATTTGGTGTTATCCAAGTAGCTGACACTGGGATCCAAATTGCAAGTAATGCATTAGGTTGGGTGAGTATAGGTCTTGCGTTATAGAATAACATCATTTACTATGTGCCATATTGCAATGTTTGTAAAGTTGTGTGTGTGGTCCACCAAAAGGGTGTCAGCTACTTGCATGACACTATCTGCTATTTTTCCTTATCTGAATGAATACAAAACGGTTTTTGGTTACTCACGAAATAGATTTGTCCATTTTGCTCTTATTATTTAAAACGCTTTTATGTCAAATATATCAAATTTTTATTGTCCCAAATTTGGGAGAAAAACCCTGGACTTGAAGTCCATCCTTTTAAGAATATAATTTTAAGGTGAAAAATCTGAAAGAATGTGGAATATTATAGAAAAAGCAGTCACTCTGTATATATATCACATAGTGTGGATAACAAAATATCGATATCCAGTACTAGTTGGAGATATTGGAAAGAAAGCTAAAGAAGTTGTACAAGAAGTATGTGCAAATAATCAAGTAGAAATTATCAGAGGTAGAGTTGCGTCAAGTCATGTACACGTATACGTTTCTGTACCCCCATACTTAAGTATTAGTAAGTTAGTGCAGTTAATAAAAGGAAAAAGTTCCAGAAAAATCCAGCAAAACTTTCCAGAGCTAAAAAAGAGATATTGGGTTGTGGGCAGTAGGCTACTTTGTCAGGACTAGCGGAAATGTAACTGACGAAATGATAAAAAATTATATTGAAAATCACTCTAAAAAAGAAGATAAATTTGGTGACTTTCAAGTCGAAAGTTAGCATTCTATGCTCTCTCTCAATCTTTGGATTTTAATCCATAGTGGTTGAATTGACATATGTTAAAAACATTCTAAGATAAGACTATTTATAGAATAAGGGGGTATATAATGTTAACTAATTCTTTTAAAAAAAGTTTTGAAGCTGTTCAAGGTATATCTGAATCAGTATCGAGTGATAAACCGAATAGGACTTTCAATTTTCCTCCGAATAATAGGGTGAGAGCAGATGATCATCCATTTTTAGGTACCAAGCATGACCGCAAAATTGAATATTTAGATTGTGATGATGAAGAGTCAAAAAGGCGAATTCTTGCTGATAGCTCTCCTTATAATTCAGAAAATGAAAATCACGGTAAATATCTAAAAGGCAAGATTATTGATGAAACTAAGCAAGAAATTGCTCAACACATAGAAAACAGTGATGTAGAATCTGTACAGCTTAGAGTGAGAAGTCCAATTAGAACTATGTTGACTGCAAGAACTGTGCTGAATGATAATAAAGGAAAAATAAACATTAGTAATATTTTAACTAATGATTTTTTTGAAAGCAATAGGATAACGGCGGTTACATTGTTGCTACCTGGAGATGAAAAAAGAGGAATGCGTGGACGAGTTGATGAGCATGGAGTAAGAATTTATGAAGTAGCTAATGGCTCATATAACATGACTTTGAATTGGTACGATGAAGAAAAAGAATGTAAAATGAAAATTAATATTAGTGATGACGGTTCTATCAAGCTTATTGAAAGCAATGATATCACTTGGGAGCAAATAGCTGCACATAAAGAAGTAAAAGTAGGAAAACAATACGAAGCGAAGTCCTTGTATGATGCACTATCCTACTTACGTAAAGAAGGTTCTGAAATAGTAAAAGTTTCACAGAATCCTTCAACAAGTATGGAAAGTGTGACTATATCAAAACAACTTTCTTCTGCTCAAGGAGTAAGTAAATAAGAAGACTTTATGAGCTGCTTGCAAATATAGGCAGCTTATATTTCAGTATCCTTATTTCATGTTCTCTAGAGTATTTTTATTTCCTGTAATCTTTTTATAAAAACCATAGGCGCCAGTTGGTTTTAAAGTAAAGGTCAAGTATCTGGAATTCTGGACATAAAATCCTCCTGTGTAAAAAAAGTTAGAAAAAAATGCAGTGCATATACGACAGATATACACTGAAGAATATATTTTTTAATAAATTTGATTAAAAAGTCTGCAGACTAAAGATAGATTTTGAGCTCTTAAAATATCTCTAATTGTAATTATAATGAGGTTGGAAATATGCGGAAGTAATTTTTATACGTTAGCTACAGTTAAAACATAATTGACTTTGCCTAGTTAATATTTCAAATTATAAAAAAGGCAAATAATTTCTATGATATTGCAGGGTAAAAAAGGGTTAATAACCGGAATAATAAATAAGAGGTCAATAGCATATGGTATAGCAAAGACTCTCTCAGAGCACGGAGCTGAGCTTGCAATCACTTATCAAAATGAAGTAATAAAAGAGAAATTATTACCAATAGCGAATGAATTAAATGTGGAGCTAACACTACATTGTGATGTTTCAAATGAGGAAATCATACATAGTGCTTTTAAAGAAATAGAGGAAAAGTGGGGTGCTATTGATTTTTTGGTACATGCAATAGCATATTCTGATAAAAATGAGCTCAATGGTAAATACGTCGATACTTCACTAAACAACTTTCTCAATGCAATGCATATATCGTGCTATTCTTTTACTGCTTTAGCAAAAAGCGCCGAAAAAATGATGTTAAATGGTGGTAGTTTACTTACTTTATCTTACTATGGTGCTGAAAAAGTTATGCCAAATTATAATGTGATGGGTTTATGTAAAGCAGCACTTGAAGCAAGTGTAAAATATATAGCATGTGATCTTGGGCCAAAGAACATCAGAGTAAATGCAATTTCTGCTGGTCCAATCAGAACTTTGGCATCTTCTGGAATAAGTGACTTTCACTCCATATCGGAATGGAATAGAAGTAATTCTCCACTTAGACGCAATGTTACAATAGAAGATGTTGGCAAGGCAGCACTATACTTATTAAGCGACCTGAGTAGTGGTACAACTGGAGAAATTTTACATGTTGATTCAGGGTATAATGTTGTGGGAATGAAGATAGTAGACTAATACAGTACTGCAGATGCATGTGAAGCCTGTGTTTTTTTGTTATCCGAGTAATTGACATTGGAGCCCAGTGTCAGCTACTCGAATGACAACATTTTTTAATTAAATCTCGCACATTAACCATAGAGTTATTATTTTATAAGTATTTGTTGCTGCTGATCTTCTATTTTTACTTCCTCCATTTGGGTTAAGGGATTGTGCGTGAGGGTTGCTCTTGAAGTTGCCTTGCAAGGAAAAAGTCTTTTTCCTCCCGATCTTGGAGTTGCTTTGCAAGCAAGAAATCCTATTGTTCTTGTGTTTGTTTTGCTAAGACTTTATTCTTATTAAGCAGTGGTTAAAAATGAGCATGGCTTTTATTATAGAATGCCCCCCTATAGAAGTATATAGACTATGAAGACTTATCTTACAGGTTGTGGTACTTGTTGTTGATAAAATGTTTTTTCTACACGTGCTTCTTCCACACTGCACCTTCTTGATAAGACTGGCTCCTCAAGGCATTTTATACGTTGCTGTACATCATTAATGCACTGCCCTATAACATCACCAATTTTTCCATCAGCATTTTTTGCCAATAACTCATCAAACTCCCTCTCAATCTCTACTCTCTCAGAGATATCCTTTGAAAGATCACAATATTCCAAAATTTCATCTATCTGAAGTTGTTTTGCTAATAGAAAGTCTTCTTGCTCCTGCTGCTGTTTTATTAACTCTTGAGTTACAATTTTAGCCCTAGAGTAATGATTTCCTTCAAGATATATTGTTTCTCTCTCTTTACTACCCCATAACTCGTCATTTAATTTATAACTCTCACGATTAAACATCTGATTTAGTTGATCATTGTTTATCATTTCAGGATTTGGTTCAAACTTTTGTTGTTTCTCTCTGCCGCTAACTTTACAATGGACATTAATTTCAATGTTGGCTAAAGAAGCTAATAATTGAATTTCTTCAATAAAAGGAAAATAACTTTTACTTTCTATTGCTTCTAGATAGGATTGATAGAGTTCAGGTTTGTCAAGAAATGAGCGTGTAATAAAATCACTGTTATATTCGGCATTATAGTCACTCTCACCAATGCCATCAAGAGCCTCTGCATATTCACTTAGATTAAGCACAGCTTGATTATGCGATATATTAAATTTGCTAACAGCTCTACTTACTAACCTCTTCACATTACCTTCAGCATTTTCAATTTTCCTATTTGTTTGCTTAACCAGACCCTTTATTTTATCAGACTTGCCAGTTAAATCCCCTGGCTTATTAAAAAACATATTAAAAACCTTTTCTAGCTGATCCTTTAAAGGAGCTGGCATACTTGGATCATCTAAAGACGTAAATCGACTTAAAAATTTGTGCCATTCCATTCTCATATCTTGCGCTCTTTCAGCTTTATATGTACCAGAACTGTTATCACCAAACACTGCATGAAAAAAGCAATTGCCATCACCTGCAGTATCATATTTAACTACTTGGTTATTAGAAGGTTCTTTTTCTACATTACTCTCTGAAGTCTTGCGTCCTTTAGCATTTTCAATACTGTCAAAACCATTTGGTAATTTCCGTTTTCTAAGCCCAACCATAATTTCTACCTTAATTCAAGCTATATGTTATTATATTAACTAACTTATTAATAAGTAACTAATTAGGTATAGCAAAAATTTTTTAATTATGCAATAATTAAGGCTTTAAATAGCAAATATGAGCTTTAACTGTGGTATAGTTGGGTTACCAAATATAGGAAAATCAACTTTATTTAATGCACTTACAGAGTCAAGTGCAGCTGAAGCTGCAAATTATCCTTTTTGCACAATCGAGCCAAATGTTGGCAAAGTGCCAATACGAGATCAGCGTTTGAAACAAATTGCCTCGATTGCTCACTCAGGGAAAATAATCTACAATCAACTGGAAGTTGTCGATATTGCCGGCTTGGTTAAGGGTGCGAGCAAGGGTGAAGGACTAGGAAATAAATTTTTGAGTCATATCAGAGAAGTTGATGCCATTGTTCATCTGCTCAGGTGCTTTACGGATGACGATATCAGCCATGTAAACAGTAAAATAGATCCAATATCAGATGCTGAAATAGTGGAAATGGAGTTAATTCTAGCTGATATTGATAGCATAGAAAAAAGGCTTCCTCAATTGGAAAAGAAAGCAAAGCAAGGTGATAAAGAGCTAAAGAGACAACTTGAATTAATGCAAGAGGTATTAGCTACTTTAAAATTAGGTAAACCGGCAAGAAGCTTGGAGAATATCGATGAAGATGAGATGAAGTTGCTTCAATTGCTAACAACAAAGCCTGTTATGTATGTATGCAATGTTGAAGATACGAATATCATAACTGGTAATGAACTATCTAAAAGGGTGGAAAAAATGGCGGAAGAAAATAAAAGCAAATTTTATTGTATTTCAGCGAAACTTGAAGCAGATATTGCAAATCTTGATAGTGAAGAGGAAAAACAGAATTTTTTATCAGAATTTGGCTTACAAGAATCAGGACTTGATGGAGTAGCACGTATTATGTATGAAGTGCTAAGTATGATAACTTTTTTTACTGTGGGCCCCAAAGAAGCACGTGCATGGCCAATAAAGATAGGATCAACAGCTGACAAAGCAGCAGGTGTAATTCACACTGATTTTGAAAAGGGCTTTATAAAAGCAGAAACCATAAGCTTTGAAGACTATATAAAATATGGAAGCGAATTAGCTTGCAAAGATGCAGGGAAAATTCGCTTCGAAGGCAGAGATTATATCGTGCAAGATGGCGATATAATGCACTTTAGATTTAATGTCTAATTAGTCTAGCACCTTCCTGATGCAGCCCGTGAATTTTTATATTCTCTTCTCTCTTCTTCCTCTATCTCCTCTTCAGATAAAGGAGAGAAAGAGAACTGCCCTATCTCCAGATTATCAAGTTTAGTTCCAGGAGTTTCATCACATCTCTTTATTATCTCTTCCTGTGATTGTACATCTTGCTCCAGATATCCTTCTAAAAATTCATGTAAAGCTTTACCTTCTATAAGCACATCTTCGCTTTGCTCAGCTAATTTCAAAATTTCGTCTAGTTCAACATCTTTACCATTAATAGTTGCCTGACCAATCTCAATTTCACTAGGATTTACATTTAAACTAATAAAGCAGTTAACAGAATTACCTTTCTCATCTTCTGCACTCCACCTAATTTTCATATCGCATGTTGCATCTTTTGCAAAGCGGTAATTTCTTTTTCCATTATCATTCTTCTCAACCGTTGCTATTCTTTTATCGTTACTGTATATTTCTACTATCTTTACCTCATTTTTATTTCTTTCCATCCCTTCAATTTTGTCAGTGAAAAGACGGCTGATTTCTAAGCTACACCCAGGCTTAGAAATATTAATACTAAGATGATCATAATGATTAAGAGAACGTTTTGCATATGCGCATGGCACATAACATCCATCAAAAAAGGCAACTGCACTATCAGTTTTGAGAAATTCCTGTCCGTTACTCATCCCTTCTTCAACTCGAAGAAGATATCTACCCAACTTCTTTTTAAAATTCTTTCGCTTGTCTTCAGGAATAGACTTTTCATTCAATATACTTATTATTTCTTTTTGCTTACTTAATACTACATAATTAAAAAGGAAAATGTTCTTATTCCATCGATAATAATTCGCTATTTTGTCAAATGGATCTGCAGGCCAGCCTTTATTATAATTTACGTTATCCTTATCATCTTTACACAAATTATCCTTAAGGCCAAAATTCAATTTTCTAAAATCTGATAATACTTCTTCTACCCTATCTTCAAAAAATTGAAGTTTATTTTGAAATTCTTTCCCATAATTCATTTTCTCATTTATTTTAAGAAGATATTCACTAAATTTCTTCCTAAAATTTTCTTGATCTTTGTGGGCAAGCCTCTGATCTAATATATCTGTTATGTATTTTCGCTTATTCAATACTACATAGTTAAAAAGGTCACTCTTTTTCTTCCTTTTATAATCTTTTACAATTTCGTTAAAACACTCATTACTATTGTTAAAATTCAAGTTTTTAAAATCTGAAAGCACGCTCTTTACATCAGCATCACTAAATTGAGGATTTGTTTGAGGAGACGAGTCAGTTCTACTTTGATAATCAAGTTGAGGATTTTTTTTAGTAGATTGGACTAATAAACTTTCTGTGCTGTTAGAGAAAGAATGATTATTTTCTTCAGATTGAGAACTTTTCTTTTTAGACGTATTAGTAAAAAAATTAGTTAGTGAACTAAACATTAAGCACCTCTTAGTATTACTATTTAACTATAACTTAATGCCAAATGTTGTAAAGCTAAAATTAATATGTAAATTCATTTTTTTAAGACAATTATAAGTATCTTCCTTCTATAAAAATTTTATAATCAGCATATGACAAATGTTTAAGATATTGATTTTGTTTGTATTTTTATTACTTTACCAGGCAATATTATTAATGAATTAGTCAGACAAATATCTTGGCCAAACTTTACTCCATCCACAAACTCTCCATTTGTTACTCCAGTTGCAATGAACACTGATTCACTTCTTGCCATGTCTTTCACGGTGTAGATTTTTTCTGGGTCAGTGATATTCAAATTTTTTGCTCTTTCTTTTAATTGATCCGTGTCAAATATTAATCTTCCTTCTATCTGCCCACCGATTGAGCTTAGCGCTGCTGCTGCAAGCACTCCTTCTGGAGCTCCTCCTGTGCCGATATACATATCGTGATTGCCATTTATTAGCGAAACTATGGCTGCAACATCACCATCATCTATTAATTTCACTTTTGCTCCTAGCTTCCTAATTTTTGCTATTAATTCATCATGTCTTTCACGTTTAAGTACAGTTACTATAAGATCACTTGCTTTACATCCTTTTGCCTTGGCTAAATTGTCCAGATTCTTCTCAATCCTATTTTTTAGTGAGACTACACCCTCTGGGAGATTTTTTCCCACTGCTATCTTTTCCATATAAACATCAGGTGCATGTAAAAAATTACCTTTTTTTGTTGCAGCAAGAACAGACATTGCCCCTTGTTTATAATGAGCGCAAATCGTAGTGCCTTCAAGTGGATCAACAGCAATGTCAATCTCAGGGCCACTTCCTGTGCCAACTTTTTCTCCGATATATAGCATCGGTGCTTCGTCCCTCTCCCCTTCCCCAATCACAATTGTACCATTTATTTCAATTGAGTTTAGCACCGTACGCATTGCATCAACTGCAACCTGATCGGCCTTTTTTTCATTACCAAGGCCTGCCAATTTATATGCAGCAAGTGCTGCAGCTTCGGTTACTTTCACTAACTTATAGGCTAAATCTTCTATCATTTGCTCGAGAATCATAAATCAATATATATCATGCCACTTGATACTGCAAGATTCCTTGACTGATTATGGGAAAGTTAGTATAACATAAGCATTATAGTAATGGGTTTAATTATGGCATATAGTGATGGTGATGTTAAGAAGTTTTATCGCAAAATAGCTGCAATTTTAAAATTTGATAATAAAGGGATTGCTAGTCTTGAAGATCTAACAAAGGAAGGAAGTTGGAAAGAAATTAATTTTCAAGATAAATGTGAAGGAGGCCATTCATTAGGAGATTTACTTCTAAAACTTGCAGATGAAAATGACAACCTACGTATTAAAGAATTTTTCCTTAAAAACGGATTCAAGCTTCCTGAGCAAGAACAAATAGCTGAAGCGGTAAATGAGAAGGAAGAAGAGGAGCAAAACATACCTGATGTGGAGGAGAGTAGAGCAGAACTTAGCAACAAAAATGAAGATGATCAATTTTCTACTTCATACAACAAGATAAAGAAAATTGTAGCTAGCAACCCTAATATAACTGCTGAGGAGTTTTGTAATGAGCTTGAAAAAGAGAAAATAGATATAAAAATAACAAACCAAGATGGTTGGACTTTGCTTTATTATGCTGTCCGTTCAGAAGGACCTGGTATTATCGACGATCGCATTATATTCCTAAAGATTGTTGAGTTACTCACAAATTTAAACATCGGAATCGATTTTAAAGATACTGCTTCCAAAACTGTGTTGGGTACAGCTGCAATAAATAAACAAGCTGATGTTATAAAGATACTCTTGGATAGTGGTAAATTTAATGAAGAAGAAAAATTTAACGCTCTGCGTCTTGCTATTATCCAAGGTAATGTTCAAGAAGTTAAAGCATTTTTAGGTTATGTAAATGCTGAAAGCAGACAAGCAGCTTTAGAGTGTGCTGTGAATAATACACAAAATAATACACAAGAAGAAATTACTCAGGTACTTTTAAACTTTATTACACCAGAAACACCCAATGTAAAAGAAAATAGAGCAAAACCTTGCAGCAGTAATGGAAATATTGGTAATAGATCTGTAGCAACAGCGCCTCCAGTTAGTACTAACGGTAATAATAACAAAAATGAAACGCCTGTATCAACAAGGGCTGACCCAACTGTCACACCAAATAATGATAAGAAAGCTAACGGCTTTGTAGAGGCTCAATTTTCTCCACCACATGAAAAAGAAACTAAATACAAAAAAAGTAAGGAGAGTTTTTACGCCTCATTAAGGAGTGATGTTGTTGGAGTTGTTATTGCAGGATTGTTTGTTGCTTCTGCTGTGATGGTTCCATCTTTAGCTGGTGCATTAGTTTGCAGTGTCCTAGCTATTTTAGTTGTAATAGTAACTGGATTACATGTAAAAAATTTTACACTTCCAAGTTACAGCGAAATGAGAGAAAATAAGGTTGAACCTGTAAATTCAAGTTTGAGAAACCATGCAATCTAGCTCCTAGAATCACTTTTCAAACCAATTATAATTTCTTGATTGTTAAACCACTTTATCAAAATTAAGTGGGACTAGTGCGATTCGAACGCACGGCCTTCGGATTAGGAATCCAACGCTCTATCCTACTGAGCTATAGTCCCATGTCTTCTGCTATTTATGCAAAATTATAGCAAAAAGTCTCGCATTTTTCTAGGCACCCTGTACAATTAATTCACAATAATAAAAAATATTTCTGTATTTCTTGAATGTAATACTGTTATATTTAATAATACGATTCCAATTGAAAGATTAATGCTAGTTAACAATATTAGTTACTTTTATAGTAATCAAGATGGCTTTGCTTTAAGCAACATCAACATTCAAGTGAAGAAAGGAAGTGTTGCCTGTTTACTAGGTCATTCTGGCTGTGGCAAGTCAACAATTCTAAAATTAATCGCAGGAATAGAAAATCCAAAATCTGGAACCATTGTTATAAATGATAAATTAGTTGCAAGTAACAAAGTGTCAATTGCTATAGAGCGTAGAAATATCGGATTGATTTTTCAGCATTCTGCATTATTTCCTCATAAAACAGTAATAGAAAATATAACTTTTGCTATTTGCAGTACTTCTAAGAAAGAAAAATACCTTACTGCATTGGAAATCTTAAAGCTATTTAATATAGAAAAATATGAAAACATGTACCCTCATGCTTTATCAGGAGGACAGCAACAATTAGTTGCAATAGCAAGAGTAATGGCGCAAAATCCTGATGTTGTTTTGCTCGATGAACCATTTTCTAATTTAGATATACTGCTCAAATATCGAATAAGGCACCATATATTGTCACTTTTTAGAAGCAAAAATATTCCTGTACTCATGGTAACTCATGATCCGCAAGAAGCGTTGAAAGTTGCAGATTTTATTTACGTGATGAAAAATGGTAAAATTATTCAATCAGGAGTTCCTAGCTACATATACCACAGACCTAAAGATGATACGTTAGCAAAATTTTTTAGTGAGCTTCCTTTTACTCTACAGCTAAACTAAACTTAATGTTAGGCTAAAACTATTATAAGATAATTAAAAACTCTTGATTTATAATTTAATAAAAGTGATATAATTTATGTATCACTTGGCTTCAGTCAAGTTTTAATACCTAAAAGTTAATATTTTCAACGGAGGTACAAATGAGTTTAGGTCCATGGCAGCTGTTTCTAGTCTTAATAATAATCTTAGTTCTGTTTGGTGCAGGTAGGTTACCACAAGTTATGGGTGATTTAGGCAAAGGCATTAAAAACCTTAAACAAGAACTTAAGGATTCAGAGAAACTATCATCTAATGAACCAGATCGTTAGCTTCCTTATGTTTCGTGACACGCACTAAAGTGCGTGTCATTTGTTTAAACAAGGCTAAAGAATTGAAGAGGTATGATTGAAGTACAGTAATAATTATGTTAGTTAGAATGTTATTAAAGGTTAATCGTGGAAGAAAGTGAGAAATTGACTGAAGATAAAAAATTGGCCTCTGATATTCTAAAAGAGGTTGCAGATACCAATAACAACGATAGTGATAAAGTAACATTGTTCGACATCAAAACAGCTTTACATGAGCGCGGTTTTGGTATTTTAATAATCATCTTCTCTTTACCGCTATCAGTACCTATACCTGTTCCACCTGGCTATACAACCATTCTTTCTATACCTTTAATCTTATTTTCACTGCAGCTTCTATTTGGGTTTGATTCTCCTTGGATGCCTAATTGGCTAGAAAGGAAATCTTTTCAACGTTCAACACTAGCTCTCGTGGTAGAGAAAACTTCACCTATATTAAAAAAAATAGAAAAGTTCATGAAACCAAGAATGTCTTTTATTTTTCTTGGTCCGGGTGAAAAGATTCTAGCTTTTATGATGTTGCTTTGTGCAATAATAATAGCTCTTCCATTACCTTTTACTCACTTCCTTCCTGCAATTGGTATAACTCTTATTTCACTCGGCATTATGGGTAAAGATGGATTTTTATCTACGTTAGGAGTGTTAGTTTCATTCTGTGCGTTATTGGTTACCCTTATTGTAATAGTTAAAGGACCAAAACTTATAGCCGGAACACTTTCTCTTCTTAAAAGCCTTATAACTTAAAAGCTTTACAACACTTTAATAAAAGAATGAAGTACAGCATGAAATGAATAATCGATATTGAAATATAGCAATAACTATGTTAGTTAGAAGTTATATTGTTATTAAAGGGTAACTGTGGAAAAAAGTGTGAAATTGACTGAAGATAAAAAATTGGCCTCTGATATTCTAAAAGAGGTTGCAGATACTAATAATAACGATAATGATAAAGTAACATTATTTGATATTAAAACAGCTTTACATGAGCGTGGTTTTGGTATTTTAATAATCATCTTCTCTTTACCGCTATCAGTACCTATACCTGTTCCACCTGGCTATACAACCATTCTTTCTATACCTTTAATCTTATTTTCACTGCAGCTTCTATTTGGGTTTGATTCTCCTTGGATGCCTAATTGGCTAGAAAGGAAATCTTTTCAACGTTCAACACTAGCTCTCGTGGTAGAGA
Organism: Wolbachia endosymbiont (group B) of Melanargia galathea; assembly: GCF_964030625.1. Taxonomy (NCBI): domain Bacteria; kingdom Pseudomonadati; phylum Pseudomonadota; class Alphaproteobacteria; order Rickettsiales; family Anaplasmataceae; genus Wolbachia; species Wolbachia endosymbiont (group B) of Melanargia galathea. Next base: position 94,777 of record NZ_OZ034910.1, on the reverse strand, counting down.
AAACTTCACCTACATTAAAAAAAATAGAAAAGTTCATGAAACCAAGAATGTCTTTCATTTTTCGTGGTCCTGGTGAAAATATTTTAGCATTTATAATGCTGCTTTGTGCATTATCGATAGCAATCCCACTTCCTTTAACTAACTTCATTCCTGCAATTGGTACAACTCTCATTTCACTGGGTATCATGAGCAAAGATGGATTTCTCTCTATAATGGGAGTATTAGTATCATTGTGTGGGTTATTACTTACTCTTGTCGTAATAGTTAAAGGACCACAGCTTATATTTGGAGCATTTTCTTTTCTAAAAAGCTTTGTATATGGTTAAGCTTTACAACACTTTAACAAAAAAAAAAGAGCCCTTTACACCGATCGATAAAGATCATATAAAAATGTACGTTTGTGGGCCAACAGTATATGATACAGCACATATAGGTAATGCACGTTCTATTGTTGTTTACGATGTATTATTTCGACTGCTTAAATTTTGTTATGGAAAAGTTACTTATGTGCGTAATATAACCGACATCGATGACAAGATAATCAATGCAGCAAATGAGAAAAATAGTAATATAGAAAGCATTAGCAAATATTACACTAAAACTTTTCATGAAGACATGGAAAGCATAAATTGTGCAGAACCAACATATGAACCAAAAGCAACGGAAAACATAGATAACATTATCAAGTTAATTGAGTCTTTGCTGCAAGCTGGTCATGCTTATGAATCCAATAAACATGTATATTTTAGTGTAGAATCTTACCCTGAATACGGCGTTTTATCAGGAAAAAAAATTGATGAATTAAACTACGGTAGTAGAGTTGAAGTTGGTGAAAATAAAAAACACCCAGGAGACTTCGTACTTTGGAAACCTGCAAACGAAACTGACTATAAACTTTCAAGTCACTGGAATAGTCCATGGGGAGAGGGAAGACCAGGGTGGCATATAGAATGTTCAGCAATGTCATATGCTTACCTTGGCAAAGATTTTGACATTCACGGTGGGGGTATAGACTTGCAATTTCCTCATCATGAGAATGAAATTGCACAGAGTAAATCTGCATTTGCTGAGTCAACGTTTGCAAAATATTGGGTACACAACGGGTTTCTTACGGTAAATGAAGAGAAAATGAGCAAATCCTTATTTAATATAGTCAAAGTAAGGGATTTGTTAGATAGTGGAATAAAGGGTGAAGTAATACGTTATGCGCTGCTTAAAACTCACTACAGAAAACCACTTGATTGGACAGAAAATGTTATCTCTGAGTCGCAAGAAACTTTAAACAAGTTTTATCGGTTATTACGTAGTACATGTATTGAGGAAAGTGATACAGAAGTCTCTAAAGATTTTATAGAGGCTTTGAAAAACGATTTAAACATTCCTGAAGCTGTAGCCATATTGCATGAAATGGCTACAGAAATCAATAAGACAAGTAATGAATATGAGAAGCTCAAATTAACTAAGAAGTTTGTTAAAAGCGCAAGGTTCATTGGTATTCTTGAGTCAAGTTATCAAGAGTGGTTTGCAAGTGGTGTGAGTCATCAAGAAATAGAAAGGTTGATAGACTTAAGAAAAGTAGCAAAACAAAATAAAGATTATGATACTGCAGACAAAATAAGAGAGCAATTGAAACAAATGGGGGTTACAATTTCTGACAACGAAGATGGTACAACAACTTGGTATGGAAAATTATCTCCTATTGTTTATAGATAGCCTAGTATCATCGCTTATCTTACCCATACATCAAGGTTTTGTACTTTACACTATGTTATGCTTTAGGTCAAACTACGATCAACTACTTATATTACTTTTTGGAGTATTAGGATCCAGTCTTGGTGGAATAGCTAACTGGTATTTAGGTAGAATAACAATTTTTATCAGAAGATCACATCACAAATTAGAGAATGAAGACAAAACACCAAAAATTGTAAGGCACCTACTGATTTGTGCAGTTGCATTGCTTTCGTGGGTACCAGCACTTGGAAGTGTGACTCAGATTTTATCCGGTTACTTCAAGTTAAACCTTTATATTCTTGTTCCCTTAATTATTTTATCTAACTTCCTCTGTTTGTTGTATCTAACGTTTACCATCTAACTAAACATCAATAAACAACTTTTCTTCTGGTCATATTGAGCTAAATTTCTTCTTCAAACTACCTTTTAAAATGCTTTTATTACTTTTTGTCATAATACGATCAAATACTCCTAATAACCTCTTAAGTAAGCTTGGGGTTAGCGAAGAGATAGGATTAACAGATACGTTGTTGTTTTTATCATCACCATTTGCTTTGTAGTCTATTGAAATAATCCCCCTACTCTTTCCACCAGTCAGAAGTTTTCCGATTATAGGGATTTTCAACAAAGATTTGTTAATTGAGTATGCCGGTATTACTTGTCCTTCAACCTGGAATTTATAACCCTTAATATCGAGCGTACCACTAGTGCTAATGCCTAGTTCCGCTCCTTCAAGCCAAGATTCTTCAATTTCAACAGTGCCATCTTTATATGAAAAAGGTGCATTACACTTATAAAAATGTACACCTTCGTTCTTTATAGCATTTACAATACCAGGCAGTGAAGACATTGATAATAAAGTGGTAAGCAGTGGAGCATCTTTGATATAGAAATTGCTGATAGATAACATACCATAATGTTCTCCATTTTCTCTCTTAGAAGATAGATAAAGAGATAATTTGCCATTTTTAACTGATTTACCAATACCTAAAGAACGCAAAAGCATACCTGAATTATCCGAATATATTTCAAGCCCTATTTCACTATGTTCTACTAGTATATTACTGTTATCTTCTAAAAACTGTCCTGTGAATTGACTTCCACTACAATCACCTTTAGCACAAGTTACATTTAGCTTAGCATCTTTTATGATAATTCCTTCTTTCATAATTATATTATCAACATTCATAGTAACTTCTATTTTGTTATTTAATCGATTACTATCTTTGCCAAGTAAACCTAACACATCACTTAAGTTGATTTTCTCACCGTGAATAGTTATGGCATTTTTCTCCTTACCTGATTCAATTTCTATACTAAAATTATTATCAGGTAATTTAAAGTTGCTAGAATTTAAATATAGATTTCCATTTTCTACTCTTCCGCTAAATTTTATGTCTAGATCATTTCCTACAACATCTAGTTTATCTATTAGTAACTTACCTACTCCTTTTAGCCTTGTAGAAAATAAAACTTCATTGTGATCTTCAAAATGGTTTTTCCACCCTAAGTAGCTTGAACGCAACTCGAGCTCTGATAAATCTATATTACCATTAACATACCCTGTTTTGTCTTGATACATTACTGACTCTATATTTGCATTGATATAGCCATCACCGAAATTAAGTATTTGAGCAGGCAAATCTCCAGTCAAACTCCAGGCAAAATTTTCATTTTTATTGCTACTTTTGAGGTCAAATAGCAGCTGTGTATTATTTACCATACCACTGCCATTTAAATCAATAAAATCTCCGCCGAAATCAAGCTTAATCTCATATTTACCAAGACTGCCATTATACGCGACAAAATTATCAATTTCAGAATGAAATTTGGCTAAAAAATCTACTTTTTTATCATCAGCATTTAAATTAAAAATGTGAAAACTGAATACAGATTTTGCTATTCCACCTATACTGTCCCTTGTAATCTTCATCATATCATCCAGCTTAAATTTTATAGGTTCATATAACCCATAAGCATCACTTACAGCCTGACCATTAATTGTGAGAACAGAATCCTCTTTATTAAGAGATTGCATCTCAATTTCGCCACCATCAATATTGAAATTCTGGAACTTAGCGCTATTTACAATAATTTTGAGATTGTTATCCTTGAGGGTTAACTCACCGTTCAAGTTCTCTACTCGTTCAAAATCCTCATCAAATTGAACGCTGCCATTTTCTATATCAGCAACAATTACAATACCTGACAGATCATCATTTATTAAACTATCGATTTTACCGTTAAAACTTATAATTGTATTTATAATATTCCCATCAATATTATTACAATACCACTTTCTAAATTCATTGTTCACTAGACCATCTGGTACATAAGTACATAAATCTTTTGCAACAAGTTTACTAATATTAACTCTAAGCAAAGCATGATTTGTGCCAAAGTTCATTTTACCAATCAAAGAAAGGTAAGTATCATTTAACTTAAAATGAAAGTTTTTTATGCTAATGATTTCATCACTATATGTCAAATTTACATTTACATTAGTCAAGGCTAAGTTTTTACCTGAGTGACTCTCTGTATTTAACACGTATATGTTTCCGTCCACAACTTCATCCTTTCCATTAATTCTAATTGAAAAGTTTCCTTTGAATCCTATTTCTTTGTCCAAATTGTAACTTTTAACTAGTGTGGAAAATTCGTTAAATAGCCCCAACTTTAGGTTATAGAATGTTCCATAGAAATTTAGTAAATTATTACGGTTTTTTATCGTAATGGATAAATCATCTAGAAACCCTTTACCTTCTTTTGTATGGACACGAATATCCAAAACATTGAAATCTTCCCCCTTCCCTACATATACTTTATCAATAAAAAATTCACCTTCCATGCTTTTATTGATAGCAATGTTAGTAATTTTAATCCTTGAGTCTGCATTGAAGTAGAAAAAAAATTTTCTTATTGTCTTTAGCAGATTTTTTGTACTACTCATCTTCTCTGTCATTACAGATGTTATCTCTTTGCTCTCCTCCCTCTTGATATATATGTGTACATTATCAGCTAAAACCTGAGAGAACTTTTTGGAACTTAACTTAAAGTGTACGAAAAGCTCAGGAACTTCTATTGTAAAATCAGGATTTGTTATTTTTAAATCTGTAATGACTAGCTTGCCATCTTGATGCCAAATAACCGAAGTACTCTCCATGCTGACATCCGAATTGGTAAATATCTTTAATATTTTTTTCTTTATATAAAAATTAATATAACTAATATTGATTTCTAGAGGTCCCTCACCTTTAAAAAAGATAAAGAAGCAGGATATAAATAATAAAATTATAGAAAATGATATAGTAATTTTTTTAAGCATTGATTATTGCTTTTCTTGCTAGAATATCAGCTTCCTCATTGTATTTGTCACCATTATGCGCTTTCACCCAATTCCAATTAATTTCGTGTTGCAAAGCAGCATTATCTAATTCTTTCCATAATTCTATATTTTTTACTGACTTCTTATTACTTGTCTTCCAGCCGTTCATTTTCCACTTATTTATCCATTCTGTTATACCGTATTTAATATAGAGGCTATCCGTATACAAACTGATATTACAAGGAAATTTTAATACCTTCAGTCCATTGATCACTGCTGTTAACTCCATTTTATTATTTGTAGTATTTTCTTCTCTACCACAGATGTTCTTTCTATGATTTTGAAATAATATGATTGCTGCCCACCCTCCTGTCCCTGGGTTACCAGAGCATGCTCCATCTGTGTATATTGTCACTTCCTTTTTCTTCATCTTTAACTGTAGTGAATTAATAAAGTATATCGTTGCTTCTATAAAATCACAATTTTTATAGATATAGAGGCAATTTAAGCCGCACCTTTAAATTTTATTATGGAAATAAAAAAAAGTGCTACAACGAGCATTATTAGAAGAGAAAGTAAAAGATAGTTTTTATGTTCTTTCATGGTTAAAACAAATCAATAGAGCAGTAAATAACGCTGGCAAACAGAGAAAATAGATAAGAAATCGAATAAGAAAACATTTTTTTCTGCGAGCTATGACTCTTAAGCCTTATAACGGATGCAGCAAACCAAATAAAAACACACCCTTCAATAATTGCCATACTGAGGTAAAATAGAGCCTTTTTCAAAAATAGTGCTGGGAGTAAGCTAGTTAATACGAGTAACACGCTATAGATTAATATATATTTCCTCGTTTTTTCTGGACCATAAACGATATTGAACATTGGAATCGATGCTTTTGTATAATCTTCAGATCTATTTAAGGATAGAGCCCAAAAATGTGGTGGAGTCCACATAAAAATTATTAAAAATAGAATACAACTTTCCCAGCTTACAGAGTCAGTTACAACCGCCCAGCCAATCATTGGAGGAAAAGCACCTGCTGCACCACCAATAACAATATTCTGCGGAGTACGCCTTTTGAGCCAAATTGTATACACAAAAACATAAAATAATATGCTAATTGCAAGCAAAGCAGCAGAAACATAGTTCACTGCTATTGCCATGATAAATACTGACAATATTCCAAGAGTTATGCCAAATTCAAGCGCGCTTTCTGCAGAAACTCTACCTGAAGGTATAGGGCGGTTTTTTGTTCTCTCCATAAGCAAGTCTATATCTCTGTCATACCACATATTTATTGCACCTGCAGATCCTGAACCAAGAGCAATGCACATAAGAGATATTAGTGCAAGGAAAGGATGAATGCTACCTGGTGCAGCAACTATTCCAGCAATTGCAGTAAACACTACAAGGTACATTATCCTTGGCTTTAGCAAATGCCAAAAATCCAGTATTGTTGATTCAACATTTAGCAAAACACTTGTGTACATTCTATTTTATCACTGGTGGTTTTTCAAAAGTATGAAAAGGCGGTGGTGAAGATACCGTCCATTCTAAAGTGTCACCTTCCCAAGGATTATCTCCAGTTTTTTTGCCCCACTTAAAGAGATGTATAACTATAAATACAAAAAACATAACTGAAAGAAAGGACATATATGAGCCAATTGAGGATATATAATTCCAAGGGATAAACGCGTCGGGATAATCAGGTATACGCCTTGGCATACCTGCTAATCCCAGGAAATGCTGGGGTAAGAAAGTGACATTGGTGCTAATAAAAGTGAGCCAAAAGTGTATCTTTCCTAAACACTCGTTATATTGCTTACCTGACATTTTGCCTATCCAATAATAAAAACCGGCGAAAGCTCCAAATAATGCAGCAAGCGACATGACATAGTGAAAGTGAGCAACGACATAATAGGTATCGTGCAAAAGCTTATCTATTCCACCGTGAGAAAGAATTATTCCGGTTATACCACCCCCAACAAACATGAAAATAAAACCTAATGCAAACAGCATTGGTGTCTTCAATTCAATCGCTCCACCCCACATAGTTGCAATCCAACTAAAGACTTTTACACCAGTTATAACACCAATGAAAATTGTGCTAGTGCTAAAAAATATAGCAGCATCCTCGCTAAGCCCAACAGTAAACATATGGTGAGCCCAAACCATGAAGCCAAACGTTGCTATTCCTATCATGGCATAAACCATTCCCATATAACCAAATACTGGCCTATGAGAAAAAGTTGACACAATCTGACTGATGATACCAAATGCAGGAAAAATAATTATGTAAACTTCTGGATGACCAAAAAACCAAAACAGATGTTGAAATAACACAGGATCACCACCACCAGCAGGATCAAAAAAGGAGGTACCTATATTACGATCAGTGAGCAGCATAGTTATAGCACCAGCAAGTACCGGTAAGGCAACAATTAACATAAATGACGTGAGTAAAATAGACCAAACAAATAGTGGTATCTTAGTTAGTGACATACCTTTTGCACGCATATTGAATATGGTAACTATAAAGTTGATCGCCCCAACAATTGATGACATACCAGCAACATGAAGTGCAAGTATAGCAAGATCAACTCCTGCACTTGGGTGAGACATGATTTGCGATAGAGGTGGGTATAAAGTCCATCCTGTTCCAGGACCTTCGCCAGCAAATACCGAGAGGATAAGCAAAATAAAAGATGAAACTAACAACCAAAAACTTAAATTATTCATACGAGGAAATGCCATATCTGGTGCACCAATCATGAGAGGTACGAACCAATTACCAAATCCTCCCATTAAGGCTGGCATTATCATAAAAAACACCATTATTACCGCATGCCCTGTAATCATTACGTTATATAGCTGGTAATTATTGTTAAGTATATTAATGTGCATTAGCTGAGTACGAATAATTACCGATAATAATCCACCAATAATTCCAGCTAATATGGAAAAAATAATGTATAGTGTCCCTATATCTTTGTGATTAGTAGAAAACAGCCAACGTCTTATACCTTTTGGTACATCACTCATATCTATACTCCAAACTTAACTTACTAATTTTTTATCTTCAATCCACTTATTAAAATCTTCTTTACTCACTGCTTCAACAACAATTGGCATAAATCCATGACCTTGACCACATAGTTCATAACATTGCCCATAATAAATACCGGGCTTTGTAACGTTAAACCATGCTTCATTCAGCCTACCTGGTATTGCATCAATTTTTATACCAAAAGCAGGTATTCCCCAGCTATGTATTACATCTCCTGCTGTCACTTGTAAACGAATATTAGTATTGATAGGTAAAATAACGTTATTATCAACAGAGAATAGTTTTAAATCTCTTTCGGTAAGGTCTTCTTTTCCTTTTATATAGCTGTCAAATGAAATACCTTGATATTCTGGGTACTTGTAACTCCAATACCATTGATGACCAATAACTTTTAGTGTTATGTCAGCTTTTGGCACTTTCTCCTGTAGTTTAATTAATTCAGCATTTTTAAAAGCCAATACCCCAACAATAATCGTTGGTATAACAAACCAGATAATTTCTACAAAGATATTATGAGTTATTTTACTGACATTTTTCACTTTGCCCTTACGAAAGCGAAATACTACATAAGCAAGCAGGGCCCATACAAAAAGCATAATTGCAATCATTACACTCATCACAAACGAATGTGACTTAACTACAACCTCCATTATCTCAGTTGCAGGCGCAGGAAATCCAAATTGCCAAGAAGTAGGAGCAGAAGCAATTGATATATTTGAGTAAAACATTATCAATAATGCAAGTAACTTCACCATATTTTTTGCTGTAAAACTAACTGTATAATAATATATATACACTTACTATGCAAACAGAGATTATAGAATTTACACAAGTGTTTTGCTAAATATTGAATCAAAAGTAAATGATGATTAATGTTTTTTTAGCATTTAATAAATATAATAATACGATACTAACTTGAGGAAAAAGCATTTACATGAATCTATTTTAAGTTAAAATATTATAATATTTTAAGTTAAGTATTTACTTTAAGGAAGTTCTATAATAAGTTTAATAGTGTCTGTTATTGCTAATAACCCTCTAGCCTCACACCTAAAAGCAGTAACAGACACTATTAAACTTTAAGTAAGTTTGCCTATTTATAATTCATTGAGGTAAAAATCTTACTAATTCCTTTAATTCTATTATACAGCTGAGTTTACTAATTAACCTTTAATGTTTACGTTAGCATTTGCATCTTAAATCAAAGATTTACATATTATAGAAAATAATTATAAAATAATACACTACTTGTGTGTAAATTTTTTTGCATATCAAACTCTGTAAACAAATTTTCTAGAAAAGCCAAATAAATTATCTCTCTATGAAAGATCTATCGAATGTTGCAATTATAGGTGTAAACAAGAACGATAAAAGAGTGCGAGATTGAGTAACTATATATACTTCTACTGGCATACCAGGATATAGGTATACGTTTTTAAATTGAGCAAGTTCTGATTTTGGTATCACCACTCGCACTGAATAATAACGCCCCATCCTTGGATCATCAAGAGCATCAGGGGAAATATGGTTTACTATACCGTTAATTAAACTTAAGCGACGTGCACTATAAGCGCTCAGCCTTACTTTAACTTTCAGCCCTTCTAGTCCGTCGATAGAGACTATATTGCTATCTTTCTTTTTTGCTGACAGTATCTCTTCTATGTTTCTGGTTAGAACTTTAGCATCTATTATTAGATCATCATCTGATGGTACTATACTCAGGATTGGGACTCCAGATTGTATAACACCACCTTCAGTGTGGTATCTTATATCTGTAACTATACCATCTTGAGGTGATTTAATTATTGTACGTGCTAACGAATCTTCAGCAACCATCAGCCTCTCTTTTAAGTCTGCAATAGATGTATTAACTTCCTTAAGCTCAGCATTTGCTCTTTCTTGAGCATCATTCTTCACATTTATAATCTCTAACTCATTTTCTCCAATCTTTTGCTGTACTTGAGATATTGCAGAACGGTAATGTCCAACTCTACCCTCAATTTCAGCAAACTGTTTTTCTAAAGCTAAAATGTGTGGTTTGCTTATATGGCCACTATCAAGTAATTGTCTTTTTGTTTCTAACTCCTCAGTTATCAAGTCATATTGCTTATGGGCTGCATTTAGTTGAAAATTTAGCCCTGCTAATTCATCATTTAACTGCTTTATACGTTGTTGCAGTATGTCAGTTTTTCCTAATATACTCTTTCTCTGAGAGTTGAACAACTTTACCTGATTCTTTATCGCTTTATTTACAAGTTCATCGTTAGATAATCTTTTAACCTCATCAGAAAATTCTAGCGTATCTAAGTCTCCCCTGATTGCAATAAGTCTTGCTTCAGTTGCCAAAAGTGATAAGAGTTTTTCTTTAATTATACTCAAATTTGCCTTTTCGTTAACATCACTTAATAAAACTAAAGGCTCATCTTTTTTAACTGCTTGACCTTCTTTTACTAAAATTTTGCTTATTATTCCCCCACCCAAGTGTTGCACTATTTTTCTATTTGAAGAGACAATAACTTCTCCACTTGCATGCACTGCTCCGTCAATTGGAGCTATAGCTGACCAAATACCACCTATTCCAAAAAAGATGAATATCACCACTAAACCAAAAAATAGTGGTCCCCATGTGACTTTTAGGACTTCATTTACGTTATTACTCTCACGTTTAAAAATAAAATTTATCATCGCATCAATCCATGCGAACGTCTTATCCAAAAATTGATATTTCTTCTTTCTATTTCCTGCCCTTTGCATATCTATATCATCACTACCAATTAGGCCTGTCAAAGAAAGTCCAGCACTAAGCTTTTTTAACTTACTCATTATAATACTACTGCGAATTCTTGTTAACCAGGATAACACACAAAAACAAAGAATCTATACCTTAAGTACTTTACTTAGACTACGGAACATCAGAATAAACTATTTAGTAACAATTCTTATACTCCATTCAATGGTTCATCATTAGGCTAGAAAATCAAAAAGGTTTTACAATAACCATAATAACTATAATTATTATTAACACTGTTACTGCTTCGTTTAAAACACGAAAATAAACGTGAGTTTTCTTATTCAAGCCCACTGCAAAATTTTTCCTATGCTTTGCAAGTAGGACATGAATAGCAAACATTAAGAATAATGCTAGCGCTTTTACATGAAACCACCCTTCGCGATATGCTTCCCTAATAATCATTAGCATAATTCCAAAACTAAGGGAGAAAAGCATTGCAGGGTTTATGATATATCTAAGGAGTCTCTTCTCCATTATTTGAAGTAAGCTGTCATTTTCTGACCCTGGTTTTACAGATGCATGATAAACATAAAGCCTTGGCAAATAGAGCATACCTGCCACCCACATAATTACAGAGATAACGTGAAAAGCTTCAAGCCAGTGATAGTAGCCCATATAGATAGTATTATAAAATGTTAAAAATTTCTGGTATGATCTCAATTTAATAAAAGAAAGTCAATATGAAAGCAGAAAATTTCACTAAAGAACAGGTGATTGGATTCTACAGAAAAATGCTTCTCATACGCAGATTTGAGGAAAAAGCAGGACAATTATACGGAATGGGATTAATAGGCGGATTCTGTCACTTATCAATAGGGCAAGAAGCAGTTGCAGTTGGGACTCAAGCTGCATCAAAACCTGGTGATGCTTTTATCACAAGCTATAGAGACCATGGCTTAATGCTTGCATGTAATTCTGATCCGAATGTTGTGATGGCAGAACTAACCGGCAAAGAAACAGGGTGTTCAAAAGGCAAAGGTGGCTCCATGCACATATTTGATGTTGAAAAAAATTTCTTTGGTGGACATGGAATAGTAGGTGCACAAGTCCCAATTGGCACAGGAATAGCATTTGCTAATAAATACAAGAAAAAAGATAACGTTGTATTCACATATTTTGGTGACGGTGCTGCAAATCAAGGACAAGTATATGAATCATTTAATATGGCATCTTTGTGGAAGTTACCTGTGGTTTATATCATAGAAAATAACGAATACGCAATGGGAACTTCTGTACAAAGATCAACTTTAGTAACTGAACTATATAAAAGAGGAGAGAGTTTTGGTATTCCTGGAAAACAAGTTGATGGAATGGATTTTTTCTCTGTCTATGAGTTAACAAGTGAAATAGCTGAGCACGTACGTGGGGGAAAAGGACCTATCTTGCTTGAAATGAAGACATATCGATATCATGGACATTCAATGTCAGATCCTGCTACTTATCGCTCAAAAGAAGAAGTTGAAGATATGAAGCAAAATCATGATCCTATAAGCACCTTAAAGCAGTATATAACAGACAATAAAATCGCTTCTGATGAAGAATGCAAAGCTATTGATAAGGAAATACGAGACTTAGTAAAAAAGTCAGAAGATTTTGCTAAAAGTAGTAAAGAGCCAGAGATTGATGAGCTGTATACTGATGTTTATAAATTTGTTAGCTAATCAGTTGCCATCAAAATTATGTTTTGGCCTACTATAGATATTTTTTGGCAGCACTTAACTTTATTATATAACAGCCTAGTCAATAGAAACTGTAGTAACTCTTATATTATTGATATACACCGCTCTTGGATCATAGGTTAAATGAGTTTTATTTGACTTTTTGTGCTAGTTTGCAGAATATAAAGTTATTAATTGAATAAAATACATGACAAAAGAAAACTGGGAGACAGTAATTGGACTTGAGGTACACGCTCAGGTTTCTTCTAAGACAAAGCTATTTTCTAGTTCACTAACGGAATTTGGCACTGAGCACAATACTCAAGTTTCTCTAGTTGATGCAGCAATGCCAGGTACACTACCAGTATTAAATTATAGCTGCATAGAGCAAGCAATATGCACCGGACTTGCAATTTCTGCAGAAATTAATAAATGCTCTTACTTTGACCGGAAAAATTATTTTTATCCCGATTTACCACAAGGTTATCAAATAACCCAGTTCTTTGAGCCAATAGTTAAAAATGGCAAAGTTTTTATCAATAATAATGAAAAAGAAATAAGAATCGCAAGAATTCACTTAGAGCAAGATGCAGGAAAGAGTATTCATGAAGAAAGCAAAACTTACATAGATTTAAATCGTGCAGGTGTTGCTTTAATGGAAATTGTTTCAGAGCCAGATCTTCGTTCATCTGCAGAAGCTGCAGAATTCATGAAAAAATTGAGGCAGATTTTGCGTTACATCGGTTCATGTGATGGTGATATGGAAAAGGGGTCACTTCGCTGTGATGCAAATGTTTCTGTTCGCCCAAAGGGTAGTAGCACATTTGGCACTCGTTGTGAAATAAAAAACTTAAATTCAATACGTTATATTGTACAAGCTATAGATTATGAAGCACAAAGGCAGATCAAAATTTTGGAAAGCGGAGGAGAAATAAGTCAAGATACCTTATTGTTTGATGTCACTTTAGGAAAAACAAAAGTGATGAGAAGCAAAGAAGATTCAAGTGACTATAGATATTTCCCTGAACCTGATTTGCTACCTGTTGAAATAAACCAAGACAAAATTGATTCTATTAAATCATCTTTACCCGAGTTGCCAGATCAAAAAAAACTTCGATACATAGAGGAATTAGGTATCAATGAATATGATGCAGACGTTATCACTTCTGATAAAGAAATTGCCGATTATTTTGAAAAATTAGCAAAAAAGCATGATTCAAAGATTGCAGTTACCTGGTTAACCGTCGAGCTTTTCGGTCGTTTAAATAAAACAAATATTGATATTGTTAGCTCTCCAATTAAAGCAGATGCTTTATCCGAGCTCCTTGACTTTATCGTTGATGGAACGATCTCTGCTAAGCTCGGCAAGCAAGTTTTTGATATTATGTTTGAAACTGGCAAACCGGCATCTCTCATCATAGAAGAGCAGGACCTAAAACAAATAACCGATAGAGGTCAAATAGCAGAAGTTATCGACACAATCATCAATAGCAACCAAGATAAAGTTCAAGAATACAAAAGCGGTAAAACAAGATTATACGGATTCTTTGTTGGCGAAATTATGAAACTCACCAAGGGAAAAGCCAGCCCTGATGTCGTGAATTCAATTTTAAATGAAAAATTAAGTAATTAGTCACATTTTTTTATTTACATAACAGCACATCTCGTAGATATTCTCAGATTTACGCTACGATATCTGTATATCATAACATATAACTTTTTTACCATTTGTTGGTACTATTTTTAAAATTATGTGAGGTTGAGGATGCTTGAAGATCATCCTGTTTGGGGGTCAAAATGCTCTCGCCATGGTATTGACTATCAAGAGTTGTGGCTCATATTATTTCTCATGCGTGTGATGGATAAAAAATGTCCTTTCCGCCTAGTTACAGAATTGAAGTCAGCTGCAGGCTTTGATGATGTTGTTCTCCAATGTAAGCAAAATAAAACAACAATACATAGGTTTGTGCAAGTCAAACACAAACAAGATGGAACTGAAAAAATCAGTGTAGGTAGCTTATTAACAAAGAGTGGTGAGTTTAATTTGTTGAAATACTTTATTGCTTATTTAAAGATCAAAAATAATGCAAAGTTTAGTGGTGGAACAAAGCATTTTCTTTTTGCTACGAATATGGATCTTGATTCACCATATTCAATACAACACGAAGTAAGAAATCTAAGAGCAATGTTAAGTGGAGAAAATAAAGGAAAAGAACTTTCATTTGTAAGAATAGACACAAAAGATGAGTTTCTGGATATAGGTGATAGTGCAAAATATAGAATTAGTGATTCAGATGGTAGTGTTGCTCAATACTTGAAACAAAATATGGATTTTATAAAGCGTGAGATAGGCAAGGAAGTCAGCAATAAAGAGATAGAGGACTTTTTAAATGAACTGGTGTTCGTCGTTAACTTACCCCATGAAGCTCAGCTAAGAAAATTATTGCTAGGTAAGTTGAGTAGTAGGTTGAACAAAAAGTTCGACTATATTGGTGACAATCAAATCTTTTGTAATAATCTTCTAAAAAAAATATCAGACTGGGTAAAAGATATAAAAGCGCGTCCTTTTTTGCACAAAGAGGGAGAAGAGCTTTTTCGAGAAGTGGAGCTATGGGCTAGTACTTTAGGTAAGATAGAACAAGGAGTAAAAGAAAATAATGAAAGAATTGATAAAGTAATAGAACAACAACACAAGGATAGTAAAACACTACATAAAATATATGTGGCTGTAACGACACAGGATAACAAGCGGGTAGAGGAGCCTATTTGGTTTAAAATAATAGAGCCAGTTGCATTTTTTACTGGAAGAAATAGTGAATTAAAAGCCTTACATGATGCACTACAAAGGAGTACGGTCAGGCCAGCAATTATATCTCAGGTTGCTACTATTAGTGGTCTTGGGGGGATAGGTAAGAGTGAATTCGCTAGGCAATATGCTTACACATATGGAAAGGATTATTATGCTAACGTTATCTGGATAAATGCTGAAAGCGTTGAAACTATGAAAAATTCTTTCTTGGGGTTAGTTAAGGATGATAGATTAGGCATTTCTACCAAAGGGTACGAAAGGGACAAGACGATAGAAAATATTGTTAGAGAAATATATGCTTTCTTTGCAAGAAGGAAAGGAAAAAGCCTATTCATTTTTGATAATGCTGAGGGATATGAAAACATTAAAAGATTTTTACCTTCATCTTTACACCCTAGACATAAAAAACCTTACATTTTAATTACTTCTCGTGACTGTAAGTGGAATGTGAGAGGAGAAAGTGATATAAAAGTAATACAATTAGATAAGTTTGGTGAAGTAGAAGCTTTAGAATTTGTTAGAAAAGCTTTGAACATAGAGAATAATTTACAGGATAGGGAAATAGAAGAGCTAACAAGAGAATTACAATATTTTCCATTAGCTTTAGGACAAGCAGTTGTATATATCCAAGATCGAAATGAGGAATCGAGATTAAGAGGTGATAAGAGGTTTAAAATAAGTGATTACTTAAAAGAGTATCAACAAAATGCAGGAGAATTGCTTAAGAAAGGAATTTATGAAAATGAAGATCGTTATACTAAAACAGTTTTGACAACTTGGAATGTCACGATGACATATATATGCAAGGAATATGGCTTTGAAGCATTAAGCATTCTTGAAATAATGGCCTATCTTGCTCCTGACAATATCTGCATCAAAGAAATTTTTTCAAAATTAATAACAGATGATAAGGCAAAGCTTTGGAATGCTGTTGAGTTACTTAATCGATATTCAATGATTAAATTAAGGGAAGGAGTAGTAAATATCCACAGTCTAGTACAAAAAGTAACAAGATTAAAATTACAAGAGAACCGACAAGAAGAGGAAGTTCTAAGGAAAGCTTTGGAATTGATAAACAGTGGTGGTTTAGCACAAGGTAGTATGAGCCATATTGCATTTGTATGGGGATACGCAAGTACATACGGTAAGTTGATTGATAACTTTTACTTTAACTCATTTTATGTATATGGAGGAACACTGTTTATAAGGAAAAGCACCCCTTTGCACTTGCTTGCTGAAAGTGGTGATTGTAAAGCAATTAGTGCAATAATAACACATATAGAAAAATATTACCCAGGTGAATTGGTAAAAATTGTTAATGTTAAGGACAATCACGGTCAAACTTTGTTGCATATTGCTGCTAAGAGTGGAAATTTGAATGTAATGAAATGTCTAGTCAATAAAGGTGCTAGCACTAATACTAAAGATAAATATGATAATACTCCATTGCATTCAGCTGCTTACGCTGGGGAATTGGATATAGTAAAATACCTGATTATTAAAAATAATAACATTAATGCTAAAGGCGAATATGGCAGGACTCCATTACACATTGCTGCTATAAATGGAGATCTAGATATGGTGGAATATCTAATCAAAAGGTATGCTAATATTGACGCTAAAGACAATTGTGGTATGACTCCATTACATTTAGCTGCTGACGTTGGGGAATTGGGTATAGTGGAACACCTAATTAATGAGGATGCTTATGTTGATGCTAGGGACGAACACTACAGAACCCCATTATTTTTTGCTGCTGAGAATGGAAAATTAAATGTAGTGAAGTGCCTAATTGAAAAAGGTGCTAATGTTAATGCCAAGAATGAATATGGCGAAACAGCGTTACACCGCGTTGTCTATAAAGCCACTTTCAGTGGAGACTTAAGAATAGTGGAGTTTCTAATCAATAAAGGTGCTAATGTTAATGCTAGAGATAGAAATAGTAGAACTCTATTACACTACTCTGCTTTATCTGGAAGCTGCAATATTGCAGAATGCCTTATTCGAGAAGGTGCTAATATTAATGCTAAGGATAAAGATGGCAACACTGCACTACACTTGGCTGTTATTAGGCAAAAGGTTGATATAACGAGGACGCTACTAAAACACAATGCAAACGTTAACGCTAAAAATAATGAGGGAAAGACAGCATTGGATTATGTAACTGATAATCAAGAGCTTGTGGAGTTGCTTTTAACCCATGATGAAAGTGTTGAAGTAGCTTAAGAGAAAATTATTTATCTGTTTATTTTAACGTCCCAAAAATGTTTAACAAAAGTGTGTCAAACTGAATTTTTAGTTTAACTCAATTTTCAATAGATTTCTTGCATAAACAGGTGTCATCCCAGCTGGAACCCAATATCTGGATGCCAGCAGGCTTTGTTGCACCACTCAAGGAAAGAACAGGCAGTTACTGATGGAATTTGTTATAAAATAGATATTTAGCCGACAAAGGAAAAATATGCCAATAAGAATGAAAGTCAGTAACTGCAATGAATATAACAAATTTCTTCAAGAAAGGGGAAATGTTTTTCATTATATCAACGATGCCATTGAAAATTGGTACGAAAATAGTCCAAAAGTAGCAGGTGGCAACAATGTCTACAGCGACAAAGTAGTGATTCTAATTCACATAATAACCTATCTATTCAGGATTGGTCTTAGGCAAACAGTGGGATTTATAGAGAAATATCTTGAGCAAATAGGGAAAATTTTGCAAATTATCAGCTATTCGCAGGCTTCAAGAAGGTTTAAAAAGCTTAATATCAAAATCAACGACTGCAGAGTTGATAAGAACGATATGGAAGATATTGAAATTGCTATAGATAGTACAGGTATCAGCATCTACAATAATATTCCAGGCCATAGTAAGGCAAATGGTACAGATAGAAAGTATCGCCGCTATGAGCAAACAAGAAAGCTACATGTAATGCTAGAGATAGGTAGTAAAAAAGTTATAGCTGCAAAATACAGTAGTGGAGTTTATTCCGACCACTATGGAGCCTGTGATCTTATTGAAAGAGTGGATACCAAGTATAACATAAGCACGATATATGCAGATAGGGCATATAATCGAAAGAAGTTATACAAACTGTGCGATGAGCTTGACATAAAGACAAGGATTCCTCCGCAAAATAATGCAGTAGAGCATCCAAAGTTGGATTATATGAATGAGAGAAATTCTACAATCAAGCTCATAAAGTCATATGATGAAGATGGTATGAAGAGGTGGAAAAAAGAGATAAATTATTGGAAGAGATCTTATATAGAAAGTTTTTTCTCGCGACTGAAGCAAATATTTGGATTTAGTTTTAGGAATAAATCTGAGATTAATCGTGAGAAGGAACTGCTACTCAAGTGTTATTTGCTTAACAAATTTACTGAAATAGGCATGGCTAAGTTTGATATAGCTTCATGAATTTATTATACATTACCCACTATCCGAAGAGCTGTGCAACAAAGCCATTCCAGTGTCACGCGCTGGAATGACATCAACTTTTGAATTCGAGTTATGCAAGAAATCCAACATATTAGGAACGACAATATCAGGTTGAGATGTAGTTCATATGTAAAGGTAACCTCTACTTTTCCTCAGCTTTCTTTCTAGGCTCTGTAAACAAAATTTTAAAGAAGCCATATAGTGTAGCTAGAGACATTTTTAGTCAACTGAGTAATTTTGTTCCTCTAGCCTGAGGTCAAAATAAATTTGAATGGGTTTCCCAGTACGTCAACAAGTGCATGAACTTTAGTCGCAAATCCCCGTCCTCAATTAATTTGACCTGCTAACATTTTGTACACAGAGCCTAGCTCTTTTGCTATTTGCTTGACTTGTTTCTTTACATAGCTTCTAATTTAAATTCTGCTGTCTATTCTCTTTCATTCATAACCTTTTGCAAAACGTTTTTGCTTTCTTCTCTGCTGGTCACTATTGCTTATATAAAGCAAGTATAGTACTGAATGATGTTGCAAGCACTCAGTTCGGCAATATTATCGATTTAAGACGAAGTTAAGATTTCGATTTTTTATTCAAACTCTTCTGAAAGTTTTTATACATATTGAAGACATCTTGATAATTTAGGTGAGTGTAAACTTGAGTAGTTTCAAGGCTTGAGTGGCCAAGCAGCTGTTGTATTGATCTTATGTCAATATCTTCCTGAAGCAAATGAGTAGCAAAACTATGGCGAAATGCATGTGGAGATAAAATTTCTGGTAAGTTTAAAAATCTTCTTATTTTTTGCAAACGATTAGCAACATAAGTTCTTCCCAATTTTTTTCCTCTTACCCCGACAAAAAGATGTCCCGCTTCGTCAAAGTGGGGACAAGCTTTTATATATTTTTGTATACACTTTTTTACTACTGGAAGAATAAATACCTGCCTTTGTTTATCTCCCTTACCTGTTACTATTAAACTTTCATTGCTAATATCACTAACCTTAAGATTCAGTGCTTCAGTGATTCTTAAGCCCGTACCATATAGCAGAACGACAATTGCAATTTCTCTTTTTACCACCCAAGGCTCGCCTAGATCAGGCAATTTCATTTCTTTCAATAGAGTTTCTATGTTAGATATTGAAAGTGCTTTAGGTAGAGTTCTTCTCTGAATTGGCCTTGATAAAGAAAATACCGCTTCATTATTTATTTCATAATTGTTTTTTATATATTTGAAAAAATTTCTGATTACTGACAATGCGCGAGTGTTAGATCTCGCATTTACACCTCTTGCATAACGAGAGGTAAACCAACTTCTCAGTTCAGGTATGCTTAATTTTTCTAAAGAGCCAACATTTACTTCTTCACCAATGTGAGTATTTAGGAAACTTATAAGATCCTTGAGGTCCCTCATGTATGACTCCAAAGTGTTTGGTGAGTAAGACCTGTTGTACTTTAGCCAATCATACCATTTTTCAATGATTGAACCGAGGTCCACAGTTACTTTTTAAAGAAAGCATCGATGCACGCATCCCTAAAGGCTTCATTTATATCAGGATGAGAGTGACAAATTCTGTATATATCCTCTGCTGCTGCACCATATGCCATTGCAACCGCTGCTTCATTGATTAGCGTATCAGCGTATGCTCCTATGATATGTACACCGAGTATTGTATCTGCTTTGCTACAAGTCAGAACTTTCACGAATCCCTCAGCATCGTCAGTGACTTTTGCTCTACCGTTTGCAGCAAATTGACATTTACCAACTTTATACTTTCGACCAGCACTTTTTAGTTCTTCTTCAGTTTTACCGATTGAAGAAACTGCAGGGTGGGTGTAAATGACTGACGGTATGATTTCATAATCAACGTGAGGCAATTGCCTTGCTAGTATCTCTGCAACTGCCACCCCTTCTTCCTCAGCTTTGTGAGCAAGCATTGCTCCACCAATCACATCACCAATAGCAAATATTCCTTTTACGTTGGTTTCATAACTATTGTTGACTTTAATAAAGCCACGACTGTCTTTTTCTATTTTTTCAAGACCCTCAGAGCATGGTTTGCGCCCTGCTGCCACCAATACCTTATCCGCCTCTATAGTGTTTGTTTGATTATCTTTTACAGAGCAAACTTTCACACTCAAAGAGTTACTACTTTGTTTTATTCCCTCAACTTTAGTTCTAAGTAAAAATTTTATTCCTTGTTTTTGTAGACTAGAAAGTAGAGACTTACTTAATTCTCCATCCATTGCTGCAGCGATTCTGTCAAAAAATTCTACTACAGTGACTTCAGACCCTAGCCTCCTCCATACAGAAGACATTTCAAGCCCTATTGCCCCGGCTCCGATTACGACAAGTTTTTTTGGTACTTCAGTTAAAGACAATGCACCAGTTGATGAAATAATACTTTTCTCATCGATATTAATTCCTGGCAAAGAAATAACGTCAGAACCGGTTGCAATTACTATATTTTTTGTCTTCAGCACCTTACCTTCAACTGAAACTTCAAGGTTGCCTTGATCAAAAGAAGTAATTTTTCCAAGTCCATTGATCTTCGTAATTTTGTAAAGGTTAAACAGATATTCTATGCCTTTTCCAAGTTCCTGAACTCTAGCGTCTTTATAGCCTATCATTTCTCTCAAATCGAGACTTACATCCTTAACTTTTATGCCAAGTTTTGATAGATTATTTTTCGCGCTAGCATACTGATAAGAGGAATGGAGTAATGCTTTTGATGGTATACACCCAACTCGCAAACACGTGCCACCAAAAATGCTATTTTTGTCTATACAAGCAACTTTGAGTCCAAGTTTTGCAGCAGCAATAGCGCATTTGTAACCACCTGGACCACCACCTATAATAATCAAATCATAATCAGTCATAAAAAACAAACCTATTTTCTAAAGAATAAACACCATTTCCTTCAGTCGTTATATACATCTTACCATGGGTAAATACTGGAGCATGAAACACATTACCGGGTATTTTAATTACCCTTCCTGTACTTTCAGATCCAGGAAAAGCAAATATTGAACCTTTATTACTTGTTACCCAAAGCGTATGGGCATACATAATTGGAACAAACAATTGCACATTCTCTATAAAATCAGATGTCCAAACTGTTTTTCCACTTTGTATGTCGATGCCAATTACCTTATTATCTTTAGTCACCATGAAAATTCTTCCGCCTTCTTTTTGTTTCTCTGCAGGAATAAGAGGGCTATAATATGACTCAATGTTTGATATACTTTTTACTTGTAGTGGCCTTGACCATAAAATATTTCCTGAGTTTACGTCAATGCTATAAATATAAGAGTTGCTCGTAGCTATTAAGATATTATCGTGTACTCTAGGTGTAGTAGTTACATCTGTAAGCTGTGTATCCAAAAGGTTTGTAGCCAATTTTTGGCTCCACAATTTTTTACCGTCTTCATTAAAAGCTATCAATTCACCATTTGAAAATGGTGCTATTATTTTATCATTGGAGATTGCTGGTGAGATGGAATACAAACCTCGAACCTCATTTATACCATTTTGATAATTCCAAATGGAACTGCCATCTTTTATACTAAATGCATGCAGATAGTTATCAATAGTCAACACTACCAACTTATTGTTTATTACTACTGTTTTCCCTCTTGCCGGAGCTCTTAATTCTTTTTCCCATTGAATCTCCCCTGTTTTCGCATCTATTGTGTGTAGAATGTTATCCACTACAAAGAAAACATTTTCTTTGTAGCTCGATAAACTCATATTACCAATTTTTTTCCTACTTGAGAGGTATAATTTCCAATTTATAACTCTTGGGTTATCGATATCAAAGGAATATAAGGTACCGTTCTTGTCTGGTAAAATAACGCTATTTTCTGTAAGTATTGGAGCTACATATCCTTGAGATAATTTTTTATCTACTAAACTTATTCGTTCGCTTGCCATTGTATAGTTACTATACAATAACATTATCATGACAATTATTATTTTCATTATTTAGTGAAAACAAGATTCATTAATATACATACTAGAAACGTAAATCACAACGAAAATGTTCTTAATTGTGGATCAAAAGCATTAACGTAATGTCATACCATTATGTAAAGATTCTCTTACTGTAATAACTTTTATCAAGTATGGACTAAAAGAAATATCTATAGCTCAAACTAATGCTGTCAGTAATACTACTCCAATATGAAACAGGCAGCATTTTCAGGATGAAAGATATTGTTGTGATGTCATTCATTTGAACTACTCATATCAATTTGAAAAATGTATACTATCTTATGCTATAGTACCTAAAAATAAATGCTCAACATACAAAATAACGCTTCACTTTGCAGGCAATGGATATTCTTGGCAGTACTTGCTCTTGCTTGTTCTGGACTGCTGTCAATAATTGTTATTTTTCTACGATTGCCTTTTATTTCTTCTCTCATTCCTTCTGCACAATATATCTTTGATAATGCACTGGTGATACACGTAAATTTGTCAATTTTGGTATGGATGTGCTCTATAATATCTCTGCTCTTCATCATAAACTTAAAAAACACCAATCATTGGTTTAACTTCTCATGGATTCTCTCAATCCTTTCCATGCTGCTAATGTTTATATCTGCATTTGTTCCAAATACTGAAGTTATCAAAAGTAACTATATACCTGTATTACAAAACAAATTATTTTTACTTGGACTCAGTCTTTTCATTACCAGCATATTGATAAATACAGCTCTAGCCTACATATCAAATAAACAAGACTCATATCTTTCAATCGGACAAATTGGCCTGGTCATTATACTTGTGTCATCATTTCTTTGTGTTGTTTTAGCACATAAAAATATGCCTCCAGGTCTATATCACTCAGACAAGAATTTATTTTATGAATATCTCTTTTGGGGAGGCGGACATTTACTGCAGTTTGCCTTTGCTCAAGCAATGTTTTTAGTTTATTTGATCATACTGAATGCTCGCTATATTAGTCTAAATAAAATTACCATTTTACCACTATTTATAAACACAGTTTTGACCGTAGGTGCGCCGTTTATATACTTTATTTATTCGGCGGATAGTGCTGAATTGATACAGTTTTTTACCTGGCATATGAGAATTGCTGGAGCAGTTCTGCCGTGCTTTTTAACAATATTAGTGTATTGCAACATAAAAACTCTGCTCAATGATAAGGGCAATTATCTTCTTCACTCGTTTGTATTGTTCATTTATGGAGGTGTGCTTGGAGTGCTAACTATTGAAGGAAATGTCACTATTCCTGCGCATTATCATGGTTCTGTAGTTGGTATTACTATAGCTTTTATGAATTTTGTCTACTGGCTGTTACCAAAATTGGGCTGTAAAGAAATAAAAAGCTCCATAGTAAGATTACAGATTTATGCATATAGCTTGGGACATTTTCTCCACATTACTGGACTTGTTTGGCTTGGTGGATATGGTGCCTTAAGAAAAGTTGCAGATCTGCCAAGTATTTCATCAATGTTGGCACGTGCTTGTTTTATTACGGGTGGAGCTATATCAGTTATTGGTGGAATGTTATTCGTAATAATTGTGATTTTACATCTTCTTAAAGGCAAGGCTCGTACCAACTAACCCACAGAAACAAAACTAAAAATTTTAGTGTAAAATTACTATATTTACTTTGTACTATGGCTCAAACAACCTGCTTCAAATTTGGAAAGGCAGTGAAATGAAAAAAACTATATCAAGCTACACTGAATTCTTATTTGCTACTCCTTGTGGTTCTTGTGTTCCATTTACTTGAGAGCTAGGTTTCATTATTAAATCACCAGCTAAGAATGCAGATACTGTTGCTATAACAACGATTAACCACATGTCCAATTTATTTGTATGTTCAAGTGTAATATACACTACTAACCCAACAGCAAGACCAGTACTAGCAGTAGCGATATATGTTGCTTTTTCTTTTAGTTGTTTATTTGCTTCATTTTTGGTTTCTAATATTTTCTTTTCTTGCTGTAACTGCTGGATTTGAGTATTTATTTTTTGTTTCAGTTCATTCGACATTTCACTTTTGAGTTCATTTCTTATTTTATCTTTCAATGTAGTTATTGCCTCTTCTGGGCTTTTTTTATCTTTTAATTCCAGCACGTCTTCAAGCAATTCTACTAAGTCTACTTTTGCTGGGTGAGGCACATAGTATGGATTACTTAGAATATCTATAAGCTCTTTTAAGTTATGAAAGTTAAGCATAATAAACCTCAATACTAAAAATTTATTATGTAATACATTAAAAATTATAAGATCAAAAAAAATTTGTATCATAACAAGGCTAAATTAAATGGCAGACATTAAAATTGCTGTATTTGCTCAATTGTGCTAACTTAAAGCTTAAAACTGAGAAATATTTATGTTAGAAGAAAAGTATAGCTTTAGGGAAATTGAAGACAAATACAACATATTATGGGAAGGGAGTAAAGTTTATAAATGGAATGGTGAAAAGGATAATACTTTCACTATAGATACGCCTCCACCAACGATATC
Source organism: Wolbachia endosymbiont (group B) of Melanargia galathea (assembly GCF_964030625.1). Lineage (NCBI taxonomy): Bacteria > Pseudomonadati > Pseudomonadota > Alphaproteobacteria > Rickettsiales > Anaplasmataceae > Wolbachia > Wolbachia endosymbiont (group B) of Melanargia galathea. Next base: position 69,459 of record NZ_OZ034910.1, on the reverse strand, counting down.
TGGAAAGTTGCATATTGGTCATATATTTAGCTATTGCCATACGGACTTTATTGCAAGGTTTCAACGTATGCTGGGGAAAGATGTATTTTATCCAATTGGGTTTGATGATAATGGGCTTCCCACTGAAAGGTTAGTTGAGCAGACCTATAAAACCCGTGCAAAAGAAGTTGGCAGAGAAGAATTTATAGAGATGTGCCATGAAGTTATTGAGAAGTCAAAGCAGGAATTCAAGGAATTGTTTAAATCAGTCGGTATTAGTTATGACTGGAATTTAGAGTATCACACAATTAGTAAAGAAGCTGTGGCACTTTCTCAAATGTCATTCATTGATCTATATAATAAAGAGTATGCATACAAAAAAATGCAACCTATTCTTTGGGACCCAGTCGATAAAACTGCAATTGCACAAGCAGAAATAGAGGATAAAGTCTTTGAGTCATTTTTGAACACGATAGTTTTTTCCACTGAAGAAAATGAGCAGATTAAGATTGCAACTACACGGCCTGAGTTGCTTCCAGCATGTGTTGCAGTTTTTTGCCATCCAGAAGATGCACGCTACACTCAGCTGATTGGAAAAATAGCCGTGGTGCCAATAACAGGAGCAAAAGTTCCAATAATAGCTGATGATAAAGTTAAAATAGATAAAGGTACTGGGCTTGTTATGTGCTGTACGTTTGGTGATGAGCTCGACATATATTGGCAGCAAAAGCATGGTCTGCCGATGAAAATTATTATCGATCAGGATGGTAGGATAAGTCTAGATTCAGTGTATGGTAATAATAGATCCCAGTGTCAAGGCACTGGGATGACAAAGGGGAGTGACATTCCAGTGCTTGACACTGGAATCCAGCCATTAGAGGAGACACACGCTCCAGCGCGTGACGCTGGAATCTACGATGAAGTAAATGGCCTAAGAGTTAAAGAAGCAAGAAAGAGAATTATTGAAATCCTAACTGAAAAGGGCCTTTTAATAGAAAGCACTAGCATTTCTCATTCTGTTAAATGTGCTGAAAGATCTGGTGCGCCGCTTGAAATATTACCTACTTATCAATGGTTTGTCAAGACTTTAGAGCAAAAAACTCAAGTATTAGATAAAGTGAGTAAATGTAATTGGCATCCAGAATCTATGCGTAAACGTATAGAGGTGTGGATAGAAGGGCTAAGTTGGGATTGGTGCATCTCAAGACAGCGTTATTTTGGTGTACCATTTCCAGTTTGGTATTCAAAACGTAAGGGAGAAGAAGGCAAAATCATTCTAGCTGAAGTAAAGGATTTACCTGTAGATCCACTCAAAGATTTGCCGAAAGGGTATATTAAAGAAGAAGTTACTTCAGATCAAGATGTGATGGATACTTGGGCAACAAGTGCGATCACTCCTCAATTAAGTGCACTGGCAGTAAACAGTGAGCTCGGTTTACCAAGCCATCGGTATGATAAGATATTTCCTGCAGATCTGCGCAGCCAAAGCCATGAGATAATAAGAACTTGGGCTTTTTATACGATTTTGAAGGCACATTATCATGCAGATTCACTGCCGTGGAAAAATATCATGATTAGTGGTTGGTGTTTGGCTGATGATAAAAAAAAGATGAGTAAATCAAAAGGTAATATCATCACTCCTCATGTAATGCTTGAAACCTATGGAGCTGACGTAGTACGCTATTGGGCAGCAAACTCAAGACTTGGAGTTGACACAGTCTACTCTGAAAATATCTTCAAAATTGGCAAACGACTTGTTACGAAACTTTGGAATGCTAGCAAATTTGTTTCCATGTTTATGGAAAAACATCAAGCATTGAGCATAAATTCCATCAGTGAGACGATGGATAAGTGGATATTGTCCAAATTATATAAAGTGATAGAAAAAACGACGAACAACCTATTACAGTTTGAATACTGCGAAGCTTTGAGCGCAATAGAAGAATTTTTTTGGAAAGATTTTTGTGATAATTACTTAGAGTTAGTTAAAAAACGTGCATATGGAGATGCATTGGACAGCGAGGCAAACATGAGTGCGAAACAGAGTTTGGCATATGTACTCAATATTATTTTGCGGTTATTTGCACCATTTTTGCCATACATTACAGAGGAAATATATCATCAGTTGTATAGTTATAACTCCGTTCACAATAAAAGTAATTGGCCTAACAAGGAAGAACTTACCTATGATAAGTATTCTGAGGAAATGGGAGATAATTTCGTGCAGATATTAAACCTTGTGAGAAAAATAAAAGCAGATAATAACGTATCAGTTAAGCATCTTATACAAAAGTTGATGATAAAAGCGAGTGTAAAAGAGGATGAGTTAAATTATTCTGCTCAGCATGATTTGCAGTCAGTTTGCAATGCTGAAGTGATAGAATGGGTTGAGAGTACAGAAGCAGAGCTTATAACTGAGAATGGAAAATTTACTGTAAGTTTATTGATTGATGTAACTTAGCATTCGTATTACTATACTAATTATTTAGTTGTGAGGTAATAATGATTGGTAATTCATATAATAATAAAATTGAAGAGCAAAAAGATGATTATCATGACTTCATTCAAAGGTTTTTGTTTTTGCTCGGTAAGATAAAAGAAAAGAATAAATCAATTCACACTGCTGTAGCTAGTTTTCACATATTATCTTTTTTAATAAAATACAATGCCAATTTTAATGAAGATGAAGTATATAAAGCCGTTATCCAAGATTTCAATAATATAAAAGAAGCTAGACCAGAGCTTCAAGATGAGGCTAAAAAAGTATTGAATGGGTATATTGCAAATGGTGTTGAAACAGTGTCAATATATGGTAGTTGTGCAGAAGTTAAATTGGGAGCTAATAAAAACAAATTCAAAGTCAGTGAGTTTTTGAATAGTAATTTCTGTCAAGATAATGGAATTTCAGGATTTTCAACTCTGCATAGCAATGGAAAAAATGGAATGCACGGTTTTGTTTCTGAAGAAGGAATAAGGCACTATGTTGTAACTGATGGTGCATACGAAATGACTCTGAATTGGTGTGATGAGGACGGAAAAAAGTGCACTATTATAATTAATATTGATGCTAATGGTATAGAACTTATCGAGCGTAATCGTGTTACTGATGATCAATTGAAAGCAAATAAAGATGTAAAAATAGGTAACTTATTCTTGTATCAAATAAAATTTAGAAATAAGGAGAAAGGCAATCATAAATCATCTGAGATTGTGATAGAAAATAGTAATAGAAATATTAACATTCAAACAACTCAAGAAATTGAGCTTGGCAGCAAAGAAGCTCAAATAGGCAGTACTAAAATGCAAGACAAAATTGCACAAGTTGTAGATGACAGCTTAAACGAAAGAATTAATAAATTGGAAAAAGAAAATACAAGATTGACTGAAGATAAAGAAACTATGTCAGAACAATTGCAGCAGAAAGTGAGAGAGATAGAGGAGTTAAATGGAAAGGTAAGGCAATTAAATGAGGTTTTGGCTGAAATAACACAAAAATTCGGGCAGCTAAGTGATTCGGTAGAGAGTGAATTTGAAAGGAGAAAAGTAGAGAAGGAAAAGTTAGAGGAGAAGTTAAGGAAAGCGCAAAAAGAGATACAAAAGTTAAGTAAAGAAAAAGCTGAATTAGTGCAAGAAAAGCAAGATTTAGAAGAATTTGCTGAAGGTCTAGATGTTAAAGTACAAAGACTAAAGGATCAAATAAGGCAATTAGAGTACAGTGTGGCTGTAGCAGTGAATGAAAATAAAAGATTAAAACAAAAATTGAATGATACTCAAAAAGAGTTGGATGGTAAGTATGGTGAAATCCAGAGATTAGAAAGTCAATCACACGAATTAGAAAGTCAAAAAATAACAGAATTGGAAATATACTTAGAAGAGAAAAAGAAAAAAATAGCAGAGTTAGAGGTGCTGTTGGAAGAAGAAAAGGGGGAAGTTTTTAGTTTAGAATCTAGATTATGTAATTCAGAAGAAGAAAAAAAACGATTACAAGAAAAGTTAAATGAAAAAACTCAAGAAGTGATTAAACTAACTGTAGATTTAGAAGAACTAAGTAAGCAATCGGAAGAGAAAGAAACTAAATATTTCAGTAGGATTAAAGAGTTAGAAAAAATTCTTAATAAAGAAAGAAAAAACAGTGAAGAGTTGGAAAATTATAGCATCAATCTGGAGGAAGAAAGTCAAATTCAACATGAAAAGTACAAAGAGTTACTATTTGAGAAGCATTCTATAAAAGAAGAAATTTCAGATTTGAATGATCAATCTTCATTAGTTCATCAGAATCGTGTGAGCTTAGCACAAGATTTGGCAAAAAACATGATATATTTGTTCAAAGAGAATGTAAGAGAAGGAGATAAAGTGATTATATCGCAGGAAACTGTATTAGAGATTTTGAATAGATTGGAGGAATTAATCAAGAATGTTGGAGTCAGTGATCAAGAAATAAAAGGAGTAATTGAAGAAATATCTGTACAAACTAATGATAGCCTTCCTCCTTCAGATATAAGTAATGGAGATTTATCAGCACTACCAAATAAAGAGCTGGATGAAGCTTCATATTCAGAAGATTTTGGATATTCTAGTAGATGTTCTACTCCTGTCTGATGCCACCTTGCATTTTGAGTTTAGTTAGAATATCAACTAAAGTTTATCACTGGTAAAATTGTGATAAGTGTTCTCCTCTACAGGTAAGACAATTTTAATCAATATATACAAGACTGCTGCAGTTTTGTGTATAGGTGATGAGCAATTTACTTAATAAATATAATACATTTTATTTTATAGCTAGTTCTCTGGCTACTCTCACGTTACTTACATCTTTAGCGCTTATTAATGTACCTAGTTCTTTAATTCTCGCTTTAGCTGTATTATCTGTTTTGGCTTTTATGATTTTGTATAAAATAATTATTGACACTAGTAAAGTGGAGAAGAAATTTGCTCACAAAGAGCGTGAGTTGACTCAAGAAAAGCACAATTTATACGAGGAAGAAAGAAAATTTGGTCAAAAAATAGAAACTGAGAGGAAATCTTTTCTTAAAGAAAAAAAATCTTTGGAGGAGAAATTAGAAGCAAAAATGATCCATATAATTGGAATAACAGACGAATTAGAAAAAGTAACGAAGGAGAAAGATGAGCTTGCTGCACAAGAAAAAGAACTACTCCATAAAATCTCATATTTGTGTAAACAGTTACAGGAAAAAGAAGCTAATCTAACTGAGAGGAAAAAACTTATAATCGAATTGAAAAGAAAAATAGACAATGATAAATATGAGGAATTATATAAGGAAGTAGAGAAATTATCTAAAGAAAAAGAGGAGTTATCTAAGGAAATAGACAAATTACGTAAAGAGAAACATATACTGTATATGAAAAAAGAAGAATTACATAAAAGAAAAGAAGAACTTTGTGTGAAATTAGATGAATTACAATGTAAATTTAAAGAAATTGATCAGAAAAATAAAAACTTATCTCAAGAGTTAAAAAGGAAATTTGAAGAGCTAGATAAAGCAGACGGTTTAATTAAAAATCAATCTTTTGAGTTAGACAGAATAAGACAAGATTGTAATAACGAAGTGAAAAATTTAAGAAATTCACTTTTAGAGCGAGACAGTCAAATAAAACAACTTCAATATGTGATAGATAAGATAGAAGAATCAATAAGAGAAAATGAAACAATTAAAGATTATAGCAAAAAAATAATATTAGGGGAGACTCAGAAAATAAAATTTATATTAGGGCAGCTTGTGCAATTCAAGCCAATGAAAGGTTCCAAAACATCGGAGGAAACGTCTGATTCTTTACAGGAAGATCTTGGATATGCCAGTCGTTCACCCACTCCGACCAGATTATCGTGTTCAGTGTCTGTACAAAGCATTGCAAGTGGACCAATCCCTGAATATGGATTGTAAAATGCAACAATTACTCTTATTATAAAAAAAATTATACAAGATAATGAACCCAATAATATGCGCACTGGATACACAAGATTTGAATGAAGCCATATCTTGGGCTAATGGTCTGCGTGATAAGGTTGGCATGGTAAAACTTGGGTTAGAATTTTTTGCTGCACATGGTCCTTCTGGAGTGAGAGAAGTTGCAAAATGCAATGTACCAATTTTTTTAGATCTAAAATTGTATGATATTCCAAACACTGTAGCTAGAACAGTTGAAGCAATAAAAGCTCTAGATGTTGAAATGCTAACATTGCATATCAGTGGTGGAACAAAAATGCTTAAAGAAGCACTAAGTATAGTGCAAGGAAAGAAAATAAAGCTAATTGGAGTAACAGTACTAACTAGTATGGGCAATGAAGATCTGAGTGAACTCGGAGTAGCAAGGGAGGCAAAATCACAGGTAATTTTGCTAGCAAAGCTTGCAAAAAAGATTGGACTACATGGAGTAGTTTGCTCTGCACTAGAAGCTCAAGAAGTGCGCCAAGAATGTGGTAAAGACTTTAAAATTATTACTCCAGGAATCCGTATGAATCGAGGTCATGATGATCAAAAAAGGACAGCAACACCAAAAGAAGCAATAAATTCAGGAGCTGATTATATCGTAATTGGCAGACCCATTACAGAGAGTAGCAATCCCGCAAGTAGTGCAGAGTTAATATTGAAATCCCTTACTGATTGAAGCAGGGCAGATAAGGTAGCATAGAGTAAAAGCAACAAACGGTATGTATCCGTTCAGCAGGGTGGCAAAACAAGGTAGACGAGAAAAGATAACTAAATGGGTGTCATCCCAGTGCTTGACACTGTTTACTATGCAAATTGCCACAATGTTCGTACAGCTGTGACTGAAATGATAAAAAGAGGATAATCAAAGGATACCATTTATTGTTTTGGCAAATTTGTACAGCTACGTACTTTATTTGCACATTCTTCTGAACAGATACGCAGCGAAAAAAAATGCTTGACACAAAAAAATGGATGCTGTATAGTGCTAACAATTAAGTATAATATTTACCGTGGTGTAATACTACACTACCTTTTTTTACTTCAACAAGTAATCATTATTATTTTTTTCTCACTACCAAGTAGCTTACGTTCATTTGTATCTACCATGAAGCCAATGCTAGAATCGAGAAAAAAGACCGGTGAATGGCAGGCGCGAGCATTATACATATACAGTTGTATGAACGTTGTTTACCATAAGGGCGCCATCCCAGCACTGGGATCCATATTGTAAACAAGCGTTTGAGTTATACTAAGCTGCCATTCACCGGTCTTTTTTCTGAATGCAGTTTGCATGACAACAAAAAGGTACTGAGATTACTGATAAAGATTACCTTCAAACTACAATACTATTCTAATTTTATTTTTAAAGGAGGCTATTATGTCACTTACTGATATCGCTCACCGTGTTAATGAACTCGCTTCATCATGGGAGCAATTTAAATTAATAAATGATCGCAAACTAAAAGAAATCGAAAGCAAAGGACCTGAGCAGCTATGCAAGATAAATAGTAATATTGATAATTGCAAAGAGCGCTTAGATTTTATTGAAACTTCAGCTCAACGCCCAGAGATTAGCACAGATTTTAATACAGGTGATAAATATTTTTCTGATTATATCCGCAAAGGAATGGAAAACAGGTTATCACACAAAACCCTAAGTGGAGATGACAATGATATTGGAGGGTATTTAGTTACTCCTCACATTGTAAAACGGATAAACAAGCGTATAGCTGATTCATCTCCAATGCGGCAAATATGTTCTAGTCAAAGAATCTCTACTGAAACGCTGGATTATATTATAGAAGATTGTGACCGTGCTGGTGCAGGTTGGAGTGGTGAAACAGTAGAAGATGAAGATGGTGGCTATAAATCCAAATATGATTTTGCAAAAGACACAAGTACACCTAAAATTCAAAAGATTTCCATCACAACTTACGAGCTCTATGCTCAGCCGCAAATATCACAAAAATTGCTCGATGATGCATTTGTCAATGTTGAAAGTTGGCTTGTAGAAAAGGTTGCCGAAACTTTCAGTAAGAAAGAGAATGAAGCCTTCATTAAAGGTGATGGCACTTTTCAACCTAAAGGAATTTTAGCTTACGAAAATGGAAATGGTCATAATAAGATAGAGCAAATTAAAGCTGATAAGCTAGACAGCGATGCCATAATGATATTGTACTACTCTCTAAATGAACATTACTCTAAAAATGCATCATTTTTGATGAACAGAAGTACGTTAAAGGACGTGAGGCTACTAAAATCTGAAACAGGTCAGTATCTTTGGCAGCCGAGTTTATCGCTTGAAACTCCAGATACTTTGATGGGAATACCGGTATATCAATCTGCTGATATGCCACCTACAATGATTGCAGTAGCAGATTTCAAACAAGCTTATAAGATCGTGGATAACAGAGGAATGAGAATATTGAGAGACCCTTATACAAACAAACCTTATGTTAGATTTTTTGTTACTAAGCGTGTCGGTGGGGAGGTTGTCAACACCAGTGCTATTAAATTATTGAAAATTGCAAGCAAGTACTAAAATTTTTATGAAATAGTTGACATATTATACTTTTTATGTAATAATTAAATTATTATTAATTTAAGGAGTAAAATATGTTAGAAAAAATAAAAAAGTTTTTTAAGTCGATTGCAAAAAAAATTGCATCAGGCTGGAAGTGTTTGTTTGGTGGTAAACCAAGTAATGCTAAACAAAATTTATCATCAGAGCAAGGAAAGTTTTCAAGCAAGACATTAACAAAAACTTTGGATAATACAGTTAATCATGAGAAGCCAGTAGCTGCAGATTATTCAATCCATAGCAATGGTGATGACAGTCGAGCTGATATTACGCAATCTAAGGAACATGATAAACCACCTATTATTGCCGGTATTTGTGAAAAAATACCTAATAAAAAGCTGGAACTATTTGTAATGATAAACCATACAGGTGAAGTTTTTGGTGGTGATATAGGTCTTAGTGGTAATCCTGATCTTAATTTGACTGAGATTAGTGATCGTTTAAAAGTATATACTCAATACGTCCAGTCCGAAAAAGAAGAAGTATTCCGTATTACTTGTGATGAACCTAAAGTTGAGAAAAATGGTGTATTCTTGAATATAAAGTCAGTAGTATCTGGGGATAATAAAACTTCGTCTAACGAATTGGCCGCAATGAAGAAGATCTTAGGTCTGAATGAAAAGCAAGCAACCGTTGCCATAACTCAGATATCTAAAGATCCGATTATAGTTCCTAAATCAGAAATTGCTAGTTCTACAACAACACCAGCTGCTAGTAATGGTCTATGTGTTAGTGCATAATAATTGCAGTAAACCCTTCAAAAGGAGCACCTCCTTTGGTGCTCTTTTTTCTTTATAAGTTTTCTCCATAGGAGAAAATTGACTAATTAAACTTTATATATAATAATTAAATTATTAATTTAAGGAGTAAAGTATGTTAAAAAAAATAAAAAACTTTTTTCAGTCGATTGCAGGAAAAATTGCATCAGGGTGGAAATGGTTGTTTAGCAGTAAAGCAAATACTACTCAAGAAAATACATCACCAGAAAGACCTTCAGGTGAGAATAAAAATAAAAGTAATACAATTCCAATTGTTAGCACCCCTATGCAAAATGAGACTGAAGAATCTGTATCTAAAACAGATATAAACGTCGAGCCAGCAGAAAATTTTCCAGAAAAATCAAATGATGAGCCTAAAGGAGTAGGTTATATTGAACTTGATGAAGATAATTACTTATTTTTAAATTTGGAAGAGAGTATAAAAGTTCAGGATTATCAAGGTAGTCAAAACGAGGTAGAACCCCTTTTTAATCTTCTTATATATCTAAGATGTGATAAAGAAGAATATCGCATTACTGGTGTTGGTAATTCTATCTATTATTGTTATGGTATATCTGTAAAATCAATAATAAAGAAGAATAGAGATGGTAATTATATCGATGACGATAAAATATTAGTTCAAGACAATATTGAGCATGTGAAAGAAATGTTAGGATTGAAAGATGATGTAACAGAGATTAAAGTAGATAATATATCTACTCAGCCGTTTGAAGGTACAGCGTTGGAGCAGCATAATCTTAATCCTACTACGTCACAACAAACGGTTAACAATAAGGAAGTGACTACTGAATCAGAGGAGTTTTATGATGCAGAAGTTACACAACCAAGTCCAACAATTGGAGTATCATCAACAGAGAGACATTATGTCACTAATCCCAGTGTAAATGGAAACGGTTCTTGTTAAAACAAACCCTTCAAAAGGAGCACCTCCTTTGGTGCTCTTTTTCTTTATAAGTTTTCTCCATAGGGAAAATTGACAAATTAAATTTTATATATAATAATTAAATTATTAATTTAAGGAGTGGATATGTTAAAAAAAATAAAAAACTTTTTTAAATGGATTGCTGATCACACAGGAATTTCATGGATTGCAAAAAAAGTTTTATCAGGTTGGAATTGGTTATTTAGCAGTAAAGCAAATGCTGCTCAAAAAAATATATCACCAAAGAGACCTTTAGATGAGAATGTAAATAAAAATAATACGTTGCCAAAAACTCTAGATGGTAATCAACTAATACTGCCAAAGCAGATAGATAGACCCAAAGTTTGTCTTGAAGTTATCGATGGTGAACTACTATTAACTATGATAAATAAAAATTATACAATCCTTGAAGAGAAATATAAAAATCCATATCAATATGATGAATTTCATGCATTTGTAAGATGTGACAGTGGAGATTTTCATATTACTGGTCCTTATCGCTCACAGAAAAATATAGGTGGTGAGAGGAAGTCTGTGTCAATAACTTCAGTAAAGAAACAAATTGATGAAGGTTCTGTATTAAGTAATCCATTAGAAATGATACGTGTATTAGGCTTAGGTAAAAACAAAGAGTTCGTTAAAGTGAATAAGATAAATTACAAGCCATTAAAAACAAAAAAAACATCAGTAGTAGGTGGGCTTGAATTTGAAGGGAATAACTTTTGGTTAAATTTGGAAGAGTGTATAAACATTAAGGATTATAAAAGTAGTTTAACCAAGAACGCATATCATCCTAAGTTTCTTGTATATCTAAAGTGTAATAAAGGAGAATATTGCATTACTGGTAGGAGTATTAATTCTCCTGAGTTTGCTAAACATTTAATTGTAGAATCGATAATAGAGAAGAACAAAGATACTGTCTTGCTAGTCAACAAAAAAATTACTCAAGCTGTATCATAAAATCAAAAAATACTTCTGATTGTGTAACAGTACACAGATTACAGTTAGTGAATATGTTGAATGGATTGGAAGCATTTTTTGATTTTAAACTACAGTCAACATCCTAGTTCTGTAATTCTTGATATGATTTGGATCAAAAGCACTTTTGGATGTCAGGATACCGAAAATGATATGGAGTAGCTTACGCATTGCAGCTCCCACAATTGCCATATTATGCTTACCCTTCTTCTTTAGTCTTTGGCAAAAACTCACAATGATAGGATTGTGATTCTTGGCTACTATGGCAGGAAAGAAAAGGGCCTTACGTAATGTTTGTGAACCTGATTTACTTAATCTTGGTTTAGAATGTACAGATGAACCTGATGTTATATTTTTCGGTATAACTCCTGTATATGCTGCCAATTGCCTGGCATCTCTAAAAGCTTTTATGTCAGGGATTTCAGCTAAAATAGCTACTGCTGATTCCTCTCCTATGCCTGGAATAGTCAGTAGAAGTTGAAAATTTTCCAACAACTCTTTGTGTTGCTTTAATAGTTCACGTACGGAGTTTTTTATTGTTTCTATTTTTTGAGCTATATTCATTGCAAGGTCTTCCCAAGCATTTGCAACTTCTTTAGGCAGTCTCTCTTTTTTTTCTAGGTGGTTATTTACTAATGCTAATTCATCTTTTAACGCAACTGAGCAACGATAAAGATGTTTTAATTTTTTCATTTCAGAAGAAGGTGGTGTCCAACGAGTTGGTTCCTGTCTTTGGCAATAATCAGCAATAATTTCTGCATCAGTCTGATCATTCTTTTGTCTTACGAGTTTACTCCTTGTATAAGATTTAATACAATAAGGATTTACAACACTAACAAAATGTCCAGCATTGTGCAGAAATTCAGCCAAAGCTTCGCTATAACAACCAGTAGCCTCCATGCATGACTTTACTTCTTCCACATTATGCTTTTGTAGAAAACTCAGCAGACCTTGAAACCCAAGATCATCGTTCTTAAAGCTTCTTTTCCTAGTTTCACGCTTTTCTTTTTTACTTATGAATGAAAGAAAAACATCAAAGCGATCTTTTGATACATCAATTCCAAGAAAGTTGTTGATCATATATAACCCCATACGTTACCATTTAAAACGAAAAGTAAGGCTAACCTTGTGGATACAGAATTAGAGCCATTTAGGTCTTTCTACGATACCGTCCAGCCTATACTTTTGAGGAGGGAACTCTTATCTTTCTTACAGATTTTATATCTAAGAGGGGAAACAGAGTTCTTCCCTCCTCCACCTAATGCTTAAGCTTAAAACATTAGATGCTTTTTACAAGATACAAGATGGGAAGTATATCGATAGCGATAAAATATTAGTTCAAGACAGTATTGAGAATGTGAAAAAAATGTTAGGATTGGAGAATGATGTAACAGAGATTAAAGTGGGTAGTATATCTAATCAGCCATTTGAATCTATAACACCTACTATTACGGCACAACAAGCGGGTGACAATACAACTATTGATCCATTGGCAGTAACAAGAGAATCTTCTACTATCAACATTTTTAACGGAAACTTAGAACTACGTCTTGCAGATGATATTCAACAAAATCTAGAGGATTATAAGCATCCAAGAAACAAAGGTAAATATCGTATGAAAATACACTGCAATAAAAATGATTTTAATATTAATTTTAGTAAAAGAGATAACGATGATGGTTCCGTATCTCTAATTATTAATATACTACAAAAAGATAAACTCCAACTTTTTCATGTATGGAAAATGAAAAAGTCCTTAGGCTTCAAGAAAGGTTCAACATTTGTTGTAATAGATTCTATTGAAAGTTTTAAAGCGCCAACAAATAATGGCGTGCCAAGTTCAGAAACTACTAGTCTGGAAGCAAAGAACGCTAACTATAATAAATCTCTATTAGTTAATGCACATAAAGAAAAAGATGAGCATAATACTGATGCTAGTAACAAGATAATACAACATAATGAGGATAATGAACAAGAGAAGTTTTATGATGCAGAAGAGGAATTAGATGGTGATTTTCATGATGCATTTTTTATTCCAGAAGAAGCAAGATTGAAGTTTTCTCAAGAATTATCTAACTACTTATCAAAAGCAAGAAGCTCAGAAATAAGAAGATTGCTTTGCGATGAAGTAGTACCAAATTCGTTACTTATTCGACTAATAGTTGAAGAAAAGCTTGCGAGTAATAATTGTTCTTGCTAGTTAATTTCATAAAAGAGCATCTTCTTTGTTGCTCTTTTTTTCTTTATAAGTTTTATTCATAGGGAAAATTGACAAATTAAATTTTATATATAATAATTAAATTATTAATTTAAGGAGTAAAGTATGTGGGAAAGTATAAAAAACTTTTTTCAGTCGATTGCTTATCGTACAGGAATCTCATGGATTACAAAAAAAGTTTCATCAGGTTGGAATTGGTTATTTAGCAGTAAAGCAAATGCTGCTCAAAAAAATATATCACCAAAGAGACCTTCAGATGAGAATGTAAATAAAAGTCCAACTGTTAGCACCCCTATGCAAAATGAGACTGAAGAATCTGTATCTAAAACAGATATAAACGTCGAGCCAGCAGAAAATTTTCCAGAAAGATTAAATGATGAACCTAAAGCGGTAGGTGAGATTAAATTTGAGGATAACCAATTCTTTCTTTCATTAAAGAAACCTTTAGCAGAAGGAGAGTATAAAAATCTCAATTGTCTCAGTGCTAAATCTAGTTTATTGAAAAAACTACTTGTATATGTAAAGTGCGGTAAAAATGAATATAAAATCGTTGGTAATGATACGGGCTTTAGTGAGATCAAAAATGTACTTATAGAAGAAGTAACAAAAAAGAATGAAAATGGCGAGTATTTAAATCTTAATAAAATTAAGAGTAAAAAAGATAACGCCTACAATATAAAAGAAATGTTAGGATTGAAAGATGATGTAACAGAGATTAAAGTAGATAGTATTATATCTAATCAGCCGTTTGAAGGTACAGCGTTGGATAAGCATAATCCTATTGCGGCACAACAAGATGAAAAAGGTACAAAACCAAGTCCAACAGTTGAAGTGCCAGAAGCACAAATATCTAATCCGATCAAAGTAAGAAACGGTTATTATTAAAATAAACCCTTCACAAAAGAGCACCTCCTTTGGTGCTCTTTTTTTCTTTATAAGTTTTCTCCATAGGAGAAAATTGACTAATTACAATTTTTCGTATCAATTTTCAATAGATTCATCGATGTATAGCTATAGTTTTATCAGTGTAAGGCTAAATATGCTAAGCTTATAAAGATGACAAAGCTTCAAAAAAAGCCTAACATAGTGGAAAAAGCTTTATGAAAATCAGAGTTGGAGTAATAGGCTGCTTAGGCAGAATGGGTAAGAAAATACTCAATGAATTAATTACGAATACCAAAGTGGAAATAGCAGGTGCTGTTGCTCGCTTGGGCAGTGAGTATATAGGCTTAGATATTGGGCCTATTGTAGGCAATAATTGCAATTTAGGAATCAAAGTTACAAGTTCTATTAGTGAGGTATTTGAATCGTCCGATGTTGTAATAGATTTTACAACTAAAGAATGTATGCTAGAATGCCTTAAGGCGGCCGTGAAATTTAAAAAACCGCTAGTTAGTGGCACAACTGGAATAGAAGGTCTAAATTTAAAAGACTATGCTGCTAAAGTTCCAATATTATGGTCAGCAAATATGAGTATAGGAGTTAATGTGTTGCTGAAATTGGTAAAAGAAGCTGCCAAGCTTTTAGGTAATGAGTATGACGTTGAAATTTGGGAAATGCATCACAATTTAAAAAAGGATTCACCATCTGGAACAGCTATAGAGTTTGGTAAAGCAGTTGCTAACGCTGCAAAAGTGGATTTTGAGCTCAATCAATATTCACATAATAATTCAAATATAAGAGGGAAAGGAGGAATAGGCTTTGCAGTATCTCGTGGAGGTGGAGTAATAGGAGATCACAGTGTCATGTTTGTCAATTCCGATGAACGAGTAGAATTAAATCACAAGGCAATTGATCGTACAACGTTTGCTAGAGGGGCGGTTCAGGCAGCAATATGGTTGTGCGAGAATAAAACTCCAGGACTTTATTCAATGCAGGATTTAGTATGAACGATAAATACGCTTTCGTTAAAAATTTAAATCTTTGGTATGGCTCTAAACAAGTTTTATTCGATATAAATTTGAATATTTGCAAAAAGAAAGTCACAACTTTTATCGGACCTTCTGGGTGCGGTAAATCGACATTTTTGCGTTGTTTTAATCGTATGAATGATTACGTACCTGGATGTAAAGCGACCGGTGAGCTGGTAATCGATGGGCTGGGTAATATATATTCACGTGATATGGATGTTGTATTGCTCAGAGCAAAAGTTGGTATGGTATTTCAAAAACCCAATCCTTTTCCAAAGTCAATATATGATAATGTTGCTTATGGGCCTAAATTGCATGGCATGGTGAAAAATAAGCAAAAATTAGATGAAATAGTAGAAAGTAGTTTAACTAAGGTTGGTTTATGGGAAGAGTTGAAAGATAGATTGCAAGATAGTGCACTAAATTTATCTGGTGGCCAGCAACAAAGATTATGCATTGCTCGTGCAATTGCAGTAAAGCCAACTATTTTATTAATGGATGAACCATGCTCTGCTCTTGATCCAATGGCAACCAATGCAATCGAAAATCTTATACAAGAATTGAAATTGAGGTTCACCATAATTATGGTAACTCATTCGATGAAGCAAGCTAAAAAATTATCTGACAGCATAGTTTTCTTTTGCAATGGCAAGATTGTTGAATTCGGAAGTACTCAAGAAATCTTTGAAAATGCTCAGTCTCCTTTAACGAAGGAGTATATTCTGGATCATTAGCTTAATAATTGATATTTTAATTTTTTCTATGTATAATTTTATCAAGTTTATTGTGATAGGGGGTTAAAATGTTTAGTACAAGTGAAGCAACAAAAAAGTTGTTTAAAGCTATTGAATTTCAAAATGCTAGTGGTGAAAGAATAACACCTGAGGAAGCTTGGAATCATTTTCAACAAGCATTGAAAGAAGGAGCGAATGTTAACGCTTTTGAGGATGGGATGACACCTTTGATGTGCATTATTTCAGCTTTTGTTACTAGTAATAACGAGGAACATCAATATTTAGAGCTTATGGCTAAGTTGCTTGTACAGCATAAAAAAATTGATGTAAATATTAAAAGCAAGCAAGCTGTTATGGAGAGAAGACCAAAGGAACATGATGGTTATCCAGTTTACGAATTTGAGGAGAGAGAAGTAGTAGATAGGAGTCCATATCTTCGCTGCATATACCTTGACAATTCACAACCTGTTAATGAAGGATTTATACCTCAAAATTATGCTCGTGCAGAGGAGGAAATTAAGACCGGCAAGAAGGAAAAAAATACAGCTCTACACATTGCTTGCAAGTTGGGAAATGTAAACATGATAGAAATATTACTTACACATCCAAATATCAAACCTAATATTAAAAACTATGAAAACAAAAGTCCAAGAAATTGTATTGCAGGACATGTCAAGAAAGCAATAGAACCAGAATTCCTAAAGATAGAAGCAGTCGCTCAAAAAAGGAAACAAACTAATTATGCTTGTGCTTTTTTGTTATCTGGAGTATTTGCTGTTGGTCTATGTTTCGTAGTTGACAACCCAGTTCCACTTGCTGCAACTTCGTTGCTTTTTTTTGCAATAGGATGTGGTTTTCTGTATAGAGCAAATACAGTTATTAATGATGTAAGCTTCTCTCAAGTTATTGTGAACGAACGTGCTAGTGATTTATCTGTTCAGGTAAGGTGTCATTCCAGCACTTGATGCTGGTTTTCATTTAATCTCATTGAATTTAGCATAAGCTCAGTTTACTTGTAAATTTTTCTGGATCCCAGTGGGCTTTGTTGCACCACTCAAGGAAAGAACAGGCAGTTACTGATGGAATTTGTTATAAAATAGATATTTAGCCGACAAAGGAAAAATATGCCAATAAGAATGAAAGTCAGTAACTGCAATGAATATAACAAATTTCTTCAAGAAAGGGGAAATGTTTTTCATTATATCAACGATGCCATTGAAAATTGGTACGAAAATAGTCCAAAAGTAGCAGGTGGCAACAATGTCTACAGCGACAAAGTAGTGATTCTAATTCACATAATAACCTATCTATTCAGGATTGGTCTTAGGCAAACAGTGGGATTTATAGAGAAATATCTTGAGCAAATAGGGAAAATTTTGCAAATTATCAGCTATTCGCAGGCTTCAAGAAGGTTTAAAAAGCTTAATATCAAAATCAACGACTGCAGAGTTGATAAGAACGATATGGAAGATATTGAAATTGCTATAGATAGTACAGGTATCAGCATCTACAATAATATTCCAGGCCATAGTAAGGCAAATGGTACAGATAGAAAGTATCGCCGCTATGAGCAAACAAGAAAGCTACATGTAATGCTAGAGATAGGTAGTAAAAAAGTTATAGCTGCAAAATACAGTAGTGGAGTTTATTCCGACCACTATGGAGCCTGTGATCTTATTGAAAGAGTGGATACCAAGTATAACATAAGCACGATATATGCAGATAGGGCATATAATCGAAAGAAGTTATACAAACTGTGCGATGAGCTTGACATAAAGACAAGGATTCCTCCGCAAAATAATGCAGTAGAGCATCCAAAGTTGGATTATATGAATGAGAGAAATTCTACAATCAAGCTCATAAAGTCATATGATGAAGATGGTATGAAGAGGTGGAAAAAAGAGATAAATTATTGGAAGAGATCTTATATAGAAAGTTTTTTCTCGCGACTGAAGCAAATATTTGGATTTAGTTTTAGGAATAAATCTGAGATTAATCGTGAGAAGGAACTGCTACTCAAGTGTTATTTGCTTAACAAATTTACTGAAATAGGCATGGCTAAGTTTGATATAGCTTCATGAATTTATTATACATTACCCACTATCCGAAGAGCTGTGCAACAAAGCCATCCCAGTGTCAGCTACTAGGATGACAGGAGTATGAAATGGGTCTACTTGACCATTTAGTTGTCTTTTCTCGTCTACCTTATTTTATCACTCTGCTGAACGGATACCTTTATTTTCAATAATTTTGTTAGCAATAATACGGCTTTCAAAATCGACACTTATTATGTCGGATAGTGAGTTAATATCAGAGTACTTGTCAAAATTTTCTATTGTTGATTTTACTACCTCTAATATTTCTAAGAAACCGATTCGTGACTTCAAAAATTCGTTAACAGCTATCTCATTTGCAGCGTTCAAAACAATACTATTTGTATGTGGAGAAGAAGAATTTAACACTTCCATGCTTAGCTTTAGTGAAGAAAAACATTTGTGGTCTGGTTCTTGAAAGGTCAATTTTTTTTGTTTTGTTAAGTCTAACTTGTAGTTCAAAGTTGATCTTTCTGGCCAAGACAAAGCATATGCAATGGGAATTTCCATATCAGTTTCTGCAAGCACAGCAAAGCTAAACCCATCCTGGTAAACTACAACTCCATGTACTATCGATTCAGGATGCACTACTGCTTCAATTCTATTTGGGCTAATTTTAAACAAATGATGTGCTTCTATTATTTCTAGTGCTTTATTCATCATTGTTGCACTATCAACTGATATTTTCTTTCCCATTTTCCAAGTAGGGTGACTTAGTGCCTGATTTACTGTGATATTTCTTAATTGTTCAAGGCTATAATTTAAAAATGGTCCACCAGAGGCAGTGAGTATAATCTTTTCTACACATTTATCATCATTTTGCAAAACTTGAAAAATTGCGTTGTGTTCAGAGTCGATGGGAATTATTTGTACGCTCCTTTCTTTAGCTTTTTTAAGTAGTAACTTACCACCGCAAACAATACTCTCTTTGTTTGCTAGAGCAATAACTTTAGTACCGCTTTCTATAACCTTTATAACTGGCTCAAGGCCTGCGATGCCAACTATTGCAATAACTGAGAGATCAACGGGTAGAGAAGCAACATTTGCTAGACCTGGAGCACCAACTTCTACTTTGACGTTTGTACCAAGTAGATCTTCTTTTAAATCTTTGTAGAACCTTTCATCAGAAATGGCAGCATATTTTGCATTAAGTAGATTTGCCTGTTGTGCTAGCAGAGCAAAGTTAGAATTGGCACTTAGTGCTTCCACCTGATATTCTTCCTTTCTCTTTAAGAGCAAATCTACAGTCTTTTTTCCAATGCTTCCTGTTGATCCTAAAACTGAAACTTTTTTCACTAATTACAATAAAATCTTCTTAGTTATTTAGTAACCAAGCTCATGATCATCACCAACAGATGGTGAAGGACCAGGTGAAAAAGATTGGCCATGATGATCACCTGCATCATGCATATCATGCAAACCATCAGCACTATGAGCCATTTCATTGCTAGCGTGGGGATAATCATCCGGATGATGCCCCTCATCACCGTAGTCCATACCCATTCCTTCTGATGGCATATCTTCTCCACCTCCACCTGAAAAATATTCAGCAAGACTTTCAAGAAATTTTATGCCAAACATATTACCTGATTTCCCAAATAACGTTACTAGACTGCTACCACTGACCAAACCTTCAAACACATTATTATAAGCAGCAATTGCTCCTTCATGAAAGTTGAACATCCACTTCATTCCATCCACAATTGTTGCAACAGAGTCACTATGACCAAGACCGAAACCACTTTTCTCACTAGCGGCTTCCTGGTGTTGCTGCTGTGCCTGCCATTCTGCAATATTTGGACCTTGTGCTTCACTCATAAACTTTTATTCTAAGCCTTAAGCTATTATTTTACCAAAAACACTGTAAAATATCAATTGTTTAAGAGAGGTTATTATAAAAATAGCTAACACTAAGCTATTTTTATGATTCTGAATACCAAAACATCGATAATGTGCTGTGATAACAAAGTGATGACTTGAGGTTTAAAACAGCTTCTATTTCTTCTTAGAAGACTGCTCCTCTCTCTTTCCTTTTTATTTTATTATCTTAATATTAATTTACTCAAAAATTATTGACAAGTACTAATAATTTAATTATCATTAATATTATATTAATAATAAGGAAGAAAAATGCTTACTAATAATAATAACACACCATCATCAGCTCCGCCACCACCCCCACCTCTACCACCTGCAGATTGGAGAGAAAATTGGAAGCCAGCGAAAAATAACGATAAAAATGAAAACACTCTTGGTAGTACTCCATCAAAAACCAGCAATAGCACTCAATTAAAAAGAGGTCGATCTGAGGTTACTAATCCAAATTTGTTTGAAGAGTTGAAAAATAAGATAAAACACAGGAAAGAAGAAGAAAATAATGCGAGTGACAAAACTGCAGATAAAGGAAGCAAGAATAGTATTCATGTTAAGAATCCAGAAATAGCGCTCAATCATAAAGAAGAAGATAATGCGAGTGACAAAACTAAAAATGATAGAAGCAATACTAAACAGGTTATGCCGAAAAAACCTATGACTGAACAACATAATGGTGTACACTCTGATAGTGAAAATCAAAAGTCATCTGTAGCAGAACAAAAAAAGGCAACTCGCTTAAAATATTCAATTGCTATTTTGTTATTGTGTACATCCGGTCCTGTAGCTGGAGTATGCACGTATTTTATCATTTCAGCGGTATTAAGTAGTGCTGCAGTGCCAGTTTCTTCTGCAGTTATTGCTTTTGTTTCTGCATCGGTTATGTTGAGCTTAGCTGCATATCTTATCTATTCATACCTTTCTGCAATAAACAGCGAGAAAGGAGTTGATCCTGGTAGAAAACAATCACAAGATTTACAGAAAGCAAAAGGACTTGAACACAGCAATACTCATACATCATCACTTTCAGTAACGCTTGGAACATCCAGTGCACCAACATCACCTACTCTAAAGAATAATGCTAATAATAAATCCATACCCTCAGGAGGTGGCAAGCAACAAGGAAGTGGAGATTTGATGGCTGATTTGCACGAAAGGCTCAAAAAACGAAGAAAAGCAACTGATGGAGAGGACGACGTACAACAGCAAAACAACGAAGTATGTCAAAATCAATCACAAGATTTACAGAAAGCAAAAGAACTTGAACATAGCAATACTCCTACACCATCATTTCCAGTAATGTCTGGAACACCCAGTGCACCGCCACCACCACCTCCTCCATTGCCACAAAATGCTGCACCACTACCATCTCAGCCTCCTCCTCCTACAGCTTCCAAGTGTACGGAGAAACCTAAGAATTGTGCACCAAAAAATGCTAATGAATCTGAGCATGATCGTTCTGCTCTGTTTGCGCAGATAAGAGAAGGACGTTTTAAGTTGAAACATGTTAACAATAAGGACAACGTACAACAGCCAAGTAACCTGGACGGGGCATTCAATAAAATGTCAGCTATGATCCCACCACCACGGAGTCGTAGTAGTAGTGTATCGAGTAGCAGTAGTGAAGAGTATGAACAAGATTGGAGCGATAATGAAAGTACATATTCAACACCTCTAAACCCTCAACTAGACAATAAAAAAAGAAGGGATAGTTCTGACAGTGGTCATGAATCTGATGATAATGTAAAACCTAAATCCACAACTCCACCACGTTCTACACTAAAGGCAGAGAAGCCACCGATATCGCCTAAGCCTGTTAATTCAAAAACGAAATCTGAAGCTTCTTCTCCAACAAAAACAAATACTGTGGAGCTAGCAAGTAGTGAGATGCAAGAATCGTCTACTGTTTCTGTTCAGGAAATCCGAAAGAGATTTGAATAATAAGGAAATGTCAAGAAAAGCACCATACACTTTCCTTCCTTTTTAAAATAAGTTTACCTAAAGGCCTGATTGTACTAAGATTGCTTAGTACAATCAGATTTATCAAATGCGTTTATCTCAATATTACCTGCCAACTTTAAAAGAAACCCCGGCTGGTGCTGAAATTATTTCTCATCAATATTTGTTACGTGCGGGCTTAATCAAGCAGACAGCATCTGGAATTTATTCTTGGCTGCCGCTTGGTCTTTTGGTACTTAAAAATATTGAAAATATTATCAGAGATGAAATTGGTGCAATTGAAGTGTTGATGCCTTGTGTGCAGCCAGCAAGTCTTTGGCGAGAGTCAGGACGTTACGATGATTACGGCAAAGAAATGCTACGTATTAAAGATAGGCATGAAAGCGATATGCTTTTTGGTCCAACACATGAGGAGGTGGTAACTGATTTGATTAGAAATACGGTAAAAAGTTACAAAGATTTACCACTTTGTTTATATCAAATTCAGTGGAAGTTTCGTGACGAAGTAAGACCTCGTTATGGCGTTATGAGAGGCAGGGAATTTCTGATGAAGGATGCATACAGTTTTGATGTAGATTACGAAGGTGCACTGAATTCATATAATTTGATGTATAAAACTTACATAAAAATCTTCAAACGAATGGGGCTTACTCCAATTGGAGTGAGGGCAGATACAGGACCAATTGGAGGAAATTTAAGTCATGAATTTCATATATTGGCAAACACCGGTGAGAGCACTCTATATTATGACAATAAACTTTTTGAATTACTAGAAAGCGAAGATATTGAAAGCCTGAAGAGCATATATGCAGTTGCAGACGATATGCATGATCCTGAAAGTTGTCCTATAACGCAAGAACAGTTAAATGTTAGCAAGGGTATTGAAATAGGGCATATTTTTTATTTTGGTGATAAATATTCGAAACCTATGAAGGCAAGTGTTACTTCTCAAGATGGAAAAAATGTTAACATGCATATGGGTTCGTATGGTATTGGAGTTTCAAGGCTTGTTGGCGCAATAATAGAAGCTTTCCATGATGATAAAGGAATTATCTGGCCAGAGGCAGTAGCTCCTTTTAAAGTTGGTTTGATCAATTTACAAACAAAAGTAACGGAGGCTGCAGATAAAATATACAAAGCTTTGAAAAGCGATGAAGTGCTTTATGATGATACGGACGAAAGTGTAGGAGTGAAATTTGCCAGAATGGATCTGATAGGCTTGCCGTGGCAAATAATTATTGGAAAGAAAGCAGTAACTTCAAATATAGTTGAAGTAAAAAATAGGGCAACTGGAGAGGTACAGGAAATACAAGTTGAAGAAGCAATAAATCGTTTTAGCGCAAAATGATATACGGTATTGGCACTGACATAGTATATATACCCAGAATATTGAGAATATCACAAAAATACGGGGAAAAATTTCTCAATAAAGTCTATACTAAGAAGGAAATAGAGATAAGCAAAAAATATAATAGCCAAGAAGTAAGAGCAAAATATTTTGCTAAACGCTTTGCTGCAAAGGAAGCTTTTGTTAAAGCGCTAGGCACTGGATTCAGCCAAGGAATTATAATGAAAGATATAGAAATATACAGTACTATCAGGGGAAAACCACATCTTGCTATCACAAAGGATTTCATCTCGAAAGACTACAAGATACACCTTTCTCTAAGTGATGATCAAGATTATGCTACTGCGTTTGTTGTAATTTGCGTTGAGTAGATATTGTTTAGTACATATGATTTCAAAAATTTTTTTGAAATTATACTTTGACCTACACAGATCGACCTTTCTGTGAATCCTGGTTTCTGCTTTCTTCAACTTGTTTTGCAAAAGACGTCTCTTGTGTATTCATATGTTGAAGTGGTTTAGCAATTTCGCGCACAACAGCAGCAACTGCAGTTAAAAACGCCTTGAACAATCCACCTAAAACTCCACCAACTGCTTCTCTACCGTACATACGAGCTTGCTTTTCATTGTCATCAGCAGTTTCCCCTGCCCTCCTTCGTGGATCCATTCTATGAGCAATAACTGAAAACAACACCCCCCTAATTGAAGACTTCACTCGTGCTTTTGCCTTCTGAACATCCCCATCACTTGCTACTTCATGTTTTTCCCTACTATTCATTAGCTCCTTTTGTTGTTGAAAACTTAAGATCTCTTCCATCAGTTGTTTCTTTCTCTTTTCCAGAACTCTTTTCTTGGATTCTGATTTATCGCGAGTGTGCTTTGTGGTTTCAAGTTCTACATCAATATCCTCAGATGCTGCTTGGCTATATAAGGTTTCTATGAGCCTATCTATACTTCGCTTTACTTGCATAGTCCTTTCGTAACTATCTAAATTATCAACTCCTTCATCAATTTGACTTAAAATATCCTCGAAAGGTTTTAAATACTCTTTGCACTGCTCTTCAAGCTGATTTTCATTCTTCAAATTCCTTTCTCTTCTGTCATCGCTATTCTCTTCAACATTATCATCGCCTTCTTCGAAAAGATCCTCATCGTTCATAATTTTTTTTAATTTATTCCCACTTATTATTATTGTATATGAAAAAATTAAATTAACACTAATGAAAAGTGTTCACAACTTCAGCACTGGCTAAAACTACAGTGAAGCTGTCAAAAGTGGCAGGATCATAATATCTCTCATACAATTCAACCGAACACCTGAGTTTTATCTTCTCCTTAGCATTAAAACTAATCTCATAATCATTATTAGAGTTTAACATTGCAGAATTACGCAATAATTCATCAGCCAATACTGAATTTAAAATGCCATTAATTTTTATTGTAATCTTTCTACTTCCAGCACAATCAAGCACTTTTCTCCAGCCAAAAGAGGAAATATCTTTCATCTCCTCTTTGTTATTACGCAAAGTAAACCTTAAGTTTCGTATATTATTCAGCACAACAAAATTATTGTCATGACCTTTAATTTTCAGCTGTAATTTGCTCATCGCTACCTCCTTGTATTAAAATATCAAAATTAATTGTTGAATGTAAAACTTCATCATGCTGATTTATAACACAATTACTTTCCAAAATGGTCTCACTACTAATGCTCTTTACCACCAAGCCAACATGCTTTATAGCAGCAAGCATGCTGCTTATATGATAAGTATATATGTCGCATGAAAATCTTACTTTTGTAGCAAAATTAGATAGCATATGCAGGTTAACATAATTTACTATGCGCAATCTCAGATAAGGAATAGTAACCTGCTTAGGCAGGTAATCATAGATGTTAGTAACATATTTCTTTAAATCAGAGTTTGCTTTTAATGCTGCATAAATACTATCATACAACTCATTTATAATTTGAATTTTTTCCATCTCACAGATACGTTTACGAAGATTGCAATTTGCAGGTACAACAGATGGTATCATCCTAGTGCTTACTGCACGAACATTATCTGTCAAGAAGATGTCATCCCATCCCCAGACACTGGTTCACTTTATAATGATGTCGTTCCAGTAGCT
Source organism: Wolbachia endosymbiont (group B) of Melanargia galathea (assembly GCF_964030625.1). Taxonomy (NCBI): domain Bacteria; kingdom Pseudomonadati; phylum Pseudomonadota; class Alphaproteobacteria; order Rickettsiales; family Anaplasmataceae; genus Wolbachia; species Wolbachia endosymbiont (group B) of Melanargia galathea. The sequence continues at coordinate 44,006 of NZ_OZ034910.1, read as the reverse complement.
CTTTCTTGTCATCCCAGTACTGGGATCCAGGAATTTTATTAAGTTGGTAAGCATAAAAGTAGCCGTTTTATTTTAAAATACAACGTTTTGATGATCATGAAAAAACTGGATCCCAGTAGGCTTTGTTGCACAGCTCTTCGGATAGTGGGTAATGTATAATAAATTCATGAAGCTATATCAAACTTAGCCATGCCTATTTCAGTAAATTTGTTAAGCAAATAACACTTGAGTAGCAGTTCCTTCTCACGATTAATCTCAGATTTATTCCTAAAACTAAATCCAAATATTTGCTTCAGTCGCGAGAAAAAACTTTCTATATAAGATCTCTTCCAATAATTTATCTCTTTTTTCCACCTCTTCATACCATCTTCATCATATGACTTTATGAGCTTGATTGTAGAATTTCTCTCATTCATATAATCCAACTTTGGATGCTCTACTGCATTATTTTGCGGAGGAATCCTTGTCTTTATGTCAAGCTCATCGCACAGTTTGTATAACTTCTTTCGATTATATGCCCTATCTGCATATATCGTGCTTATGTTATACTTGGTATCCACTCTTTCAATAAGATCACAGGCTCCATAGTGGTCGGAATAAACTCCACTACTGTATTTTGCAGCTATAACTTTTTTACTACCTATCTCTAGCATTACATGTAGCTTTCTTGTTTGCTCATAGCGGCGATACTTTCTATCTGTACCATTTGCCTTACTATGGCCTGGAATATTATTGTAGATGCTGATACCTGTACTATCTATAGCAATTTCAATATCTTCCATATCGTTCTTATCAACTCTGCAGTCGTTGATTTTGATATTAAGCTTTTTAAACCTTCTTGAAGCCTGCGAATAGCTGATAATTTGCAAAATTTTCCCTATTTGCTCAAGATATTTCTCTATAAATCCCACTGTTTGCCTAAGACCAATCCTGAATAGATAGGTTATTATGTGAATTAGAATCACTACTTTGTCGCTGTAGACATTGTTGCCACCTGCTACTTTTGGACTATTTTCGTACCAATTTTCAATGGCATCGTTGATATAATGAAAAACATTTCCCCTTTCTTGAAGAAATTTGTTATATTCATTGCAGTTACTGACTTTCATTCTTATTGGCATATTTTTCCTTTGTCGGCTAAATATCTATTTTATAACAAATTCCATCAGTAACTGCCTGTTCTTTCCTTGAGTGGTGCAACAAAGCCATCCCAGTACTGGGATGACATCGAAGGGGCTACTCGGATGACACCATCTGTTGTATCTGCTATTGAATGACAAACAGGAACTACAAAACAACCTTTGGTTCGCGAAATGGAGAATACACCTTCTTTACCTCAGATAAATGGCTACTTACTTCTGATTCACGATTTTTATAGAGAGCAGAAACATGCTGTATAATACCTAGCTTTATTTGCTCAGGAACACTATCATAACCAGCTTCATATACAACATCAGCCCTTATTATGTTCAAATAATTGAAAAATTCAATATAGCTTCCTATATCACTAAAATAATAACTAAGTTTTCTATTCTTATCAGTAGCCAATATTATTTTATTCACAGGACCATAGCTTAAATAGATTCTACGAGGTATATAACCTTCATATGAAACTTGCCACGTTTGCTTTACTAGAGACTTTTCCATATGCCACTGAGCATAATCAGTTGCCATAAAAATAAAACTTGAAATCAACTTATCATCTTGATCATTTTCAATTCGTAAAAAAGATTTAACCTCTCCTAAAGTTACTGGAAAAGATTTAGGCTTAGACTTACGTTGTATATTTATAATTGGATACTTTAGTCTTGTTGACATAACAACCCTCCTTTTCTATATATAGCTAAAATAAGTAAGACTTATCCATAAAAAATCTTACTTATTTTAGTTATCACTTAATATTAAATTGCAGCAGCAACTCTATCGTACAAGTATATTGAGAAGAGAACGTATTAACGCTGTTTCTCCTTTTTTATTGATCAAGTTTACTAAGCCAGATTTTAGTAGATTGACATTCTGAGAATGAATGTTATTGAAAGTGGAGTTTATTTCTTTAGCAAGTAGACTGCGAAATTTCTGCACACTTTCATATGCGATATTTTCAAGTTCATGTGCAAACTTATCTTGAGCTACAGCTGCTATGTCTTCAACTTTCTCATTGAACTCTTCTAGCTTTCTTTCCTTACCTTTAAAATTTTTCGTAAAAGTTTTCATATTAATTGGCCTCAACTATTCTTGTAATTATAATGACAATAAAAAGACTACCGAAGTAAAAAATTAGCACTACAATACTGCAAACAACAGCAGCACACCAAACCGGTTCACTTTATAGCGTAAATTCAAGTATGTCATTCAAGTAGCCCTTTTTTGTCATCCCAGTGCCCAGACACTGGGATCCATGTTGCTCACAAGCAAACTAGCATAGAAAGGTGGTACAACGTTTTCGATGAGATTGCAGAAAGGCTGGATTCCAGCATCAAGTGCTATCTCTATAGGACTCCTCACTAATCCAAAATATTAATAAATTTACTAATTATAAAAAAGGCAAAAGGATCCCCACTTAGTGAGTTTGACCCTATAATAATTTAAACTGGCGCTGTAATAATGTGCTAACGCTTAAAATAAGCGCGTTTTGGCTGAATGTAGAAAAAATAAAAAAGACATGCAGCCGCTATAATTTTATGTAATCCGCCAATAAGTACCTTAAGTTTTTTACTGAATTTTTGTTATTGAGCCTGCAGGTCAAAAACAAGTTTTGAGTCATAAATACCCTTAGTGTCATAATAAGGAAAGTTGGCAATATTTGTCAAGTAGTTTTCTTATCTTTTACAGGCATAATTTACATGCTACAATCAAATTTTCATAACTGGTGAATAAAAATGCAAAGAGATAAAATTAAAGTAGAAATAAAAAAGTTATCACATGGCAAAAGCTTGCCTCTTCCCTGTTATGCAACTATGCAGAGTGCTGGCATGGATCTTTATGCTGCATTGGACGACTCTGTTATTTTAAATCCACTTGAAAGGTTACTTATTCCAACTGGCATTGTAATTGCAATACCAAACGGTTTTGAAGGACAAGTTCGCCCACGTTCTGGGCTTGCTGCAAAACATGGAATCACTGTCTTAAATTCTCCGGGCACTATAGACTCCGATTATCGAGGTGAAGTTAAAGTTTGCCTAATCAATCTAAGTAATCAGCCATATGAAATAAAAAGAGGAGATAGAATCGCACAAATTCTTATCACTCCTGTACCTGAGATAATTTGGAACAACATAGAAGAATTCTATGCAAAAGAAACTGCTCGCAATGAAGGAGGCTTCGGCTCAAGTGGTAGATAATTTATTGTTTATAAGTTGACAATAATAATTCTTTACATACAACTTTAATTAATTTAAATGAGGCAATTATGTTAATTTTTAAAAACCACCGTGGCCAGCTCCACAAAACAAATACTGCACTTTTAGTACTTACTTCTCTGTATGTTATAGGCGCAGCAGTAGCACTTTCATCACCATATTTGATGTCTTCAACTTATATACTTGCTCCACTTGCAGCTTTTGCAGCTACACCACTTGGAATGAGTGTTTTAGCATTTGTTACTGTTGCACTGATTAGTTTAGCAATATATTCCTTCATGAAAAATAATGAAATATCTGAACTTAAAGCTCCGAGAATTGTTGCTGGTAGCTCTCAAAGATACCTGATGTTGCAGGTAACAAATAAAGATCTTGAATTTATTGAAAAGAACTATAAGAACGAAAATGGTGAATATACTATAGATTTTACTAACTCAAAAGGCGAAGTATTCAAAGCTGAGAGTTATGGTCAGATCAGATATATTGGTAATCCTGATCCAATCTTGCTTGGCAACACTAAACTCCTTGATATACATCAGCTATACAAGAAGAAAGGGGATAGTACATTTGAACAGATAAATTGTGGACAGGAGTTAAAAACGTTAGGTTTAAACGTTGAAGAAAATAATGTTCAAGAACTAACCATCGAATTTGTGCCAAGCTCAATTGTTAAGTCACCAAAAGTTGAACACGAAAAGCCAGAAAGATTATTAATCAGCCAAGTATAAAAGGAATAAGTCTTCCCTTCATTTTTTAGTGTTAATGACTTAAACTTATTGTAGAAACTGTCTCAAAAAATAGATATTCACATACTTGTAAGAAATTTGCTAAGGATTTTTATTTAGTCTGACTGCATCCTTTACCTTATCTAACAACCCATTAATAAAGCCAATTTTGTTTGGAGCATCAAGTAAATCAGATGCAATGTTAGTATATTCATTAATAACAATTGGTGCTGGTGTATCAAAATCAATTAACTCACATACTGCAATACGCAAAATAGATAAGCTTATAAGATTTAATCGTGAAAGTGACCAGCTTGGGTGTAAATAAGACTCTATTATTTTATCATATTCTTCACTGCTTTTTATAACCTTACATAACAAGTTTTCTAAGAACTGATGTTCAAATTCTTCACATTCAAATATATCTTTCAACGTACTTATGTAGTCCTTAAGCTCACAATTTTCCAGTTTAAAGGTGCTTTTGTTGTAACCTACGAAAATATTTGAATAAGCAATTTGTACAGCAAGAAATCTTGCCGTACTTCTTTTTATGCGCCACTTTTTATCTACTGGTTTTTCCTCCATTATTTTAATTTATTGTGTAGATCTATCATATGCAAAACAGTTGAGGCTGCATGGCCACCAACGTTCTTTTTATTTTTGTCAGCTCTAATTAGTGCTTTATCTTTGCTGTCAGCGGTAATTACGCCCATACCAAGGGGTATTGCATAATGCATAATAACTTCATTTAAGCCTTCGATTACTCCTTTACAAACGTATTTATAATGATCAGTTTCACCGCGAATCACGCACCCAAGAGCTAAATAACCGTCATAATTAGCATTCTTGCTTTTTACTGCAAAGAGAATTGTAGCTGGTATCTCAAATGCACCAGGAACTTCAATTATGTCATAGCTTGCATGACTTTCTTTTAATCTATCGACTGCACCTTCAAGCAAAAGGTTCGCTATTTCGGTATAATAAATTGAATTAACTATTAGTATTTTCGACATTTATCCCGACTTTTCTTGTTAAGAAGAACTTTATTAAGTATTGTTGAACCAGAGTTATAATATTACTAAATATCCAATATATTACCAGGCCGGCAGGAAAAGAAGAAAAAATAAAGACGGAAATGTAAGGTAAAAACTTCATAACATTTACTTGAATATCATCTTTACTGGTTTGATCTTTCTCACTTAGCTTCTGCTGAATTATCATGGTAGCGCCGAAAATTATAGGTAAAATGCCTATAGAAATAGGAAAGTTATAATTAAACAACCCAAATAATGTAAAAATGTTTGTTGGATCAGAAGCTGAAAGATCCTTAATCCATAAATAAAAAGGGGCGTGTCTCATCTCTATAGTAACAAATAATACTTTATACAGAGCAAAAAATACTGGTATTTGTATGAGCATAGGGAAAATGCTCGACATTGGATTTACATTGTTTCTCTTGAACAACGCAATTGTCTCTTTGTGCTGCTTTAAGCTGTCATTTTTGTACAACTCTTTTATACGAGTTAATTCAGGCTGCAGGCTTTTCACCTTGAACATCGAAATATATGATCTATTAGATAAGGGAAGCATCAAAAGTTTGATTACTAAAGTTAGCAATAATATTGCTAAGCCAAAATTTTTCAAAACAAAGTTAAAATATTCAAGCAGTAAAAACACCGGCTTGGTTATAAAATAAAGAACACCAAAATCTACAGCCTTATCAAACAAAGGTATATTGAGAGTGTCTTTATAAGAATCAAGTAAATTCAATTTCTTTGCCCCAGCAAAAAAGTAGTTCAGAGTAGAAACACTTGCACCAGGGAGTATGTGTTTGTAAGGTTTAACAAAATCTACTTGAAACTTATCAATGTTATTAACATTCGTATGCTTAATACTTACATTTATTTGATCAGATTTTTCAGGTATGATAGCTGTAAACCAATATTTATCAGCAAAACCAAACCAACTTTTTTCACTTGTGCTGGCCTTTATTAAACGTTTCTTGGAAATATCCTTATATGTCCACTCCTCTAGTTTATTGTTAAATGCACCTAGTACTCCTTCATGTGATATCCAATAGGATTCGTTAATATTATCACGTTTACGATTGATTTTACCATAGGGAACCAAAACTACATTATCTTTTGTATTGTTTTCAATAATTTGCTCAACTTTAAACATGTAGTTATCGTCAAGGCTAATTTTCATTCTAAATAAAATGCCATTTTCATTATCCCAAAATAAATTGACCTCTTTTTGATTGAGTTTATCTGCTTGCCATACTGTTTTAGAATCTGGAACTTTAATCTTTTCATTCGGATCGAGCCACCCAAATTCTGCGAAATATACATCTTTTGATTCTGCAGGTGACAGTAACACCACTTGTGGAGAAGAAGAACTCGGTTCTAAGTGGTAGTTAGTTAAGATTAAGTCATCAAACCTTGCACCTTTCAGAGAAATTGATCCTTCAAGCATGTTATTGGTTAAATTAACTCTCTGTTCTCTAGTAGAATTAATAATTTCAGAACGATTTTGGTATATCATAGGAGCAAGGTCGTTAGAAGATTCGATATGTTCAATATTTTCAATCGATGGTTGGCTTTGGCTCGTGTTAAGAAAATTATCATAAATAATATGCCATAATACTATAATCAATATAGAAAGAATTGTTGCTAAAATTAAATTTTTTGCTTCTGACATGAAATTAAATCGAACATACCTCCTTAAAGTATATATTAAATATTGTACTAAAACAATAAAATTTACTTATTTTTAATAATAGCTTTTAACGCTAATCTTAAAAATTTACTCTTATGGCTTCAAATTTTAATAATATGAATGCAGCAAAAAATCTAGTTATTTGGCTACTGATAATAGTCATTACTGCAATGTTTATTGATTCACAAGGGGATAAACTAAGCAATAGGTTTCTGAGCACTTTTCTACCGTACAAAGGAAGGGTTCAAAATGGCGGAAGTATTGAATTTACAAAGTCATACGATGGACACTTTTATATTCAAGCTCAAGTCAATGATCGTAATATAACGTTTTTGCTTGATACCGGAGCAACTGATATTGTTCTATCGCAAAAAGATGCGTTACATGCTGGTATTAACTTACAAAACATTCAAGACTTTAAAATATATGAAACTGCAAAAGGTCAAATAAAAGCTGGTGTTGTTCACATCCCTCAAGTTAAAATAGGAAATTTTTTAATTAATGATGTACACGCTAGTGTTAATACTCACTCTATGTCCCATTCATTACTTGGTATGAGCTTTTTGAGATATTTTCATTTCACTATTAGGGATAATAAGCTAATATTATATCGTAGTTAAACGTTCTATACTCTACTTATCAACGCTCTGCAGGTCAATATAGGAGCAGAGATAAATATTGCGGAACAGGTGCCGATTGCAATGCCAAAAGAAATGATTAAGCAGAAGTCTCTGACCACACCTGTACAAATCAGCACTAAAGGAAGAGCAGCAAGAAGAGTAGTACCTGAAGTTAACATAGTACGAAATAGTGTAGAATTAATGCTAGCATCAACTATTTCATCCATTTCTACATCTTTTCTATTTTTTTTATACTCTCGAATCCGATCGTATATAACCACTGAATTATTGATTGAATAGCCAATCACGGTAAGTAGAGCTGCAACTGATGAAATATTAAACTCAATACTCGTTAAGCTGATAAAGCCAAGAGTTAAAATCACATCATGGATTAGTGCCATTATTCCACCAAGTCCACACTGCCAGCTAAATCTAAGCCAAACATAAAAAAATATTCCAATAATTGCAATTAACATGGCTGATATCCCTTCAAATATCTGCGTTGAGCCTATTTGTGGACCAACATAATCTATTTTACGATAAGTTACTAAATTACCTAATTTGCTTTCTAATATACTTTTAACCTTTTTAATTTTATCTTCATCTCCCTCATCTTTAAACCGCACAACTAAGTTATCACCAGCTTTTGAACTCTGTATCGTAAATCCACTCTCTTTTAATATACCGAGAATAGCATCATCCTTGCTTGAAGATTTTATCTCTATCAAAATTCCACCTGTAAAGTCTATACCCAAATTCATTCCACGCAGCATAAAAGTAAGCATTGAAAAAATGATAAGAATAACGCTAACAAGTGCTGTCAAATTTCTATATTTACTAAATCTTATATCAAGATTATCTGGAATAAGTCTAATTGCCATATTTCCTACTTAAATTGTGATTTTATATACTTTTTAAGCAATCGACTAGCTATTTTCTCTTAGCTTATACTAATAATGATCTTTGATTTACTTAATCTACTTGAAAAAGATATTTGATCAAAAAAATGAAAACAGCCTGGTTGTCATTAATAAAGTGCTACTTAAACATCTTTTTTAATCGATTGATTTCATCAGCAAATTTTGGGTCAGTTCTTATGAAATTTTCCACTTGTTTGACTGCGTGTATAACAGTAGCATGATCTCTACCACCAAAATTTCTTCCAATATCTGGTAAACTTTTTTGCGTAAACTTCTTTGCGAAATACATAGCTATTTGTCTCGGCCTCGCAAGACTGCGGAGCCTTCTATTAGATTGCATATCTGCAATCTTTATATTGAAAAATTCAGCTATTTTTTTCTGTATTTCTTCTATTGTGATTGACCTATGATTTGACCTAAGAAGATCAATTAGGGTCTCACTAGCTGATTCTACTGTCATGCTTCTTCCAATTAAAGAGGTATGAGCAACCTTATTTAATGCTCCTTCTAGTTCTCTTATATTGGATTTTATATTCCTTGCCAAAAATTCTAGGACATCCTTTGGAACATACATATTCATTCGTTCCACTTTCGCCTGCAATATACCAAGTCTTAATTCAAAAGTTGTTTCATTAATATCTGCAACTAATCCCCAACCAAGTCGTGATTTTATTCTTTCTTCTACTCCATCAAGATCACTAGGAGACCTATCAGCTGATATAACCAATTGTTTATTTTGGTCTATCAATGCATTGAAAGTGTGAAAAAATTCTTCTTGTGTACTATCTTTACCACTGATAAATTGCACATCATCTACCATCAATACATCTACTGATCTAAATTGCTCTTTAAATAACATAATATCTTTGCTCCGCAGCGCCGTAATATATTGATACATAAATTTCTCTGCTGATAAATATACCACTTTTCTTTTTGCTGACGGAGAATTAACTATGTCCCAAGCTATAGCATGCATTAAATGTGTTTTACCAAGTCCCACTCCACCATATAGAAATAAAGGGTTGCTTCCTGATATTGGATCTATAGATTCCGCTACACGCTTTGCCGCTGTAAATGCTAACTCATTTGACTTTCCTACCACAAAATTATCAAAAGTGAATCTGGTATCTAGTGGTGAACCAAGATTATGATTATTTTCCTCTCTATTTTTTAGTATCGTATTAGAATTTGAATTTCTTTCTTCAATTAATTGAATATCAATAGAACATACACTTTGATCTTCGCTTTGCCATAATGACAATATTTTTTCCATGTAGTGAACTGTAATCCACTCCTTTATAAATCTTGTTGGTACAGACAACAAAACTTCTCCATTTCTGTTGCTGATAAATCTTAGTGAACTCAGCCAGCTGTTATATGTTGCTTCTCCATAGAGATTATGGAGATAATTTTGGATTTTTTCCCAAGTAACATTGTGGTCCGTTACTGTAATAATCTGATCAAAAAACATAGTAAAAACCTTAGGGTTAGTTAAGTTCATATACCACACCAAGAAAGAACAATAATCAGAAAGATGCAAGATAATCAATAGCTTACTGTAAGATAAAAAGCTAAACTACTTAATACATATCTAAAATTATGAGGATTTTTTGACGAGTTGTAAAGAGTATAAAAGCACTAAAATTGATCATTTTTTTGAAATAAAAACAATCAATTTGTAAATGTCGCTTGTACCGAGGATTAGAAGTATGTTATTAAAAAATAGTAATATATTATGTATAAATAAGATATTAAATTTACTGATAAATAAGTAAAGTACTTGTATAAATATAGCTGATTTAGTATAAATTTATTGAAGTAAATTTGTGATTATATTAAGTAATTTGAGTCATAATACTGTATTCGGTATTGAACTGGAGTTTTACACTGAGGGAATAAAAAAAGAATATTTATTTCTGAATAGCATCAAAAATAAAATAGCTTCTCTTGGATTTTTTTGTGAGAAAGAGAGTTCTTTAAACCAATACGAGATAAAAAGTGATTGTTATACGAGTCCTGATAATTTAATTATGCATTTTGAGTTAGTAAAAAAATTACTGATTGGAACAGCACAAGAGTTCGATGGTAATGTTTCTTTTAAAGCAAAACCTTATTTGGATAGAGCAGGCAGCGCACTAAATGTACATGTTAGCCTCATGGATTCAAATAATAATAACTTATTTTATGGCAATAAGCAAAAATATAGTGACCACCTGATTCACAGCATAGGTGGATTATGTGCAATGATGAAAAAACATATGTTGTTTTTTGCTCCAAATGATGATTCATATTTAAGATTTCAGTACCCAGATATTCATACTCCAACTACGATTAGTTGGGGAGTGAATAACAGAACTGCTGCGATAAGAATTCCCTATTTTGGCAACGATTCCAAAAGATGCCGCCTAGAGCACCGTGTTCCTGGAGCAGATTGTAACCTTGAAAAAGTACTCACAGCAATAATTGAAGGTATAGTTTTTGGTATAGAGAACAAAATTGCTCCGCCAAATAGAGTGTATGGCATTGCATCTGATCCTCAATATAAGATGGAGAGTTTGATATAGCAACTACCTGTTAAACCCTAACCCATTAAACTCCTTTGAGGTAATTGGCCATTCTAGCACTTTCCTCACATCATTATTTACATTCCCATACTGTAATAGCAAGTCTGCAGCAGATAGTTTCTGCGTACTTTTAGATGATCCAAGCCCTATATTGGTAAGGTTGCTCGGTGGCTGCTCAGGAAGTGGATTACCAAGTGCATCCATGTGTTTAGGTAAAGGTTCCATAACAATATTTGTAGCACTAGAAACGAAATGACTATCTGTAGTATCAGCACTTTTAGAAAGTGAATTACCTTTGAAATCCATATGTTTAGGTAGTCCATTTTTCATTTCTTCTTCTGCTCTTTTATTTTTTAATTCTTCTTCTAGCTCAGTTTCAGTTCTTTTTGGTTCTTTTACGGTATCTTTTTCTTCACCTTCATCAACACTGCTATACCCTTCATCTTCTGACATATCATCAGTTTTAACAGACTTAGGTCTTGCTTTATTAAGCAATGAAAGTAATGCGTAAGTAACTGCAGCAGCAGTAACTATAATGGCTATCTTTGCAGCAATGTGAATCATTGTTAAAAATACTAAAGTTGATGAAACACCAACCAACCCAGATACGATCGCTTTATTCTTGCCTTCTATCACACTTAAAACTGCTACCACAATAATCCCTCAAATACCATACTAAAGTCATATTATATAGAAATTTTCTTACGCTTGCAAAACTGTAAAAATTTTAATCATTTACATAAAGCTATATGAGGATTAATTAATATATAATTTATCTTAGCTATAATATGATATAAATACGTATAATGTTTGGCATGAAAAGCTTACTTGTAGAGAGGAATAGAACAGTAATATTATTGCTTATCGTGATTTTTACCTTCGGCTCATACACTTATATAAAGATGCCAAGAGAAAGCAATCCTGATATACAGATTCCTATAATTAGTGTATTTGTCGGGTTTCCTGGTATTTCTGTCGAGGATAGTGAAAAGCTATTAGTGCTTCCTATAGAAAATGAACTAAGATCCATCGAAGGTGTAAAAGAATTGAGAGCTTTTGCAACTAATGATGGTGCTCACATGATAATCGAATTTAGAACAGAGTATAATAATAAAGAAGTGCTCGATAATGTCCGTTCAAAGCTTTTAAACATAAAATCAAAATTACCTATTGAAGCAGAATCTCCGATAATCAATGAAATAGACTTGAGCTTATTTCCGATACTAAACGTTGGCTTGACTGCTAGTACAACATTGCATAATTCTATTATGGCTATTTTGATCAAAATTTGCAAGACTTTTTATGCGAAATACTATATACAAGTGATTGTGGTTGATTTCAATTTGATGAATTAACATTCTAATAATATTTTGTTTAGTCTGCCAATCCACTTGATCAAGCTTTGATTCAACACTTGAGGAAAAGTTTTTCAAGCTATCTGTAACAAGGCTCAATTCTTGTTGTAGTTTTTTTTGATCAAGCGTTCTTTCTTTCTCTTCTTCAATTTCTTTCAAATGCTGTTTCATTGTTGTGATTCTTGGTTCAAATTCTTCTTGGCTTATAAACCCTTTAGCATAGCTATCAATAAATTTTTTGATACTTAATCTTAACTTACTTTCTTGCTTTTCACGTGTTTGATTATGTAAAGGTTTTTTGTTCTCTGATAATCTACGTTGATATTCATTTGCAATCCTATCTGGCTCTTTCAAGATACTCTTGACTTCTTCCCATATAACTCCATCTAATATATCAGTGCGTATTGATTTATTATCGCAGATTTTATTGCCATTGAATTTGCTAGAGTTTGTACCAGAGCAACGATAGTAATAATATGTCGACTTTTTATGAACGTGGTTTGTACCACAATAAGTATATTGACAACGTTGACATACCATTAAACCTTGCAATAAATATGTTTCTCTTCTTTGTCGTACTCTTGCTCTTTGCCTATTTTCAGTTAGTTGTGCCTGCACTGAATCAAATAAATGCTCATTGATTATTTTTGGTACTGGAATATAAGTCCAATTCTCTTTATCACTATTAAAGCGACCACTTTTAAGTTTACCACAAGTTCCTTTTTTTGATTTTTTTACTTGTGGTTTTGAGCATGTCCTAGTTTTACCATAAGCTGCTTGTCCTATATAAGCAGGATTTTTTAACATGTTCCAAATAGTGCTCCTTTTCCAATACCTTTTTCCTGTTCGTGTTATTACCGGTATCTTATTCAGTTCATGTACAACTTCTCCTATACTTACTCTTTCTTGGCCAACCCGACTAAATATTTTACGCACTATATTTGCCTCTTCTTCATCAACCTCGAATTGAGCATTTCCTTCACCTACATGTTTTGCTATGTAGCGATAACCGTAAGGCGCCCTACCCATCACACTTACACACCCAGCTTTGGCCGCATGAAGTTTACCTCTACGGTTTCGTTCCATAATCTTTGCACGTTCATACTCTGCTATTGCTCCCTGAATCTGTAGAAATAAATGGGAATCAGGATTATCATCAAACTTATGATTCAAAAATACTATTTCAGATCCAGCCTTTTTAAACTCTTCGAGTAAGATCATTTGATATGAAAATTTACGTGATAGCCGATCAGGTGAATGAATGTATATCTTATCAATCTTACCTTCTGCTACTCTATCACGTAAACTCTCTAAGCCAGGACGTTCTAAGTTTGATCCACTGTAACCATTATCAACAAACCTATGCTCATCTAATAATTCATGTCCATCGCTACTAATGCGACGCTCCAATTCTACAATCTGACTCTCTATCGTATTCTCCTGTGCCTGTTGTCTTGATGAAACTCTTGCATACAAGCTTACTGTTGTCATTTTCTTTCACCTCCTTTATTTTATATTTCAATAATTGTTCATAAGCATCTGCCAAATATGTACCAGCCAATCTGTGAGGCTCATAACGACAATTAATAGTTAATTCCCCTTTTTGCATGTTTTTCTTCCTGTGAGTTTTTTTATAAGGTTAGGAGACTTCTATTAAACTAAACCAATGCACACCTTATTTAAGAAAGCTATCTAGTTCACACAAATTCTCCTTAATTAAATATACAAGATTTGAAAAAATTATGTCCAAAAAATCTTTACTTGAATTATCATATTATGTATGATATGGCTTATTTAAAGTATCATGAATGTTCATCCAAGTTATGAATTCTGGGAGAGTGATTTAGAGGTTCCCGTTAATCTCTTGCTAGATCGCTTTCAAGATTTAGAATTACGTAAACTATGGCTTGATTCTCTTTCTGGTAGACAATTGAGTATCATTTTTCAGCATTGCTTTAAAAATCATTTAAATGGGCAACTTTTTCAGGACGGAGATTATGACGATAGATCGACTCAACAAAAACGTAAGATACTTACCAGTTACTCTGACTCTCTTTTTGACTATTATCTCATTAGCCACTTTGATCGTACAAAACTTGAAGCTACAGTCAGTGAGGTAGCAAGATTTGCCCTCACTCAAGAGTTAATGAGATCGTATCTGATAAAAAATAATACCAAGTATGATAAAAGATCCTTATTGTTTTTACTATTTCACATAAATTGTGAACTTCTAAAATCTGTCTATCACTTTGATAAAGTGCAAAAGAAAGGCTTCGTATCATTTGCTCTACAGAAATCACCAAGACAAATAAATACTTCATTCAAGACATTTATGTCACAAAAAGCTGTAGAGCAGATACTTAAGGATGATGACCAGTTGCAGGGTTTTTTCCATCATCAAGATCGAATATATATGTTTGTACGTCGAGGAAGTGACATGGATTTACTGCTTAATTCAAACAAAGTTGTTCATGGTCATAAACCTGAGTGGATGATTTTAGATTTCTCTCTTGATGGCACTCAGGTTAATCTCTGTGCTAAAAATGCTAACAAGGCTGTGGAAATAGCAAATAGCATTGTAAGTGGGTATTTTGACTGCGAATGTACTTTTGTAAATATACAAGATAAGAACTTTCCACTACAAGTGCACAAATTTCTTCAAGCATGTATAGATGGTTCTGACTCTGACATTTGTATATTTGAGTTAAATTTTAAGTCAGATTATTTTAAAAATAGTAATACATATCTTACTTTAAGTGTAAAACCGTATGATCCTATTGCACCAGAGTTACATATTTTAAAGCCAGCTATTGGCAACATACTACAATCTATTCAATCAGCTAAAGTAATGTTCCAAAATAAAAAGGTAACATTTTCTTTCAAATCAAGTGGGGAAGTTTATTATTCAGAGCATCCACTCAATAAAAAAGAAAGAGAGGACCTGAAGAAACATATGGAACAATCTTATGGTCTTAAAATCCTTTCACGAGCAAATTGCTGATCTTTTAAGTTCAAATAGTTCTTGGGTTAATCCAAGTCAAAATCACATTAAAGCAGCAAGATACTTATTTGATCTTGGATTGATAAAAATGCAAGAAAGGTACTATATTGTTTGCTCTCGTGAAGAAGATCATCTTGATTGGCCAAATGTAATTGATCCAAGTTGTAGCAATGAGATTTTTATCGATCCAGACTTTGATGAAGCATGTGATGACGCTATTTGTGAAAACTGTTCTCGTCATATTTTGCCTAATACTTATAAAAAACAGAGATTTCATCTCTTATCCATATACTTAAATATAGAGAAAATCATAGACTGGTTTGAAACAAAGTTGAATGATTCAAGACTTATGTGGGAAAAAGTGGAAAAAGGAGTTTATTATATTTGTAATCAAGGTCGTATTGTAAATCTAATAATCCTTGATTTTTGTACTGATGCGATATTTTTAACTATAGATAAACTTAGAGTCCACCCTACAGTTCTCATCACTCTAAAAAAAGATATACCGAATCTATTATTGAGCCTATATGTAGTGCCAATGGTGAAACTGTTTTGTCAGCTTAAGACTGTAACTGAGATATTCCAAGAGGCAGCTAAAAAAGGAGTACCAGAGGTAGTAGAAAATACTTCTTTGCAAGTTTTACCAGCTTCATATATTTCGCTTAAACGTGTTGAACCAATTGTGCCAACAAAGCTTCTGGAGTTACAGGTAGTTAAAGGTATGGTATATGTTAATAGTGTTGAAGTTATAAATAAAAAAGCTGTATCATGTCTTAATATTTTTCGAATATTGTTCAAGCAATTTTTACATGACTGTGAGAAAGAATTACCACCTGAAAAACATAAACTTCTCAATATTAACCAGTTAGAAAAACTCTTGGGACTTAGTTTAGAAGCAGATTTAGAACAACAAATCAGAAAGCCATTAAATAAAATGCAAAGAACAATCAAATCTACACTTGCTGAGAAATTAGGATTAAGTATTGAACGTGATGATGTAATACAAACCCTTGGTTGGCAAAGATCATCATATGGTTATCGTATTAACCCTTTTACTTTGACTATAAAAAAATAGAATTTCCTGATTTTAAAAATTTTCAGCTCCATGAGTAAATTTTCCAACTCCACGTGCAAATGGTCCTGTTTTTACATCAAGCCATTTATCTTCTTTTGAACCATTAGCCATTCCTTTAACTATTTGCTTTGCTTGTAAAAGCTCTTGAACTATACGCTCTAGTCTATCCCTTCCCATACTATGAAAAACTTCAAGCAATCTATGTCGTTGTTTATGTATGCCTGCACTTCCTGTATGAGTAAATGGATGTCCTGAACTAGCAGCTCGCGCAATTGAGTCAATAAGATATATTTTTAGATCTTTATCGCTAATATTTTGAGCTTTTAATTGTTCAGTGATGTCTTCTAATAGCCCTGTTTCTTCATTTCTCAGATAAGTTCTCTAATTGCATAAAAGTCAACAATAATTTTTTGTATCATGAAAAATATTTTTTGATGTAAAATTCAGCTCTAATACAACCTTTTATTTATTATTGTATTATCTTATTCAATCAAAAGAGGTTTTATTGGCAATAAAAACATCAACACTAATTTCCAATTAATCTCTTTTAAACTATGTAGCCAATGAATATGTGGATAAATACGTCCACACAAACTTAAAGTATTTATCCACATATTCATTAAGCTTATAAAAACTAAGGTATCATTCTTTTCCTCTATAGTCTTAATGATTTTACATAAGTTAAAAGTAGCATGCTTCCATTGTTCTCTCCGCGGTCTAATATGGCTAATTCATATTGTAGCCAAGCCGCACTATACTTGTTAGGCGGAAGTGGACGGCAACATGTACGCCACGAAGTCTATGCTTCAACTTATCCTCTTGCTTATCCCTTCCATCGGCATTGCTATCTTTACTTTCAGTAAAATTATTGTTTTATACTTCTTTAGTGTTTATTGATAGCAAAACTCTTTTCTATCGATTAGCATCTTATGCATAATCACGGCTAATTTTCTTGCTACTGCAACAATTGCTTTTTTCATGCCCTTTTTCTTTTTAAGCTTCAATCCCCAGCTTCTTAATTTAAATATCCTTTTACATTTTACCAGTAAGACCTGCGCGGCTTCATATAACATATTCCTACAGTCCACTGGTCCCATTTTTGATATACTTCCGTGTCGATCAATCTCACCAGAAGCGTACTGTCTTGGACTTAATCCCATATAGGCTCCAACTGTATAAGATGTTTCAAACCTATGCAGATCATCTATTGCAGCTTTATATGTCATTGCTACTATAATACCAACTCCTGGAACAGTAGTTAATAATTTACAATCCTCATCTTTTTTGCTTTGTTCTGAGAGCATTTTATCAAGTTTTCTTATTGATTCTTCTATTATTTCTAAACTATGTACTAATGATTCAATTGAGGTTTGGCTAATTTCATCTAGATTATTAACCATTTCTTGCACTTTTAAAGCAAAGTTTGCAGAACTAAGACGTTGATTAACTTTTATCCCGTATATTTTCAGTAATCCCCTTATTGTTCCCGCAATTTGCTCTCTGCAACGTATTAATTGTCTTCTGCTTCCAAGTATTATTTTAACCTGACAAGCTTCGTCTGATTTTACTAATACCTCCTTAAATAGCCCAACTCTCATCATTTGTGCTATGCCTCTTGCATCATTTTTATCATTCTTATTGATTCTCGCAGATAATGCTGCTGCCATATGCCTTGCATCTACACAAGTTACTGGTAATCCAAGATTCCTCAACTCTTTGCACATCGATATTGATAATTGCCCGCTTTCTATTCCTATGGACTCGTATTTTTTGTTTTGACCAAGCAGAAACTCAGCTATTGCACTGCTTTCACTTGCAACAACCCCTTCTTTAACAATTTTTCCTTTCTCATCAATGATACTAATAAAAGTTTCTTTGAGTGAGACATCTAACCCGCTATAATGTTTCATGAGACTACTCCTACTGTAAAAGTTTAAATTATTCTTGAAGAACTAATTCATTGAATTTGTTACTTCGTGCTAAAATAATGGAGTATGTCTCTCCATCATTCAATAGCAATTACAGTATGTACGTACAGTACGATCAGCCAGGCCATTTGCCTTAACAACAGCTCCATAAAATAGTGCATTTTGTCTTGGGATTTTTCCAATTGACCTAAAAATCATTGGTTTAGTCATATCTTCAACAGGCCAAAAAGCAAAAGAACACCTGACTCCATTTACGAGAGCAGAAGTACCTCGAATAGCATCTCGTGCTTGCTCTACTGTTGATATAGGCTTTTCTCCCTTCAGCTTTCTCATATGATGTGCAGTAATTATTGAAGCTCCAGTGCTACATGCTAAATCAGATAATAAACACATGAGATAATCCCCTACTGCTGGGTCAGCATTTAAATCTGCATGAATGAAAGAAGCAAGGGGATCAAATATAATGAGCTTTAAATCCTTTATTCTGCTCAGCTGCTTCATTACCAACTCAAATTCTGGAGATATCTCTACAACTTTACCGCGAACATTCTTAAGTATGGTAAATGATCCTCCTATATTTGGCAATGGTACAATAAATAGCCTATCTTTATATTTTAATCTCTCACATTTTGGATCAAGTCGTTCTAAGCGACGATGTATTTCATTTGTATCATCTTCTGCAGAAAATACCACCACAGACCCATGTTCAGTAACAGGTGGGCCAAATCCACACACCTGGTCTATGCTACTTGCAACCTTGAGGGCTAGGTCAAGAAGAAGCATACCTTTGCCTGTATCTCCCATTGCAGCCAAAATGGAGGTTACACCCAAAGGAAATAATCCTTCAACCAAGAATCTTTGCTTTGGTACTGGACCTACAAAACGCTCTACACTCCAGCTGAAAATATCAAGTGGTGGTTTAATAATTATTTTTCTTGAGTTTTTTTCAATAAATTCCGAAACATTTATTCCCTCTAACAGACAATCAGCAGCATCCCAACTCCTTGGTTTATTCGGTGGAATCTTAAGCGTAGCAAGTGATGCAACACCAAGTTCTAAAAGCTTCTTTTCAGCGTTTTTGGCATATTTATTACCTGCTTCATCATTGTCCGGCCAAATGATAATATGTTTACCTTTTAGCGGAGTCCAATCTGTTTTATCAAGGGTAGCATTTGCTCCAAACATTGCTGTTGTTGCAGTTATTCCTTTCTCTATAAGTGCTTCTGCGCATTTTTCTCCTTCAACCAGAATAACCTTATCGGACTTTAAAATACCTAGAATATTATAGAGAGGTCTTATCTCTGGCTCTTTGAATCTTTGTTTTTTAACATCAAATGGTTTAAACTGTTTTTTCTCTAAAGGAGGATCATAACGATAGACTATTACAATCAATTGGTTATTTTCATCGTAGTAGTTCCAACTACAAGTTAAGTACTGTTCTAAATTTCTCTGTTCTTTGAAGTTGGTTTTTCCAAGCCATTCACTTATTGAGAGCATTACTTCAGGAAACTCTATTCTCGCATTCTTCCCGTGTACCGTTGCCCAAAGATCAATAATGTCACCACCTTCTCCCGTTGCAAAATCTTTCCATAATCCGGCTCTTTCGCCTGTTAACTCTATTACAGTACTTTTGCCCTTGTTACCCTGTACATCACCTACATAAAACTTATCACCACGAAATGTCCCTCTTGGTAAAAGATGAAAAAGACAAGATCTGATGTTTTGCAAAAGCTGAGTTTTTAGCTCTAGCATAGTGTCGGTTTTTGTGGATAAATTAAGCCGTAGCTATAATTTTAGAGTTCTGCCAACGCCCATTCACTCTGCTAATGAATTTTGCTGGTATTGATTTACCGTTTCTTAGCTCATATACTACTTGCAAGATATTTGCACGTTTATTTGGTTGAAACATTACCATACCAGATGTATAAAAACTTCTTAAAGCATTAGCACCAATTAAAGCTTGAAAAGGACTTTTTGCGAGTGTAGCTGTGGATACTTTTCTGGTATGACGTGTAATAATTATTCCAGCCATAGGATTAATTATAGAACGTAATTTTTCTATTCTGCTTTGCAGGCCAGAAAATATATTTTCATAGTCAAGAGAATCCAAAACGATAAGGTCTATCATTTTGATATCAAACTTTTCTTTTATAATATCTTTTATTTTCTCTATACCTTCATCATTTAAAATTAATCTCATCTTTGTAGTAATAATCAAGTTTTCTTCTGCTAGATTTGGCAGTCTTTGATTAGTTATGATTTGTTGTATGCGTTCCCTGATATAATTGTACTCCATCTCATTTTGCAGATAGACTATTTTTAGTGGCCTTGCTGACTTCATCTTAAGAAACGACACTCCTGCTGCAAGATGTGCAAGCAAAGAGAGAAGAAAATAACTTTTGCCAACCTTTGGAGTACCACCAATGACTAAAAGACCACCTGGAGTGAGAATTCGTGGAGCTATTATGTCTTCTGGTATTGGTGATTGATCACTTAAGTACTGCTTTACAGAAAATATTTTTTCTTCTCTTTTCCCCCCTTTTTTTTCTCCACTCTTTGATTTTTTATTGAGCCACTTTCTAGCAGAATATATATCACCCTTAATTAAAATCCAAAGATCAATAATATCACCACCAGTTCCTTCAGTAAAATTACGCCAATCACCAGCTTCCTTACCTACTATTTTAACTGTAATTGTATTTCCATTTAAGTTTCCGATATAAGTTTTTTCTCGGTAAAACTCACCATTTGGAAGTAGGTAAGAAACACACTCCTTGATATTATCAATCAATAACATCTTTAACTCTTTTTGCTTTTTAGACATAAAATTCCCATACATACTTTTCATACGTGTAAAGTTGAGATTAGCTAGCTCACAAACAGTTTCAAAAGATTTTGAATTCAGCCAATTAATTGCTTCTTCTCTTAGCTTTGGGTTTTTTCCTACTGCGTCCTGAATACCTCTAGTAACGACAGCAGACCAAAGCTTTTCCTCGTCGTACTTCAAAATGGTACTCTGTCAATTTCATAATTTTTGCGGTATTCTACCGAAGCAATTTTGTTCTTTTCTCCATATTCATCAGTTATAACACCTACCTTTACTGTGAACTCTAACCCATTTAATTCTGCAACTGAATTTAGCTTACGAGCAAGGATTGCACCTTCTGAGTTATCATGTGGATGAATGTCACGTGCTGATTCCAAGATACTGCGAAGCATAGAGCGACCCATTTCTCCCCAAGTATCTTCTGCTTTATTACTTTTAATACCAATTATTTGGTAAATCTTGTGCTTTTCATATAGACCTTCAATAACGGTAAATTCTGTATTTAAATAAATGCTACCGGTAGTGGGGCTTTTAGTAAACCAATGCTCATAACCTCCAGGCTTGATTGTCATTTTTACCTTTACTATTGTACCTTTTGGTATCAGTCTACTTTGCGGTTTTACAGTGTTAAAATCAGTTAATAGGTTTTGTAACATATATCACTCTCCATGTTTAAATTTTAAAACTTGCTTTTAATCTTTGTAAGCAGCTTGCCTAAATGCGGTTCTTCAACCATACTCAGGCGTCCACTGCGGTCTTTAGCTGGGTATCCCCAAGGGTTTAAAGTGTGGCAAACAAAAGAGCGCTTCTCCGTTCCATCATCTTTCTTGATTCCAACCATACTGATTACTTCGTCAACTATCCCAGGAATTTCACTGGCAGTTTTAGTTCCTTCGCATTGAGGTAGCCAAGTTGGACGATTGCAGTCATCGAGATATTGACCTAAAGTGCCAACTATGATGATGTCTTTGTCTCTGATGTGTTGAAATTGATTGAGCCAAGCCATCATTTCTTGAGCAAGTAATCCATACGCAGCTCTCATATCCTGCTTTCCCGATCTCTCAGAAAAAGCTTCAGGTTGCATTTTTGCCCATAATAGACATAAACGTGAAGCAACGGTTATACTATCTACAAAGATGCATCGGTATTTAGAAAACTCAGAGAAAAGATCTTTGTACTTACCAGATACATGTTCATGGTGTCTTTGGCTATATGCTTGATCAGACTTCAGCGCAGGATTAGACCCCCCTATAAGACAAGCAATATCTCTAGCTTCATTCCAAGTGCGAAGACTAATTGAATCTCCTTGCCAGTCTTGAACGGCAAGAAGCCCTGCTTCAAAATCAAGGCAAAGTGTTGGTTCATCTATAGTCTTTAGTAGACTTGTTTTACCAATACCATAAGGACCAAAGATGACCATCTTTACACTTGATATTGTTTGCAATCTTTCATTATTATTCAAAATTTTAAGAATCATTATTTATCCATGCTGCAATGTATATATACAAGAAAGGCAAAAATTTTGTTCAATTTTTCTTTTTGCCTTCGTAGTAAATAGGAGAAAGTTTGGCACGTATCTTCTTGATAATATTGTTTAAAGTGGTTCTTGAAACGTTGTTCATTTTGGCAACTTCATGTAAGTTGAAAAACTTAAGTTGCTCACATATATTTTGCCATTCCTTTGGTAAAACCGAGATCATATAGTCTACATCAATGCGTTTTGTTATTTCACTCTCAAGTAGCTCTGTTACATCGATACTAATATAGTTATTGATATCGCGTTTTGCACATCGCTGTTTCTTTAGCAAGTTAATAGCTTTGTTTTCAGTTAGTCTTGCTACAAAAGTGTTAAAGCTACTTTTATCTTCATTATACTGATCAAGACATGGCCAAATTTCACAGAAGAGTTCTTGCTCAAGATCTTCGTGAGCTTCATTAATAAAGCACTTAGCAAGTTTCAGTCTATAAGCTTGATATTTTACATTTTTAATAACTATATGGTAGTTTTGTAATTTCATAACTTTCCTTAAAAACAAATTGATGCTTTTAAGGATGAGAGTTATTAATGCTGTTATGTAGGACAGGAGCAAAAATAAATAATACTGATGCGATTTTTAATCTATTGATATTCTGTTATTTTTTTTTGAGAATAATACCGGTGCAATTTAAAATAATACAATTCAGGTTTTTGGAACCTATTTTGAATGGATTTCAAAGAATGGGTAGCTCAGGCTTCCTAAAGTTATATTAAAAATATATAAGAATTTCATATTTTGAAATTCAATATCACCAATTTTTAAGAGGGAAAAATGTGCTCTCTATGATCTTAAGTTCCGTTCCTAATTACTGGCTTCCTAAATCAGGAATTAGGAATCAGGAATCTAGAATTATCCTGTATGGAGGATTTTCACCATGCGTTCCTAAAACCGTTCCTAGGAACGGCATATCTGAAGTCCGCCAATATGGAGGATTCTAGCTTCCTAAAGCCCTTATATATAATATATATATATAATACATATATAAAAATATACACATATATAAAAACATATAAAATATAAGATTAGAATAATAAGAAAACCTCTAAAAGTAGAAAAATCATGTTTGGGATAAGTAAGGTTTTCAAATTCGAGAAAAATTTTTCAAAAATTGAAGATTTTTTGGACGAAAATTTTTCCAATCTTGTATATATATGTAACCAACAATTGAAAGGCTTAGCAAACAAACTGGCTGTAAAAGAGTTTTCATGTTAGTTGTTAAATTTCAAAGATTTTTTGGACATAATTTTTTCGAATCTTGTATATATATGTACACAACAACTGAAAGTAAATGCTCACCCTAGATCTTGGTAAACAAACTGGCTGGACTATTTTACATGATGGAATAGTACAAAGTGGAAGTAAGAGTTTTCATGTTAGCAGGTTTAGTGGTGGTGGAATGCAGTTTTTAAATTTTCGTAATTGGCTTAATGCACTTAAGTATAAATTTCCAGGTATTGAAGTTGTGTACTTTGAAGAAGTGAGAAGACACTTGGGAACTGATGCTGCACATATCTATGGAGGGTTTTTAGCACACCTTTCTGCTTGGTGTGAAGAACATCATGTGCCATACAAAGGTGTATCTGTGAAAACTATCAAACGCTTTATAACAGGCAAAGGCAATGCAAGTAAAGCTGATGTCATTGAGGCAGTACAGGAAAAGGGTTTTTGTCCAACAGATGATAATGAAGCAGATTCTTTAGCTTTAATGTTCTATGTTATGAATTTTAGTAAAGATTTTAGTGTATTAAAAATATCATAAAAAGTGGGTCCTTTCAGCCATAATGGCGGGTTTAGTGGTCCCAACCTCGGGCCTTCTTTAGCGTTAGACATATTTCAAATGTTAACTACTTACGAAATTATAGCTGAGCAGTGCTAAAAAGGAGAAAAAAAGTGAGAATTACGCAAGCAGAATGGGCAAGGGAAAAAGGGTTTTCGA
This sequence comes from Wolbachia endosymbiont (group B) of Melanargia galathea, assembly GCF_964030625.1. Lineage (NCBI taxonomy): Bacteria > Pseudomonadati > Pseudomonadota > Alphaproteobacteria > Rickettsiales > Anaplasmataceae > Wolbachia > Wolbachia endosymbiont (group B) of Melanargia galathea. The sequence goes on along the minus strand of NZ_OZ034910.1, from coordinate 19,440 downwards.
GGCAATATGTCTGTTCTTTAGTAAAAAAAGGAATAGTTGAGCTGGAAGATGGACTTATTGACCGAGAACAAGCAAATGAAGCGGTAGCAGCAATAAGAGATCCAAGTCAACCACTGAGGAGAAAAGAGCGCGGAGAAACACTTTCAACGATATTGCTAAAAACGCGAATAAAAAATGAAACCGAGCGTGGTAAACTTTTGGAAGCTAAAGTGAAAGCTGAAGTAGGCAAATTTGTGTCAATTGAAGAGGTAAAAACTGAAGCATTTAACGTCGCTAGAGTTGTTCGTAATAATTTGCTTAATATTCCAAATAGAGTTTCAGCGCTGCTTGCATCACTGAGTGACACTGAAAAGATTCATATGGCGCTAACTGAAGAGATTACAAACTCACTCGAAGAATTATCTAACACTAAATTTCAAATATAAAAAGATTTTGAATATAAAATGACTGATAACTTAAGTTTAGAGTTAATAAAGTGTCTCATCAATCAACCTGGATTAGATGTTAATGTTAGAGGATTAAATGGAAAGACACCACTACATTGCGCTATAGAGTTTGACGAATTAAGCATGGTAGATCTGCTACTCACAAAAAAGAATATCAATCCTTTTGTAGAAGATAATGATGGTAAAACATCTCTTGATTACGCCAAAGAAGGGAAAAAAGCAGAGATATTACAAGCGCTAATTAATAACAAATACGGGTCAGAACAAGATAGTTTACTTCATTTAGCTGCAATGATAGGTGAAATTAATGCAGTGAGATATTTGATCAGAAAAGGTATTGACGTTAATGTACGAAATGCTTTGCATCATACTCCATTACATCTAGCGGCAGGAATAGGACATGCAGAAGTTGTAAAGATTTTGATAAGAGAAGGAAAAGCTGAAATCGAGGTTTTTGATGCACGAAATCAGACACCGATGCACTATGCAGTTAACAACAAAAAATTGGAGATAGTAAAGTTATTACTGGAGCTAGGAGCAGATGTAAATAGCGCACGTGTAGGACAAAACTCGATGAAATTATCACCTGTTCATATAGCTGTAAGTAATACTAATTACGATGAAAGAGACTTATGTCTTGATATCCTCAAATGCTTAATAAAGGAGCCTAATGCTCAAGTCAATTTGCAGGACTACGAAAATAAAACACCACTACATTATGCTGAAAGACTGAAAACAATAGAAGTTTTACTAACGCGAGAAGATATAGACCCTCTGGTAAAAGACGATAGCGGCAAGACACCATTTGATTACGCTAAACCTGAGATAAAGAAGGCTTTGATGAGTAATAAATACGGTTCTGAAAAGAATAGTCTACTCCATTTAGCTGCACAAAGAGGAGAAATTGAGATTGTAGAATCTATTTTAAAGGAAGAAATCGATATTGATATTGTAAATAATAAAGGTCTATCACCGATTTACCTTGCTGCAGAAAAAGGACATTTACATGTAGTAAAATTACTACTGAAAAAAGGAGCAAATTATACACCTGTTTTGCACTTAGCAATCAAATCAAATAATTTGGAGTTACTTAAAGTTTTATTTACTGAAAAAAATGGGTCATTGCTCTGCAGAGATACCGTTGTTAATTTTCCAACCCTTCATAATAAATATATAGCACAGAGAGAAATAGCAGATAAAAGGATGAAAAAACATAATAATATTATCTGCATCTGTATTACAGTTAGCGCAGTAGTAATGGCAGCATATATAGGTTTAACAGCAGCAACAATAAGCAGTGCAATCATTTTTGCAACAATAACAGGGATATTTGCTCTTGTTATAGCAATAATGATAAGTGAGATGAGCAAAAGATATATAGAAAAGGAATTTCAGAAAAAGATGTTTATGGAATTAGAAGGGCAAAGAGGCACAGAAAGTGTCAGATCAGAAATTGATAGTGTTGAAGTAGAAAGTTTACACAACAGTTGTTTGAGTGGAGCATAATGATCTACAGTGCCAGTTTTTGTTCAGGATTAAAGCCAGATCCCCAGCTTAAAGTATCAGAGTGGGCGAATGAGTATCGAGTTCTAGCACCAACTGCAGCATCAGAGCCAGGAAAGTGGAGAACGGAAAGAACTCCTTATTTAAAAGAAATCATGGATTCACTTTCTCCGTCCTCACCAGCAGAAAAAGTAGTATTTATGAAGGGAGCGCAGATTGGAGGAACAGAAGCTGGCAACAATTGGATTGGCTATATCATCGATCAAACACCAGGACCAATGCTAGTAGTACAGCCAACAGTTGAAATGGGAAAGCGTTGGTCAAAAGGAAGATTTGCGCCACTGATTGAAAGTACACCATGTTTAAAAAGTAAAGTAAAAGACCCAAGATCAAGAGATTCAGGCAATACTGTACAAAGTAAGGAATTTCCAGGTGGAATAGTAGTAATAACCGGAGCAAACAGCAGTGTAGGACTTAGATCCATGCCAGTAAAATATCTCTTTCTTGATGAAATAGATGCCTATCCAGGAGATTCAGGAGGAGAAGGTGATCCAGTACTGCTCAGTATTGCTCGAACTAATACATTTGCACGTCGAAAGATTTTTTTAGTATCAACACCAACGATTCATGGAATAAGCAGAATTGAGAAGGAGTTTGAAGCAACAGATAAGAGATATTTTTTTGTACCATGTCCGCATTGTAATTACTATCAAGTTCTAAAATGGTCACAAATAAAATGGGAAAATAACGACTCAAGAACAGCACATTATGTCTGCACTGAATGTAGCGGCAAAATAGAAAATCATCAAAAGACAGAGATGCTAGAACGTGGAGAATGGAGAGCTACAGAGGCAAAAGAAGGTGAGAAAAAAGGATTTCATCTTTCAAGTCTTTATAGTCCAGTTGGCTGGTATAGTTGGCAACAAGCAGTAGAGGACTTTCTCCATGCAAAGGAAAGTGAACAATTACTGAAAGTTTGGATAAATACCACGCTTGGAGAAACCTGGGTAGATAAAGGAGAAGTACCGGACTGGAAGCAATTATTTAACAGGAGAGAATTTTTTCAGATTGGCACAGTACCAAAAGGCGAAGTAGTTCTCACAGCAGGAGTAGATGTTCAAAAAGATCGCTTGGAAGTAGAAGTTGTAGCCTGGGGAAAAGGCAGAGAAAATTGGTCAATAGACTACCGAGTATTTGAAGGAGATACAGGAAGTGGAGAAGTATGGAAAAAGCTTTCAGAGCTGTTAAATCATCATTTTATCGGTGAAAATGGGCTTGAATATATGATAAGTATGATGGCAGTAGATGCTGGATATGCAACGCAAGAAGTATACAATTGGATAAGAGGTCATCAAGGCTGTGGAAGAGTAATGGCAGTCAAAGGTGTAAATAAAGCTCTAGTACCACTTAGCAGTCCAAGCAGAGTAGATATAACAGTTGGTGGTCAAAAGCTGAAAAGAGGAATAAAGCTCTGGCCAGTGGGAGTATCGATATTAAAATCAGAGCTTTTTCAGCTACTTAATGTTTTAAAAAACGGGGAAAAAGAAGAAGTGCCAGCAGGGTATTGTCATTTTCCCGAGTATGCACCTGAGTATTTTAAGCAGCTAACAGCAGAGCAATTAGTCAGCAAAGTAGTAAAAGGATACACCAAACAAGAGTGGCAAAAGGTAAGAGAAAGAAATGAAGTACTAGATTGCCGAATTTATGCGAGAGCAGCATCTATTGCGCTTGGAATCGATCGTTGGCCAGAGAGTAAATGGAATAGTTTGAGTGGAAAAATGGAAAGCAAAAAGCCTAAAAAAGTAAGGCAAAGCCAATGGTTGAATGAGAAGTGAAATGTATAACGAAGAATATTTAATTCAAGTCGAAGAAGCGATAAAGAAACTACAAAATGGAGAGAGAGTAGTATCAATTGCATATGGTGACCATATTGTACGGTACGGGGAAGTTCAAATAAAGGATTTATTGGAGCTCAGGCAACGAATAAAAGCGGGGTTAAAAGTTGCGGGCATGAACTACCGAGCATTACGTGTCTGCAATATTGACCATGATACAGCAGCTCAGTGTAAAAAAATTATACAAAATTTGTAAGGAGAACAATATGACAAAAATAGTTGAAAATACATTTGGAACAGAAAATGTTTATTCTGAATGCGATGACTGCCAGTCAGTTTTAAGCCCAGCAGCTTATTTCGTTAAGCTTATGGAAACTGTTGAAAAATACATTAAACCCAACACACTGAATTCACGACGTCCTGATTTGGAGAATATTAAATTAGACTGTGATAATACTAATAAGGAAAAACTATATCTGGAAGTTGCTAATCAGATAATGGAGGAGAAGCTCAAAAAAGAATCAAAAGGAAACATACTACAAAAATTAGCAACAGCTAAGTATCCATTTAATTTACCAGCTAACTTTCCCTTAATTGGTATACGTGCTTATCTTAAGGAGCATGACATAAGTTTAGCAGAGATGTACAAAATACTAATAAAAGATGCTGACACAACTGCAGAATCCTTACATCTTTCACCAGAAACTTATCAAATAATCATTTCTACAGAGAAAACAGAATCTCATTTAAAAGAAGTATATGGAGTTGATAATTTAGAAGGACTAGCAAAAGTTGATTTATTTATTGCTAAAGCTAATATAAGTTATGATGAATTAGAGTTATTGCTTGATAGTTATAACAAAATTAAAAAACTTGCTGATTCGGCAAAACTAACAATTAAAGATAAAACTATCAATAATATTGATAATAATGCGTTGGGATTTTTACACCGTTTTATTCGTCTGGCAGTACAACTTGATTGGTCATTTACTGAGTTAGGCCAAATTTTATTAATTATCGATAAAAATGAAATTAATGCTGATACTATAAAGTTAATAGCGGCAGTTAAGAATCTGCAAAATAAATTAAAACAACCTTTGAACAAAATATCCGAACTTTGTTATTCCTCAGTTGATTTTTTTGTTACTAATAAAGTTCCCGAAGAATTTCGAGAGCTGTTAAAAAAAGACTATCAACAGTTTCAGGACATAATAGATGCTAATGTCAAAATCAGCAGCACATTACAAGATATTTTAAAAGTTGATGGTAATGAGTTATCCTATTTAGTTAATTATAATGATACTAAAGATAAGTCTAAATCTTCCGGAAACTTGAGGTTTTTAAGAATATATAAGCAAGTTTCATTAGCAAAAGTAGTAGGCATACCAATATTGGAGCTTATTAAATTTTTATCACAATTACAAATTACTGAACTAAATTTTACAAATATAGAACACGTAATTGAATTAAACGACTGGTTGAAAAAGTACTCAATCACTATTGCACAACTAAATGATCTGCTCAATCCTCCTATTTCTTTTCAAGAACAAGTAAGTAAAATAGAGGAAGAAATAGAAAGGCAATCTCAATCATCAGAGCTTTCAAGAGAAGAACTTCTTTATAACATAATATCTCAATATGTAGAAGTACAAACAGATCTATTCAATGCTATTTATGAATTTACTAAAAAGTATAAAGGATCTAAGGTACCAGTAAAACCACTCCTACAAAATATTGCTATATTTAAAGCCTTAAAATTATCAGCAGAAGACGTCAATAATATTACAAAACATGGTGACTTTTATGGGATAGTTTCAAATTGGTCATTAGAACAGATTAAAACTATCGTAAGCTATAAGGTTCTAACAGATCAATTTTCTAATAACGATATTACCTTTTCAAAGTATACAGATTGGTTACGTGGAACAGACTATAAAGAAAGTGAAGTTATAGAGAAGATAGAATCACTCACTAACTGGAACAGGAATACGCTGAAAAAGATAAAGGAGATAGAAATATTTAAAGAAAATTTCACTAAAGAAAAAAACTCTATAGAATCTTTAACAAAAATTAAGCTTGTTATGGATGTAGTAACCGAATCTGGAATTAATGACGTAGCTTTATTAGAATTAAGAGATTTATATAATTTAAAAGTAAAGGATGAAAGTGATTGGAGAAAATATAATGATACTCTAGGTAACTTAGAATTATCAGGAAATGACGAAGTTAAAGAAAGAGTGAAAAAATATTTAGCCGAGCAAAAACGTGATATTCTAGCAAGATATTTAGTACACATACTCAAGATTAAAGATATGCGAGAATTATATTCGCATTTATTGATAGATGTTGAAATGAGTGATTGCTCAAAGATATCACCTTTAAAAGCAGCACTAAACAGTGTGCAACTATATATTCACCGCTCTATAATGGGCTTAGAAAAAGATGTCACTATTGATAAAGAGCTAAATGAGGAGAAATGGAAATGGCTATCGAGTTATCGAGAATGGGAAGCAATCAGTAAGATAAACTTATATCCTGAAAATTATTTAAATCCTACTTTACAGAAGATAATAAGCCCAGAATATAAAACACTACAAAACACCTTAATGCAAGGAAATATTACAGATGAAGCAGTAAGCAATGGATACCTCAAGTATTTTGAAGATTTCGAAGGAGTTTCAACTTTAAAAATAGTAGATAGTTATTTTGAAGAAGTAGAGGATAAAATTTTTGGAGCAAAAAAAGATACTCTGTATATTATAGGACGGACAATTGCCCAGCCATACAACTATTACTACCGCACAGCAGTCTTCGATAAAGATAACGAAAAATTTGTCTATTGGACTGCCTGGGAAAAAATTGAGTCAGCAATTCCAGCAGAAACTGTAACGCCAATTTATGCATTCAATAGACTATTTATTTTTTGGTTACAACAAGTTACGAAGAAAGAAAGTGAAAAGGGCAAGCAAGATGATTTATCTGATAAAATTTATGCAACAATCAATTATATCTTTCAGAAACCAAGTGGCAGTTGGTCAGCACCACATGAGTTAGCAAGTAGTATTAAGATAGATATAGATAAAGCTGAGGAAAAAAATAAATTACACTGGAAAAAAGTGGCAGCTTTTTATCTAAGAGAGAAAGAACGAGAAGAGGGACGTATTATAATTTTAATGGGTGAAATGAGAGAGGGTAAAACTTTCAATTTATTTACCCTAGATGAGGATCTAACTGTCGAAAATAGGAATGGGAAATTTGCTGATTTTTCTTTAGAAGGAGAGCGCTACTCCTGTGCTATAGATAAGGATAAAAAAGATCAACTTTTTCTGAGATTGACCAAAAATATTTTTAAAAGTAATGCTACCAATCAAATTGATAGTGATAATGAAAATAATTTTATTCCAGGTGAAACAAAACTGCTTGGGGATTTTAAAATCTCTCTAGCTCAGCAAGTAATGAACAAACCAGGATGGTTCATTATTGAAGGAAATCTTAAAGGTGAAAACGTCCATGAGTCATTTCTATTGTTTACCAATAAGGCATATGACTTGAGTAGAATTAGTGAAAAATCAACCTATGAAATTATTGATCAAAAGAAATTAGAATGTAAATATAACAGTCCGGCTCCAAAGATGCCAATAGAAGATGTCTCATTTACATTTGTGAGATTAAATATTACTGGTAATGTCCGTGAATTACGTAAAAAAGCTTATTTAGGTAATCCTAAGAGGGTTTTAACTTTAGATTCACAAAAGTTTGAACAACTTAAATTTAACAGATTTGAGCCAACCGCAAAAGTGAGTCATCCACCAGGCAATACTCTAGATTTTAATGGTGCTTATGGTATTTACCTGTGGGAAATATTCTATCACATACCAACACTGATTGCTTGGCATTTAAATCAAGAACAAGATTTTTCTATAGCACAGAAGTGGTATCAATATATTCTAGATCCTAATAACACCGAACAGCCGTGGCAGTTTTTACCTTTTATTCAAGGGAAAAACATTATAGATTATTTAAAAGACTCTCAGACAAAAACGGAGTTAGAAATAGATCCATATGATCCATATATTATTGCAAAGCAAAATATAGAATCATTTAAAAAGTACATCATAATTTCTTATGTAGACAATCTAATTGACTGGGGGAATATGCTCTTTGCTAAAGGATCATGGGAAGGATTAAATCAAGCTACTATGATATATATTAGAGCTTGGGATTTACTTGGACCTAAACCCATTAAAAATGGTAAACATGAAACTATTGCTAAAAGCTTTAAAGAATTAAAAGGCTTAAGTATAGCTCAAATGGAAGCAAAATTACCAGCTAGTGCTCAAAATATACAAATACCTTATAAAAGACGATCCATTAATGAAATTATTAATATTACAAAATATGATGATTATTTCTGCACGCCTCCAAATAAAGAGTTTATCGACTTATGGAATAGAATTGAAGACGAGCTTTATAAAATAAGACATTGTTTAGATAGGACTGGAAAAAGTTCAGTATTACCTTTGTTTGACTCACCAATAGATCCCAATCAAAGAGTTGCTGAAACTAGTAGTGGTAATAATATCAAAATACCTGATCAGTCTATACCACATTACCGATTTAGTTACATGATTTCTTATGCTAAATCAATAGTGGAAACTGTAATTCAATTTGGTAACGAGTTATTAAGTGCACTTGAGAAAAAAGATACTGAGACACTAGCTGTCCTTTACAACAAACAAGAAGGAATAATGGCTAATCTCATTACATCAATTAAAGAAAAAATTATAGAAGCTTTAAAAAAGGAGAAAGATGGACTGAATGAAAGTCTACTAAATGCTAAGAATCGTCAATCACACTATGAAAGACTAATTATCAATGATTTGTCAGCTGGCGAAAAAGAAGCAATAGCACTCTCTAGCACAGCGATTGATGTAAGAACAGGGGTTGCGGTTACCAGAGGAGTTGCTGCTGTTGCACACTTGATACCTACAGTCTACGGTCTTGCCGTAGGAGCTTTTCAACCAGGTAATGCTATCGAAGTAGGAGCAAATATAGCTGAATCAGCAGCAATGATTTTAAATGAAAAAGCACAAATAGCTTATACTACGGAGAACTACAGAAGACGTGCTGAAGATTGGGAGTTGCAAAAGGCTATGGCTTCTTACGATACAGAGCAGATTAACTATCAAATAGAAGCAAATAAAATTTATCAAGATAATGCTATACAAGATCTTAAAGCCCATAAAAAATCAATAGAACAAATTAAGGAAAAAGAAGAGTTCTTTAGAAGTAAGTTTACTAATCGGGAGTTGTATAATTGGATGAGGGGACAGATAGCACGTGTGTACTTTCAAGCTTATAAAATGGCATTGGAAGTTGCTGTGCAAGCAGAAAAAGCTTATCAATATGAACTTAACAATAATAAGTCATATATCACAGCTAACTCTTGGAATAGTATGAAAGAAGGACTGCTTGCTGGAAACAACTTAAAGTTTCAACTTGAAGAAATGATAAAGAACTATAACAATGATAATAAAAGAGCTCTTGAAATCACTAAAGTAATTTCTTTAAAACAAATGGATCCTTTGGCACTTCATGAACTCAAAAATAAAGGCAGTTGTAAGTTTAGTTTTACAGAAAAATTGTTTGATCTAGACTTTCCTGGTCATTATTGTCGTAAGATAAAGAACATAAGAATTACTGTTCCTGCAGTAGTTGGTCCTTATGAAAATATTCATGCCAGCTTGCAGCAAACAAGTAATAAGGTAGTACTTAAAGATGATATTGATGCAATAAAGTTCTTGTTAGGGGAAAAAGGTATTAATCAACCAGACAGTAATGTCCTAAGAACAGATTTTAAACCGAACCAGCAAATAGCGATATCAAAAGGAGATCAAGATAGTGGATTATTTGAACTTAACTTTAACGATGAACGTTATTTGCCTTTTGAAGGTACAGGAGCGGTTTCTGATTGGGAATTAAATCTTCCTCAAGGAACTAATAGGTTTAATGTTAGTACTATCTCTGATGTGATAATACATGTTGATTATACAGCATTTGATGGAGGAAAAGGATTCAGACAAGATGTACAGAACCTTTCTACACTCAAATGCATATCTGAAATGTTGCTTTTAAATCTCAGTGTAGCTTATCCTGATGCCTGGGAGAAATTTAAGCAAAAATACGATGAATTAACATTTAAACCATCTGCTGAGATCTTTCCTACTTATGTTAAGAACCCAGAAATTGGAGATAGCATTTATGTTTTTCCTACACCACAGGCTCCTAATATGAAAATAACAGTAAATAGCTGTAATTGGGATCCAAAGTCGTACAAGATCAATATAGACAAATCTTCTATTAAGCTTGATAGCGATTGGAAGCTCAAAGCAGCTGGTACTAGCTCAATTGACGAAATAACAATTATTATTCCTTACACAGGAGAAATCAATTGGAGTTAGAAAAAATAGCCTACTGATTATTCCGCATAAGAAGTCAGTAGGCTTCAAAATAAAGCTAGCTTAAATTTTTTATATTGCTGCCTGCCTTACATAAGTTTCCTAACTTGAGTTGAATTAACAGAAACATCTTCCAGATAGTTGTTAGGCTTATTACTCTGCAAGTTAAAACTTCTTTGCTGTTCTGTATGACTAGAACTTGGCAATGTATCATCTGCATCCTTATAATAATCTATGTTTAACCTGTTATTAAAGACAACCATAAATTGATTACATTTTTTTGAATTTAATTTAGCTACTTGCTCACCAGTGCAAGCTTTCTCTATATACAAACTTAAAAACTCAGGTACCTCATTAAGTTTATTGCTAGCAACCTTAGTATAAATTCCTTTGTACACCTCTAAAAAATCAATATCCAACAAGCGTATTGGTATACGACTCTCTCTTGCCGCGTATTTCACCGCTTTCTCAAATGCATGATTAATACTTAATGTATAACCTAATATTTGCTGTTCAGAAGGACCTTCAACTTTAGTAGAAATATATTTTTGCCCAGTAAATTTTCTTACAATCACATCCAGTAGTGATATTGTACTATTAAGGTCAACCTGTGATGGATGAAGAGCTAATGCATTATTTTGACTATTATAGCCATAAGCCAATTGCGGGGTTTTTTCAATCTTAACGTTATAAGAGTTGCCAACAAGTAGGGCATCTCTTGAACTTAGAGAATTAGATAAATGGCTTGTTGGGCTTTTAACTTTAGTAGGGTAACTAAGTGAATGCTGAACATCACGACGTCTACGACTAGCGCTCTTTGCTTGTAGAAAGTCTATAACACTTTTACAATCCTCACTTTCTTGTCTCTTAGCAAGATCCAAGGGCGTTCTACCTTTGTCATTTTTAGCATTAACATTAGCTCCTTTCTCATCTACGAGGTACTTTACTACGTTCAAGTGACAGTTATTAGCAGCTACATGTAAGACTGTATTGCCATAATTATTTTTAGCATTAGCAATATCAGGCTTTTTATCCACAAAGATTTTCACTATCTCTAACTTGCCATTTTCAGCAGCAACATGTATTGGCATGTTGCCGTCATTATTAGATTTAGCATAGATATCGATATCTGGAGTATCTACAAGAACTTTAGCCACAGCTGAACTACCCTCTCGAGCAGCTATATGCAAAGGTGTAAAACCCTGGTTGTTTTTAGAATTAACATTAGCGCTCTTCTCTATGAGTAATCTAGATACGCTCAATCTATCATTCTTAGCGGAATAGTGTAGAGGTGTCCACTCACTATTATCCTTAACGTCAACCGAGACGCCCTTGCTCAGAAGGAATTCAACTACTTTTGAATCAAGATTATTTTCAGCAGCGTAATGTAATGGTACTTTGCGATAATTATCTTGAGCATTAACATCAAATTGTTTTTTTTCTATAAGGTACTGTACTAAATCTAGTACATCACTATGAGCAGCACCGTGTAAGAGAGTATGTCCATCATTATCTTTAATACTAACATCAGCTCCTTTTTCTATGAGATACTTTACTACATCTAGGGTGCCGCGATAGGCAGCACTATACAAGGGAGTACATCCATTATTATCTTTAGCATTAACATTAGCGTTTTTTTGTATAAGAAACTTTATTATATCCAAGCTAGCCCGGTTAACAGCATCGTGCAGAGGGGTAGATTCATTATTATCTTTAGCATTAACATTGGCCCCTTTTTCTATGAGATACTCTACCATACCCAAAGTAATTGACATATTCCAAGGAAACGAATAAACAGCTACATGTAAGGGAGTAGATCCATTATTATCTTTAGCATTAACGTTAGCACCTTTCTCTATTAAACGTTTTACTTCATCTAAGTCACCAAGTATAATAGCTGTGTGCAAATTATCATGTTCATCATCATACGTAGGACTAATATCAGCTTTTTTTTCTATAAGGTATTCCACCATATATAAATCGCCCCGAAAAGCAGCGTAATTCAAGGCAGTGTACCCACCATCATTGCTAGCATTAACATCAGCCCCTTTTTCTACAAGATACTTTACTATATCCAAATTACTACGAAAAGCAGCATAGTGTAAAGGAGCGCTACTACCATCACGCTTAGCATTAACGTCAGCGCCTTTAGCTATAAGAGACTTTACTCTATCTAAGCTATCTTCAAGAGCAGCATTACATAGAGGGGTATATTCATCATTATTCCCGACACTAATATTAGCGCCTTTTTCTACAAGATACTTTACTATGTCTAATTTGCCCTTACTAGCAGCTCTATGCAAGGGGGTATACCTATCATTATCTTCGGCATTGATATCAGCCCTTCTCTCTATAAGATACTTTACTATATCCAATTTCCCCTTATCAGCAGCCCTATGCAAGGGGCTATATCCATTTTTGTCTTTGGCACTAACATCAGCCCCTTTTTCTGTGAGATGCTTTACTATATCTAGGCTGCCCCCTAGAATAGCACTATGTAAAGAAGGTCCAAGATAACATTCACTATTAACAATAGCCCCTTTCTCGATGAGATACTTTACTACATCTATATTGCTTGCCTGAGAAGCATAGTCCAAAGAACTGCATTTACCATAAGCACATTGACCATTAACATCAGCCCCTTTTTCTATGAGATATTTTACTACATCTAGGCTCCCTTTAAAAGCAGCATAATGGAGAGGCGTGTTACCCAGGTCATTAATATTAGCATTAACATTGGCTCCTTTTTCTACTAGATGTTTTACTGCATTTAAATCTCCTTTAAGAGCAGAATCGTGTAAAGGAGTATATTCAGGACAATCAGTTTTTAGATTAGCACCCCCTTCTTCCACTAAACATTTCACTACACCTAATTCACTCAAAAAAAGAAAATATTTAAAAGTAGAGTTACCAAGCTCATCTTTAGCATTGATATCAACTCCTTTTCTTATGAGATATCTCATTACAGACAATTTTCCCATTAGAGCAGCCACAAACAAAGTAGTAACTCCATCATCAGCTTTAGCGTCAATGTTAGCCCCTTTCTCTACGAGATACGTTACTATATTTAATCTACCTGAGCAAACAGCAGTATGCAGAGGAGTCAATCCCTTAAGACCTTTAGCGTTAATGTTAGCTCCTTCTTCTATGAGACGTTTTACTATACGTATCTTACCTGAGTAAGCAGCAGCGTGTAAAGGAGTTCCACCATTACATATATCATCAATATCAGAACTTCTTTCTTCTATAAAACTTTTTACTATACTTGTCATGTTTAAAGAAACAAAAGGGGAAGAACTCTTTCCCTCATTGTCCTTCGCGTTAACATCAACACCTTTTTTAATGAAATGCTTTATTAAACCTCGTGTGATGCTGTTTTCAACTTTATTGATATTGTTTGCTAACACAGCATTCAACAACCCCTTATTTAAATCTAATTGTACTTGCTTTAGATGTTCCACAACATCATTACGTTTGCCATCAATAGCAATATCTAGCGGTTTCTTGCCATTCTTCGCTTTAGCATTAACATCAGCCCCATTCTCTATAAGATTTTTTACTATATCTAAGTAACCTTCTTTAGCAGCTTCGTACAGAGGAGTATTCCCAATACTACTTTGAGCATTAACATCAGCCCCATTCTCTATAAGAGTTTTTACTATATCTAAGCAACCTTTTCTAGCAGCTTCGTGCAGAGGAGTACGTCTAATATTACTTTTAGCATTAACATCAGCTCCCTTCTTTATTAGCTTTTCTATTAAATTTAATTTGTCCTTGTAATAGTTAATAGCATAAAAGAGAGGAGTCAAATTCAAAGCATCCTTAACATTAACATCAGCTCCCTCCTCTATCAGCTTTTCTACTGCATTTAATTGGCCATATGTAGCAGCAAAATGCAGAGGGGCAAGACCTCTATCTTTAGCATTAACATCAGCTCCCTGATTTATAAGCTCTATAATTTTACTAAGATTGCCTTCAGCTGCAGCAACCATTAAATCATTATTCTTACTCATAAGAACTTCCCTTTTGAAATTTTACAAAAACTAAACTTAATTTTAGTATAAATATTACTTAAGGTATAATAATATTTTTAATTTGTCATGACTTTTTTTTCAAAATTAAAAATATTTTTCCCATATAGCAATTTAGATCAGACCATAGACATATTTTACAGCACTAGTTGCTTCTGCTGTTGTCACATAAATTGCATGTCTTCTGTATCTACTGCAATATAAATCTGAGATTTTTTACCAGCATAATAGAGCTTTTCTTCAGCATTATCTGCATTTTTAACACTTTGAACATTTGAAACTTGTTTCTGACTATTGCTCTCGCCAACTAATTTTTTTGAAGACTTGTTTCAGCAAACTTGGTTTTTCTTCATTCTTTTTATCCCATATTTAAAAATAGTAATGTATACCCTGAAAAATCCTTGGGTTCAATAATATCGACTTTGGAGATACCCCACAAAATACTTCATAAATTTTCCTGGTCTTATTTTTTCTATTACTCTCAAGAATTGTTTTCTACTTATATTTCTTGAGTACACATTTCTCATATTTATATACATCATCTACTAGTTTCTAATGCATATGTCAGTCCATATTATTTATTCACAAGAGCTTTAATCACTAAATGAACAATGTCACGCAAAGTTTCATCTTGAATTTTTCTATATTCTCTTACTAATCGTGATATTTCTTCGCTACCTACATTGCTACGAAAGGCCTTATCATGTAAGTCTTCAGAGGCTTTGGTAAAAAAATATGACATATCAACAGACAAAACTTCTGCCAAATTATACAATCTATCAACTACAAGCCTAATCTCTCCGCTTTCATATCCTTGTACATGCTGAAATGAAATTTCAAGCTTTTTTCCTAAGTCTCTTTGACTAAAACCACACATTAGCCTTCTTTTCCTTATTCTTTCACCTATTTGTTTATCGATAGGATGTTGTTCAGCTTGCACAATCATTTGTTAATATCTTAACTTATATATCAAAGCAATACTAACTCTCATTGTAACCTTGAGAAAAAGATTTGACTAACGTATAAACTACACTACGCAACCTTTTGCTCTTAATTTCGTTATATCCTTTGACTAGCTTTAACACCTCTTCATCGTAAGCTTCATGTGAGCTGGCATGCACATCAGTAAAAAAGTCAGCAATATCAATCGATAGAGCTTTTGCTAAGTCGTATAATCTACTAGCTAAAATGCAATTTGAACTATTTTCGTACCTTTGTATCTGTCTATATGAAACACCTATTCTTTTTCCTAACTCAGTTTGTGTTAAACCACAGTATAACCTAAGTTCCTTTATTTTTTTGCCTAATTCCATTACTAATTTTAACTACTCAATTTACAACAAATTTTATGAAGTGGAAAAAAATTAGCAAAGTAATTGCTTTAACAATTTCTGTCTCTCGTTAATTAAATTGCTTGGCCTTATATGTTTTTTCTCAATTTCCCTCATCTCTTTTTCTCGTTCTGCAATGCTATTTCGTATTACTTCAGCCGAATATCTGCTTTTACCACTTGCAAACTCTGATCTTAACCTTCTAACCTTATATTCAAGCTCAGCAAATCTTTCATGCTGCTCAAGAAGTTCTATCATGTGACTGATTTTAGAACTTAGCTTTTCTTCCTCTACATCTCTCACAATAAAAGAAAGTAGAAGCTTATCTATTTGGTAATCAACATTTGGTTGAGCAGCAAATAGATCAATCATGGCTTTTACATCAGTGGGATTTGCAACTAATAAGCTAAAATTACTACATAAAAAACTATAGAACTTTATCGTCTTCTCAAGATAATTTTTCATATCTTGTGATAATTGTAATTCTTTGTGAATTCCTGACAGCAATATTTTTAATTCTTCCAAGTATTCTACATCAAAATTACCTACTTCTTGAGGTAGAAGGATCATTAGCAGCTTTTTTACAAGCTCAACATCATTTGATTTTACAGCATTATAAAGAGCTTTTCCTTTATCTTCTTTTAAATCATAAAGCTCTGATGAGTTATCTATACTGAATAGATATTCAGTATTTCCTTGAGGAGAGTAGATTAAAATATCCACTTCTCTTAGCGGGTGATCATCATTAAACTTTTCTAACAACTCTTTATCGGTAGTTTCCTCTATTGCCACAGCAGCTTTACTGATCTTTTTCAGTTCAGAAACATTATCTCTTGAATTTTCAAGTATATCTTTAGCCTTATCTAGAAGCTGCTCATATAGAATTATTTTTTCTTCATTATCAAGTAGCTGACAATGCTTCTTCAACTTTTCAGTGGAGTAAGACAGGAGATCCATTTCTTTCAACTTTACAATCACAATAGCCCATTTTTGTTGAAACTGAAATAATTTTTACAAGATGTGTTTTTCTAGTGTAAGTACCCGTAAAACTTGTTATTATAATATAGAATAAATCAATAAGTCGTATAATATTAACAATTAAATAATACTTATCACGATATAGTTAATAAGATTAAGTGAGGGTTACAATGAAAAAAATAAATGGTAAAAAATTGTCTAGTAAAATGTTAAAAGCAGTAGAGCGAATAGCAAAAGAAGGGTTATTACCTAATTTTATAAAAGCTGCTCCAACAGCAAATAAAAAGATCAGTAAATTGCCTATCTTAACATATCCTGAGGAGCTCAATCCATTTCGATCAGCTTTATGCAAGATAAGGCTAAGTGAATATGAAAATATGAAACTAAATGAATTATTGGAAAAAGCTATTGCAGCTGAAAATATAGACAAATTAAGTAAAATTGTCGATGAAGTTTTGGATTTAGGAATAAGAATAAATGCTGCCAATGAGGATGGCTTTAGCTTTGCTAACGTTACAATGTTTAAGATGTATCGTGATGAATTCAAAGGAAATAAACAAGAGGATATAATCAGAAAGTTAGCCTTAAATGGAGCAGATTTTAATGTACAAGTTGATAAGAACATAACTGAAAAAGTGCAAAAAGAAATTGAGCCACAAATATATAGTAGGCTCAAAAAACTCAGGGAAGTTGGAGAGAACGCTACTATAGAAGGAACTGTTGAAAATGTAGAAATCGATAATAAGACCTTCTATATGGAATTTTCGCATAGCTGCATAGTTGATGTTGCAAAAGTTGTAGAAGGTGCAAAAAATTTGGGTCTAAGCAAAGGAGATTTAAATCTCGGTGGCAATATTATAAAAATAGGTGACGGTGAAGTTGAAGTAAAAACTGGGAAGGACGGCAAAAGAAATTACATGGATATATCCGATAACAGCGCTTTTACAGTAACACTTTGCACTAGCCTAGGAGAACTAAATTTAATGGTATATCATGACACAGAAGACTATCATCAAGTACAAATTGAGGTAGAAGATGAAGAAATGTGGAATGAGTTGCAAAAAATAGGAGAAATCATAGGACAGGGGTGTTTATTTGGTGGAATGTCTATTAAAGAAGCAGTAGAAAGAGGCAGTTTTACTAGGTGTGGAAGGTGGGGTGACCAAAATTCTAAAAGTAGTGAGACCTTTTCTTGGGTGAATAAATTAAAAGACAACAAAACGACATCCGTAGGACGTTCTTGATTGGAGACAAGTGGCTATGTTTCACATAGCTACTTGTATATCAGAAATAAATGGTTAACTATTACAAAGTAAAGTGGTTTTTAAAACTTAATCCAATTTACCATAAATAATTTACTTTAATTAGTATTGCTTGTAGAAGTGTTTTATATTATAAAAAATACCTGAACTTTAAAATTTGTACTATTTGTTAGCAATAGCCTTTATCACTAAATGCACAATATCACGCAATGTTTCATCTTTAATTTTTCTATATTCTCTTACTAATCTTGATATTTCTTCGCTGCCCACATCGCTACGGAAGGCCTTATCATGCAAGTCTTCAGAGGCTTTGGTAAAAAAATATGACATATCAACGTACAAAGCTTCTGCCAAATTGTACAATCTATCAACTACAAGCCTTATCTCTCCAGTTTCATATCCTTGTATATGCTGAAATGAAATTCCAAGCTTTTTTCCTAAGTCCCTTTGGCTAAAACCACATATTAGCCTTCTTTTTCTTATTCTTTCAGCTATTTGCTTATCGATAGGATGTTGTATGGTCATTTTACATATCAGGTAATATTAGCTATGTATTATCACTTTGAGAAAAAGATTTTACCAATATATAAACTACACTACGTAACCTTTTGCTCTTAATTTCGTTATATCCTTTGACTAGTTTTAGTATTTCTTCATCGTAACTTTCATGTGAGTCGGCGTGCATATCAGTAAAAAAATCAGCAACATTAATCGATAGGGCTTTTGCTAAGTCATACAGTCTACTGGCTAAAATACAATTTGAACCATTTTCGTACCTTTGTATCTGTCTATATGAAACACCTATTCTTTTTCCTAATTCAGTTTGTGTCAAGCCACAGTATAACCTAAGTTCCTTTATTTTTTTGCCTAATTCCACCTTTCATTACTAATTTTAGCTGTTCAAGCTTATATTGAATTTTTTAATTTATGAAGTGAAAAAAAGAAGGAAAGTTGGAGAACTTTCCTTCCGGTCTACAGATTACAATAAACCACTATCATAAAAACTAAAGTGGCTCTTCTGTGTTACGATTATATGGTCTATCAATTTCATTCCTACATTTTCGCAGGTTGCAGCTAATGTAAGTGTGTTATCCTCATCCTCTTTTGATGGTTCTATATCTCCACTTGGATGATTATGTGAAATTGCAACAGATGCTGCATCAATCAGTAATCCCTGTTTTATTATTTCCCTCACATATAGAGGTACTCTGTCTATAGTTCCACAATCTTGAATATACTCATATATTAAATGACCACTTCGATCTAAGTATACCACTCGTAAGCTTTCCTTTCGTGACTGCCCTATTGCTGCTTTAAAGTATTTTAATAGCTCTTCTCTATTATCAAGAATCGACAGCTTTTTTAACTTACCTTTCAATATCCTATCAAAAATCTCTTTCAGACAAAAGATATTTGCTATTGCTCCATCATTCATTCCTGTAACGTTTTTTAGCTCATGAAAATCAGCATTAATTACCCTTCCTAAACTACTAAAGAGCTCAATTAGCCTTTTTGCCACTTCTCTTCCTTCTGCATATCCAGACAGAGTACGTTCCAGTAGCTCGTGGTCCAAGTAAAGACCTGCCTCTGCTTGAT